>CAWFHJ010000009.1:0-108181 GCA_963815585.1 uncultured Actinomycetota bacterium | reverse complement strand
CGTGGTGATCGTCGACACCGCGGGCCGGCTGCAGAACAAGGCCGGCCTGATGGACGAGCTCGGCAAGGTCAAGCGCGTGGTCGAGAAGCAGGCGCCGGTGACCGAGGTGCTGCTGGTCCTCGACGCCACCACCGGTCAGAACGGGCTGACCCAGGCGCGGGTGTTCTCCGAGGTGGTCGACGTGACCGGCATCGTGCTCACCAAGCTCGACGGCTCCGCCAAGGGCGGCATCGTGGTCGCGGTCCAGCGCGAGCTCGGGGTGCCGGTCAAGCTGGTCGGGCTCGGCGAGGGTGCCGACGACCTGGCGCCGTTCGACCCGTCCGGGTTCGTCGACGCCCTGCTCGGCGACGCCTGAGGGTCAGCGGCGGATGCAGCCGCGGAGCACGAGGTCGACAAGGCTGTCGAGCTCGCGGGGCTCCGGGAGCGACATCTCCGTGATCGTGCGGACGGCCAGGATGCCGCCGATGATCTGGACGGCAGCGGAGATGTTCAGGTCGCGTCGTACCTCACCGCGCAGCATGGCGCGCTGGAACATCACCTTGGCGGTGGTCTCGGCCTGGTTGTTCGCGGCCCGGTAGAGCGCCGCGATCCGCGGGTCGCGCACCGACTCGGCGATGCAGGTGCGGATGTAGACCGACCCCTGCTCGGAGTTGGCGAACGCGAGCACCTGGGCGAACGACTCCCGCAGGTCGCCCTCGATGGTGCCGGTGTCCGGCGTCGGCATCTGGGCGTTGTACAGCTGACCCATGGCCGCGACGGCCAGGTCTTCCTTCTTGGCCCAGCGCCGGTAGACGGTCGCCTTGCCCACATGGGCCCGGGCGGCCACGTCGTCGACGGTCATGTTGTCGAACCCGTGGGCGAGGATCAGCGCGGCGGCGGCATCGAGGATGCGGCCGTCGGCTTCGGGGTCGCGGGGGCGGCCTCGCTTGCGGCGCACGGGTACCGGATCGGGCGCTACGCCCTGAGGTACCTCGGCGGGGCTGGTCATCGTCACCTCCCGAGGGTATGGGGCAAACCGGGCGGTTCGCCGGGTTTTGGGTGATCTCTGCCGTTCACGCAGCCGTAACACGAATCCGGCCAGACGTGACGAGACGGAAACATGCGGGGGCAGGCGCCGAAACACCGGACAACCACAGTTCTGGTCAACGAGGCGGGGCTCGGGCCCACGACAGTGCAGTCGTCGGGCCCCCGCCGTACCCCTGACCACTGGGTCTGATCAATGGGAGGTCCCATGAACACCGGCGACACCGCCTGGGTTCTCGCGTCGTCGGCGCTCGTGCTGCTGATGACGCCCGGCTTGGCGTTCTTCTACGGCGGCATGGTCCGTTCGAAGAGCGTGCTCAACATGCTCATGATGAACTTCGTGACGATCGGGATCGTCTCGCTGCTCTGGGTGCTCTACGGTTTCTCGGTCGCCTTCGGCACGGAGAAGAGCGGCCTGTGGGGCGGCTTCGGATGGGCCGGCATGAAGCACCTCACCACCACCGAGGTGACGATCAACGGTGGCCCGTACGGGATCCCGTTGCTCGTCTTCGCGGCGTTCCAGCTGATGTTCGCCGTGATCACCCCGGCGCTGATCAGCGGTGCGATCGCCGACCGCGCCAAGTTCGGCACCTGGATGATCTTCGTCGCTCTCTGGGTGACCATCGTCTACTTCCCGGTCGCGCACTGGGTGTTCGACTTCGGCGACAAGGACGGCAACGGCGCGGGCTGGCTCGCCGCCAAGGGCGTCCTCGACTTCGCCGGAGGTACGGCGGTCCACGTGAACGCCGGTGCGGCCGGTCTGGCCCTGGCCCTGGTGCTCGGGAAGCGGGTCGGCTGGAAGAAGGACCCGATGCGGCCGCACAACCTGACCTTGGTGATGCTGGGTGCTGGCCTGCTGTGGTTCGGCTGGTTCGGCTTCAACGCCGGCTCCGCGCTGGGCGCCAACGCCCTTGCCGGCCAGGCGTTCTTCACCACCATGGTCGCCACCGCGACCGCGATGCTCGGCTGGCTGGCCGTGGAGCGGCTTCGCGACGGTCACTACACCAGCCTGGGTGCCGCCTCCGGTGCCGTCGCCGGCCTGGTCGCGATCACCCCGGCCTGTGCCTTCGTGACGCCGGTCGGCTCCGTGGTCATCGGCCTGATCGCCGGTGCGCTGTGCTCGCTCGCGGTGGGCCTGAAGTGGAGGCTCGGCTTCGACGACTCGCTCGACGTGGTCGGCGTCCACCTCGTCGGTGGCGCGTTCGGCGCGCTGTCGCTGGGCTTCCTCGCCCAGGGCGAGGGTCTCTTCTACGGTGGGGACATCAGCCTCCTGGGCAAGCAGGCCCTGGCGGTCGGAGCCGTGGGAGGTTACTCGTTCGTGCTGGCCTTCGTGATCGGCAAGGCGCTCGACCTGACCATCGGCTTCCGGATCCCGGAGGAGGACGAGGTCGAGGGCGTCGACCTGTTCGCCCACGCCGAGACCGGCTACGACATCCACTCGGCCGGCACCGGTTCGGGTGCGCTCTCGGGCAAGCCCAGCGCACTCGCCCAGGCCGGCGCGGAAGCAAGGGGAGTGAACGCATGAAGCTCGTCACCGCGGTGATCAAGCCGCACAAGTGGGATGAGGTCCGTGAGGCCCTGGAGACGTTCGGCGTCACCGGGATGACCGTCTCGGAGGTCAGCGGCTACGGCCGGCAGAAGGGCCACACCGAGGTCTACCGCGGCGCGGAGTACGACATCGCGCTGGTGCCCAAGATCCGGATCGAGATCGTGGTCGACGACGGAGACGTCGAGGACGTCGCCGGGATCATCGTGAAGTCGGCGCAGACCGGCCGGATCGGTGACGGCAAGGTCTGGGTCTCCCCGGTCGAGAGCGTGGTGCGGGTCCGCACCGGCGACCGCGACGAGGCCGCGATCTAGCAGGCGTCCCTTTCCCAACACTTGTCCCGGAACTGCACAGGATCCCGCCGATCCGGTGCACTTTCGGGACAAGTGTTGGGAAAGCGCACGCCCGACCGACAAGCACGCCCCTCCACCGCCCGTCCCGCTCAGGACTCCCCGGCGATCAGGTACGTGCCGTCGCGGAACGTCAGCTCCAGGGCGACCGATCCGGTGCGCTTCTTGCCGTCGGCGCGCACGTAGGCGACGTCGTAGCTGACCGTCATGTTGCCGGCGTCGGCCTGGATGTTGCTCGGGGTGGCGGTGTCGATGGTGTTCCAGAACCCGCTGTAGCCGTTGATCCCGCCGCTCTTGTCCTGGAAGCCCCGGGTCAGCTGCGCGAACGTCTTCTGCGGGTCCTTCGGGGCGGTGGCCAGGTAGCTCTCGATGAACGAGGTGATGCCGGCGTCCGTGGCCTTGTCCGCGGCCGGCGAGGTGGTGCCGGAAGACCCGCCGCTGGGCGTGCTGGAGTCGGTGCTGGAGTCGGTGCCGGCGTCGGTCGCAGGCGTGTTGCCGCCGCCGCTCATGCCACGCACCAGCGCGGCCAGCAGCAGCAGCGCGATCACCGCGACCAGGGCGATCGCGATCACCGCCTCGCGCGGCACGCGCCGGCGTCGCCGCGGCGGAGGCGCCGGCGCGGCCTCGGGTGCGGGCGCGCGCTGGATCACGCTCGTCGGCTCGGTGACGGGAAGCGGCGGTGCCGGGGGAACGGCTGCGGCGGCCATCGTCTGGGTGGCGAGGCCACCGTCGGCACCGCCCGCGAGGAACGCGGTGGCGCGCGTCGAGTCCCAGCGCTGGTCGGGATGGTGCAGCATCAGCTGGCCGATCAGCGGCGCCAGCCAGCCGGCGCGCTCCGGCTGCGGCACCGGCTCGTTGACGATCCGGTAGAGGGTGCCGATCACGTTGCCGTCGACGGTCTCGTAGGGCGAGTGGCCCTCGACCGCGTGGTAGATCGTGGCGCCGAGCGACCACATGTCGCTGGCCGGGGACGCGGCCGAGCCGCCGGCGACCTCGGGGGCCAGGAAACCGGGGGACCCGACCAGCAGCCCGGTCTGGGTCAGCGCCTGGTCGGCCTCGAGCCGGGCGATGCCGAAGTCGCTGAGCTTCACCTGGCCCTCCGGCGTGACCAGGATGTTGCTCGGTTTCACGTCGCGGTGCACGATCCCGGCCTGGTGGGCGGCGGCCAGCGCGGCGGAGGCCTGCGCGATCAGCGGTGCCGCGTCGTCGGGGGAGAGCGGGCCCTGGCGGCGTACCAGCTCGGCGAGGTTCTCCGACTCGACGTACTCCATCACCAGCCAGTGCTGGCCGGCGTCCTCGACCAGGTCGAAGACCACGACCACGTGCTCGTGGTTGAGCATCGCCGAGACCTGCGCCTCGCGGCGCACCCGGTCGAGGTCGGCGCCGGAGGTGCCGGGCAGGCTGCCGATGCGCTTCGCCGCCACCTGGCGGTGGAGGACGATGTCCTCCGCCAGCCACACCTCGCCCATGCCGCCGCGCCCGATCTCGCGCTCGAGGCGGTAGCGGTCGGCGATGGTGGTCACGCGGCAAGGCTAGAGCCAGCGATCACGGACCCGGGTCCCCCTTGGGGGTGCGGGCTCACCGGATCAGCGTCTCGGGCCTTCCGCGTCGATCAGGTAGCCGTCCCCGCTGCGCACCAGGTCGAGGGTGGTGGACCCGTCCTTGCGGCTCCCGTCCTTCAGCCGGTAGGAGATGTCGTAGCTGACCGTCATTGCCTGCTCGTCGGCCGCGATGTTGCTCAGGCTGGCGCTCTCGATGGTGTCCCAGAACCCCTTGTAGTTGTCGTAGCCGCCGCTCTCGGCCTGGAACTTCTTGGTCAGCCGGCCGAACGTCGTACGCGGATCGGAAGGCGCCGTCGCAAAGTAGTCGGTGACGAAGGAGCGCATCTCTGCCGCGGAGCCGGACACCGACGGGCTCTCGCTCGGGGACTCGCTCGGCGTCTCGGTGGGCGTCGGGCTCGGGGACTCGCTGGGCGTCTTGCTCGGCGTCTTCGACGGTGAGGGCGAGGTGCTGCGGGTCGGACCGGACGTCGGCGTCCCGGACGTGCCGTCGCCCCGCGTGAGCAGCACGGCAGCCACCACGACAAGGGCGATCGCCGCCAGCGCCGCTGCGAGGATCAGCCAAGTACGGCGGGAGCCCTTGTCCTCGGACGCCGGGGGCGGGGCGGGCTCGACCGGAGTGTCGACCGGAGTCTCGACCGCACTCTCGACCGGCGGCTCGACCGGCGGCTCCTCCTGCCAGGAGTGGCGCGGCTGCCACGACCGGCATCGTGCGCGTCGCGCTCGCCTGGTCCGGGCCGGCGTCCAGGAACTCCTTGACGCGCGTGGCGTCCCAGCGCGCGGCCGGGTCGCGCACCAGGAGGTGGGCGACCAGCGGCCCGAGCCAGCCGGCGTGCTCCGGACGGGGCGGCTCCTCGTGCACGATGCGGTACATCGTGCCGATCACGTTGCCGTCCGTGGGGAACGGCGGGTGACCCTCGACGGCGTGGAAGACGGTGGCTCCCAGCGACCACATGTCGCTGGCGGGGGTGGCCGGGGCGCCGCCTGCGACCTCGGGGGGAAGGAAGGCGGGGGATCCGACGACCAATCCGGTCTGGGTGAGCACGTTGTCGGTCTCCAGCCGGGCGATGCCGAAGTCGCCCAGCTTGACGGTTCCCGTCGGGGTCACCAGCAGGTTGCTCGGCTTGACGTCGCGGTGCACGATGCCGGCGGCGTGCGCCGCAGCGAGGGCGATCGCCGCTTGGCGGATCAACCGGGCAGCCTCGTCGGGAGGCAGCGGGCCCTGCCGCTCGACACGCTCGGCGAGGTTCTCCGACTCGACGTACTCCATCACCAGCCAGTGCTCGTCGCGCTCCTGCACCAGGTCGAACACGACGACGACGTGCTCGTGGTTGAGCCTCGCCGAGACGTGCGCCTCACGACGCACCCGGTCGATGTCGGCCTCCGAGCGTCCTGGCAGGGTGCCGATCCGCTTCAGCGCGACCTCGCGCCCGAGGACCGTGTCCTCAGCCAGGTACACCGCGCTGGTGCCGCCGCGCCCGACCTCGCGGAGGAGTCGGTACCTGCTTGCGATCGTGGTCATCACGGCAAGGTTAGAGACAGGGTCAGGGGCGCGTTCCACCCCTCCGGGTCCGATGGGCTTCGTCAGCGCCCCGTGAGACGTGTAACACGGGGGTAACCCGGAGACCCCACGATGGGACCCCGGACCAGGAGGAGCGACGTGACTGCGAGCGACCGGAGCGCCCGCACCCGCCGGGCCGACGAGCTGTGTGCGAAGGCGTTCGACACTGCTGGCTGCCCCGACGCCGGGGTCGCCCTGGTCGCTGTCGGGGGCTACGGCCGTGAGGAGCTCGCGCCGTACAGCGACCTCGACGTGGTGCTGGTGCACGACCCCGACGTGGTGCTCGGTGCCTGGGCGGCGGACGTCTGGTACCCGCTGTGGGACTCGGGCGCGAACATCGACCACTCGGTGCGCTCCCTCACGGAGGCGGCCGAGCAGGCCTCCGCCGACCTGCGGGTGGCGCTGGGGATGCTCGACGCACGGCACCTGGCCGGCGACCCGAACCTCACCCTCCGGCTGCGTACGGCGCTGCTCACGCAGTGGCGCCGCGACGCGCGGGAGCGACTGCCCGAGCTGGACAGGCTGGTGAGCGGCCGCGCGAAGCTGATCGGTGAGCTCGCACACTCGTCGGTGCCGGACCTCAAGGAGTCGGTCGGCGGCCTGCGTGACGCCACCGTGCTCAAGGCGCTGGTGGCCAGCTGGCTGGTCGACGTCCCTCACGTCGACCTCGAGCGCTCCCGGGGTGCGCTGCTCGACGTGCGCGACGCGCTCCACGACGTGGCGGGCCGGGCCACGGACCGGGTGGTGCCGGAGTACTGGCCAGACATCGCCGAGGTGCTCGGCCTCGAGGACGCGACCGCCGCTCAGCGGCACACCCGGGCACTCGGGCGCCGGATCACGCACCTGAGCCGGCTGGCCTGGCGTCGGGCCGAGGCGGTGCTGGCCAGGCCGAGCGTGCGGGGCGCCCGGCGTCCGGCGCTCGAGCCGATCGCGTCCGGCATCGCGGTCTCGCACGGCGAGGTGGTGCTGGACGCCGGCGTCCGCCCGGCCGACGACCCGTGCCTGCTGCTGCGTGCCGCCGCCGAAGCCGCCGAGCGCGACCTCGTGCTGCCACCGACCACCGCGGCCCGGCTGCTGCGCGACTGCCCGCCGCTGCCGGACCCGTGGCCGGCCGAGGCCCGCGACCTGATGGTCCGGCTGCTCGCCGCCGGGCCGGGGCTGCTCGGGGTCTGGGAGACGCTCGACGAGACTGGCGCGGTGGAGACGATCCTTCCCGAGTGGGAGCAGGTCAGGCTGCTGCCGCACGCCTCGGTCGTGCACCGGTTCACCGTCGACCGGCACATGGTCGAGACCTGCATCGAGGCGTCGGCGATGATCCGGCGGGTGGCCCGGCCCGACGTGCTGATGGCCGCCGCCCTCCTCCACGACATCGGCAAGGGCCGGCTCACCGAGCACTGCGTGGCGGGCGAGCCGGTGGCGCGCGAGGTGGCCGTCCGGATGGGGTTCGACGAGCGCGAGGTGGAGCTGATCGGGCACCTGGTCCGCTGGCACCTGCTGCTGCCGGAGACCGCGACCACCCGCGACCCGGACGACCCCGCGACCGTGCAGACCGTGGTCGAGCGGGTGCCCGATCGCGAGGAGCTCGAGCTGCTGATGACGCTGACCGAGGCCGACGCGCGGGCGACGTCGGACAAGGCGTGGACGTCGTGGCGCGCGGGGCTGATCAACCAGCTGTTCCGGCGGGCCGCGGCCGCGCTGTCCGACACCCCGCACGAGCGGGACGACTCGGACCCCCAGCTGGAGATCCCGGCCAAGGTGCTCGACGACCCCACGAGCGCCTGGGTGGACGTGCGGGCGACCGACGACGGCAGCGAGGTCACGGTGGTCTCCGGCGACCGGATCGGCCTGCTGGCCGACGCTGCCGCGATGATCGCGCTGCAGCGGATCTCGGTGCGCGCAGCCCGAGCCTGGACGGTGGACGACATCGCCGTCTCGCAGTGGCAGGTGGGGGAGGACGGCCTCGACGAGCGGGTGCTGCTGCAGCGGCTGGAGAACATCGCGGCGGGCCGCGTCGATGCGACCTCGCGGTTGGCGCGTCGTACCCCCGCACGGCTGGAGCCCTCGGTCGCGGTGCGGCCCGAGGCGTCGGCACAGGCCACCGTGCTGGAGGTGCGCACCGAGGACAAGCCCGGCGTGATCCATACCGTCTGCCGCGCGCTGGCAGACCTCGGGGTGTCGGTGCGCTCAGCACATGTCGTCACGCTGGGGCCGCAGGCGGTCGACGTCTTCTACGTGCAGGAGAGCGGAGCGGGGGCGCTGAGCGAGACCCGGGCCGCCGACGCCGCGCACGCCGTGCGGGCGGCTCTCCTGGACACGGTTACCCTTGACGAGCGGACCTGAAGCGATGGTCCGCCTTGTCGTGACCGACCCCTGAGGACTGAACGCCACCGTGTTTGCCACGCTCTCCGACCGGCTTGCCGACACCTTCAAGAACCTTCGCGGCAAGGGACGGCTCTCCGAGGCCGACATCGACGCGACCGCGCGCGAGATCCGGATCGCGCTGCTCGAGGCCGACGTGGCGCTGCCCGTCGTCAAGGAGTTCGTCGGCGCGGTGAAGGAGCGGGCCCGCGGCGAGGAGGTCAGCGGCGCGCTCAACCCGGCCCAGCAGATCGTCAAGATCGTCGACGAGGAGCTGGTCAAGATCCTCGGCGGGGAGACCCGCCGGCTGCGCTTCGCGAAGAACCCGCCGACCGTGATCATGCTCGCCGGCCTCCAGGGCGCCGGCAAGACCACGCTCGCGGCGAAGCTCGCGCTGTGGCTCAAGGAGCAGGGCAACAGCCCGATGCTCGTCGCGGCCGACCTGCAGCGACCCAACGCGGTCAACCAGCTCCAGGTCAACGGTGACCGGGCCGGCGTGACGGTCTACGCCCCTGAGCCCGGCAACGGCGTCGGCGACCCGGTGGCGGTCGCGAGGGCTGGCGTGGAGGAGGCCCGTCGTACCCTCCACGACGTCGTGATCGTCGACACCGCCGGCCGCCTCGGCATCGACGAGGAGCTGATGCGGCAGGCCGCCGACATCCGCGACGCGGTCGACCCCGACGAGGTGCTCTTCGTCGTCGACGCGATGATCGGCCAGGACGCCGTCGCCACGGCGCAGGCGTTCCTCGACGGTGTCGGCTACGACGGCGTGGTGCTGACCAAGCTCGACGGCGACGCGCGCGGTGGCGCCGCGCTCTCGATCGCGTCGATGACCGGCAAGCCGGTGATGTTCGCTTCCGCGGGTGAGAAGCTCACGGACTTCGACCTGTTCCACCCTGACCGGATGGCGTCGCGGATCCTCGACATGGGCGACATGCTCACCCTGATCGAGCAGGCCGAGAAGACCTTCGACCAGGAGCAGGCGGCCAAGGCGGCCGGCAAGCTGATGGGCCAGGGCGGCGAGTTCACACTCGACGACTTCCTCGAGCAGATGCAGCAGGTGCGCAAGCTCGGCTCGATGTCGAAGATCATGGGGATGCTGCCCGGGATGGGCCAGTACCGCGACCAGATCGAGAACTTCGACGAGCGCGAGATCGACCGGATCCAGGCCGTCATCCAGTCGATGACCCCCGGTGAGCGGGCCAACCCGAAGATGATCGACGGCTCCCGCCGCTCCCGCATCGCGAAGGGCTCCGGTCGCACCGTCGCCGAGGTCAACCAGCTCGTCGACCGGTTCTTCCAGGCCCGCCGGATGATGGAGTCGATGGCCCGCGGCGGCGGCATGCCCGGCATGCCGGGCGCACCGGGCATGGGCATCGGCAAGCGGTCCAAGGCGCGCCAGGCGCCGAAGGCCAAGACGTCCAAGGGCAAGCGCGTCAGCGGCAACCCGGCCAAGCGCGCGCAGCAGGCGCAGGCGTCCGACGAGAAACCGGCCGCGAACCCGTTCGGCATCGGGCAGGACGCCGACGCCCCCGACCTCGACCCCGCGGACTTCCAGCTCCCGGCCGGGCTGGACAAGTACCTGAAGTAACAGCTGCCGCGCGTCGTTGTCGTTGCTGGCCGCGCGGGTCTTGTCGTGCTCGCCGGGCGGGTAGTCCGTGACGTTCGGCGCGTTTTGCGGGTAGTCCGTGACGTTTGGCGCCTCGAACGGGCCCGCTGGGGCGCTTTTCGTCACGGACTACCGCCCGCCGGCCCCGCCCAACAGACCGCCGCGCGCACCCAGATCTCCGCGCGACCCCGTGCCAGGACCCGCGACCTCGCACCCACCGGTAACGTCCCGCGCATGGCAGACGCCCTGTGGTTCAGCGGACCGGTGCTCCCCGACAGCGAGCGACGCGACCTGTACGTCGTCGACGGCCTGGTCACCTACGAGCCGCAGCGCGACGCGGAGCGGGTCGCGGACGGCTGGATCGTCCCGGGGCTGGTCGACGCGCACTGCCACGTCGGGCTCGATGCCAACGGCGGCGTGAGTGACGAGGAGTCCGAACGCCAGGCGATCGCCGACCGCGACGCCGGCGCGCTGCTGCTGCGCGACTGCGGGTCGCCCGTCGACACCAGCTGGATCCACGACCGGGACGACCTGCCCCGGCTGATCCGCGCGGGCCGGCACATCGCCCGCACCCGGCGCTACATCCGCAACTACGCGCACGAGGTGGAGCCCGACCAGCTGGCGACGTACGCCGCTCAGGAGGCCCAGCGCGGCGACGGCTGGGTCAAGCTCGTCGGCGACTGGATCGAGCGCGACAGCGGCGACCTGGCTCCGTCGTTCCCGCCGGAGGCGTTCGCGGAGGCGATCGCGGTCGCGCACGAGCACGGCGCGAAGGTGACCGCGCACTGCTTCGGCGAGGCAGTGCTGCCCGGGCTGATCGAGGCCGGCATCGACTGCATCGAGCACGGCACCGGGCTCTCGACCGACCTCGTCGACGCGATGGTCGAGCACGGCACCGCGCTGGTACCGACCGTGGTCCAGCTCGACAACTTCCCGGGCTACGCGGACGCGGCGGCCGACAAGTTCCCGGCGTACGCCGCCCACATGCGCGACCTGCACGCCCGCCGGCGGGACACGATCATGGCCGCCTACGAGGCCGGCGTCGCGATCTACGCGGGCACCGACGCGGGCGGGGTGCTTCCGCACGGCGGCATCGCCGACGAGATCCTCGAGCTCGCCGCCTACGGCTTCAAGTCGGCCGACGCCCTCGGGGCCGCGTCCTGGCGGGCGCGGTCGTGGCTCGGCCTGGACGGCACCCTGGCCGAGGGCACGCCGGCGGACTTCGTCGTCGTACCCCGTGACCCGCTGGAGGACCTCACCGCACTGCGCGAACCCACGCGGGTGGTGCTGCGCGGCCGGGTCGTCGCCTGACGAACCTCAGGCCTGCGGCTGCGGCGCCTGCTGGACCGGTTGCCCGGGCTTGCGGCTGAACCACAGGATCGTGGTGACCAGCAGCACCAGGAACCCGCCGCCGCCGAGCAGCAGCAGCGCTCCGATTCCGGCGAGGACAGGGCCACCGATCGTGGACACGTCGAACGGGTCACCCATCCGCACCTGGGCGACGTCGCCGGTCACCGGCGTGCAGACGATCGTGACGTTGCCGTCGCCGGAGCTGTCGATCTTGGCGAACGCCTTCCACTCGGTGCCGCCGGTGGTCACCGTGGCCTCGCCGAAGATCGCGCGCTTGAGCAGGGCGGTGCCCGAGCCGTCGACGAGGTCGCAGTTCGGCGCGACGTGGCCGGACTCGACGAACAGCATCCGCCCCTCGTTCGGGGGTGCCGAGATCGTGGCCGGCTTGCCGTCACCGGTGATCACCCCGTCCGTGCCGACGGAGTCCTTCACGGCGCCGACGATCATCACGACCCCGATCACGATGCCGATCACCATCAGCACGCCGCCGACCGCGAACCACAGCGCCTTCGGGCGCTTCTTGGGTGGCCGGGCGTGCGGCGTGTACTGCTGGTCGTACGGCGGCTGCCCGTACTGCGGCCCGTACTGCCCCTGGAACGGCGGTCCGGGCGGCTGCTGCTCGCTCATCGATCTCCCTCGTGACGGCTCTCCACACCAAGCTGGCACCAGTCTGGTTGCCCGGCCGCCGCGGCGCGAGCGAAGCGCCGAACCCGCCGATTTTCGTCGAGTGGCCGACACATGGCAGAATCACGCCCGAGTCCTGTGTCCCTCGGTCCCTCTCAACCGTGCGGCGCGGGCACCTCGAGCGGCAACGCGCCGGCCCCACCGGCAGTCGTGGCCCTCACCCACACACGAGTTCCAAGGAGACACCACACACGTGGCCGTCAAGATTCGTCTGAAGCGCATGGGCAAGATCCGTCAGCCGCACTACCGCGTCGTCGTCGTCGACGGCCGGAAGAAGCGTGACGGCAAGGTGATCGAGGAGATCGGCAAGTACCACCCGAAGCAGGAGCCCTCGTTCATCGAGGTCACCTCCGACCGGGCGCAGTACTGGCTGGGCGTCGGCGCGCAGCCGTCCGAGGCCGTCGAGGCGATCCTCAAGATCACCGGTGACTGGCAGAAGTTCAAGGGCCTCCCGGGCACCGAGGGCACCCTCCGGGTGGCCGAGCCCAAGCGGGACAAGACCGAGATCTTCAACGAGGCGCTCAAGGACTCGGCCAACGAGCCGAAGTCCGGCGCGACCACGTCGAGGAAGAAGGCCGCCAAGGCCGAGGCTCCTGTCGACGTGGCTCCCGTGGCCCCGCCGGTCGAGGAGACCCCCGCTGCTGAGGTGCCCGCCGAGACTCCCGCTGATGAGGCGCCCGCCGAGACTCCCGCTGAGGAGACCCCGGCCGACGAGTCCGCCGTGACGACCGAGGCTGCCGCCGAGGCCGACGTGGCCGGAGCCGACGCCGACGCCGAGAAGTCCGAGGGCTGATCGGCGTGCTGGCCGACGCGCTCGAGCACCTGGTCCGCGGCATCGTCGACAACCCCGACGACGTCTCGGTCCGCGACAAGCAGCTGCGGCGCGGCTCGATCCTCGAGGTGCGGGTCAACCCCGACGACCTCGGCAAGGTGATCGGGCGCGGTGGCCGGACGGCGACCGCCTTCCGCACCGTGATCTCCGCCATCGCGGGGCGTGGTGGTCCGAACATCGACTTCGTCGACGTCGACCGCCGGCCCTGAACCGACCCGCGCTTCCCGCACACGTCTGGTCGTCTGGGCACCGTCCTCCGGGACGGTGCCCGTTCGCCTGTCAGGAGCAGCTGAGTTGAGCGACATCGAGGTCTGTGTCGGCCGGATCGGCAAGCCGCACGGCGTGCGTGGCGAGGTCTCGGTCGAGGTGCGCTCCGACGAGCCCGACCGGCGCTTCGCGGCCGGCCAGGTGCTCCGCGCCCAGGGGCGGCACCCGTCACTGCCCTCCGCCCTCACCGTGACCAGCGCGCGCTGGCACCAGGACCGGCTTTTGGTGCGGTTCGAGGAGGTGGCCGACCGGAGCGCGGCCGAGCAGACCCGCGGGGCGCTGCTGTACGTCGACCTCGCGCCGGGTGAGGTGCCCGAGGACCCCGAGGACTTCTACGACCACCAGCTCGTCGGCCTGACCGTCGAGGACACGGCCGGCACCCGCGTCGGCGTGGTCACGGAGGTCCTGCACCACACCGCCCAGGAGCTCCTGGTGATCCGGACAGTTGAAGGTGCCGACGGGCGCGAGGTGCTGGTCCCGTTCGTCACCGCACTGGTGCCGACCGTCGACGTCGCCGGCGGCCGGCTGGTCGTGGCTGACCGCCCCGGACTCATCGACGGCGACCCGTCGTGAGAAACACCCCACAGAGACACTCGCTTCGCTCGGTTTCCGCGGGGACCCCGACATGCTGATCGACATCGTCTCGATCTTCCCCGACTACCTGCGCCCGCTCGAGCTCTCGCTGCCCGGCAAGGCGCGCGAGAGCGGGCTGCTCGACCTCCGGGTGCACGACCTGCGCGAGTGGACCCGCGACCGGCACCGCACCGTCGACGACACGCCCTACGGAGGCGGCGCCGGCATGGTGATGAAGCCCGAGCCGTGGGGCGAGGCGCTCGACGCGCTGGTCCAGTCGGGCTCGACCTCCGGTGGCAGGGCCACGCTCGTCGTACCCACGCCGGCGGGGGAGCCGTTCCACCAGCGGGTCGCCGCGGACCTTGCGACGCGCGAGCACCTGGTGCTCGCCTGCGGGCGCTACGAGGGCATCGACCAGCGGGTGCTCGACGACGCACGCACCCGGATGGAGGTGCGGGAGGTCTCGCTCGGCGACTACGTGCTCAACGGCGGCGAGGTGGCTGCCCTCGCGATCGTCGAGACCGTCGTGCGGCTGCTGCCCGGCTTCATGGGCAACGCGGATTCCCTCACGGAGGAGTCCCACGGAGAGTCCGGGCTGCTCGAGTACCCCGTCTACACCAGGCCGCCGAGCTGGCGAGGTCACGACGTGCCCGACGTCCTGCTGTCCGGAGACCACGCGCGGGTCGAGGCGTGGCGCCACGACCAGTCCCGGCGCCGTACGACGGAGCGCCGCCCCGACCTGCTCACCCCCTCGGCCGCCGGTGACGTCGAGATCCGGCCCGTCGCGCCGGGTGACGCGGGAGAGCTGATGACGCTCCAGCGCGCGTGCTGGGTGCAGGAGCAGCAGGCCAACCCGGGCGTGCCGATCGACGCGCTGACCGAGTCCTACGACGACGTGCGCGCCTGGATCCGTGAGGGCACCGTGCTGGTCGCCCACCGCGCGGGGCGGCTGGTCGGCGCGGTCCGTGGCCGGTTGCACGAGGAGACCTGGGACGTCGGCCGGCTGATGGTGGCCCCCGACCTGCAGGGCGAGGGCCTCGGTCGGATGCTGCTGGAGCGGATCGAGGCGGCGGCGCCGGACGCGGCGACCGGTTTCGAGCTCTTCACCGGTGCAGGCAGCCTGCGCAACCAGCGGACGTACAAGAGGGCCGGCTACTCGCTGCGCGGGGAGCGCAGCCCGGGTGTGGTCCGGATGACCAAGCGTCGACGATGACACGACCGGGCTGACGATTTCCTCGGTCTGCACGTGCTGTGGCAGACTTTGACCTTGGCCCAGTCGGCCGAAGGGCGGCTCCGCGTGAGCGGAGAGCCTGCGTCGGGTTCCTGCCACAGGGGGAGCCTCACGCCGCCGGCGCCCACGACCGGTCCACACACCTGAACACCCGATCCCCGAACCGCGTCTGACCTGTGGCACTCGCGAGGAGACATCACATGTCGAACGTCATCGACTCCCTCAACGCCGCGACTCTCCGCGACGACGTCCCCGCCTTCCGGGCCGGCGACACCATCAAGGTCCACGTCAAGGTCGTCGAGGGCAACCGCTCCCGTGTCCAGGTCTTCCAGGGCGTGGTGATCCGCGTGCAGGGCTCCGGCGTCGGCCGCACCTTCACCGTCCGCAAGGTCTCCTTCGGCGTCGGCGTCGAGCGCACCTTCCCGATCAACTCCCCGATCTTCGAGCAGATCGAGATCGTGACGCGGGGCGACGTACGCCGCGCGAAGCTGTACTACCTCCGCAACCTGCGCGGCAAGGCGGCCAAGATCAAGGAGCGTCGCGACGCGTGACCACCCCGACGGGTGCTGACGGCGAGGTCGACGGGATCGAGGACGACGGTCGTCGTACTGTTCCCTCCGTGAAGACGAGTGCGGAGGGGAGCAAGGCCGGTCACAAGGAGCGCAAGCAGCTCCCGCTCTGGCAGGAGACCCTCCTGCTGCTGGTGATCGCGCTCGGTCTCGCGATCCTGATCAAGGCCTTCTTCGTCCAGGCGTTCTACATCCCGTCGCCCTCCATGGAGCCGCAGTTCGTCAAGAACGACCGGATCCTCGTGCAGAAGGTCTCCTACTGGGGCAGCGGTCCCAGTCGCGGCGACATCATCGTCTTCAAGGACCCGGGCAACTGGTTGAGCCCCCAGGACACGCGCGGCCCCCAGTCCGGGGTCAAGAAGGTGATGGAGGCGATCGGCCTCTACCCGGCCGGTGGCCACCTCGTGAAGCGCGTGATCGGCGTCGGCGGCGACCACGTCGTCTGCTGTGACAGCCAAGGCCGGGTCACCGTCAACGGCACGGCGCTGCAGGAGAGGCCCTACCTGCCCAAGGGCACCGCGCCTTCGCTGATCAGGTTCGACAAGACGGTGCCCAAGGGCTATCTGTGGATGATGGGCGACAACCGCAGCGACTCCTCGGACTCCCGCGTTCACCTGGGCGATCCCAGGGGCGGCTTCGTCTCCGACGAGCTCGTGGTCGGCAAGGTCTTCGCGCTGGTCTGGCCGGCCGGACGCGCCGAGTTCATCCACCGACCGAGCACGTTCGCGTCCGTCCCGGCGCCCAAGTAGCACCATGTCCACGCTCCCGCGCGGCATGACCGTCCGGCGTGACGCCGGGCTCTACGGCTACGAGCGGGCGCTCCGGCGTGCCGGCATGACCCACGTCGCCGGCGTCGACGAGGCCGGCCGAGGCGCGTGCGCCGGTCCGCTGGTCGCCGCGGCCGCGATCCTGCCCGAGGGCAAGGCCGGCCAGGTGCCGGGGCTGGCAGACTCCAAGCTGCTGACCGCCAAGTCGCGGGAGCGCTGCTACAGCCAGGTGCTCAGGCGGGCGCTCGCGTGGTCCGTGGTCGTGATCGAGCCGGAGGAGTGCGACCGGCTCGGCATGCACGTCGCCAACGTCGAGGCTCTGCGCCGTTCGCTGGCCCGGCTGGAGGTGCGCCCGTCGTACGTGCTGACGGACGGGTTCCCGGTAGACGGGCTCGAGGTGCCGGGGCTGGCGATGTGGAAGGGCGACCGGGTCGCCGCCTGCATCTCCGCCGCGTCGGTGATCGCGAAGGTGACCCGAGACCGGATGATGATGGCCGAGCACGAGCGCTGGCCGGCGTACGACTTCGCGGTGCACAAGGGCTACTGCACGCCCGAGCACCAGGCGGCGCTCGACGAGCACGGCCCGTGCGAGATCCACCGCTACCGCTTCGTCAACGTACGACGTGCGGCCGGGCTGCCGGAGATCCCGGAGACGATCAGCCTCGCTCAGTCGATGATGCCGCAGCTGGACCTGTTCGCCGACCTGGAGGTGACCTCATGAGCGCCGAGGATCTCGAGAAGTACGAGACCGAGATGGAGCTGACGCTCTACCGCGAGTACCGCGACGTGGTGGGGATCTTCAAGTACGTCGTGGAGACCGACCGCCGGTTCTACCTGTGCAACCAGGTGGACGTGAAGGCGCGCACCGAGGTCGGCGACGTGTTCTTCGAGGTGACCATGACGGACGCCTGGGTGTGGGACATGTACCGCCCCGCGCGCTTCGCCAAGAACGTCAAGGTGCTCACGTTCAAGGACGTCAACGTCGAGGAGCTCAGCCCGACGGAGATCGAGCCGCCGAAGACCTGAGCGTTTCGCGCGCACAGGTGCTCGCGGCCCGTGGTTGTCCACCGCCGGCACTTCCCCTCGTGATCGCGGTCGCCGCTGCGGCCAGCATCGGGGCATGAGGTTCCGATGAGCACGGCCGGGCAGCGCCGGGCCCTGGGGGCGTACGGCGAGTCCGTGGCCGCCCGACGCCTGGTCGCCGACGGCATGGTCCTGCTCGACCGCAACTGGCGGTGCGAGCTCGGCGAGATCGACCTGGTGCTGCGCGACGGGCCGGTCCTGGTGGTGTGCGAGGTCAAGACCCGCTCCAGCGACAGTTTCGGATCGCCGCTGGAGGCCGTCGGCTCGGCCAAGGCCGAGCGGCTACGCCACCTCGCCGACCGGTGGCGCGAGGACCACGGCATCCGGGCCGCCGAGGTCCGGATCGACCTGGTCGGCGTGCTCCAGGACGGTCACGGGGCGCCCGTGCTCGACCACGTGCGGGGAGTCGGCTGATGCCCTGGGCCACCGCGCACACCGTCTCGCTCGAGGGGGCGACGGGTCACGTGATCGACGTACAGGTCGACGTCTCCCACGGGCTGGTCAGCACGGCGCTGGTCGGGAGGCCGGACATCTCGATCTCCGAGGCCCGCGACCGGTGCCGGGCCGCGGTGCAGAACTGCCAGCTCGACTGGCCGGTCACCAAGCGCGTCACGATCCTGCTCTCGCCGGCCGACCTGCCCAAGCGCGGACCGCACTTCGACCTGGCCATGGCGGTCGGCGTGCTGTCGGCGACCGGGGTGGTGGCGAAGGAGGCGCTCGACGGTGTGGTGCTGATCGGCGAGCTCACCCTCGACGGCCGGATCCGGGCCGTCCCGGGCGTGCTGCCGATGGTGATGGCCGCTTCCAAGCGCGGCATGCGCAGCGTCGTCGTACCCGAGCCGCAGGCCGACGAGGCCGCGATGGTGCCCGGCATGACGGTGTTCGGGGTGCGCTCGCTGCCGCAGGTGGTCGCGCTGCTGACCGGCGCCGAGGAGATCCCCGACGCGCCCGAGGTGCCGCCGTTGAGCGGCATGCCGCTGCTGAGCTGGCGCGGGGAGGAGCGGCTCGGTGAGGTCGACTTCGGCGACGTGCGCGGCATGGCCGACCCGCGCTTCGCGATCGAGGTGGCCGCCGCGGGCGGTCACCACCTCTTGCTCAGCGGACCCAAGGGCGCCGGCAAGACCACCCTCGCCGAGCGGCTGCCGGGACTGCTACCCGACCTGACCCTCGAGGAGTCACTCGAGATCACGGCCATCCACTCGCTGGCGGGCACGTTCCCGCCGGGGTCGCAGATGATCGTGCGGCCACCGTTCAGTGCGCCGCACCACTCCGCGACCCGGGCCAGCCTGCTCGGCGGCGGCACCGGTCGGGTGCGGCCGGGCGAGATCAGCAAGGCCCATCTCGGGGTGCTGTTCCTCGACGAGTTCCCGCTCTTCGCCTCCGACATCATCGACGCCATGCGGCAGCCGCTGGAGAGCGGCGACATCACCATCGCCCGGCGCGACGAGGTGGCGGTGTTCCCGGCGCGGGCGATGGTGGTGCTTGCGTGCAACCCGTGCCCCTGCGGCAACTACCACCCGCTCAACCGTGACCACACGTGCTCGTGCCCGGAGCTCAAGCGCCGCACCTACCGCAGCCGGCTCTCCGACATGGTCGCCGACCGGATCGACATCACCCGGCACGTGGAGCCGGTGCCCAAGCACGAGTTCGCCGACCGGCTGACGGTGCCCGAGACGAGCGCCGAGGTGCGCGGCCGGGTGCTCGTGGCGCGCAGCCGGCAGGCGGCCCGCTACCTCGACACGCACTGGCGGCTCAACTGCGACGTGCCCGGTCCGGCCCTGCGCGAGCGCTGGCCGATCACCGACGACGCCGAGCGTCGGCTCGACTCCGAGATCTACTCCGGCCGGCTGACCCAGCGTGGTGCGGTGCGCGTGCACCGGCTGGCCTGGACGGTGTCCGACCTGCGGGGCGTCGCTCGGCCCGGACTGGCCGAGCTCGACGTCGCGCTGCGGCTGCGCGCCGGCAAGCCGCTCGAGCTGCGCACCCTCGCCCTGGCGGCCGGCTCGTGAGCTCGACGGTCGACCGGGTGTCGCGGGCCGCGCTGTGCCGGCTCGGTGAGCCGGGCGACCCCCGGCTCACCGGGCTGGTCGCCGACCTGGGCGCGCCGCTGGTCTACGACCGGCTCCGCACCGAGACCGACGGCCGCGGGCTCGCGTCCGACATCGCCCAGCGGCTGTCCGCACTCGACCCGGTCGGCGACCTGCAGCGTGCCGCCGGCCGCGGCATCCGGTTCGTGGTGCCGGGTGACGAGGAGTGGCCGGTCCGGCTCGGCGACCTCGACCGTGCGGAGCCGCTGGCCGGTCGCGGCGGCGCCCCGCTCGGGCTGTGGGTCCGCGGCCCGCTGCACCTGGCGGAAGCCGTCGAGCGGTCCGTGGCGGTGGTCGGGTCCCGGTCCGCCACGTCGTACGGCGGGGGAGTGGCGGGTGAGCTCGGCGCGACCCTGGCCACGGCCGGCCACACGGTGGTGTCCGGGGCGGCGTTCGGCATCGACCAGGCCGCCCACCGCGGCGCACTCGCGATGCGAGGGCCGACGATCGCCGTCCTGGCCTGCGGCGTCGACCGTGCCTACCCGAGCGCCCACCGGCAGCTGCTCGACTACATCGCCGACACCGGCCTGGTCGTCTCCGAGCTGGCCCCGGGCTGTGCACCGACGAAGCTTCGTTTCCTCAGTCGCAACCGGATCATCGCCGCGATCGCTGGCGGCACGGTCGTGGTGGAGGCGGCGATCCGCAGCGGCGCCCTCAACACGGCGTCCTGGACGCTCCGGCTCAACCGCACGCTGATGGGCGTGCCCGGTCCGGTCACCAGCGCCCCTTCGGTCGGGGTGCACCAGCTGATCCGCACCCGCGACGCGCTGCTGGTCACCAACGGCGAGGAGGTGCTCGAGCTGGTCTCGCCCGCAGGGGAGCACACGCTGGTCGAGCCCCGCGCCCCCGAGCGACCGCACGACCGGCTCAGCCTCCTCGACCAGCAGGTGCTCGACGCGGTACCGGTCGAGCAGGCGGCGGCCCCGGTCAGCATCGCCCGCACCGCCGGGCTCGCTCTTCCCCGGGTCGACGAGGCGCTCACCCGGCTGGTCGAGGGCGGACTGGTCGAGCACGCGGCCGACGGCCGGCACCGGCTCCGGCGAGACGACTGATGCCGACCCACGAGCAGGTCCGTGTGCCTGCCCCGTCGCGGGCACCGCGCTGCCTACAGTGGCGGAATGGGCGAGTCACCGGTGCAGGAACCGCAGCCGGCCCCGGCGCGCGACGTGCTGCCGGAGCCGATGGCCGTCACCCTCGCCGCCTACGAGCGCCACCTGGCGTCCGAGCGCGACCTGACGCCCCACACGGTGCGGGCCTACCTCGGCGATGTCGTGGGCATGCTCGAGCACGCGGCCGCCCTGGGCCACGCGGACGTGGCGACGCTCGACATCCGCGCCCTGCGCAGCTGGTTGGCCAGGCAGCAGACCCTGGGCAAGGCGCGGTCGACGATGGCCCGACGCTCGGCGGCGGTCCGGGTGTTCACCGCGTGGGTGCTGCGCACCGGTCGGGCCGAGACCGACCCAGGTGCGCTGCTCGGGTCGCCCAAGGCCCACAAGACGTTGCCGGCTGCGCTCGGGGTCGAGGAGGCGAGGGCCTTGCTCGACGCCGCTGCCGCTGCCGCCGACGACGGCAGCGCGGTCGGGGTGAGAGACGCGGCGATCCTGGAGCTGCTCTACGCCACCGGCATCCGGGTCGGCGAGCTCTGCGGCCTCGACGTCGACGACGTCGACCGCGGACGCCGGGTGATCCGTGTCTTCGGCAAGGGCCGCAAGGAGCGCACCGTGCCCTACGGCCTCCCCGCCGACCGTGCCCTCGAGCGCTGGCTGGTCACCGGCCGGCCGGCGCTGTTCGTCAGTGGAGCAGGCGCTGCGCTGTTCCTCGGCGCGCGGGGCCATCGGGTCGACCAGCGCGCGGTGCGCACGCTCGTGCACCGTCGGCTGGAGGACGTCCCGGGTGCTCCCGACCTCGGCCCGCACGGCCTGCGGCACACCGCGGCGACCCATCTGCTGGAGGGCGGAGCCGACCTGCGCACCGTCCAGGAGCTGCTCGGGCACGCGTCACTGGCGACCACTCAGATCTACACGCACGTGACCACCGACCGGCTCCGCGCGGCGTACAAGCTGGCGCACCCGCGCGCCTGACCCGGCCCGCTCACGCCACGCCGGCAGCGAGCAGGTCCAGCACCAGCGCCAGCGGCGGCCAGTCGGTGCGCCCGAGGCGCACCGCCGCGAACGCCCGCAGCATCACCGCCGGGTCCGACAGCGGCAGCACCCGCACCCCTTCGATCGTCGGCGCGTCGGCGGGCAGCAGTCCCACCCCCAGGCCGGCGACGACCAGCTGCTGCACCAGGTCCAGGCTGTCGGCCCGGTGGGTGATCCGTGGCGCGAACCCGGCCAGCGAGGCGACCGTGCGCACCGCGTCGTCGTCGGCGCTGTTGCGGGAGTTCACGATCCAGTCGTGGTCGCGGTAGCGGCCGAACACCGCCAGCGCGCCAGCTTCCGGCGCCGCGTCCCCGGCCGGGACGCCCAGCCCCCAGGCGGTCTCCCAGAGCGCGCGTGCCTGCAGCGTCGGGTCGTACGTCGCCGGGGCCAGGTTGTAGTCGTAGGTCAGCGCCAGGTCCATGTCGTCGGAGAGCAGCAGGTCGAGCGCCTCGCCCGGCTCGTGCTCGTGGATCAGCAGCCGCACATCGGGATGGGTCTCCGCGAGCCGGCGGACCACCGGCAGCAACGAACGCCGTACGCCGGTCGCGAACGCCGCGACCCGGAGCACGCCCGCTGGCGTGGCGTCCGGGTCGAGGTCGCACCGCGCCGCCTCGAGCGCGGCCAGGATCGTCACCGCATGGTCGGCCAGCCGACGGCCGGCCGGGGTCAGCCGCACCCGGCGGCCCTCCGGCTCGATCAGGGGAGCGCCGGCCTCTCGGGCGAGCACGGCGATCTGCTGCGAGACGGTGGAGGTGGTCACGTGCATGGTCTCGGCGACGGCCCGCATCGAGCCGAGCCGGGACAGCTCGAGCAGCAGCTCCAGCCGGCGAGGATCCATGCCAGACATCATTCAGGATCAGCGAACGAACTGTCCATCAATCTCACGTGGACACGAACGATGCGCCGAGGTTCTACTGGAGTCATGAGCACCAGCACCTCCCTCACTCCCGGCCGGTCAGCGGCCCGGGTCGGCACCGGCATGGCGATCGCGTCCATGACCTGCGTGCAGGTCGGGCTGGCGCTCTCGGTCGGACTCTTCGACCGGATCGGCCCCGAGGGCGCCGCCTGGCTCCGCCTGGCCTGGGCCGGCCTGATCATCCTCGCCGTGGTGCGACCCCGACGCCGCGACCTCACCCGCCGCGGACTGGTCGCCGGGATCGCTCTCGGCGTGGTCACCGCCGGCGTCACCATGTTGTTCATGGGCGCCGTGGCCCGGATCCCGCTCGGGACCGCGAGCGCTCTGGAGTTCCTCGGGCCCCTCGGGGTCGCCGTCGCCCGCAGTCGCGGGGGACGCGCGCTGGTGTGGCCGCTGCTCGCTGCCGTCGGGGTCACCTTG
Source organism: uncultured Actinomycetota bacterium (assembly GCA_963815585.1). GTDB lineage: Bacteria > Actinomycetota > Actinomycetes > Propionibacteriales > Nocardioidaceae > Marmoricola. Next base: position 85,255 of record CAWFHJ010000009.1, on the reverse strand, counting down.
CTCACCGAGCCCTGGCGAGGCGACGTCGACCTGGCCGGGGTGGCGCTGGCTCTGGGCGCGGCGGTCTGCTGGGCGGCCTACATCCTGCTCACCCAGGCCGTCGGCGACGAGGTCAGCGGACTCACCGGGATCGCGGTGTCGCTGCCGGTGGCCGGAATCGTCTCGACCCTCGTGGTCGGCCCGGGCACCTGGTCGATCCTCAGCTGGGACGTGGTGCTGATCGGGATCGGGCTGGCGATCCTGCTGCCCGTGGTGCCGTTCAGCCTCGAGCTGCTCGCGCTGCGTAGGCTGACCACCTCGGCGTTCGGCACCCTGATGTGCCTGGAGCCCGCGATCGCCCTCACCATGGGCCTGCTGCTCCTGCACCAGGTGCCGGGAGCCTGGCCGGTGGTCGGGATCGGGTTCGTGGTGGCAGCCGGGATCGGTGCCGAGCGGACCGGCGCCCGCCAGCACGCGGACCCGGATCCGGCAGCCGCGGAGGCGGACGAGACGCCGCGGCTCCTGCCGCTCTGAGTCTCACGAGGAGCCCATCGCGGCGACCGCGCGGCCCGCAAGGTCGGCACCGGCACCGGCACCGGCACCGGGAGCCGTGGCGCGCGGGACCGATGACGTCGGCGGCGGACCAGCGCCGGCTGGGGGAGCTCCCCGCAGGGGGAGCAACCGAACCGGCCCGCCGCCGACGAGCAGGAGGGGGTTGAGGTAGACCCGGCCGCGGAGCAGCCCCCAGTGCAGACACACCCGTGGGAAGCAGTGCGACGGCCCGGCCTGGAGACTCCCGATCCGCTGCCCCTGGGCGACCACGTCGCCGACGTGGACCGCAGGCGAGACCGGCTCGTAGGTGGTGCGCAGCGCTCCGTGGTCGACCACCACCACGCCCCGGCCGGCCAACCGCCCGGCGAAGGTGATCCGCCCGTCGCGCGCCGCACGGACCGCCTGGCCACGGTGACCGAGCAGGTCGACGCCGCGATGACCGGATCCCCACGGCGACGCGGGCGGGTCGAATCCGCGCACCACCGCAGGTCGGGGGAGGAGCGGCCAGGCGCCGCGGGGCACCGGGCCGAGAAGGTCCCCGACCAGCGCTAGAAGCGTGACGAGGGCGGAGGCGGCAACGGTCATGTGACCCACGGTGACGGGGCCGGGGGGCGGTCACGAGCGGGCCGGCTCGGGCTGTGGAAGGAGCGGGCCGGGACCGGGGCTGTGGACGGGAGACGGCTCTCCCGGACTCGATTGGTGCTGGAGCCTCGCGCTGGCCTAGAATCGGCGGAGCAACCCGCATGGGTTGACTTCGCGTGCTCGTTTCCGCACCGCGCCGCTCCACCGGGCGCACCGCGGGCGACGGCCCTCAGTCCCAGTTCGCTGGGTCGGGTCGCGCCGGGCACCAGGGCAGGCGGCACCCGTCGCCTGCGACGAACTGAAATCGGTTCGGTGGCTCGTGCTGCCCGGACCACGAGCAAAAGGACAGATGAGCCCATGGCCGTCGTCACCATGCGCCAGCTCCTCGAGAGCGGCGTCCACTTCGGGCACCAGACCCGTCGCTGGAACCCCAAGATGAAGCGCTTCATCATGACCGAGCGCAACGGCATCTACATCATCGACCTGCAGCAGTCGCTGTCGTACATCGACTCGAGCTACGCGTTCATCAAGGACACCGTGGCCAAGGGCGGGACGATCATGTTCGTCGGCACCAAGAAGCAGGCCCAGGAGGCGATCGCCGAGCAGGCGACCCGCGTCGGGATGCCCTTCGTCAACCAGCGCTGGCTGGGCGGCATGCTGACCAACTTCCAGACCATGCACCAGCGGATCAACCGCCTCAAGGAGCTCGACGACGTCGACTTCGACACGGTGGCCGGCTCCGGTCGCACGAAGAAGGAACTGCTCCAGATGAAGCGGGAGCAGATCAAGCTCGACAAGACCCTCGGCGGCATCCGCGACATGGGTCGTACGCCGTCGGCGGTCTGGATCGTCGACACCAACAAGGAGCACCTCGCCGTCGAGGAGGCGCGCAAGCTCCACATCCCGATCATCGCGATCCTGGACTCCAACTGCGACCCCGACCTGGTCGACTTCCCGATCCCGGGCAACGACGACGCGATCCGCGCCGTCGGCCTGCTGACCCGCGTGGTCGCCGACGCGGTCGCCGAGGGCCTGATCGCCCGCTCCGGTGCGCGCACCGAGGGCGACGACAAGGCCGCCATCGGCTCCGACGAGCCGCTGGCCGACTGGGAGCGTGCCCTGCTCGAGGGTGACGCCGGCAAGGCCGCTGTCGCCTCGACCGGTGGCGACAAGGCCGCCGAGGAGACCCCGGCCGCCGAGGCGACCGGTGCCGCCACCGAGGCGACCGAGGAGCCGGCTGCCGCCCAGGAGACCCCGGCTGCTGCCGAGGTCACCGAGGCCGCCGCCGCCACGGACGAGGCCCCTGTCGTCGCCGAGGAGGCACCTGCCGCCACGGACGAGACCCCTGCCGTCGCCGAGGAGGCACCTGCCGCGACCGACGAGGCACCTGCTGCCGCCACGGACGAGGCGCCCGCCACGGACGAGGCGCCCGCCACGGACGAGGCGCCCGCCACGGACGAGGCGCCCGCCGCCGACGAGTCCGCGCCGTACGGTCCCGACTCCGCCAAGGCGGACGACGAGGGCAACGGTCCCGAGGGCTTCGAGATCAAGGGCAACGCCGACTCGATGAAGTTCCACGGGCCGACCAGCCCCTGGTTCGACCGCACCAAGGCTGAGGTCTGGTTCAGGACCGAGGCCGCTGCGGAGGCCGCGGGCTTCGTCAACGCCCAGAAGTCAGACGACACCGAGAAGGACTGAGGTACCCATGGCGAACTTTGGAGCCGCCGACGTCAAGAAGCTCCGTGAGCTGACCGGCGCCGGAATGATGGACTGCAAGAAGGCGCTCGACGAGACCGACGGCGACTTCGACGCCGCCGTCGACGTGCTGCGCACGAAGGGTGCGGCGAAGGCCGCCAAGCGTGGTGCCGAGCGGGAGGCGACGTCCGGACTGGTCGCGACCTCCGGCGGCGCGCTCGTCGAGCTCAACTCCGAGACCGACTTCGTGGCCAAGAACGACGAGTTCGTGTCCACGGCGCAGCAGATCGCCGACGCCGCGGACCAGGCGCGTGCCGCCGACTCCGAGGCGCTCAAGTCGGTGCAGCTGGGCGACAAGACCGTCGCCGAGGTGGTCGAGCAGCTCGCGATCCACATCGGCGAGAAGATCGAGCTCGGTCGCGTGGCGTACTTCGAGGGTCCGGTCGTGGTCTACATGCACCGGCGTGCCTCCGACCTGCCGCCCGCCGTCGGCGTGCTGGTCGAGTACGACGGTGCCGACGCCGAGGTCGCCCGGTCCGCTGCGATGCAGATCGCCGCGATGAAGCCGCAGTACCTCACCCGCGACGAGGTCCCCGACGAGGTCGTGTCCAAGGAGCGCGAGATCGCCGAGGCGACCTCCCGCGAGGAGGGCAAGCCGGAGCAGGCGATCGCGAAGATCACCGAGGGCCGGCTCAACGGGTTCTTCAAGGACGTGGTGCTCCTCGAGCAGGCCTCCGTGACGGACTCGAAGAAGTCGGTCAAGGCCGTGCTCGACGAGGCCGGCGTGACCGTGAAGCGGTTCGCCCGGTTCGAGGTCGGCGCCTGAGTGGGTTAGGTTTCCCACGACGTACGTACGACGAGAGGGGCCGGAGTGCACGACGCGCGAGCATCGTCCCCGGCCCCTTTCGCCTGTCCCCTCGCCCCTGAAGGAGTTTCACGGTGACCGCCGGCTACCACCGCGTCCTGCTCAAGCTGTCCGGCGAGGTGTTCGGTGGCGGTCGGGTGGGCCTCGACCCCGACGTCGTGCAGAAGATCGCGCGCGAGATCGCCGGTGTCCAGCGGACCGGCGTGCAGGTGGCCGTGGTCACCGGTGGCGGCAACTTCTTCCGTGGCGCAGAGCTCCAGCAGCACGGCATGGACCGGGCCCGCGCCGACTACATGGGCATGCTCGGCATCGTGATGAACTGCCTGGCGCTCCAGGACTTCCTGGAGAAGGAGGGCGTCGAGACCCGCGTGCAGACCGCGATCACGATGGGTCAGGTCGCCGAGCCCTACATCCCGCGGCGCGCGATCCGGCACCTCGAGAAGGGCCGGGTGGTGATCTTCGGCGCCGGCATGGGGCTGCCGTACTTCTCGACCGACACGGTCGCCGCCCAGCGAGCACTGGAGAGCAAGTGCGAGGTGGTGCTGGTGGCGAAGAACGGTGTCGACGGGGTCTACACGGCCGACCCGCGCAAGGACCCGACCGCGGTCAAGCTCGACCGGGTGACGTACGACGACGCGATCCGGCAGGGTCTGCGGATCATGGACCAGACCGCGTTCGCCCTGTGTGGGGAGAACAACCTGCCGATGATCGTGTTCGGGATGGAGCCTGAGGGCAACATCCTCAAGGTCGTGCAGGGTGAGAAGATCGGGACGCTGGTCAGCGCTGACGCCTGACCCACCAGCGAGGAGAAGCAGTGACGATCAACCAGACGCTCAGCGAGGCCGACTCCAAGATGGACAAGGCCGTCGAGGTGACCCGGGAGGAGTTCGGCGCGATCCGTGCGGGCCGCGCCAACCCGAACATGTTCTCGAAGCTCACCGCGGACTACTACGGCACCCCGACGCCGATCCAGCAGCTCGCGGGCTTCACCGCCCCCGAGGCGCGGATCATCCTGGTGCAGCCCTACGACATGGGCGCCCTGCAGGCGATCGAGCGCGCGATCCGTGACTCCGACCTCGGCGTGAACCCGTCCAACGACGGCAAGCTGATCCGGTGCGTGTTCCCCGAGCTCACCGAGGAGCGGCGCAAGGAGTACACCAAGATCGCCCGCGCCAAGGCCGAGGACGGCCGAGTCTCCGTGCGCAACATCCGGCGCAACGCCAAGCAGGCGCTGGAGAAGCTGGAGAAGGACGGCGAGGTCGGCAAGGACGACGTCACCGGCGCGGAGAAGCGGCTCGACGGCAGCACCAAGAAGCACACCGACGCGATCGACGAGATGCTCAAGCACAAGGAGGCCGAGCTGCTCGAAGTCTGAGCTGCCGACCCCAGCATGACCGACATCGACCCGTCGACGGCCCCGCAGGCGGAGCCGCCGTTGCCTCCCTCGACGCCCGCGAAGAAGAGTCGCGCCGGTCGCGACCTGCCGAAGGCGATCGGGTCCGGCGTCGCCCTCGGGGCGGCGATCATCCTGTCTCTGGTGTTCTGGAAGCCGGCGTTCATGCTGATCGTCGCCGCTGCGGTCGTGGTTGCGATCTGGGAGCTGCACCGCGGCTTCCGGGCCAAGGACATCGACCTCCCGCAGGAGCCGCTGATGCTCGGTGGCGTGGTGATGGTCGTGGTCGCCTACCTGTACGGCGCACCAGCGCTGGTCACGGCCACGGCGGTCACCGGCCTGGTCACGATGCTGTGGCTGCTGCGCCGCGGAGTCCATGGGTTCGTGCGCGACTCCAGCGCCTCGATCTTCACGATCTTCTACGTGCCGTTCCTCGGCTCGTTCGTGGCACTGCTGCTGGCGGCCGACCTCGGCGTCGAGGCGATCGTGACGTTCATCGTGGTGACCATCGCCTCCGACATCGGCGGCTACATCGCGGGTGTCCTGTTCGGCAAGCACCCGATGGCGCCGGTGATCTCCCCCAAGAAGTCCTGGGAGGGCTTCGCCGGCTCGACGATCGCCTGCGTGGCCGCCGGTGTGCTGCTCGTCATCTACGCCCTCGACAGCGACTGGTGGATCGGCGTCGTGCTCGGCCTGATCACCGTCGTGATGGCGACGCTCGGCGACCTCTGCGAGTCGGTGATCAAGCGTGACCTCGGGATCAAGGACATGAGCAACGTGATCCCGGGCCACGGTGGCCTGATGGACCGGCTCGACTCGCTGCTGGCGACCGTCGCGCCGATCTGGCTGCTCCTGCACTACCTCGTGTTCTGAGGCGGTCCGGATGCCCTTGCTCGGCCCCGCCCGCCGTGTCCACCTGGTGCGTCACGGCCTGCCGCTGGTGGACCACGACCTGGCCGCGTCCGACTGGCGGCTCGATCCCGCCGCCGAGCACAGCGTCCACGCGCTGCGCGCCAGTGGCCGGATCCCGCAGGACGCGCGGTGGTTCTCCTCGCCGGAGCCGAAGGCTCGCCGCACCGCGGAGCTGCTGACCGACCGTCCGGTCACCGTGGTCGACGGCCTGCGCGAGCAGGTGCGGCTCCACGTCGGCTGGATCGAGGACTTCGACGCTGTCGTTGCCGCGGCGTACGACGACCCCGACCGTGCTGCCCACGACGGCTGGGAGCCGCTCGAGGCGACCCGGCGCCGGGCCACCACCGCCGTCCGCGACCTGATGCGCCAGCACCCCACCGGTGACCTGGTGCTGGTCGGGCACGGCACCAGCCTGTCGCTGGTCGCAGCCGACCTCACCGGGACGCCGGTCGACCGCCGCACGCCGACCGCGATGGGATTCCCCGACGTGGTGACCGTGGCGATGCCGCGCCCGGCGCGCATCGCGCCGCTGACCCTGCGCAGGGGCCTGCTGGTCGCACTGGTGGTCGCGATCGCGGACCTGGTCGCCTGGAAGGTCACCGGCCGGGTCGGCTGGGCGATGATCCCGACCGGCGTCGTCGCCATACTGGGCGCGGTCCCACCCCGCACCCGCGAGCTCGGCGTCAGCCTGCTGGCCGCGGTGCTGCTGGCGGCGTTCGTGGTGACGGTGATCCTGCTCGGCGTCGTACCGATGCAGGTCTAGGATCCCGCCTCACTGGTCGAGCTTGCCCCAGCCGTACCCGACCTCCGTGGTGCCGACGACACCAGGCGTGTCCTTGCGCCAGGCCTGTGCTCCGGTGCCTGTCAGCCCCTGGCCGGTGTGACCATAGACGACCAGCACGGCGCCGACGCCGCCGAGGCAGGTCGTGACCAGGTCCGGCACGGACGAGCGCCCGACGTCGGCGACCCGGATGAAGTCACCGCAGCCCTCACCCTGCCGCGGCTGTCCGGGGACCCCGGGTGACCCGCGGGACCACTTCGTGCGGTGCGCGTCGCTGACACCCGAGGCCGTGCCGTCGTACACGTACACCGCGCCGTCGACCCGGCCGGTGTCCCCGACGACGAGCTCGTCCTTGCCGTCGGCGTCGAAGTCTCCGGCGCCGAACCCGCGCCCGAAGGAGCTGTACGACGGAGCACTGCCGGAGGGGTCTCCGGGATCGGTGAGCACCCGCTTGCTGCCCGTGACGATCCCGGCGGCGGAGCCGCGGTAGACGTAGGCCAGCGACGCCTTGGTCGCGAAGCTGTCCCCGGCCAGGTCATCGAAGCCGTCGCCGTCGAAGTCGCCGAAGGTGAACTCGATGGTGCCCATGCCGTCGACGTACTGGTCCGCCCGCGTGGTCAGCTGGCCGGTGCGGCCGTAGAAGATCAGCACGCCCTCTCCCTGCGACCCCGAGGAGGCGACCCCGAGGTCGTCGATCCCGTCCCCGTTGACGTCGCCGATCGCGATCGAGTGGCCGAAGTGGGCGCTCGCCGGGGGGTCGACGCCGCGCGCTGCCGCCTCGGTCAGGTGGATCTTCCGTGCGACGTCCAGGCCCGCCGGCGAGCCGTAGAGGACGGTGACCCCGTTGGCGAAGTCGGACCAGACCGCGTCGTCCCGCCCGACACCGTCGTCGGGGTAGCCGCCGCTGATCACGAGGTCGTCGTACCCGTCGTGGTCGAGGTCGCCGGCCGCCAGGCCACCGCCCCAGATGTCCTGGTCGTCGGTCGGCAGGATCACCCTGCTTCCGTGGCCCGGCGCGCCACCCGGGCCGCCGCGGAGGATCGTGACCGAGCCCTGTCCCGGCGTGGTGTCGGGGTAGGCGTTCTCCGACAGGGAACCGACGGCCAGGTCGGCGTAGCCGTCGCGGTCGAAATCACCGGACGTGACCGCGCGTCCCCAGTCGTCGCCGGCCTCGTCGACGCCGGCGACGCCGGACGTGTCCTGCCCGATGTCCTTGCTGCCCGTCGTCGTCACGCCGTTGCTGGTGCCGCGGAGGACGCTCACCCGTCCGCCCGGGTTGTGCCAGGGCTCGCCCACGGCGAGCTCACCGTGCCCGTCGCCGTCGAGGTCGAACGGCTTGGCCCGGTGGCCCGGGGCGGCGGCGCTGGTCGGATCGGCGTGGACGGCGACCGGAGCCACGCCGAGCCCCAGACCCGTGAGGAGAGCAATCGCTCCCGCGGGCGCCAACCGAAAAGTCCGCGATGCGCGCGTTTTGCCCATGCGGGTCACTGTGCGCCCGGTGCAGAGTCCCGGCAATGGCGGCTACCCGCCATCGAGCGGTCCGGTGCAGACCACCAGTTCCGCATGGGATCCTGACGCGCGTGTACCCGTCCCTCGGGCCGATCCCCACCCACGGCCTCTTCGTCGGCCTCGGCGTGCTCGCGGCAGCGGTGGTGTTCGTGCTCGAGGCGCGGCGACGCGGGGCACGTGACGAGCGGCTGGTCTTCGTCGTGACGGGGGCGCTCGTCGGTGGCGCGATCTTCATGCGCATGGGCACGTGGCTCCAGCACGTCGACCTGCGAGAGAACGCCTCGCTGACCGAGCAGTGGCTCTACGGCAACCGCAGCATCCTGGGCGGGCTGTTCGGCGCCTGGCTGGGAGTGCACGTCGCCAAGCGGGTGACCGGCTACCGATTGCGCACCGGGGACCTGTTCGCGCCGGCGGTCGCGCTCGGGATGGCCGTCGGCCGGATCGGCTGCCTGCTCACCGAGGAGCCGGGCACGCCCACCGGTCACGGCTGGGGGGTCACCCTGGACCGGGCTTCGGCGCAGCGGCTGCATGCGCCGGCCGGCGTACCCCTGCATCCGTCGTTCCTCTACGAGATCGGGTTCCACCTGGTCGCGTTCCTGCTGCTCTGGTTCTGGCTGCGCCACCGGGGCCTGCCGCCAGGGGAGACTTTCACCTTGTACGTCGCCGCCTATACGACGTTCCGGTTCCTCGTGGAGTTCGTGCGCGGCAACGACATCGCGTGGGAGGGACTGACCCGGCCGCAGCTGGTGCTCGCGGTGACCATCCCGCTGCTGCTCGCGCGGATCGCGTGGCAGGTGCACAAGGGCGTCTACGCCCGCGGTGGCGCTACACCCAGCGACCGCGTCGCATCACGCGCGTGACGCCCAAGTCGTCGTCGAGCACCACGAGGTCCGCGAAGTAGCCGGGACGCAGCGCGCCGACCCGGTCGAGCCCCAGCATCGCCGCGGGAGTGGCCGTCGCCGCACGGACGACGTCCTCGATCGCCAGCCCGGCGACCATGACGGCGTACCGCACGGCCGCGGCCATGGTGAGCGTCGAGCCGGCGATCGCGCCGGTCTCGGCCAGGGTCGCGAGGCCGTCGCGCACCCGCACCTTCATCGGGCCGAGCCGGTAGTCACCGTCCTCGGCACCCGCCGCCGCCATCGCGTCGGTCACCAGCACGGTGAGATGCGGTTTCGCGCCCGCCGCCAGCCGGATCACGGCCGGGTGCAGGTGCACCCCGTCCGCGATCAGCTCGACGTAGGCGTCCGGGTGCTCGAGCAGGGCGGCACCCGGCCCGGGCTCGCGGTGGTGCAGCCCGCGCATCGCGTTGAACAGGTGCGTGCCGACCCCGGCCCCGGCGTCCAGGGCCGCCCGCGCCACGTCGTACGACGCGTCCGTGTGGCCGATGGCGGCCACGATCCCGGCCGCCGTGATCCGGCGCACCGCGTCGAGCCCGCCGGCCAGCTCGGGTGCCAGGGTGACCATCCGCAGGTGGCCGTCGGCCGCCTCGACCAACCGGTCGACCTCGGCCGGCTTCGGGTCCGCCAGCAGAGCCGGGTCGTGCGCGCCGGCATGCTTCGGGCTCAGCCAGGGTCCCTCGAGGTGGATCCCGGCCAGCGTGCCGGCCGCGGCGAGCGTGGCCAGCTCGCGCACGGAGCGTTCGAGCTCCGCGGTGGTGTCGGTGACCAGGCTGGCCATGATCGTCGTGGTGCCGTGAGCAAGGTGCGCGGCCGCCACTGTCTCGGCCGCCTCCGCGGTCCCGGTGTCGAACGACGCGCCGCCGCCGCCGTGCACGTGCGCGTCGACGTACCCGGGCACGATCGTCGCACCCTGGAGCTCCACGTCGGCGGGGCGCGGGGGTGCGCCCGGTCCGACGTCGGTGACGTGCTCGCCCTCGACGTGCACCCACCCCGGCGCGAAGACCCGCGCCGGGGTGACCACACGTCCTGCCGCGATGATCACGGTCTGCTCACGCCGTGACGTCAGCGGTCTCGACCACGGCCTCGTCGTCCTCCTCGCGGCCCGGGGTCCGCAGGTTCCAACGGCGGATCACGAACCGGAAGGAGAAGTAGTAGACGGCCGCATAGCCCAGCCCGATCAGGATCAGCAGCAGAGGCTTCGTCGCGATGTTGAAGTTCAGGAGGTAGTCGAAGAGCCCGGCGGAGAAGCCGAACCCGTCCTTGATCCCGATCGCGTTGACCAAGGCCAGTGAGGTGCCGGTGAGCACTGCGTGCATCAGGTACAGCGGCCAGGCCACGAACATGAACGCGAACTCGAGAGGCTCGGTCACGCCGGTCAGGAAGGAGCACAGCGCAGCGGAGAGCATGATGCCGCCGACGGCCTTCTTCTGCGAGGGCTTGGCCTCGTGCCAGATCGCCAGCGCCGCAGCGGGGAGCGCGAACATCATGATCGGGAAGAAGCCGGTCATGAACGGACCCGCGGTGGGGTCACCGTTGAGGAAGCGGGCGATGTCGCCGTGCACGACGCTCCCGTCCGGGGTGGTGAAGCTGCCGAACACGAACCACGGCGGGTTGTTCAGGATGTGGTGCAGGCCGAGCGGGATCAGCAGCCGGTTGAGGGTGCCGTAGACGAAGCCGCCGAGCACGTCGTTGTCGGTGACCCACTCGCCGAGGTTGGTCAGCCCGCTGTTGAAGGCCGGGTAGAGGAAGCTCACCAGCACCGAGATCACCAGCATCGCGACGGCGGTGATGATCGGCACCAGGCGGCGCCCGCCGAAGAAGGCGAGGTACGGCGGGAGCTTGGTGCGGTAGAAGCGCTGCCAGAGGTACGCCGCGACCAGGCCGGACACGATGCCGCCCAGAACTCCGTAGTTGATCAGCTCCTGGGTGCCACCCTTGGCCGGTGGGTCCAGCACGACCGGCGACATCGCGTCGCCGACGCCCTTGAAGACCAGGTAGCCGACCACCGCGGCCAGCGCGGTGGAGCCGTCGGCCTTCTTCGCCATGCCGATCGCGACACCGACCGCGAACAGCAGCGGCAGGTTGGCGAAGAGCGCATTGCCGGCGGCGCCGACGACAGCCGCGACGTTGTCCCAGCCGAGGCCGTCGGCCCCGAGCAGGTCGGGTTGTCCGAGCCGGAGCAGGAGCGCGGCGGCGGGGAGGGCGGCGATCGGCAGCATCAGGCTGCGGCCGAACTTCTGGACTGGCGCCAGGTTGAACCGGGGCCCTTCTCGGTCCACGGATGCGTCGGTTGTGGTCACTGCTTCGTCCCTTCGACGGTGCCTGTTTCTGCGGTGGTGGTGGTGCCTTGGAGCGACATGTGGAGCTGGTAGCGGTCGCCGCGGTAGCGCGAGACGACGTACTCCAGCGGCCGGCCGTCGGCCGTGGACACGCGGCGGAAGACCAGGAGCGGGGTGTTCACGGGCGCGTCCAGCCGGCGTGCGGTGGCGGCGTCGGCGGCCTCGCCCCACAGCGTCTGCTCGGCGCTGTCGATGGCGAGGCCGAAGGTGCCGCGGAAGACCTCGTAGAGCGAGCCCCCCAGGTCCTGCCGGTCGAGGCCGGGCAGCAGGTCGCGTGGGTACCAGCCGTTCTCCAGGGCGATCGGCTGGCCGTCCGCGAGCCGCACCCGGTCGATCCGCCAGGCGACGCCGTCGCCACCGAGGTCGAGCGCCTTGGCCACGTCGGTCGGCGGCCGCTCGGCCTCGACCTGGAGCAGGATCGTCGACGGCGTGAGGCCACGGCGACGCATGTCCTGGCTGAACGACGCCAGGTGCAGCCGGCTCTCCAGCCGCGGCCGCGAGACGAACGTGCCCTTGCCGTGGATCCGGTGCAGCAGGCCGTCGGCGATCAGGCTCTCGATCGCCTTGCGCACGGTCGCCCGCGACACGTCGTACGTCGTCATCAGCTCGCGCTCCGAGGGGATGGCGGCGTCGGGCCCGAGCTCGTGCGCCGCGAGGTCGGCGAGCACGTCGGAGAGCTGCGCGTGCTTGGGGCGCGGCCCGTCGGTGATCGTCCTCGGGGAGTTCGGCACGGGTCATTTGCCTCTCGACGGCGGCGGGTGCGACTGGTACGGTCTGGTCCGGACCAGTGGAACGATGGCACCGGCGACGTGCGGTGTCAAGGGTCTGCGGCGGGATCGAAGGGAGATCGATGGGCACCCGGATGGCGGAGGAGATCGCCGAGCAGCCGGAGGCGGTACGCCGCACGCTGGCCGCGCTCGTCCCGCACCGAGACGCGGTCGCTCGGCTGTTCCGCGGCCGTCGTCGGGTGCTGTTCGTGGCGCGGGGGAGCAGCGACAACGCCGCGATCTATGGTCGCTACCTCCTCGAGACGCACGCCGGGGTCTCCGGCGGCCTGGCGTCGCCGAGCGTGGCCACGCACTACCGCACCGTGCTCGACCTCTCCGACGCGCTGGTCGTCAGCGTGTCCCAGTCCGGCGCCACCGAGGAGATCGTCGCGACCCAGGCCTGGGCCCGCGACTGCGGTGCCGCCACGGTGGCGGTCGCGAACGTCGCCGACTCGCCGCTGGTCGCGGCCGCCGACCTCGCGCTGGTCACGCAGGCCGGCCCGGAGGTCGCGGTGCCGGCCACCAAGACCTACCTGGCTCAGCTGGTCGCGATGGCCGTGCTCGGCACCGCGCTCGCGCCCGACCCGACCTCGCTCGACACCCACCTCGACCGTGTGGCAGGCGAGGTCGAGCGGCTGCTCGCCGCCCGTGCCGGCATCGAGGACGCCGTGGCCGCGCTCCGCGACGCGTCGTACGCCGTGGTGTCGGGGCGCGGCCTGCTGATGGGTACGGCGCTCGAGACCGCGCTCAAGCTGGAGGAGACCTGCCTGCGCCCGGTGCGCGGCTACTCCTACGCCGACCTGCGGCACGGACCGATCTCCGTGGTCACCTCCGGCATGACCGCGGTGCTCGTCGCCGCGCAGGACGGACCGCTGCTGGCACCGATGGTCGAGCTCGCGCACGACCTCTCGAGCCGCGGCGCCACGACCGTGGGCATCGGCGGAGACGGGGGATTCGCCGGTGCCTGCACCTTCCACGTGCCCGGCCCGGACCTGCCCGAGCAACTTGCTCCGCTGGGCACGATCGTGCCCGCCCAGCAGGTGGTCGAGTCCCTGGCCCTGGCACTCGGCCTCGACCCCGACAACCCCCGGGGTCTGGCCAAGGTGACCACCACCGACCCAGACTCAGACTCAGCAGCATCCGACGACAGGAGAACCAGATGAGCAAGGCCGACGACATCCTCGCGGGACTCGGTGGTGCGGACAACATCGTCGAGATCGAGCCGTGCATCACGCGGCTCCGGACCGAGGTGAAGGACGGTTCCAAGGTCGACGAGGGCATGCTGAAGAAGGCCGGCGCCCACGGCGTGATGAGGTCCGGCAACGTGGTGCAGGTGGTCGTCGGCCCCGAGGCGGACACGCTCTCCGAGGACATCGCGGACCTGATGTGAGCACCCCGGTTCTTGCTCCGTGCCCGGGCCGGCTGCTGCCGATCACCGAGGTTGACGACCCGGTGTTCGCCCAGGAGATGGTCGGCCCCGGGGTCGCGATCGACCCCGACCCGGGGGAGACCACCGTGGTGTCACCGATCGCCGGCAAGGTCGTGAAGATCCACCCGCACGCGTTCGTCGTCCTCGGCGCCGACGGCGTCGGCGTGCTGGTCCACCTCGGGATCAACACTGTGCGCCTGGAGGGCAAGGGCTTCGAGGTGCTCGTCGCCCAGGGCGACACGGTCTCGGCAGGCACGCCGATGGTGCGCTGGGACCCGTCCACGATCACTGGCGAGGAGATGTCGAGCGTCGTACCCGTGGTGGCGATGGACCGACCCAAGGGATCGGTCACCGCGCCGCCACCGGGCCAGGTCGCGACCGGCGACCTGCTGTTCAGCGTTGACTGACCTCCGGCGGCAGGAACGGTGCTCCCGGGGATCGCCGTCCTTTGGACGCGAGCTGGTCGGAGACGCGTGCTCGGCGGGCCTCACCGGGTCTTCGAGAGCGTCCACCTGCCCGCCGCGTGCTTGATGATCAGCGGACCGGCAGGACCGCCCATGGCCCCACGACATCTGAGGTCGTCGGGCCTAGCCGTCGTGTGAGTCGGCGGTGATGTAGTGGTGGACGACGTTGTCGTGATCGAGCACCCAGATGTCGGTCAGTTCAGGCGGACGCGGGAATGGCTCCAGGATCAGGCCGCCCCCGGACGTGTAGGCGACACCGGCCACGCCGTCGGGGTGCGGGGTCGCGCCGCCGGTCCGTCGGAAGTCGAGCCCGTCGTAGGAGACCAGGGGCGGGGACTGCGTGGGCCACAGCCGCCACTCTGCGCTCTCGTGATGGACCTTGCTCATGGTGACGACCACGGGCACGATCAGGAGGCTGAGCACCACGGCACGAGCCACCCATGGCCACCATCGGCGCCCCGCGCGACCAGGCCCAGACCCCAGCGACGGACCGAGCTGCTGCTCGGCCAGCACTCGGATCGCGGTCACGTCATCCGGACCGGACGCCGCGCGATGAGGCACGACCACGATCGCGCCGTGACGGTTGTCGCTGGTGGCCAGCACGAACGCGCCGGGCGCGTCCGACCACGAGGTGAAGGCCGACCAGCTGCGCAAGGTGGACACCCGTGCTCCGTCCGTGCGAACCCCGGAGGTGTCGAGCCTCCCGACCACGGGCTCTCCGATTGCTGGATTGCCTGCGACCAGCAACGCCCACTGCCGGCGCATCATGGTGGCGGTGAGGCGCATCCAGACCAGGAAGAGCGCCATCGCGAACATCGGGACGGCCAGCCAGAACGTCGACGGCGAGACCAGCATCGGCGCCGCGAAGAGGGCCAGCAGGACAGCTACGACGCCGCGAGCAGAGGGGCCGCCGAGCTCGCGGTAGCGAGCCAGCTGCGCGTCCGCGAGCTCGGTCGTGCGCGGCGTCCACGACAGTGCGATGGACCCGTCTCCGTCTGTCACGCGAACAGGATGTCCCACTCGTCCGGTTGCCGCAGCCGAAGCGCGCGACCCCTCTGCTCAGCTGCGGCTGAAGATGACGCGTCCGTTGGGGATGGTCTTCATCTCGTACTTGGGTGAGTGGGCGTAGGAGTGATGCCGCGGGCAGAGCAGGCGCCCGTCGGCGACGGTGGTCTTGCCGCCTCTGGCCCAGGGCTGGTTGTGGTGGACGTGGCACATGGCGGCTGGCCAGTCGCAGCCCTCGGCGGTGCAGTGCTTGTCGCGGACCTTGATCGCGATCCGTTGGGCGATCTTGTGGAACCGGGAGTTGCGGCCTTGGTCGAGGATCTCGGAGTCGCCGCCGAGGACGAGGGGGATGATCGCTGCTTCGCAGGCGAGCTTGCGGGCGAGGTGGGCGGTGATCGGCTCGCCGGTGTCGAGCATCGCGATCCCGGAGGCGTCGAGTCGCCCTTCGAGCTGGTCGAGGGTCATCGTGACCACCACGGTGGCGTCGACGCCGCCGGCTTTGGGGAGCCGGTCGACGGGGTAGCGGGTGACGTACTCGCTGAACGCGTGCCCGAGGCCTTTGGGGGTGCCGGTGTGGTGGCGGTGCTGGGGTGAGTTGATCGCGAGCACGGCCTGCTTCAACATGGCGCCCACGACCGAGGGGAGGGTGAACCGGCCGTGGCACTGGCCGTGGCCGTCGTCGGAGATGGTGAACCGGCAGGCTTCGGCGGCGAGCGCCTCCTGCCGTTCCAGCGCAGCCAGCTGGTGGGCGTCGGCGATCGCGGGGGCGACGACCTCCAGGATGTGCTCGGCCAGTCGGCGCAGTGCGAGCGGGTCGTGCTGAGGTGCGACCTGGACCAGGTGGTCCTCGGCCTGGCGGCGGTGCTCGGCGGGTAGCGCGTCGACACCGCGGACGATCACCACGGCCTGTTCTTCGGAGACCCGGCCCCCGGCCATCGCGTCGCGGACGGGCTCGTGATCTCGGTCCAACTGTTCGGCCAGCGCAGCCCGGTGCTTGGCGGTGCGCTTGGTCTGCTGGGTCTGGTTGGCCCACCAGGAGGCGGTGTCGGTGGCACCGGCGTTGGGCCCGATCGCCAAGGTCTCGGCGTGGCTGAGAGTGCGCATCGTCAGGGCCGCGGTCTTCGCCTCCAGCCGGCGAAGGGCGGCCAAGGTCTCGGCCACTTCATCGGCGGTCATCGAGTAGATGCTGGTATCGGCGACCTGGTCGAGGACGGCTTCGGCGGCAGCGACGGCAGCGGCCACCGGGTGGGTGATCGTGTCGTCGAATGCCGTTGCCATACAGTGAATTCTGGCCCTTGGCACCGACAATTCAGGTCCTGGAATCCGGGCATTTCGGGTGCCGTGGAAAGGTTTTCGGAATCTTTTCTGGGCAGCTGGGCGGAGGTTTCGAGACGGCGCTGGAGCGCCTCCTCAACCACCGCCCAGACCGCGGAGCGCCTCCTCAACCACCGCCCGGACCGCGGAGCGCCTCCTCAACCACCGCCCAGACCGCGGAGCGCCTCCTCAACCACCGCCCAGACCGCGGAGCGCCTCCTCAACCACCGCCCAGACCGCGGAGCGCCTCTCCTCAACCACCGCCCGGGCCGCGGAGCGCCCTCCTCGACGACAGCCGGGGCCGGACGCCGGGGAGCGGCCGTGACCCCGCGCCCTACCCCGCCCCGTTGCTGCGCCTTTCGACCCACCGCCGACCCGCAGCCGCGTCGCGGAGGTTTCGAGACGGCGCTGGCGCGCCTCCTCAACCACCGCCAGAGCGCGGAGCCCTCCTCAACGACCCGAAGGGCGCCGCCGACCGGAAAGACGCGCGTGCCTCTCCTCGCTGCTCGACCACCAGAGAACTGAGCCTCCATGCTCACGAGGCGGACGCCGACCTCCCTCTAGGCTGTCGCGGGTGAGCACGCAGGCGGGGATGCCGCTCCGGGGCGACCGGATCCACCGGTACGTCAACGCGTTCTGCCCGCTCTGCCACGAGGAGCGGCCCGACCGACCGCTGATCGACGTGCGTCGCCTGTCCGGCTGGCTGGTCGAGCGCGAAGACCGGATCTGGCTGGAGCGCGGGTGTCCCGACCACGGCCTGGTGCGCACGATGTACGACGAGTCGCCGGAGATCCTGACCTACCTCGAGGAGTGGACGGCACCGACGAAGGTGCACACGCCCGACCTGCGTGGCAACTTCCTGCCGGTCCCGGCGGCGTACGAGCACGGCCTGCCGGAGATGCAGACCCAGCACACCTGCATCCTGCTCCAGGACCTGCTCGACCACTGCAACCTCAGGTGCCCGACCTGCTTCGCCGAGAGCGCACCCGCGCTGGCGTCGGTCGCTCCGCTCGAGCAGGTGCTGGCCTCGATCGACGCCCGGCTGTCCCGCGAGAACGGCCGGATCGACGTGCTGATGCTCAGCGGGGGTGAGCCCACGCTCTACCCGCAGCTCGCCGAGCTGCTCGACGCCGTCGCCGCACGGCCGATCGTGCGGGTGCTGGTCAACACCAACGGCCTGACCATCGCGCAGGACGACGGTCTCGTCGCCCTGTTGAGGAAGCACCGCGAGCGGGTCGAGGTCTACCTCCAGTACGACGGGGAGTCCGCTGCCGCCTCGACCCACCACCGGGGCGCCGACATCCGGCGGTTCAAGGAGCGCGCGATCGACCGGCTGTCCGCTGCCGGCATCTTCACGACGCTCACGATGACCGCGGCGCTGGGCGTGAACGACGACGAGATCGGGTTCGTGGTCAAGCGAGCCCTGGACACGCCGTACGTCGGCGGCGTCACCATCCAGCCGGTGTTCGGGTCCGGTCGCTCGGCCGGCCTCGACCCGCTCGATCGCCTCACGCACACAGGGGTTCTGGCCCGGCTCGACGAGCAGACCGCCGGCCAGGTCACGTGGCGTGACCTCACGGCACTGCCGTGCTCGCACCCGCACTGCTGCTCTGTCGGCTACCTGCTCCGCGACGACTCCGGGTCGTGGCGGTCGCTGGTCGCGCTGATCGGGCACGACCGGCTCAAGCAGTGGCTGGAGCTCGAGCCCGACGTGCTCGCCAACCGGATCGCCGACGACGCGATCCCCGACCAGCTCCGCGCCGTGGTCAAGGGTTCGCTGCTCGACCTGCTCAGCGAGCAGTCGTCGCTGTCGCACCCGTCGATGTCGTCGATCTGGAGCGACATCTGCCAGAACTGCGACATCGGGATCGGCACCCTCGCCACGCTGGCGTCGTCCCGGCTGCCCGGTCAGCACCAGCGGCTGCGCAGGATGCTCGGCGAGCGCGTGCTCCGCGTGACCGTCAAGCCCTTCATGGACATGAACACGATGATCGAGGAGCGGCTCACCCAGTGCTGCGTGCACGTGGCCACGGTCGGCGCCGACGACAGCCACCAGTGCGCACCGTTCTGCGCCGTCCAGGCGTGGCTGCCGCTGAGCCGCGCACGCATCTCCACGGCCACCGGTGCCCCACGATGACTGCCGATCCGCGCCAGGTGGTGCGTGAGGACCTGCCGCCCGCCAGTCCGGCGTTTGACCCGTTGCGGCTCTGCGTGTTCGCCACGATCGCGTTGCTGGGCTGGCTTCTGGGGCCGATAGCGCTGGTGTTCTTCGCCGGGCTCGGCTTCGTCGGTTACGCGAGGGCACGGCGCGCTGGCCTGCTCCGGTCGCGGTGCAAGCTCGGTGACACCCGGCTGGTGCTGGTGTGGCTGGGCGCCCTGGTGGTGCTGGCCGTCGCAGCCCTGGTGTTCGATGTCGGCCCCTGGAGGTTGCGGTGACATGAGCAGTCCCGACGAGCCCCCGGAGGGCGAGCGGCCCCCGGACCCGCAGCAGGTGCCGGCGTACCCCGATGCGCCTTCCGGTCAGGCCTGGCCCTACCAGCAGCAGCAGGAGGGTGTCCGAGCCGGCCCGCTCATCGGCGGCCTCGCGATCGGGCTCGTCGTCGGCTTCGTGGCGTCGGTCGTGATGACGCTGGTCGGTGCCGGACTCTCCGACTCCTTGCACGTGACCAACGACGCCTTCTTCCTGCTGCCGCAGCTCCTGCCGCTGGCGCTGTCGGTGTTCCTGCTGGCCTTCAGGCGCACCCGGGTGGCCGGCGCCGGGCTGGTGATGGGGGTCGCGATCGGGGCGATCCTGATGCCCGGCATGTGCCTGGCACTCTTCGGCTCGGGAGGTCTGGGAGGATAGGGGCGAGATGACCGATCCCGCACCCTCCCGCAGCCTGCCGCTGGTCTTCGACGAGCCGAAGGGCCGCGGCAAGCCCCCGCGCCACCTTGCCGACCTCGACCTCGCCGAGCGCACCGCCCTGCTGACGGAGAAGGGGCTGCCCGGCTTCCGCGCCAAGCAGCTCTCCCACCACTACTTCGCCCGCCTGGTCGACGACCCGGCGGAGATGACCGATCTGCCGGCCGACTCCCGTGACGCGCTCGTCGAGGCCCTGCTGCCGCACCTGATGACGCCGCTGCGCACGCTGGAGGCCGACAAGGGCACCACCCGCAAGACGCTCTGGAAGCTGTTCGACGGAGCACTCGTCGAGTCCGTGCTGATGCGTTACCCCGACCGCGCCACCATGTGCGTCTCCTCGCAGGCGGGTTGCGGCATGGCGTGCCCCTTCTGCGCCACGGGGCAGGGCGGCCTCCAGCGCAACATGTCCACCGCCGAGATCGTGGAGCAGGTCGTGGCCGGCGCCCGGGCGCTCGCCCGCGGCGAGGTGCCCGGCGGGCCGGGCCGGGTCTCCAACGTGGTCTTCATGGGCATGGGCGAGCCGATGGCCAACTACAAGGCGGTGATCGGGTCCGTGCGCCGAATGGTGGATCCGGCGCCCGGCGGTCTCGGCATCTCCGCTCGCGGGATCACCGTGTCCACGGTCGGCCTGGTGCCTCGGATCTACCAGCTCGCCGAGGAGGGCATCCCGGTCACCCTGGCGCTCTCCCTCCACGCACCCGACGACGAGCTGCGCAACGAGCTGGTGCCGATCAACACCCGTTGGAAGGTGGGCGAGACGGTCGAGGCGGCGTGGAACTATGCGCGCACCACGAAGCGCCGGGTCTCGATCGAGTACGCCATGATGCGCGACATCAACGACCAGGGCTGGCGCGCCGACCTGCTCGGCGACGTGCTCACGTCGTACGGCGACTGGGGCTGGGTGCACGTGAACCTGATCCCGCTGAACCCGACCCCCGGCTCGAAGTGGACCGCGTCCCGACCCGCCGACGAGCGCGAGTTCGTGCGCCGGCTCGAGGCCAAGGGCGTGCCGACCACCGTGCGCGACACCCGGGGCCGTGAGATCGACGGTGCCTGCGGCCAGCTCGCCGCGAGCGATGTCTGAGCGCTCCGCCTACTACGACCGCGAGGCGCCGGCGTACGACGCCTCGCGCGGTGGCGCCGAGCGGGCCCGAGCCGCCGCCGAGGCGGTGCTCACGCTCGTGCCCGCGACCGGTCTGTGCGTGGACGTGGCGGGCGGTACCGGCAGCATCGGTGCCGAGCTCGCGGGCCATGGCCTCGACGTCGTCGTCGTCGACCTCAGTGCCGGCATGCTCCGGATCGCGGCCTCACGCCTGCCCGGGCGCGTGGCTGCGGCGGACGCGACCCGGCTGCCGGTGGCCGACGGCAGCCTCGACCTGGTGACCACGATCTGGTTCCTGCACCTGGTGCCGGAGCAGGTCGCCGATGCCGTGGTCGCGGAGGCGGCTCGGGTGCTGCGGCCGGGAGCGACCTGGGTGACCACGGTCGACAAGCACGCCGCGCACGGTACGACGCCGCGCAGCCGCGCCGACCACCGCTCCCGCGTGGCCGGCGTCGCCGCAGGGCTGAGCCTGGTGGAGACCGGCTCGACCACGTTCGTCGGTGACACGGACTGGGCGACCGCGCCGGGCGCCGAGCACCAGGTCTTCACGCTGGTGGCGTTCCGCCGGGATCAGTAGCGCTCGGCCAGGTGCTCCCCGGCCGGGCGGCGGGTCGTCGGCGTGCTCCTGGTTGAACCGGAACCGACCACCAGCAGCTCGACGTGCAGCCGGATGTCGTCGTCCACGAGCTCTGTCATCGTCGCTCCGCCAGGAGGTCGGGGACGTCGTCCATGTCGTCGACCAGGTGCACGTGATCTGCCATCACCCGGTGCCGCGCGAGGCTCTCCAGCAAGGGCCAGACCGGCAGCGTGGTCCAGTGCTCTCGTCCGACCAGCACCATCGGCGCCACGTCCGCGGGCACCGCGTAGTAGTTCTCGCAGGCCGCCTGGAACACCTCCTGCACCGTGCCGGCCGCTCCGGGCAGGAAGACCAGCCCGGCCCGGCACACCCGCAGCAGCACATCCTCGCGGATCGCGTTGCGGAAGTACTTCGCCACGTGGTCGGCGAAGACGTTGGGCGGCTCGTGGCCGTAGAACCAGGTCGGGACGCCGAGGGAGTCGCGGCCCGATCCGAAGCGCTCGCGCACGGCCATCGCGGTGCGCGCCCATGCGGTGACGTCGGGGGCGAACGACGGCACGGCAGCCAGGTCGGCGATCGCCTCGTCCAGGTCGGACACGGGGTGGTCGCCGAGCCAGGCGCCGAGGTTCGCTGCCTCCATCGCGCCCGGGCCACCGCCCGTGGCCACGGTGGCGTCGCGCCCGAGGAGATGGCCCAGCCGGGCCGCCTCGCGATAGCCGTCGCTGCCGCGCTCGGCCGCGTGGCCCCCCATCACGCCGACGACCCGGCGGCGTCCGACGAACTCGTCGAGGGCGTCGTCGACCGCGTGGTCGTGCAGCGCGGAGGCGAGCGTGCGGTCGATCGCCCGGCCCCCGTGCGACCACGCGTAGATCCGCGCGTCCGGGGTCGCGGCGTAGGAGTCGGCCAGCCCGTCGTACAGCTCGGCGGGGGAGTACAGGTCGGCCCGGTAGGGGTCGAACGGCACGTCGGGCACGGCAGGGAACACCAGCGCGCCCCGGCGGCGTACGTCCTCCTCGACGCCGTCGGCAAACCGGCACCCGAGGAACACGGTGCCGTTCAGGCCGAGCGCACCCAGCGCGTCGGTGCGCTCCCGGAGGTCGACCGACTGCACGTGCCAGCCGCGCGCGCTGCGGGCGCCGGCGGACCTGCGGTCGAACTCGGCGAGGCTCTCGATCTCGGGGATCAGCGCACCAGCCGTCCGGCGATCGTGGCGGCGACGGTGCCGGGCACCTCGACCGGCATGCCGTGCGCGGCATCCTCGAGCGCGACCTCCTCTGCCTCGCCACCGTTCGCGCGGTAGCGGTCGAGCACGGCCCGGATCTGCTGGTCCATCGGCTGCGGCGGGAGCACGTCGTCGCCGGGCCAGCCGGGGATCACGCCCAGCTTGCCGAGGTGGGCGAGGTCGAACATCGAGGTGTCGCTGATCACCTGGTCCTGGCCACCGCGCAACCATGCAATCGGCGGCTTGGCGTCGAGGTCCGCGATCGCCGACGCGTCGTAGTGCGTCGGCGCCATGGCGTTGAGCACCCCGCGCTGGCCAGGCGCGAAGGTCGGCCAGTTCGCCGATGCCGCGCCGTCACCCGGGTAGTGGTCCTCGCCGGTCTTCGTGCGCAGCACCTCGTCGACCAGGAAGTCCTCGTCGACGTTGGCGACGTTGTCGCGGGCGCCGAAGAACTGCCGGATCACCAGTCGCACGCTGCCCTCCTCGTCGGACGTGTCGCCCTCGGCCACGCGACGCACGAAGTCGGGAGCACCGCCACCGGCTCCGCTCGCGGCACCGTCCGGGAAGCCCAGCGTGCCGTCCCGGTCGACCGTGCCGCCGAACCCGTACGGCGAGATCGGCGCGATCAGCGTCACCGATGCGAGGTCGCCGGGGTGCTCCAGCAGGTACTGCATGAGCACCCCGCCGCCCATCGACCAGCCCGCCGCGTTGACCCGGCCGGTGCCGGCGAGCCCGAGCTCCTCCAGCAGCGCGTGCACGTCGTCGGCCATCTCGCCGAGCCCGCGGGTCGCGTCGACCGGCTTCGGCTCGGTGCGGCCGAACCCGCGCAGGTCGGGTGCGATCACCCGCACGTCGTCGGGCAACGCGTCGGCGACGTAACGCCACCAGCCGCCGGACACCAGGTTGCCGTGCACCAGCAGCAGCGGCACCCCGTCCTCGGGTCCGGACGTCCAGACGCTCTGCTCGAGCCGGTCGGTGGGCACGGTCGTGCGCGTGAAGTCCGCCATGCATGGATTCAACCAGCCTGCCCGGTGGGCGGCGAGGGCCTGCCGCCCTCACCAGGCCGACGCCAGCAGGTCCGCGAACAGCTGGTGCTCGTCCACCTCCAGCCCCCGCGCGACGAACCACGCGCACATGTGGTGGCAGTCACGCATCAGGAAGTCGGCGCCGGCCGGGTTGGCGACCAGGTCGACCACCTGCGGCAGGTCGATGATCACCAGCCGGTCGCCGGCCGCGAGCGTGTTGTACGGCGACAGGTCGCCGTGCACGATCCCGGCCGTCGCCATCGTGACCATCGCGTCCCGGAGCTGCTCGAAGTACGACGCGAGCAGCACCGGACCGGGTCGGGCGCGGGCCAGCCGGGGAGCCGCCTCGCCGTCGACGGTGATCAGCTCCATCAGCAGCTCGGTGCCGTCGATCTGCACCGGGTAGGGGACCGGCACGCCGAGGTTCCAGAGCCGCTGCAACGACTCCCACTCCGCGTTGGCCCACTGCCCGGCTGCGACCGCGCGGCCGTGGCTGGTCTTCTTGGCCATCGCCCGGCTGTCGCGGCTGTTGCGCACCCGCCGGCCCTCGGCGTACGCGGTGCTGCGGTGGAAGGTGCGGTGGTCCGCGCCGCGGTAGCGCTTGGCGGCCATCACCACGCCGGGGTCGCCCTCGACCGCGCGTTCGACCAGGAAGACGTCGGCCTCCTTGCCGGTCTTGAGGATGCCGAGCTCGGTGTCGATCGCGGCGCGGTCGGTCACCACCCAGTCGGGCAGGGGCTGCGGGCCGCGGCACAGCGGCTCGACGTCCCAGTAGGTGCTGAAGCGTTGGCCCTCGCCGGGCCCGTCGACGAGCGTGAAGTCGAAGACGAAGAAGGAGTCGGTCTGTGACCCGGCGTCAGGCGCCAGGGGTGTGTCGTGGTTCATCGATGCTCCATGAGTCGAAGGAAGGGTGGGCGCAGCGGCCAGTGGCAGGCATGGTCTTCCTCCTTCGAGTCGTCGGAACGTCGGTCACATCGTGCGGGTGCGGGCGCAGCCGTGCAACCGATTTAGCTCGGTCGCGTGCCTGAGTGGTTGCCGGGGCCGGGTCAGCTGCAGCGTGCCAGCAGCAGGCGACCGACCTCTGCCATCTCGGGGTAGGCGCGCCCGGTCGGGCCGCCACCCTCGAGCGCTCCCCGGATCAGCTGCAGCAGGGTGCCGAGCTCCTCGGGGCGCGAGTCCTTCGTGCCGGAGTTCCGGCCGAGCATGTCGATGTAGAGCTGCGTGGTGTCCGGCCCGGGCTCGACGTCGAGGTCCTCGAGCATGTCCTTGCGGAGCTGGTCGTAGACGCGCAGCGACTGCCAGCGCTCATCGACGCCTTCGAGCGCGATCATCAGCTCGCGCACCGCCGGCTCGGACAGGTAGCTGCGGCTCACAGCGGCACGCGCCAGCCGTAGCCCGGTGGCGTGGTCGCCGGCCCGGTTCACCGCCCGTGCCGAGCTGATGCATGCCGTGGCGATCAGGTCGTCGAACCGCTCGCGCTCCGTGCGCGCCCAGGACGTGTACGGGTCGGAGGCGAGCAGGTCGCCCGTCACGAGGTCCAGCGCCTGGAGCGTCGCGCCGGCACCGTCCTGGCCGCACAGGTCGCGGACCTGGGTCAGGTCGACCGACACCTGCCCGGGGTCGAGCAGGTAGCCGCTGGTGGTCGTGGCGAGGGCAGCTGTCCGGCCGCGTCCCAGCTGGGCGTGGTGGCGGAGCACGCAGACATAGCTCTCGATGGTCGCGATGTAGGTGGACGGCGGGCGGCCCTCCCACAGCCGCTCGGCGAGCAGGTCCTTGGACATCGGGTGTCCCAGCTCGGTGGCCAGCAGCTCCAGCAGCTGCCTCGGCTTCACGCCCCCCAGAGCGGTGGTGCTGGAGCCGGCGGTGCGGTCGTGCACTGTGGTTGTTCCGAACAGCGCGATGTGGATCATGGATACCCCCCTCAGGATGTCCATATCCTCGGGTTCGCCGTACCAGAGCGGTAGCCCCGATCTGGGAGGTGGCGATCCCCCAAAGTTGGCTGGTCCGGATGGGCCAGCCACGTGGCCGTTCGGGTCAGGAGCATGGCCCACCGAGACGTCCCTCAGGCGAGAAGGCCACCCGCCCGGGCCAGGACGGCGCCGACGCCGAGGACCACGAGGGCGGTCGCGGTCCGGCTCCGCAGCCGGGTGGGTAGCAGCCCGAGGAGGGCCGCCAGGAGCACCACCTCCGCACCGAGGCAGACGACGTCCAGCAGGCCCACCGGTTCGATCCGGGACCCGGGGTAGGCCGGGATGCCGTTGCCGACACCGCCGGCGACCGGGAGGTGCTCGATGCTGCTCCCGCCATGATGCGGTGGCAGGAAGGGAAGGTCGACGGTGCGGCTGGCGACGTAGAGCGCGATCAGGGCCACGTGCGCCCAGACCGCGCCGAGGACGACCAGGACGGGCGGCCGCCGCCGTAGTGCGGCGGCCAGTCCGAACTGGCCGAGTGCCACGACCAGGAAGAAGCCACCGATCAGCGGGGCCTCACGCAGGTGCTCCGGTACGACGGCCGCATGGATGCCGCCCGCGAGCACGGCTGCCAGCTGGCCCGCCATCAGGTAGTCACGGGTGCGCTCGCGCGCTTCGACGCCGGGCTCGTCTCCGACCGCGAGCAGGTGGCGCTCGAGCAGACTCATCGCCGGGCCCCTAGAGGTCGGTCTCCGGACCCGACTTGCACGGGTCGGAGAACGGGTCGTCGGGTCGGGAGGCCTCGTCCACGATCTCGAACTGGCCCATCATGTCGTGGTCCTCGTGCACCAGGTTGTGGCAGTGGATCATGTACTTGCCGGCGCCCTTCTCGAACTTGATCAGCGCGCGCACGGTCTCGTTCTCCCCGAGGAAGACGACGTCCTTGGGGCCGAGCTCGTGCTTGAGCGGTGGTTTGCCGTTGCGGCTGAGGATCCGGAAGTCGATGAAGTGGATGTGCACCGGGTGGTGCCAGCCCCCCGACGGGTTGCTGATCTCCCAGATCTCCGCCGTGTCACGCACCGGGTCGGCGAGCACCTGGTTGAAGCCGCTGCGGACGACGTCGTCCCAGGTCTGTCCGTTGATCGTCCACTGGCCGCTCTGCCGGACGAACTCCAGCTTCCGGGTGCGGACCGCCTCCGACTCGGGGACCACCATCGAGGGTGCGTCCGGGTTGAGGACCGCCGGAACGCCGTTGTTGGCCTTGGTGAACGCCTCATCGGTCACCTCGAACGCCATCACCTTGTCGGTGTTGGTGAAGTCGGTGTTGTTCTTCGGGCTGAGGTTGAGCAGCTCGATGCGGGTGCCTGGCGGGTACTTGGCGAAGTCGATGACCACCTCGTAGCGCTCGGCCACACCGTGCCGGAAGCTGGTCACGCTCTGTGGCGCGGGCATCAGTCCGGCATCGGTGCCGATCACCTTCATCGGGGCGCCGTTGCTGAGCCGCCAGTTGTAGGAACGTGAGATCGAGGCGTTCAGGATCCGGAACCGGTACTTGCGGCGCTTGACCTTCATCACCGGCCACGGGGTGCCGTTGACGGTGATCACGTCGCCGTACAGACCCTTGACGTCGTTGTTGTCGAAGAGCAGCCCACCGTCTGCGGTGAACATCCGGTCGATCACGACGAGGGGCACGTCGAACTCGCCCTTGGGGATCGGCAGCGCGTACTCCAGGCCGTCGACGAGCTGGTACATCCCGGCCAGTCCCATGTAGACGTTCTCGGCCGTGTGGTGCAGGCCGTGGTCGTGGTACCAGAGGGTCCGCCCCTGCTGCCAGTTCGGGTAGCGGTAGTCCTTGTACTGGCCCGGGTTCGTGATGTCGCTGGCGTACCCGTCGTACTGCGGCAGCGTCGCGGAGCCGTGCAGGTGCACGGAGGACCAGGGCGTGTAGTTCAGCGTGGGGTGCCGGGCCGGGAGGTTGTTGACGTGGCGCACCACCATCTTCCTGCCCTGCGTGGCCCGGAACGTCGGGCCGGGGACCGTGCCGTTGTAGGCCCACATCGGCGTCTTGTAGCCGGGGAGGACGTCGACCAGGGCCGGCGCCATCGTGACGCGGTAGTAGTCCGTCGTCAGGTCCTGCCGGA
This sequence comes from uncultured Actinomycetota bacterium, assembly GCA_963815585.1. GTDB lineage: Bacteria > Actinomycetota > Actinomycetes > Propionibacteriales > Nocardioidaceae > Marmoricola. The sequence continues at coordinate 57,888 of CAWFHJ010000009.1, read as the reverse complement.
TCGGCTGGATCACGGGTGGCCTGGTGAAGGGGAGCGTGAACGGCGCCGGCAGCTCGCTCTCCGCGATCCGGTTGGCGTAGATCTTGACGCCCGCGATCGCGCGCTCGACGGGCAGCGCCACTGCGGCGCCCCCGAGCACAGCGACCTTCAGTGCGTCGCGGCGGGTGAGTCCCATGACAGCTCCTTCTCGGTCAGGAGCCGAACGTAGGGGGCCGAACCTTGGGAAAAGCGTCGGACCGCGGAGGTGGGCTGGACAGGTCAGGGGGCCGGGCCTCCCGTTCCGAGGGTTTCCCAAGGTCTCGCCCTCACGGTGGGGGTCGCCCAGACATAACGGCACCCACGGAGATAGGTACGTCATGAGTCGATCCGCAGGCACAGCAAGGGTTCGTACGATCACGCCACGCCGCCGCCGCAGGCGCCTGACCAGCGTCGTGGCGACGCTCGCGGTCGCAACCGCGACCGTCCTCCAGGCGGTGGTTGCGACCACGCCCGCGAACGCCGTCCAGGCGGACCCCGGCGCCGGTTTCACAGTCACCGCCGGTGACCTCACCTTCATCCTCAAGCAGATCCGGATCTCGGAGCGACACGCGGCGACGCTGACCGCCGGCAACGCGTGCGGGACGCTGGTCGGGCCGAACGCGAACCAGATCCCCGACCGGTTGACGGCCTACGGCCTGCGGACGGTGGACGGCTCCTGCAACAACCTCTTCGCCGGACGCGAGAACTTCGCGGCGTCCGACCAGCCGTTCCCGCGCTACACGTCTCCGAAGTTCAAGGCCGCCGAGGACTCCCTCTTCGGGAGCGGGCCGACCACCTACGCACAGAAGACGGGCGACGTCTTCGACTCCAAGCCGCGCACGGTCAGCAACCTGATCGTTGACCAGACCTCGACCAACCCCGCCGCTGTCTCGGCCGCGCAATTCCCGGTGCGCACCCAGGGCAACGGCGGCGTCGTGGCCTGCACGACCGACCCCGACCCGGCCGCCGGCACGGACGGCGTCCCGGCCGGCTGCGTGCCGTCGCACAAGACCCTGTTCATCCCGAACGTCACCACGGACGTCGGGCTCTCCCCGCCGTACAACTCGATGTTCACGTTCTTCGGCCAGTTCTTCGACCACGGTGTCGACCAGACCGTCAAGAGCGGCGCCAACGTCTACGTGCCGCTGAAGGCGGACGACCCGCTGCGCACCGTCGGCCCGGACGGGATCGCGGGCAACGGTGACGAGGTGCCCGCCAACCAGGCGTTCATGGTCCTCACCCGCGCCGAGAACCAGCCCGGACCGGACGGCGTCCTCGGCACTGACGACGACATTCAGAACGCCGACAACACCGACTCGCCGTGGGTCGACCAGAGCCAGACCTACACCTCGCACGCCTCGCACCAGGTGTTCCTGCGCGAGTACGACATGGTGGCCGGCGCACCGGTCGCCAACGGCAAGCTGCTCGGCGGCATCGTCAACGACGACACCTGCCCGGCCGACACCAACACGGTTCCCTGCTACGCCGACGGCAACGCGACGGACGGCAGCATCTCCACGTGGGCGTCGACCAAGCAGCAGGCGGCTCAGAAGCTCGGCCTCCTGCTCAAGGACAAGGACGTGACCAACATCCCGATGCTGGCCACCGACCCCTACGGCGAGTTCATCCCGGGCGCCAACGGGCTGCCGCAGTACGTGTGCAAGACGGCTGCCAACGGGTGCGGCACTGACCTGCTGCTTTCCGGAGACCTGGCCAGCCCCGTCCCGGTCCCGGACAACGTGCAGTACTTCGACACCCCGTTCCTGACCGACATCGCGCACAACGCCGACCCGTCGCCGCAGGACACGGACCACAACCCGGCCACGGCGCCGGTGGCACCGGTCCCTGACGCCAACACCACGGCATCGGCCGACTTCGCCAGTCAGGCACCCGGCACCTACGACGACGAGATGCTCAACGACCACTTCACCTGCGGTGACGGCCGCTGCAACGAGAACATCGCGTTGAGCACCATCCACCAGGTGTTCCACTCCGAGCACGACCGGCTCGTGGCCGACATCGAGAACACGCTCAGCAAGCCGGCCAACGCAGCGCTCAGCACCGCTTTTCACAACACGAACACCGGCGCTGCACAGAACGACCCCGCCCGGACCTTCGGGTACGGCGACCGGCTGTTCCAGGCGGCGCGTTTCGTGACCGAGATGGAGTACCAGCACCTGGTCTTCGAGGAGTTCGGTCGCAAGGTGCAGCCGCTGATCCGTCCGTTCCACGTGTACAGCCCGGACATCAACCCGGCCATCCACGCGGAGTTCGCCCACGCTGTCTACCGCTTCGGGCACTCCATGCTCGACGACGACGTGGCCCGCACCAACGAGGACGGCTCGGACAACTCGCTGCCGCTGCTGACGGCGTTCCTCAACCCGCCGGAGTTCTTCAACGGCGGCTCGGCGGGCACGCTGACGCCGCAGCAGGCCGCTGGCAGCATCGCGATGGGTTCCTCTGACCAGACCGGCAACGAGCTGGACGAGTTCGTCACGGAGACCCTGCGCAACAACCTGCTGGGCCTGCCGCTCGACCTGGCGGCGATCAACATGACCCGGGCCAGGGAGGCCGGCGTGCCGCCGCTCAACGACGTGCGCCGTCAGCTCTACGCCGAGACCAACGACGGTGCTCTCTCGCCGTACGGCAGCTGGGCTGAGTTCGGGCAGCACCTCAAGCACCCGGAGTCGCTGATCAACTTCGTGGCTGCCTACGGCACGCACCCGACGGTCCTGCACCAGGCAGGCCCGGACGGGGTCATCGGAACCTCCGACGACCTGGCGCCCACATTGGCCTCCCGTCGCGCAGCCGCCAAGGCCATCGTCGACCCGAGCTCCGGAGTCCCGACCGACCCGGCAGACATCCCTGCCGATGCGGCCGACTTCATGTTCGGCCAGGGCGACTGGGCCAACAACCCCGACACGGACGCGACCACCACCGGGCTCGACGACGTCGACCTGTGGGTGGGCGGTCTGGCCGAGGTCACCAACCTGAACGGTGGACTGCTCGGCACCACCTTCAACTACGTCTTCCAGAACCAGATGGAGGACCTGCAGGACGGCGACCGGCTGTACTACCTGAACCGGACACCGGGCATGAACCTGCGCACCCAGCTCGAGAGCAACTCGTTCTCGGAGATGATCCAGCGCAACACGGACGGCACGAACACGCTCAAGGCGGACGTCTTCGCGACTGCTGACTGCAAGTTCCAGCTGGGTCACCTGACCAGTCCCTACGACCCGGCCCAGCCGACGGCCTCGCAGTCCGCGACACCGCCGATTGCGCCGCTCACGGGCAGCGGGACGATCAACGACGACCCGACCACGGACTGTGACGAGAACCAGCTGCTCGTGAAGCTGGCCAACGGCACCATCCAGTACCGGGCGAGGAACAACATCGACCCGACCGGCATCAACGGCCAGGCCGTCTACAACGGCACGACCGGTGACGACCGTGTCGCCGGTGGCAACGACAACGACACCTTCTGGGGTGGCCAGGGCGTCGACCGGATCCAGGGCCAGGGCGGCGATGACGTCGCGCTGGGCGGGCCCGGCAACGACATCCTCACCGACCTCGACGGTGCCGACGTCCTCAAGGGGGGTGACGGCAACGACGCGATGGACGCCGGCCCGGGCGACGACATCATGATGGGTGGTGACGGCCAGGACTTCATGAACGGTGGCGCCAACGACAACGAGACGTTCGCCGGTCCCGGCAACGACTTCGTGATCGCGGGTCTCGGCGCCGACGCCGTCTTCGGGGACAGCGGCGACGACTGGATCCAGGGCGGCTCCGGCCAGGATCTCCTGATCGGTGACCACTCCGCGCCGTTCTTCGACGACCCGTCGCAGGACTCCGGCAACGACGTCTTCGTCGGCCAGGTCGGTGAGAACGACTACGACGCCGAAGGTGGCGACGACATCATGTCGCAGAACGCAGCGGTCGACCGCAACGCGGGAGCCGGTGGCTGGGACTGGGCGATCCACCAGTACGACACGGTGGGTGCCGACGACGACATGTCGATCAACAACTTCCTGGCCGGTGCGCCGATCCAGGTGGTCGTCAACCGCGACCGCTGGCAGGAGACGGAGGCCGACTCGGGGTCGGCGTTCGACGACAAGATCAAGGGCACCAACGACGTTCCACGCACCATCGGGGGCGCCGGGTTCACCGGCTGTGACGCTCTCGACCAGGCCGGCATCGACCGGATCACGGGTCTGGGCGCGCTGGTGCCGCCGCTGACGGGCGATGCGTCCGACGTGGCAGCGGTCTCTGCTGCGGGTGTCTGCCCGCTCACGGGTCCGGTGTGGGGCGACGGCGACATCCTGCTCGGCGGTGGCGGAAGCGACACCATCGAGGGCCGGGCTGCCGACGACGTCATCGACGGCGACAAGGCCCTGCAGGTCCGGATCAGCTACCGCTCCGACGTGAACGACCCGGCGACGGAGATCTCCAGCACCGACCTGATGGAGCACAAGGCGCTGACCGGCGCCACGTTCGGTCCCGGCTCCACCAACAAGACGCTCCAGAAGGCCGTGTTCGACGGTGACATCGACGCGGGCAAGCTGGCGATCGTCAGGGAGATCGTGGACCCGACGGGCAACGACTCGGCGTCGATCGACACCGCGGTGTTCTCCGGTCCTCGTGGGAACTACAACATCACCACGGGTGGCGGGCACGTCACGGTGACGGACACCACCGGCACCGACGGCGTCGACCAGCTGACCCACATGGAGAAGCTGCAGTTCACGGACGGCACCATCAACGCCCCGGCACCTCCGACCCAGCCGAACATCGGCACGGCTCTCGCGGGTGACGGCTCGGCCCTGGTCCAGTGGACCGCGGGTCCCAACACCGGGGCAGAGGCGACCACCTCCTACAAGATCCAGGTGATCACCGGCGGCAACGTCGTGAACACGGTCACCGGGATCGCGCCGACGGCCACCTCGTCCACCGTGACGGGGCTGACCAACGGGACGTCGTACACCTTCAAGGTGATCGCGACCAACGGAGTCGGGGACAGCACACCGTCCGCCGCCTCCAACGCGGTGACCCCGGTGAACTCGCCCCCGAGCGTGCTGCTGGCCAACCCGGCCAACGGCTCGAGCGGGTTCGCGATCGGCGCCAACCTGAGCGTCACGTTCAGTGAGCCGGTGGTCAACGTGTCCGGTACGACCGTGCTGCTCCGCAACAACGTTACGGGCACCGGCCTCGGGAAGGCCGTGACGTACAACAACGCGACCCGCACGGTGACGATCAACCCGAACGCCAACCTGGCGCAGTCCACGTCGTACACGCTGACCCTGGTCGGCACCGGCGCGGGCGGCATCCAGGACGCGAGCGGGCTGCACCTGGCGACGACCACGATCGTGTTCACCACCGCTGGTGACACGACGGCACCCACGGTGACCTCGAGCACGCCGGCCAACGGCGCGCTGGGGGTCGGGCAGAACGCCAACGTGGTGGTCAACTTCAGCGAACGGATCCAGGGGGTCAGCAGCGCCAGTGTGGTGCTGACCAACCGGGCGACCGGCACCGTGATCCCGGCAACCCTGACGCTGACCGCGGCAGGCAACCGGCTCACGGTCAACCCGACCCCGACGCTGGCCCGCAACACCGCCTACGACCTGAAGCTCCGGGGTGGCGCCACGCTGATCCGGGATGCCGTGGGCAACCCGCTGAGCGACACCACGATCGGCTTCACGATCAGGTAGTCGAGGGTAGGTCGGCGGCTCGGCGCCGACCAACCCGTCCGAATCGCCCTGCGAGCGAGATCCCAGGGCGATTCGGTGCTGTCGGGCGACATGTCCCGACCCAGCACCTGGCGCGCGGCACGAAGGGCATCCAGTGGCCCGCCGGGCGTCAGCGAAGAGCCGGACCACCCGGGCAACCCCCCTCGCCCGGGTGGTCCGGTGTGTCATGCCCCGTCCCGGTGCGACGGGGCATTGATGAGCGTGGCCGCGAGACCGGGGCAGCCGACCGACGTCGACGCTGAGAGCTGGTTGCTCCTGATGCCTAGCTGGGCAGGCTGGCCGGGAAGCGCACCTCCAGCCGGGTGCCGCCCGACTGGCGGTCGCGCAGGTCGAAGGTGCCACCCACGTCGTCGACCAGGGCCTGGAGGAGCCGGAGCCCGAAGCCCTGGCGCCGCCCGGCCTCGCCGAGGCCGCGCCCGTCGTCGGTGAGCACGATCGTGACGATGTCGTCCTCGCGTGACACGTGGACCCATGCGTTGTTGGCCCGAGCATGTTTCTGCACGTTGCGCAGACCCTCGCGTACGACGCGGTAGACGAGGCCCAGGAGGTCTTCACCGGGGTCGACCCCGTCCTCGACCTCCACCGTGATCTCCAGGTCGTCGCGACTGTTGCGATCGGCCAGCGAGCGCAACGCAGCCGCGAGTCCGATCTCATGCAGGTCCACGGGCATCAGGTCGAGGATGAGCGTGCGCAACGCGGCCACGTCCTGCTGGAGCACGTCGCCGAAGCGATCCAGGGTCGCGCGAGCGCTGGTGCTCGCGGTCGGCAGCTCCGCGGCAACGGAGGGCAATGCGTAGCCCACGGCCGACAGGTCCTGTACCACGCCGTCGTGGAGGTCACGGGCGAGGCGCCGGCGTTCTTCGTGCCAGGCGCGCATCGACCTTCTCAACAGGTCGGACTGGTCACGTCGAGCGCGGTCGATGCGACGGGCGAGCGACCAGGCGAGAGGCAGGACCGTGAGCTGGAAGAGCAGGAGCGCACCCAGCGCGATCGGAAGCGTCCGCTGGGAGATGTCGTCACGTTGCTCCGCGATACTGACCGTGTCGACATATGCCTCGAAGACCACCGGGCCCCCGGAGGCGTCCGGCAGCGGGACGTGGACCTCCAGCAGCCGGTCCTCGTCGCCGATCGTGGCGGGGTGGCGGGAGTTGCTCCCGGGCAGCCGTGTCACCAGCCCTCCGGACCGCATCGACTGCCGCAGCTCGGCGTCGAGCGGCACCCTCTGGTTGATCAGGGACGGTTGGTCGCTCCAGAGGACGTCGCCGTCGGCATCGAACAGGATGATGTGGGAGAAGGTGCCGTCGCCGAGGCGGAACGCCAGGGCCTGGGCGACCTGGTCCAACGACTCGGGATCGCCGGCGCGCAGCTGCGGGGTGACCAAGGCGGACACCACGCCGCGGGCGACACCCTGCGCACGGTTCGTCGCCTCGGTCATCGCCTCCTTCTCGGCGAGGTTCCGGGCCGTGATGCGGATGCCCACGCCCAGCACCAGCAGGGCCAGCACACTCAGGAGGACGAATCGGGCAAGCGAAACGCGAACGACGGAGCTTTGAGCAAGCCGCGACATGCGGCGGATCCAGTCAGCCGCCGGCCCGGCCATCGAACAGCCCCTGCCTCGAGGCGATGGCCACAGCCTCGAGCTGCGAGTGCGCACCGAGCTTGCGCAGCAGCGTCTTCACGTAGCCGCGGCAGGTGTTCAGCGAGATGCCGAGTCGCTGGGAGATGGCGCGCGCGTCGAGTCCCATGGCGAGCATGCCCAGGACGTCGTGCTCGCGCGGCGACAGCTCCGTCGCACGGACCTGCGCGGGTGGCGGGGCGGCGAGCGAACTCAGCAACCGGGGATGCACCACCAGTCCGGCGCCGCGCGGGGACCTGAGGATGGCCAGCAGATCGGGGAGAGAGCCGTCCTTCGCTGCGACAGCGCTCACCCCGGCCGTGGCGGCGCGGTGGATCAGGGAGGCATCGGTGCACCCGGTCAGGAGCACCACCTGGATCTCCGGGTACTGCAGGGTGATGGCTGCGGCGGCGCTGATCCCGTCGCGGTCGTCGCCGGCGAACAGGTAGTCGATCAGCACCAGGTCGGGCTGCACGTCGGCGATCAGGCCCATCCCGCCGTCGATGTCGTAGGCGACCCCGACGCAGTCGAGGTCGGGCTCACCCCGAAGACCGACGCTGAGCAGATCGGCCACCGTCTCGTGGTCGTCGATGACGACGAGACGCCTCGCTCGTAGCGCGTGGGGCGCGCTGGCCCGTGATGCTGTGTTCAGGTTGGTCATGCCATCCCCTCCAGGACGCGACCGATCCTCTGCTCCCCCCGAGCAGAGGTGAAGCAGGACCACCGAGATCCCCTTGACAGTGCAGCTGTGACAGCTGTCAGAACCACCGCGGCCGAGGTCTTGGGCTTGGCGGTGAAAGGCATACCCCCCGAGGAGAGCCCGAGCTGTGAGACACCCCAGATTTCGCTGTCACATTAACAGAGTTCGCGCAGCGTGGGCGTGATACATCGAATCAGTTCCGGAATCACCGGTGGCCCGCGATCGAGTGCGGAAGATAGCCCGAGCCGAGCTCCTCGACCTCGTCGTCCGACAGCTCGAGGTCGACGGCCGCGACGGCGTCCGTCAGGTGCTCGGGCTTGGTGATCCCGACGATCGGTGAGGTGACCGCGGGCTTGGCGAGGAGCCAGGCCAGCGCGACCTGGGCGGCGGGAGCGTCACGGCGCTCCGCGACCTCGAGCACCTTCTCCACGATCGTGCGGTCCGCATCGGTGAACAGCGTGCGCCCGAACTCGTCGGACTCGGTGCGCGCGGTCTCGGTGTCCCAGGGCCGGGTGAGCCGACCCCGGGCCAGCGGGCTCCACGGGATCACGCCGACGCCCTGGTCGAGGCAGAGCGGCAGCATCTCCCGCTCCTCCTCGCGGTAGAGCAGGTTGTAGTGGTCCTGCATCGAGACGAACCGGGTCCAGCCGTGCCGCTCGGCGACGTGCTGGGCCTTGGCGAATTGCCAGGCGTACATGGAAGACGCGCCGATGTAGCGGGCCTTGCCGGCCTTCACCACGTCGTGCAGCGCCTCCATCGTCTCCTCGATCGGCGTCTCCGGGTCCCAGCGGTGGATCTGGTAGAGGTCCACGTAGTCCGTGCCGAGCCGGGTCAGCGACGCGTCGACCTCCTGGAGGATGGACTTACGGGAGAGACCGGCACCGTTCGGGCCGGGTCGCATCCGGCCGTGCACCTTGGTGGCGAGCACGTAGTCCTCGCGCACGGCGTACTCCCGCAGCGCGCGGCCGGTGAACTCCTCGCTGCTGCCGGCGGAGTACACGTTGGCCGTGTCGAAGAAGTTCACGCCGGCCTCGAGCGCGGCGCGGATCGTCTGCCTGGCGAAGTCCTCGTCCTTGGCCCAGGGGTGGCCGCCGCGGTCGGGAAGGCCCCAGCTCATGCAGCCGACCGTGATCGCCGAGACCGTCAGCCCGCTGGTGCCGAGTCGGCGGTACTGCATCAGACGGCCTTCTCGAGCGCGGCGAACTCCTCGTCCGTCAGGGCGATGCTCGCGGCGGCGGTGTTGGACTCGAGGTGGTCGACGCTCGACGTGCCCGGGATCGGCAGCATCACGGGTGAGCGCTGCAGCAGCCAGGCGAGCGCGAGCTGGGCTGGGGTCGCGTCGTGCTGCTTCGCTGCCGCGGCGAGCGGGCCGTCGGCGGCGGACAGCTCGCCGGTGGCCAGCGGGAACCACGGGATGAAGCCGATGCCGTGCTCGGTGCAGTGGTCGAGGAGCTTCTCGGCGTCACGGTTGGCGAGGTTGAAGAGGTTCTGCACGGACACGATCTCCGCGGTCTTCTGCGCCTCGACCAGCTCGTCGACGGTGACCTCGGAGAGACCGATGTGCCGGATCTTGCCCTCGTCCTGGAGCTGCTTGAGCTCGCCGACCTGGTCGGCCACCGGGAAGTCGGGGTCGATCCGGTGCAGCTGGAAGAGGTCGATCCGCTCGAGCCCGAGGCGGCGGAGGCTGAGCTCGACCTCCTGGCGCAGGTACGCCGGCTGGCCGAGCGGCGTCCACACGCCCGGGCCCTGCCGGGTCAGCCCGGCCTTGGTCGCGATGACCACGTCGTCGGCGTACGGGTGCAGCGCCTCGCGCAGCAGGTCCTCGGCGACGTACGGTCCGTAGGAGTCGGCGGTGTCGAAGAAGGTGACCCCGATCTCGACGGCGCGGCGCAGCACGCGGTGGGCCTCGTCACGGTCGCGCGGCGGCCCCCAGACGCCCTCGCCGGGGAGCTGCATGGTGCCGTAGCCGAGCCGCACGACAGGCAGGTCGCCGCCCAGCTCGAAGGTGCCGGACGGTGCAGCGAGGTTCTCGGTGGTGGAAGAAGTCATACAGGGCCCAAGGCATGACCGGCACTCGTTGTTCCCGGCAGGCGGGAGGATGGGGGCATGGCAGGTGACGAGATCGCGTGGTTCCGCAAGCCGACGCCGACGGACGGGGCGCCGTACGACGGCGGCACGCTGAACCTGAGCTACCAGGTGCTGGACACCGCGGTCGTCCGCGGCCGGGCCGACGACTCGGTGCTGGTCGACGTGCGCGGGCCGTGGAGCCATGCCCGGCTGCTGGAGCAGGTGGCATCGTTCGGGGGCGTGCTCAAGGGGTTCGGTGTGACGGTGGGCGACCGGGTGCTGGTGGACCTGCCCGACGACGTGGACGCTGTGGTGGCGCTGCTGGCCACGGCCCGCGTGGGTGCGGTGATGGTGCGCCCGCCGGCGGCACTCTCGGACGCCGAGCTGGCGATGGTGGTCGCCTCGGCCGAGCCGACCGTCGTCGTCACCATGCGTCCAGGACTGGAGATGAAGGCCGCGCCCACGGTGATCTCCCGGGACCCTTCACCCGTGGGCGAGGCGGTCGGCTGGGACGTCGTGATGCGCGCGGGCCGCACCGACCCCGCCGGTGCCGAGAACGTCGCCGCCGACTCCGCGTCCGCGCTGGTCTGGCCCGATGGGACGGACACCTCGGTGCGGGTGCGCACCACCGTCGAGCAGGCGCTCAGCCTGCTGGAGGCGACCCGGTCCGTGCCGGTTGCCGCCGCCGACCTGGTGGCGGCGCTGACGCGGTGAGGTGTGGTGGTGCCGGTTGGTCCAGCTCCGAGTGCCCGCAGAAACCCTCGTGCGCACAGCCCCCCTCCCGGCGCCTACGATCGGATCGTGACCGACAACATTCCGATGCTCGTCGCCGGCGAGTGGGTGCACGGCGACGAGACGCTCGAGGTGCACCACCCGTACGACGGCTCGCTCGTCAACACCACGACGTACGCCACCAAGGCCCAGGTCGAGACGGCGGTGAGCGCCGCCGACGGCGTACGAGCAGAGGCCGAACGGCTCCCGATCCACGTGCGCGCCGAGGCGCTGGCCTCGGTCAGCCGGCAGATCCAGGAGCGCGCCGACGAGATCGCCGAGCTGATCACGGCCGAGAACGGCAAGCCGCTGTTCTGGGCCAAGGGCGAGGTGGGCCGCGCGGTCTCGGTGTTCCGCTGGGCCGCTGAGGAGACCCGGCAGCAGTCCGGCGAGGTGCTCCGGCTCGACACCGACGCTGCGGCGGAGGGCAGGATGGCCTACGTCCGGCGCGTCTCCAAGGGCCCGGTGCTGGCGATCAGCCCGTTCAACTTCCCGCTCAACCTCGTTGCCCACAAGGTGGCTCCGGCGATCGCGGTCGGTGCTCCGGTGGTGCTCAAGCCCGCGCCGAAGACACCGCTCTCAGGTCTGCTGCTCGGTGAGCTGCTCGACAACACGGACCTGCCGAAGGGCATGGTCAACGTGATCAACGTGCAGAACGACCAGGCCGGCGACCTCGTCGCCGACCCGCGGCTGCCCGTGGTCAGCTTCACCGGCTCCGGGCCGGTCGGCTACGCGATCCAGAAGCAGGTGCCCGGCAAGCACGTCGTGCTCGAGCTCGGCGGCAACGCTGCCGTCGTGGTGGCCGCCGACTGGTCGACCGCGGAGGACCTCGACTGGGCCGCGACCCGGATCGCGAACTTCGGCAACTACCAGGCCGGCCAGTCCTGCATCGGCGTCCAGCGGGTGTACGCCGACGGCTCGCTCTACGACGACCTGCGCGACCGCATCGTGGCCAAGGTCGAGGCGCTGAGGACCGGCGACCCGAAGCACCCGGACACCTTCGTCGGGCCGATGATCGAGGAAGCGGCCGCACAGCGCGTCGAGGAGTGGGTCAACGCCGCGGTCGACGCCGGCGCCACGCTGCTGACCGGCGGCAAGCGCGACGGCACCACCTACGCGCCGACCGTGCTCGCCGACGTGCCGGCCGACGCGAAGGTCAGCTGCGAGGAGGTGTTCGGGCCGGTGCTGGTGCTCGACAAGGTCTCCGGCACCGACGACGCCTTCGCTCGCGTGAACGACTCGAAGTTCGGGCTCCAGGCCGGCGTCTTCACGCACGACCTCCAGACCGCGTTCCGTGCGCACCGCGATCTCGCCGTCGGCGGCGTGATCATCGGCGACGCCCCGTCGTACCGCGCCGACCAGATGCCGTACGGCGGAGTCAAGGAGTCAGGCGTCGGCCGCGAGGGCGTCCGCTACACGATGCACGACTTCACCTATGAGCGCGTGATGGTGCTGACCGGCCTCGAGCTCTGAGGGGGCGCACTACGTTCGGGGAGGAGCGCGTGAACCCGATGATGTACCAGGCCGTCGGCGACGGCTTCGCGGTCTTCGCGTCCAAGGCCGGCGCTGACACCGACCCCGACTGGTTCCACAACGTGCGGGCCAACCCGGATGCCAGCATCGAGGTCGGCACGGGGACTCTCGACGTGGCAGCGCGGGTGCTCGGCGCCGAGGAGCGCGAACCGATCTGGCAGGAGCAGAAGGTCCGCTATCCCGGCTTCGCCGACTACGAGTCCAAGACCGACCGGGTGATTCCGGTCGTCATGCTCGAGCGCCGCTGAGCACTCTGGTCCGGCCTGCCATGGTGGTGGACATGACTTCCTCGAGCCCGTCGTCCAGTTCCGTCGTCGTCGTCACGGGAGCCAACGGCCTGGTCGGCAGCCGCACCTGCGCCGCGCTCAGTGATCGAGGAGCGACGGTGCGTGCCGTCGTACGCCGCGCCGGGACCGCGCCCCAGCTGTCGGGGGTCGCCGAGGCAGTGGGCGACTTCGCTGACCCGGACTTCGCGAGCGACGTGGTCTCCGGGGCCGACGCGCTCGTCACCACCGTGCACCCGCTGGGTGCGGACGGGGCGAGCCAGCGCACGATCGGCTACGACGGCACGCTGGTGATCGCCCGGGCCGCGGCGGAAGCGGGCGTGGAACGTCTGGTGCACATCTCGACAGCGGCCGTCTACGACCGTCGGCCAGGACTCGGCGATGTCGACGAGCAGTCGGACCTGGTGCCGGACGACGCGGGCGACTACGCGGTGATCAAGCGTGACCTCGACGCAGCGCTGGGCGACATCGACGGGATCACGCGGGTCCTGCTGCGGCCACCGGCCATCCTCGGTGCGGGTGAGTCGTCCATGTGGAACACCCGCCGCCCCGAGCAGCTGCGCGACGACGAGGGTGCCCGGCACGCGGTGCCGGAACAGTCCTTTGCCTGGGTCCACGTCGACGACCTGGCAGCGCTGGCTGCTGATGTGGCGAGCGGCGCCGTGCCGACGTCCGATGATCCCGGCACGGGGCCGGTCGCAGGAGCGTGCACGGCGGTCAACGTGGCGAGCGGACCGGCCACGCATCGCGACTACTACGGCACCGTCACCCGGGCCCTCGGCGTCGAACCCCTCTGGGACGCCGAACCCGCATGGACCGGGCAGATCGTCAGTGACCGCGCGCACCGCTGGGGCTGGCAGCCCGCCGTCGACCTGTCGCAGGCGCTGGCCGAGATCGAGGCCGGGCTGGAGCACTGATGCGCATCTTCTTCACCGGCGGCAGTGGCAAGGCCGGCAGGCACGTGGCTCCCTACCTCGCCGAGCAGGGCCACCACGTCACCAACGCCGACCTCGTCCCGCTGGGGCATCCGGCGGTGGCGGATCTGCGCGTGGACCTGACCGACGCGGGGCAGACCTACTCGGCGCTCGCCGGCCTGGCGACCTTCGAGGAGCTGGACCTGCCCGAGAAGCCCACCTACGACGCAGTCGTGCACTTCGCCGCGGTGCCGCGGATCCTGCTCGCCTCGGACGCAGCGACGTACGCGACGAACGTGCTGAGCACCTACAACGTGCTCGAGGCCGCGACCCGGCTGGGCGTGCGCAAGATCGTGTTCGCCTCCTCGGAGACCACCTACGGGATCTGCTTCGCCCAGGGCGAGCGGCGACCGCTCTACGTGCCGGTCGACGAGAAGCACCCGACGGTCCCGGAGGACGCCTACGCGATGTCGAAGGTCGCGGGGGAGGTGACCGCGCGGTCCTTCCAGGCGCGCACCGGGGCGGACGTCTACGGGCTGCGCATCAACAACGTGATCGAGCCGCACGAGTACGCCGAGATCTTCCCTGACTTCCTCGCCGACCCGTCGCTGCGACGCCGCAACGTCTTCGCCTACATCGACGCCCGCGACCTGGGCCAGGTGGTGCAACGCTGCCTGGAGACCGACGGTCTGGGCTACGAGATCTTCAACGTCGCCAACGCCGACATGTCCGTTGCCGCGACGACGAAGGAGATCCAGGACCGTTTCTACGGAGGGGTGGAGGTACGTCGCGAGATGGGTCGCGACGAGACCTTCTACGGCATCGACAGGGCCCGCGACCTCCTCGGCTTCGCGCCCCAGCACTCCTGGCGCGACGTCCTGACAGACCCGGGAGATCTCCAAGCCTGACGGATGACCGGGCAGCCGACGATGGACAACGCCTTCACGAGGGAGCCAGATCATGACCTTGCACCAGGCCGAGCTGCTCGGCGGCACCATCGAGTACGACGATACCGGTGGCTCCGGCCGCGCGGTGGTGCTGTGCCACGGGCTGCTGATGGACGAGTCGGTCTGGGACGTCGTGCTGCCGCATCTGGACGACCGCCTGCGCGTGATCAGGCCCGTCCTCCCGCTGGGCGCGCACAGGCTGCCGATGCGACCGGACGCGGACCTGTCACTGCGTGGCCAGGCCGCGAGGCTCGGGGAGCTGCTGGACCGGCTCGACCTGGACGACGTGGTGCTCGTGGTCAGTGACACCGGATTTCCCTTGCTGCTGGCCGCCGAGCGTCACCCGCGGGTCGGGGCACTGGTGGCGCTGCCCTGCGAGGCCTTCGACAACATCCCGCCGGGACTCCCCGGCAAGACGGTCGCACTCGCCGCTCGGGTTCCGGGCGGGGTCCTCGCTGCCACGGCCGCCCTCCGCCTGCCGTTCGTGGCCCGGCTGCCGTTCACGCTCGGCCCGATGTCGCGCAGGCCGATCGACCGTGACCGCGTGTCCCGCTGGACCGCGCCGCTGCTGCGCGATCGCGCGGTGCGCCGCGATCTGGTGAAGTACGCGACAGCCTCCGACTTCTCGGCGATCGACGAGGCATCTCGGGCGCTGTCAGGCTTCGACCGGCCGGCGCTGCTGCTCTGGTCCCGGACCGACCGGATGATGCCGTTCGCGCACGCCGTCGCGATGTCCAGTGCCCTGCGCGGTGGCCGGCTGGTGGCCTTCGACGACGGCGGCTCGTTGCTGCAGCTCGATGAGCCGCTGCGCGTCGCGGCCGAGATCAACGCCCTCGCCCTGGCCTGAGCCGGCGCAACGCCGAGCGGCGTCGTCACATCTCTTCGTGCGTGTCCGGGTCGCCGCCGAAGAGTCGGCCCCCGGGCTCGGCCAAGCGGCTGATCGCAGCCATCTCGTCGACGGTCAGCTCGAAGCCGAACACGTCGAGGTTCTGGCGCTGGCGGTCGGGGTTCGAGGACTTCGGGATCGGCAGTGAGCCGAGCTGGACGTGCCAGCGCAGGATCACCTGGCCGGGTGTCACGTCGTGGGCTTGCGCCGCGGCGGCGACGGCGGGCTCGTCGAGGGGTGCGCGGCGCTTGCCCATCGGGCTCCAGGCCTCGGTGCGGATCCCGAGGCGCTCGTCGACGCTGAGCATCTCGGGCTGCGGAAAGCGTGGGTGGAGCTCGATCTGGTTGACCGACGGGGTGACGCCGGTGTCGTCGATGATGCGGGCAAGGTGCGCCTCGGTGAAGTTCGAGACGCCGATCGAGCGGACCAGGCCTTCCTTCTGACAGTCGACCAGCGCCCGCCAGGCCTGGGGGTACATGTCCTGGCTGGGATTCGGCCAGTGGATCAGCTGGAGGTCGACGTAGTCCGTGCCGAGCCGTTCGAGCGTGCCGCGCACGGAGGCGACGGCGTCGTCGTACGCGTGGTGCCGGCCGGGGACCTTGGAGGTGATCCGGACCTCTTCGCGGGGGATGCTGGAACGGCGCACCGCCTCGCCGACCTCGCGCTCGTTCTCGTAGTTCACCGCGGTGTCGAGCAGCCGGTAGCCGGCCTCGAGGGCACGGCGCATCGCCTCGGTGCCGTCCTCGCCCTTGAGCGAGACCGTGCCGAAGCCGATCGCGGGGAGGGTCGTGCCGTCGTTGAGGGGGTACGTCGGGATGTCGGCCATCTGGTCAACCTAGCGAGAGCATGGTGGCTCGAGACGGCTCTGGCGCGCCTGCTCGACCGACGCCGGAGTGCGTCCTGCGAGAATCCACCCGTGAACCGCCGCGACGTCGTCATCCTCGGGTCGACCGGGTCCGTGGGCACCCAGGCGCTCGACGTGGTGCGGGCGCACCCGGACCGGTTCCGGGTGGTCGCGCTCACGGCGGGCGGGTCACAGGCGGAGCTGTTCGAGAAGCAGGTGGCGGAGTTCGCGCCGGCGTACAGCGGGATCGGTGACGACGCCAGCGTGCAGGCCGCGGGGATGGCCTGCCACACGGTGCTCAACGCGATCACCGGCGCGGCCGGGCTGCTGCCGACGCTGGCCGCGCTCGACGCCGACAACGTATTGGCGCTCGCCAACAAGGAGTCCCTGATCATCGGCGGGCCGCTGGTCCTCGATCGCTCGAAGCCGGACCAGATCGTGCCGGTCGACAGCGAGCACAGCGCGCTCGCGCAGTGCCTGCGGGGCGGCCGTGCCGATGAGGTACGACGCCTTGTGCTGACCGCGAGCGGTGGACCGTTCCGGGGCCGGACCCGCGCCGACCTTGCCGAGGTCACGCCCGAGCAGGCGATGGCGCACCCGACCTGGGACATGGGCCCGGTGGTGACGATCAACTCCGCGACGCTGGTCAACAAGGGTCTCGAGGTGATCGAGGCGCACCTGCTCTTCGGGATCCCGATGGACGACATCGCGGTCGTCGTGCACCCGACGTCGGTCGTGCACTCGATGGTCGAGTTCAACGACGGCTCCACGCTCGCCCAGGCGTCGCCCCCGACGATGGCGATCCCGATCGCGCTCGGCCTCGCCTGGCCCGACCGGGTGCCGGAGACCGCGCCGCCGGTCGACTGGTCGAGGGCACAGGCGTGGGAGTTCTTCCCGCTCGACGACGAGGCGTTCCCCGCCGTACGCCTGGCGCGGGACGCAGGTGCCCGCGGCGGCACCGCTCCGGCGGTCTACAACGCGGCCAACGAGGTGTGCGTGCAGGCGTTCCGCGACGGCGACCTCAGGTTCGTCGACATCGTCGACACCGTTGCCACGGTCCTGGCCGCCCACGACGTACCCTCTGGGGGAGATCTCACCGTCGACGACGTGCTCGCGGCCGATGCCTGGGCCCGCACGCGGACGGCCACCGCACTGGCCAATTCACTGGGAGCAACCACTCGATGACCGCGCTGACCTACCTGCTCGGCGTCCTGCTCTTCGTGGTGGGGCTCGTGGTGTCCGTGGGGCTGCACGAGCTCGGGCACCTGATCCCCGGCAAGCTCTACAACGTCAAGGTCACGCAGTACTTCGTCGGCTTCGGCCGCACCCTGTGGTCGCGCCAGCAGGGCGAGACCGAGTACGGCGTCAAGGCGATCCCGCTCGGCGGCTACTGCAAGCTGGTCGGGATGGTCCCGCCCGACCCGGAGGACCCGGAGACCGGTTCCGACCGGGTCCGCAGCCGCAACACCGGCATGTTCGCCCAGCTGGTCAGCGACGCCCGCGACGCGGAGTACGAGGACATCGACCCGGCCGACCACGACCGGCTCTTCTACAACAAGCCGTGGTGGCAGCGCGTCATCATCATGGGCTCAGGCGTCGCGATCAACATCGTGCTCGCGTTCCTGCTGTTCGCGTTCGTGTTCGTGGGCTTCGGGGTGCCGACGGCCACCACGACCGTCGCCGGGGTCTCCAAGTGCGTGATCGCGGTGACCGAGGCCAACGTCGGCAAGCCGACGCGCGACTGCAAGGCGTCCGACCCGGAGGCGCCGGCCAAGGCGGCAGGGTTCAGGGCCGGCGACCGGTTCGTCTCGATCAACGGCACCCCGATCTCCACCTGGGGCCAGGCGCAGAAGCAGATCCGTGCCAACGGCGACGGCACCGCGGTGGTGGTGGTCGAGCGCGACGGCAAGGAGGTCACCCTCCGGCCGACGACCACGGTGACCACGCAGAACATCGACCTGGACAACCCGGAGAAGATCACCGAGGTGGGCTTCCTCGGCGTCGTACCCACCCAGGTCACGCAGCGCCAGGGCGTCGGCTACGTGGTCGACACGATGGCCACCGGCACCTGGCAGACGCTGAAGACGATCGCCTCGATGCCGGTGAAGGTCTACCACGTGGCGCGCGCGTCCCTCGGACTCGAGCAGCGCGACCCGAACGGCCCGATGAGCGTCGTCGGCGCCGGCCGTGTGGCCGGAGAGGTGGCGTCCTCGCACGAGACCCCGGTGCTCGACCGGTTCCTGTCGGTGCTCCTGCTGCTGGCCGGGCTGAACCTCTTCCTCGGCCTGATCAACCTGGTGCCGCTGCCGCCGTTCGACGGCGGGGGCATCGCCACGACGCTCTACGAGACGGTACGACGGGCGTGGGCCCGGATGCGCGGCAAACCCGACCCGGGCGGCGTCGACAGCGCCAAGCTGCTGCCCCTGACCTACGCGATGGCGATGGTGATCCTGGTCGTCAGCGTGATCCTGATCTTCGCCGACATCGTCGCCCCGGTGCAGCTGAGCTGACGCCGTGCCGCCCGCGCGGCACCGAAACCTAGACTGGGGACATGACCGCCGTTTCCCTGGGGATGCCCAGCACCCCGCCACCCGTGCTCGCCCCGCGCCGCAAGAGCCGGAAGATCAAGGTGGGCAAGGTCGACGTCGGTGGCGACGCGCCGATCTCCGTGCAGTCGATGTGCACGACGCTCACCTCCGACGTCAACACGACGCTCCAGCAGATCGCCGAGCTCACGGCGTCCGGCTGCGACATCGTGCGGGTGGCGTGCCCCTCCCAGGATGACGCCGACGCGCTCCAGGAGATCGCGCAGCACAGCCAGATCCCGGTGATCGCCGACATCCACTTCCAGCCGCGCTACGTGTTCGCCGCGATCGAGGCCGGCTGTGCCGCGGTCCGGGTCAACCCGGGCAACATCAAGAAGTTCGACGACCAGATCAAGCAGATCGCACAGGAGGCCAAGGACCACGGCACCTCGATCCGGATCGGGGTCAACGCCGGGTCTCTCGACAAGCGCGTGATGGAGAAGTACGGCAAGGCCACGCCCGAGGCGCTGGTGGAGTCCGCGGTCTGGGAGGCCTCGCTGTTCGAGGAGCACGACTTCCACGACTTCAAGATCTCGGTGAAGCACAACGACCCCGTCGTCATGGTGCGCGCCTACGAGCTGCTCGCCGAGGCCGGCGACTGGCCGCTGCACCTGGGCGTCACCGAGGCCGGCCCGGCCTTCCAGGGCACGATCAAGTCCAGTGTCGCCTTCGGCTCGCTGCTCAGCCGCGGCATCGGCGACACCATCCGGGTCTCGCTCTCGGCCCCGCCGGTCGAGGAGGTCAAGGTCGGCATCCAGATCCTGCAGTCACTGAACCTGCGCCCGCGCAAGCTCGAGATCGTCTCCTGCCCCTCGTGCGGCCGCGCGCAGGTCGACGTCTACAAGCTGGCCGACGAGGTCACCGCCGGGCTCGACGGGCTCGAGGTGCCGCTGCGTGTCGCCGTCATGGGCTGTGTCGTCAACGGCCCTGGGGAGGCCCGCGAGGCCGACCTCGGCGTCGCCTCCGGCAACGGCAAGGGCCAGATCTTCGTCAAGGGCGAGGTGGTCAAGACCGTGCCCGAGTCGCAGATCGTGGAGACCCTGATCGAGGAGGCGATGCGGATCGCCGAAGGCATGGAGGCCGAGGAGGGCGCGTCCGCCTCGGTGAGCGTCGGCTAACCCTTGCTGCCGGTCTTCTTCTTCGGCGGGTGCTGGTAGGCGTCGATGGTGGTGAGTGCGGACTTGCAGTCCACCCAGGCCGCGCTGGTGCCCGCGAGCAGCACCAGGTCGTTCAACCGACGGGTGATCGTCCGGGTTTCGCTCGGGTCGGTCGCCGCGAGCTGCACCACGGCCGGCGCGATCGCCTTGTCGGCGGCGACGTACTTTGCCTTCAGGGTGCGGTAGGCCCTGCGCACCGCCGCCGTCTCCTTCGACGTGGGGTGGTCGGCGGCGTACTGACTGCGACTCGCGACTGCCTGGGCAAGCCGGCTCTCCATGTCGAACGGCAGCACCTTCTCGAGCAGTGCGCGCTGGGCCCGGATCGTGGTCTTCTCGTCGTCGAGCTCCTGGTCGCACTGGTCGGCGGTGGCCGTCGACTGGTGATAGGCCACGCCCGCCTGGATCGACTCCCAGCGTGAGGCGAACACCCGCTTCGCCAGCCCGCCCCGGTCGGCCTGCGCGGCCACCTTCGTGCTGAGGTCGTGCCACGTGTCGCGGCAGGCCTGGTCGGCTTCCGAGACCTGCTGCTGCACCTCGCCCGTGGTGCCGGCCGGCTTCTTGTCGGTGCCGCAGGCGCCCAATGGCACAAGGGCGAACAGCAGCACCAGGGTGGGTACGACGCGATGGCGCTGCATGCGCCCACCGTAGGGGACCGAGCCGGTCCTGTCCGACCCCTCGTCGTACTAGGCTCCCGATGTGCTCCGCACCCAGCCCGGCCTGCGCGTCCTCGGGCCCTCCGACCTGCCGGACGTGCTCGGGCTGCTGGCGACCGATCCGGTGCGCAACGTCTTCGTCGAGTACCGCGCGCGGCTGACCCGGCTCGACCCCCGCTGGCTCGGCGGCGAGGCCTGGGGCTACTACGAGGACGGCGAGCTCCGGTCCCTGTGCCACGCCGCGGCCAACCTGGTGCCGGTGCTCGGCAACGAGGCCGCGCTGGCCGCCTTCGCGCACCGCGCTTCGCGCCGCGGTCGGGTCTGCTCGACGCTGGTCGGGCCGCAGGACCAGGTGCGTGTGCTCTGGGACAACCTCGCCGAACGCTGGGGCACCCCGCGCGAGGCCCGCTGGGACCAGCCGCACCTCGAGCTGGCCGGCGAACCGGCCGTGGCGCCCGATCCGCTGGTCCGGCGCTCCGAGCGGGCCGACGTCGAGGTGCTCTACCCGGCCTGCGTGGACATGTACACCGAGGAGGTGGGCATCTCCCCGGAGTGGGACGGCGGCCGCGACCTCTACCGCGCCCGGGTCAACCAGCTGGTGAGCCGCGGCTGGTCGTTCGCCCGCTACGAGCAGGGCCGCGTCGTGTTCAAGGCCGAGGTCGCCTGCGCGACCGCCCACGCCTGCCAGATCCAGGGGGTGTACGTCGACCCGTCCCGCCGGGGTGAGGGCCTCGCCGCTGCCGGGATGGCCGCCGTCGCCCAGATAGCGCTCCGCGAGATCGCGCCGGTCGTCTCGCTCTACGTCAACGAGCACAACGCCGCGGCGAGGGCGGCGTACCACCGGGTCGGCTTCGTGCAGACCGACACGTTCTCCACCGTCATGTTCTGACCTCGGCGTCGCCACCTTGGTGGCGCACGGCCTCTGGCGCGTGGAACATCCCCGGCGTAACGTCCGAAACGGGGTCAGCTCGCGTGAGGAGAGAGCCATGCCGGTCTCGATCAGGACACCGATCAGGGCCGCACTCGCGGCCGTCGCGGCCGCCGCGTGCGTGGTCGCCGTGGGAGCGGGCGGCGCCGTCGCGGACGGCGACCGAGAGGGCCACCACCACGGCGGGCACGGCGCCCGAGGGCTTCCCGGGGGCTATCGGCACCTGGTCGTGATCTACGAGGAGAACCACTCCTTCGACAACCTCTACGGCCGGTGGGGCCGGGTCGCCGGCCACCGGGTCGCTGGGATCGGGCGCGCGTCCGAGGCGACGCGCACGCAGGTCGCGCAGGACGGCACGGCGTACGGCTGCCTCCCGCAGAACGACGTCAACCTGACCTCGCCGCCCCTGGCGACAACGTGCGAGGACCCGGTTCACGGAATCCCGGCGAGCGACTTCGTCAACCAGCCGTTCACGATCGACGACTTCATCAAGCCCGAGGACAGGACCTGCCCGGCGCCGGGGGTCTTCGCCGCCAACGGCGTGCTCAAGGACTCCGCGGGCGCCCTGCCCGGAGGCTGCACGCGAGACCTGGTGCACCGCTTCTACCAGGAGCAGTACCAGATCGACGGCGGCAGGCAGGACCGCTACACGACCGGCTCGGACGCCATCGGGCTCACCCAGGGCACCTACGACACGAAGCAGCTGCCGATCTGGACCTACCTCCACGGGGACGACGCCCCGCACTACGTGATCGCCGACCACTTCTTCCAGGCCGCTTTCGGAGGGTCCTTCCTCAACCACCAGTGGCTGATCGCGGCGCGGTCGCCGGTCGACACAGAGGACGACGCACTGCTCAACACCACTGGGCACGGCGCCAACTCGGTGCTCGACGCCAACCGCTTCCCCAACAAGACCTACCCGCAGTACACCCCCACGAGTCCGGACGTCATCGACGGTCAGCTCACCGAGCACTGTGCCGGTGACACGACGCTCGACGACCCGGTGCGGGCCTGCGGCGACTTCGCGGTGAACACGATCCAGCCCGCGTCGGCCCCGCACAGCGCGGGCAACCCGCTCCCGCTGATCGACGACGCGGCGTACCCGAACATCGGTGACCGGCTCTCGGCCAAGGGGATCAGCTGGAACTGGTACTCCGGCGGCTGGGACGACGCGGAGGCCGGCCACCCGGGTCCGCTGTTCCAGTTCCACCACCAGCCGTTCAACTACTTCGCCTCCTACGCTCCGGGCCAGGCCGGCCGCGCGCACCTGCAGGACGAGAACGACTTCCGTGCCTCGGTCGTGGACGGCACCCTGCCGGCCGTGAGCTTCGTCAAGCCGTACGGCGCGGAGAACGAGCACCCCGGCTACGCCAGCGAACCGGACGGCAGCGACCACCTGGTCACGCTGCTGCAGGAGATCACCAGTGGGCCGGAGGCCGACGACACCCTCGTCGTGGTCACCTACGACGAGTTCGGCGGGCAGTGGGACCACGTCTCGCCCCCGGGCACCGGGAACACGCACGGCGTGCACGACGCCTGGGGTCCGGGCACCCGGATCCCGGCGCTGGTGCTCTCGTCGCGGATGCGACGCTCGGGCGTCGACCACCGCGTCTACGACACCACGTCGATCCTGGCGATGGTGGAGCGTTCCTTCGGGCTCGCGCCGCTGTCCCCGCGCGACGCCGCTGTCAACGACCTCCGGCACGCCGTCAAGGGACGCCAGTAGGGAGGCGCCTATCCTCTCGGGGTGACCGCACCCCTCAGCAAGGACATCATCGGCCTGGCCGCGATCCTCGGCACCTCGGGCTTCATCCACCTCGGCAAGCCAGAGGTCTACGAGCCGATCATGCCCAAGATGATTCCCGCGCACCGTGAGGTGATCTTCGCCTCCGGCGTGGCCGAGCTGCTGTGCGCGGCGGGCCTGCTGGTGCCGCGGCTGCGCAAGCCCGCCGGCTGGGCGAGCGCTGCGCTGCTGCTCGGCGTCTACCCCGCGAACTTCAAGATGGCCGCCGACGCCGCGCAGACCCACAGCACGAAGTTCAAGGCGATCGCGTGGGGCCGGCTGCCGCTGCAGATCCCGATGATCCGCACCGCGCTCAAGGCCGCCCGCGACTGAGGACGCTCCCTCCGGAAACCCCGTCGAGCGCGCGCCGGGTTCTCATCTAGCCTTGCGCCCATGATCCTTCGCATGTCGACGCTGTTCGTCCGGACCCTCCGAGACGATCCGGTGGACGCGGAGGTGCCGAGCCATCGGCTGCTGGTGCGCGCGGGCTACGTCCGCCGCGCAGCACCCGGGATCTACACGTGGCTGCCGCTGGGGCTCAAGGTCCTGCGCAACGTGGAGCGGATCGTCCGTGAGGAGATGGACGCGATCGGCGCCCAGGAGCTCCAGTTCCCGGCTCTCCTGCCCCGAGAGCCCTACGAGGCCAGCAACCGCTGGACGACGTACGGCAACGGGATCTTCCGGCTCCAGGACCGCAAGGGCGGCGACTACCTGCTCGGGCCCACGCACGAGGAGATGTTCACCCTCGCGGTGAAGGACATGTACTCCTCCTACAAGGACCTGCCGGTCTGGCTCTACCAGATCCAGACCAAGTACCGCGACGAGGCGCGTCCGCGTGCCGGCATCCTGCGCGGGCGCGAGTTCATCATGAAGGACTCCTACTCCTTCGACACCTCCGACGAGGGTCTCGAACGCTCGTACGCCGCGCACCGCGAGGCCTACATCCGCACCTTCGACCGGCTCGGCTTCGACTACGCGATCGTCAAGGCGACCAGCGGCGCGATGGGCGGCTCGCGGTCGGAGGAGTTCCTGGCCAAGGCCGACGTCGGCGAGGACACCTACGTCCGCTGCACGAACTGCGACTACGCCGCCAATGTCGAGGCGGTCGCCGTCCGCGCTCCCGCCCCGGTGCCGTACCACGACGCGACTGCTGCGCACGCGGAGCAGACACCCGGCACCCCCACCATCGACACCCTGGTCTCGCACCTCAACGAGAAGCACCCCCGCGACGACCGGCCGTGGGCCGCCGGCGACACGCTCAAGAACGTGCTCGTCGTGCTCAAGCACCCCGACGGCACCCGCGAGCCGCTCGCGATCGGCCTGCCCGGCGACCGCGAGGTCGACCAGAAGCGGCTCGAGGGCCAGCTCGAGCCGACCGAGGTCGAGCCGATGGACGAGGCCGAGATGCGCAAGCACCCGACGCTCGTGAAGGGCTACATCGGCCCCGGCGCGCTGGGGGAGAAGGGCACCTCCGGCATCCGCTACGTGGTCGACCCCCGCATCTCCGAGGGCACCGCCTGGGTGACCGGCGCCAACGTCGACGGCAGCCACGTGCTCGACCTCGTGGTCGGCCGCGACTTCACGCCCGACGGCACGATCGAGGCCGCCGACGTCCGCGACGGCGACTCCTGCCCCCAATGCGACACCGGCACCCTGCAGTCGGCTCGCGGGATCGAGATGGGGCACATCTTCCAGCTCGGCCGCTGGTTCGCCGAGGCGCTCGACCTGCGTGTGCTCGACGAGAACGGCAAGCTGGTCACGGTCACCATGGGCTCCTACGGCATCGGGGTCTCCCGCGCCGTCGCCGCGATCGCCGAGGGCAACAACGACGAGCACGGCCTGATCTGGCCGCGCGAGATCAGCCCCGCCGACGTGCACATCGTGGCCACGGGCAAGGACGACGTGGTCTTCTCCACGGCCGCGCGCCTGGCCACCGAGCTGTCCGAGGCCGGCGTCGCCGTGCTGTACGACGACCGGCCCAAGGTCAGCCCCGGCGTGAAGTTCAAGGACGCCGAGCTGATCGGCGTACCCACCATCGTCACCGTGGGTCGTGGTCTGGCCGACGGCAACGTCGAGGTCAAGGACCGCCGCTCCGACGAGCGGCAGCAGGTCCCGCTGCCCGACGCGGTCGCCCGGATCACCGGCATCGTCCGCGCCTGAGGTGGACGTGATGTCTCGACAGGCTCGACCACCTGATCCGAAGAGGTCGCCGGAGGTCGCCGCGGTCATCTTCGACTGGGGCGGCACCCTCACGCCGTGGCACGACATCGACTTCGCCGGCGAGGCCGAGGCGTTGGCGCGCGCGGTGGTGGCCGACGCGTGACCCGGTCGAGCACGCCAGGCTGCTCCAGGCCGCCGCCCACGACGCGTGGGGCCGTTCGCGCGACCACCAGCAGAGTGCGACCGTCGCGGCCCTGTTCGCCGCGGCGGGTCTCGACCACGACCCCGCACTGCTCGAGGACTACCGGGCGTTCTGGGAGCCGCACACCGCCACCGACCCGGAGGTGGCGCCGCTCTGGCGCGCCCTGCGTGAGCGCGGGATCCGGGTCGGCGTGCTCTCCAACACGGTCTGGCCGCGCGAGTGGCACCACGAGTTCTTCGCCCGCGACGGCGTCCTGCACCTCATCGACGGCGACGTCTACAGCAGCGAGGTGCCGTGGACCAAGCCGTCGCCGCTGGTCTTCCGCGCCGCCCAGGACGCGGTGGGGGTGGACGATCCGGCGGCCTGCGTCTACGTCGGCGACCGCTTGTACGACGACGTCTGGGGCGCGCAGAACGCCGGGATGCGTGCGATCCACGTGCCGCACAGCACGATCCCGCGCGCCCAGGTCGGACACTCCGAGGGCGAGCCGGATGCCGTCGCGCACCGCCTGTCCGACATTCCGGACATCCTGGCCAGCTGGTCCCACCCCTGGGGGTGACCTCCGCTTGCGTGGTCGTGCAGTGCAAGAACGCGCAGGCCCCGTTCTGTTTGCGAAGGGGGTCGGAATGGTCAAGATCTTCCTGGTCCCACCCCGACCCCGCCGCACGATCCGCCCCACCCCGGAGGATGTTCATGCATTTCCGCGTCGCCAGCGCCGCCTTCCTGTCCGCCGGGGCACTCGTCCTCGGGCCTGCGTTCGCGGTTCCTGCGCACGCCTCGACCGTGGAGCCCGTCGGCAAGGGCTCCTGCCTCACCGCCGGCACCAGCGCTCGCGGCCTGGACGGACATGGGGCCGACACGAGGTCCATCAGCGCCGCTGAGCAGAGCCGGATCGCCCGCGAGACGTCCTCGCGGCTCGCGGCTCGCGGCCTGAGCCGCACCGAGGCGGCCGCCACGGGCGGCAACGTCCCGGTCTACGTCCATGTGATGGCCGGCGCCAACGGCGAGGGCAACGTGACGGCGAGCCAGATCAGCCGGCAGATCAAGGTCCTCAACAACACCTATGCCGGCGGTGAGTCCACCGCAGCGGCCAACACCGGCTTCACGTTCACGCTGGCCGGGACCAACCGGTTCTACAACAACGCGTGGCACCAGGACCGGCAGAGCACGACGTACCGCGCGCAGACGCGCAAGGGTGGCGCAAACGCACTGAACATCTGGATCGTCGACTTCGACTACCTCGGCATCGCGACCTTCCCGTGGGACTACGCGAGCCACCCGGCGATCGACGGGATCCGGGTGCAGTACTCCTCGCTGCCCGGTGGCTCTGCCACGCACTTCAACTTCGGCGAGACCGCCACGCACGAGGCGGGCCACTGGTTCGGGCTCTACCACACGTTCCAGGGTGGCTGCACGGCCAAGAACGACGAGGTGTCCGACACCCCGGCTCAGAGCAGCCCCTCGAGTGGTTGCCCGGTCGGTCGCGACTCGTGCTCGCTGCCGGGTCTCGACCCGATCCGCAACTACATGGACTACTCCTACGACACCTGTTACACGCAGTTCACGTCCGGCCAGAGCAACCGGATGTCACAGATGTTCGCTGCCTACCGCAGCTGAACGCAGCAGGCCGCTGGTTCCGGGGAGATCTCGGGCCTCCCCGGAACCACAGCCCTGCCCGCGCTCTGGTGCGCGGCCACGCAGTGCACAGAGTGCCCCTCACCGGGGTGGGCACACCGACGAAGGGAACCACATGAACAGGGCTCATCTCGGGGCCGCAGGCGCAGCCCTCCTCACCGCCGCCGGCGTGATGCTCGGCGCGATGGCACCGGCGAACGCCAGCACGATCGCGCCGGCCAACGCCGGCACCTGTGTCACTGCCTACCAAGGTTCCTCGGCGCGCGGCCTCCACGGCCACGGCGCGGACACCCGTGGCATCTCGCTGACGGAGCAGCGGCGGATCGAGTCGCGCACCACGCGCCTGCTCGCACTGCGCGGCACCAGTCGAAGCGCGGCCGCCACCACCGGCGGGAGCGTCCCGGTCTACATCCATGTGATGGCGGGCAAGAGCGGCGCCGGCAACGTGACCGACAGCCAGATCACCCAGCAGATCGCCGTGCTGAACAAGACGTATGCCGGCGGCGAGTCGGGCACCGCGGCCAACACCGGCTTCAGCTTCACGCTGGCCGGCACCGACAGGTTCTACAACGACACGTGGCACAAGGACAGGAAGAGCACGACGTACCGCGCGCAGACCCGCAAGGGCGGCGCCAACGCGCTGAACATCTGGCTCGTCGACTTCAGCTACCTCGGCATCGCGACCTTCCCCTGGGACTACGCCAGCAACCCGAAGATCGACGGCATCCGGGTGCAGTACTCCTCGCTGCCCGGGGGCACCGCCACCAACTACAACTACGGCGAGACCGCCACCCACGAGGCCGGCCACTGGTTCGGGCTCTACCACACGTTCCAGGGCGGGTGCACGAGCACGAACGACGAGGTGTCCGACACCCCGGCGCAGAGCAGCCCGTCCAGCGGCTGCCCCACCGGTCGCGACTCGTGCACGCTGCCGGGCCTCGACCCGATCCACAACTACATGGACTACTCCTACGACACCTGCTACACGGAGTTCACGGGTGGCCAGAGCGCCCGGATGTCGCAGATGTTCACGGCGTACCGCAGCTAGCTAACCCGCAAGACCCTGCGTTCCGGGGAAGGACTCGGGCCTTCCCCGGAACGACAGCTGACGAACCGCGCTCGCGTCCAGTCCGTCGATCGCCCACGAGCGGTCGTCCCCCACGGTCTGGGAGACGAGGTTGCCGTACCTCTGCGTGACCCGTCGCTCGGTGGTCAGGGCGGCCTGCGTCACCTGGGTGGGCGTCGACACCCCGTTCGGCAGCTCGTACGACGCCGCCGCCGCGACCGGCTGCGCGCCCTTC
The DNA here is from genome assembly GCA_963815585.1 of uncultured Actinomycetota bacterium. Taxonomy (GTDB): domain Bacteria; phylum Actinomycetota; class Actinomycetes; order Propionibacteriales; family Nocardioidaceae; genus Marmoricola. The sequence continues at coordinate 29,152 of CAWFHJ010000009.1, read as the reverse complement.
CGCGTGATCCGGAGGACCAGCGCGTCACGCGCCGCGCGGTGCTGCCGGTAGGCCGTGAGCAGGTTGCCGAACAGCTCGCGCTGCCCGAACTCCGAGGTCTGGGCGCCGAGCACACCGAACACGTAGACCGCGGCGTGCTCCGCGGCGAGCGTGCGCTGCAGCGCGTCGGTGGGCGTCATGCCGACCCCTCGATCACGGCGAGCCGTTGGGACAGGCCGGCACCCATGCTGGCCAGCACCCGCGCGAACGGACCGGACTCCGCCTCCAGCGCCGCCGCGTTGAGGGCGTCGCGCCGGGCCTTCGTGGAGCGGACCACCCGAGCGCGGGCGGCCGTCCGGTCCGTCGTCGTCGGCACCGAGGCCGCGGACGGCGAGGGCATCGCCCGCGACGGCACCGCGTCCCGGAGCAGCGCGAGGTGGGCGCGCTGGGTCTCCAGCAGCGGGCGCAGCGCCGGTCGCAGCAGCGGGTAGCGGCGCACCACGTCGGTCGTCAGCGCCACGCTGCGCTGCATCCCGGCCACCAGCTCGACGGCCAGGGCGACGTCCGGCGTGATCTCCGTGGAGCGCACCGTCGCCTGACCCGAGGGCGTCGCGGCGGGATCGTCGCAGGCCGCTGCGGTGACGCCGACGGAGGCAAGCCCGGCCACGCCGAGCGCCGTACGCCGGGTCAGCCGGCGGTCGGGCCGGAAGTCGGGGGCGGGAGGCACGCGCCCGATCCTATGAGGCCCGGTGCGTGGACCCGGACGTGTGTCGGGCGTCACGACCGGGTAGGACTAGGGGACGGGGAGTCAACGACAACGCTCCATGAAAGGCGATCGTGACCAACCTGGCCCAGGCCCTGACCGACACCGCTGCCCAGCACGGCGACCGGCCGGCCGTCCGGCTCGACGACATGGTGCTGACCTACGACGAGCTGCTCGAGGGTGCCCGACGAGTCACCGCGCTGCTGGCCGACCGCAAGATCGGCCCCGGCGACCGGGTGGGTCTGGTGCTGCCCAACGTGCCGCCGTTCCCGGTGATCTTCTACGGGGCGGTCGCCGCCGGTGCCGTGGTGGTGCCGATGAACCCGCTGCTCAAGGCGCGCGAGGTGAAGTACTACCTCGAGGACTCCGGCGCCTCGATCCTCTTCGCCTGGCACCAGATGGCAGACGAGGCCAGCAAGGCCGCCGAGGAGGTCGGCATCGAGTGCATCTCGGTCGACGAGGAGTTCGCCTCGCTGCTGGCCGAGCACGAGCCGGTCGAGGACGTCGTCGACCGTGAAGACGACGACACGATGGTGCTGCTCTACACCTCGGGCACGACCGGTCAGCCCAAGGGCGCCGAGCTCACGCACAACAACATGATCACCAACGCCGCCGTCAGCGCCGAGACCCTCGTCGAGCTCAGCGAGAAGGACGTCGTGATGGGCTGCCTGCCGCTGTTCCACTGCTTCGGGCTGACCTGCGGCCTCAACGCGTCGGTGCGCTCGGGTGCCTGCCTGACCCTGGTCCCGCGCTTCGACGCCGAGAAGGCGCTCACGGTGATCGGCCGCGACGAGGTCACGGTGTTCGAGGGCGTGCCGACCATGTATGCGGGCATGCTCAACGCGCCGGACGCCTCGTCGTACGACGTGTCCAGCCTGCGCACCTGCATCTCCGGCGGATCGGCGATGCCGGTCGAGGTGATGAAGAGCTTCGAGAAGACCTTCGACTGCATGGTCCTCGAGGGCTACGGACTGTCGGAGACGTCGCCGGTGGCGTCGTTCAACCAGCCCGACATCGAGCGCAAGCCCGGCTCCATCGGCGTGCCGGTCCGCGGCGTCGAGATGAAGGTCGTCGACGACGACGGCAACGAGGTCGACCAGGGCGAGGTCGGCGAGATCGCGATCAAGGGCGAGAACGTCATGAAGGGCTACTGGGAGCGCCAGGACGACACGGACGAGGCGATCAAGGACGGCTGGTTCCGCAGCGGCGACATGGCCAAGCAGGACGAGGACGGCTACTACTTCATCGTCGACCGCAAGAAGGACCTGATCATCAGGGGCGGCTACAACGTCTACCCGCGTGAGGTCGAGGAGGTGCTCTACGAGCACGAGGCCGTCGCCGAGGTGGCCGTGGTCGGGATCCCGCACGACACCCACGGCGAGGAGGTCGGTGCCGCGGTGGCGCTCAAGGAGGGCAAGAAGGTGACCGAGGACGAGCTGCGCGACTTCGCCAAGGAGAATCTCGCCGCGTACAAGTACCCGCGCCACGTCTGGATCGTCGACGAGCTGCCGAAGGGACCGACCGGCAAGATCCTGCGCCGCGAGGTCGAGGCCCCCGACGACGTCACGAAGTCGTCCTGATGAGCGCTGTCGAGGTCGAGGAGGAGCGGGAGCCCGACGCCGCTGCGCCGCTCGACCTGCTGCTCGCCGACGCCGCCGCCAGTCCGCTGCGGCGGTTCCTGCCCGGCATGTCCGGGGTCCGGTTCACCGCCGGACTCGCCCGGCACCCGGTCCGCGTCGTACGACGAGGGGCCGGGCTGGCCGGTGAGCTGGCCAAGATCGGCGCCGGTCGCTCGGACATCGAGGCCGACGAGAAGGACCGGCGGTTCTCCAGCGAGGAGGGCTGGGTCAAGAACCCGCTCCTCCGTCGTACCCTCCAGGGCTACCTGGCCGCCGGCAAGGCCGCTCGCGGGCTGGTCGCAGACGCCGACCTCGGCTGGGGCGACCAGCAGCGGATGGGCTTCATCGTCGACAACCTGGTCGAGGCCTCGTCCCCGAGCAACAACCCGGTGCTCAACCCCAAGGTTCTCAAGCGGGTGATCGACACCGGCGGCGGCAGCCTGGTCGCCGGCGGGCGCCGCCTGGTGCGCGACTTCGCGACCCCGCCGCGGGTGCCGTCGATGGTCGAGCCCGACGCGTTCGAGGTCGGCGTGGACATCGCCGTCACGCCGGGCGCGGTGGTGCTGCGCACCGACATGTTCGAGCTGATCCAGTACACCCCGCAGACCCCCAAGGTCCGCTCCACGCCCCTCCTGATCGTGCCCCCGACGATCAACAAGTACTACGTGATCGACCTGGCCGAGGAGCGCAGCCTCGTCGAGCACCTGGTCAAGCAGGGACAGCAGGTCTACTGCATCTCCTGGCGCAACCCCGACGCCCGGCACGCTGACTGGGGTGTCGACGCCTACGGCCAGGCGATCATCGACGCGATGGACGTGGCACAGAAGATCTCGCGCCAGGACCAGGTCGCGCTGCTCGGCATCTGCTCCGGCGGGATGCTCTCGACGATGGTCCTCGCGCACCTCGCGGCGATCGGCGAGCTCGGCCGGGTCGCCGCGTTCAGCCTCGCGGTGACCGTGCTCGACCAGGACCAGGCTGGGCTGCCCAGCGCGCTGCTCTCGCACAAGGCTGCTGCCGCCTCGACCAAGGCCTCGGCGGAGAAGGGCTACCTCGACGGCCGGGTGCTGGCCGAGGTGTTCGCCTGGCTGCGGCCGAACGACCTGATCTGGAACTACTGGGTCAACAACTACCTGCTCGGCTACCCGCCCAAGGCGTTCGACATCCTCTACTGGAACGCCGACCCGGTGCGGATGTCGGCGGCCATGCACCGCGACTTCATGGAGCTCGCGATCAGCAACGGGCTGACCAGGCCCGAGGGGTCGCGGATGCTCGGCACCGACCTCGACCTCGGCAAGGTCGACACCGACTCCTACGTCGTTGCCGGCATCGCCGACCACCTGTGCAAGTGGGAGTCCTGCTACCGGACCACCCAGCTGCTCGGGGGCGAGTCCAAGTTCGTGCTCTCCACCAGCGGCCACATCGCGGCGATGGTCAACCCGCCGGGCAACCCGAAGGCGAGCTTCCAGACCGCGAGCAGCAACCCGGCGGACAGCCAGGAGTGGCTCGGCGCGGCGTCGAAGGTCAAGGGCACCTGGTGGGACGACTACTCGTCGTGGCTCGCCCAGCGCACCGGACCGGAGCGCAACAAGCCGCGCCGCCTCGGCTCGGCCGCCTTCGAACCGGTCTGCGACGCCCCGGGCACCTATGTCCATGACCGCTGAGCGCGACCGAGTGCGCACCGTCGCGGTGCGGGGAGTCTCGGCCCGCGTCTCGGTGCGCCCCGGTCGTGGCCGGCTGGCCGACCAGCCACCGCTCCTGCTGTGCAACGGGATCGGCGCCAGCCTGGAGGCGTTGCAGCCGCTGGTCGACGCGCTCGACCCCGACCGCGGGTTGGTCCGCTTCGACGTGCCGGGGGTCGGGGGCAGCCCGCTGCCACCCACGCCGTACCCGATCGCCGCGCTGGCGTCGTGGACGGTCGCGATGCTGGCCCGGCTGGGACACCGCCGCTTCGACGTGCTCGGCCTGTCCTGGGGCGGCGGCCTGGCCCAGCAGCTCGCCGTGCAGGCTCCCCGCCGCGTACGACGCGTGGTGCTCGTCGCGACCGGCACCGGCTGCCTGATGGTGCCGGCCCACCCGCGGGTGCTCGCGAAGATGCTGACCCCGCGCCGGCACCGCGACCCGGCGTACGCCGCCTCCATCGCCGGTGAGATCTACGGCGGGACGATGCGCGACGACCCCGAGCGTGGCGCCGACCTCCTGCACGCGGCCACCCGGGCCGGCCCGAAGCGCGGCTACTACTACCAGCTGGCCGCGATGACCGGCTGGACCAGCCTGCCGTTCCTGTCCCTGCTGCGGCAGCCGACGCTGGTGCTCGGAGGCGACGACGACCCGATCATCCCGCTCGTCAACGCCCGGGTGCTGGCCCGGCTGATCCCGTCGGCCCGGCTGCACGTCTACCGTGGCGGACACCTCGGCATCCTGACCGAGTCGGCCGAGCTGGCCCCCGTGATCGAGGACTTCCTGACCGAGGAGCTGCCGCACCCATGACCGACGCCGAAGCTGCCACCGACCTGGACCCGGGAGAGACCCCGTTCTCCGACTTCCTCGGCTTCGAGCTGATGCTCGAGGACCGCGACCGCGAGCTGCTCAGCGACGTCCGCGCGTTCATGAACCGAGAGGTCGAGCCGGTGATCAACGGCTACTGGACGCGCGCGGAGTTCCCGCACGAGCTGGTGCCCAAGATCGCGGAGCTCGGCATCGCCGGCCTGGCGTACGACGGGCCGGGCTGCCCGGGTCGCGGCGCCCTGGTCGACGGCATGGTCGCGATGGAGCTGGCCCGGGTCGACCCCTCGATCGGCACCTTCATGGGCGTGCACGGCGGCCTGGCGATGGGATCGATCATGCTCTGCGGGTCCGACGAGCAGCGTGAGCGCTGGCTGCCGGCGATGGCCCGGATGGAGCTGATCGGCGCGTTCGGGCTGACCGAGCCCGAGGTCGGCTCCGCTATCTCCGCGGGCCTGGCCACCACCGCCCGGCGCGACGGCGACGGCTGGGTGCTCGACGGCGAGAAGAAGTGGATCGGCAACGCGGCGTTCGCCGACCTGGTCGTGATCTGGGCGCGCGACGTCGACGACGACAAGGTCAAGGGCTTCGTCGTCGAGAAGGGCACCGAGGGCATGACCTTCGACAAGCAGGAGGACAAGATCGCCCTCCGCGTGGTGCAGAACGCCGAGATCCACCTCTCCGGCGTCCGCGTGCCCGAGGACAACCGGCTCCAGGAGGCCAACAGCTTTCGCGACACGTCCAACGTGCTGCGGGTGACCCGGATGGGCGTTGCCTGGCAGGCCACCGGCTGTGCACGCGGTGCTTTCGAGCACGCGCTGCGCTACACCAAGGCGCGCGAGCAGTTCGGCCGCCCGATCGCGTCGTTCCAGCTGGTGCAGGACCTGCTGGTCAAGATGCTGGCCAACGTCACCGCGTCGACCGCGATGAACACCCGCGCCTCCCAGCTCCAGGACGCCGGTGTCCTGCGTGACGAGCACGCGTCGCTGTGCAAGGCACACAGCACCGTGCGGATGCGCGAGACGGTGGGCTGGGCCCGCGAGGTGCTCGGCGGCAACGGGATCCTGCTGGAGCACCACGTCGGCCGTTTCGTGGCCGACGCCGAGGCGATCTACTCCTACGAGGGCACCCGCGAGATCAACACCCTGATCGTGGGCCGGGCGATCACGGGGGAGAGCGCTTTCGTCTAGGGCGCGGCCCTTGCGCGGTTGTGGTGACGCACCCCCTAGGGTGGGTGACGAGTAGCCACAACAACACAGCAGGAGGTTGGTCCGGTGACCGCAGCACAGACCCGGGACCGCCTGGCATCCCTGCTCGTCGAGCCGCTCGCCGGTCTCGGGCTCGACCTCGAGGCCGTCGACCTCTCCTCCGCCGGACGACGACGGGTGCTCCGGATCGCCGTCGACCGTGACGGCGGGGTCAGCCTCGACGACGTCGCCGACGCGACGCGCGAGATCTCGAAGGTGATCGACGCGTCCGACGTGATGGGGGAGCAGCCCTACACGCTCGAGGTGGGCTCACCCGGTGTCGACCGGCCACTGACGCACCCGCGGCACTGGCGACGCAACCACGACCGGCTGGTCGACGTACGCCTCGCGGACGGGTCCCAGGTCCTGGGCCGGATCGTGGCCAGCGACGACCTGACCGCGACCCTTCGCGTGGAGGGCGAGGACCAGCAGGTGGCGCTCGCCGAGGTCGAGAAGGCGCGGATCCAGATCGAGTTCAAGCGGAAGGACGGCTGAGTCCCCATGGACATCGACATGAACATCCTGCGGATGCTGGAGCGCGAGAAGGAGATCTCCTTCGAGGTGCTCGTCGAGGCGATCGAGCAGGCGCTGCTGACGGCGTACCACAAGACGGCGGGAGCCACGGAGCAGGCGCGGGTCGAGCTGGACCGCAAGACCGGGCACGTCACGGTCTTCGCCGCGGAGACCGACGACGAGGGCAACGTCGTGGCCGAGTTCGAGAGCACGCCCGAGGGCTTCGGCCGGATCGCGGCGACGACCGCGAAGCAGATCATGCTGCAGCGGCTGCGTGACGCGGAGGACGAGCTGCGGTTCGGTGAGTTCTCCGGCAAGGAGGGCGACATCATCTCGGGCGTGATCCAGCAGGGCCGCGACCCCAACGACGTGATGGTCGACCTCGGCAAGCTGGAGGCGCTGCTGCCGCTGGGTGAGCAGGTGCCGGGTGAGGACTACTCGCACGGCACCCGGATCAAGTGCCTGGTGGTCAGCGTGCGCAAGGGCATGCGCGGCCCGCAGGTGATGCTGTCGCGCACCCACCCCAACCTGGTGAAGAAGCTGTTCGCGCTGGAGGTGCCCGAGATCCACGACGGCACCGTCGAGATCGCCGCGATCGCGCGCGAGGCCGGCCACCGCACCAAGATCGCCGTGCACTCCCGCGAGCCCGGGGTCAACGCCAAGGGCGCCTGCATCGGCCCGATGGGGCAGCGCGTGCGCAACATCATGAACGAGCTCCACGGCGAGAAGATCGACATCGTCGACTGGTCCGAGGACCCGGCATCCTTCGTCGGCAGCGCCCTCAGCCCGGCCCGCGTCTCCGAGGTGATCGTGGTCGACGCGGACGCCAGGTCCGCCCGGGTGATCGTGCCGGACTTCCAGCTGTCGCTGGCGATCGGCAAGGAGGGCCAGAACGCCCGGCTCGCCGCCCGTCTGACCGGCTGGCGGATCGACATCCGGTCCGACGAGGCACCCGCGGACTGAGCCGTGGCTGGAGCCGCGCGTAACCGAACGGACCAAACGCCGCCTCGGGTGGGGCGTGCACGCCTGGGCGATGAGCTGAGCCCGCCGTTAGGTCCGTCGCGCTACGAGGGCCGGCGCGGTCCCGTCACGGCATCGGTTCGGAGTCTGGTGCGTCGACGCGTTAGAGTGGGGACGGTGGTCACGCGCGCCGTCATCCGGACCTGTGTCGGATGTCGCGAGCGGGCCATCAGGCGTGAGTTGCTGCGGGTGGTCGCAGGAGCGGAGACGCACGGCCCGGGAGACCTGGCCGTCGTACCCGATCCGCGTGGCACCGCACTCGGACGCGGGGCGTACGTTCACCCCACGACCGGCTGCCTCGCACTCGCCGAACGAAAACGTGCGTTCCCACGGGCCCTCCGGGTCTCCGGAGGACTCAGCACGCAGACGCTCAGGGAGTACGTCGAGCAGCACGCGTCAGACCAGTGAAGAGACCGACCGATACGAGAACTGGAGCATCAGCTCATGAGCCTGCGATGAGAACTTCGCGATGAGCGTGCAACCCAACTAGCGGTCCGCAGTCCCACTCAGCGAGTGGCTCGGACCTGGAGGAATCAGCGTGGCCAAGGTCCGAGTCAGTGAACTCGCCAAGAAGTACGGCGTCCAGAGCAAGGACGTCATCTCGATGCTCAGCGACCTCGGGGAGTTCGTGAAGGCTCCCTCGTCCGGCATCGAGCCCCCCGTCGTCAAGAAGTTCGAGGACAAGCACGGCGCCGAGCTCAGCACCAAGATGGAGCAGGCCGCCGCCAAGAAGGCTGCCAAGAAGGCGCCTGCGAAGCCTGGCCCGAAGGCCGAGGCATCCGCCGCGGCGACCGAGGCTCCCGAGGCGCCGGCGGCAGCGACCGCCGAAGCACCCGCGGCCCAGCCGGAGCAGGTCGAGGCCCCCGCGGCCGCGGCCGCCGAGGCGCCCGAGCAGAGCCGGACCACCCCCGGTCCGCGTCCGGGCCCGCGTCCGGCCGCCCAGGAGGAGGAGCCGGCCGCCGCTGCGGCCGAGCCCGTCGCCGAGCCCGCCGCTGCGGCACCCGCCGAGGCGCCCGCCGGCGACGAGGAGCCCCCCGCTGACGGCGCCTCCGGCACGCCCGGGCCGCGCCCGGTCGGCCGTCCCGGTGGGAGCGCCCGTCCGGGTGCCCCGCGTCCGGGCAACAACCCGTTCTCGTCCACCCAGGGCATGGGTCGCCGTCCGGCACCCCGGCCCGGTGCCGGTGCCGGTCCGGGCGCTCCCACAGCGCCCGCCGAGGGTGACCAGCGCGCGCCGCGGCCCCCGGCCGCCCGCGACGGTGGCCGTCCCGGCATGCCGCGCCCCAACCCGGCGATGATGCCCAAGTCCCCGGCCGCCTTCGGTGGCGGCCCCGGCGGTGGCCCCGGCGGCGGTCGTGGTGGCCCCGGTGGTGGTCCCGGCGGTCGTGGTGGCCCCGGTGGCCCCGGTGGCGCCAGGACCGGTGCTCCCGGTCGCGGCGGCTTCGGTGGTGGCCCCGGTGGTGGCGGTCCCGGCATGGGCGGTGGCCCCGGTGGCGGACGCCCCGGTGGCGGTGGCCGTCCCGGTGGTCGGCCGACCAGTCGCGGCAGCACCCAGGGTGCGTTCGGCCGTCCCGGCGGACCGTCGCGTCGTGGGCGCAAGTCGAAGCGGGCACGTCGTCAGGAGTTCGAGGCGATGCAGGCCCCGACGATCGGTGGCATCCGCGTCCGCAAGGGCGACGGCGAGACCGTCAAGCTTCCCCGCGGTGCCTCGCTGACCGACTTCGCCGAGCGCATCGGCGTCGACGCGGCCTCCCTGGTCCAGATGCTGTTCAGCCTGGGCGAGATGGTCACGGCGACCGAGTCGGTCAACGACGAGACGTTCGAGCTGCTCGGCGAGGAGCTCAACTACGTGGTCGAGGTCGTGTCCCCCGAGGACGAGGACCGCGAGCTGCTGGAGTCGTTCGACCTGGAGTTCGGTGAGGACGAGGGCGATGACTCCGACCTCGTCGTACGTCCGCCGGTCGTCACTGTCATGGGTCACGTCGACCACGGCAAGACCAAGCTCCTCGACGCGCTGCGCAACGCCAACGTGGTCGACAAGGAGGCCGGTGGCATCACGCAGCACATCGGTGCCTACCAGGTGCACGCCGAGGTCGACGGCACCGACCGTCGGATCACGTTCATCGACACCCCGGGTCACGAGGCGTTCACCGCCATGCGAGCTCGTGGTGCCCAGGCGACCGACATCGCGATCCTGGTGGTCGCGGCCGACGACGGCGTGATGCCGCAGACGGTCGAGGCGCTCAACCACGCCAAGGCCGCCGGTGTGCCGATCGTGGTCGCGGTGAACAAGATCGACAAGCCCGACGCCGACCCGTCCAAGGTGCGTGGACAGCTCACCGAGTACGGCCTGGTCCCGGAGGAGTACGGCGGCGACGCGATGTTCGTCGACGTCTCCGCGAAGTCCGGCACCAACCTGGAGCAGCTGCTCGAGGCCGTCGTGCTCACCGCCGACGCGTCCCTGGACCTGCGGGCCAACCCCACGCAGGACGCCCAGGGCCTCGTGGTGGAGGCACACCTCGACCGTGGTCGTGGTCCCGTCGCCACCGTGCTGATCCAGCGCGGCACGCTGCGGGTCGGAGACTCGATCGTGGCCGGTCCGGCTCACGGCCGGGTGCGCGCCATGCTCGACGAGCACGGCGAGAACATCGAAGAGGCAGACCCGTCGCGTCCCGCGATGGTGCTCGGCCTCACCGCGGTCCCCGGCGCCGGTCAGAACCTGATCGTCGTCGAGGACGACCGGATGGCTCGCCAGATCGCCGAGAAGCGGGAGTCCCGCGAGCGGGCGGCCATGCAGGCCAAGCGCCGCGTGCGCCGTACCCTCGAGGACTTCATGGCCTCCATGGAGAAGGGCGAGAGCCAGGAGCTCAACCTGATCCTCAAGGGCGACGTGTCCGGTTCGGTCGAGGCGCTCGAGGACGCCCTGTCGAAGATCGACGTCGGCGACGAGGTCAACCTGCGGGTCATCGACCGCGGTGTCGGTGCGATCACCGAGACCAACGTCGACCTGGCCGCTGCCTCCGACGCCATCATCATCGGCTTCAACGTCCGCCCGCAGGGCAAGGCGACCGAGATGGCGGACAAGGAAGGCGTCGAGATCCGCTACTACTCGGTCATCTACAACGCGATCGAGGAGATCGAGGCAGCCCTCAAGGGCATGCTCAAGCCGGAGTTCGAGGAGTCGACCCTCGGGCAGGCGGAGATCCGTGCGATCTTCCGCAGCTCGAAGATCGGCAACATCGCCGGCTGCATGGTCACCGGCGGCCTGATCCGGCGCAACGCGAAGGTCCGGCTGATCCGCGACGGCAACGTCGTCGTGGAGAGTGCCGACCTGTCCTCGCTGAAGCGGGAGAAGGACGACGCCGCCGAGGTCCGCGAGGGCTTCGAGTGTGGTCTGGTGATCAAGGGCTACAACGACATCAAGGAAGGCGATGTCGTCGAGGCGTTCGAGATGAAGGAGATCCCGCGGGGCTGAGGCCCTGCGTGGCCGGTCGAATTCCCAAGGTATCGAGGGGAACTGGCACTTCCAGGGGCGTGCACGCCCCTGGAAGTGCCAGAAAACCTGGATCCCTTGGGAATTCTGTGACACCAAAGGACTGAACAACCATGAGCAACCCACGCGTCCGCAAGATCGCCGACCGGATCAAGGTGATCGTCGCGGAGATGCTGGAGCGCCGGATCAAGGACCCGCGGCTCGGGTTCGTGACGGTGACCGACGTCCGGGTCTCCGGCGACACGCTGCAGGCGTCGGTCTTCTACACGGTCCTCGGCGAGCCCGGTCATGACGAGGCAGCCGACCTCGCCGGCACCGCGGTGGCGCTGGAGTCGGCCAAGGGACTGATCCGGTCCGAAGTCGCCAAGCAGCTCGGCATGCGGCACGCGCCGACGATCGAGTTCATCGCCGACGCGCTCCCCGAGAACGCGCGTCACATCGACGAGCTCCTCGCGAAGGCGCGCGAGCAGGACGCCGCCGTCACGGCCTCGTCGGCCGGTGCGACGTTCGCGGGCGAGCACGACCCCTACCGCAAGCCACGACCCGAGGACGACCTCGACGGTGAAGCCGAGGACGACGACGACGAGGTCTGAGCACGTGACCGAGCCTGGCCTCGTGGTCGTCGACAAGGCCGGCGGGATGACCTCGCACGACGTCGTCGCCCGGGTCCGCCGGCTGGCCGGCACCCGCAAGGTCGGCCACGCCGGCACGCTCGACCCGATGGCGACCGGAGTGCTGGTGCTCGGCGTCGACCGCGCCACCCGGTTGCTCGGGCACCTGATGCTCACGGAGAAGGCGTACGACGCCACGATCCGGCTGGGGATCGCCACCAGCACCGACGACGCCGAGGGTGGGACCACGGCCACCGTGTCCACCGACCACGTGGCCGAGGCCACCGTCCGCGACACGCTCGCCGGTCAGGTCGGCGAGATCGAGCAGGTGCCCTCGGCCGTCTCCGCGATCAAGGTCGACGGCCGCCGGGCCTACGACCGGGTGCGCGCGGGGGAGCAGGTCGAGCTCGCGGCACGCCGGGTCACCGTGCACGCCCTCGACGTCACCGACGTCCGTCGCGGTGACGGCACCCTCGACGTCGACGTCTCGGTGCGCTGCTCGAGCGGCACCTACATCCGGGCGATCGCCCGCGACGCCGGCGCCGCCCTCGGTGTCGGTGGCCACCTGACGGCCCTGCGGCGCACGGCCGTCGGACCGTTCCCGCTGGCCGTGGCCCACACCCTCGACCAGCTGGCGGACGAGTTCACGGCGATGCCGATCGCGGAGGCCGCGCGCGCCTGCTTCCCGTCGTACGACCTGGGGGAGGAGCTGGCCGCCGACGTCCGTGTCGGACGCAAGATCGACCTCGAGGTCGCCGAGGACGGCCCGGTCGCCGTGTTCGCCCCCGGCGGCACCTTTCTCGCCCTCTACGAGCGTCGCGGCGACCAGGCCGCCGCGGTCGCTGTCTTCGTGTGACCTCGGCACTCGATAGGGTCGCGGGCGTGCGGATCTGGCGTTCCCTCGACGACATCCCGGCCGACCTCGGCCGCACCGTCGTCGTCATCGGCAACTTCGACGGCGTGCACCTCGGTCACCAGAAGGTGGTCGCGCGTGCCCGCGCCGTCGCCGACGAGCAGGGCGTCGACCATGTCGTCGCGGTGACCTTCGACCCGCATCCGATGGCCGTGCTGCGCCCCGAGCACGCACCGCTGTCCCTGACCGACGTCGAGAGCCGCAGCGCCCTGCTCGCGGACGCCGGCGTCGACGACGTCCTCGTGATCGCGTTCTCGCGCGAGATCGCAGCGTGGACGCCCCAGGAGTTCGTCGAGCGGGTGCTCGTCGACGGACTCAACGCGCGCGCCGTCGTCGTCGGCGCGAACTTCCGGTTCGGCGCCCGCGCGGCCGGAGACCTGGCCACGCTGCGCGAGGAGGGCGCGACGCACGACTTCGTGGTCGAGGGCGTCGCTCTCGACGGTGGCCCGCAGGTCTGGTCGTCGACGTACGTCCGCACCTGCCTCGCCGCCGGGGACGTCGAGGGCGCGGCCGAGGCGCTCGGCCACCCCTACTCCCTGAGCGGGCGGGTGGTGCGCGGTGACCGGCGCGGCCGTGAGCTCGGCTACCCGACCGCCAACGTGCCGACCCACGGGCTGGCGGCACCCGCCGACGGTGTGTACGCCGGCTGGCTGACGCCGCTGCAGACTCCCGGTGCTGAGCCACTTCCTGCGGCGATCAGCGTTGGCACCAACCCGACGTTCGACGGCGAGCGTGAGCGTCGGGTCGAGGCCTACGTGCTGGACCGCACCGACCTGGAGCTGTACGACGTGCCGGTGCAGATCTCCTTCGTGGCGCGCATCCGCGGCATGGTCGCCTTCGACGGCGTCGACGCGCTCCTCGCCGCGATGTCCGGCGACGTGGAGCGCGCCCGCGCGATCCTCAGCGACCCTGCCTAGGCGTCGAGGTCCTTCTCCACCAGGGCGGCGATCTGGTCGACCGCAGCCTGGTCGTCGCCGGAGACCTCGATCGAGTCACCCTTGCCGGCGCCCAGCGTCATGATCAGCAGCGAGCTGCTGGCGTCGACGGCCTCGTCACCGGGCACGCCGATCATGACCTCGGAGTCGAGCTCTCCGGCCGCCTCCGCGATGATCGCGGCGGGACGCGCGTGCAGGCCGACGGCGGATCCGACGGTGACTGTCCTGGTGGGCATGCGTTCTCCTCTGGGTTGGTCCTGCGGTTGGTCGAGCGGATGGGTCAGACGGTGACGAGGTCCTCGGAGTTGGCCGGCCAGATCGTCTTGGCAGCCATCACGGCGACCGCTCCGACGATCACACCGACGATCAGCGCGATGAAGTAGCCGAGGATGTTGTGCACGGCGAACAGCACGAAGATGCCGCCGTGCGGTGCCCGGACCGAGACGTTGAAGGCCTCCGAGAGCGCACCGGTGACGGCACTGCCGAGCATGATCGAGGGGATCACCCGCAGCGGGTCGGCCGCGGCGAACGGGATCGCACCCTCGGTGATGAACGACGCCCCGAGCAGCCAGCCGGCCTTGCCGTTCTCGCGCTCCGGGATGTTGAACAGGTGCGGGCGGACCACGGTGGCCAGGGCCAGGGCGATCGGGGGGACCATGCCGGCCAGCATCACCGCGGCCATGATCTTCAGCCGCGGGTCGGAGGCGGCTGCCGAGGCCGCGACGCCGACGCCGGCGGCGGCGAAGCTGTAGGCCACCTTGTTCAGCGGCCCGCCCATGTCGAAGGCCATCATCAGGCCGAGCACGATGCCGAGCAGGATCGCGTTGGACCCGCTCATGTTGCTCAGCCCGTTCTCGAGCGCGTTGATCAGCTTGCCGATGGGCTTGCCGAGCACCACGATCATCACGAGTCCGGCGAGGATCGAGGTCAGCAGCGGGATCACCAGCACCGGCATCAGGCCGCGAGCCCAGGCCGGCACCTTCCAGCCCGTCATCCAGTGCGCGATCACGCCGGCGAGCACGCCGCCGAGGATGGCGCCGAGGAAGCCGGTCGCCGGCAGGCTGACCGGGCTTGCCGCACCGTCGTTCACGGCGAAGACGTTGATCGCCAGGCCACCCATCACGAACCCGGGGGCGATGCCCGGACGGTCGGCGATCGCGTAGGCGATGTAGCCGGCCAGGGCGGGCACGAAGAAGATGAAGGCGGTCTTGCCGATGATGAAGAACAGCGCGCCGAGGTAGGCGAAGAAGCCCGAGTGGAACAGGGCGTGGGGCAGCACCAGCTTGTCGACGTCCGGCAGGTTGAAGAGGGTGTTGTCGACCGCGATCTTGCCGTAGCTGTTGACGATCTCGTCGCCGCCGAACAGGAAGCCCAGGGCGATCAGCAGACCGCCGGCCGCGACGAACGGGATCATGTAGGAGACACCGGTCATCAGCACCCGCCGGGTCCGGCCACCCCAGCTCTCGTTCAGCGTCGACGAGCCGCCCCCGCCTGCGTCACCGGCGTTGCCCTCGACGCGTGGGGCGTTGGGGTCGTTGGCGTAGCGCACCGCCTCCGCGATCATCGCGTCGGCGTCGTCGATCGGCCGCTTGACGCCCGAGGACACGACCGGCTTGCCGGCGAACCGGGACCGGTCGCGCACCCCCACGTCGACGGCGAAGATCACCGCACCGGCGGCCTGGATCACCTCGCGCGGGAGCGGGGTGGATCCGGCGGAACCCTGGGTCTCGACCACGAGGGGTACGCCGGCCCGCTCGGCCGCGGCCTCCAGCGCCTCGGCTGCCATGTAGGTGTGCGCGATGCCAGTCGGGCAGGCGGTGATCGCGACGAGGCTGACCGCACCGGCTGCCGGGGCCTCGGCGGCCGGCGCGGAGGTGCGGGTGGAAGCGGCTGCCGGGGCGGCCGCGGGTGTTGCCGCGGGAGCGGTCACCACGCTGGCCACCAGCTCGACGACCTCCTCCGGGGTGCGCGCCGTGCGCAGTCCGTTGGTGAAGTCGGCCTTGACCAGCGCGCGGGCCAGCTGGGTGAGCAGCTTGAGGTGGGTGGCGTCACCGCCGGCCGGGGCGGCGATCAGGAACACCAGGTCGGCCGGGCCGTCCTTGGCGCCGAAGTCGACCTTGGGCTGGAGCCGGGCGAAGGCCAGCGTCGGCTCGTCGACGGCGGCGGTGCGGCAGTGCGGGATCGCGATCCCGCCGGGCAGGCCGGTGGCCGACGTGGCCTCGCGGGCCATCGCGTCGGCAATCAGCTGGTCGGCGTCGGCGGTGCGCCCGGCCTCGGACACGACGCCCGCGAGGGAGCGGATCACCGCGTCCTTGTCGGCGCCCAGGTCGCTGTCGAGGCGGACCAGGTCGGGGGAGATGAGGTCGCTCATGGAGTCACTTTCCTTGGGAGGGGGTGTCGAGCCGGCAGGCGGTGACCTGCTCGGGACGGATGTGCGAGAGGTCGGGAATGGTGGTTCCCGGAAGGCCTGCGGCAGCGCTGCCGTAGGCGACGGCCATGGTCAGCCGGTCGAGGGGGGAGCCGCCGCGGAGGTCGGCGAGCAGGTAGCCGAAGAGGCTGGAGTCGCCGGCGCCGACAGTGCTGACCACCGTGGTGGGCGGCGGGGTGGCGTGCCAGGATCCCTCGCGGGTGGCGAGGACGGCGCCGTTGCCGCCGAGGGTGGCGAGCACCGCGCCGACGCCGCCGTCGAGCAGCACCTGTGCCGCCTTGGCCGCGGTGGCGGGGTCGCCCTCGACCGCATCGGGGTCCGTGCCGGTGAGCGAGGCGAGCTCCTCACCGTTGGGCTTCATCAGGTCGGGTGCGGATCCGGGGAGGCCGGCGACCAGCTCGAGCAGCGGGGCGTCGCTGGTGTCGACCGCCACCTTGGTCGACGTACGACGGAGCGCGGTGACCAGCTGGGCGTACCAGTCGGCCGGTGCACCGGGCGGCAGCGAGCCTGCCAGCACCACCCACGACGCCCGGTCGGCACGAGCGAGAAGCGCGTCCTCGAGCGCGGCCAGCGATGCCGTGGTGGAGGTAGGGCCGGGGCTGTTCAGCTTGGTGGTGGTGCCGTCGGGCTCGGTGATCGTGATGTTGCCGCGGATCGGCCCGGTCGGCGTGATCGGGCGGCAGTCGATGCCGTCGCGCAGCAGGCCGACCACGAACGGGTCGTCGTCCAGCGCGGGCAGCACGGCGATCGTGGCCACGCCGGCGGCAACGGCCGCTCGCGAGATGTTGATCCCCTTGCCGCCGGCCTGCGCACTCTCGGCGACGGCCCGGAGCACCCCGCCACGCTCGAGCGGCCCGGCCAGCTCGATCGTGCGGTCGGTGGACGGGTTGGGAGTCAGGGTCAGGATCATCATGCGATCACCACCTCCACGCCTGCGTCCTCGAGGGCCTGCCTGTCATCGTCCTCGATCCCGTCGTCGGTGACCAGCACGTGGTACTCACCGGCCTGGGCGAACCGGTGCGTCGTCTCGACGCCGATCTTCGAGGAGTCGGTCAGAACGACCACGCGCCTCGCGCCGAGGACCATCGCCCGCTTGGTGGCGGCCTCGTCGGCGTCGGGGGTGGTCAGGCCGTGCTCGGCGCTGACGCCGTTGGTGCCGATGAACGCGACGTCGGCCCGCAGCGCTGACAGCGCGTTCACGGTGTCGACCCCGACGGCGGCCTGCGTCGTACGGCGCACGCGGCCGGGCAACAACCGCAGGTCGACGTGCGCGAGACCGGCGACGCGCGCGGCGACCGGCACCGCGTGGGTGATCACGGTCAGCTTGTGGTCGTGGGGGAGGAGCGCCGCCATCCGGCTGAGTGTCGTGCCCGCATCCAGCAGCACCGTCCCGCCGTCCTGGGGGAGCAGGGCGAGCCCGGCCAGGGCGATCGCCTCCTTCTCCGGCGCGTGCGCGCGGTCGCGCTCGGCGACCGCTGCCTCGATCATGGTCAGCGACGCGGCCGGCACGACGCCACCGTGGACACGCCGGACGACACCGGCGCGCTCCAGTACGGTGAGATCGCGACGCACGGTCTCTGTGGTCACCGAGTAGTCCGAGGCGATCTCGGCGACGGAGAGCCGGCCGCGCCGCGCGACGGAGGCGGCGATCGCCTGTTGCCGTTCTTCCGCGTACACCGGACCTCCCAGGGATGATCGGTCGTGCCGATCTGTGTATGCGTTGTTTTACCTTTGAATGTGTTGACTGTCAAGCACCGGGCGGTGTTCACTGTGGACATGGCCACCTCGACGCCCACCACCACACCTTCTCCGCTGCGTGGCACCCCGGTCGTTCCCGGGCTTGCCCTCGGGCCGGTCCTGCGAGCGCGCACCGAGATCGATCCGGGCGCGATCGCTGCGTACACCGGTCCGGACTCGCCGGAGGACGCGCTCACCGCGTACGACGAGGCCGCGGCGGCGGTGGCCGACGGCTTCAGCCACCGGGCCGGCAAGGCGTCGGGAGCCGCCGCCGAGGTGCTGACCGCGAGCGCCGGGCTGGCCAGGGACAAGGGGCTGCGCTCCGCGGTGCGCAAGAACCTCGCCAACGGCGACGGCCTGCTCGACGCGGTGTTCGCCGCGGTCGAGCACTTCGCGGGCATGTTCGCGCAGATGGGCGGCCTGATGGCCGAGCGGGTCACCGACCTGCGCGACATCGGCAAGCGCGTGACCGCGCACCTGGTCGGCGAGCCGGAGCCCGGCGTACCGACACCCGAGGTGCCCTCGGTGCTCGTTGCCGAGGACCTGGCTCCCTCCGACACCGCGGGCCTCGACCCGTCACTCGTGGTGGCGCTGGTGACCGAGAAGGGTGGCTCCACGAGCCACACCGCGATCATCGCCCGCCAGCTCGGGATCCCCTGCATCGTCGGTGTCTCCGGTGCCCTCGACCTCCACGACGGCGACGTCGTGCTGGTCGACGGGGTCAGCGGCGAGGTCGAGGTCGGCCCCGACGAGACGAAGGCCCAGGAGCGGGTCGCAGCGGACCTCAAGCAGCGCGAAGAGCTGGCCCGGTGGACCGGTCCGGCCGCGACGTCCGACGGGATCCCGGTCAAGCTGCTCGCCAACGTGGCCGACGCCGCGTCGTCGAGCAAGGCGTCGGAGGCCCCGGTCGAGGGCGTCGGCCTGTTCCGGACCGAGCTGTGCTTCCTGACCAGCAAGGACGAACCGAGCGTGGAGGAGCAGGCCGAGATCTACGCAGGGGTGCTCTCACCGTTCGGCACCGACCGCTACGTCGTGGTGCGCACGCTCGACGCCGGCTCCGACAAGCCGATCGCCTATGCCACCAAGTCCGGCGAGGAGAACCCGGCACTCGGGGTGCGCGGGCTGCGGCTCAGCTTCGACAACCCCGGCCTGATGGACCGCCAGCTCGACGGGATCGCGCTGGCCGCCAGGAACACCGGCACCCAGCCCTGGGTGATGGCGCCGATGGTGGCCACGGTCGCCGAGGCGACCGACTTCGCCGAGAAGGTGCGCAGCCGCGGACTCAAGCCCGGCGTGATGGTGGAGATCCCGAGCGCCGCGATCCTGGCCTACCAGCTGCTCGAGGTCGTCGACTTCCTCTCGATCGGCACCAACGACCTGACCCAGTACACGATGGCCGCCGACCGGATGGCCACCGACCTGGCCCACCTCACCGATGCGTGGCAGCCGGCGGTGCTGCACCTGATCGCGATCACGGCCGAGGCCGGCAAGCGGGCCGGCAAGCCGGTCGGGGTCTGCGGCGAGGCCGCGGCCGACCCGTTGCTCGCGCCGGCGCTGGTCGGGATGGGCATCTCGTCGCTGTCGATGGCGACCGCAGCCGTCCGTCCGGTGGGCGCACGGCTGGCCCAGGTCACCATGGACGCCTGCGAGGACGCCGCCGAGGCGGCACTCGGCGCGGGTGACCCGCTCGCCGCGCGCGACGCCGTACGCAAGGTGCTGGGGGTCTGATGCCCGTCCTCGAGGACCTCGTGGCCGCCCTCGCCTCCGGCACGGTCGAGGTGGTCGACCTGAGCGCGCCGCTCAGCGACACCACCCCGACCCTCCAGCTCCCCGAGCAGTTCGGGCAGACCGCCTCCTTCCAGCTCGAGGAGATCAGCGCGTACGACGACCGGGGACCCGCCTGGTACTGGAACAACTTCCGCACCGGCGAGCACACGGGCACCCACTTCGACGCGCCGAACCACTGGGTGACCGGTCGCGACCAGGACGACGTGGCTTCCGTGCCGGCAGGCCGGCTGGTCGCTCCCGCGGCCGTCGTCGACGTGGCCGACCGCGTGGCCGACGACCCCGACTTCCTGCTGGAGGTGGCCGATCTCGAGGCCTGGCAGGAGCAGCACGGTCCGCTGCCGGTCGGCGGCTGGCTGCTGGTCCGCACCGGCTGGGACGCCCGGTCGCACTCCCAGGAGGAGTACCTCAACGCCGACGACGACGGCCCGCACACGCCCGGTCTCTCGGCTGCGTGCGCGCGTTGGGTGGCGGAGCAGTCCCCGGTGATCGGCCTCGGCGTCGAGACCGTGGGCACGGACGCCGGCGCGGCTGCCGGGTTCGACCCGATGTTCCCGTGCCACTCCCTGATGCACGGCGCCGGCAAGTACGGCCTCACCCAGCTCCAGAACCTGGCCCTGCTGCCCCCGACGGGTGCGGTCGTCGTGGCCGGCCCGCTGCGCATCGAGCGCGGATCGGGCAGCCCTGCCCGCGTGCTGGCCCTCGTCGAGCGGTGAACGTCGCCCGGACCGTTGCCGAGACCGTGGGGCGGACTCTCGTCGAGGCCGGTGTGGGTCAGGTCTTCGGGGTGGTGGGGTCCGGCAACTTCGTGGTGAGCAACGCCATGGTCGCCGCCGGGGCGCGCTTCGTGACCGCGCGGCACGAGGCAGGCGCGGCCACGATGGCCGACGCCTACGCCCGGATGAGCGGCGAGGTCGCTGCCGTCACCGTGCACCAGGGCCCCGGCTTCACGAACGCGCTCACCGGCCTCACCGAGGCGGTCAAGAGCCGCACCCCGCTGGTGGTGGTCGCCGCCGACGTCACCGAGGAGCGGTCCAACTTCTACGTCGACCAGGACGCCCTCGCGCGGGCGGTGGGCGCTGTCCTGCTTCGGGTCGACGACCCCGCCTCCGCGTACGCAGCCGCCGTGCTGGCCGTGAACACGGCACGGACCGACCGGCGCACCGTCGTGCTGAATCTCCCGCTGGGCGTGCAGTCACTGGGGGCGCCCGAGGGACGGGTGCTGCCTGCTGACATCGGTACCGGGCGCACCCGCGCGCGAGGTGTCCTCCAACGCTTCGCGGCGATGCTGGAGGCGGCGCAGGCGCCGGTCTTCATCGCAGGACGCGGCGCGCGGGGGGCCCGGCACGAGCTGGAGCGGCTGGCCGAGCGCACCGGAGCGCTGCTGGCCACCAGCGCCGTGGCCAAGGGGCTGTTCGCCGGCAACCCCTGGTCGCTCGACGTCTCCGGAGGCTTCGCGTCACCGATCGCGGCGGAGCTGATCCAGGCGTCGGACCTGGTGGTCGGCTGGGGTTGCTCGCTGAACATGTGGACCACCCGCCAAGGGGCGCTGATCGGTCCCGGGGCCACGGTCGTGCAGGTCGACCTCGACCACGAGGCGTTCGGCCGGCAGCGCCCGGTCGACCTCGACGTCCACGGCGACGTCGCGGAGGTCGCCGACGAGGTGGCGCACCTGATGGGCGAACGACCCGGACGGCGGACCGACGTGCTCCGCGAGCGCATCGCGGCCGAGGTGCGCTGGCGCGACGTGGCGTACGACGACCTCTCCACCGACGACGAGATCGACCCCCGCACCGCCACCATCCTGCTCGACGACGTGCTGCCGACCGAGCGCGTGCTCTCGGTCGACTCGGGCAACTTCATGGGCTACCCGAGCATGTTCCTCTCGGTGCCGGACGAGCTCGGCTTCTGCTTCACGCAGGCCTACCAGTCGATCGGGCTCGGCCTGGCGACCGCCATCGGTGCCGCGCTCGCCCAGCCGGCCCGGCTGCCGGTCGCGGCGCTGGGTGACGGCGGTGCGCTGATGGGGATCAGCGAGCTCGAGACGGTGGTCCGCCTCGGCCTCCCGATGGTGGTGGTCGTCTACAACGACGCGGCGTACGGCGCCGAGGTGCACCACTTCGGTCCGGACGGCGACGACCTGTCCCTGGTGCGCTTCCCGCCCACCGACTTCGCGGCGATCGCCCGCGGCCACGGGTTCGACGCCGTGACCGTCCGCCGTGCCGAGGACGTCGAGGCGGTCGCGGTCTGGCTGACCGGCGAGCGCTCCCGGCCGCTCCTCGTCGACCTGAAGGTGACCGGTTCGACGCCCTCCTGGTGGCTGGAAGAGGCGTTCCGCGGGCACTGAGGCGACCCCGCCCGTGGCGCGCGCGTCTGGTGGAATGGGCGCCGTGACGAGTACGTCACCCTGACGTCGGGCTGAGGGTGCGGTGGGCCGGATTGCGCGGACAATTGTCCTGCCCAGGCACGTTCGGGCGGCGGCAACCTGTCACAACCGCGCAATTGTCCGGCTGCCGCGCGCTGCCGCCAGCTAGCGCGCCACCGCCGCCACGGTCACCGGCACCCCGCTGAACGCCGCGTTGCCGCTGACGTCGACACGCTCGGGGTCGGTCAGGTCGTTGATCGAGACGCCCGGCACCTCGCGCGCGTTGGCCAGGCGTACGCCGGCCCGTCGGTGGCCGTAGCCGTGGGGGAGCGAGACCACGCCCGGCATCATGTCGTCGGTCGCGCTGACCTCGACCTCCACCTCGCCGACCCGCGACGCCACGCGCACCAGGGCGCCGTCGGTGAGGCCGCGTGACGCCAGGTCCTCGGGGTGCATCAGCAGGTGGTGGCGCGGTCGGCCGCCGGTGAGCCGCTCGGTGTTGTGCATCCACGAGTTGTTGTCGCGCTGGTGCCGACGGCCGACGAGGGTCAGCCCGCCCGGCTCGGGGACGGGCGCCGCGCGCAGCCGGTCGAGGTCGGCCAGCACCAGCGCCGGCGCGGCGTCGACGCGGTGGTCCTCGGTCTGGAGCCGGTCGGGCAGCAGTCCCGGCGTGAGCGGTCCGAGGTCGACGCCCTGCGGCTGCGCCCGCAGGGCGCGCATCGTCGTACGACGGGAGAGGGCGAGGAGCGCGGTGATCGTCGCGGTCGGGCTGACCCGGAACCGGGCCTGCTCCACCAACCGCTTCTTGAGCGGCTTCTTCTGGTCCAGCCGCGCGGCCGTGCGCAGCGCGAGGTCGCGGTAGATCTCCCAGTCATGCCGGGCGCCCGGCTCCTTCGGCAGCACGGCGGGCGTGAACCGGGCCGTGTCGCGCACCGCGAACACGTGGAAGACCAGGTCGTAGTGGTCGCGCTCGAGCGCTGTCGTCGGCGGCAGGATCACGTCGGCGTGGCGGGTGGTCTCGTTGACGTAGATGTCGACCGCGACCATGAAGTCGAGCCCGGCCATCGCAGCGTCGAGCCGGGAGCCGTGGGGCGTCGACAGCACCGGGTTGCCGGCATGGATCAGCATCGCCCGGATCTGGCCCTCTCCCGGCGTCTCGATCTCCTCGCTCAGCACTGACACCGGCAGCTCGCCGCCGAACTCCGGCAGCCCACGCACCCGGCTGGACCAGACGCCGTGGTGGCCGCGTCCGATCAGCCCCTTGCCGACCATGTCGATCGCCGGGCTGGTGAACATCGCGCCGCCCTCGCGGTCGAGGTTGCCGGTGATCACGTTGAGCAGGTTGACCGCCCAGTGGCAGACGGTGCCGAACTCCTGCGTGGACACGCCCACGCGTCCGTAGGCCGCAGCGGACTCGGCGGCGGCGAACTCGCGCGCGACCCGTCGTACGTCGTCCGCGGCGATGCCGCTGTGCTGTTCGGCCCGCTCGGGGGTGAAGTCCGCGATCGCGGTGCGCACGCTCTCCAGCCCCTTCACGTACGACGCCGCGCGGGCGACGCCGTCCTCGAAGAGCACGTTGAGCATCGCCAGCAGCACGAACGCGTCGCTGCCCGGCCGCACGAACAGGTGCTCGGTCGCGACCTTCGCCGTCTCCGTGCGCCGTGGGTCGACCACGACCATCTGTCCGCCGCGCTTCTTCAACGCACGCAGCCGGTTCGGGAAGTCGGGCACCGTCATCAGTGACCCGTTGGACGCCATCGGGTTGCCGCCGAAGACCAGGAGGTAGGAGGTGCGGTCGAGGTCGGGGATCGGCAGCAGCAGCTGGTGCCCGAACATCTGCCAGCCGACGAGCTGCTGCGGCAGCTGGTCGACCGAGGTGGCACTGAACTTGTTGCGGGTGCGAAGGCTCTTCACCAGGCCGACCCCGTGGGTCAGCGATCCGAGGCTGTGCGCGTTGGGGTTGCCGAGGTAGATCCCGAGCGCGTCGCGGCCGTTGTCGTTGATCGCACGCGCCAGTCCGTCGGCGGCCAGGTCGAGCGCCTCGTCCCAGCTGATCCGCTGCCAGGTCGCCTCGCCGGTGGCCGGGTCGGTGACACGTCGTACGGGGCGCCGCAGCCGGTCGGGGTCGTCGTACACGTCCGCGATCGCGACGCCCTTCGGGCAGATGTGACCGCGCGAGAGCGGGTCCTCCGGGTTGCCCCGCACGCCGGTGACCCGGCCGTCGGTGAGCGTGACCTGCAGCCCGCAGATCGCTTCGCAGAGGTTGCAGACGCCGAGCTTCGTCTCGGTGCGGGGAGCCATGCGGGCATCCTCGCACCCGCGGGCGCACCTGCCCGATCGGTGGGGCCGCCGCTCTGGCCAGCGGTGGCATCGTGGAGGGAACCACACTCCCAGGAGGCCAGATGAAGACCCGCGCAGCTGTCGTGTACGAGGCCGGCAAGCCCATCGAGATCGAGGAGCTGGAGCTCAGCAAGCCGCAGGAGGGGGAGGTGCTGATCCGCTACACGCACGCGGGCCTCTGCCACTCCGACGTGCACGTGGCGCACGGAGACCTCGAGGCGCGGCTGCCGATGGTGCTCGGGCACGAGGGCGCCGGGATCATCGAGGAGGTCGGGCCCGGTGTCAGCCGGGTGAAGGTCGGCGACCACGTGGTCTGCTCGTTCATCCCGAACTGTGGCAGCTGTCGCTACTGCGCCTCGGGCCAGCAGTCGATCTGCGACATGGGCGCCACCATCCTGGAGGGCTACCTGCCCGGCGAGCGCTTCCCGAACACCGGACCGCGCGGCGACTACGGCGCCATGTGCATGCTCGGCACGTTCAGCCAGTACGGCGTGATCCACCAGAACTCCGCGGTCAAGGTCGACGACGACCTGCCCCTGGAGAAGGCGGTGCTCGTGGGCTGCGGCGTACCGACCGGCTGGGGTGCCGCGGTCAACACCGCCAAGGTGTCCGCCGGCCAGACCGTGCTCGTGGTCGGTGTCGGCGGTATCGGCATCAACGCCGTCCAGGGCGCGCGGATGGCCGGCGCCAAGCACGTGATCGCGATCGACCCGCTGGAGAACAAGCGGGAGAAGGCGATGGAGCTCGGAGCCACGCACGCCTTCGCGAGCACGGACGAGGCGATGGAGGCGCTGACCGACATGACCCGTGGCCAGATGGCCGACGCCGCGATCCTGACGCCCGGCCTGATGACCTCGGAGATCGTCGCCGGCGGGTTCCACGCCGTCGGCAAGGGCGGGATCGTGGTCCTGACTGGGCTGAACAAGCTGATGGAGCAGAACATCGAGCTCCCGGGCACGATCCTGACGCTGTTCCGGAAGACCATCAAGGGAAGCCTGTTCGGCGACTGCAACCCGACGACGGACATCCCGAAGATCCTCGGGCTCTACCAGTCCGGTGACCTCAAGCTCGACGAGATCATCACCCGCACCTACACCCTCGACCAGGTCCAGGAAGGCTACGACGACCTGCTGGCGGGCAAGAACGTGCGCGGAGTGGTCGTCCACGAGCACGCATGACAGATGAGGCCACGACCGGCGCCGGACGCGTCGTCGACCGGGACCTGGAAGCAGAGCTCCTCGAGGCGGCGTTGCGCAGCGGTGCGCACGTCGTCCTCGAGGGACCGCCCGGCACCGGCAAGTCGACGCTGCTCCGGCAGGTCGCGTCCGGGCACCGGGTGCCGTTCGTGCTCGTCGAGGGCAACGCCGAGCTGACCCCGGCCCGGCTGGTCGGGCACTTCGACCCGGCGCTGGTGCTGGCCAAGGGCTACCGGCCCGACATCTTCGTCGACGGTCCGCTGCTGGAGGCGATGCGCAGCGGCGGCCTCCTGTACGTCGAGGAGCTCAACCGGGTGCCGGAGGAGACCCTCAACGTGCTGCTCACGGTGATGTCCGAGGGCGAGATCACGGTGCCGCGGCTGGGCCGCGTGCCGGCGTCCACAGGCTTCGCGCTGGTCGCGGCGATGAACCCGTACGACGCCGTCGGCACCGCCCGCATCTCCTCCGCGCTCTATGACCGCACCTGCCGCATCGCGATGGGCTACCAGTCCGAGCAGGCAGAGCGGCAGATCGTCGAGACCCGCACGAAGGACCCCGATCCGGCCTGGCGCGACCGGATGGTGCGGCTGGTCCGCGCCACCCGCGACCACACCGACATCCGCGTGGGTGCGTCCGTGCGCGGTGCGATCGACGCGGTCGGACTGGCCCGTGAGCTGGCCGGTCTGCGCGGCGTACCGGCCACGGACTGGAAGGTCGGACTGATCTCCGCGAAGGCCGCCCTCACCGGCCGGATCAAGCTCCAGGAGTCCTGCAACCGCACGCCCGAGGAGGTCGTGACCCAGCTCTACGAGCAGGAGTTCGGACGCGACCCGGAGCACGAGGAGGCGACGCCGGGGGAACGCTGAGCCCGCCTCCCGAGGCGGGCGCACCGCCCCCTGGCCAGAACCCGGACCCGACGCCGCGCGAGCGCCCGCGCGGATCGCCCACGACCGGCCGCTCCCAGCTGTCCCGCAACGCCCGGTTCACCGAGCTGTCGCCCGAGGTCGGTGAGCTGGACCAGGCGGCGCTCCAGCAGGCGATGGCCGAGGACCCCGACGACACGCTCGCGCTGCTGGTCGCGATGTCGACCGCCACCGACCAGGAGCTGCGCCGGCTGGTGCGGAGCCTGGCGCCGCGGCTGATCCTGGACCGGGCACGTGCGGGTGCCGCACGACGTCGCGGCATCGGGCGCCCGCGCTCCGTCCCTGCCCACCTGGGTGGCGAGCTCGACCTGGACGCCTCGATGGACGCGGTCGCGGCGGCGCACGCCGAGCAGCGGCCGCCGGGGCTCGACGAGCTGGTGGCCCGTGACTGGGGCAAGCCCGAGCTCGCGATGTGCCTGGTCGTGGACCGGTCCGGCTCGATGTCCGGCAAGCGGCTCGCGACCGCCGCTGTGACGGCCGCTGCGTGCCTCGTGCGAGCGCCCGGTGAGCACGCGGTGGTGGCGTTCGCCCGCCGGGCCGAGGTGGTCGAGCCGCTGGGCAGCACCCGAGACCCGGCCGCCGTGGTGACCGACGTGCTCGCGCTGCGCGGGCACGGGATGACCTCGGTCAGCGCCGCCCTCGAGGAGGCCGCCTCCCAGCTCGCGATGTCCCGTGCCTCGCGCCGGGTGACCGTGCTGCTCTCCGACTGCCGCTCCACCGACGAGGTGGACGCCGTCCCCGCGGCTCGCGCTCTCGACGAGCTGGTCATCCTGGCTCCGCTCGACGACGCCGACGAGGCGCGCCGGCTCGCCCACGAGAGTGGGGCGAAGATGGCCGAGGTGACCGGTGTCGACATGGTGCCGGCCCTGTTGGAGCGGCTGCTGTCCACCCGCTGAGGTGACCCGTCGACGCGGAAGGTCTCGCAGCACGACCGCCGAAGTCCACCCCAAAGAAGCACGTCAAGAAACACGGATCCGGCTCCAGTACGCGGTAGCCTCCCCGCCATGGGATATGGACTTGGTGTCGCACTCCTCGTGATCGGGCTGATCCTGGCGCTGGCGGTGAACGCAAGCGTCGCCGGACTCGACATCCAGGTGGTCGGCTGGATCCTGGTGATCGGCGGCATCGCGGTGATCGCGCTGACCGCGGTGCAGCTCAACACCCGCCGGCGGCAGACCACGGTGGCGACCACCACCGACGCGCAGGGCCGGCAGGCGACCACCGAGCGTCGCACCGAGTCCGACCCGCCGCCTCCGCCCGCGATCTGAGCCTACGACCGCTGCCGAGGTCCCATTCGTGGATTTCGGCTCCGGTGGGGTGCGCTGATAGCCTTGTGCGGTTGCCCCTTCGGGCGACGTTGCAGCACTCACACACACGCACAACTGCCGTGCAACGGCCGCGGAACGAGAGTGCCCGGGTGGACAGGCCCCGGCGCGCCGCGCAGCGAGAGCACCCCGGGAGGGGTCGGAAGGAGCCCGCATGTCGATCGGAACCGACGCGGAGACCAAGAAGAAGATCATCGCCGAGTACGCCACCGGCGACAACGACTCGGGCTCGCCCGAGGTCCAGGTCGCGTTGCTGAGCCACCGGATCAGCCACCTGACCGAGCACCTCAAGCAGCACAAGCACGACCACCACAGCCGTCGCGGGCTGCTGCTCCTCGTGGGCCAGCGTCGCCGGCTGCTCAACTACCTCCAGAAGACCGACATCGAGCGCTACCGCTCGATCGTGCAGCGCCTCGGCCTGCGTCGATGACCTCGGAAGGGCGACCTGCCTCGTGCTGGTCGCCCTTTCGCTAGTCTCGGGAGCACAGACCTACAACTGAAAACACATCAACAGGAGTGACCCGCGGACGTACGGCCCGGTCTCCGGTAGTGGCCCTCGGATCCCCTTCACAGGATCCGCGAGCCTCGATCGAAGACCGGCCACCTCGCTGGCCCAGCCCACGGCCCCGGCCGTGCAGCGCCCTCGAGGCGCCCTCGCGGATCACTCCGCGGACGAAAGAGAAACCTTTGACTGACGAGATCACTGCCGTCGAGACCGTTCTCGACAACGGCAAGTTCGGCACCCGCACGATCAAGTTCGAGACCGGGCTCCTCGCCCGCCAGGCCGCCGGTTCGGTGACCGCCTACCTCGACGACGAGACGATGCTGCTCTCGGCCACCACGGCCGGCAAGCAGCCCAAGGACCACTTCGACTTCTTCCCGCTCACGATCGACGTCGAGGAGCGGATGTACGCCGTGGGTCAGATCCCCGGCTCCTTCTTCCGCTCCGAGGGTCGCCCGGGCGAGGACGCGATCCTCACCTGCCGGCTGATCGACCGGCCGCTCCGCCCGACGTTCAAGAAGGGCCTGCGCAACGAGGTCCAGGTCGTGATCACGGTCCTGGCGCTCGACCCCGAGAACCCCTACGACGTGCTCGCGATCAACGCCGCGTCGCTGTCCACCCAGCTCTCCGGCCTGCCGTTCTCCGGCCCGGTCGGTGGCACCCGGGTGGCGCTGATCGACGGCCAGTGGGTCGCGTTCCCGACGCACAGCCAGCTCGAGGACGCGGTCTTCGACATGGTCGTGGCCGGCCGCGTCACCGAGACCGGCGACGTCGCGATCATGATGGTCGAGGCCGAGGCCACCGAGCAGACCTGGAACCTGGTCCGCGGCGGTGCGCAGGCGCCGACCGAGGAGATCGTGGCCGGTGGCCTCGACGCCGCCAAGCCGTTCATCAAGCAGCTGTGCGAGGCCCAGGCCGAGCTCGCTCGCCAGGCCGCCAAGCCGGTGCAGGACTTCCCG
>CAWFHJ010000008.1:0-195056 GCA_963815585.1 uncultured Actinomycetota bacterium | reverse complement strand
GGCCGACCGGCCCCCGTGGAGGTTCTGGTGCGGCTGCGTGGCGCCGGCCGAGGCGGTTCTGGCCGCGGTGACGCGGGTCGCGGCGGTTCCGACCGCCGCGGCGGTCGCGATGACCGCCCGCAGCGCGGCGGTTACCAGGGCAGCAAGCCCGACGGGCTGACTCCCCAGGAGCGCACCGAGGCCCAGGCCCGCTACGACGGACCGCCGTTGCCGGAGGAGATCACCGGCAAGGAGCTGGACCGTTCGGTGCTGGCTCAGCTGCGCAGCCTGCCCGAGAAGCTCGGCCAGCGGGTGGCCCGCCACCTGGCGGCGGCTGGCGCGATCATCGACGAGGACCCGAAGACGGCCTACCAGCACACGCTTGCGGCGCGTGCCCGGGCCAGCCGGCTGGCTGTCGTCCGCGAGGCCGTCGGCGAGGCGGCGTACGCCGCGGGTGAGTACAGCGAGGCACTCACCGAGCTCAAGGCTGCGCGCCGGATGAACGGCGCCCAGGACTACCTGGCCGTGATGGCCGACTGCGAGCGCGCCCTCGGCCGACCTGACCGGGCGCTCGACCTGGTGCGCAAGATCTCCCGCGAGGGACTCTCCAACGACCTCCAGGCGGAGCTGACGATCGTGGAGGCAGGTGCTCGCCGCGACCGTGGCGAGCTGGACGCGGCACTGCGGGCGCTCGAGCTGGCGCCCCTGCACTCGAAGTCCCGCTCTGCGTGGGTGGTGCGGCTGCGCTACGCCTACGCCGACGCGTTGCTGGCCGCCGACCGGGCGTCAGACGCCCTGGAGTGGTTCCACCGCACCGAGGCGATCGACGGCGAGGAGCAGACCGACGCCGCCGAACGGGCCCAGCAGCTCGAGGCGCAGCTCGGCGGCGCCTGAGCGTTTCGCGTCCACAGGCCGTTCGGCTGACCGGTGGCTCCACAGCTGTCGCGGCCGCCCGGTGCCTGAGCCGCTTCTCGGCCACGCTTGCCTCACGGCGAGTGGAGAGGACGACGGCATGGCTGACAGCGCGACGGACGAGGGCGGCAACCAGGTCGAGTTGCGGGGGAGGCTCAGCACCGACCCGGTCGACCGGGAGCTGCCCAGCGGCACCCCGATCGTCTCGTTCCGCGTGGTGATCCCGCGCACCACGACGGTGATGACGCGGGGCTCCAGCCAGCGGTCGGACTGGATCGACTGCACCGCCTGGAGCTCGGCGGCCCGCCGCCAGGCCTCCGGCTGGCGGGTCGGGGACACGGTCGAGGTGGTCGGGGCGCTGCGACGGCGGCACTACCGAGCGGGCGACGTGGGTGGCAGTCGGGTCGAGATCGAGATGCTCGGCGGCCGCATGGTCGCCCGCGCCGAGGTGCCGGAGAAGCTGGCCGCCAGCCGGGCGGCGGCGCAGACGGGGTGATCGCGTTGTCCGCGCGCCGGTCTGCGAGGATCGGCCGGTGCTGGGATCGAGCGAGACGCCACTCTGGCAGGCCTACGACGTGGCGGTGCTCGACCTCGACGGTGTCGTCTACGTCGGTCACGACGCCGTGCCGGGGGCACCCCACCACCTGGCACGCGCCCGCGAGGCCGGGATGCATCTCGCCTACGTCACCAACAACGCGTCCCGACCGCCCGGCGACGTGGCGGAGCACCTGCGTGACCTGGGCATCGAGGTGGAGGACGCCGACGTGGTGACCTCCGCGCAGGCCGCGGCGTCGCTGCTGGCGGAGGATCTTGCCGAGGGCAGCGCGGTGTACCTGATCGGTGGCGAGGGGCTGGACACCGCACTGCGGGAGCGTGGACTGCTGCCGGTGACCAGCCCGGACGACAAGCCGGTCGCGGTGGTGCAGGGCTACGGGCCCGACATGCCGTGGCGGCAGGTGGTGGCCGGCGCGATCCTGGTGCACGACGGGCTGCCGTGGGTGGCCTCCAACACCGACCTCACGATCCCGACCGCCACCGGGGTCGGCCCGGGCAACGGGGCACTGGTGCGGCTGATCGCGGAGTACGCCGACCGGGAGCCGGTGGTCGCCGGCAAACCGGAGCCGCCGCTGTTCCAGGAGACGCTGCGCCGCGTCGGCGGCGAGCACCCGCTCGTGGTCGGCGACCGGCTCGACACCGACATCGAAGGCGCGCACAACGCCGGCTGGGACAGCCTGCTGGTGCTGACCGGGGTCAGCGGGCTCGCCGACCTGGTGGCCGCACCGCCGGAGCTGCGGCCGACGTACATCGCGCAGGACCTGGCCGGGCTGGGGGAGCCACACTCCGCCGCCGAGCTGGACGGCACCCGGGCGACGGCCGGCGGCTGGACGGCATCGGTCGACCGAGGCCGGTTGCGGGTCGATGGGGACGGCACGCCCGATGGATGGTGGCGGGCGGTGGTCTCCTGCGCGTGGGCACACCTCGACGAGGGCGGCGAGCCGGCCGACACGTCCGGGCTGTCGGTCCCGGACGCGGGCCGCGGGTAGCGTGAGCGCCATGGACGAGCCGGACGAGACGTGGGGCGACGACGAGGGTGGCAAGCCCGAGCCTGCGCCCGGACGCCACCTGGCCGAGGGCACCGGTCACCCGGCGGTCGACGCCGTGCTGGCCTCGCTGGAGGGCCTCGAGGACAAGCCCGTCCACGAGCACGTCGCGGTCTTCGAGTCGGCGCACGAGCAGCTGCGGCGTGCGCTCGACGAAGCGGGCGACGAGCCGGCGGCGGGGGAGACCCCGGCCGGCGAGCAGGGCCGGGGCTGACCGGTGCCGCCACGGCGGCTGCGGCTCGACGCCGAGCTGGTGCGCCGCGGGGCCGCGCGGTCACGTGAGCACGCCTCCGAGCTGATCGCCGCTGGTCGGGTCACGGTCAACGGCGGCGCCGCCCAGAAGCCGGCGACCGGCGTGACCGTCGATGCCGACATCGTGGTGCGTGACGACCCGGACCGACCCGACTACGTCTCGCGCGGCGGCCACAAGCTGGCCGGCGCGCTGGCGGACTTCGCCGAACGGGGGCTGAGCGTGTCCGGCCGGCGCTGCCTGGACGCCGGAGCGTCGACCGGTGGGTTCACCGACGTCCTGCTGCGGGCGGGCGCCGCGGAGGTGGTCGCCGTCGACGTCGGCTACGGGCAGCTGGCCTGGTCGCTGCGGCAGGACCTGCGCGTGGTGGTGCACGACCGCACCAACGTCCGTGAGATCACGACCGAGCTGATCGGCGGCCCGGTCGACGTGGTGGTGGGCGACCTGTCCTTCATCTCCCTCGCACTCGTGCTCGACGCGCTCCTCGGGGTGACCGCGCCCGACGGCGACCTCGCGCTGATGGTCAAGCCCCAGTTCGAGGTCGGCAAGGAACGGCTCGGACGGGGCGGCGTGGTCCGCGACCCTGCGCATCGGGTGGAGGCCGTCGAGAAGATCGTGGCGGCCGCCGACCAGCGAGGCTGGGGAGCGGTGGCCGGCACCGTCAGCTCGCTGCCCGGCCCGGCCGGCAACGTGGAGTTCTTCGTCTGGCTGCGCCAGGGCGAGCGACGGCTCAGCGCCGATGCGGTCGCGGCCCTGGTGGCCCGCTCCCCTGATCTGGGGGCGCCTGGTGAGAAGGTGAACCCGTGACCGACGACGCCCCGCGCCGCATCCTGCTGCTCGCCCACACGGGGCGTGCAGAGGCGCGCGACGTGGCCTGCGAGGTGGTCCACGCGCTGCGCAAGCACGACATCGCCGTTCGCCTGCTGGCAGACGAGGCGGCGCAGCTCGGGCTCTCCGAGCCCGAGGTCGAGATCATCGCCGGCCCCGACGGCGACACGGCCGCCGACGACTGCGAGCTGGCGGTGGTGATCGGCGGTGACGGCACGATCCTCCGCGCGGCCGAGGTGACGCACGCGCACGGCACTCCGCTGCTGGGGGTCAACCTGGGCCATGTGGGGTTCCTGGCGGAGTCGGAGTCCGACGACCTGGACTTCACGATCGACGCGATCGTGACCCGCCGCTACACCGCCGAGGACCGGCTCACGATCGACGTCGCCGTCTATCAGGACGGCCAGCTGGTCACCAGCACCTGGGCGCTCAACGAGGCCAGCGTCGAGAAGGCCGCGCGCGAGCGGATGCTCGAGGTGGTGGTCGAGATCGACGGACGGCCACTGTCGCGATGGGGCTGTGACGGCGTGGTCTGCGCGACCCCGACCGGCAGCACCGCCTACAACTTCTCCGCCGGCGGCCCCGTGGTCTGGCCGGGCGTCGAGGCACTGCTGATGGTGCCGATCAGCGCCCACGCGCTCTTCGCCCGACCGCTGGTGGTGGCGCCGACGAGCGTCCTCGCGGTCGAGGTGCAGGCCAGCTCGGCGAGTGCCGGCGTGCTCTGGTGCGACGGCCGGCGGATGGTGGAGCTGCCGCCCGGCGCCCGCATCGAGGTACGACGCGGTGCCGTGCCGGTGCGACTCGCCCGGCTGCACTCGGCGCCGTTCACCGACCGGCTGGTCGCCAAGTTCGGGCTGCCCGTCGAAGGCTGGCGCGGGTCCGCCCAGCGCCGGCGCAAGGACAGCGGCGCGACGTGATCGAGGAGCTGCGGATCCGTTCACTGGGCGTGATCGAGGAGTCGGTGCTCGAGCTCGGGCCCGGCCTGAGCGTGATCACCGGCGAGACGGGCGCCGGCAAGACGATGCTGGTCACCGCGCTCGGACTGCTGCTGGGTGGCCGTGCCGACTCCGGCGCCGTCCGCACGGGTGCCCGCAACGCCCGCGTGGAGGGCCGGTTCCGCGCCGACGCAGCGCTTCGGGCCGCGGTCGAGGAGCTGGGCGGTGAGCCGGACGACGACGACAGCGTGCTCTTCGCACGGCAGGTGTCGGCGGAGGGACGGTCCCGGGCGTTCGCCGGCGGCGCCTCGGTGCCGGCCGGCAGCCTCAGCGAGCTGACCGACGTCCTGGTCGCCGTTCACGGCCAGTCCGACCAGCACCGGCTGCTGCGCCAGGAGGCCCAGCGCGACGCGCTCGACCGGTTCGCCGGCGACCCGGTGACGACACCGCTCCGGGGCTACGCCGACGGCTTCCGGCGGCTGCGGGCTCTCGAGCGCGAGCTCGACGACGTGGTCCGCAGTGCCCGCGAGCGTGCCCGCGAGGCCGACCTGCTCCGCCACGGGCTCGAGGAGATCGACTCCGTCGCTCCGCAGCCGGGCGAGGACCAGCAGATGGCCGCCGAGGAGCAGCGGCTCGGGTTCGCCGACACGCTCCGGACGGCTGCCGAGCAGGCGCGCGAGGTCCTCTCCTCCGACGACGGCGCGGCGGATGCGCTGGGGGCGATGGTGGCCGCTCGCCGGGCGCTCGACGGCGTCCGCGAGCACGACGCCCAGGTCGCGGACCTCGCCGACCGGCTGGCCGAGGCGTCCTACCTGCTCGGCGACCTCGCTGCCGACGTCGCCTCCTACGCCTCCGGGCTGGAGTCCGATCCTGCGCGACTCGCGGCCGTGTCGGAGCGACGGGCGGCGCTGACCGCCCTGACGCGCAAGTACGGCGCGGACGTCGACGAGGTGCTCGCCTGGTCCCAGACCTCCTCCCAGCGGCTGCTCGAGCTCGACGACACCGACGACCGGATCACCCGGCTCCGCACCGAGCGCGACGACCTGCGCAGGCAGCTGGGCGCCCTGGCCACCACGATCTCCGCAGCCCGGCACGACGCCGCGGTGCACCTGGGCGAGCAGGTGTCGGCCGAGCTGACCCTGCTCGCGATGCCGCACGCGCGGGCGTCCGTGTCCCTCGTGCGGCACGACGACCCTGACGGGATCGAGGTCGAGGGGCGCTCGGTGCGGTTCGGAGCCGACGGCGTCGACGACGTCGAGCTGCTCCTGGCCGCCAACGTGGGTGCCGACCCACGACCGCTCGCGAAGGGCGCCTCCGGCGGCGAGCTCTCCCGGGTGATGCTGGCGCTCGAGGTGGTGCTGGCAGCGACCAGCCCGGTGCCGACGTTCGTGTTCGACGAGGTCGACGCCGGGGTCGGCGGCAAGGCGGCGGTCGAGGTCGGCCGCCGGCTGGCGATGCTCGCGCGCACGGCCCAGGTCGTGGTGGTCACCCACCTGCCGCAGGTGGCGGCGTTCGCCGACCGGCACGTGGTCGTGCACAAGTCGAGCGACGGACTGGTCACCACCTCGGGCCTGCAGGTGCTCGACGACGAGGCACGGGTGCGCGAGCTCTCCCGGATGCTGGCCGGCATGGAGGAGTCCGAGACCGCGCTCGCCCACGCAGAGGAGCTCCTGGCCGCTGCACGCGAGGTGCGACACAGCTAGGCCCCCGGGTGCGCAGGTCACACCGGCCACCGTGGCAGCATGGGCGGCGCCATGAAGCTCCCTTCCCGACGCGACAGCGCACCCGAATTGCCCGGACTGTCGGGCAAGGCGCGGGTCGAGCGTCGCACCGGCTTCCTCGACACCCGGCTGTCCGCCGGCGACATCGCGGTCGTGCACCGCGCCGACCTCGACGCCGCCACCGCCCGTGCCCTGCTCGACCACGAGGTGGCCGCGGTGCTGAACAGCGCGCCGTTCGTGTCCGGCAGCTATCCGACCCTCGGTCCGCAGCTCCTCGCCGACGCGGGGGTGCTCCTCCTCGAGGGCAGCCCTGAGGACGTCGCGAAGGTCGAGGACGGGTCGAAGCTGCGCATCCACGACGGCGTCGTGCACGGCGAGGACGGCGAGCTCCTGACGACCCGTGTGCTCGGCCCGGCGGACGTCACCCGGCGGCGCGACGCCGCCCGGATCGGCCTCGGCCGGCAGCTGGAGGCGTTCGCCCACAACAGCTCGGAGTTCCTGCGCCGCGAGCAGGACCTGCTGCTCAACGGCGAGGGACTGCCCGAGCTGCGCACCCGGATCGAGGGCCGTCCGGTCCTGGTCGTGGCTCGCGGACCGCGGCACGACGAGGAGCTCGACGAGCTGCGCCAGTTCATCCGGGAGCAGCGGCCGGTGCTGGTCGGCGTCGACGGCGGCGCCCTGGCCCTGCTCGCGCACCGGCTGCGGCCCGAGATCGTGCTTGTCTCCGCCGGCCTGGTCGGCACCGACAGCGACGAGGCGCTGTCGGAGCAGGTGCTGCGCCAGGCACGCGAGCTGGTCGTGCACGAACGCCGCTCCGAACGTACGGCGGGCGCCGAACGGCTGCAGCGCTGGGGGATCGGCGCCTCGCGCGTCACCAGCGACGCGGACCCGTTCGACCTGGCGCTGCTGCTGGTCCACGCCACCGGCGCCTCGATGATCGTGCCGGTGGGCCGAGACGCCGGGTTCGAGGAGTTCCTCGACCGTGGCCGGCCCACCCAGGCCAGCGCCTTCCTCACCCGGCTCCGGGTCGGCCAGCAGCTGGTCGACGCGTCCGCCGTGCCTGCCCTCTACAGCGGCCGGGTCCGCACCTGGCACCTTCTGCTGATCCTCCTCGTCGCGGTCGTCGCACTGTGGCTGGCGATGGCCACCACCCCGATCGGCAACGTCTGGTGGCACGACGTGGGCGACTGGATCCAGGCCCGCTCCGACGACATCAAGGGACTCTTCACGTGATCACGTTCCGCTACCACATCGTCTCGCTGGTCTCGGTCTTCCTGGCCCTGGCCATCGGGATCGCGCTGGGCGGCGGCCCGCTCAAGGGTGAGGTGGACAACAGCCTGGTCAAGGAGCTTGCCGCCCGGAAGAAGGTCCAGGCCGAGCAGCGCCTGGAGATCCGGCGGCTCCGGGCCACCTCGACGTTCACCGACGGCTACGCGAAGGCGACGGCGCCCACGGTCCTCGCCGGCCGGCTCAAGGGGGTGCCGGTCGCGGTGGTCAGCCTGCCCGGCGCCGACCGCGCGACGGTGTCCTCGCTCCAGGACCTGGTCCAGACCTCCGGGGGCACGCTGGTCGGCCGCTACCGGGTCGGCGACAAGCTCGGCGACGACGCGAACAAGGGCCTCGTCGACCAGCTCGGCACCCAGCTGATGGCCGAGGCGGCCGACGTGCAGATGCCCGACGACGTGTCGTCCTACCAGCGCTTCGGCCTGCTCCTCGGTCGCGCCATCGGCACCAGGTCCAAGGCCGCCCAGCGCTACGACACCACGAGCGCCAGCCTCGTCTCCGGCTTCGGCACCGCCGGACTGGTGTCCGCGGTCGGCGCCCCCAAGGCACGGGCACGGGTGGTGCTGGTGGTGACCGGCCCGGGCGCGAGCACCGAGACCCAGGCGGGCATCGACGAGATCCACTCGGTGGTCGCCGACTCGATCGCCGACCAGGTCTCGACCGTGGTGCTGGCAGGGCCCGCCGGCGCCGCCCGCGACGGCGGCCTGATCCGCAAGGTCCGGGACGACGTCGGCCTCAGCGCCGCCCTGTCCACCGTCGACAGTGCGGGCACCGACTCCGGCGCCGTGGTCACCCTGCTCGCGGCCGCGCAGGACCTCAAGGGCGGCGGCACCGGTCAGTACGGCGCCGTCGACGCGACGGACGGCCCGGTGCCGGGCGCCTCCACCGGATGAACGGTCAGGGCCGGGGAGGGGTGACTTCGGGCACCTCTTCGGCCGTGTCTGCTCGACCCGGCCGCAACGGTTGCTAGGCTAGAACCCCGTGGAGACATCGCACCTGCGCACCTCGCCCTCGGCCCACGGGAGTCCTCGTTGGTAGATCGCCAGCCGACCAAGCACGTCTTCGTCACCGGAGGCGTCGCTTCCTCCCTCGGCAAGGGCCTCACGGCGTCCAGCCTGGGCAACCTGCTGAAGTCTCGCGGGCTGCGCGTGACGATGCAGAAGCTCGACCCGTACCTCAACGTCGACCCCGGCACGATGAACCCGTTCCAGCACGGCGAGGTGTTCGTCACCGACGACGGTGCGGAGACCGACCTCGACGTGGGCCACTACGAGCGGTTCCTCGACACCGAGCTCGACCAGATCGCCAACGTCACGACCGGGCAGGTCTACTCGACCGTCATCGCAAAGGAGCGCCGCGGCGACTACCTCGGTGACACCGTCCAGGTGATCCCGCACATCACCAACGAGATCAAGGACCGGGTGCGGGCGATGGCGCAGCCAGCCTCCGCCAAGGACGGGCAGAGCCACATCGACGTCGTGATCACCGAGATCGGTGGCACCGTCGGCGACATCGAGTCGCTGCCGTTCCTCGAGGCCGCGCGCCAGGTGCGCCACGACATCGGTCGCGACAACTGCTTCTTCCTGCACGTCTCGCTGGTGCCTTACATCGGCCCTTCGGGCGAGCTGAAGACCAAGCCGACCCAGCACTCGGTCGCGGCCCTGCGCTCGATCGGCATCCAGCCCGACGCCATCGTGTGCCGGGCCGACCGCGAGCTGCCGAGCTCGATCAAGAAGAAGATCTCGCTGATGTGCGACGTCGACGAGGAGGCCGTGGTGACCGCGGCCGACGCGCCGTCGATCTACGACATCCCCAAGGTGCTCCACCGCGAGGGCCTCGACGCCTACGTCGTACGCCGACTCAACCTGCCGTTCCGCGACGTCGACTGGACGCTGTGGGACGACCTGCTCCGCAAGGTGCACCACCCGAGCGAGGAGGTCACGATCGCGCTCGTCGGCAAGTACGTCGACCTGCCCGACGCCTACCTCTCCGTGGCGGAGGCGCTCCGCGCGGGTGGTTTCGCGCACGACGCCAAGGTCAACATCGAGTGGGTCGCGTCCGACGACTGCGAGACGGCCGACGGCGCCGCGAAGCGGCTCTCCGACGTGGACGCCGTGCTGATCCCCGGTGGCTTCGGCATCCGCGGCATCGAGGGCAAGGTCGGCGCGCTCACCTACGCCCGCACCCACGGCCTGCCGACGCTCGGTCTGTGCCTGGGTCTGCAGTGCATGGTGATCGAGTTCGCACGCAGCGTGGCCGGCCTGGAGAAGGCGGCATCGACCGAGTTCGACCCCGACTGCCCGGAGCCGGTGATCGCGACCATGGCCGAGCAGCACGCGTTCGTGGAGGGCGCCGGCGACCTCGGCGGCACGATGCGGCTCGGCCTCTACCCGGCCGACCTCCTCGAGGGCTCCGTCGTCCGTGGGGCCTACGGCGCGGCGCGGGTCGACGAGCGGCACCGGCACCGCTACGAGGTCAACAACAGCTACCGCGAGACGCTGAGCGACGCCGGTCTGGTGTTCTCGGGCATGTCGCCCGACCGCAACCTGGTGGAGTACGTCGAGCTGCCCGCCGACGTGCACCCCTACTACGTCGCCACCCAGGCCCACCCGGAGCTGCGCTCGCGTCCGACCCGGCCGCACCCGCTGTTCGCGGGCCTGGTCGGCGCCGCGATCAACCGGCAGCGCGAGCTCCGCTTCCCGATCGACGAGTCCGGCCTGCGCCGCCCGCCGGCCGACGAGAGCTGACCGGTCGCGTGACCGACCTGCGCGACGAGCCGGTGGAGTGGCCCGTCGCCGGGTCGACGGACCTCTACCGCGGTGACTGGGTGCTGGCGCTGCGCGCCGACGACCTGTCCGCCCCGGACCGGCCCGACGAGCAGTTCCGGCGGTTCGTGGTGGAGCTGCCCGGTGCGGTGATGATCCTGGCCGTCGACGCGGACGAACGGGTCGTGGTGCTGCGCCAGTACCGGCACGCCGCGCGGGCCCGACTGGTGGAGATCCCGGCCGGACTGCTCGACGTGCCGGGGGAGGACCCCGTGGTGGCTGCCCAGCGCGAGCTGCGCGAGGAGGCCGCTCTCGCAGCCGATCACTGGCGGCACCTGGTGACGGTGCTGCCGTCGCCCGGGATCAGCGAGGAGTCGCACGCGATCTACCTTGCCCGCGGGCTGCACGAGACCGACCGTGGAGGCTTCGAGCCGGCCCACGAGGAGGCCGAGATGAGCGTCGGACGGGTGCCGATGGCCGACCTCCTCGAGGCGGTGCTGGCGGGCCGGGTGCGCGACGCTCCCCTGGTCACCGCGGTGCTCGCGTACGACGTCCTGACCCGGCGCGAGGGCATCGCGCCGAGCGAGTAGGGTCACCGCGAGGAGCCCCTCGACGACGAGGTCGGTTGGGTGCGCAAGGGAGGTTTCTGGTGAAGGTCGGCGTTCCGAAGGAAGTCAAGAACCACGAGTACCGGGTCGCGATCACACCGGTCGGCGTCCACGAGCTGGTGACCAACGGCCACGAGGTGGTGGTCCAGAAGGACGCCGGGATCGGGTCGTCGATCGACGACGAGGAGTACGTCGCGGCCGGCGCGAAGATCCTCGACTCCGCCGACGACGTCTGGGCCGAGGCCGAGACGGTGCTCAAGGTCAAGGAGCCGGTCGCCGAGGAGTACCACCGGATGCGTGAGGGGCAGCTGCTCTTCACCTACCTCCACCTCGCCGCCGACCTGCCGCTGACCGAGGAGCTGATGCGCCGCAAGGTCACCGCCATCGCCTACGAGACCGTGCAGCTGCCCTCCGGCGGCCTTCCGCTGCTCTACCCGATGTCCGAGGTCGCCGGGTGCCTGGCACCGCAGGTCGGCGCCTACTCGATGATGAAGGCCCAGGGCGGCCGCGGCGTCCTGATGGGCGGCGTCGGCGGTGTCGCCAACGCCAAGGTGGTCGTGATCGGTGCCGGCGTCTCCGGTCAGAACGCCGCCAACATCGCGCTCGGCATGGGCGCCGACGTCACCCTGCTCGACACCGACCTCGACAAGCTGCGGATGTCGTTCTGGCGCTACAACAACCGGGTGCACGGGCTGGCGTCGTCGTCGCTGGCGATCAGGCAGCAGGTGCTCGAGGCCGACATGGTGATCGGCGCCGTGCTGATCCCGGGCGCCAAGGCGCCGAAGCTGGTCAGCAACGACCTGGTCGCGGAGATGAAGCCCGGCTCCGTGCTGGTCGACATCGCGGTCGACCAGGGTGGCTGCTTCGAGGACACCCACGCCACCACGCACGCCGACCCGACGTACATGGTGCA
The DNA here is from genome assembly GCA_963815585.1 of uncultured Actinomycetota bacterium. Classification (GTDB taxonomy): domain Bacteria; phylum Actinomycetota; class Actinomycetes; order Propionibacteriales; family Nocardioidaceae; genus Marmoricola. The sequence continues at coordinate 183,260 of CAWFHJ010000008.1, read as the reverse complement.
CAACTCGGTGTTCTACTGCGTCGCCAACATGCCCGGCGCCGTGCCGAACACCTCGACGTACGCACTGACCAACGCGACGCTGCCCTACACGGTGGCGCTGGCGCGCAAGGGCTGGCAGCAGGCCTGCCGCGACGACAAGTCGCTGGCACTCGGTCTCAACACGCACGCCGGCAACCTGACCAACGGTCCGGTGGGCGAGGCGCACGGGCTCGACTCGGTCTCGCTCGACGAGGCACTGGCCTGACGCTGACCTTGGGCACACCAGGCTCGACCACGGGACTCGCTCGAGACCTGCGCACCTACCTCGACCACCTGGTCGTGGAGCGTGGTCTGGCCGACAACACCCTCAAGTCCTACCGGCGCGACCTGCGCCGCTACGTCGGGTTCCTCCTCGACCACGAGGTCACCGAGCTCGGTTCGGTCACCGAGACCATGGTCACGGAGTTCCTGATGGCGCTGCGCGAGGGCGGAGCCGACCACCCGCCGCTCAGCGCGTCCTCGGCCGGCCGCACGGTGGTGGCGGTGCGGGGCTTCCACAAGTTCGCCGTCCGCGACGGGATGGCGACCCACGACCCCTCGGCCGGGGTCCGGCCACCGTCGCCGGCCAAGCGGCTGCCGAAGGCGCTGGTGCTGGGTGACGTCGAGGCGATCCTGGAGGCCGCCGGCGCCGCGGGCACCGCCCTGGCGCAGCGCGACCGGGCGCTGCTGGAGGTGCTCTACGGCACCGGCGCCCGGATCTCCGAGGCGGTCGGGCTCGACGTCGACGACCTCGACCTCGACGAGGGCACCGTGCTGCTGCGTGGCAAGGGCAGCAAGGAGCGGATCGTGCCGGTGGGCACCTACGCCCGCGACGCGGTCTCGTCGTACGTCGCCGGGGCACGCGGCGACCTCGTGGCGGCCGGCTCCGGGACCCGGGCGGGCGCCGGGGGAGCGCTGTTCCTCAACGCCCGTGGCGGCCGCCTCTCGCGGCAGAGCGCCTGGACCGTGATCGTCCGCGCCGCGGACCGCGCCGGCGTCACCGCTGAGGTCTCCCCGCACACCCTGCGGCACTCGTTCGCGACCCACCTGCTGGAGGGCGGGGCCGACGTCCGGGTGGTCCAGGAGCTGCTCGGCCACGCCTCGGTGACGACCACCCAGATCTACACCCTGGTCACCGTCGACAGCCTCCGCGAGGTCTATGCGGCGGCCCACCCGAGAGCCCTCGAGTAGCCTGCTCGTGACGTCGCCGAATGCACAGGTTCGTCCACACCCCGGACCCTGCCTGTGCACTCCGCGCTCAGTGAACACACACGGTGTCCCCAGATTGGTCATGTGTCCACTTCGTCCGCGCGGTGGCGTTGAGATCGGGTCCCCGGGTGCATAGAGTCGCGCGCGTCGCCGCGACATATGTATCTGTCGACATGGAGTGCGACAACATCCGTGGCACATCACAGGAGGCTGTTCAATGAGTGCTGGGTACCCCGGCAACGAGGAGCTCGTCGAGGGCTCCGGTCCGGTGCCTCCGGCCCAGCGCGACAGGTCCCAGGACGAACCGCGGCGCCGCTCCGTGCCCGCCCAGGACGCACTGCAGCCGCCGCGTGAGCAGCCGGCGCGGCGCTCGGCCCCGACCCTGGACGACATCATGGCGGCCGCCCGCTCCGGTGCGCCCGAGCCGGCACCGGCGCCCGCCTCGACGACCGTCGCCACCCCCGACCGGCCCAAGGGGCCCACGGGCCGGCCGATGATCGACATCCCCGAGCCTCAGCCGGTGACCCACCACGGCCCGGCCCGCGTGGTCTCGATGTGCAACCAGAAGGGCGGCGTCGGCAAGACCACCACCACGATCAACCTGGGGGCGGCGCTCGCCGAGTTCGGCCGCAAGGTCCTGCTCGTCGACTTCGACCCGCAGGGTTCGCTCTCGGTCGGTCTCGGCATGAACCCGCACACGATGGACCTGAGCGTCTACAACCTGCTGATGGAGCGCGACGTCACGCTTGCCGACGTGGTGGTGCCGAGCGGCATCGAGAACATGGACCTGCTGCCGTCCAACATCGACCTCTCCGCCGCCGAGGTGCAGCTCGTGCACGAGGTTGCCCGCGAGCAGACGCTGCAGCGCGTGCTCCGGCCGGCGCTGAAGAAGTACGACGTGATCCTGATCGACTGCCAGCCCTCGCTCGGGCTGCTCACCGTCAACGCGCTGACCGCGTCGGACGGCGTGATCGTGCCGCTGGAGTGCGAGTACTTCGCGCTGCGGGGCGTGGCCCTGCTCAAGACCACCATCGACAAGGTCTGCGAGCGGCTCAACCCCGACCTCGTGATCGACGGCGTGCTCGGCACCATGTTCGACGGCCGCACCCTGCACGGCCGCGAGGTGATGGCCCGGCTGGTCGAGGCCTGGGGAGACACCGTCTTCCACACCGTGATCCGGCGCACCGTGAAGTTCGCCGACTCCAACGTGGCGGGAGAGCCGATCACCAGCTACGCGTCGAGCTCGGCCGGCGCCGTGGCCTACCGACAGCTTGCCAAGGAAGTGCTGGACCGGTGGCCCGACGAGTGAGCCTGCCGGCGGCCGACGCCCTCTTCCGCCCCGCGGAGAAGGGGCAGAGCCGGGGTCCGGCGGACGCCCAGCACGACCCAGACGAGCGTGACGCGAGTCGCGACGGCAGCCGCCGGAGCAAGCGTCCGAGCGGGCGGGTGCGCCACGACGAGAAGATGACCGTCTACGTGACCGCCGCCGAGCTCCTCGAGATCGAGCACGCCCGGCTCGCGTTGCGCAGCATGCACGGGCTCGCGGTCGACCGCGGACGCCTGGTCCGCGAGGCGGTCGCGATGGCGCTGGCCGACCTGGAGTCCAACGGCGACGACAGCCAGCTGGTCCAGCGCCTGATCGGGCGATGACCAGCCGATGACCGACCGATGAGCGCGATCGAGGCGCCCGAGCAGATCGCTGCCGCCTTCTCCCTGCGGCTGGACAACTTCGAGGGTCCGTTCGACCTGCTGCTGAGCCTGATCTCGAAGCACAAGCTCGACGTCACCGAGGTCGCGCTGTCCTCGGTCACCGACGAGTTCATCGCGCACATCAAGCGCGGCGCCGACGACGACCCGGCCCACCAGTGGGACCTCGAGCAGACCACCTCGTTCCTGGTGGTCGCCTCCACCCTGCTCGACCTGAAGACCGCCCGGCTGCTGCCCCAGGGCGACGTCGAGGACGAGGAGGACCTGGCCCTGCTCGAGGCGCGCGACCTGCTGTTCGCACGGCTCCTGCAGTACCGCGCCTTCAAGCAGGTGGCCTCCGTCCTCGAGGGCCGGATCGGCGCGGAGGCCCGCCGGCACCCGCGTGCGGTCGGTCTCGACGAGCGGTTCGCCAACCTGCTGCCCGACGTGCTGATCGGGCTCGGCCTCGAGGAGTTCGCCGCGCTCGCGGCCAAGGCGCTGGAGCCGAAGCCGGTCCTCGAGCTGTCCCTGGCCCACATCCACGCGCCGACCGTCAGCGTGAAGGAGCAGGCGGTGATCGTGGTCGAGCGACTGCGACGGCAGGGCACGCTGACCTTCCGCTCGCTCGCGGGCGACGCCCCCGACATGCTGACCCGGGTCGCCCGGTTCCTGTCCCTGCTCGAGCTGTTCCGCGAGGGCGTGGTGGCGTTCGAGCAGATCAGCCCGCTCGGCGAGCTGACCATCCGGTGGACCGGCACCGAGGACGGCGAGATCGAGATCACCGACGAGTTCGACGGCGAGCCGCCTCCCGAGGAGGCAACGGCTGTGGAGGAGACCCCCGATGACTGAGCCCCAGGCCGACGAGACGCAGGCCGACGAGACGCAGGCCGACGAGGTGCTGGCGGTGCCCGTCGCCGAGCTGAGGCCCGCCCTCGAGGCGGTGCTGATGGTCGCCGACCAGCCGCTGGACCAGATCACCCTGGCCACGGCAGTCGGCTACCCGGTCACCGAGGTGGTGGCCGCCCTCGCCACCCTCGCCGGGGAGTACGACGAGCAGGGCCGCGGGTTCGAGCTCCGCAACGTGGCCGGGGGCTGGCGCTTCTACACCCGCGACGACTACGCCACCGTGGTCGAGAAGTTCGTGCTCGACGGCCAGCAGGCCCGGCTCACGCAGGCCGCCCTCGAGACGCTGGCCGTGGTCGCCTACAAGCAGCCGGTCAGCCGCGCCCGCGTCTCCGCCGTCCGCGGGGTCAACGTCGACGGCGTGATGCGCACGCTGTTCACCCGCGGACTGGTCGAGGAGGCCGGCACCGACCACGAGACCGGCGCCCACCTGTACCGCACCACCGGCTACTTCCTGGAGCGGATCGGTCTCACCTCGATCGGCGACCTGCCCGACCTGGCCCCGTTCCTCCCCGACATGGCCGACCTCGAGGGCGACCTCGAGGAGTCGGCATCCGAGGAGCAGTGACCCACCTGCCCGAGAGCCTGGCCGCCGACGCCGACGGGCTGGTCCGGCTGCAGAAGCTGCTCGCCCAGTCCGGGGTCGCCAGCCGTCGCAAGTGCGAGGAGCTGATGCTGGCCGGCGAGGTCGAGGTCGACGGCGAGGTGGTCACCCGGCTCGGCACCAAGGTCGACCCGTCCACTGCCGTGATCCGGGTCTCCGGCAAGCGGCTCCCTCCGGTCAGCGCGCACGTCTACCTGGTGCTGAACAAGCCACGCGGCGTTGTCTCCACGATGTCCGACCCGGAGGGCCGTCCGACGCTGACCGACTACGTCGCCGACCGGCCCGAGCGGCTGTTCCACGTGGGCCGGCTCGACACCGACACCGACGGACTGATCTTCCTGACCAACGACGGCGACTTCGCGCAGCGGCTCGCGCACCCGTCGTACGAGATCGAGAAGACGTACGTCGCCCAGGTCACCGGCGTGGTCAGCAAGGCGACGCTGGGCCGGCTGACCGACGGGGTCACGCTCGACGACGGCCCGGTCGAGGTCAGTGCCGCCCGGGTGATCTCCAGCCACGCACCCACCGAGAAGGACAGCAGGAGCATCGTCGAGCTGGTGATCCACGAGGGCCGCAACCGGATCGTCCGCCGGCTGCTCGACCACGTCGGGCACCCCGTGGAGCGGCTCACCCGCACCCGGATCGGGCCGGTGTCGCTGGGCCAGCTGAAGCAGGGCCGGCTCCGCGAGCTCGACCGTGCGGAGCTGGGCGCGCTGCTGGACACCGCCGGGCTGTAGGCCACGGCCCTCGGTAGGGTCGTCGCGACCGAGGAGGACACGATGTCGGTGCGCGCGGTGCGTGGAGCCACCCAGCTCGAGGCGGACACCCGGGAGCAGATGCTCGACCGGGTCGCCGAGCTGGTGCTCGCGGTGATGGAGGCCAACACGCTCGCCGTCGACGACTTCATCAGCGTCGTGTTCACGGCGACCGGCGACCTGCACGCGGAGTTCCCGGCGTACGCCGCCCGACAGCTCGGCTTCGGTGAGATCCCGCTGCTGTGCGCCCGCGAGCTGGAGATCGAGAGCTCGATGCCGCGGGTGGTGCGCCTGCTCGCGCACGTCGAGTCCGACCTCCCCAAGGCCGACGTGACGCACGTCTACCTGCACGGTGCGGCGACGCTGCGCAGCGACCTGACCCGCGTCCGCTCGGTGCCGGATGAATGAGGTCCTCGGTCCGGTCCACGTGATCGGCGCCGGGCTGCTGGGCACCTCGATCGGGCTGGCGCTCCGGCGCGCGGGCGTCGAGGTGTGGCTGAGCGACACCCACGACGACCACGTGCGCACGGCCGCCGGCCTGGGTGCCGGGGTCCCGGTGCCCGATGGAGGCGTCCCCGCGCTGGTCGTGGTCTCCGTGCCGCCGACCGCGATCGCCGGGGCTGTCGTGCACGCGCTGGCGACCGGAGCCGTCGTGACCGACGTCGGCAGCGTCAAGGGTCAGCCGCTGGCGGAGATCGCCGACCTGGTCGCCCCGGAGGTGCTCACCCGCTACGTGGGCAGCCACCCGATGGCGGGCAGCGAGCGCAGCGGGCCGCTGGCCGGCAGCGCGGCGCTGTTCGACGGACGCCCCTGGGCCGTGGCCGCGCACGAGGCGTCCGCGCCCGACGCGGTGGCAGCCGTCGAGGCGCTGGCCACGGCGTGCGGCGCGGTCGTGGTGCCGATGACACCCCAGCAGCACGACCAGGCGGTGGCCCGCACCTCGCACCTGCCGCACCTGATGGCCGTGCTCGTCGCCGGCCAGCTCACCGACGTCGACCGGGCCGACCTGGCCCTGTCCGGCCAGGGCGTCCGCGACGTGACCCGGATCGCGGCGGGCGACCCGGCCCTGTGGCGGCAGATCATCCAGGGCAACGCGCCCGCCGTGCGCCTGCTGCTGGACGACGTGCGCGCCCACCTCGACGGCCTGATCGACGCGCTCGACCAGCCCGACGCGCTCGACGCCGTGCTGCGGCGCGGTGTCGCCGGCACCCAGGTGATCCCGGGCAAGCACGGGGGGCCGGCCGAGGAGACGGCCTCGGTCCACGTCTCGGTGCCCGACCACCCCGGCGAGCTGGCCCGGCTGTTCCACGACGTGGGGGAGATCGGCACCAACATCGAGGACCTGCGCATCGACCACGACCCCGGCCGACCGGTCGGCCTCGTGGAGCTGGTGGTGAAGGACACGTCCGCCGATCCGCTCCGCGACGCTCTCGAGGCGAGGGACTGGGTCGTCCACCGGTAGGATCCCTCCCCGTGTACAGCACGGTCGTCCCCACCATCGTCGTGGCCATGGACGGGCCCTCAGGGTCCGGGAAGTCGAGCACCTCGCGCGGTGTCGCGACGGCGCTCGGCCTGCGCTACCTCGACACGGGTGCCCAGTTCCGGGCGATGACCCGGTGGATGCTCGATCACGACGTGGACCTGTCCGACGCCGCCGTGATCGCGACCTTCGCCGACACCCCCGTGATCGCCTCCGGCACCGACCCGCGGGACCCCACGATCAGGCTCGACGGCGTCGACGTGTCGACTGCGATCCGCTCGGATCAGGTCACCGCCTCCGTCTCCGCCGTCGCGTCCGTGCCCGAGGTGCGGGCCCGGCTGCTCGCGCTCCAGCGGTCGCTCATCGGCGACGGCGGAATCGTGGTCGAGGGCCGCGACATCGGCTCCGTGGTCTGGCCCGAGGCCGAGGTCAAGGTCTACCTGACCGCCGACCCCTCAGCACGTGCCCGGCGTCGTACGGCGGAGAACGGTGCGGGCTCCGTCGACGCCACCGAGGCCGACCTGATCCGTCGCGACACCATCGACTCCGGTCGCGCCACCGCGCCGCTGACCGCGCCCGACGGTGCGGTCCACCTGGACACCACGCCGTACACGTTGCAGGAGGTCGTCGACCGGGTCGTGGCGCTGGTGCGCGACTCGGTCGGGGCGGGATGAGGGCCAGGACCCGGGCGATGCACGAGGACCTGCCCCGCTCCTCCGACGTCCGCGGCCCGCACACCTGGGCACTGCGCAGCCTGGCCGGGTCGTTCCGGACGGTGGCCCGCCGCGTGTACGACGTGCGCGTCACCGGTCAGGAGCACTGGCCGACCTCCGGGCCGGTCGTGGTCGCGGCCAACCACACCGGTTTCGTCGACGGTCCGCTGATGGCGATCTTCGCGCCGCGTCCCCTGCACGTGCTGACGAAGCGCGAGATGTTCCACGGCGCGATGGGCCCGTTCCTGATCCAGTCCGGCCAGATCCCGGTCTGGCGCGCGGCGGTCGACCCCTTCGCTGTGCGCACCGCTGTGCACGTGCTGCGTGACGGCGGCTGCGTCGGCGTCTTCCCCGAGGGAACACGCGGCGCCGGAGATCTGTTGACCTCCCACGGCGGGGCTGCCTACCTCGCCCTGGTGAGCGGCGCTCCGGTGCTGCCGCTGGTCCTCCTCGGGACCCGTGCACCGGGCTCGGCACGCTCGTTCCCGCCGCGAGGCACCGTGATCGAGATGCAGTACGGCGAGCCGGTGCACCTCGAGCCACAACCGTGGCCGCGACGGCAGCCCGACGTACGACGCAACGCCGAGCAGGTGCGCCTGGTCCTCCGGGACCTCCTGGCCAACGCCGAGCAGCGCACCGGCATGACCACCCCGGGCCCGATCCCGGACCCGAACCCGAAGGAAACACAGTGACTCTCCCCGATCCCATGGACGGCAGGGGCCCGACCCCGGTGCTGGCCGTCGTCGGCCGCCCCAACGTGGGCAAGTCGACCCTGGTCAACCGGATCATCGGCCGCCGCGAGGCGGTCGTCGAGGACCGGCCCGGCGTGACCCGCGACCGGGTCTCCTACGACGCCACCTGGAACGGCCGCGCCTTCACCGTCGTCGACACCGGCGGCTGGGACCCCGACGCCCGCGGTCTCGCCGAGCGGATCGCCGCCCAGGCCGAGGTCGCGGTCAACATCGCCGACGCGGTGATGTTCGTGGTCGACGCCGGCGTCGGGATCACCGACGCCGACGCGGCCGTGGTCCGGATCCTCCGCAAGTCCGGCAAGCCGGTGGTGCTCGCCGCCAACAAGGTCGACGACCAGCGCACCGAGGCCGAGGCCTACGGGCTCTGGAACCTCGGGCTCGGCGAGCCGATCCCGGTCTCGGCGCTGCACGGCCGCGGCTCGGGCGACCTGCTCGACGCCGTGCTGGCCGCGTTGCCGGAGACCCCGCCCGAGTCGTGGGAGCCGGTCGGTGGTCCGCGCCGGGTCGCGATCGTCGGCAAGCCCAACGTCGGCAAGTCCTCGCTGCTGAACAAGCTCGCGAAGTCCGACCGCGTGGTCGTCGACGACGTCGCCGGCACCACCGTCGACCCGGTCGACGAGCTGATCGAGCTGGGTGGCCGGCCGTGGCGGTTCATCGACACCGCCGGCATCCGCAAGCGGGTCAAGGAGGCGTCCGGACAGGAGTACTACGCGTCGCTGCGCACCAACACGGCCATCGACCGGGCCGAGGTCGCGGTGCTGGTGGTCGACGGCTCGCAGCCGATCTCCGAGCAGGACCAGCGGATCATCATGACCGTCGCCGAGGCCGGCCGTGCCCTGGTGATCGCGTTCAACAAGTGGGACCTGGTCGACGAGGAACGCCGCTACTACCTCGACCGCGAGATCGAGCGCGACCTGGTGCGGGTGCCGTGGGCGCCACGGATCAACTTCACCGCGCGCACCGGCTGGCACGTCGACCGGCTGGTGCCGGCGCTGGACGCCGCGCTCGCGGGCTGGGAGACCCGGATCGGCACCGGTGCGCTCAACGCGTTCCTCGGACGGCTCGTCTCCGAGCACCCGCACCCGGTGCGCGGTGGCAAGCAGCCCAAGGTGCTGTTCGCGACCCAGCCGACGTCCGCTCCGCCGACGTTCGTGCTGTTCACCTCGGGCAAGCTCGAGGCGTCGTACCTCCGCTACATCGAGCGCCGGCTGCGCGAGGAGTTCGGCTTCGTCGGCACCCCGATCCACCTGGTGCAGAAGCCGCGGGAGAAGCGGAAGCGCTGACCGAGGGAGCGCGCGTCCCGTAGCGTCCTGTCCGTGATGCGAAGTTTGTCTGCTCTGCTGGGCCTGCTGGTGCTGGCCGGTCCCGTCGCGGCGTCAGCGGCACCGCAGCAGCCGGTCGCGGACGGGCGCACCTCGCTGGCCGCCGTCCGCCCGACGGTCGGTGGCTGCCCGGTGTTCTCGGCGCGGAACTACTGGAACACCGACATCTCGACCCTGCCCGTGGACAGCCGGAGCAGCGCCTGGCTCGCGAAGATGTCGCCCACGCGGAGCCTGCACCCGGACTTCGGCCCGTCGTACAGCACGACGGAGCCGGACTACGGGATCCCGGTCACGACCGTGGTCACCGGGCACCCGCTGGTGCCGGTGACCTTCGACTACGCCTCCGAGAGCGACCGCCGGAGGTACCCGCTCGGCACCGACACCGGTGTCGAGGGCGGTCTCGGATCGACCGGCGACCGGCACACCGTCGTGGTCGACACCAGTGCCTGCCGGCTCTACGAGACCTGGCTGACGCGCACCTCCGGGAGTCGCTGGCTGGCCGGCTCGGGCGCGACGTGGGCGCTCGGGAGCAACCACCTCCGTACCGACGGCTGGACCTCCGCCGACGCCGCCGGGCTGCCGATCCTGCCCGGCCTGCTGCGCTGGGACGAGGTGCGGGCCGGCGCGGTGAACCACGCCATCCGGTTCACCACCAACGCGACCTCCGCTGCGCACCTCTGGCCGGCCCGGCACGACGCCGGGTCCGGGTCGGTCGCGTCGTACCCGCCGATGGGGGCGCGGTTCCGGCTCAGCGCGTCGTACGACGCCTCCGCGCTCGGACCGCAGGCCCAGGTGGTGGTCCGGGCGATGAAGCACTACGGGCTGGTGCTCGCCGACAACGGCTCGCCCTGGTACTTCCAGGGCGAGCAGAACGCCGCCTGGCCCGACTCCCTGATCTCCGACCTGAAGAAGGTGCCGGCCTCGGCGTTCGTTGCCGTCGACACCCGAGGGATGCAGGTCGACCCGGACAGCGCTCTCGCGCAGCTGCCCTGATCGACCTGCCCCGCGTCGATCAGGCGACGGGTCCCGAGGCGAGCGTCAGCGGTGCCGTGTGCGAAGAGCCGGAGCCGTCGGTCCAGGTGAGCCGGATCGACTCGCCGGGCTGGTGGCTCGCGATCGCCTGCCGCAGCGCCGACGAGGTGCGGACCCTCGTGCCGTCGACGGCCGTGACGGTGTCGCCCTCGGAGAGTCCCGCCTCCGCGGCCGGGGTGTTCCGGTAGACGCCACCGACCGTGGTCGAGGTGTCGCCTAGAGCGATGCCCAGGAACGCCGACCGACCGTAGGTGTAGCGGCTGCTGGTGACCCCGCTGTTCAGGTCTTCGGCGATCCGCAGCACCTTCGCGATCGGGATCGCGTAACCGACCACGTCGCCGCCGCTGGAGGCCGCGGTGGTCATGCCGACCACCTCGCCCTGCCCGTCGTACGTCGCGCCGCCGGAGTCGCCGGAGATCACGTCGTTGCTGATCTCGATCAGCCCGGTGAGCGTCTGGCCCTCGGTGCTGCCCTCGCTCTGCGTGGTGATCTGCTGGTCGAGTGCCACCACCTGTCCCTCGGCTGCGCTGAGCTGGTCCTCGATGCCGTTGGCGTCGCCGACCGCGGTCACGTCGTCGCCGATGGTGGGAAGCGTGCTGTCGGTGGTGACCGTGGTCAGGTCGCTGGCTCCGGTGAGCTGGAGCACGGCGACGTCGTCCTCGGTGTCGGTGCCGACCACCTTCGCGGTGTAGGTCCTGCCGGTGCTCATCACGGTGGCCTTGACCGTGGTGGCGCCGGCGACGACGTGGTGGTTGGTGACCACCTCGCCGTCCGAGGTCAGGACCATGCCGGTGCCGGCGGCCTCGCCGTCGCGGTAGCCGAGCGTGGACACGATCCGGACCAGGCCGGTGGTCTGGGTCGACGTCGCGGCGGTGCCGGTGCTGCCGGACGTGGTGCCGGTGTCCGGCTGGGTGCCGTCGCCGGGCAGCGTCCCGCCGTACGGCACCGATGCCCTGGCCGTGCTGCTCCCGCCCGCGCCAGCTGCCGCCGAGCACGGTGCTCTGCTGCGGCGTGGCCGTCGCAGCCGAGGAGCTGGTGCGCTGGCTGGCCGCGAAGCCCACCCCGCCGCCCGCCAGCAGGAGCGCGGCGGCGGCCAGGCCGGCCGTCCAGCGGCGTCGGCGTCGACGCGGGAGGAGTGGTGGGCTCGAGCGGCTCGGTCGGCGCAGTCGGCTCGGTCGGGGGTTGCTGCAGGTCGTCCATGGTTCCTCCACGTCGCAAGATCGTCGAGTTCCATTCAGCGGCTGCCACGTGTGCGGAGCCTGTGCGCCGTCGTACCCGGGCCTGTCGGTTCCCCGAGAAGAACCTGAGAGGCGGACGTTCAGCGCCAGACGGTGACCGGGTCGGCCCAGGTGCGCCCGTCGTCGTCGGAGACCAGCAGCCCGATCCGGAGCCGGTCGCCGTGGACCTCCGGTACGACGTCTCCGTCGGTCGTGAACCGCGTCCAGGACGGTCCGCCGCGTCCGTCGTACACGAGCCGGAACTGACCCTCAGTCAGGCCGGACGCGCGCCAGACCATCAGCCCCGGCGCGTAGAAGGAATGACTGACCGCGAGCAGGCCGCCGTCGGGGGTCCGGAAGAAGCCCGGGGACCAGACGTCCTCCGAGCCTCAGTCCGGGCTGGCCACGGTGCGGGACGGGCGGGAACGGCCGACTGCCGAGTGAGACCAGCCCCCCGGAGCGCGGTCGCACGACCTGAATCTGCATCGAGCGTGAGCCGCGCGGCGCGGTCCAGTACGTCGGGACGTCGTTGTCCGAGAGCGACCTGATGAAGCCTCGGCCCTGGTGGAGGGTGAGCTCCTGGGTCCGCCGCACGCCGCGGTCCGACCACCAGGCGCTGTCCGCGGGTGCGTTCCGGGATGGTGCTGAGGACGCCCCACGGGGCCTGGCCCAGGCCCGGGTCGGCGACCGAGCGACCCGGCTCGATCCAGGTCCCTGAGATGAGCGCCGCGGTGGCCCGACGCGGGTCGAGGAGGCACCAGCCGGTCGAGAACACGCCTACCGCGACATCGGTCTCGCACTGGTACACCAGCCGCCTGTCGGTCATCCGGCGGGTCTCGCCCACGATGCGAACGGCGCGGAGGTCCCCGTTGGCGTGCAGGACCCAGGCCGGGCCGTTGAGGTGCTCGACCAGGAGGAACACCCCCGGCGCAGGGCTGGAGATCGACGGTGCGTCGAGTCTCCTCGCTGCCATTGCCGATGTCGACGCTTCGGTCGGGAGGTGCAGGTACGTCGTGGTCCGGTACCCGTCCCGGGTGAGCGCCATCGCGGCGAAGCGGGGGTGGCCCGCCTCACCCTCCGGGCAGACGACGCACTCGGTGCGCCAGATGGACAGCCGCACGTCGGGGTCGTCCGGGGACGTCACCCCGGACAGCAGCTCGGCGTTCCAGCTGAGCACGGTCTGCCGCAGGGACAGCGTCTTGGTGCCCTTCGGCGGGTGGACCAGCCCGTCGGTCGTCGGCGTGGCCGAGGGCAACGCCTTCGTCGGAGTCGGGCTGCTCGGCGTCGGAGGGAGCGTCGGTGGCGGACCGTCGGCGAACATGCGCGGCGACAAGACGACGACGCCCACCGCCAGGGTGAGCACGGCTCCCGCCGCGGTGGCCATGACCCTCCGTCGACGAGTCGTGCGGACCCGAGCCTTGACCTCGTGAAGTCGGACAGGCTCGCGTCCACTGACAGAGTCCGCGTGGCGGGCCAGCTGCTTCAGGTCGTCGGTGTTCATGCCTGGCCTCCCTCGGGTGCGGTGGACTCGGATCGAGTGGAAGCTTCGAGCGCAGGGTCGAGACGGAGCTTGGCGAGCGCCCGCGCGGTCTGGCTCTTGACGGTGCCGATGGAGCAGCCGAGCAGCTCCGCCGTCTCCCGCTCGCTCCGGTCCTCGAGGTAGCGCAGGACCACGACCGCACGCTGACGTGGCGGCAGGTGACGCAGCGCCAGCCAGAGGTCGTGGTCGTGGCCGCCGTCGTCCGCCGCGGACCTCGCGGTCTCAGGCAGCTCCGCCGTCGGGAACTCACCGTTCCAGCGCCGGCGCCACCACGAGACCGAGGTCGTGACCATCACCCGTCGTACGTAGGCCTCCGGAGCCCACTCGATCCGGCGCCAGGCGAACCAGGCCTTCGCGAGTGCCGTCTGCAGCAGGTCCTCGGCTCGCTGCTCGTCGCCGACGAGCAGGTAGGCCGTGCGCAGCAACGGCTGGGTGCGGGTCTGGACGAAGACCTCGAAGTCCAGCTTCTCGTCCATGCGACCACGACCCTCTCCGCCCAGCGCACTCCATGCCGGCTCCTTCGTCAAGACGCGCTGGGGGCCGGAAATGGTTGTCACGGCGGGGGGAACCGATGCGGGCTCCACGGCCCGGCTGCGGTAACGTTCCCCTCGCCTTCACGGACCGCGATCCGGAGGCATGCGGGCTGTGGCGCAGCTTGGTAGCGCACTTGACTGGGGGTCAAGGGGTCGCAGGTTCAAATCCTGTCAGCCCGACCGATTGGCTCTGACCTGTTTCCGCAGGTCAGAGCGGTTTCATGCCCCCAGATCCCGGCGTTCGATCGCGGCACCCCGTCACGGCTGCCGCCCGACCGCGGGACGTCGTACGTCCTGGTCGTCCCAGCAGCCAAGCTCTATGACGTCCCGGGCAAGGTGGTCACCGGAGATGCCGCATCCCTCACATGCCCCACTCGAGGAGCCGCGTGTCGCGCTCTGAGGAGTGACGGTCGCTCGGCCACAGGTCGGAGCGCGCTGCCTTGTTGAAGGGCTCGAGGGAGGTCATCAGGCGTCGGCGGTCTGACTCGGCCATCTGGACCACGATGGCGGCAAGTTCGCGCTCACGTCGTTCCATCAGCTTGTCGACGAAGTCCCGACCCGGCTCGGTCAGGGTGAGTGCCACGTGACGCCGGTCGGCGAGGCCTTCGCCTCGGTCGACAAGGCCGGAGGAGACCAGCTGATCGCAGGTGCGGCTGGCGTTGGAGGCGTTGACGCCGAGTCCCTCGGCCACGGCCGAGAGGTTGAGGGGCTCCCCGGTCCACAGCAGAACCAGGACCCGCATCTGTGGCACCGACAGGGTCGGGTCGACGCTCTTCAGAGCCCGGACCGCAGCAGCGAGGATGGCGCGGCTGGCGAGCATCAACTGGCTGATGTCCTCGCACGCGTCGTCGGTCCGTTGAGCGGTCATACGTCGACCGTACGGACGGGATGTGCCGGGGTGCTCTGTCGTTGTGCCTCTGCATATGTGACTTAGGTCCCTGACCGCAACTGCTGCTGACCCGCAATGTTGGTGGCAACGCAAACATCTGCAAATGAGGAGCCAACGATGCCCACGACCGGCGAAGGAACGACGACCAGTGGGCGGCGGGCCGGCCTGATGCTCGCCGTGGCCACCTTGGGGTTCGCCCTCAACTTCTGGGCGTGGGCACTACTGTCCCCGCTGGCAGTCTCGTTCGCCGTGGCCCTCAAGCTCTCGTCGCTCCAGCAGTCCCTGCTGGTCGCCGTGCCGGTCGTCGTGGGCTCCTTGGGTCGCATTCCCGTTGGCGCTCTCACCGACCGCTTCGGCGGGCGGGTGATGTTCCCGATCGTCTCTGGGGTCACCGTCGTCCCGGTTCTGTACCTGGGTCTCTTCGGCCACTCCAGCTTGGCTGCCCTGCTGGTGGGTGGCTTCTTCCTCGGCATCGCCGGCACCGCGTTCGCCGTCGGCGTGCCGTTCGTCAGCGCATGGTTCCCGCCGGAGCGGCGTGGCTTCGCCATCGGCGTGTTCGGCGCGGGCATGGGCGGCACTGCGATCAGCGCCCTCACCACGGTCAAGCTGGTGGATGCCCACACGACAAGCACCCCGTTCGTGATCACCGCGCTCGTGCTGGTGGCCTACGGCGTTCTCGCGGCACTGGTCCTGCGCGACTCTCCGACGCGCACCCTCCCCACCCAGTCGCTGGTCCGTCGGCTGCAGGCTGCGGCGGCGCTCCCCATCACCTGGCAGGCATCGGCGCTGTACGCGATCGGGTTCGGTGGCTACGTCGCCTTCAGCGTCTACCTCCCCACCTACCTGAAGAACGCCTACCTGCTCACCCCCGCGGACGCGTCGAACCGGATGGCCGGCTTCGTCGTTGTCGCTGTGCTGATGCGGCCGGTCGGCGGGTGGCTCTCGGACCGGCTGCGTCCCGCCTCCGTCCTGACCGTCGCTTTTGCCGTCGTCGCGACCGGTGCCCTTGTCCAGTCGTCCACACCTGCGCTTGCTCCAGCGGGCACGGCGGTGTTCCTGGCGATGGCTGGTGCTCTCGGTGTGGCCTCCGGCGCGACGTTCGCGCTGGTCGCACAGCGGGTACCCGCCTCCCAGGTCGGCTCCGTCACGGGCATCGTGGGGGCGGCCGGTGGTCTCGGTGGTTTCATTCCACCACTCGTGATGGGCTCGATCTTCGGTCACTCCGGCGACTATCGGACCGGGCTGCTGGCTCTGGCCACCATGGCCGTGGCGGTGCTGTTGCTCGCGGCCTCGATGCGGCGCGCAGTCACGCCTCACACGGCATGAAAGCCGCAGCCCTGCCGCCCCGGGATGCACACCCGGGAACCGGTTCAACTTCGAAGGAAGCCCCCGCCGGGGCTCGTCCGACTCTCAGAGAGCCACGTCGATGACCAAGACTCCCAGAGCGTCGCAGAGAACACCCGGGCTCGACGATCCGTTCACCGAAGCACTGGTCCGCAGCCGCCGATTCTTCACCAAAGGCACTGTCTCGGACGACCTGAGGACACTGACCAAGAAGGGCGGCCGGCAGGCGGACGACTTCTACCGGGACCGGTGGAGCCACGACAAGGTCGTCCGCTCCACCCACGGCGTCAACTGCACCGGCTCGTGCTCGTGGAAGGTCTACGTCAAGGACGGGATCATCACCTGGGAGACCCAGCAGACCGACTACCCGTCGGTCGGGCCCGACTCACCGGAGTACGAGCCCCGCGGCTGCCCCCGAGGAGCCGCGTTCTCCTGGTACACCTACTCGCCCACGCGGGTCCGCTACCCCTACGTACGCGGCGTCCTGCTGCAGATGTACCGCGAAGCCAAGACCCAGCACGACGGCGACCCGGTGCGGGCCTGGGAGCACATCGTCGAGAACCCGCAGCGGGCCAAGGCCTACAAGTCCGCTCGCGGCAAGGGCGGCCTGGTCCGCGCGTCCTGGGAGGAGGCCAGTGAGATCGTGGCCGCCGCACACGTGCACACGATCAAGAAGTACGGTCCGGACCGGGTCGCGGGGTTCTCGCCGATCCCTGCGATGTCGATGGTCTCCCACGCCTCCGGCGCGAGGTTCGTCAACCTCATCGGCGGCTCGATGCTCAGCTTCTACGACTGGTACGCCGACCTCCCGGTCGCGTCACCGCAGGTCTTCGGCGACCAGACCGACGTCCCCGAGTCCGGCGACTGGTGGAACGCGGGCTACCTGATCATGTGGGGCTCCAACCTCCCGGTGACCCGGACACCCGACGCGCACTGGATGACCGAGGCCCGCTACCGCGGCCAGAAGGTCATCGCGGTCGCACCCGACTACGCCGACAACGTCAAGTTCGCCGACGAGTGGCTCCCCGCCAGGCCAGGCACCGACGCAGCGCTGGCGATGGCAATGGGCCACGTGGTGCTCAAGGAGTTCTTCGTCGACCGCCAGACGCCGTACTTCACGGAGTACGTGAAGAGCTACACCGACCTGCCATACCTGGTGAGGCTCGACGAGGTCTCGACAGGCTCGACCACCGAGAAGACGTTCACCGCTGGCAAGTTCCTCACCGCCTCCGACCTGGGCTCGACCGACGCAGGGGAGGAGAACGCTGCCTTCAAGACCGTGTTGATCGACGCGCGCACCGGTGAGCCGGTCGTCCCGAACGGCTCTCTCGGTCACCGCTACGGCGACTCCGGCGTCGGCCGGTGGAACCTCGAGCTCGGTGACGTCGACCCGCAGCTCTCGCTGCTCGACGGCGAGGAGCAGACCGTGCTGGTGCGGATGCCGCGCTTCGACACCCCTGACGGTGCCGCCGCCGATCTGCCGCGCGGTGTCCCGGTACGCCGCATCGACGGGCACCTCGTCACCACTGTCTTCGACCTGTTGCTCGCGCAGTACGGCGTCGGCCGTGACGGGTTGCCGGGGGAGTGGGCCAGCGGCTACGACGACGCGGAGTCGCCGTACACACCCGCGTGGCAGGAAGCGATCACCGGCGTCCCGGCCTCGACCGCAGCCCGGGTCGGGCGTGAGTTCGCAGCGAACGCGGAAGAGTCACGCGGTCGTTCGATGATCGTGATGGGGGCAGGCACCAACCACTGGTTCCACTCCGACACCATCTACCGTGCGTTCCTGACGCTGACCAATCTCACCGGCTGCCAAGGAGTCAACGGTGGTGGCTGGGCGCACTACGTCGGACAGGAGAAGGTCCGGCCGATCACGGGCTACACGCAGATCGCGAATGCGCTCGACTGGAACCGGCCCCCGCGCAACATGATCCAGACGGCCTACTGGTACCTGCACACCAACCAGTTCCGCTACGACCAGTTCGGCGCCGACACCTTGTCTGCCACCACCGGCACAGGTCAGCTCGCGGGCAAGTCCACGGCCGACGTGATCGCCCAGAGCGCCCGGATGGGATGGATGCCGTCGTACCCGACGTTCGACCGCAACCCACTCGACCTCAGCGACGACGCGACCGCAGCGGGCAAGGCTGTCGGCGAGTACGTCGTCGAGCAGCTCAAGGCGGGCGAGCTCGACTTCGCCGGCGAGGACCCCGACGCGCCCAGGAACTACCCGCGCATCCTGTCGATCTGGCGGGCCAACCTGCTCGGGTCCTCCGGCAAGGGCAACGAGTACTTCCTCAAGCACCTGCTCGGCACCGACTCGTCGGTGCGGGCGGCCGAGACGCCCGTGGACCAGCGCCCCGTCGACGTGATCTGGCGAGAGGAAGCTCCCGTGGGCAAGCTCGACCTGTTGATGACGATCGACTTCCGCCAGACGAGCACGACGATCTTCTCCGATGTCGTCCTGCCGGCCGCGACCTGGTACGAGAAGCACGACCTGAACACGACCGACATGCACCCGTTCGTGCACTCCTTCAACCCGGCGATCGCACCGCCGTGGCAGACCCGCACCGACTGGGACGCCTGGCAGACGATCGCCGCAACGTTCAGTGAGCTCGCCGCCACACACCTGGGTGTGCGCAAGGACGTCGTGGCCGTGCCGCTCACGCATGACACCCCTGACGCGATGGCCAACCCGCACGGCGTCGTACGCGACTGGAAGAAGGGCGAGTGCGAGCCGATCCCCGGCGTCACGATGCCCAAGCTGGTCGAGGTCGAGCGCGACTACGGCGCGGTGGCCGAGAAGATGAACGCGCTCGGGCCGCTGGTCGACACGCTCGGCGCGACCACCAAGGGCGTGACCTTCGAGCTCAGCAAGCAGGTCGACTACCTCCGGCACAAGAACGGTGCCGTCCGCGGGGGAGTGGCCGACGGCCGCCCGTCACTGAAGAAGGACGTCAACGTCTGCGAGGCGATCCTCGCTCTGTCCGGCACGACCAACGGTCACCTTGCCACGCAAGGCTTCAAGACCCTGGAGAAGCGCACGGGCGTGCGGCTGGCCGACCTGGCCGAGGAGCACGAGGGCAAGCAGATCACGTTCGCCGACACCCAGGGCCCGCCCGTGCCGGTGATCACCTCACCGGAGTGGTCGGGCTCCGAGACCGGCGGCCGCCGCTACTCGCCGTTCACCATCAACGTGGAGCGCAAGAAGCCCTGGCACACGCTGACCGGACGGATGCACTTCTACCTCGACCACGACTGGATGACCGAGCTCGGCGAGGGCCTGCCGGTCTACCGCCCGCCGCTCAACATGGCGGCCCTGTTCGCGGAGCCCGCACTCGGGAACGTCTCCGACGGCTCGGGCGGACAGGTCGAGGGGCTGACCGTGCGCTACCTGACGCCCCACAACAAGTGGTCGATCCACTCCGAGTACCAGGACAACCTCTTCATGCTGTCGTTGTCGCGCGGCGGTCAGAACATCTGGATGAGCGACAGGGACGCCGTCAAGGTGGGCATCAAGGACAACGACTGGATCGAGGCGGTCAACCGCAACGGAGTGGTGGTCGCCCGGGCGATCGTCTCGCACCGGATGCCGGAGGGAACGGTGTACATGTACCACGCACAGGATCGCCTCATCGACGTACCGATCGCGGAGACATCGGGCAAGCGCGGCGGCATCCACAACTCGCTGACGCGTCTGCTGGTGAAGCCCTCGCACCTCATCGGTGGCTACGCCCAGCTGACCTTTGCCTTCAACTATCTCGGACCCACCGGCAACCAGCGTGACGAGGTCACCATCATCCGCAAGCGGTCACAAGACGTGGAGTACTGATGTGAAGGTCATGGCGCAGATGGCGATGGTGATGAACCTCGACAAGTGCATCGGGTGCCACACCTGCTCGGTCACCTGCAAGCAGGCGTGGACCAACCGGTCCGGCACCGAGTACATCTGGTTCAACAACGTCGAGACCAGGCCCGGTCTCGGTTACCCCCGTACCTATGAGGACCAGGAGAAGTGGCAGGGCGGCTGGGAGCTCAACAAGCGCGGCCGGATCAAGCTCAAGGCCGGTGGCCGCTTGAAGAAGCTGCTCACGATCTTCTCCAACCCCAAGCTGCCCTCGATCGGTGAGTACTACGAGCCGTGGACCTACGACTACGCCACCCTCACCGACGCGCCGGCCCAGGAGCACACCCCGGTCGCGCGTCCGAAGTCGCTGATCTCCGGCAAGAACATGAAGATCGAGTGGTCGGCCAACTGGGACGACGACCTCGGCGGCTCCACGGCCACGGCGCACCGCGACCCGATGCTGAAGAAGATCGCCGACAAGGTGAAGTTCGAGTTCGAACAGACCTTCATGTTCTACCTGCCACGCATCTGCGAGCACTGCCTCAACCCCTCATGCGCCGCGTCGTGTCCCAGCGGCGCGATCTACAAGCGCGAGGAGGACGGCATCGTCCTGGTCGACCAGGACAGGTGCCGCGGCTGGCGGATGTGCGTCTCCGGTTGCCCCTACAAGAAGATCTACTTCAACCACCGCACCGGCAAGGCCGAGAAGTGCACCTTCTGCTTCCCACGCATCGAGGTGGGTCTCCCGACTGTGTGCGCGGAGACCTGCGTCGGCCGACTGCGCTACATCGGGCTCATGCTCTACGACGCCGACAAGGTCCTCGAGGCGGCCTCGACCACCGACGACCAGGGTCTCTACGAGGCCCAGCGCGACGTGTTCCTCGACCCACGGGACCCTGAAGTGATCCGGGAGGCTGAGAAGGCGGGCATCGCCCGCGACTGGATCGATGCCGCGCAGCGCTCCCCGATCTACGCACTCATCAACACCTACAAGGTGGCGCTGCCGCTGCACCCGGAGTACCGCACGATGCCCATGGTCTGGTACATCCCGCCTCTTTCACCCGTCGTCGACGTCGTGGCAGAGACGGGCGAGGACGCGGAGGACACGGGCAACCTCTTCGCCGCGATCGACGCGCTGCGGATCCCGGTCGAGTACCTCGCCGAGCTCTTCACCGCCGGCGACGTCGTGCCGGTCGACGCTGTCCTCAAGAAGCTCGCGGCCATGCGCTGCTACATGCGCGACATCAACATGGGCCGCGAGCCCGACGGGTCGATCCCACAAGCGGTCAACATGACCGAGGAGGACATGTATGACATGTACCGGCTCCTCGCGATCGCAAAGTACGACGAGCGCTACGTCATCCCGCCCGCGCACGCCGAGCAGGCCCACTCCCTCGAAGAGCTCTCCACCGAGTGCTCGGTCTCCGAGTACGGCGGGGGACAGCACGACCTCTTCGGCGAGGGCTCGGGTGCGCCCACGCCCATCGCGGTCGAGAACTTCCAGATGCTCCAGGACCGGCAGACCTCCGACTCCCTCGCCGGCCCCGAGAACAGGGGCTCCAGGGTCAACCTGCTCAACTGGGACGGCAAGGGCTCACCACCCGGAATGTTCCCCCCGAAGGGGTCGGACTCGTGAGCGGGCGTCGACCGAAGCCAACCCTGTTACCGGAGCAGCTCACGATCGTGTGGCAGTCGGTCTCGTTGCTCCTCGACTACCCCGACGAGAGGATGCTGTCCCGCGCTGACCTGCTCCGGTCGGCGTCACAGCGTCTTCCGGCCACGATCGGGGACTCGATCCGAGCCTTCCTGGTCCACCTCGAGTCCACGCCGTTGCCGGAGCTCCAGGCCGACTACGTCGCGACCTTCGACACCCGTCGGCGCTGCAACCTCTTCCTGACCTATTTCGCCCACGGGGACACCCGCAAGAGAGGCATGGCGCTGCTCCGGTTCAAGCAGACCTACCTGAGCGCGGGTTTCGAGCTCGACGAGGCCGAGCTCCCCGACCACCTGTGCGTGGTTCTCGAGTTCGCCGCCACGATCGACTGCGACCTCGGTCGGGACCTGATGCTCGACCACCGGGCCGGGCTCGAGCTGCTGCGCCTGTCGCTGCGGGACATGGGCTCACCCTGGGCGGGCCTGATCGACGCGGTCACGGCCACACTGCCGCCGCTGCGCGGCGACGAGCGGGACGCCGTACGCCGTCTGGCAGCAGAGGGACCTCCGGAGGAGGAGGTCGGGCTCGCGCCGTTCGCCAACCCGCAGTTCAGCCCTGGGGCGGCCACGGGCGCCGCAGCCGAGCCGACGCTTCTGCCCATGCCGTCCTTCCCGGGAGTCCGCGCATGAACGAGCTCCTCTTCTTGGTCTTCCCCTACATCTGCCTGACCACCTTCGTCGTCGGGCACCTGTGGCGTTACCGCTACGACAAGTTCGGCTGGACCACGCGCTCCTCACAGCTCTACGAGAACCGTCTGCTGCGCATCGGCAGCCCGCTGTTCCACTTCGGGATGCTCGGCGTCGTCGGCGGCCACGTCATCGGACTCCTGGTGCCACAGTCGTGGACCGATGCGCTGGGCATCAGCGAGCACATGTACCACGTGGTGGCCGTGACGGGCGGTCTGCTCGCAGGCGTCGCGGCGGTTGTCGGGATGGTGATCCTGATCTACCGCCGTCGCACCGTCGGCCCCGTCTTCTCCGCGACGACGGTCATGGACAAGGTCATGTACGCGTTCCTGGCCGTGGTGATCGTGCTGGGGATGTGGAACACCATCGCCGGCTCGATCATGACGATCGGCGGTCAGTACAACTACCGCGCAGGCGTCTCGGTCTGGTACCGCTCATTCCTCGCGTTTGACCCCGATCCGACCCTGATGGCCGACGCCCCCCTCGGCTTCCAGCTCCACGCGCTCGTCGCCTTCGGGCTCTTCGCGCTGTGGCCGTTCACCCGGCTCGTGCACGTGTTCAGCGCGCCGGTCGGCTACCTCACCCGCCCGTACATCGTCTACCGCAGCCGTGACGACACCCAGCTCGGCACCCACCGTCCTCGGCGTGGCTGGGACCGGGTCGGTTGAGATGTGCGAGTACTGCGGGTGCCGAGGCGTCCCCCCGATCGGCGAGCTGATGGACGAGCACACGGCTCTGATGGACCAGGCGAATGAGGTGCGTGCGGACCTCGCCGCCGGTAACCCACCAACCGCGATGGCGCGGCTCAAACGTCTCGTTGCCCGCCTCGATCGGCACGTCCAGCGAGAAGAGGACGGCGTCTTCCTCGCGATGCGTACTGCGGGTGAGTTCCTCGACGAGCTCGACGCACTGGAGGGTGAGCACCGCAACCTCGCAGCATCCCTTGAGACACTCGATCCCAGCTCAGCCGACTTCGTCGCCCTGGTGACGCGACTTCTCGACGACCTCGAGGCGCACGTCGAACGCGAGGATCTCGGGATCTTCCCGGTTTCCGTCGTCAGCCTGGGTGCCGTTGGCTGGGCGATCGTCAACGAGGCCCACACCCGATCGCCGAGCTTCCTGCACGACGAGACAACGACGTCGACGACCCCTTCCTGAGCACGGCGAAAGTCGGCTCGACCGTTTACACACGAGGAGAACACATGCAGAAGGAATCACTGACCGCCCTGGTCCGACATCACCTGGAGACGGCATCGACCGCGTCGAGCGGTCGCAGCGCCCACACGGTCTACGGAGGACACGAGCACGTCCTCCGCCAGACCCTGATCGCGCTCCGTGCCGGCTCGAACCTGGAGGAGCACGAGAACCCGGGCGAAGCAACCGTCCAGGTCCTGCAGGGCCGTATCACCTTGGTCGCCGGCGAGAACAGGTGGAACGGCTCGCCCGGAGACCTGATCACCATTCCTGACTCGCGGCATGCTCTCGAAGCGGTCGAGGACTCGGCGGTGCTGCTGACAGTGGCCCTACGAGACTGAGGCGCGATGTGCATCTCGGTCAACCGGTGCACCCTCGAGAACGACGGGGGCGACTGGTTCTGTCGACCGGGGAGGTGGACTCGGTCGGGCCGGTCCTGCAGCCTCGATTCACGGGTCAGGGTGCCGGCCCGACGTCGCTCAGTCGACCCATACCGGCGGCACGCCGTCTGCCTTAGGTTGGTGCCCCGACCCTGACGTACGGGGGCACACATGGCACGCGATCCGGGCGATCCGGACCCGCTGACCGTCGACATCGAGACCATGCGACGGCTGGGTCACGAGGTGGTCGACTGGCTGGTCGACCGGGCCGCTCGTCGCCACGACGAGCCGGTGATCCAGCGGGCCACACCCGACGAGATGGCGGCTCGGGTCCCCTCGGGGCCTCCTGCGCAGGGCTCGGACCTCACGGCGATCCTCGACCACCTCGGACGCGACGTGCTCCCGTTCCGCAGTCGGATCGACCACCCGCGCTACCTCGCCTACGTGCCGGGCGAGGGAACCTGGCCCGGCGTGCTCGGGGACCTCGTTGCCACGGCGTACAACATCGACGCCGGCAACTGGATGGAGTCGGCGGGACCGACCCAGCTGGAGAAGACAGTCCTGCGCTGGTTCGCCGACTGGATCGGCTACCCGCAGGAGTCGCGCGGTGTGCTCGTGTCGGGTGGATCCGCGGCGAACCTCACCGCCATGGCCTGCGCGCGCGACGCGCTCGTCGGTGCGATGCGGGACGACGTGGTGGCCTACGTCTCGGAGCAGGGTCACTCGTCGTTGGCGCGGGGTGCGCGAGTGCTGGGCTTCGGTCCTCGTCAGGTGCGCGTCCTCCCCGTCGACGAGCAGCACCGGATGCGCGTCGACGCTCTCGTGGCTGCCGTCGACGCCGACGTTGCCGCCGGCCTGAGGCCGTTGATCGTGCTCGCGGTGGCCGGGTCCACGAACACGGGGTCTGTCGACGACCTGGCGGAACTGGCACGGGTCTGCCACGACCGGGGCATCTGGCTGCACGTCGACGGTGCGTACGGCGCCTTCGCCGCACTCACCGAGCGCGGGAGCAGGGCTCTGGCGGGGCTGCACCTGGCGGACTCGGTGACCCTCGATCCGCACAAGTGGCTCTACCAGCCGTTCGAGTGCGGTGCGGTCCTCGTGCGGAAAGGGCACCTGCTGCAGGAGGCCTTCGAGATCCACCCGTCGTACCTGCAGGACACCCGCGCCCACCATGGCGAGACGAACTTTGCCGAGCACGGGCTCCAGCTGACCCGCACGAGCCATGCGGTGAAGCTGTGGACGTCGCTGCGGTACTTCGGTGTCGACGCCTTCACGGCCGCGATCGACCGGGCCATGGATCTGGCGGCGTACGCCCAGGAGTACGTCGAGCGGTCCACCGAGCTGGAGCTGCTCTCGCCGGCCTCTCTCGGCATCGTCTGCTTGCGCCGCCGCCCGTCCGGACGCGACGACGAGGCAGACCTCGATCGGCTGAACGCCCACCTCGTCGGGGCCCTCGCCGAGAGTGGTGAAGGCCTGGTCTCCTCCACCCGGCTCTTCGGCCGGTACGCCGTGCGGCTCTGCGTGCTCAACCACAGCACGTCCCTCGCCGACGTGGAACACATCCTCGGCTGGCTCGAGACTTCACCGGTCCCGGCCGCTGCCGGCGAGCCGCTGACAGGGCCGACGTCGCTGAAGACGATCACGGCGGACCTGATGTCCGGGTGGCCCGGGGTGGTGGGCGCCGACCTCGCCGAGCTGCACGGCCTGAGCCTGCTGGCAGGGGTCGACGAGCCGTGGCTGAGCTGGGTCGGGTCCGTTGCGCGACGCAGGACGGTCGAGGCGGGCGGGACCGTGGTCCGGGCGTGGGAGACCGACCGCGACTTCTACCTGCTCCTCGAAGGCGAGGCAGACGTGTCCGGCAAGGACGGGCACCTGGCGTCCATGGGCCCGGGCGACTTCTTCGGTGAGCTGGCCGCGATCGACTGGGGGGCCAGCTTCGGCTACCCGCGGTTGGCGACGGTCACGGCGCGCACCGAGCTGACCCTGCTCGTGCTCACCGACGCGGAGCTGGCTGAGCTGATGGCGGGCTCGGCCGAGGTGGACCGCCGGATCAGAGCCGCTGCGGCGACGCGCGCCGCGCGGCTCTGACTCCTCGACCGTCCCGTCAGACCCCGCCGCAGGCGTCGAAGGTCGTGGCCATCAGCCCTCCAGCGGCACGAGCTCGGAAGCCGTGCGGGTGCCGCCCCAACGGGACACCTCGGCGGACGGCGGGGATGGTCATGATGCGTGCTCCTTGTCGAGCGGTGGGGGAGTGGGCGGAAGTCAGTGGACGAGGCCGAGACCGTCGGCCCAGGCGACCTACTCCCGGGCGGCGAGGGTGATCTGCAGGAAGCCGAGCGCCTTGAGCGCACGCGCGCGCTTCAGCGAGTCCGCGTCCCTGCTCACGCGACTCGATCCGGGCCGCCGGCTGACGCCGACCCACGACCCCGTCTGACGAGCCTCCCGGGCGGATGGTGGTGGAGGTGATGCAGTGCGGCCCGAGCCAGATCAGTTCCCTTGGCCGACCCCGGCGGCAACGGACCTGTTGGCGGCGCGGACGGCTTCCCAGGTCGGGTGGCCGGCGTTCCGGCTGACGTACCACGCCCAGGACGAGAAGGTTCCGGCTCGCCGGTAGCCGTGATCCAGGACGGCGATCGGCCACCGGGAGGCGTCGTCGCGGTCCACAGCGATCAGCGTGGGTCGCGTGCGGGAGATGTACCGGGCGTAGCCCGTCACTCCTCCGGTGCTGGTGTGGCGCAGGTAGCGGTCGGTGGCGGCGTCGAAGATCTGGTAGCCGGTGGGGTTGTCGCGCTGCGCGATCGCGAGGACCTCGGATGCGTTGATCGAGAGGACCCGCGAGCCCGGCGGTGCCGCCCCGAGCACGGCCGCCACGTCCGCGCGCTGCTGGACGAGCTCGTTGCTCCGAGAGGTGGTCGACTCGACACCGGCGAACGTCAGGGCAGCGACGACGACGGACGCCATGAGAGGGAGCGCCACCGCTCGCGGCAGGCGATGCACGAGTGCGAGCGTCACGCCGGCCACTCCGATCGCGGCGAAAGGCAGCAGCTCGAAGAGGTCGGGTGAGCCGTTGATGGCGAACAGGCTCCAACCCAGGCCGACGAGTCCGGCGACTGTGAGCGGGACGAGACCGGCCGGGGGGAGTGCGGTCGCTCCTCGATCTCGCCTGCTGCGGCCGACCCTGATGGCTCCGAGCCCGATCAAGGCCGCGATGCCGAAGGCGAACACCACCAGGGAGACGTGGTAGCCGCGCCACAGGATGGCGAGCGTGTCGCTGGGCGCGGAGAAGAAGGAGGGCTGGTGGGTGTAGAGGACGTTGACGCTGACGAACCCCGCGAAGGCGGTCGCCAGAGCACCCGCCGACGTGAACGCGGCGAGGGCGATCACGCTCGGGATCATCCCGCCGATCAGGAACCGCCCCAGGGAACGTGCGCGATCCGCGCCCGCCTCACCCGTCACCGCCGTCGCGATGGCTGCCGCAACCGCGACTGCCAGGGATGGTTGCCAGGCCAAGGTCGCCAGTGCGGTGCAGATCCCGGCGGCGAGCCAGCGCCTGCGGCCGACGAGCACGAGCGCTGCCAGGAGGAACAGCAGCATCGTCGTCTTCTCCCGGGGGCCGCCCGAGGCCAGCTGGATGAACTCCTCGAACGTGAGGAAGACCGCCGCTGCCACCATGCCTGCGGGACGCGAGTGGAAGACGTCGCGAGCGAGCACGTACGTCAGCACGCAGCAGCCCACGGAGAGCACCATGAACACCATCCGCGCCGCGAGGACGGGATCCGCGCCGACCACGTTGCCCGCCCAGATGGCCAGACCGGGCACTGCGTCTGCGAGGGGACCAACCGTGTTGAAGATGCCGACGTACGGCGGGATGCCGCGGGCGACGTGTTCGCCCCCGTAGACGAAGACGCCGAGATCCCGGCTGAGAGCGCCGTCGAACCCGTGCAGCAGGAAGACCGTGGCCGACGCGATCGCAACCACGTACTTGTCGCCCTGCCCTGCGTGCCGACGCTCGCGCAGCCTTGGTGACAAGGACCGACGCCGCAGAGAGCCGAGAACTGCAGTGGCTCGAATGTCCGTGCCCTCTCGGAAGGGGATGGCACTCATACGCGCAGCGTTCGCTCTCTCCATGAAGGTGCGTTGAGACTTCCGTGAAGAGTGCGTGAGACTTCCCGCGGACTGAGCTACTTCGCCAGGAACGCCAGCAGGGCGTCGTTGAACTCCTTCGCGTGGCTGACGTTGATCCCGTGCGGTCCGCCCTCGATCACGACCAGCTCGCTGCCCTCGATCGCCTCGTGGGTGCGCCTCCCCGAGCCCTCGAAGGGCACGATGCCGTCACTGTCACCGTGGATCACCAGCGCCGGCACGGTCACCTTCGGCAGGTCGTCGCGGAAGTCCGTCGTACCGAACGCGTCCATGCAGCCGAGCGCGGCCTGCTGGTTCGACTGCTTGCACAGCGCCAAGGCCTCCTGTCGCTGCTCGTCGCTGACCTTGAGGTCGTCGCCGGCGCTGAAGAACTGCGTCATGAACTGGTCGAAGAAGCCGTCCCGGTCGTCCTCGAGGCCCTTGCGCATCCCGCCAGCCGCGTCCTCGGTGAGCGGACCGTCGGGGTTGTCGTCGCCCTTCAGCAGGTACGGCGGGATGGCTGCTGCGAAGACGACGCTGTGCAGCCGGTCGACGCCGTGCTTCGAGGCGTAGCGGGCCACCTCGCCGCCGCCCATCGAGAAGCCGACCAGGGTGACGTCGGTCAGGTCGAGGTCGGTCAGGACGTTGTCGAGGTCGTCGGCAAGCGAGTCGTAGTCGTACTTGTCGCCCGGGTCGGACTGCCCGAAGCCGCGACGGTCGTAGGCCAGCACCCGGTAGCCGGCCTCCTTGAGCGCCGGCACCTGCTCCGACCAGGACGCGCTGGAGAGCGGCCACCCGTGGATCAGGACGACCGGTCGGCCGTCGCCGCCGCTGTCGCCGACGTGGATGTTGTGGTCGCTCGTGTCGTCGGTCTTCTCGTCGGTCTTCTCGTCGTCAGCCATGCCCTCGACACAACTCCGTTGCCCGCGCGACCACAACCCGCAGAAGGGTGAAACGTACACGCCCTTGTGGGGAGTGGCTGGAGGGCGTAGAATCGAACACATGTTCGACTGCTCGGATCTCGGTGCCATCCTCGCCGAGCTGGCGCGTCTGGATGGTGCGGACCTCGACGACGCCGAGCGGATCGACCAGATCCGGCTCCTCGAGCAGCTCAAGGCAGCCGCTGCCGCGGCGCAGGCGCGGGTCACGGTCACCTTCGACCGCAGCCAGCGTGAGCGGGCCGCCGAGCGCGGCCTGCCGGCCGCGGCGCAGGGTCAGGGGATCGCGGCCCAGGTCGCGCTGGCCCGGCGGGAGAGCCCGTTCCAGGGTGCCCGGCACCTGGGTCTGGCCAAGGCGCTGGTCGCCGAGATGCCGCACACCCTGGCCGCGCTGACCCGTGGTGAGACCACCGAGTGGCGGGCCACCCTGATGGCCCGGGAGACCGCCGAGCTCTCCTGTGAGGACCGGGTCGCGGTCGACGCGCAGGTCGGCCCCGAGCTGGCCGGGCTCGGTGACCGGCAGGTCGCCCACCGGGCCCGGGAGGTCGGCTACCGGCTCGACCCGCACGCGTTGATCCGGCGCACCACCCGGGCCGAGTCCCAGCGGTGCGTCACGGTCCGCCCGGCACCCGATGCGATGAGCTACCTGACCGGTGCCCTGCCGCTCGCCCAGGGCGTCGAGGTCTACGCCACCTTGCGCAAGCACGCCGAGTCGCTGATCGGCACCGGCGCCAGTGGCGGACGCAGCCGCAACCAGATCATGGCCGACACCCTGGTCTCGCGGGTCACCGGCCGCGAACAGGCGACCGGCACGCCGGTGGAGATCCAGCTGGTGATGACCGACCGCGCGGTCTTCGGCGGCGACGACGAGCCCGGCCAGCTCGGCGACGAGCTCACCGGACACGGGCCGGTCCCGGCCTGGCTGGGGCGCCGGATCATCGGTCAGGCCGACCGCGCCTGGGTCCGCCGCCTCTACACCGACCCTCGCGGTGACTTGGTCTCGATCGACCTGCGCCGCCGTCTCTTCCGGGGCCGGGTGCGGCGGCTTCTCGTGATCCGCGACCGGACCTGCCGCACCCCCTGGTGCGACGCCCCGATCAGACACCTCGACCACCCGGTCCCACTCGCCCGCGGCGGCGAGACCACCCGAGACAACGGTCAAGGACTGTGCGAGCGCTGCAACTACGCCAAGGAAGCCGCCGACTGGTGGATCCGCGCCGACCCCGGCCCCACCCGCCGACACCGGGTGCTGATCACCACCCCCACCGGCCACACCTACCGCTCCGAACCACCCCAACCACCCGGCACCGGCCAGGTCACCGACATCGAGTTCTACCTCTCGAGACTCACGCTCGCGAGCTGACTCGGACAGCGAAGAAGTTGATCGCCGTGAACGAGACGACCCGCTCGTCGTCCTGGTTCAGCCCCTCGACGTGGGTGTGCACGAGACCGCGGTCGGGCTTGGTACGGGACAGACGGGCCTCCGCGATGCTCACCCGGAGCCGTAACCGGTCACCGGGACGGACGGGACGTGGCCAGCGCACCTCGTCGAGCCCGGGGGAGGCAAGGCTGGCGACCCGCGAGACGTAGTGGTCGACGTAGAGCCGCATGACGACGGCGATGGTCTGGACGCCGCTGGCGATCAGCCCGTTGAAGGGCCCGGCCGCCGCCCACTCCGGGTCGGTGTGGATCCGCTGCGGGTCGTACGCGTGCCCGAACGCCACGATCTCCTCCGCGGTGAGCTCCACGTAGTCCGAACTCGTGCACGCTGCCGGGGAGGTAGTCCTCGAACCAGCGGGCCTCGACCGGGGCCGGAAGGTCGTGCTCGGACAGGCAACGGGTTGGCTGCTCCATGCGGGAAGCCTCGCATCCCGTCTCCGGCGCTGCGAGGCGACGAGGTCGCGACACGCCGCTACCCATCCGGTCGAGGAGGTGTTCCGAACGTCTTGTGGCGCACCTCACACCGAGACGCGCTGGAGACCCCTTGGAGGGCACATCCATGAGTGACACCGATCGAAGGAAGTTCCTCGCCGTCACCGGCGCAGGAGCGGCAGCGGGAACGGTCGCCCTGACCGCCGGCCCCGTCTTTGCCGCAGGTTCCAGCCAGCCCAGCAAGAACGCTGCCGCGGAGAGTGTCGTGGCCTACATCGAGAACCACAGGTCGAGCGAGCTGCGGCTCATGCTCGGCGACCGTGAGGTCGTCGTCCACGACCGCGACCTCGTCACCAGGATCCTCAACGCCGCAGGAGGCAAGTGAGATGTCCTCACACCGCGAAGCACCCGAAATTGCGAAGGACCCGGCTGCCGACAGCACGGACACCTACGCGTTCGTGAGCCCGGACCGTCCGGGCACCGTCACCCTGATCGCGAACTTCATCCCGCTGCAGAAGCCGGATGGGGGTCCGAACTTCTACGAGTTCGCCCCTGACGTCGTCTACGACATCCGGATCTGCAACACCGGCAGCGGGTTCGCCGACATCGTCTACACGTTCAACTTCGACACCGTGGTCCGCAACCCGGAGTCGTTCCTCTACAACACGGGCCAGATCAAGGAGATCGACGGCCCAGAGTGGAACCGGCCGCAGTACTACACGCTGACCCGCACCGAGAACGGCACCACGAAGACCCTGGGCACCAACCTGAAGGTGCCGCCGGTCAACGTGGGCAAGCGGAGCACGCCGAACTACGCACACCTGGCAGACCAGGCCGTGCACACGCTCGGCAGCCGCAAGGTGTTCGCCGGACAGCGCGCCGACGCGTTCCACGTCGACCTGGGCAGCATCTTCGACCTGG
Source organism: uncultured Actinomycetota bacterium (assembly GCA_963815585.1). Classification (GTDB taxonomy): domain Bacteria; phylum Actinomycetota; class Actinomycetes; order Propionibacteriales; family Nocardioidaceae; genus Marmoricola. The sequence continues at coordinate 151,586 of CAWFHJ010000008.1, read as the reverse complement.
GTGGGCTGCGTCCCTTCAACCAGGCGCACGCGTTCCCGCTGGCGACCATGGACGGCATCAACTCGGTGCAGTCCTTCAACGTGCACACCCTTGCGCTCCAGGTGCCGATCTCGGACCTCACCCGCAACGGTGACAAGCCCACCGATGTGATGAGCCCGGGTTCGGTGATCGGGGTCTGGTCGACGGCACGGCGACGTACCTCGCGGATCCTGGACATGTCGAGGGGCAGGTACGTCGGCCACGGTGACCTGAGGCAGGTCTCGCGGCTGGCGAACCCGCTGTTCAACGAGGTGATCGTGCCGATGGGCAAGAAGGACGTCTGGAACGTCACGAACCCGGCGTACGACTCCAAGTTCGCGAAGTACGTGCTCCAGCCGGAGCTCGCGAAGCTGCTGCCGGTGCTCTACCCGGGCGACACCTTCAAGAACCTGGCGGCGTACACCAAGCCGCGTGCGGACCTGGCAGCGATCCTGCTGACCGGCATCCCGTCCGGCATCGTCGACGGGTTCCAGAACTACACCGGGCCGAAGCAGGCGGACATGCTCCGGCTGAACGTCGCCGTGCCGCCGTCCAACGACCCGAACAACCTCGGGCTCGTGGCGGGTGACGCGGCCGGGTTCCCCAACGGCCGTCGGATCGACGACGACGTGGTGACGATCGAGCTCCGGGCGATCGCGGGTCTCACGATCCCGCTGGTCGACCCGGACTACAAGGTCGACGGCGCGGCGAAGGCGATCAAGGACGGCACGTCCAACACGAACGCCGCTCTGCTCGACACGTTCCCCTACCTCGGCCTGCCCGGTGGCGGTTACCAGACCCAGCCGGGCACCACGAAGGCGTCATGAGCCCGTCGGCCGAGAACCCGCATGCCGGGCAGGGCTCCGTCCTGCTCGACATCGGGGGCGACGTCGGCGCGCTGATCGTCACCATGCCCGCGGAGATGGAGGGCGTCGAGGTCGAGATCCGGCCGCACGGCGCCCCCGACCTCCCCGAGCACCAGCACGACCACACCGAGGGCCACGGCCACGGCCACGGTCATGGCCACTACCCGCACGTGGAGGTGGTGCTGCGGCCGACGGCCTCAGGGCAGGTTCCCTCTCTCGTCTTCCCCGATCTGGCGGAAGGTCGCTACGAGCTGTACGTCAAGGAGACCCACGACGTGCAGCTGGTGGCGGACGTCACCGGGGGAGAGGTGGCCACCGCGGAGTGGCCCGGCTGACGATCGGCTGACCGATGGGGGGGCCACCCCGTCGGTCAGCCGTGGAGTCCCAGGACGCGGTGCGGGGTTGGGGGTCAGGGCCCCCGGCCCCGCACCGCTCGGGCGGTGTGGGCAGAAACCCACGCTGCAAGCACCCTGAGAGCGCCGGTGAGCTCGCGATCAACCCGTGACCCGTCGCGTGCTGCCGTCGGCGAGGGTCACGGTGTAGGTCCACGCTCCCATCACTTCGGGGTTCTTGCTGCTGGGGTGGGCCGATGGCCACCAGGCGGCAAACCGCCCATGGCCAACGGAAGCCTCGACGTCGGGACCCGCGGGGGGGTGCACGGTGACGCCGGTGACGTCGCTGCCCACGTAACCCTGGACCCAGCTGAACCACTCCTCGTCGCTACTGAGAGGCCAGAATCCCGCGGTGGGGACGCTGCCCACCGTGCTCTCGGTTTCGACGATTCGGTCCCGAGCCAGTGTCGGGGCCCGGACGGGGTCCGTGTCGTAGGACCCGAAGAAGCCCCTCGCTCTCCGGTCCGCGGGGGACTGATGCCCGATGAAGTCGTCGCGCATCAGGCAGGCCCCCTCTGCCTGCGGGCCGGCGATGAGCACGTAGGTCCATTCGCCACGTCGCTCCGCGCTCACGACCCGCTCTCCCTGGTCGGGTGCGTCGAGGGCGGCGCGGCAGGTGGCGGCGGCCCTGGTCGCGGCCACGGCCGTGAGCGGCTCGGGCTTCGCCGTCCACGACGCGAAGGCGGAACCGCCGCCCAGCAGCAGTGCGAGGGAGGCGGCGCCGGCGGCGCCGACCAGACCCACCAGCACGACACTCCGGCGTCGACGAGGCCGATCGGACTCCTCCGGGACTTGATCATCTCGGGGGGTGGCCAGGATGCGGGTGAACGTCGCGTCGGCGCGTTCGAGCTCGGCATCGGTCAGGGCGGTCGTTGGTGCGGGGTCGAGGTCGCGCAGAGCGGCGGTGGTCATGGTGTCGACCGTGGGCTTGTTCATCGTGGGCTCCTGTCGGAAGCAAGGAGGCCGGGCAGCTGGTCACCGGCGGTGGTGGGGTCGACGTGGCGCCGAAGGGTGCGCCGGGCACGGGACAACCGCAGGCGAAAGGCGGTGGGCGAGATGCCCAGCACGGCGGCCGCCTCGGGCGCGGTCAGCCCGTCGAGGACGGAGAGGGCGATCGCTTCTTGGTGCAACGCGCTCAGCAGCGGCCAGGCTGCGGCGATGTCGACTCGGTGGGCGACCAGGTCAGGGTGCTGGCCGGCGTCGGCGGGACCGTGACGGACTTCGGCGAGACGGACCGCGACGGCATCGTGCCGGTGGTGACGGCGCCGGGTGTTCTGGAGGGTCTTGCGTGCCACACCGAAGAGCCAGGCGCGCGCCGCCGAGAGGTCGGCGGGGACATCGTCGAGGCGGCGCCACGCGACGAGCATGACCTCACCGACAACGTCCTCGGCGTGGGTCGGATGAACGCGCCTTCGGACGAAACGAAGCAGATCGACGTACGCCGCGTCGTACAGCTCCCGGAAGCGCTGTTCGCGCTCACGCAGAGACGAAGTGGTGGAGTCCATACCCTGTTCCTGTCCGAGTCCGCACAAGTGTGTCGCAGAGAATCGCCCCGATTCTTGTGCGCGCCCTGGTCAGACCACGATCTGCGCGCGCGTCGGCATCCATGGCGCGAAGAGCAGCCGCATGCCCGCCTCTTCGGGCGTGCGGTTGGCCTTGCGGCCGTTGCAGCTGCCGCAGGCCGTGACCGTGTTCAGCCAGGACGACGTGCCGCCGCGCGAGATCGGCAGCACGTGGTCGAGCGTGTGCCCCGAGCGCCCGCAGTAGGCGCACCGGAACCGGTCGCGCCGCAGCACCGCGGTCCGGCCGTAGATCGCGGGCCGGTGCATCCACGTGGTCACGACGTAGCGCACCAGCCGGACCACCTTGGGCCACGGGTGCGGTCCGATCATCCGGTCGTCGAGGGCCTCCTCGACCACCGCGACCTCCCGGAACAGCATCCGGACCGCGTGCTTGAACGACACCTGGTGCAGTGGTTCGTACGACGCGTTGAGCACCACGACGACCGTCATGACCGCTGCACCTCCTCGCGTCTGGAACCAGCATGCTCCGCGACCAGAGGGTAGGTCTCGTCATTCGCGTGTCACATCTCCATTTTCGACCACACCTCCTTTGGGCACACTGGTCCGCGTGCCGCCACCGAACCGTCGTCTCGAGGACAGCGCCCATGGGTGAGCCGCGCCTCGGAGCGCGGACCGGGCGGTTAAAGTGGCCGCGCAGCGCGCTGGGGGAGCCGGCGCCGTGCGCACCCCTTTCCTCTGGAGGCAGGACCACCGTGACCGCTGAGCCAGCGCCCGGCGCGGAGCAGCGCTCGTCGCAGGTCTGGACGGTGCCGAACCTGATCAGCGCGCTCCGGCTGCTCGGGGTGCCGGTCTTCCTGTGGCTGGTGCTGGGGCCCGAGGAGGACACGATCGCGCTGGTCGTGCTGATGCTCTCCGGCGTCACGGACTACCTGGACGGCTACCTCGCCCGCAGGCTCGGGCAGACGTCGAAGGTGGGGGAGATCCTCGACCCGGTGGCCGACCGTCTCTACATCCTGGCCGTGGTCGTCGGGCTGGCGTTCCGGGACATCATCCCGTGGTGGGTGGCGATCATCCTGCCCGCGCGCGACGCGTTCCTGTGGTGCCTGGTGCCGTTCCTGCGCACCCGCGGCTACTCCGCCCTGCCGGTGCACTTCCTCGGCAAGGCCGCCACCTTCAACCTGCTCTACGCCTTCCCGCTGCTGCTCCTCGGAGACGGCGACGGTGTGTTCGCGCTGCTGGCCCAGGTGTTCGGCTGGGCGTTCGCCCTGTGGGGGATCGGCCTCTACTGGTGGGCCGGACTGCTGTACGCCTGGCAGGTGCGCAAGCTCCTCGCCGACCAGGACAGACGAGCGCCCCATGTCATCCCCCGCTGAGCAGCAGCAGGAGCGGATCAGCGTCGGGCTGATCGAGTACCTGTCCAGGCGCTCGCTGGACGAGGACTACGAGCTGGTCGCCCGCACCCGTCCCGCACGGCGCTCCTCGCTGCTGACCACCCTCGGGATGCTGACGACCCTCGCGGTGTTCGGGATCCTGGTGTTCACCGCCGCCAGCCAGACCACGCGCAACGCCAGCAGCTCTGACCGTGACCGCGCGACGCTGATCGACCAGGTGAAGGCCAGGCGCGCGAGTGTCCAGAACCGCAACGAGCAGGTGAGCGCGCTGCGCAAGGTGAACGACCAGCTCGACACCGACCTGCTCGCCGGCCGGCAGACCGGGGCCAGCGTCTTCAAGCGCGTGCAGCGGCTCTCGGTGCTGACCGGTGCCGGCAAGGTGAAGGGGCCGGGCGTCCGGGTGGTGGTCGACGACGCCCCGAACGCCACCAGCGACCGCAACAAGGTGCTCGACGCCGACCTGCAGAAGCTGGTGAACGGGCTCTGGGAGGCCGGTGCCGAGGCGATCTCGGTCAACGGGCAACGGGTGACGAACCTGTCCTCGATCCGGCAGGCCGGGCTGGCGATCAACCTGAACTACCGCCCGCTCACGGCGCCGTACACCGTGCTCGCGATCGGCAACGCGAAGACCCTGCCCTCGCGGTTCGCAGAAACCACGCACGGCGCCACGTGGTTTGATCTGCAGCAGCAGGTGGGGCTGCGTTTCGAGATGAAGGCCGACCGGTCCCTCGTGCTTCCCGCCGCGGACCAGCTGACGCTCCGCTACGCCACCCGTTCGAAGGAGGAGTCCCGGTGATCGCCGCCATCGGCCTGGTCGTGGGCATCATCCTGGGCCTGCTGCTGACGCCCGACGTCCCGCCCTGGCTGGAGCCCTACCTCCCGATCGCGGTCGTCGCCGCGCTCGACGCGGTCTTCGGCGCCCTGCGCGCCTTCCTCGACGGCATCTTCAACGACAAGGTCTTCGTGATCTCGTTCGTCAGCAACGTCGTGATCGCGGCCATGATCGTGTTCCTCGGCGACAAGCTCGGTGTCGGCGCCCAGCTCTCCACGGGCGTCGTCGTGGTGCTCGGCATCCGGATCTTCTCCAACGTGGCCGCGATCCGGCGGCACATCTTCCACGCATGACCTCCCGCCATGACTGAGACACCAACCCCTCCGCCGCCTCCCCGTGACGAGGAGCACGCCACCCCGCTCGAGGCCCGGCGATCGCGGGCGAGGCTGCTGGACGGGCTGCGCAGGCCGTCCCGCAGCCAGCTCATGGGAGCGGTGCTCGTGGGACTGCTCGGCTTCGCGGCAGTCACCCAGGTGAAGTCGAACGAGCAGGACGACACCTACGCCGGGCTGAGGTCCTCCGACCTCGTGCAGCTCCTGAACGGTCTCAACGCCGAGGCGCGGCGCGCCGACAAGGAGATCTCGAACCTGGAGCAGACCCGCTCCGAGCTCTCCGACAGCACCCAGCGCAGGCAGGCGGCGCTCAAGCGGGCGAACGAGGAGTCGACCACCCTCGGCATCCTGGCCGGGACGCTGCCGGCGCAGGGACCGGGCATCCGGATCGAGGTGACCGACCCGCAGGACAAGGTCACCCTGAACAACCTGCTCGACGGCGTCGAGGAGCTCCGGGCGGCCGGGGCCGAGGCGATCGAGTTCAACGACGAGGTGCGCGTGGTGGCGCAGACCTCCTTCGAGGACGCCGAGCGGGGCGTCGTGGTCGACGGCCGGCGGATCTCCGCGCCGTACGTGATCGACGTGATCGGTTCTCCCGACACCCTGGCCACCACCCTCGACTTCATCGGCGGTTTCAGCTTCGACGTCAAGGCCAGCGGCGGGACGGTCAAGGTGACCAAGGAGGACCTGATCAAGGTCGCGACCGTCACCAGGCCAGGGTCGCCCGACTTCGCCTCGTCCGCCGACGGCCAGTAACGTTCAGGACGGACCGGGCAGGCAGAGCAGCCGCTCGGCGCTACGAGCAAGGAGCACGCGTGATCCCCGACGACCTGAAGTACACCGCCGAGCACGAGTGGGTGCGCCAGCCCGGAGAGGCCGAGGGCTCGGTCAGGGTCGGCATCACCGACTACGCGCAGGACGCGCTCGGCGACATCGTCTACGTGCAGCTGCCCGAGGCCGGCACCCCGATCTCGGCCGGTGACGTGCTCGGCGAGCTCGAGTCGACCAAGTCGGTCAGTGAGGTCTACGCCCCGGTCGCCGGTGAGGTCGCCGCGCGCAACGAGTCGCTGGACGCGACCCCCGAGCTGGTCAACTCCGACCCGTACGGCGCGGGGTGGCTGTTCGAGATCGTGCCGAGCAGCCAGGAGGACGTCGACGCCCTGATGGACGCGACGGCGTACGGCGACACGCTCGAAGGCTGAGCGACCGCCGATACGTTTGCGGCAGATGGTTTGTCGGCGACCACAATGTTGATAGGTTCGCCGCCTACCGTGAACCTCCACTGAGGCTTGAGGGTTGGCCCCGGGTGGTCACGGATCATGAGGCACTTCAGGAGGGGACGTACGCATGCCGTTCTGCACCCAATGCGGGAACCGCAATCCGGACGACGCCAAGTTCTGCGCGCAGTGCGGCAGCCGCCTGGTGATGCCCGACGCGTCGTCCGTTGCGCCGTCGGCTGACGCCAGCGACCCGCTCGACGGGTCCGACCAGACCCAGGCCGCGATCCCGGCGAGCAAGCCCGGTGACCAGCCGACGCAGGAGAACGCGCACGCGCAGCCCGCAGCGGGTGACACCTCGGCCACGGTCACCTTCGGTGTCCCCGGCCAGAGCGACCAGGAGGAGAAGGAGCGCGCCGCGCTCGACGACGACGACGCCGCGGCCGTCGACGCGCTCCCGCAGGGAAGTGCGCTGCTGGTGGTGCAGCGCGGTCCGGGTGCCGGCAACCGGTTCCTGCTCGACCAGGACGTGGTGACCGCGGGTCGCCACCCCGAGAGCGAGATCTTCCTCGACGACATCACCGTCTCCCGGCGCCACGTCGAGTTCAGGCGGACGGCGGACGGCTTCACGGTCTCCGACGTCGGCAGCCTCAACGGCACCTACGTCAACCGCGACCGGATCGACGAGGCGGTGCTGGTCAACGGCGACGAGGTGCAGGTCGGCAAGTTCCGACTCGTGTACTTCGCCGGTGACGTCCCCGGCGACCTCTGAGGATCGCAGACGTGAGGTCGTCTGCGGCGTCCCGGGCGCGGATGAGCATCGGCGAGGCGCTCGCCCAGCTCAAGACCGAGTTCCCCGACGAGGACATCAAGGAGTCGAAGATCCGGTTCCTCGAGAGCGAGGGACTGGTCGAGCCGGAGCGCACCCCGAGCGGCTACCGGAAGTACTCCGAGCAGGACATGGAGAAGCTGCGCTACATCCTGCGTGCCCAGCGTGAGCAGTACCTCCCGCTGAAGGTGATCAAGGAGCACCTCGACGCGATCGACCGCGGACTGGAGCCCCCGGCCGGCCTGCTCGGGCCCGTGGTGCCGCGGGTGGTGCTCGACGGCGACGGACTGCCCTCGAGCGCGTCGTACGGGCCTGAGCGGAGCGACCTGCGGGTCTCGCGCCGCGAGCTGGTCAAGACGGCCGCGATCACCGAGGAGCTCCTCGAGCAGCTCGAGGCCTACGGCCTGGTGAAGACCCGCACGGGCTCCCAGCACTACGACGGAGAGGCGCTGGTGATCGCCCGCACCGCCGGCGAGCTGGCCGCCTTCGGGATCGAGCCGCGCCACCTCCGCGCGTTCAAGACCGCGGCCGACCGCGAGGTCGGGCTGGTCGAGCAGGTGGTCTCCCCGATCAGGCGCAGTCGCGAGGAGGGTGCGGAGGGCCGTGCCGCCCAGGCCGTCAACGAGATCGCCGCGCTCTCCGTGCGCCTGCACGCCAGCCTGGTCAAGGTGGGGCTGCGAAGCCTGCGCTGAGGGCCATCCGGCCGGGAGTAGGCTGATCGCGTGCGCGAGGTAGAGGTAGTCGGGGTCCGGGTGGAGATGCCCTCCAACCAGCCGATCGTGCTGCTCCGGGAGTCGACGGGGCAGCGCTACCTGCCGATCTGGATCGGGGCCGTCGAGGCCACCGCCATCGCCTTCGCGCAGCAGGGCGTCGTGCCGCCGAGGCCGCTGACCCACGACCTGCTCAAGAGCGTCATCGACGCCACCGGCAACGACCTGACCGAGATCCGGATCACCGACATGCGCGACGGCGTCTACTACGCCACGCTCGCGTTCGCCTCGGGCGTGGAGGTGAGCGCGCGGCCCTCGGACTCGATCGCGCTCGCGCTGCGCACCGGCGCCAAGATCGTGTGCTCCGAGGACCTGCTGGAGACGACCGGGATCGAGGTCGCCGACGAGCAGGAGGACGAGGTCGAGAAGTTCCGGGAGTTCCTCGACCACATCACCCCGGACGACTTCGAGGCGACCTGAACCCTCACCTTCAACTGAAGGTTGAAGGTTGCGCTGCGACACGCCGGGGTCGGGTCTTTGACCGACCCTCAAGTACAGGTTTACCTTTGCCACTGTCTTCGTTGTAACTCCACGGCTGTACTCCGAGCCTGGTTTCGACCGGTTTCGGCTTCCTGTGGCCTTCCCCCGGGGTTACGCTCAACGAACTGCGAGCTTCGGAGGAACGTCATGAACGGCACCGGTGACCCCAACGCGGTCGACCACGTGGACCCCGCGCTCGACCAGGCGGTGCTCACGGCGGAGGAGAAGGGTCTGCTCTTCGACGACGACGTCTCCCCGCTGCCCAGCGACCTCGGCTACCGCGGCCCGACCGCCTGCAACGCGGCCGGCATCACCTACCGCCAGCTCGACTACTGGGCCCGCACCGGCCTGGTCGACCCGAGCGTGCGTGGCGCGACCGGCTCCGGCACCCAGCGTCTCTACTCCTTCCGCGACATCCTGCTGCTCAAGGTGATCAAGCGGCTGCTCGACGCCGGCATCTCGCTCCAGCAGATCCGCACGGCGGTCCAGCACCTGCGGGCCCGCGGCACCGACGACCTGACCCGCGTCACGCTGATGAGCGACGGCGCCAGCGTCTACGAGTGCACCAGCAACGACGAGGTCATCGACCTGCTCCAGGGTGGCCAGGGCGTCTTCGGCATCGCGATCGGTGGTGTCTGGCGCGAGATCGAGGGCACGCTCGCCGAGCTCCCGAGCGAGCGCGCCACCAGCGACGAGGCCAGCGACGGCTCGGGTGACAAGGCCAGCGACGAGCTCGCCGCCCGCCGCCGCGCGCGGATGAGCGGCTGATCTCGACGGGCTGGTAGTTTTGAGGAGCTGACAACCCTGCACGGGAGAGTCTCCGGTCAGTCGCTTCGAAGAGGGAGCGCGCCGGAGCGCCGAAGGGGCAACACTCCCCGGAACCTCTCAGGCGCCAGGACCGTGCGGTCGAGGCAACTCAGGAGTCGGGCGCTCGCGTCCGCCAACTGAGGGGGAGGCGACCGGGCCGTCACCGTGACGGCCTCCGAGCGACTCCGGGAGCCTCGTTGTCCGACCACCTCACGCTTGCCGATCTCGGTGAGCAGTCCTTTGCCGAGCGCCACATCGGACCCGACTCCGAGCAGGTGGCCACCATGCTGGCCGCCGTCGGGCACGACTCGCTGGAGTCCCTGATGGACGCCGCGGTGCCGAAGCGGATCCACGCCACCTCACCTCTCGACCTCTTCGAGGGGCGCACCGAGGAGGCGACCGCCACCGAGCTCCGGGCACTGGCTGCGCGCAACCGTCCGCTCGAGCCGATGATCGGCCTGGGCTACCACGGCACGATCACGCCGGCCGTGATCCGGCGCAACGTGCTCGAGGACCCGAGCTGGTACACCGCCTACACGCCGTACCAGCCGGAGATCTCCCAGGGCCGGCTCGAGGCGCTGCTGAACTTCCAGACCATGGTCGCCGACCTGACCGGCATGGCCACCGCCAACGCCTCCCTGCTCGACGAGGGCACCGCGGCCGCCGAGGCGATGACGCTGGTACGACGCGCACGCAGTCAGTCGAAGGGGCCCAAGGCTGCCGGTCCTTTCGTGGTCGACGCCGACGCGCTGCCGCAGACGATCGAGGTCGTGCGCACCCGCGCCGAGGCGATGGGCATCGACGTGGTCGTCGCGGACCTCGCCGACGGCCTGCCGGACGGTGACCTGTGCGGCGTGCTGGTCCAGTACCCGGGCGCCTCCGGACGGATCCTCGACCCGCGCGAGCTGGTCGAGGACGTTGCTGCGCGCGGCGGCCTGTCCGTCGTTGCGGCCGACCTGCTGGCGCTGACCCTGCTGGAGTCGCCGGGTGCGCTGGGCGCCGACGTCGTGGTCGGCAGCTCACAGCGCTTCGGCGTCCCGCTGTTCTACGGCGGGCCGCACGCCGGGTTCATGGCGGTGGCCAAGGGCCTGGAGCGGCACCTTCCTGGCCGGCTGGTCGGCGTCTCCGTCGACGCCCACGGCAAGCCCGCCCACCGGCTCGCGCTGCAGACCCGCGAGCAGCACATCCGTCGCGACCGCGCGACCAGCAACATCTGCACCGCCCAGGTCCTGCTGGCGGTCACGGCGGCGATGTACGCCGTCTACCACGGTCCCGAGGGACTGACCGCGATCGCGCGTCGTACCCACCGCAACGCGACCGTGCTCGCTGCCGCCCTCCGTGAGGCCGGCGTCGAGGTCGCGCACGGTCAGTTCTTCGACACCGTCGTGGCCCACGTGCCCGGCCGTTCCGTGGCCGTCCTCGAGGCGGCACGCAAGTCGGGGGTGCACCTGCGCGGCATCGACGAGGACCACGTCGGCATCTCCTGCTCCGAGCGCACCGGGCTCGACCAGGTCGCGGTCGTGCTGGCGGCGTTCGGCGTCGAGTCCGACTCGCTCGTCGACGTCGACGTCCGCACGCCCGACGCGCTGCCGCGTGAGCTGGTGCGCGCGACCGGCTTCCTCGAGCACGCGGTGTTCAACACCCACCGCTCCGAGACCTCGATGCTGCGCTACCTGCGCCGGCTGTCCGCCCGCGACTACGCGCTCGACCGGGGCATGATCCCGCTCGGCTCCTGCACGATGAAGCTCAACGCCACCACCGAGATGGAACCGATCAGCCTGCCGGGCTTCGCCGACCTGCACCCGTTCGCGCCGGCCGCCGACGCCGAGGGCTACCGGCAGCTGGTCACCGACATCGAGGGCTGGCTGGCGACGCTGACCGGCTACGACACGGTCTCGATCCAGCCCAACGCCGGGTCCCAGGGCGAGCTGGCCGGGCTGCTCGCGATCCGCGGATACCACCGCGGCAACGGCGAGGCCGCGCGTGACGTCTGCCTGATCCCGAGCTCGGCCCACGGCACCAACGCGGCGTCGGCAGTGATGGCCGGCATGCACGTCGTGGTGGTCAAGGCCACCGACTCCGGCGAGATCGACCTCGACGACCTGCGCGCCCAGTGCGAGAAGCACCGCGACGACCTGGCCGCGATCATGGTGACCTACCCGTCGACGCACGGCGTCTACGAGGACGGGATCACCGAGCTCTGCGAGATCGTGCACGAGGCCGGCGGCCAGGTGTACGTCGACGGCGCGAACCTCAACGCCCTGCTGGGCCACGCGATGCCGGGTGAGTTCGGTGGCGACGTGTCCCACCTCAACCTGCACAAGACGTTCTGCATCCCGCACGGCGGCGGTGGCCCGGGTGTCGGTCCGGTGGCCGCGCGCGCCCACCTGGCGCCGTACCTGCCGTCGCACCCGATGCACCCGGAGGTCGAGCGTCGCGAGGGGATCGGCCCGATCAGCGCCGCGCCCTACGGTTCGGCCGGGATCCTGCCGATCTCGTGGGCCTACGTGCGGATGATGGGCGGACCGGGCCTCACCCGGGCAACCGGTGTCGCGGTGCTCGCGGCGAACTACGTCGCACAGCGTCTGCGGGACCACTTCCCGGTGCTCTACACCGGCCACAACGACCTGGTCGCGCACGAGTGCATCCTCGACCTGCGTGGGCTGACGAAGGCGACCGGCGTCTCGGTCGACGACGTCGCCAAGCGGCTGATCGACTACGGATTCCACGCGCCGACGATGAGCTTCCCGGTCGCCGGCACCCTGATGGTGGAGCCGACCGAGAGCGAGGACCTGGTCGAGCTCGACCGGTTCTGCGAGGCGATGATCGCGATCCGCGCCGAGATCGAGAAGGTCGCGACGGGGGAGTGGACGGCGGAGACGTCGCCGCTGCGTGGGGCGCCGCACACGGCCGCCTCGCTCGTCGGCGGCACCGAGCGGGCGTACGACGTGAGCACCGCAGCGTTCCCGGCCGGACCCGACCCGGACAAGTACTGGCCGCCGGTCGGCCGGATCGACCAGGCCTACGGCGACCGCAACCTGTTCTGTGCCTGCCCGGCGCCGGAAGCCTTCGAGGACTGAGACCTTGAGCGACCTGCCGGCACCCGGCCAGCGATTCGACGCGTTGCTGGCCGAAGCGCAGCGGGCCGGCCGGCTGCCGTCGATGGTGGCCGGCGTGGTGCGCGACGGCGGACTCGCCTGGACCGGTGGGGTCGGCGACGTCGCGGGCGACCCGGCCGACACGCAGTACCGGATCGGGTCGATCTCGAAGACCTTCACCGCGGTGCTGGTGCACCAGGCCTGCGCCGACGGGCTGCTGGCGCTGGACGAGCCGCTGGCGTCGTACCTGCCTGAAGCGCCGTTCGGCGAACGTCCACTGCGCGCGCTGCTGTCACACGCGGCAGGGCTGCCCGGCGAGCCGGCGGGGGACTGGTGGGAGCGCAGCACGGGTGGTGACTTCGCGGAGCTGGTCGAGGCCAACCGCGACCAGGCTCCGCGCTTCGACGTCGACGCGGGTCACCTGTACAGCAACCTCGCCTACGGGCTGCTCGGCGAGGTCGTCGCACGGCTGCGCGGCGACGACTGGTGGTCGCTGGTGCGGGCCCGGATCCTGACCCCGCTGGGGATGACCCGGACGACGTACCAGGCGACAGCACCGCACGCGCAGGGCTACAGCGTCAGCCACCTGCTCGGCACGCTGACTCCGGAGCCGCACACCGACACCGGTGCGATGGCGCCGGCGGGGCAGATGTGGAGCACCGTCGCCGACCTCGCGACGTACGCCGGCTTCGTGCTGCGCGGCCATCCCGACGTGCTCGCGCTGGCCACCCTGGAGGAAGCATCGGTCGAGCAGCACCCGGGAAGCGAGTACGGCCTGGGCTTCCGCACCGTGCCCGGACCGCGTGGCCAGCTCGTCGGCCACACCGGCACGATGCCGGGCTTCCGGGCGGCTTTCTTCTGCGACCGCTCGACCGGCACTGCGTTCATCGGCTTCAGCAACGCCACGATCGGCCAGTCGTCCGTCGAGCTGGCTCGGACGATGCTGGGCGCGCTGGCCGAGAGCGACCCGCCGCTGCCGGAGCCGTGGCGACCGACGACCGACGTGCCCGACGAGGTGCGCGAGCTGGTCGGCGTGTGGCACTGGGGCGAGACGGCGTTCGAGATCAGCTGGGACACCGGCGAGCTCCGGATGCTGGAGCTGCGCTCGCAGGACGCCTACGAGGAGTACCACCGCGAGGACCGTGGCTGGGTCGGCACCGACGGCACCCTGCTCGAGGTGTTCCGTCGCGACGATGGCTCGGTGTCGCACCTGGTCGGCGACACCTACCTGTTCACGCGCACGCCGTACGACGCCGCCGCACCGATCCCGGGCGGCCCGCCGCAGCTGTAGTGCGCGTCGGCTAGATCGGGAAGCTCGACTCCTCGACGGGGTCGAGCGCGACCGGCCAGGTGTCCGGCGTGTCCAGCAGGGCGACCAGGTCGAGCAGCACGGCGGGCCAGATCTCCTCGTCGGTCGCGGCGAGCTCGCTCAGCGTCCACCAGCGGCTGGCGAGCAGGGTGACCTGCTCCTCCTCGGTGTGGCCGGCGGTGTCGATCTCGAACGCCGGCACCCGCACGGCGTAGAACGTGTCGTGCTGGTCGACGACGATGTCGGAGTAGCCGTGCCGCACGCGCCGGCGGGCGAGCGGACCGATCACGTCACCCGCCGTGAGCCGCAGTCCGGTCTCCTCCTCCAGCTCGCGGACCACGGTCTCGAGCTCCGACTCGCCGGGGTCGATGCCACCGCCGGGGGTCTCCCACCAGACGTGACCGACGCCGGGGTCGGAGTCCTGGAAGAGCAGGATCCGACCGTCGTGGTCGAGCACGAGGACGCGCACGGTCGCGCGGGAGCTGGTCCGGCGGTCGGCGGGGTCGTCCGGTACGACGAAGTCGCGCATCAGAGGGCCTGCGACACGCTCGACATGTTGAAGTCCGGCACCCGCAGGGCCGGCATCGCGGTGCGTGAGAAGTAGTCGTCGCCCCACTCGCGGGAGAACCCGGGCACGGTCGCCGAGGCCTCGGTGTAGCGGCCCAGGATGTCGATCGGGCTCTCGTTCCACCGGAAGTTGTTGACGGCGCCGACGATCTCGCCGCCCTCGACCAGGTAGACCCCGTCGCGGGTCAGACCCGTGAGCAGCATGGTCTGCGGGTCGACCTCGCGGATGTACCACATGCAGGTCAGCAGCAGGCCACGGTCGAGGTGGGCCACCAGCTCGTCGACCGAGCCAGTGGCCCCGTCGACGTCGAGCACCAGGTTGTCGATGCCGGGAGTGACCGGCTGCCCGGTCATCGTGGCGGAGTGCCGGGTCTGGATCAGTGAGCTCAGGGTGCCGTCGGCGATCCAGTCGGTGCGCGAGAGCGGCAGCCCGTTGTCGAACACGCTGCTGGTGTTGGACGACGACGACGCCACCTCGAAGGTGCCGCAACCGAGGCCGGGGTAGGCCGGGTCGGAGTAGAGATGCGTGCCCGGCTTGGCGATCTGCTCGCCGATCCGGGTGCCGCCTCCGCGCCGCGAGTAGACCGACTGGCCCTCGTGGGCCACGCGCGCACCCGATCCCCAGTAGGCGTCCATCATCAGGTCGGCCACGCAGGTCGGCGGCAGCACCGTGTCGTAGCGACCTGCCGGGAGGTCGACCTTCCGGTCCGCCCAGCCCAGGCGCGTGGTCAGGCTGGCCGCCATCGCGTGTGCGTCGACGTCGCTGAAGTCGCGCGTCGCGCCGCCGATCCAGGCACTGGTCGAGAGGTCGCTGGTCTTGCCGGTGCAGCCGTAGTGGCCCGTCGGCTGCACGTGGCGCAGTCGGAGTCCGGTCGAGGATCCGAGGTACGTCGTGGTCACCTCGTGGTTGACGAACCCGTAGAGGATCCGGCTCTCCGCCTCGGCCCGCTCGAACTCCTCGCCGAGGGCGGCCGCGAAGGTCTCGTAGACCTCGATCGAGGTGTGCCCCGGGGCGTCGTCCCAGTCCTTCGCGGTCGCGACGTCCGAGTCGGTCAGCAGGTCGTTGCGGTCCTCGGCCTGCTCCGCCCGTCGTACGGCGACGTCGGCAGCCTCGACCAGCGCCGTGACCTGCTCGGTGGACGCGGCAGTGCCGCTCACCGATGCGCTGGCGCCGTCGCGGAACGCGATCACGGTGACCCCGACGTCGTGGCCGACGCCGTTGGTGGTCAGCGTGTTGTTGGCCCAGCGGAGGTTGGCGTGGGTCTCGTCCTGGACGATCACCACGCAGTCGGGGGAGGTGCTGGCCTCGAGTGCGTGGTCGACGAGGCGCTGCGGGCTGGTCATGCGTCCACCTCCTGCTCGACGGGGGCCTCGACCTGTTCGCCGAGTCCGCCCTCCTCGTTGGTGTTCAGCACGTTGACCCCACGGAACAGCGCGGACGGGCAGCCGTGGCTGACCGCAGCCACCTGTCCGGGCTGGGCCTTGCCGCAGTTGAACGCGCCGTGGAGCTCGTAGGTCTGCGGTCCGCCGACGGCCTCCATCGAGCCCCAGAACTCGGTCGTCGTGCCCTGGTAGGCCACGTCGCGGAGCATGCCGGCGAGCCTGCCGTCCTCGATCCGGTAGAACCTCTGGCCGGTGAACTGGAAGTTGAAGCGCTGCATGTCGATCGACCACGACTTGTCGCCGACGACGTAGATGCCGCGCTCGACCTTCTCGATCAGGCCGTCGGTGTCGGGGCCTTGCGGGTCGGGCTGCAGCGACACGTTGGCCATCCGCTGGATCGGGATGTGGCCCGGCGAGTCGGCGTAGGCGCAGCCGTTGGAGCGGCCGCCGTTGAGCTCCGCGCCGTACGTGTGCGCCATCGGCCGGTCGAGCTGGTAGCCGACCAGCATCCCGTCGCGCACGATGTCCCAGCTCTGGGTCTCGACACCCTCGTCGTCGTACCCGATCGAGGCCAGGCCGTGCTCGACCGTGCGGTCGCCGGTGACGTGCATGATCGGGGATCCGTAGACCAGCGAGTTGAGCTGGTCGTACGTCGCGAACGAGGTGCCGGCGTAGTTGGCCTCGTAGCCCAGCGCCCGGTCGAGCTCGGTGGCGTGCCCGATCGACTCATGGATGGTGAGGAACAGGTTGGACGGGTGGATCACCAGGTCGGTGGCGCCGGCCTTCACCGACGGTGCCAGCAGCTTCTCGCGGAGCAGGCCGGGGATCTCCTGCACCTCGGACTCGAAGTCGTAGCCGCCGTCGGCCACGAACTCCCAGCCGCGGCCGACCGGCGGTGCGATCGTGCGCATCGAGTCGAAGCGCCCGGAGGCCTCGTCGGAGCCGAACGCCTCGAGGTGCGGCTCGAGGCGTACCCGCTGCTGGGTGGTCATGGTGCCGGACTCGTCGGCGTAGAACTTGTTCTCCTGCACGGCCTGCAGGCCGCCGCTGGCGTGCTCGACACCGTCGGCGGCGAGCAGCCGGGAGGTCCAGTCGCGGAACAGGTCGACCTTCTCCTCCAGCGGCACCTCCAGCGGGTTCAGCAGGTACGGCGAGCACCAGGCGACGTCGTCGTGCACGGGCTCGGGTGCGAGCTCGACCCGGCGCCGGGTCATCCGGCCGGCCACCTGCGCGACCCGGACCGCCTGCTCGGCGACCTTCACGGCGGCGTCGCGCGTGAGCACCACTCCGGAGGCGAAGCCCCAGGCGCCCTGGTGGACGACCCGGACCGCGAACCCGAGGTCCTCGCTGTCTGCGGCGCCCTGGAGATGACCGTCGCGCACCGTGAAGTACTGGTAGCGCACCCGCTCGAAGCGGAAGTCGGCGTGGTCGACCCCGAAGTCCCTGGCCCGCGCGAGGGCGGCCTCTGCGAGGCGTCGATAGGGGAGGGCAGTGAAGGTCGGGTCGATCCGGTCCCGGGCGTCGAGGTGTTCCACGGCGGAGGCCATGCGTCGACCCTAGAGGACGGGGCGCGTCGCCTGCGCAGGGGTTTGCGGCGTCAGCCGGACCCGAGTCGCTGCTCGACGCTGGAGCCGGTGCGGGTCTTGTGGACCACCAGCTGGGTGGGGATGCGGGTGCGTAGCTCGGGCACGTGACTGACCACGCCGACCACGCGTCCGCCCTCGCGAAGCTGGTCGAGGGTGTCCATCACCAGCTCGAGCGTGTCGCTGTCGAGGGAGCCGAAGCCCTCGTCGACGAACAGGGTCTCGATGTGGGCGCCACCTGCCTCACCGGTCACGACGTCGGCCAGGCCGAGAGCGAGCGCGAGGGACACGACGAACGTCTCGCCGCCGCTCAGCGTCACCGGGTCGCGCTGCTCGTCGGTCCACTGGTCGCGCACCAGCAGGCTGAGCCCGCCGCGGCGCTCGCCGACGCCGCGCTGGGCGGTGTGCTCGAGGACGTAGCGGTCGTCAGTCATCCGCGACATGCGTTCGTTGGCGGCTGCGACGACCTGGCCCAGCCGAGCGGCGAGCACGTAGGCCGACAGCCGCATCTGGCGGGTGTTGTCGGCACCCTTGCCCTCAGCGAACTCCGAGAGCGATCGGACGAGGGCGTGGTCGACGCGGACCGGCGCCCACGCGGCGAGCGCCTTGTGCAGCGCAGCGGCTCGGGTGTCGAGTCGCTCGCGCCGGGTGCGGGCGGCGTCGTGCGCAGCACGGGCGGCGGCGTGGGACTCGGTGGCGGCGTCGCGGGCACGGACCAGCGCCGCCACGTCGGGCGCCTCCGCGGCGACTGCGGCCCGGATGTCGCTGTCGCGCAGCACGGCTTCAACCTCGGCCCGGGCGGCGTCGCGGGCACGCAGGCCGGACTCGACGGTCGCCGCGGTGGCATCGTCGAGCACTGCGGCGAGGGCCTCGGCAACGTCGGCGAAGCCCTGGTCCAGGGCGGCCGATGCCACCGCGGTCACCGTCTCGTCGGCAAGAGCGTCGGCGCGCGCCTGGTCGACCAGCGCGTCGCGGGCCCGGGCGAGCGCGGCGGCGGCGCGCTCGTGGTGCCGGATCACGTCGTCGAGGGACGTCTCACGACCGTCGAGGAGCTCGGTGAGCTGGGCGGTGAGTGCGGACACGGTCGCCATGGCCGCGTCGTGCTGCTCGTCGGCGACGCGCAGGTCCGCCGCGAGCGCAGCGAGCCTGGTGGCGAGCGTCGTGCCCTCGGCAGTGAGCTCCGCGAGCTCGGGCTCGAGCCGGGCCAGCGAGGCTGCGCTCGCCTCGGCGGCGGCAACCCGCACGCGCCCGGCGTCACAGGCGGCCTGGATCTCCTCCGAGGTGCCGGGCCCTGCCGCCTCGCGGGCGGGCGCGATGCGTGACTGGTAGCCCCGCATCTGGTCGGCCACCAGCTCCTGGGCCACCTCGGCGTCGTCGACCTTGCGTCGCAGCGCCTGCTCGTCGCGCTTGGTGGGGGAGCCGGTGGCGGCCGAGGCCAGCCGGGGGTGCTCGTGGGAGCCGCAGACCGGGCAGTCCTGACCGACGGCGATCGCCGCCGCGAGCTCGGCAGCCATGCCGCCGAGCCTGGCCTCGCGCAGGTCGATCAGCTGCTCCTTGAGCTGGAACGTCTCCTGGCGCCGCAGCTCGAGGCGCGCGGAGGAGTCACGCACCTGCCACTCGAGCTCATCGACGGTGGCGACGTAGGCGACCCTCCGGGCCAGCTCGGCGAGCTCGGCCTTGCAGGCGGGGAGCCGGTCGGCCTGGGCGCGCTGGGTCTCCACCTGGAGGGTGAGAGCGGCAACCCGGCTGGGCAGGGCTGCCGCGGCCTGCCGGAACCGGTCGCGCTCGGCCACGAGGTCGCGCCGGCGCTGCTCCACCGCCTCGAGCCGGTGGGTGGTCTCGGCGAGCTGCCGGGCGCGGGGCAGGAAGCTGCGGGCGACGGCGGCGCTCTCGGTCGCGTGGCGGGCACGGTCGGCCAGCTCCACCGGGTCGAGACCGTCGGGCTCGACCTCGAGCAGGTCGGCGACCATGCGGACGGCATCTGCAGCGGCGGCGCTGGCGCGGCGCTGCGCGGCCTCGGCCCGCGCCGCGACCTGGGCGAGCGGCGCGACGACCGCCGCCCGGCGGGCACGCACCAGGCGGGCACGGTCGGACTCGGCCTGCTCGGAGGTCTCGGCCAGGGCGCGCTGGGCCGCGAGGGCGGTCGTGTGTCGCTGCCGGAGGTCCTGCGTGCGCCGTCCGGTGTCGTGCGCCTCGGTCGCGCCGACGAGCACGTCACTGGCTGCGTCGAGGGTGGTCGCGGTCGTGGTGATCTCGGCACTGGCACGGACCGCGAGTGCTGCGGTCCAGGTCTCTATCGCGCCGGCGTCGGCGGGCTCGGCCAGGTCGGCGACGTCCCAGTCGGTGGGCAGATCGCTGCCGGTCGCCTCGCTCACGCGGTGGAGGAGGCCGGCGACGCTGTCGTGGTGGCGCTCGCCGGCACGCCGGAGCGTCGTACGACGATCGGCGAGCCAGCGTTCGACGTCCTCGAAGCGGTGGGTGCGGAACAGCTGGGTCAGCACCTTGTGCCGGTCGTCGGAGCTGGCCCTCAGGAACGTGTCGAACTGGCCCTGGGGGAGCAGGACCACCTGGCTGAACTGGCCGAGCGTCATGCCGAGAAGGTGGGTGACCAGGTGACCGGCCTCGTCGAGCCGGTTGGTCAGGCTGCGCCAGGCGCCGTCACCGGGCACCGCCTCCTCGACGAGAACGTGCGCCTGCTGGGTGGTCAGCCCGGCGCCTCGCTTCTTCGGCCGCTGCCACTGGGGTGACCGGGTGAAGCGGAACCGGCGGCCGGACAGGCTTGCCTCGAGGACGACGCGCGGCGCGATGCCGTCGGGCGCGTGGTGCGAGCGGAGCTGCTTGGCGGCACTGCGCTCGCTCGGCACGTCGCCGTAGAACGCGAAGCAGACCGCGTCGAGGACGGTGGTCTTGCCGGCGCCGGTGTCACCGCAGAGCAGGAAGACGCTCGCCTCGGAGAGCGCGTCGAAGTCGACCGTGACGGTCTCGGCGAACGGCCCGAAGGCGGTGATCTCCAACGTGTGCAGGCGCATCAGGTCTGCACCAGCAGATCGGAGTCGGGGTCGTGGCCGCAGGCGTCGCAGGCGTCGAGCAGGAGCTGCGACTCGGCGGCGTCGGCGGCACGACCGCGCACGTCGCGCACGAAGTCGAGGGTGATCGCGTGGTCGCTGACGCCGGGGCCCGTGCGCGCGGCGGGCAGCCGGGCCGGTGTCGCACCTTCGGGGGCGAAGTTGACCGAGAGCAGGTGCGGGAAGCGGCGCTCCAGCCGCGGCTTGGCCTGGGCCGGGCGCTCGGTGTCGGTCAGCACCGCCTGCACCCAGGCACCCTCGGCGTCGGTGTGGCGAGGATCGGCGAGCAGGTCGTCGAGCGTGCCGCGCAGCCGTGCCAGCGGGCGCGGCACCGGGGCGTCGACGAACTCCGAGGTCACGTGTCCGTCGGCGTCGAGGTCGACGAGCCACGAGCCCTTGTGCTGGTCTGCCTCGGAGAAGGAGTACGCGAGCGGCGAGCCCGAGTAGCGGACGGTGTCGGTCAGCGTGTGGCGCCCGTGCAGGTGGCCGAGCGCGACGTAGTCGACGCCGTCGAAGACCGTCGTCGGCACCAGCTGGACGCCACCGACGGAGATGTCGCGCTCGCTGTCACTGGGGCGCGGCTCCTGGTGGCCCGCGACGAACGCGTGGGCCATCACCACCGACCTGGTGGCGTGGGACCTGCCGGCGAGGTCGGCACGCACGCGGCGCATCGCCTCGGTCAGCGTCGCCTGGTGGCTGCGTGCTGGGAGCTCCCAGGCGGCGCGCAGGTGGTCGGGATCGAGGTAGGGAAGCCCGTGCACCGCCACCGGTCCGTGGTCGTCGGCGAGCAGCACCGGGGTGCCGACGTCGCGGGCGTGGGTGCGCAGGTAGATGCCGGACCGCTCGATCAGCCGGGAAGCGAACCCCAGCCGCTGGTGCGAGTCGTGGTTGCCGCTGGTGATCACGGCTGTCGCGCGCGAGTCGGCGAGCCGCTCGAGCGTCTCCTCGAACAGCCGCACCGCGTCGACCGGGGGCAGTGCCCGGTCGTAGACGTCGCCGGACACCAGCACCAGGTCGACCCGCTCGGACTCGACCGCGGCGACCAGGTGGTCGACGTAGGACGCCTGGTGCTCCAGCATCCCGACACCCAGGAACGACCGGCCCAGGTGCCAGTCAGAGGTGTGCAGGATCCGCATGCTCGAACGGTAGAAGTGAGCGCGGACAGTTTGGTGGTCCCACGCGGCACCTAGGTGGTCAGCCGCTCCGCACCCGTGTAGACCACCGTGCGGTCGTCGCGGGTCCAGCCGAGCACCATCAGCCCGGCCCGCTCGGCGAGGTCGACCGCGAGCGAGGTCGGTGCGCCGACGGCTACGAGGGCCGTGAAGCCGGCGGCGACGGCCTTCTGGACGATCTCGAAGCCGATCCGGCCGCTGACCACGAGCACCTCCGGGCCCCGGGGTGCGCCGGACAGCACCAGGTGGCCGGAGACCTTGTCGACCGCGTTGTGACGGCCGACGTCCTCGCGCAGGACCAGCAAGGTGCCGTCGGGGGAGAAGAGGGCCGCGGCATGCAGTCCGCCGGTGCGGTCGAAGAGCCGCTGCTGGTCGCGCATCGCCTCCGGCATCCGGCGTACGACGTCCCAGGCGAGCGCGGGCTGGTCGTCGGGGGAGAGCCGGGAGCCGACGTGCGCGAAGACCTCGTCGATGCTCTCGGTGCCGCACACGCCGCAGGCCGACGACGCTGCCGTCATGCCGCCGTAGCGCGCTCCGACGGTGCGCCGGGCCGGCACCCGCAACGACGCGGTGACGACGTTGAACTCCTGCTCGGGACTGAGGTCGACGTCGGTGCAGTAGGCCACGGACGCGAGGTCATCGAGGGACGCGATCACGCCCTCGTGGAGCAGCCAGCCGGCCGCGAGCTCGAAGTCGTGGCCCGGCGTGCGCATCGTGACCGTCACCCGAGAGGGTGGAATCCCGGGCTCCGTGAGCCTGACCTCGAGGGGTTCCTCGGTGACGAGCCGGTCCTCGTGCTGGGTGCGCGTGGCACCCTTGATCTCGGTGATCCGCCGTCGCACCGAGGGGCCGGGACGGCGGGCGGTGGACATGCCACGACTCTAACCAGACCAGCAGCAGGGACCCATGCAGAGAGTGCGACGGAAGCCGGCGTCCGACTGGACCTCGGAGGTGTCCTCGGCCTACGCGCTGGCCGGTTTCCTGTTCGTGGTGTTCGTCGGGTTCACGCTGCTGGTGATGGGCCCACTGGTCGGGATCGACGCGCTCTTCAACGTACGACGCCCGCCGGACAGCTGGGTGCCCGCACTGCACGTGATGGACCGGATCGGGCAGCGCGCCGTCTGCCTGCCGATCCTGGGCGCGACGATCTTCTGGATCTGGCGCCAGACCGGGCGCAAGCGGCCGCTGGTCGTGGCCGCGATCTCGGTGTTCATGCTCAACGCGATCGTGGCCGTGCTCAAGATCGGGCTGGGGCGCGGCGAACCCGGCCCCGGCATCCCCGACTTCTTCGTCGGCGGGATGGCCTACCCGTCCGGCCACACCTCGAACATCATGCTCGTCTACGGACTGGTCCCCTACCTGCTCGGCACCTACGCGCGGGTGAGCCCGCGCACCGTCAAGCTGCTCGCCGGCGTGGTGGTGTTCCTGTCGCTGCTGATGGTGACCGTGTCGGTCACGCTGACCTGGCACTGGCTGGCCGACCTGTGGGCCGGCCTGCTGATCGGCGGCGTGGTGCTCGCGCTGACATCGGGGGTGGACCATGCGATCCCGCGGGACACGTTCGCGGCGGGTCTGCGGGTGGGGCTCCGGAGGATTCCCGCGCTGGTGCTGCGGCGGCATGACGTGGGCGCGCTCTAGCAGGGCTGCCGGTTCACCACGGTCGACCCGGCTCTACGCCGACCCGCTCACCCGCAGGTCCAGGTCGCGCGCGGCGAGCCGGTGCTCGAGCTCGTCGGTCTGGTCGACCAGGTTGCGGCGCACGGTGAGGTCGAGCGACTCGTCGGCCAGCGCGCCGTGCGCGGCGTCGACGGCGTGCTGGTCGAGCGCCTTGAGCGGGAAGAAGGCGCGGGTCGACTCGCCGAGGACCCAGCCCTGGCGGACCTGCGCGGTGCCGGCGATCTCGGCGAAGTAGCGGTCGACGTACGGCGCCAGCAGGTCGTCCTGCCCCGACTGCCAGATGCCGAGGCCGGTCGCCTCGAGCTCGTGGTTGGGCACGTCGTCCTCGCCACGGAACCGGCGCCAGGCCCACGCCTTGGCGTCCTCGGTCGCGAGTGCGGCGACGCACCACGCGTGGTGGACCTGCGACTCCGCACGACGTTCCTCGGCGAGCCTGGCGTCGAGCTCGGCGCGGTCGGTCGCGTCGAGCTGGGTGAGCCGGCGCACCAGCCGCCAGCGGAGGTCGAGGTCGAGCGGGGGTGCGCCGTCGACACCCTCGGCGAGCCAGCGGCGCAGCACCTCGACGTCGTCGTGGGTCGAGATCACGCCCTGGAGCGCGGCCAGGGCGACGCCGGAGACCGGGTCGACGCTCGCGAGCCGGGCGCGGAACGCCTGGTGCAGACCCTCTCGGACCCGCTCCGGCTCGGCGCCGACGTCGAGCAGCTTGCCGCACCACACCTGCAGCGTGGACAACGCCGCGTCCTGGTCCTCGATCGGCAGGCCGGCGACCAGGATGGCGGCCGCTGCGGTGGGGGAGAGGTGCGCGTGGTGCAGGCCCATGCGGACCGCGTTCCACACGGACGCACGCATCAACGGGTCCGTCATGCCGGGCATCAGGTCGGGCAGCGCGGCCGCGGTGAGGTCGTCGATCACCAGCGACGCCCAGGTCTCCGAGCGCGGGTCGATCAGCACCGGTGCGCTGCCCACCTCGACCGGGGTCTCGTCGCCCACGATCGGCAGCGACTGCTGCGACCACGCCGAGCCGTCCCAGCGAGCCAGGTGCACCGCGTGGTCACGCTGCACGTCCTGCCCGGGAGGCGGCGTACGACGGACCACGCCCGCCTCGCGGTCGAGCCGGATCTCGTCCATGCCGGACGTGCGCAGCCAGGCACTGGTCCACGGGCTCAGGTCGCCCGCACCGGCCTCCTCCCAGGAGCCGAACAGGTCGGTCATCGTCGCGTTGCCGAACGCGTGCCGGTCGAAGTGCCGGCGCACGCCGCCCAGGAAGACGTCGTCACCGACCAGCGTCGCGAGCTGGCTCAGCGCGGCGGACCCCTTCGCATAGCTGATCCCGTCGAAGTCCTGCAGCGCTGAGGCGGCGTCGACGGCACCGGTCCCCGCCACCGGATGGGTGGACGGGCGTCCGTCGGCGACCAGCCCCCAGATCTTGCGAACGCTCGCGAACTCGACCGGGGCGTCGCTGAACTCGGTCGCCTCGGCCGCGACCCGGTAGCCCATGTACTCGGCGAACGACTCGTTCAGCCACAGGTCGTCCCACCAGGCGAGGGTGACCAGGTTGCCGAACCACTGGTGCGCCATCTCGTGCGCGACGATCACGGTCCTGAAGATGTGCTGGCGGCGGGTGGCGCGCGAGGTGAAGATCAGCTGGTCGCGGAAGGTGACCAGGCCCGGGTTCTCCATCGCACCGGCGTTGAACTCGGGCACGAACGCCTGGTGGTAGGCACCGAACGGGTAGCGGACGCCGAACATCCGGTGGAAGGCGTCGAAGCTCTGCCGGGTCACGGTGAGCAGCTCGGCCGCCTGCTCGTCGAGGTGCGTGCCGAGCGACAGCCGGGACCACAGGCCCAGCGGGATGCCGTCGTGCTCGTCCTCGATCACGTGGTACGGCCCGGCGACCAGGGTCACGAAGTACGTCGCCAGCGGTTGCGTCGTCGCGAGCTCCCACCGACCGGGCTCCACCTCGGTGGCGGTCTCGTTGCCGCGGACCCGCCAGCCGACGGGGCTGGTCACGTGGAGCGTGTACGGCGCCTTCAGGTCCGGCTGGTCGAAGCAGGCGAAGATCGTCGGCGCCGCGTCGAGGAAGCACATGCCGTAGACGTAGGGGCGTCCGTCGGCCGAGTCGACCGAACGGTGCAGCCCCTCGCCGTCGTTGCGGAACGGCATCGTCGCCTCGACCACGAGCACGTGGCCCCCCTTGCCGAGGTCCAGCGACAACCGCCCGCGGTCCAGGGCGTCGACGTCGAGCGGGGTGCCGTCCAGGGTCGCGGAGTGCAGGTCCACCGGCTTGACGTCGACGAACGTCGAGCCGCTGCCCGATTCGAACCGGATCTCGGTGCGGCTGGTGAACGTGGTCTCGGACGAGGCCAGGTCCAGCGTCACGTCGTACGCCGTGACGCGGAGCAGGTCGGCCCGGTGACGGGACTCGGAGAGCTGGAGACTGCGGTACGCGGCGGTCACCTCGTCACCCTAGGGTGCTGCGCATGGAACCTCGGTCCGGCCCGTCGCGTCCCAGTCGTATGCGCTCCTTCTCGGTGTCCTCCACCCTTACCGTCGCCACAACGCTCGGCCTGCTGCTCACGGCCTGTGGCCAGGAGCCGTCGGTGCCGCCCACGCAGGCGCCCGTCTCCCTCGAAGGCTGCTCGCCGAAGCAGTCGAAGCCCGCGATGCACGACGCCCGGTCGGTGGCCGCTGCCGTCGACCTGGACCACGACGGCAGCGACGACGCCGTCAAGGTCACCCGGGACGAGTCCCCGTGCCCCGGGCGGATGTTCGCGAAGGTCAAGGGGCATCTGGTCTCGCTGAGGGTGCCAGATCAGGCCGTGGACCTGACGTCGGGCCAGCGCGTGGTCCTTCCGGGCCGCGACGGAGACCTGCTGGCGATGCGCTCAGGGCACCCCCGCGGCGGCTTCCAGGTGCGGCTCTTCGGGTACGACGGGGAACTGGACGAGGTCACTGCCGACAGCCGGCCGCTGGTGCCGTTCGTGGCGACCGACACCCGGGGCGGCTACGTCAGCGCGCGCTGCAAGGGCGACACGATTGTCCTGCGCGAGGCCGTCGCACACGAACCACCCGGGATCGTGTTCGCCTGGGACATCAAGGAGACGCCGTACACGGTGGAGGGCAACGTAGCCACCAGGGGCGCCACCACGGAGACCGCGGACAACGTGCTCGACGACCGGCTGGGCGCGATGTTCCCGGACGTGAAGAAGCGGCAGATGTTCGCGAAGGGCTGCTCGGCCGGTTAGGCGCCTGGCGTCAGCGCACGTCGTCGACGGTGCGCGGCCGGTCGAGCCGGATCACCTCGGGCGGCAGGCCCCACTCGTTGCGGCCCAGTCGCGACAGCGGCATCAGCCCCTCCATCGTCGGGTGGCTGCCGTCGAGGACGTCGTCCGCGACCGTCACCAGCAGCACCGTGCCGAGCACCACGGTCGACGTCCCCACCTCCACCAGGCGGTCGAGCCGGCACTCGATCGAGGCCGGGGAGGCGGCGACCCGCGGGGGAGCGACGGTCACCGACGGCTCCATCGCGATGCCGAGCTCCTGGGCCTCGTCGGACCCGTGCTCGAACGGCGCGCTCGAGTCGTTGACCGCGTGCAGGAGTGGGGCGCTGGCGACGCTCACCACGAACTCGCCGGTCTCGCGCACGTTGCGCAACGTGTCCTTGTCGCCGACCGAGGTGAACAGCACCGTGGGCGGGTCGGCGCTGGCGACGTTGAAGAACGAGTGCGGCGCGAGGTTGGCGCGACCGTCCTTGTCGAGCGTCGACACCCAGGCGATCGGCCGTGGCACGACCAGCGAGTTCAGCAGCGCGTAGCCGTTGACTCCGTCGTCGCCGATGCGGAACTCCGTGCGGTCCATGGGTGAACCCTAGGGTGGAGCCCATGGCCGATGACACCTACCGTTCCGTCCAGCTGAGCCTGATGGGGGAGGGGCGCTACAAGGCGGTCAACCGCCGTGGTGGCGTGCTCCCGATCGGCGACGGCGACGATCCCGACTTCACGCCGGTCGAGCTGCTGCTGGCCTCGATCGCCGGCTGCACGGCGATCGACGTCGCGCACATCACCGGCAAGCGGTCCGCCGCCGAGTCCTTCTCGGTGCGGTGCAGCGGAGACAAGATCCGCGACGAGCTCGGCAACCGGATGGTCAACCTGACCGTGACCCTGGACATCAGCTTCCCCGAGGGTGAGCCCGGCGACGCGGCGCGCGAGGTGCTGCCGCGCACCATCGAGCAGACCCGCGACCGGCTCTGCACGGTCTCGCGCACGGTTGCGGTGGAGTCGCCGGTGACGATGGAGCAGGGACGTGTCGGCGGCTGAGACCCACCCGCTGTGGCGTCCCTACGACCGGCCCAGCGACGAGGACATCGCCGCCGCCAGGGTCGGCGCGGCCGTCACCGTGCCGGGCGGCCGGGTCGAGGTGGCACCGCCGGACCCGACGTGGGCGGCACGGTACGACGAGGTCGCGCAGCGCGTGCGGACGGCACTGGGGGAGCGGGTGCTCTCCCTCCAGCACGTCGGCTCGACCTCGGTGCCCGGCCTGGACGCCAAGCCGGTGATCGACCTCGACCTGACCGTTCCCGACTCGGGTGACGAGGCGTCGTACCTGCCCGACCTCGAGAGGGCCGGCTTCGTGCTGCGGGTGCGCGAACCGGAGTGGGAGCAGCACCGTTGCCTCCGGCTGGAGGACCCGTTGGCCAACCTGCACGTGTTCTCGCCGGGTGCCATCGAGCCGCAGCGGCACCTGGCCTTCCGCGAGTGGTTGGCCGCGCACGACGACGACCGGGAGGCGTACGCCGCACTCAAGCGCGACCTGGCCACCCGGCCGTTCGAGTCGGTGATGCACTACAACAACGAGAAGGGCGAGCTGATCTACCAGATCTACGAGCGGATCTTCGCCGCCGACCCGGAGCACCCGCACACGCCCCGGCCGATCGCTACTGGGTGACCCCGGTGATCGTCACCTTGGTCTTGGGTGCGCCGTCGTACCCGTCGGGCACGCCCTTCGTGGCGGCCTTGGCCGCCTTCTGGGCGACCTTCAGCCCGGCCGGGCTGAGCTGGCCGAACTGCGTGTAGGCCGGCTGGAGCGTGGTGGCGTCGTAGTCGATGAAGAACTGCGCGCCCGAGCTGTCCGGCTGTCCGGTGTTCGCCAGCGCCAGGCTGCCGACCTTGTAGTCCTCGGCGCCGGTCAGCTCCTGCGCGTAGCGGTAGCCCGGGTCGCCAGATCCGCTTCCGGTCGGGTCGCCGCACTGGAGCACGTGGAAGCCCTGGCTCGCCGACGTCACCCGGTGGCAGTCGGTCTTGTCGTAGTAGCCCTGCTTGGCCAGCGACAGGAACGCGTTGACGGCGCAGGGCGCGTTCTTCGCGTCGAGGGTCGCCGTCATGTCACCGAAGTTGGTCTTGATGGTGACGTCGACCGGGCCGTCCGCGACGGGGGAGGCCGGGGGCTTGTCGACCTTGCGGGCCGGCGACTGGCCGCTGTCCGGGTACTTGCACGCGCCGGCGGCGGTGGACGCCTTCGAGGGCGTGGACTTCGCGGGCGCGTCGGAGGCGCCCTTCTCGCCACAGCCGGAGGCGACGAGCGCGAGGGCGGCGAGCAGGACAGCGAGGTACTTCGTGCGTGCAGTCACGGGGTGGAAGCCTATGTGATGCTGCCCCACCGGTCTGCCGCGGTCCGGCTCAGCCCAGCTCGGCTCAGCCCAGCGTGCACAGGGCCGTGGCGTCGTCGCGGGGGAGGTCGCCGTCGACGACGGCGGACACCTCGACGGTGAGCAGGTTGACGAAGCCGGCGTACACGCTCATGAACGCGGTGTCGGCGGCGTCACGGCCGGTCGCGATCCGGACCAACGACTGCCGCGGCGCGAGGGAGGTCGGGTCGACCACGTGCCAGGCGTCCTCCACCCAGGCCTCGGCGACGGCATGGAAGTCCATCGGGCTCAGACCGGGTGCATAGACGGCCGCCAACCTGGCCGGCACGTTGCGCGCCCTCAGCAGCGCGATCGCCAGGTGTGCGAAGTCGCGGCACACGCCCTGCCGAGCCAGGTAGGTGTCGACAGCGCCGTCGGTGGGGCGGCTCGAGCCGCTGACGTAGGCCAGTCGGACGCCGACCCAGCTGCTCACGGCGTCGAGGAGCTCACGGCCGGAGACATCTCCGAACGCTGCCTCGGCGACGGGCCCGAGCCGGTCGGACTCGGCGTAGCGGCTGGGCCGCAGGTACTCGATCCGCTCGGCGGGCCAGCCCGGAGCGGGCCCGGACGCAGCGCCCACCGAGGCGTCGTACTGGACCTCGAGGCGGCCCACCGGGGCGGGGGAGAGGAGGTGCAGCCGGCCCCCGTGGCGGTCCCCGACCTCGCTGTGCGCGACGTCCGCGCCGTCGACGGTGAAGGAGACACGTTCAGACTCGAGGTCGTGGTGGTCTGCCGCGGCGAACGCGAAGACGATGTCCGCCGGCGCAGTGACGTCGCAGACGATGCGGGCGGTGACGTGGCGGGCCATGCACGACATTGTTGCGGCATGAGGATTCTGGTGTTGGGCGGGACCGCCTGGCTGGGACGAGAAGTCGCCGTGCAGGCACGCGACGAGGGCCACGAGGTGGTCTGTGTGGCACGTGGCGAGTCGGGTGATGCTGCGGAGGGTGTGCGGTTGGTCGTGGCCGACCGGGACCGGACTGACGCGCTGGACCCGCTGGCGGGGGAGTCGTGGGACGCGGTCGTGGACGTGTCCCGGCAGCCCGGTCAGGTGCGTCGGGCGGCGCAGGCGCTGTCGTCGGTGCCGCACTTCGTGTTCGTCTCGACGGCCAACGTGTACGAGGACGCGGTGACGCTCGGTCTCGACGAGACGTCGCCGCTGCGGGAGCCGCTCGCGTCGGACGTGATGGCCTCGATGGAGGAGTACGGCGCCGCCAAGGTGGCCTGCGAGCAGGCCGTCCAGGTGGCGTACGACGAGCGCTGCACGATCGCGCGCGCCGGGCTGATCGGCGGCCCGGGGGACTGGTCGGACCGCACCGGCTACTGGCCGTCGCGGTTCGCGACTCCGTCGAACCCGGCCGGCGAGGTCCTCGCTCCCGACGTGCAGGGACTCGGCACGTCGGTCATCGACGCCCGGGACCTCGCCGCCTGGTTGCTGCTGTGCGCGACCGAGCGGGTGGGTGGCGTCTACAACGCGTGCGGGCCCGTCGTACCGCTGGGGGAGCACGTGGCCGCCGCCCGGTCCGCGGCCGGCCACACCGGCGAGGTGGTGTGGGCCGAGCCGGACTGGCTGCACGAGCACGACGTGAACGAGTGGATGGGCCCGCGCTCCCTGCCGCTGTGGCTGCCCGACGACTCGTTGGCGCTGGGCTCGCTGCGCGCCGACAAGGCGCACGCGGCCGGGCTCTCGCCGCGTCCGCTGGAGGACACGCTCGCGGACACGATGGCCTGGCGGCAGCAGGAGGCCAGCCGGGCCTGGCGGTCCGGACTCACCGACGACGAGGAGACGGGAGCTGCTCGACGCCCGACGGATAGGCTGACGGACATGGACTACGCCCGCCAGTTCCAGGTCTGGGGCAACGGCATGCTGATCGGCTTCGGGTTCATCGTGGTGATCTTCGCGTTCGGCAACCACCTCACCCTCGGCGCGATCCTGCTGATCCTGGCGCTCGCGGCACTCTGCATCTGGCTGAACACCCGCCGGCTGAACCGCAAGTACGCGCGCAGCCAGGCAGTCCGCCAGGGCGAGAGGCCCTGACCGGTGGCAGTTCGGCGGCCGGTCAGCCCAGGAGAGTGAACTCGTTGCCGTCGGGATCGGCCAGCTCCACCGCGCCGTCCCCGGCGTCTCCGAGCCGGGTCGCGCCCAGAGCGACCAGCCGGCCGACCTCGGCGGCAGGGTCGCCTGCGGCGATCTCGAAGCGCTGCCGGTTGCGCCCGTGCTTCGGAGCCTGGGGCGGGCCGCCCCAGGCGACCTTGGTGCCACCGAGCGGGGACTGGACCGCGGTCTCCTCGTTCTCGTCCCAGACCAGCGGCCAGCCCAGCGCCTGTGCCCAGAAGAGCCCGACCGGCCGGGAGCCGTCGCAGGCGAGCTCGCCGAGGAAGCCGGTGCCGGCCAGGTAGGAGTTGCCGGCCTCGATCACGCAGAACTCGTTGCCCTCGGGGTCGGCCAGGACGACGTGTCCCTCGTCCGGCAGCTGGCCCACGTCGAGGTGGCGTGCGCCGAGCGTGAGCGCCGCGTCGACGGTCTTCTGCTGGTCGACCTCGACCGCGCTGGTCAGGTGGAGGTGCACCCGGTTGGGACCGACCTTCTCTGATCGGCTCGAGGTGAAGCGCAGGCCGACCTGGGTCTCGGAGCCGGACAGCAGGGCACCGCGGTCGTCCTCGGTGACGTCGCGTCCCAGGACGGCGGCCCAGAAGGCGGCCAGCCGGACTGGGTCATGTGCGTCCAGGCACAGGGCCACGAGGGGTGAGGTCACCTGAGGGAGGCTGTCACGGAGGAGTGACGGGTGCCACTTCAGGGGAGCACCACGTACGGCTGAGTTGACATAATGCACCTTATCGGCGGTCTTCCGGGTGTGGCGTTCACCCCGGCTGATGGGCGTACGACGACGCCAGCCGTCCCAGCAGCTCCACGAGCCGGTCGCGTTCGTCGCCAGTGAGCCCCGACAGCAGGGCGCTCTCGTTGGCCAGGTGCGTCTCGATCAGCTCGTCCGTCAGCCGGACGCCCTCAGCAGTCAGCGTGACCAAGCGGCCGCGAGCGTCGGCGTCGCTCACTTCGCGCCGCACCAGGCCACGTCCCTCCAGCCGGTCGAGACGCTTGGTGATCGCGCCGGTGGTGACCAGCAGCGACGCGCTGAGCCCGCCTGGCGACAGGGCGAACGGCTCTCCGGAGCGGCGCAGCGCGGCCAGCACGTCGAAGTCGCCGTTGCCCAGGCCCGCGGCCGCGAACGGCGGCCTCAGGTACGGCTCGAACAGCTGGGTCAGCCGCGCCAGCTGTCCGATCACCAGGATCGGGCTGGCATCGAGGTCGGGTCGGACTCGGTGCCACTGGGCGACGATCTCGGCGACCGGGTCGGACGGGGGGGTCATGCTCTTGACTATACCTTCCTCGTAAGGGATTATATCTTCCATGGAAGAGATAGTGGGGACGAAGCCCGTTCCTGGCCGACAGGTGCTGCGGTTGCTGACGCTGGCCCAGAGTGTCAACGCGGTCGGCGACGGCATGTTCTACGTGACGTCCGCGCTGTTCTTCGCCCGCGTCGTGGGTCTGTCGCCGACCGAGATCGGGGCCGGTCTGAGTTTCGCGTGGGCGGTCGGTTTCCTGCTGACCACTCCCCTGGGCCAGCTGGCGGACCGGGTCGGGCTGCGCCGGGCGGCGGTCGGCCTGTCCCTCGTCACGGCCGTGGCCCTGGCCCTGTCACCCCTGTCCCGGTCGCTGGCGCTCTTCGTCGCCGTGACCACGCTGTACGCGGTCTCGCAGAGCGCCTCCAACGCCGTCCGCCAGGCGCTGCTGGTCACCCTCGTCGACCCGGAGGCGCGGGTGCTGGCCCGGGCTCGCGTCCAGACGGCCGTCAACGCGGGCATCGGGCTCGGCGCCTCCATCGGCGGTCTGGCGCTCCTGGCCGATCGTCAGGCGGCGTACGTCGCCGTGCTGCTGCTCGACGCGGCAGCGTTCGCGGCTTCCGCCGTGCTCCTCACCCGGCTGCCGGACGCCCGCGTCGGCAGCGCCACTCCCGCGCTCCAGCGGTCGGGCCGCCGGCTCGCCGTGCTCCTCGACCGGCCCTACGTCGCGGCCGCTCTGGTCAACGCCGTGCTCTACCTCTACATGCCGATGCTCAGCCTGCTGCTGCCCCTGTACGTCGCCGAGCGCACCGCCGCCCCGACCTGGACGGTCGGCGCCCTGTTCGTGCTCAACACCGCCGGTGTCGCCCTGCTGCAGGTACGTGCCGCCCGCACCGTCTCCGACCTGCGCTCGGCCGTCGTCGCGATGCGCCGGGCCGGCCTCGCGCTCCTGCTGGCCTGCGTGACGTTCGCGTTCGCGGCCCAGTCGTCCGTGCCGGCCACCGCCGTCCTGGTCCTGGCGGCCGGAGCCGCACTGCAGATCGCCGGTGAGGTGCTCCTCGCCTCGGGTTCGTGGGAGATCGGCTTCGCCCTCGCCGATCCCGACCGGCCGGGACAGTGGCAGGCGCTGTTCAGCAGTGGTGTCCCGCTGGCACGAGCAGTCGGACCGCTGGCGCTGACCAGCCTGGTGCTGTCCTGGTCCGGGCCGGGCTGGCTGGTCCTCGGGCTCGTCTTCGCCGGGAGCGCGCTGCTGATGGGCGTGGTCGTGGCGTGGGCCGGGCGGGCCCGTGCGCAGCAAGGCGACCGGGCGCGTCACCGGCTCGCACCGCACCTGGCGTAACACGGTCTCCCGGCCGGACACTTCCTGCACATGAGCACTCCGGACGAGACCGCCGAGTTCACCTGCTCCTGGGAGCGGGACGGACCTCGGGTCGCGGCGTACGCGCGCCGGCACGTCGCCGCTGCCGATGTCCAGGACGTCGTCTCGGAGACGTTCCTGCACGCGTGGCGTCGTTGGGACGCCGTACCGCGACCGCCGATCGGCTGGCTGATCGGGACCGCCCGGAAGGTGATCGGCAACCAGCGCCGGGCCGCAGGACGCCGAGCGGCGCTCCGCGACCGGCTGGTCCTGCTCGACGCCGCCGCCGGCCCGGCCGCCGACGCCGGGATGCTCGCCACCGAGCGGATGGCCGCCCTCGCGGCACTCGCCGCACTACCCGACGAGCAGCGCGAGGCGCTGCTGCTGACCACCTGGGACGGCCTGTCCCCCGACGAGGCCGCGACCCTGCTCGGCATCCGCAGCGGCACGCTCCGGGTCCGCGCGCACCGGGCGCGCAAGGCCCTCGACCGCAGCACCACCCCACATCCCTACGCCGCAGTGGCCAGAACCGCGAACGAAGGTGGCACCGAATGACGACCCAGGACAAGCTCACCGCACTGAGGCCGACCCCGGAGGCGTTCGACTCCGAGTGGTCGACGACCACCCTGGCCGGCATCCTCGCGGGCCGGCAGGACGCCGTGACCACGCCTCTGCCGTGGTGGCGCCGGAGCCGCCGACGCGCCGCGGCCCTGGTCGCCTCGGGCGTCGTCGCGCTCACTGCGGGCACGGCTGTCGCCGTCGGCGGGCCGGCCGACGTGGTGAAGGACGCGATCCTGGACTTCAGCCGGCAGCCCAACACCACGGGCAACGGGCTCGGCGAGCTCGACGACCCCGAGCTGGTCGCGCAGTTCCGCGTCCCGCGTGGGATCTTCGCGCTCTGGCTGGCGACCTCCTCCTCGGGGAAGGTCTGCTACGCCGTCAGCGACGGCGTGTGGGACGGCGAGGGAGTCCCGACGAAGAGCGAGCTCGAGTACGGGTGCGGTGGCGAGATCCTCTCCCCCACCGGTGGCGACAAGGTCGAGCCGTTGACCCGTCCCGACCAGCTCGGCGGCTTCTTCAAGGACACCGACGGACCGATCGTCTACGGCGTCTCGCCCTACCCGGACGCCGTCCAGGTTCGGGTGCGCGGCGAAGGCGTCGACCGCACGCTGCCGCTGCGTCCCGACTCGCACGGGTTTGGCGCCGCGGTGCCGGAGGCCTCCGACGCCACCGAGGTCACCTTCACCTTCCTGGACGAGACCGGGAAGACGCTCGGGACCACGCGGTACGTCGCCCCCGTCGGCTAGGTCGTCACGTACTCGGACAGGTGCTGACCGGTCAGCGTGGACCGGTCAGCCACGAGGGCCGCGGGGGTGCCCTCGAAGACGACCTTTCCACCGTCGTTGCCGGCACCGGGTCCGAGGTCGATGATCCAGTCGGCGTGGGCCATCACCGCCTGGTGGTGCTCGATCACGATCACCGACTTGCCGGAGTCGACCAGCCGGTCGAGCAGCCCCAGCAGCTGGTCGACGTCGGCAAGGTGCAGTCCGGTCGTCGGCTCGTCGAGGACGTAGATCTGACCCTTCTCGGCCATCTGCGCGGCCAGCTTGAGTCGCTGTCGCTCGCCGCCCGACAGGGTGGTCAGCGGCTGGCCCAGGCTGACGTAGCGCAACCCCACGTCCGAGAGCCGTTCGAGGACCTTGTGCGCGGCCGGCGTGGCTGCCTCGCCCGCCGCGAAGAACTCCAGGGCCTCCTCGACCGGCATCGCCAGGACCTCGCTGATGTTCTTGCCTCCGAACGTGTACTCCAGCACGGCGGCCTGGAACCGTCTCCCCTCGCACTCCTCGCAGGTCGACTCCACCGTGGCCATCACGCCGAGCTCGGTGAAGATCACGCCGGCGCCGTTGCAGGCCGGGCAGGCGCCCTCGGAGTTCGCGCTGAAGAGGGCAGGCTTGACACCGTTCGACTTCGCGAACGCCTTGCGGATCGGCTCCAGCAGCCCGGTGTACGTCGCCGGGTTGCTGCGCCGTGAGCCCTTGATCGCGCCCTGGTCGATGACGACGACCCCGTCGCGTCCGGCCACCGAGCCCTGCACGAGCGAGCTCTTGCCCGATCCCGCGACGCCGGTCAGCACGCAGAGCACCCCGAGCGGGATGTCGACGTCCACCTGCTTCAGGTTGTGGGTCGTGGCCTGGCGCACCTCGAGGGCCGTGGACGACTTCCGGAGCTCATCCTTGAGTCGGGCCCGGTCGTCGAGGTGACGGCCGGTGACGGTGCTGCTCTTCCGCAGTCCGTCGTAGGTGCCCTCGAACATCACCTCCCCGCCGCCGCTGCCCGCACCCGGGCCGAGGTCGACCACGTGGTCGGCGATCGCGATGGTCTCCGGCTTGTGCTCGACCACGAGCACGGTGTTGCCCTTGTCGCGCAGCTGCAGCAGCAGCTGGTTCATCCGCTCGATGTCGTGCGGGTGCAGCCCGATGGTCGGCTCGTCGAAGACGTAGGTGACGTCGGTGAGCGACGACCCGAGGTGCCGGATCATCTTGGTGCGC
The DNA here is from genome assembly GCA_963815585.1 of uncultured Actinomycetota bacterium. Classification (GTDB taxonomy): domain Bacteria; phylum Actinomycetota; class Actinomycetes; order Propionibacteriales; family Nocardioidaceae; genus Marmoricola. The sequence goes on along the minus strand of CAWFHJ010000008.1, from coordinate 115,344 downwards.
TGGGCCTCGCCGCCCGAAAGTGTCCCCGCGGGCCGGTCGAGCGAGAGGTAACCGAGCCCGATCTCCGCGAACGAGTCGAGCAGGTGCTGCAGCCCGTCGAGCAGCGGCGCGACCCCCGGCTCCTTGACCCCTCGGAGCCACCCGGCGAGGTCGCTGATCTGCATGGCGCAGACCTCGGCGATGTTCTTCCCCCTGACCTTGGAGGATCTCGCCTCCTTGCTCAGGCGGGTGCCGTCGCACTCCGGGCACGTCGTGAACGTGACCGCGCGCTCCACGAAACGACGGACGTGCGGCTGCATCGCCTCGACGTCCTTGGACAGCATCGACTTCTGGACCTTGGTCAGCACGCCCTCGTAGGTGAGGTTCACGCCCTCGACCTTGATCTTCTCCGGCTCGCCGTACAGGAGCTTCTTGAGCTGCCTGGCGGAGTAGGTGCCCACCGGCTTGTCCATGTCGAACCCGGCGCCGGCGAAGACCCGGCCGTACCAGCCGTCCATGCTGTAGCCGGGCACCGTGAGCGCACCCTCGGCCAGCGACAGGGACTCGTCGTAGATCGCGGTCAGGTCGAAGTCGTTGAGCGAGCCCATGCCCTCGCACTTCGGGCACATGCCGCCCTGGTAGACCGCGTCGCGAACGATCGTGGTCGAGCCCTGGCCCTTGTCCGTCTTCATCACACCGCTGGCGGTGCGGGTCGGGACGTTGAACGCGAACGCCGTCGGCGGCCCGATGTGGGGCTTGCCCACACGGCTGAACAGGATCCGGAGCATCGCGTTGGCGTCCGTGGCGGTGCCGACCGTGGAGCGCGGGTTGGCCCCCATGCGCTCCTGGTCGACGATGATCGCGGTGGTCAGTCCCTCGAGGTGGTCGACCTCGGGCCGGGCCAGGGACGGCATGAAGCCCTGGAGGAACGCGCTGTAGGTCTCGTTGATCAGCCGTTGCGACTCGGCGGCGATCGTCTCGAAGACCAGCGAGCTCTTGCCCGAACCGGAAACGCCGGTGAAGGCGGTCAGCCGTCGCTTCGGTATCTCGAGGCTGATGTCCTTCAGGTTGTTCACGCGCGCGCCGGTGACGCGGATCAGGTCGTGGCTGTCGGCGTCGTGGCTCACACGGCCTCCCAGACGAAACCGTCCGGGTCGGTGAACGCGCCGGCGTCGCTGCCGATCACGAGCCCGTGCGCGCCGCCGCCGTCGGCGTCGACACCGGCGTCCTTGGCGAGGGCGCGTCGCGGGTAGAGCGCGAGCTTCACGTGCGAGGCCGGGGTCTCGAACTCGACGTACTTGCTGCCGAAGCTCTTGCCCACGCTCAGGCCCTGCCCGACGTAGAACTTCTTGCTGGCCTTGACGTCCGAGACGCCCAGCAGCAGCACGACCTCGTCCACGTCGCGCGTCGCCGGACCCTTGTCCTTCTTGGCGGACGTCGCGACCTTCCAGATCGCGCCGTCCGGTGCGCGTACCACGCCGCCGTAGCCCCAGAAGCTCTTCGCGGCCGGCTTCAGCACGGTGGCGCCGCCCTCGGCCGCGGTGCCGACCAAGGAGTCCACGGTGCTCGGTTGCGACACCACCAGCGAGATCGTGAACGCCCGGAAGCCGGACACCGCTGCGGCGGAGGGCCGGACGTCCACCCGGACGCCGTCCCCGAAGGCGGAGGCGTAGAACGCCTCGGCGGATGCCGGGTCCGGCGTCTCCAGCCCGATCGACGCGATGGCGACCATCTCAGCGCACCTCCTGGATCCGGAGCATGTTGCCGGCCGGGTCGCGGAGCGCACAGTCGCGGACGCCGTACGGCTGCTCGGTGGGCTCCTGCACGATCTCGACGTCACCCGCCTGGATCTTCTCGAAGGTGGCGTCCAGGTCGTGGGTGGCCAGCAGCATGATGCCGAAGGTGCCCTTGGCCATCATCTCGGTGATCGTCTGCCGTTCCTCGACCGTGATCCCGGGGTCGGCCGCGGGCGGGGTCAGCACGATCGCGGTGTCGGGCTGGTCGGGGGGCCCCAGGGTGAGCCAGCGCATCGTGCCCTGGCCGACGTCGAGGCGGAGCTCGAAGCCCAGGGTGTCGCGGTAGAAGGCGAGCGAGGCTTCCGGATCCGTGTGCGGCAGGAAGCTGGAGTGAATCGTGATGTCCATGGCGCTCAGGCTAGAGGCGCGCCGGCACGGGATGCTTCTCGATTCCTGACCGGTCGGGTCGCGTACTTCGTCACGCACGTGGGCGCCTCGGCCGTCTCGTCCGCCTGCTGCGCCTTGTAGGTGCTCGGCGGCACACCGACGAGCTCGGTGAAGCGGGTGCTGAACGTGCCCAGCGACTGGCAGCCGACCTCGAAGCAGACGTCGGTCACGCTCAGGTCGCCCCGCCTCAGCAGCGACATCGCGCGCTCGATGCGGCGGGTCATCAGATAGGCGTACGGCGACTCGCCGTACGCCTCCCGGAACTCGCGGCTGAGGTGACCGGCCGACATGTGCGCGCCCCGCGCCAGCGCCTCGACGTCCAACGGCTGCGCGTACTCCCGGTCCATCCGGTCGCGCACCCGTCGCAGCCGCGCGAGGTCGCGCAGCCGCTGCTCCGGGGAAGGTGTCGCGGTCACAGCGGAAATCCTGCCACGCCGGGCCCGGACTCATCGGTCGGTCGCTCCCCTAGGCTCGCCGGATGCACGTCGCTGCGCTGACCCGCTACCCGGTCAAGTCCGTCGTCGGAGAGGATCTCGACGAGGTGCGCGTCGACGAGCGAGGGCTCGACGGGGACCGGCTCTGGGCGGTGCGCGACCCCGACGGCAAGCTCGGCAGCGGCAAGAGCAGCCGCCGTTTCCGCAAGATGGACGGCCTGCTCGCCCTCTCCGCGTCGTACGACGGGCCGACACCGGTCGTGGCGTTCCCCGACGGCAGGAGCGTGCGTGGCGACGACCCCGCGATCCACCAGGAGCTGAGCCGGCACGTGGGCCGCGACGTGCGCCTCGCCCGGGAGGACGACGTCCCGCACTTCGACGAGGCGGCGCTGCACCTGCTGACCACCTCGTCGCTGGCCCGGATCACGCGCGACTACGGCAGCACCGTCGACCCGCGCCGCGCGCGGGCCAACGTGCTGGTCGACAACGGCACCGACCCGCGCTTCGACGAGCAGGACTGGGTCGGCCGCACGTTGACCATCGGCGACGTCGTCCTCGAGGTGCTCCGGCCGATGGTGCGCTGCGTGATGGTGACGATGCCGCAGGTCGACCTGCCCGAGGAGCGTGGTCTGCTGGCCCGGATCGGCGAGGTCAACGAGACCTCGCTCGGCCTCGTCGCCGAGGTGGTCCGGCCCGGGCGGCTGCGCGTCGGCGACCCGGTCATCCGGCACTGACTGACGCGGGCGCGCATCAAGGGAGATCAACGAGATGAGACCACTTCGATACTCCATCAACGTCACGCTCGACGGCTGCTGCCATCACGAGGCGGGGCTCCCACCGGATGAGGAGTCGATGCGCTACTGGACCGCGGAGATGGCACGAGCCGATGCCCTGCTCCTCGGACGGGTGACCTACCAGATGATGGAGTCGGCCTGGCGGAAGCCGGCCACGGGCACGTGGCCTGACTGGATGGATGAGTGGGAGGTCCCGTTCGCCGAGACCATCGACCGGGCCAAGAAGCACGTCGTGTCCAGCACGCTGAGCGAGGTCGACTGGAATGCCGAGCTGGTGCAAGGCGACCTCGGTCAAACGGTTCAGCGGCTCAAGCAGGAGCCAGGCGATGGCCTGTGGGTGGGCGGGGTGACGCTGCCCCTGGCGTTGGCGGATCTGGGACTGATCGACGAGTACGAGTTCCTTGTGCAGCCGGTCCTCGCCGGTCACGGGCCCACGTTGCTCGCCGGTCTGCGCGAACGCATCCAGCTCGAGCTTGTGGATCGCCATGAGTTCCGGTCGGGGGCAGTCGTCGTGCGATACCGGCCCACGCGCGTTCCGGCGTGACGTGATCGGTCCTCGCGCCCGCGGTGTGCACCTGACCTTGTCCCGTGAGCTGGGAGCCGTCGAGCCGGGTGACGCGTCAGTCGTTGGCGTCCAGCCGCACGTCGGACACGACGGTCAGACGCGGGTGCTCGTGGTCGTCGTCCTGGACGACCCCTGTCGCCCACCAGATCCGCAGACCTTCAGGCACCACCTCGAGCGTGGCCAGGTTGTTGTCGAACCACGGTCCTTTCAGCAGTCGCCAGGTCATCGGCGCGTCCGGCACCTTGGCCGACCGGGCCACCACGTGCCCCAGTGGGCCGGCCACGCCGTACGAGAGGAACGCGGTGGCGAAGCGCCACTTGCGGGCCAGCGGGTTGCGGATCGGCGAGCAGACCGCCTGCAGGACCCGGGTGCCCTGACTCACCGGAGCGCCCCGACGCCCGCGACGCCTTCCCCTGGGTAGGGCGAAGGCCTCGCTGACGAAGCTGTGGTGCACGTCCCCGGACAGGAACGTGATCGTCCGCGGCGCGCGACCGCGCTGACCCGCGGCGACGTCGATGACCGTGCGCGCCACCCGCTGGAACGCGTCCTGGAACGCTGCCCAGTGCTCGAGGTCCACGGACTGCCGGATCGCCTCGCCGGTGCCCACCAGTGACTTGCCCCACGCGCCGCCGGCCAGCGCCTCGTTGAACGCCTCGACGTAGTGCAACCCCGGCGCCAGCAGGAACGGCAGCGACGTGCCGATCAGCAGGTGGTCGACGTCGCCGCGGAGCTGCTCGTCGAGCCAGGCGAACTCGCCATCGTCGAGCAAGGAACGTTTCTCCGGGTCCAGCACACGCGCCGCCCGCGAGTCGATCACGACCAGGCGTGCCTGGCTGCCCAGCTCGCGCGCAAAGCTCCACCGGTAGCTCTCGGGCTCCTGGTCGGCGCGGTCGGCGAACGCGTCGAGGGCCTCGCCCACGTCCGGCTCCCCGGGTCCGTCGTGGTCGCGGACCAGCCGCCAGATCGGGTCCTCGGCACGCTCCTCGGGGGTCATGTTGCCGAGGTGCTGGTAGACCCAGTACGACGCCAGCCCGGCGACGATCCGGCCGTGCCACCAGGAGGTCTGCTCCATCTCCTCCTTCCACGCCTGCGAGGTGTTCCAGTCGTCGCGGATGTCGTGGTCGTCGAAGATCATCAGGCTCGGCAGCGTCGAGAGCAGCCACCGGTTCGCCGGGTCGCTCCAGGCCAGCTTGTAGAGGTGCGCGTACTCCTCGTAGTCCTTGAGCTCGGTGCCCGGGGACTGCTCGATGTCGCGCCGCGACTCGATGAACTCCTGCATCGCCTTGGTGGTCTCGTCGGCGTAGACCTGGTCACCGAGGAAGAGCACGAGGTCCGGCCACGACATCGCGTCGGCCGGTCCGTCGGGGTCCTGGTCGCCGGCGTGCGTGACCCCGGCCATCCGGAGCGCGTAGGCGCGCATCGCGTCGACACCGTGGGTGTCGTTGCCCTCGGCGTCGTGGCCGACGCTGGTGCGGCAGGACCCGAACGCCAGCCGCAGCGGCTTGTCCGGCTCGAGGGTGGCCAGCACGGACGGCGGGTACGACGTGTCCGAGGGCGGCCACACCGTCGCCCCGTCGACCTCGACCCGGTACTCCGTATGGCTCCCCTCCCCCAGCCCGTCGATCTCGATCAGCGCGTAGTGGTGCCCGTGCACGGCGAAGGTGCGCGTGGCGACGCGGCGTTCCCCGGCGACCACGGTGACCTCGGCCGCCGACGCCGTCTCGACCCAGACGCAGGCCCGGGTGCTGTCGACGTAGCGGACCAGTGGCCCGAGCACGAGGTCGCTCATGGCCGTCATGCTCGCATCCGACGTACCCTCGGGGCAGACATTGGGCAGATGGAGGTGGGCAGATGGCTCCGAACGAGGAACAGGACTACCGGCACCTCCCCGAGCCGATCCGGCTCGAGGACACCCGCGCCGAGCTCGACACGCGCGACGTCCCCGACCCCGACGGCGGCCGTGACCCGGAGCGTGACTTCTTCCTCCGCTACGCGGCGCCCATCTGAGTGACCGACCTCGACACCGGAGCGGTCATCGACCGGCTCCGGGCAGCGGGCTGCGTGTACGCCGAGGACGAGGCAGCGCTGCTCGTCGCCCAGGCGGACGATCCCGGTTCGCTGGAGCGCCTGCTGCGTCGTCGCGTCGCCGGTGAGCCGCTGGAGCACGTGCTCGGCTGGGCCGAGTTCCGCGGGCTGAGGATCCTCGTCGGGCCCGAGGTGTTCGTGCCGAGGTGGCGCACCGCCTACCTCGTCGACCTCGCCGTGCGCGCACTCCGGGACAGTCCAGCGCCCGTTCTCGTGGATCTGTGCTGCGGCACCGGCGCGATCGGCGCCGCGGTGCTCGACGAGCTGCCGCGTGCCGAGGTGCACGCCGCCGACCTCGACCCGCGGGCCGTCGCCTCGGCCCGGCTCAACGTGGAGCCGCGCGGTGGCTGGGTGCACGCCGGGGACCTCTACGACGCGCTGCCGAACCGGCTCCGGGGCCGCGTCGACGTCCTCGCGGTCAACGCGCCGTACGTGCCGACGGGGGCGATCACGACGATGCCGCCCGAGGCGCGTGACCACGAGGCCCGGATCGCGCTCGACGGCGGCGCCGACGGGCTCGACGTGCACCGCCGGGTCGCGGCCGGCGCGCGCGACTGGCTGGTGACCGGGGGCCGGCTGCTGATCGAGACCAGCGTCGCGCAGGCGCCGGTGGCGTGCGCGCTCTTCGAGCGGCACGGGCTACGCGCACGAGTCGAGTCGTCCGAGGACCACGACGCGACCGTGGTGGTCGGTCTAGCCTGACCCCGGGGAGGACACATGAGCGAGATCGACAAGCTGGGCGAGGCCGTCGACGACGCTGTGCCCGCCAGCGACTCCCCCGCCAACGCCGTGCTCCCCGACCGCTCCCGGCTGATGCCCTGGGTCGGCTCGGGTTCACCTTCTGCGCGGTGCTGCTGGTGCCGTGGACGATCTACCTCGCGGTCCACCTGCCCGGGCGCCAGCTGTCCGTGCACTACGACCTGGCCTGGGCCGGCTTCGACGTGCTGCTGTTCGTGGCCCTGGCCGCGACTGCCTATGCGGTGCTGCGCCGGGAGCCCTGGGTGGGTATGGCGGCCGGCGCCGCAGCCGCGCTGCTGGTCGCCGACGCCTGGTTCGACGTGGTCACGGCGCCGACCGGTCGCGCGTTGCTCGAGGCGGCCGTGATGTCGGTTCTCGTCGAGCTGCCGCTGGCGGGCACCTGCATCTGGCTGTGCTGGCACGCGTACGCGCTCGCGGAGCTCCGGATCCGGCACCTGCTGCGGCGGCGCGTCAGGGTCGACACCCCTGAGGGTTGATACCCGCTTATCTCATATGTGGCATAGCGTTGCCTCTCGTGAACCGCGACTACCTGAGCCAGATCGGCACCCTGATCCGCGACGCGCGCAAGCACCGCGGCTGGACGCAGCAGCAGCTGGCCGACGTGCTGAGCACCAGCCAGAGCGCGGTCAACCGGATCGAGCGCGGCCACCAGAACCTCACCCTGGAGATGATCGCCCGCATCGGCGAGGCGCTGGACAACCCGATCGTGCAGCTCGGCGCCGGCCCCACGCACCTGCGTGTCACCGGCCCCACGACGCTCTCGGGCAGCATCGACGTGAAGACCTCCAAGAACGCCGGCGTAGCCCTGCTGTGCGCGGCCCTGCTCAACCGGGGACGCACGACGCTGCGCCGGGTGGCCAAGATCGAGGAGGTCCACCGGCTGCTCGAGGTCCTCGAGAGCATCGGCGTCCGCACCCGCTGGCTCAACGCCGACAACGATCTCGAGATCGTGCCGCCGGCCAACCTCGACCTGGCCGGGATCGACGCGACGGCTGCCCGTCGTACCCGCTCGATCATCATGTTCCTCGGCCCGCTGATGCATCGCGACAGCAGCTTCGAGCTGCCCTACGCCGGTGGGTGCGACCTCGGCAAGCGCACCGTCGAGCCGCACCTGACGGCGCTACGTCCGTTCGGGCTGGAGGTGGTCGCGACCGACGGCAGCTACCACGCCCGCGTGCACGACGACATCTCGCCGCAGCGGCCGATCGTGCTGACCGAGCGCGGCGACACCGTCACCGAGAACGCGCTGATGGCGGCCGCGCTGCACGAGGGCACCACGGTGATCCGCAACGCGAGCTCCAACTACATGGTCCAGGACCTGTGCTTCTTCCTGGAGAAGCTCGGCGTCAAGATCGGCGGCGTCGGCACCACGACGCTCACGGTCGTGGGCTGCGCCGAGATCGAGGCCGACGTCGACTACTCGCCCAGCGAGGACCCGATCGAGGCGATGAGCCTGCTCGCGGCCGCGATCGTGACCAAGTCGGAGATCACCGTCCGCCGGGTCCCGATCGAGTTCATGGAGATCGAGCTGGCGCTGCTGGAGGAGATGGGCTTCGGCTACGACCGCTCGCCGGAGTACCTCGCCGCCAACGGGCAGACCCGGCTGGTCGACATCACCACCCACGCGTCGACGCTGCACTCCCCTCTCGACAAGATCCACCCGATGCCGTTCCCGGGCCTCAACATCGACAACCTTCCGTTCTTCGCGATCATCGCGGCGACGGCAGAGGGCAACACGCTGCTGCACGACTGGGTCTACGAGAATCGCGCGATCTACCTGACCGACCTGAACAAGCTCGGCGGCCGGGTCACCCTGCTCGACCCGCACCGGGTGATGATCGAGGGACCCACGCACTGGTCCGGCGCCGAGATCGTGTGCCCGCCGGCGCTCCGACCGGCCGTGGTGATCCTGCTGGCGATGCTGGCCTCCAAGGGCACCTCGGTGCTGCGCTCGGTCTACGTGATCAACCGGGGCTACGAGGGTCTGGCGGAGCGGCTGAACCAGCTGGGGGCCCAGATCGAGACGTTCCACGACCTGTAGGCCCGGAGCCGCGCAGCAGCGACAGGGCGATCACGGGGAACAGCACCACCGAGAGCAGGCCCGCGCAGATCATCGCGGCGGCCGTGACCCCGCTCATCAGTCCGGTGACCACGCCGATCTGGGTCGCGGTCACGATGAACGGGAGTGACGTCGCCTGGAGCAGCCCGGCGGCGACCACCGATCGGCGGTCGAACATCCGGCTGAACAGCACCGCCGGCAGCCCGCGTACGACGAGCAGGGCCAGTGCGAGCATCGGCACCCGGGACAGCGCCGACGGGTTCTCCACCAGCCCGCTGAGGTCGAGCCGCAGACCGCTGGTGACGAAGAAGACGGGGATCAGGAACCCGTAGCCGATCGCCTCCAGCTTGAGCCGGAAATGCGGGTGCGAGGTGGCGTTGCGGTCCACCAGCCCGACCACCGCGCCGGCCAGGAAAGCGCCCAGGATGCTCTCCAGGCCGAACTTCTCCGCCAGCGCGACGAACGCCACCAGCAGCACCACCGCGGCCCGCACGCGGATCTCCGCGGTGGTGTCCTGGAGCCGGGTGAGGGTCATGTCCAGGCGTCGGGAGCGGGCCACGAACGCCACCACCAGGGCGGTGGCCGCGACCAGCAGCGCGAACAGCCCGAGGAGCACCACCCTGCTGCCCGTGCTCGCGTGTGAGCTGGAGAACAGCAGGGACAGCAGCACGATCGCAGCGAAGTCGGCGACGGACGCGGCCGCGACCGTGGTCTGGCCGAGGGTGCCGTCCAGCCGGCCGGCGTCCTTGAGCACGGGCACCACGAGCCCGAGGGAGGTCGCGGACAACGCCACCGCCACCAGCAGGGGGCTGCGCACCCAGCCCACCTGGTGCAGCAGGAGGCCGGTCCCGAGCCCGAGCACGAGCGTGATCAGGTAGCCGGCCAGCGCCAGGCGCAGCACGCTCCCCCGCAGCCGTTCGACGTCGATCTCCAGGCCTGCGAGGAACAGCAGGAAGGCCAGCCCCAGCAGCGCCACGATGGAGACCGGCAGGTCGACCTCGACCCACCCCAGCACCTGCGGGCCGACGACGACGCCGGCGATGATCTCCACCACCACCGAGGGGAACCGCAGCGCCGGTGCGAACCCGAGCGTGAGCGGCGCCAGCAGCGCGATCACGACCACGACGAGCAGGTTGGTGAACTGGACGTCGGGCACGCTCACGCCCTCCGGTAGTCGCGCAGCGCGGTCAGCAGGTCAGCCGTCATGCCCTCGGGAAGGGTCACCGCGGGGACGTCGCCGAGAAGGGCGGCGGTCTCCCGCATCTGGTCCAGGTAGGTCTGGCACCCGGGACAGACGGCGAGGTGCTCCTCGAACCGGCCAACCTCGTCGTCGCTGAGAGCTCCTTCGAGGTAGTCGGTGACCAGCTCGACGAGCTCGTGACAGGTGAGGCCGGCCACTCAGCCCACCCGTTCCAGGTACGGCGCCAGCCGGCTGCGGACGCTGGTCCGGGCCCGGTGCAGCAGCACCCGCTGGTTGGCACCGGAGATCTCCAGCATCTGGCAGACCTCCTCGGAGGTGTGCCCGAGGACGTCGCGAAGCGTGATCACGATCCGCTGACGCTCGGGCAGCGCGACGATCGCCGACCTCACCCGGGTCCGCACCTCGGAGGCGACCAGGTCCTCCTCGGCGCTCCGCCACTGCCGGGGGAACGACCTCCAGCCGCCCGGGTAGGGGTCTGCGGGACCTCGGAACAGGTCGGGGTCCAGACCCGTGCCCTCGTCGGCGTCGGGCGCAGACAGGCTGCTCCACGGCAGCGTCCGGCTCTCGCGCCCACCCCGTCGTTTCGCGGTGTTGACCAGGATCCGGTAGACCCAGGTGCGCAGCGACGACCGGCCCTCGAAGCCGTCGATGCCTCGGATCACCGCGAGCCAGGTGTCCTGCACGACCTCCTCGGCGGAGGCGTCCGTGGAGACGAAGGAGCGGGCCAGCATCAGCATCGACCGGGACCAGTCGCGCACCAGCGCCGCGAACACCGCTTCGTCACCCGCGCGCACACCGGCGACGAGATCGTCGTCGGCGTCCGGCAGGCGCACCCGCCGAGAGTAGCGCGAGGACGGTTCGTCACAGCAGCTCCGCGTCCTGCTCGACACAGAGCAGGACCGGGCCGGGCGTGGCGAACATCCGGCTCATCGCCTCGTCGAGACCCGCGCTCTCGGTGACCCGGATGCCGGTCGCTCCGCAGAGCTCGGCGTACGCCGCCCAGTCTGGGTTGGTCAGGGACGTGTGCCAGACGGGGTAGTCGGCCGCCAGCTGCTCCTTGCTGATCTTGCCGAGAGCGTTGTTGTTCAGCAGCACGTGCTTGATCGGGGCGCCGTACTTCACGGCGGTGGTGAGCTCCATCGCGTACTGCCCGAAGCCGCCGTCCCCGGTGACGGCCACCACCGGTCGCGCCGGGTCGGCCGTCCAGGCGCCGAGCGCCGCCGGGTAGCCGAAGCCGATCGAGCCGAGGTAGCCCGACATCAGCACCGGCTGGCCCTTCGACTCCAGGTAGCGCCCCAGCGAGTACGCGTGGTTGCCGACGTCGACGCTGACGACGGCCTCGGCCGGCAGGTGCGTGGACAGGGCCGCGAACACCGCAGCGGCCGGCACCCCGTGTCCCCGGTCGTCCGCGGCGCGGCGGGCCTTCTCCGCACGCCAGATCTCCCAGCGCTCGGCGACGTCCTCGCGCTGGTCGACCGGGTCCGCGTCCCGGACGGCTTCGGTGAGTGCCGCGACCGTGATCGCGGCGTCCCCGAGCACGCTGGCGGTCACCGCGTCGAACCGGCCGATGGAGGTCGGGCTGTCGTCGACCTGCACGATCGGTTTGTACGGCGCGATCCCGGTGTGGTTCGAGAAGGACGCACCGACCACCAGCAGCAGGTCGGACTCGTTCATCAGCCAGCTCGCCACCGGCGTCCCGCTCCGTCCGAGCACGCCGGCGCCGAGCGGGTGCGTGTCCGGCACCAGACCCTTGGCCTTGAACGTCGTGAGCACCGGCGCGTGCAGCCGCTCGGCGAGTGCCAGCACCTCCACCTCGGCTCCGCGCGCACCGTGGCCGACCACCATCGCCGGGCGCCTGGCCCCCACCACGAGGGCCGCAGCGCGAGCCAGGGCCGCGTCGTCGGGACGAGCCCGCCGGTCGGAGTAGCGGCCCTCGGGCGACCCGGGCGCGGCCTCGGAGGGCAGCGCCTGCACCTCGTCCGGCAACACCAGGTGGGCGACCCCCCGGCCGTCCCTGGCGTGCTTGACCGCCAGGGCGGCGAGCTCCGCGTGGTCGCTGCCCGCGTGGATCGTGGTCGAGGTGATCGCCACGTCCTTGAACGCTGCCGCCAGGTCGAGGTCCTGGAAGGCTCCGCGGCCGAGCACCTTCGACGGCACCTGGCCCGAGACCGCGATCACCGGCGACTGGTCGACCTTGGCGTCGTACAGGCCCGTGAGCAGGTTGGTCGACCCTGGGCCGGCGATCGCGAAGCAGGCGGCCGGACGTCCGGTGAGCTTGCCGTAGGCGCTGGCCGCGAACGCGGCCGCACCCTCGTGCCGGATCCCGATGTAGCGCAGCTCGCCGCGGTCCTCGGCCCGGCGCATCGCGTCGGCGAACCCGAGGTTGGAGTGCCCGACCATGCCGAAGACCGTCGTCACGCCGTGCGCGACCAGCGTCTCCACCAGCACGTCGGCCACCGTCCGGCCGACCTTCGCCTGCTCCGGCAGCCGCACGAAGACGCCGTCGTCACGCTCCTCCACGTCGTACGAGGTGACCGCGTCGGCGAAGTCGCCGGGTGGCACCCCGGTCAGCGGGTCGTAGTCGTAGCCGTGCCACGGGCAGCGCAGCAGGCCCTTCTCGATCGACCCCTCCCCCAGCGGGCCGCCCTGGTGCGGACAGTGGTTGGCCAGCGCCCCGAGCCGTCCACAGCGGCTGAGCGCGATGCTGCGGCCGTCGACGGTCACCGCCCGGACCCGGCCCTCGTCCGGCACGTCGACCGGGTCGATCCGGTGCCAGTCTGCTCGTCGCTGCGGGGTGCTGCCGGGCTCCGTCATGTAACGACTCCTCCACTCGTCGACTCCGATGGATCAGTGCCGGCGGCCGCGCCGGCGTTACACGAGGACCCGAGGGAGCCCGCCGATGGACGAGACAACGCTGGTGGAGACGCGACGGAGCCTGCACGGCGTCGCCGAGCTGCTCCTGGCCGGACCGCAGTTCGTCGAGAGCGACGACATCCGGCTGCGGGTCACCCCGGGCGGGTTCGGCAGCGTGGCCGCACCCGGGCTCCGGGTCGACGGGGTCCGACTGGTCGGGACCTCGGTCGACGTGCCCCTGGAGGGCTCCTTCGCCGAGCTCGCCGAGGCGGCGGGTGTCGAGGCACGCGAGCTGCGCGACGTGTACGACGTGGGGCCGGGCGTGAGCCCCGGCGATCCCGTGCGGGTCGACCCGGAGGCGTGCGCGACGATCCTCCGGGCGTTCGCGGACGCCGACGACGCACTCCGCGCGTTCGCGCCCGACGAGGAGCCGGTGCTCTGGCCGGAACACTTCGACATCGGGATCAGCCTCGCCGAGGTCAACTACGGGGTGTCACCCGGCGACGACCACCTCGCCGTCCCCTACGCCTACGTCGGGCCGTGGCAACCCCGGTCGGGACCGTTCTGGAACGTGTCCTTCGGGGCGGCTCACCCGCTCACCGAGCTCGGCGGCGCGGCCGCCATCGAGAACTTCTTCCGCGAGGGCGCGGAAGCGGCTGCCGCGGATCCCCCACGATCTGAGTAGCAACTCGGATATCGGTGACCGGTGCGTTGCCGGGACCATCGACCCCGTGGACGTGAATACTGTCGCCGTGGCCCGGGAGCAGACGGGGACCCCTCGCACCGGGTTCGCCTACCTCGACGCCGTGCTGGACCAGCCGGGCTCGGTGATCGCCATGGCTCACCGCGGTGGTGCGCTGCATGCCGACCTGGTCGGCCTGGAGAACACGATGGAGGCGTTCCGGCACGCCGTGAAGCTCGGCTACCACTACGTCGAGACCGACGTGCACGCGAGCCGCGACGGCGTGCTGCTGGCTTTCCACGACAACGTGCTGGACCGGGTCACCGACCAGTTCGGGCCGATCGCGTCGCTGACTGCCGAGGAGATCGGGCGAGCCCGCATCGGGGGTGCGCACGCCGTACCCACGATGGCCGAGCTGCTCGAGGAGCTCCCCGACGTGCGGTTCAACATCGACCTCAAGGCGGAGGCGGCGATCCACCCGCTGGCCGCGCTGCTGGAGCGCACCGGCGCGCACGGACGGGTCTGCATCGGCGCGTTCTCGGCTCGCCGGCTGCGCGATTTCCGGGCCCTGACGCAGGGTCGGGTGGCCACCTGTGCCTCCCCCGCCGAGGTGGCTGCCGTGAAGGCCGCCCCGACGGCCGCGGTCGCACGTGCCCTGCTGGGCGGCCCCCACCGGCCCGCCGTGCTCCAGGTGCCCCACCGGCGCGGCCGGTTCACCGTCGTCACGCCCGCTCTCGTACGACGCGCACACGCCGCCGGCCTGCACGTGCACGTGTGGACGGTCGACGAGCCGGACGAGATGCATCACCTGCTCGACCTCGGGATCGACGGCTTGATCACCGACCGCACCGACCTGCTGCGAGATGTTCTCGTTGCCCGGGGACAGTGGAGGGACCACCCATGAGCACTCCCACGAGCATCGCGGACCTCGGACCCCTCGACCGGCGGAAGCAGCAGCGGGCCTGGAACTGGTACGACTGGGCCAACTCGGCGTACTACACGACGGTGCTCTCGGTGCTGTTCGCGCCGTACATGATCACCGTCGCGGGCAAGGCGGCCGGCTGTGCCGACGCCGACGACACCTGCAGCAAGACGGTCAGCGTGCTCGGCCTGCACCTGGCGGCGGGGTCGCTGCCGTTCTACCTGACCAGCTTCGCCACCATCGCCAGCGCGTTCGTGCTGCCGGTCGTCGGTGCCTTCGTCGACCGTTCGAGCCGCAAGAAGTGGAACATGGCCGGCTTTGCGTTCGCCGGCTCCTTCTTCTGCATGCTGCTGTTCTTCATGCAGGGCACCAACTGGCAGATCGGCGCGATCGCGGTGGTGCTGAGCAGCATCCTCGGCGGCTGCAGCCTCACGGCCTACTACGCGATCCTGGTCGACATCTCCACGGAGGACGAACGGGACGACGCCTCGTCACGCGGCTGGGCGTTCGGCTACCTCGGCGGCGGTCTGCTGCTGCTGGTCAACCTCGTGATGTTCCTGGGCCACGACACCTTCGGGCTCTCCAAGAGCATGTCCGTGCGGCTGTCGCTGCTCAGCGCCGGCATCTGGTGGGCCGGCTTCACGGTGATCCCGCTGACGAAGCTGAAGAACTACCCGGCGCTCAACGTGGTGGTGGAGGACGGCAAGGGTCTGCTCGCACGCAGCTTCGGCCAGCTGTTCACCACGTTGCGGGAGCTCAGGAACTACCCGATGACGATGACCTTCCTGATCGCCTACCTCTTCTACAACGACGGCATCCAGACCGTGATCTACGCCGCCTCGACGTACGGCGAGAAGCAGCTGGACTTCGACACGAGCGTGCTGATCGGCACGATCCTGATCATCCAGTTCGTCGCCTTCGGCGGAGCGCTCTCCTTCGGTCGGCTGGCCCGGAGCTACGGCGCATACACCTGCATCCTCTGGGGCACGTTCGCCTGGATGGCGATCGTCGTGGTCGCGATGTTCCTGCCGGCCCGCAACGCGGTCCTCTTCTACCTGGTGGCCGTCGCGATCGGGATCATCCTCGGTGGCACCCAGGCGCTGTCCCGGTCGTTCTTCAGCCTGCTCATCCCCCGCGGTCGCGAGGGCGAGTACTTCAGCCTCTACAACGCTGCCGAGCGGGGCACGTCGTGGTTCGGCACTCTGCTGTTCGGCGTGGTCTTCCAGCTCACCGGCTCCTACCGACCTGCGATCCTGGCCCTGATCGTGTTCTTCGTGCTCGGTGCGTTCTTCCTGCTGCGGCTCGACCCCAAGCGCGGCATCGAGGAGGCGGGCAACCGGCTCCCATCCGTCGTCCGAGCGGGCCCGAACCACTGATGACGGCCGGTGAGCCGACCGCCTGATTCCCCGGTTTAGTGGCATGAACCACGCTTAGAGGGGTGGCGTCGGGGGAATCATCGGAGTACGACAGTCGTTGAGGATTGATGAGGGGCCACGTGCCCCGCAACCCCTGACTTCTTTGCCGTAGCAACCAATTTTGGGAGGTGCTCCATGGCAGAGCGCACACTACGAGGAGCCCGACTCGGAGGCCAGAGCTTCGAGGACGAGCGCGGTATCGAGTTCGCCGCACGACAGCAGGTCGGTTACGCCTGCGCTCAGGGTCACCGCTTCGAGATCACCATGTCCACCGAGGCCGACATCCCGGCCGTGTGGGAGTGCCCGCGCTGCGGCGCCGAGGGACTCTCCGTCGACGGGATCCTGCCGGAGGTCAAGCCCGAGAAGCCGGTCCGCACGCACTGGGACATGCTGCTCGAGCGTCGCTCCGTCAAGGAGCTCGAGGACATCCTCACCGAGCGGCTCGAGCTGCTCCGTGGCGGCGAGATCGGCCCGGCGCACCTGCACCGGGCGAGCCGCAAGCGCACCAAGGCCTGAGCCCCGGCCGCGAGGCCGCCTCAGTCGACGACGTCGCCCTGGACCACATCCGGTCCGGGGCGACTGTCATGTCCGGGCGGGCTCCCGGGGCCACGCTGCGCGGCGCCGTACGACGCCACACCGGGGAATGCGCCCACCGTCAGCCTGCGGCTGACGAAGCCGGCCAGCGCCTTGCGCCCGATCGGACGCGTGAACGGCAGGATGCAGAGCACCCCCACGATGTCGAGCACGAACCCGGGCGTCAGCATCAGCAGGCCGCCGATCAGGATCAGCATCCCGTCGGCGAGCTCCGTGGCCGGCATCCGGCCCTGGTCCAGGGCCACGCGTAGCGCCTTCCACGCCCGCGCACCCTCACGCTTGACCAGCCACGAGCCGAGCGCGCTGTCGGCGATCAGCAGCAGGATCGTCCACCACGGCCCGATCGCCTGACCGACCTGGATGATCACGTAGATCTCGACCAGGGGCACCAGCACGAAGGCCACCAGCAGCAGCCACCAGGGCCTCTGCCGCTTTCTCGGGGTTCTGATCTTCTCCATCACACGTCCTTCCGCTGGTTCAACGACCCGCGGCCCGCCAATGTTTCGCGCAGCTGACGCCGCCGCTCCGAGATCCCCCAGCGGGTGATCCGGCGCAGGGACTCGGTGGCCACGTCGCGGGTCATCTTCGAGGCGCCGCGCTCGCGCTCGACGAACTCGATCGGCACCTCCACGACGCGCAGGCCGGCGCGCACCGTGCGGAACGCCAGGTCGGCCTGGAAGACGTAGCCGAAGGACGACACGTCGTCCAGGTCCACCTTCTCCAGTGTCGTACGCCGGAACAGGCGGAAGCCGGCGGTCGCGTCCCGCACGTGGATGCCCAGCAGCAGCCGCGTGTAGAGGTTGCCGCCCCTCGAGAGCAGCTCGCGGGTCAGCGCCCAATTGGTCACGCTGCCGCCCGGGACCCAGCGCGACCCGATCACCAGGTCCGCGTGGTCGAGCGCGGCCAGCAGCCGCGGGAGCTGCTCGGGCCGGTGGGACCCGTCCGCGTCGATCTCGCCGATCACGTCGTAGTCGCGTGCCAGCGCCCACCGGAAGCCGTCCAGGTAGGCCTTGCCCAGGCCGTCCTTCGAGGCGCGGTGCAGCACGTGGACCCGTGGGTCGTCCGCGGCCAGAGCGTCGGCGATCGCGCCGGTGCCGTCGGGCGAGCTGTCGTCCACGACGAGGACGTGCGCATCGGGCAGCGAGGCCAGGATCCGCCCGACCAGCCAGGCGAGGTTGTCGGCCTCGTCGTAGGTCGGGACCACCATCAGGACGCGCTGCACGCGCCGACCCTATCCAGAGACGTCGACGCTCCAGGCAGGACCGGGGGGAGCCGCGTGAACCTTCGGACCGCGCTCGTCGTCGCTGGCAGCGGCGATGCAGGCGCGTTGTCTACTGGCCACGTTCTCCCCCCGTGTTCTCCCGATCAAGCGATGCGACCGGCCCCGTGGACGGATGCTGCGCGACGTGGCACTCGACCCGCGCTCCCGTCCCGTGATCCGATGCCCACCAGATCGTTCTGCCTGGAGGAACGGAGGGGACTCTGCCATCCGCACACCCACCCCTGTCAAGGGTTGGGTGACCTGCGCGAATGCCACGAAAGCGCAGGTCAGCAACGTGGTGCGCGGGCGAACGCGAGATGAAGAAAATCGCCTCGGACCGGCGTGTCTGTCCGGACACGCCGGGGCTCGGTCCAGACCGTCGCTCAGGGGACGACGACGGTGCCGACTGCGGTCGTCGCCACCAGCGGCTCGGGAAGCATCGCGGCGGCCGACTCGGAGACCTCCGGGGTGCCGCGGCCGACGACGGTGACGACGAACCGGATCTCGCGTGAACGGCGACCGACGCGGGTCAGCTCGGCGGTCACCTCGAGGACGTCGCCGGCGCGGACCGGGGCCAGGAACTGCACCTCGGAGTACGACGCGAACAGCCCCTCGTCGCCGTCGGTGCGGATGCACAGCTCGGTGGCAACGTCGCCGAACAGGCCCAGCGAGTAGGCGCCGTCGACCAGGTTGCCGGCGTAGTGGGCGTGCGAGTAGGGCACGTAGCGGCGATGGGTGACGGTCTGGCCGACCTCCGGACCGCTGGTCGAGCCTGTCGAGACCATCAGGACGCCTTTCGCTGGGTGATCCGGTGGACCATGAAGCTCGCCACTTCTCCGGGCGTCGTACCCCGACCGAAGACGCGGTCCACGCCGAGCTCGTCGGCCATCGCCTCGTCGAAGCGGGGGCCGCCCACCACCAGCAGCGGCCGGCGATCGGCCGGGAACGCCTCGCGGAAGGCGGCCGACATCTCGCGGGTGTTGAACAGGTGCGCGTCGCGCTGGGTGACCACCTGGGAGACCAGCACCGCGTCCGCCTTCTCGGCGATGGCCTGCTCGACCAGCTCGGGGACGGCCACCTGGGCACCGAGGTTCACGACCTTGAGCTCCCGGTAGTACTCCAGCCCCTTCTCCCCCGCGAAGCCCTTGATGTTGAGGATCGCGTCGATCCCGACGGTGTGCGCGTCGGTGCCGATGCAGCCGCCCACGACCACCATCCGGCGGCGCAGGGAGCGCTTGACCGCTGCGTTGACCTCCTTGGGGGTCAACAGCGGATAGTCACGCTCGACCACCACGACCTGGGACGGGTCGACGAGGTGGTTGACCCGGCCGTAGACGACGAAGAAGGTGAAGTCCGGCCCCATCGGCTTGGCGTGCACGACCAGCGCCGGGTCCATGCCCATCTTGTTGGCGAGCTGCTGGGCAGCGCCCTCGGCCGTCTTGTCGTGCGGCATCGGCAGCGTGAACGAGATCTGGACCATGCCGTCGCCGGTGGTGTCGCCGTAGGGGCGCAGCAGCCGCCCTCCGGTGGTCGAGCTCGTCGAGACCATTACTCGCCCTCCAGCATCTCGGTCGCGGGGTTGTAGTAGGTCTCAGCCTTGCGGGCCACGCCGTCGAGACCGCGGCCGCGCTCGGGCGGTCGCTTCATCAGGCCGAAGGTGCCGTCGGCGATCGCGGAGAACAGCGGCGGCCACTGGCCCTTCGGCTCGGCGGTGATCTTCTCGAGCAGGTCGATCGCCTCGCCCAGCACGGTGCGGGCCCGCTCGGCGATGAAGCCGTCGGGGGCGGGGTGGAAGTCCTCGGCCAGGCCACCGGCGGCGTCCATCACGTAGCGGACGTTCTGCAGCGCCAGGTCGCGGTCGGACAGCCACGGGGTGACCACGGCCTCGGTCATCATCCCGACCAGCAGGATGCCCTGGCCGGTCAGCGCGCCGGCCAGGTTGAAGAAGCCGTCGAGGAGGTAGCCGCGGAAGACGTCGCCGGTCATGTGCCGCGTGGGCGGCATCCACTTCAGCGGCGCCTTCGGGAAGAGCTCCCGCGCGAGCAGCGCGTGGGCCAGCTCGAGCCGGAACGACTCCGGCACGGCGGGGTCGATCTCGAACGCGTGCCCGAGGCCGAGCTGCCAGTCCTCGAGACCGGCCTCCTTGGCGAAGTACTCGTTGAGCAGCTGGGAGACGGTGACCGTGTGCGCCGCCTCGACCGCGTCGGCGGTGGTGAGGTAGTTGTCCTCGCCGGTGTTGATGATGATCCCGGCCCGTGCATGCACCTGCCGGCTGAAGCGCTGGTCGACGAAGGTGCGGATCGGGTTGATGTCGCGGAAGAGGATCCCGTACATCGAGTCGTTGAGCATCATGTCGAGCCGCTCGAGACCGGCCAGGGCCGCGATCTCCGGCATGCAGAGCCCGGAGGCGTAGTTGGTCAGCCGGATGTAGCGGCCGAGCTCCTTGCCGGACTCGTCGAGCGCGGCGCGCATCAGCCGGAAGTTCTCCTGCGTCGCGTAGGTGCCGGCGTAGCCCTCGCGGGTCGCCCCCTCGGGCACGTAGTCGAGCAGCGACTGGCCGGTGGACCGGATCACTGCGATCACGTCGGCGCCCTCGCGGGCCGCCTGCTGGGCCTGAGGAATGTCCTCGTAGATGTCGCCGGTGGCGACGATCAGGTAGATCCAGGGCTGGCGGGGCGCGTCGCCGATGCGCGTGATCAGCCGCTCGCGCTCGGTGCGCCGCTTGTCGACCTGCTTGAGGCCCGCACCCACCTGCTTGCGTGCGGCGGTCGCCGCGCGGCTCGCGTCCCTGCCCTCGGGAAGCCGGAACCGGACCGACCCGGCTGCGGCCTTCTGGGCGAGCGTGGTCAGGTCCTCGGCCTCCCCGCGCAGCAGCGCGTCCCAGACCGGCAGTGCGACGCCGTGCTCGAGGCCGACGTCACCGCGGGCCGCGTCGAGCAGCCGGTTGACCCAGGGCGTGCCCTCGGCGTCGGCTCCGGACAGGCCGGCCAGCCGCAGCGTGGCCCGCTCGACCGAGACCGTCGTGTGCTGCCTGGCCAGGTCGACGATCGGCTTGCCGACGCGGCGGGCCAGGGTGCGCGCCGTGCGGACGGTGGCCGGGTCGAGGTTCAGCTTCTTGACCACCTTGGTCGGGCGCGACGCGGCCATCAGTGCAGCCGCCGCTCGAACAGGGCGCGCACGCCGTCGGAGGTGCGCAGCAGGTCGAGGGCGTACGCCGCGTGACCGGGGACGTAGCCGTTGCCGACCAGCATCGTCACGTCGGCTGCCAGCCCCTCGGCACCGAGTGCGGCCGCGCTGAACGAGGTCGCCATCGAGAAGAAGACGACGGTGCCCTTCGCGGCGGTGGACAGGATCGCCCCACCCTCGCAGCCGGGGACGTCGACGCAGACCACGGTCACGTCGGCCGGGCCGCCGGCGGCGGACACGGCGTCCCGCAGGCTGAGCGGATCGCGCGCATCCGCGACGACCACTTCGTCGGCCAGTCCGGACTCGCGCAGCAGCGCGGCCTCCTGCTCGTGGGGCACCACGCCGATCGTGTGCCGGGCTCCCGCACGACGGGCCGCGGCCAGGGACAGCGAACCCGACTTGCCCGCTCCCCCGATCACGACGACCACGGGTCCCCCGGTCGTCGAGCCTGTCGAGACGTACCGCTCGACCACGCGATGGGTCAGCGCGGGCGCGCCACACACGTCCATCACGGCCAGCGACAACCCCTCGGGCAGGTCGTCGGGCAGCACCGCCGCGATCGACTGGCCGAACAGGATCGCGTAGCCGTCGACCGGGACCTGCTCGCCGAGGCCGTCCCACTGCGCCAGCGCGTCCTCGATCACCAGCGGGGTGAGCGTGAGCGAGACCAGGGTGGCCACGGGCTGCCCGACCTCGAGCCCCAGGGGCGAGCCCGGGCCGACCTCCTCGACCACGCCGACCAGCATGCCGCCGGACCCGGTGACCGGATTTTGCATCTTGCCCCGCTCCCCCACGATCGCCAGCACCTCGTCGCGAACCGCGGCGCCGTCGACCCGGCCGTCGGTCGTGTGCTTCTCCGCCAGCTGGCGGTAGGACGCCGCGTCGAGGTTGAGCCGACGGACGCGCACGCGCACCTCGTCGTCCCACAGGTCGCGCGCGGTGTCGAGCCGCTGGGCGGACTGCGGCAACGCTCCGGCCGGGGCCAGGACGCGGTGGGTGCCCACCGGATCGCTGGTGGTCAGGGTGCGGTTCACGCGAAGATCCTTTCCTCAGATCCACACATTCGTCGAGATCTTGCGGCGTTCCGGTTGGACGGCAGTACAACCTCCGCCTACTCTGTCACTCGTGACTGTCATCTCACAATCGACTCGCGACGATTCCGGCTACGAAGGCCAGCCCTACCCGTACCGCCGGGTCGAGCTGGTCGAGCCCGACTGGACCCGGTTCCCGGGCTGGAAGGACGTGACCGCCGCAGACTGGGCCTCCGCCCAGTGGCAGCGCGCGCACTGCGTCAAGAACCTCCGCCAGCTCCGCGAGCTGCTCGGCGACCTGGTCGACGAGCGGTTCTACGCCGACCTCGAGCAGGACCAGGCCGAGCGCGCGACGATGTCGATGCTGGTGCCGCCGCAGATGATGAACACGATGGCGCCCGACGTCACCCCGGCGGGCGCGGGCTCACTGACCGAGGCGTTCTACGCGGACCCGATCCGCCGCTACATGCTGCCGGTGTTCTCCGAGCGTCGCACCGACTGGCCCTCGCACCCGCACGCCACCCGCGACTCGCTCCACGAGCACGACATGTGGGTCGCCGAGGGGCTCACCCACCGCTACCCCACCAAGGTCCTCGCGGAGCTGCTGCCGACCTGCCCGCAGTACTGCGGCCACTGCACCCGGATGGACCTGGTCGGCAACTCGACCGCGGTGATCGACAAGCTCAAGTTCGCGGGTAAGCCCAACGACCGGCTCGGCGACATGCTCGACTACCTGCGTCGCACCCCCCAGGTGCGAGACGTGGTCGTGTCCGGCGGCGACGTCGCGAACATGCCGTGGGCGCGCCTGGAGGACTTCCTGATGCGGCTGCTCGAGATCGAGAACATCCGCGACATCCGGCTCGCGACCAAGGCGCTGATGGGCCTCCCCCAGCACTGGCTGCAGGACGACGTGCGCTCCGGTGTGGAGCGTGTGGCGTCGCTCGCGCGCAGCCGCGGTGTCTCGCTGGCGATCCACACCCACGTCAACCACGCCAACTCGGTGACCCCGCTGGTGGCCGACGCCACGAGGGCGATGCTGGAGGCCGGCGTCCGCGACGTCCGCAACCAGGGCGTGCTGCTGGCCGGAGTCAACGCCGAGCCGCACACCCTGCTCGACCTGTGCTTCCGGCTGCTCGACGGCGCGCAGATCATGCCCTACTACTTCTACATGTGCGACATGATCCCGTTCTCGGAGCACTGGCGGGTCTCGGTCGCCGAGGCACAGCGGCTCCAGCACCACATCATGGGCTACCTCCCCGGATTCGCGACGCCGCGGATCGTGTGCGACGTGCCGTTCGTCGGCAAGCGATGGGTGCACCAGCTCGCCGACTACGACGAGGTGCACGGCATCTCCTACTGGACCAAGAACTACCGCACCTCGATCGAGGCGACCGACGCCGAGGCGCTGACCCGCACCTACGAGTACTACGACCCGATCCACACGCTGCCGGCCGAGGGTCAGGCGTGGTGGGCGCAGCACGGCCAGCTCGACGTCGCGGACCTGAGGGCGGCGGAGATGGCCGAGGCGTCGCGTCGTACGGCGGCCCTGCAGGCGTACTGACACCCGCTCGCTGGCGCTCGCTGCTCGACCAGCTAGTCGATGCGCGGCGCCGCGACCGGGCGGTTCTCGTACGGCGTGGACAGCACGATCGTGGTCCGCGTCGACACGTTGGCCGCCGAGCGGATTCGGGCGAGGAGGTCCTCGAGGGCGACCGGGGCAGCCACCCGCACCTTGAGGATGTAGGACTCCTCCCCCGCGACCGACCAGCAGCTCTCGATCTCGTTGATGTCCTGCAGCCGCTCGGGAGAGTCGTCGGGCTGCGAGGGGTCGATCGGCCGGATCGAGATGAACGCCGTGACCGGGAGGCCGAGCTCGTCGTGGTCCACGGTGGCGGAGTAGCCCTTGATCAGGCCGCGCGTCTCCAGCCGCTTGACCCGGTGGTGCACCGCCGAGGTGGACAGGCCGGTCTCCTTGCCCAGGTCGGTGAAAGACATCCGGCCGTCCGCCGCCAACAGCGCCAGGATGTGCCGATCTGTCTCCTCCATCCCCAAATCGTAGCCATGGAAGGATCCCCCTCGTGAACTCCGACTCGCGGCTGATGCTCCTCGACACCGCCTCGATGTACTTCCGGGCGTTCTTCGGCGTGCCCGACTCGGTGCGTTCCCCGGAGGGCGAACCGGTCAACGCTGTCCGCGGACTGCTGGACTTCATCGCCCGGCTGGTCGCCGACTACCAGCCGACCCACCTCGTGTGCTGCTGGGACAACGACTGGCGTCCGCAGTGGCGCGTCGACCTGATCCCGTCGTACAAGGGGCACCGGGTGGTGGCCGCCAAGCCCGGCCCGACGCCGGACATCGAGGAGGTCCCGGACCCGCTCGAGGCGCAGATCCCGGTGATCCTCGCGGTGCTGGAGGCGCTCGGGATCGCGGTCGTCGGCGCCGACGGCTACGAGGCCGACGACGTGATCGGCACCCTGGCCACCAAGGCCGGCATGCCGGTCGACATCGTGACCGGCGACCGGGACCTGTTCCAGCTGGTCGACGACGCCACGGACGTGCGCGTGCTCTACATCGCCAAGGGCGTCGGCAACCACGAGAAGGTCACCGACGAGGTGGTGGTCGGCAAGTACGCCGTGCTCCCGAGCCAGTACGCCGACTTCGCCACCATGCGCGGCGACGCGTCTGACGGCCTGCCCGGTGTGCCGGGGGTCGGCGACAAGACCGCGTCGGCGCTGCTCCTGACCCACGGCGACCTGCGCGGCATCATCGACGCGGCCGAGGACGAGGACTCCGCCATGGCGCCCGGTCCGCGTCGGAAGATCCTCGCCGCCGAGGACTACCTCAAGGTCGCCCCGACCGTCGTCGCCGTCGCCCGTGACATCGACCTCGGCAAGACCGACCTGACGTGCCCGACCGAAGCGGCCGACCCGGAAGCCCTCGCCGCCCTCGCCGAGCGCTGGGGCCTGGCCTCGTCCGTCGAGCGAGTCCTCACCGCCCTGGCCGGACCCTGACGGTGGCAGCCGCACGCTGCTGACCTCATCGGCGATGCGCTCACAGTCCAGCATCGTGTGGGTGAGCAGCCGTGCGGGCGTGACTACCTCGCCACCCGCGTCAACCCGGTCCTACCATCGGGCGCGTCAGGCCCGCGCGCGCTCGTCCAGCGTCTTTCGCCACATCCGCGCGATGACGTGATGCATCGGCCCACGGTGGAGCAGCCAGAGCAATGCCTTGTCGCGCACGCGCGTGGCTTCGCCGCTGGTCCACGTGGCCTCTATCCGGCTCCCGCCACCATCGATGGGAACGATGCGCACTTCGCCCGAGCCGAGGCCGCCCCAGCTGGTCTCGACGTCAGCCCACCGCACCACGGACGGATCAGACCAGTCGTAGCGCTCGACGACCCAGAACGGCGAGCCTGCGGTGCTTTCCCGCGCTACGGCCCAGGTGTCGCCGAGCTCGCGAAGTTCGTAGGTCTTCGGATCCAGCGTCCGCTGCCAGATGCGCGGACGGCGCTCGGTGAAGTCGGTCAGCGCCTGCAGGACCTGACTGGGCGAGGCGTCGGTGGTCACGGTGAATCGCATGGTCTACCTCCGGTCGAGCGGATGCCACTCACGAGTGCCACCACGGGTCGGTGATCCCGCGCAGGTCGCGCAGAATCTCGAGCAGCTGCTGGAGCCGGTCCTGCCCGACGTGGTCCGCCCACTCGGCCAGCGCGCGCGCGACCTCTGCGTCCGCCACCTCGGCGACCCGCTGCAGCCGCGGGGTCAGTCGCACCAACCGGGCGCGACGATCGGTGGGATCGGGTACCCGCTCGACGTACTCGGCCTTCTCGAGCTGCTCGACCAGCGACGCCGCGCTCTGCTTGGTGACCCGTGCCTGCTCCGCGAGGTCGGAGACCCGCGAACCGTTCGGAGCAATCCGTGCCGCGATCCGGGCCTGCGCCAGCGTGATGTCGGTGATGCCGGCGGACACGACGGCGTCGAACGCCCGCTGCTCCAAGGCGCGGTTGGCGACGAAGAGCAGGATGCCAAGATCCAGCCGTTGACGAGAATCGGTCACCGTGCCATTTTAGACAGAAATCCTGTCTAGTTGGCTGATGATGGAGAGGTGACCCACCGTGGACAGCGACACCGTGTGGCGGCACATCGACTCAGAACGGGCGTGGATGGCCGACTTCCTGGAGTCCCTCCACGACGAGGACTGGCAGCAGCCAAGCCTGTGCGCAGGGTGGACCGTGCGCGACATAGGCGCTCATCTCACGTTCGCCCAGACGCCGGTGCGAGACCTGCTGGGGCCGGCGCTCCGTGCGGGTTTCCGGTACGACGTGCTCGTGCGGGACATGGCGCTCCGCAGCCCGTTGACCCACGAGGAGATCGTGGCAAAGCTGCGTAGTTTCCTGGGCTCGCGGCGACGCGTCGTCTTCATCACCGACCTTGAGCCGCTGATTGACATCCTGGTGCACAACCAGGACATCGCCCGCCCGCTCGGCGTCGACCATCCGATCTCGCCAGACGCGGCTGCCGCGGCTGCCGACCGCGTGCTGGGCACTCCTGCTCCGATCCGGCGCTGGAAGGCACCGCGCGACGTCCGGTTCGTGGCCACGGACACCGAGTGGGCCTTCGGCTTCGGCCACGAGGTGCACGCAACCATGGGCACCCACCTGCTGACGTTGACCGGCCGCCTGCCCATCCCTCAAGGGTCGTCGACCCCGGCCTGACCGCAAACGCGAGGGATCCGGTCCGCGGTGGCAGCCTGGCTGCTGGGACGACCAGAACGTATGACGTCCGCCCCTTGCACAGCTGATCTCTCGCAGGAGCGAGTCAGCCGAGCAGGCCGCCGGAGAGGGCCGTCGCCAACGACGGCGACAGCGGGAGACGCGGGAACAGCGTCGCCTGGAGCGCGTGGTAGACGTCCGGCTTGCCCTGCCAGGTGAGCCCGCTGGGCTCGAGTGAGGGCGACAGCTCGTGCCGCCAGGACCCGCGCTCGACGTCGAGGAAGTGGTCGGCCAGGTGCTCCCAGAAGGTCTGGTACCAGCCGGCGTACGACGGGTCGCCGGTCGCGTCGTGCAGGGCTGCAGCCGTTGCCGTGGCCTCGGCGGGCACCCAGTGCATGCGCTCGCGGACGACGGGCCGACCGTCCCAGTCGACGGTGTAGACGAACCCGTCCGCGCCGTCGACCGCCCAGCCCTCGCGGACCGACGCTTCGAACAGCGCCCGGGCGTCCGTGAGCAGCCAGTCGGGGGCCGCGTCGCCGAGCGAGGCGCGCAGGTCGAGTGCGAGGCGGGACCACTCCAGCCAGTGGCCGATCGTGGCGCCGTAGGGCCGGAAGGGGTGCGCCGGCTCGTCGACGTTGTACTCCAGGACCGGGTGCCAGGCGTCGTCGAAGTGCTCGGGAATGCGCCACTGGTTGCCCGCCGCCAGGTCGTGCACGACGCGGGTCAGGATCCGTTGCGCCTTGTCCCGCAGAGACGTGTCACCGAGCACGTCCGCGGCCGAGAGCAGTGCCTCCACGCTGTGCATGTTGGCGTTGACGCCTCGGTAGCCGTCGAGCGTCGTCCAGTCCCGGTCCCACTGCTCGACGACCATGCCGGCGTCGTCGTCCCAGAACCTGCCGATGAGCGTCTCGAGCGCGCGGTCGAGCAGCGCCGCGCCACCCGGTCGTCCGGCCGCGGTCGCACTGGCGGCGGCCAGGACCACGAACGCGTGCTCGTAGGCGGTCTTGTCGGTGGTGGTCGGGCCGTCGGCGTCGACCTTGGCGAACCAGCCACCGTGCTCGTGGTCGAGGAAGCGGCCGTTGAGCGCCGCGATGCCATGATCGGCCAGCGCCCCGCAGTCCGGTCGGCCCATCAGGTGGCCGAGCGCGAAGACGTGCGTCATCCGGCAGCTGATCCAGAGCTCGACCGGCCGGTCCAGCTCGGGGACGCCGTCGTCGTCGAGCCAGGCGAACCCGCCCTCGGGGTGTCGCGAGGCCCGCGCGAAACGGAGCAGCCCATCGGCCTCCTGCTCGAGCCAGCGACCGTGGACGGCACTGCCCAACCAGGTCATCGGGTCAGCCCCCGGTAGGTCTCTCCGACCCGGTACGTGGCCACGCCCAGCGTCGAGTCGCTCTGGCCGTAGTAGGCGAACCAGGTGTCGTGGAAGTGCACCAGCCCCTCGACGAAGGTGACGTTGGAGACCAGTCCGTGCTGGTCCTCGAAGGTCGAGGGCTCCAGCCAGGGGCGGTTCATCTG
Organism: uncultured Actinomycetota bacterium; assembly: GCA_963815585.1. Lineage (GTDB taxonomy): Bacteria > Actinomycetota > Actinomycetes > Propionibacteriales > Nocardioidaceae > Marmoricola. The sequence continues at coordinate 87,115 of CAWFHJ010000008.1, read as the reverse complement.
CGCCAGGATCTCGTTCGGGCGCTGCGGGTCAACCAGCAGCTGCCCGCACGTGTAGCGCACGGTGCCGTCCTCGAACTTCACCGCGGCGTTGTGGAGCAGCAGGACCAGTCCGTTGTTGGTGACGATCGGAGGCGGGCCGACCTCGACGAGGTAGTCACCGAAGGTTCCGTCCGGCGTGGGCAGCATCAGCGGCGCGTCCTGCGCCGCCGGCGTCCAGTGCAGCAGGTCGTCGGACCACGCCGTGTAGATCGAGCCCTCCCCGAAGAACATCAGGTAGCGCCCGTCGATCGGTTCCGCGAGGATCCCGCCCGCCTTGCTCCACGGCGTCGGGAAGTTGTCCGCACGCGGCTCGAAGGTGTTGAAGCCGGGGAACAGCGGCCCGTGCTTCTCCCAGGTGAACAGGTCCGTCGAGGTGGCCAGGCAGAGCTGGGCGTGGGTGCGGTCCCAGGCGGAGTAGGTCAGGTAGTAGGTGCCGTCGACCTCCGTCACCCGCGGGTCCTCGCAGCCGAACTCCTCGTACGGCTCGCTCGGTGACAGCACCGGCTCGGGGTGTCGCTCGAAGCTGATCCCGTCGTCACTGGTGGCCAGGCCGACGTGGGACACGATGTCGTCCGCGTGCGCCCGGTAGAGCAGCACCACCTGGTCGTCCTTCACGATCGCGGCCGGGTTGTAGACCGACGACGACTCCCAGCCGTCGCCCTGCGGGCGGAGGATCGGGTTGGCGTCGTACGGCGTGAACGGGCCGAGCGGGAACTCTGCGTGCGGATGCGCCATGGCGGCGTACTCCTCGATGTCGGAAAGCCGGGGGTGTGGGACGGGTCAGCGGCGGACGAGCGTGACACCGCCTGGTGCGATCCGGACCGGCACCTCGGTGCCACGGGAGTGTGACCGCGCGAGCAGCCTGCCGGCGCCGTCGTACTCGAGAATCTCGGCGGTGCCGCGTCCCGGGACGCTGACCGTGGTGCCCTGCACCGTACGGGCGGCGCTCCTCAGGAGCGCCGTGCCGTGGGACCCGCCGCCGAGCACCAGCCGAGAGACCAGCGGCTGGACCATGACGGCGTCCAGCTTGGCGACGTCGACCGACGAGGCCGAGGTGCTCACGGTCAGGGTGTCTTTCGCGGCGGCCAGCACCGGGTCCAGGGTCCGGGGCAGCAGGGCGCCGGGCGCCTCGGAGTCACCCTGCGGGCCGATCGCGTCCGAGCGGACGGTGCCGAGCGTGGTGCCGCCGGCGGTGAAGGTGGTGCGGGCCGAGCTGTCCGGCCGGAGGTCGAACACCGGGATCACCAGGGAGTCCGGGTGTGCGTCGAGAGCGATCGTCTCGCTGCCCTGGTCGGCCAGGTCCACGTAGCCGGTGCCGTCGTACAAGGCCTCACCGGTCCACTGCGACGCCGGCACGACAGCCGTCGCGTTGGCACCGAGGGTGCCGTCCTCGGCCTGCACGTACTGCGTGCCGACCACCTGGCGCACCTGTGAGGACGCGGTCGCGATCCGGCGGACGGCCGGGTGCGCGTCGAGCGCGAGCATGGTCAGAAGACCGTGGATCGTCGACTCCGCGCCGGAGTTGCGGTTGACGGTGCCGTCCTCGGCGATGCCGTCGATCGTGACGCCCGTCGCCGGGTCGTACGCCGGCGTGCCCGCGGCGTTGGCGCCGAAGAACCAGCCGGCCGTCATGCCCGCCAGCTGTCCGGCGCCGTCCGCGCGACGACCGGTCAGCGCGATCAGGTTCTGCACCCGGCTGTCGACGCCGTAGGCGATCTGGGTGCCGTCGGTGCGCGACGGCATGCGTCCGTTGTCGGGGCCCCCCGAGGTGAGCAGCCAGGGCACGAACGTGAACGAGTCGCGCAGTGCCGTGCGGCGCAGCTCCCGGTCACCCGTGACGTCGGCAGAGGCCGTCAGGGCGGCGGGCATCTGCGAGGCCCAGGCGTGCCAGATGCTGCGCGACTGGCTCGTGGACAGGACGGCTCCGAAGGGCCAGCGCCGGGCGTTGCCTCCCGCGAGCTCGGCGATGCCCTTGCTGAGCCGGACCATGGTGCGGCGAGAGCGGTCGTCGCCGCCCGCTCGGGCGTAGGCAGCCAGCCCGAGCACCGCCTCGGCCGACGCGTCGGCACCGTCGTTGATCAGCCAGGCCGGGGTCTGCTGGCCGTCGATGTCGTAGTGCTCGCCGTAGGCGTCCAGCACCTGACGGTCCACGGCCCGTGCCGCGAGCTGCAGCCGATCCCCGAGGAAGTGCGCGAACGTGGGGTCGCTGTGCCGGAAGGCGGCGTAGCCCTCCCCCAGCGCCCACAGCGTGCGGGCCAGCCAGAACGAAGCGTCGCTGTCGGAGGGGTCGGGCAGCTCGACCGGGTCGGCACTCGGGTTGAGGGTGCCGTCCGGCTGCATCCACAGCACCACGTTGCCGGCATTGGGGCCGGAGGCGGTCTGCAGGTAGGTCAGGCCGCGGAGCAGCTCGAAGGCGTGCTTCCTGCTCGACGCCTTGTCGGTCTGCTGCCAGTCGCGCAGGTAGACGACCGCGGCACGCGCCAGGTCGTCGGCGTTGAACGCACCCTGACCGTAGGTGTCGGTGGCGGCGTCGTACGTGCCACCGCCGACGCGGTGGAAGCTGCCGTCGGGTTGCCGGTCGGCGTAGGTCCACAGCACGCCGACCTCGGGCCGGGAGGCCAGCCGGTACGTCGTGTGCCGGGCCTGCGTGGGGGGCGCGACCTCGTCGCCGAGGAAGTCGAGGTGAGCCAGGTTCGTCAGCCGACCGCCCGTCGACGACTCCGGGGCCGAGCTTGCCGGTCCGATGGGGACAGCCAGCAGGCCAGCCGCGATGAGCAGGACGGTGGTGCGCTTGACCAGGTTCATCCCTTGACTCCCGAGCTGATTTCGGTGGCTGTGAAGTGCCGCTGGAACGCCACGAACAGGGCGACGGCCGGCGCTGCGAGCACCACCGCCCCCGCGAGGATGGCGCCGTACGGGTTGGACGCACGGCCGGCGATGTTGCTGATGTAGTTGGCGAGCGTGACCGCGAGCGGCTGCAGGCCCTGGTCCTTGGTGACCAGGAACGGCCACAGGAACTCGTTCCACGGTCCGATGAAGGTGATCAGCGCGGCGGTCAGGATGGCCGGACGGACCAGCGGAAGTGCGACGGACCACAGGATCCGCAGCTCGCTGGCGCCGTCGAGTGCTGCCGCCGCGAACAGGTCGTCGGGCAGCGAGATGAAGAACTGCCGGAAGATGAACACCGCGGTCGAGTTGATCGCGAACGGCGCGATCATGCCGAGGTAGCTGTCGGCGAGTCCGTAGTTGCGCACGATCAGCACGTAGATCGGGATGATCAGCAGCTGGAACGGGATGATCTGCACCAGCAGCATCACCGCGAACAGCGTGCCGCGGCCGCGGAAGTGCAGGCGCGCGAGGGCGTAGCCGGCGAGGACCCCGAACAGCACGGTGCCGAACATGACGCCGGCAGTGAAGATCGTGGAGTTGACCAGCGACTGGATCAGGTTCACCCGGCTGTTGATGTCCGCGTAGTTGTGGAAGGTCCATCCGCCGGTGGGGAAGATCCCGCCGACGGTGGTGTCGGGCGACTCCTGGAAGGACCCGATGACCATGTAGTAGAAGGGGAAGAGGAAGATCAGCGCGCCGAGAACGAGGCTGGCGCGGCTCAGGAACTTGCGTGTGGTCATGGCTCAGTCACGCTCCAGGGTCTTGCGGGTCACGAGCGAGATCAGCAGCACGGCAATCACGAGCAGCACCCCGATCGCTGCGGCGGTGTCGGGGTTCCCCTGCTCGATGCCCTTCTGGTACATCACGAAGACCGGCGACGTCGACGCCCCGTTGGGACCGCCTCCGTTGGTCAGCAGGTAGGGCTCGGTGAAGAGGTTCGCGCCCGTGATCGTCGCCAGGATCACGACGAGGGCGGTGGCCGGGCGGACGCCCGGCACGGTCACGTGCCAGAACGCCCGGAACCCGGTGGCGCGGTCGACGGCCGCGGCGTCGTACAGGTCCTTGGAGATGCCCTGCAGCGCGGCCAGGTAGAGCAGGATGAACAGGCCGAGCTGCTTCCAGGTCACGAAGAGCGCGATCACCGGCATCGCGACCCTCGAGTTGATCAGCCACGAGGGGTCCGGTGCCAGCGGGCCGAGGATCTGGTTGACCAGCCCGCTGGAGCTGAACAGGAACAGCCACACGGCCACCAGCGCGACGCTCGCCGTCACGTAGGGGACGTAGTACGACACCCGCAGGAAGGTCCGCGCCCGGGCCACGCTGTTGAGCCCGGTGGCCAGGACCAGCGACAGCACCACGGTGAGCGGCACGTTGATCACCAGGAAGATGGCGACGTTGACGAAGGAGCGTCGTACGTCGGGATCCCCCAGCACCTTGGCGTAGTTCGCCAGCCCGACGAACGGCCGGTCGACCGGCACGCCGGGTGCGGCGAAGAAGTAGTCGTGGAAGCTGATCCAGACGGCCAGTCCGAGTGGGTAGGCGAAGATCAGCGCCAGGAACACGGCGTACGGCGCCGCGAACAGGATCCCGAGCGGTTGGCGCCCGAGAACCCGTCGCGTGGCGGCGCTGCTGCTCACGAACCCGAGGCCAGGTCGTCCGCGGAGGCGGCCGCCTTGCCGATGGCGTCGTCCACGGGGGTCTTGCCGAAGATCACCGAGGACGAGTACTCGTCACGGATCTTCTGCCAGATCTCCACCGAGTTCGGCACGTTGGGCACCTCGACGGTGCGCGACGCCTGGTCGGCGAAGGTCTTGTACTCGGGGTGCGCCTTGAAGTAGGCGGCGTACGTCGTCGGCAGGTCGCTGCGGATCGGCATCTGGCCGGTGGTCTCCAGCAGCTTGCCGTCCTGGTCCTTGCTGGTCGCGAACTTCAGCACGTCCCACGCGGTCTTCTGGTTCTTGCACGCGGAGTAGAGGCCGATGTTCTTGGCGTCGGTGAAGGAGTAGACGTCAGCGGGCTCGGCGCCGTCCTTGGTCGGTACCGGCACCACTCCCCAGTTGACCTTGTCCTTGTAGACCGCGATGGCCCACGGGCCGACGACCGCCATGGCCGACTTCTTCTCGGCGAACGAGTCCCCGTCGAACTTCTCCTTGGGGACGTATCCCTTCGAGTACAGGTCGGCCCAGAAGTTCCAGACGTCCTTGCCGGCGGCGTCGTTGAACGTCGCCTTGCCGTCCTCGATCGTCTGCTTGCCCTGCGACGCGGCCGCGTAGAGCGGGTAGAAGTCGAACCAGGACTGGAAGAACTCGCTCGACGGCGCCGGTGCGATCGCGGCGGGGGCGGCGCCGCTGTCCACGATCTTCTTGCTGGTCGCGGTGAACTCGGCGTACGTCTTCAGCGGCGGGTTCTCCGGGTCGACCCCAGCCTTCTTGAACAGGTCCTTGTTGTAGAAGATCATCACCGGGTTCTGCTTCCAGGGGATCTGGTAGAACTTCCCGTCCGGCGACTTGTACTGGTCGGCGCTGTCGCCGGAGCGTGACTCCACATAGCTGTCGCCGTCGGAGAACGCGTCGAGCGGCACCAGGCCGCCCTGCTTCTGGAACTGCGGCACCGCCGCGGGACTGGTGTTGAACACCAGGCACGGTGCGTTGCCCGCCGTGATCGCTGCGCCGATGACCTCCTCGGAGGTCTTGCCGGCCGGGATCTCCTGGGCGGTGACCTGCTCGTCGGCGTGCTTGGCGTTCCACTCCTTCACCATCGCCTTGCCCCAGGCGATCTCCTCCGGGTTGTTGGAGAGCCAGATCTTGATCGGTCCGGTGGCGGCACGCGCCTTGGAGGCGTCACCTCCCCCTCCGCAGGCTGCGGTGAGGCCGAGGGCGAGGACGGCAGCGGTCGTGGCGAGCAACGAGCGTTTCATGGTGCTTCTCTCTTTCGGAGGTGCGACGGGTCGAGCTCTGGGACGGGGCTAGGTGGCGCAGGGGCCAGTGGAGGCGCGCAGCACCAGCCGGGAGTCCGGCAGGTGCGGCGGAGTCGGCGGCTGGCCGTCGAGAAGCTCGAGCAGCCGGGTGGCGGCGGCGCGGCCCCAGGCCACGACGTCGGTGTTCACGGTGGTCAGTGGAGGCTGGAGGTGGGCGGCGAGCTCGTTGTCGTCGAACCCGGTCACGGACACGTCGCCCGGCACCGAGATGCCCCGCGACAGCGCGAAGGAGATGCCCGCCATCGCCATCAGGTCGTTGGCGAACACGACGGCGGTCGGCGGCTCGGCGAGGTCGAGCAGCTCGCGCATCGCACTGGCGCCGGACCCGGCGGAGAAGTCGGCCTCGACGCACGGACCCTCGGGCAGGCCGGCGGCAGCGAGGCCGTCGCTCCATGCCTGGCGGCGGGAGCGACCGTGGACCAGGTGCGCCGGGCCGGAGACGTGTGCGATCCGGGTGTGGCCGAGCTCCACGAGGTGGCGTACGACGGAGCGGATCCCAGCCGTGTCGTCGTGCCAGACCGCCGACCGCTCGGCCAGGTCGCCTCCCGCGGGATGCGGACCGATCAGCACGCACGGCATCTCGAGCTCCGCGAGCAGTGCCGGCCTCGCGTCGTCCAGCCGGAGGTCGGTCACGAACACGCCGTCGACGCGGGCCTCCTGGGCGAAGCGGCGGTACGTCGCGAGGTCGTCGTGCTCGGCGATCTGGAGCAGCAGCGCGTAGCCGCGCGAGGACAGGACGCTCTCCAGCCCGGCGATGAACGCCGGGAAGAACGCGTCCGCGCGCAGGATCTCCGGCGGCCGCGCGATCACCAGACCGACAGCCAGCGACCGGGACACCGACAGCGCCCTGGCCCGGGTGCTGGGGGTCCAGCCGAGCTCCTCGGCGGTGTCCAGGATCCGGCGCCGAGTCTCCGTGGAGATGCCCGGCCGGCCGTTGAGCGCGAACGAGACCGCTCCCTTGGAGACACCCGCGGCGCTGGCCACGTCGGTGATCGTCGGTCGGCCCATACCGATCGACTAAACCGGTTTAGTGATCCTGTGTCAAGGGTCACACTTCCCCGAGCGCGCGACAGGCAGCGCTCAGCTGGAGACGGAGGAGTAGGCAACGACCCCGCGGCGGAGCAGGGAGACGGTCTCGCGGGCGGTCTCGCGGAGCGGGCCGCTGCCGGCCGCGTCGGCGACCTGACCGGCCAGGTCGACGAGCTGCTTGACCCAGCGCACGAAGTCGCCGGCGGCCAGGTCCGTGGCGTCGAGGACCTCGTCCAGGTCGTCGCCCTCGGCCCAGCGGTACGCCGCAAACGCGAACGCCAGGTCTGGCTCCCGGCTGAACTCGATCTTGTGCTCACGCTGGAGCGACTCGAGGTCGCCCCAGAGCCTCACGGTGTCGGCCAGCGCCTGCTTCACCGGACCTCCGGGCACCCGCGGGGGTCCGGCGTCGTCGGCCCTGCGGGACTCGTAGACCAGCGCCGAGAGGGCGGCCGCCAGGCCGGACGGCGACAGGTCCGACCACAACCCCTGCTCGATCGCCTCGGAGGCGACCAGGTCCAGCTCCGCGTAGATGCGCATCAGCCGCTGTCCCTTGCCGGTGACCGTGGTCGTGCCGTCCTTCTCGGCGAGGTAGTCGAGCTCGGTCAGCACCTCGCAGATCCGGTCGAAACGACGGGCGATCGTGTTCGTGCGCTGCTCGATCCGTCGGCGCAGGGTCGCCGAGTCGCGGTTGAGCTTGTACCAGCGCTCCGCCCACCGGGCGTGGTCCTCACGATCGGGACACCCGTGGCACGGGTGCTGCCGCAGGCGCGTGCGCAGCTGCTCGACCTCGCGGTCGTCGCTCGCTCCGTTGTCGGAGCCGGACCTGTCGCGCTTCGGCGGCAGGTCGCGGGTGCGCAGGTGCAGCGTCTGCGCGAGATCGCGCCGCGCCTGCGGGTCGCGGCCGTTGAAGTTCTTCGGCACCTTCAGCCGGGTCAGCGACGACACCGGGGTCGGGAAGTCGACCATGCTCAACCTGCGGGCGTGCCGTCCGAGCGTGAGCACGTAGGGGCGTGGTCCGTCGCGGTCGGCCCGGACACCGGGGTCGATCACGAGCGCGATCCCGGAGTACTTCCCGGCCGGCACCTCGATCACGTCGCCGGTGCGCAGGTTCTCCACCGACTCCTCGGCCTCGCGTCGTCGGTCGTGGCGCCGCGACTTGGCCCGGTGCGCCTCCAGGTCGCTCAGCTTGCGGCGGAGCGCGGCGTACTCCATGAAGTCGCCGCGGTCGCAGGCGGCGGCGTCCGTGTAGCCGTCGAGCGCCTCGTCGCTCTTGTGCAGCTGCCGGGCCAGCCCGACCACGGCCTTGTCCGCCTGGAACTGCGCGAACGACTGCTCCAGCAGCTCACGTGCCTGCTCCCGGCCGAACTGGCGGACCAGGTTCACCGCCATGTTGTACGACGGGCGGAACGACGACCGCAGCGGATAGGTGCGCGTGGACGCGAGCCCGGCCACCGACTTCGGCTCGATGCCGGGCTGCCAGAGCACCACGCCGTGTCCCTCGACGTCGATCCCGCGGCGACCCGCGCGGCCGGTCAGCTGGGTGTACTCACCCGGCGTGATGTCGGCGTGCGTCTCGCCGTTCCACTTCGACAGCTTCTCGATCACCACCGAGCGGGCCGGCATGTTGATGCCCAGCGCGAGCGTCTCGGTCGCGAACACCACGCGGCACAGGCCGCGCAGGAACAGCTGCTCCACGCACTCCTTGAACGTCGGCAGCATGCCGGCGTGGTGGGACGCGATGCCGCGGGTGAGTCCGTCGAGGAACTCGGGGTAGCCGAGCACCTGGAGGTCCTCCTCCGGGATGTCGGCGCAGCGCTCCTCCACGAACTCGTAGATCGCGTCCCGCTCGGCGGGCGAGGTCAGCCGCAGGTTGGCGTTGAGGCACTGCTGGACCGCCGCATCGCAGCCGACGCGGCTGAAGATGAACATGATCGCGGGCAGCAGGGAGGCCCGCTCGAGCTGCTCGACCACCTCGCTGCGACGTGGGGTCCACACACCTCGGGTGCCGCCGGGACCCTTGTTGGGGCGCTTGCCGCCACGCGCCGGGCGACGGTCCTTCATCCGGTGCCGTGCCCAGTCGTCGCGAGCCACGCGGAAGAGCTCGGGGTTGACCCGCTCTGGCTGATCGAGCCTGTCGAGATCCTGCGAGCCGTGCGGGTCGTCGAAGAGGTCGAAGATCCTGCGGCCCACCATCACGTGCTGGAACAGCGGCACCGGCCGGCGCTCCTCCACGATCGTGCTGGTCTCCCCGCGCACGGTCTCCAGCCACTCGCCGAACTCCTCGGCGTTGGACACGGTGGCGGACAGGGCGATCATCGCCACCGACTCGGGCAGGTGGATGATCACCTCCTCCCAGACGGCACCGCGGTCGCGGTCGGCGAGGTAGTGCACCTCGTCCATCACGACGTAGCCGAGGTCCCGCAGCGTCCGCGAGCCGGCGTAGAGCATGTTGCGGAGCACCTCGGTGGTCATCACGACCACCGGTGCCTCGCCGTTGATCGTGTTGTCACCGGTGAGCAGGCCGACCTTGTCGGCTCCGTAGCGCGCCACGAGGTCGTTGAACTTCTGGTTCGAGAGCGCCTTGATCGGGGTCGTGTAGAAGCATTTACGGCCCTGCTCGAGGGCAAGGTGCACCGCGAACTCCCCCACCAGTGTCTTGCCCGAGCCGGTGGGCGCGGCGACCAGCACACCCTTGCCCTCCTCGAGCTCGTGGCAGGCGCGCACCTGGAAGTCGTCGAGCTCGAAGTCGTAGAGGGACGCGAAGCCGGCGAAGAGCGGGTGCCGCTGGTTGCGCCGCATCCGGGCGTAGGAGTCGGCCGGGCTGGCTCCCTCGGCAGGGCTGGTCACGACGCTCCCGTCGGGTGGGGTGGAGGGTCAAGTGCGGTCACGGGACAAGGACGCGCAGGGCGCCCGGGGCGACCTCGATGGTCAGGGGCAGCGCGCCCATCCGCTCCCCGTCAGCGTAGGCGACGATCCCAGGCGCAGCGACGGTCACCCGGCGCACCCGGTGGTGGCGGTACTGCGGGTGGTGGACGTGGGTGCCCTTGAACAGCTTGGGATAGGTCCGGAGCAGCCCCAGCTTGCTGAGCGACCTGATCACCACCACGTCGAGCATCCCGTCGTCGAGGACGGCGCCCTCCGTGATCCGGAGACCGCCGCCGTACGACGGCCCGTTGCCGACCGCGACCAGCGTCGCCTCCAACCGCTCCTCCACCCCGTCGAGCTCCAGCACGTAGGGAATCGGCTTCAGCACCCGTAGCTCCGCAAGGGTCGCCAGGTTGTAACGCATCTGGCCCTTCGGCCAGCTCATCGCGTTGGCGCGCTCGTTGACGATGGCGTCGAAGCCGGCCGCCAGCACGGTGACGAAGTACGTCGGCCCCACCTGGGCCAGGTCGATCACCCGCTCCCGACCACGGGCCACCACGTCTGCCGCCAGCGCCGGGTCGCTGCGGGGAAGGTCGAGGTAGCGGGCCACGTCGTTGCCGGTGCCGGCCGGGATGATCCCGAGCCGGGTGTCCGTGCCGGCCACTGCCTGGACGCCGAGGTGCACCATGCCGTCACCGCCGCAGACGACCAGCGTCTCGACCCCGTCGGCCACGCACTCGCGGGCCAGGTCCTGTGCCTCCTCGGCCGTGCGTCCGGCCAGGCTGCGGACCTCGTAGCCGGCCTCGAGCAGCCGGGGCAGCGCCATCGCGGCCGTCCGGGCACCCTTGCCCCTGCCCGAGGTCGGGTTGGTGAGCAGGGCCAGCTCGCGACCAGCGGTCATGGCCGTGAATCTAGTGCCCGGCGACCACTCAGGGACGCAACGCGACGACGAACCGCTCGGGCTTTGCGCCCAGCGCCTGGGCGAACCTGGCCAGCACCTGGACGGCGCGGTCGGCCGTGAACGCCGTGCCCGGCACGGCGAGCGTGAGCCGCTGGTCTGCCAGCAGCAGCTGGACCTGGCCGTGGGTCCACGCGCGGTGGCTGCGGATCCGCCACTCCTCGGTCAGCACCGGCTGCGGATAGGCCTGGTCGACGCCGAGCAGGTCGCACGGAAGCGACGAACCGCTGCCGGTGAGCTCGCCCGTGATCAGGTGGCCAGCGTGGACCGAGCCCGACGAGGTCCAGGTCACGTCGGTCGTCCCGAGCCACTCGGGCAGGTCGAACGGGTCGACCGCCACTACCGGCATCAGAGCGGCGATGCCTCGTCGACCGGCACCTTCTCCTCCTCGGCGCGGCGCGCGCGGGTGCGGTCGATGGCGCGCGTGATCACCTCGGAGATCGCGAACAGCACCAGCATCGGCGCGGCCAGGAAGCACATCGAGAAAGGATCGGTCGACGGGGTCGCCACGGCGGCGAAGACGAAGGTGCCGAGCACGATCCACGGCCGGTAGCGGGCCAGCGCCTTGCCGGGCAGGACCCCCACCAGGTTGAGCATCACCACGAACAGTGGGATCTCGAAAGCGAGACCGAAGACCAGCAGCATCTGGGTCATGAAGCCGACCAGCCGTCCGACGTCCACGAGGTTCGTCACATCGGTCTGGGTGAAGTTGATCAGCACCGCGAGACCCTTGGGCAGGATCACGAACCCGAGCGCCATGCCGGCCACGAACAGCGGTCCGGCGACAGCGATGAAGACCCAGCTCCACTTGCGCTCGCGCGGGTGCAGGCCGGGAAGGATGAACGCCCACACCTGCCACAGCCAGTACGGCGAGGTGGCTCCGATCGCGACGAACGTGCACAGCTTGAGCTGGATCATCAGCGGACCGCCGACGTCGTTGCTGACCAGCTTGCTGTCGATGTCGTCGTTCAGCTTGCCCAGCGCATCACGGTAGGGGGAGGTGACGAAGTCGAAGATCTGGTTGTAGAAGACCAACGCCACGATGATCGCGATGATCAGCACCGTGATCGCACGCATCAGCCGCGCGCGGAGCTCGCGGAAGTGGTCAGCGAGCGCCATCCGGCCGTCGTCCCCGACCGGGCTCTGTGGCTTGCCCCGGTAGATCCCGAGGAGAGCGGAGACCAAGGTTGGCCTCAGCCTGGGGTGTCGGTGCGGCGCTCCGGCTCGGCCTGCTCGCTCGGGGTGGCCGTCGGGTTCTGCGTCGGGTCGGACTGCGTGTTCGCCTGGGGCGGCGCCTGGTAGGACGTCGGCTCGTTGCGTGCGTCGAGGTCGCGCTGCTCCGGAGTCTTCTTGTCGTCCTCCGTCAGGGCCTTGGTCTCCGCCTTGAAGATGCGGAGCGCCTGACCACTGCCACGGGCGAGCTCAGGGAGCTTCTTGGCGCCGAAGAGCAGCACCAGCACGATGGCGATGATGATCAGCTCCTGCGGGCCGAGGCCTGCGATCAACGGAATGCTCATGGCTCCCTCTTCGGTGGTGGTCGAACGTTGTCACTGTACGCCGGGGCCCCACCCCGACGGAGGGCAACTCGGCTAACTCTCGGTGTCGTAGGCCCCCAGCACCCGGCCGGCCTCGTCGCGGAGCCGACCGCGAAGGTCTTCCGGTCCGACCAGCGAGGCGTACGGCGCCAGCCGCATCATCAGTCGCACCAGCCACTGCGGGTCGCCCACCCGGAGCACCACCTCGAGCCCGCCGTCGGCCAGCTCGGTCTGCGACTCCACCGGGTAGTACTCGGCCACCCATCGCGCCACGCGGTGCAGCCGCACCGTGGCGGACAGGTCGTCCGGGCCCGGCTCGAACAGGCCGGAGGACAGGTCCCGCGGCGCGACGTCGTGCTCGAGTGCCGGCTCGTCGAGCACCTCCAGTCCGGTCACCCGGTCCAGCCGGAACAGCCGTCGGGCCTCGGCCAGGTGGCACCAGGCGTCGAGGTAGGAGTGGCCCTCGGCCTCCAGCAGCGCGAGCGGGTCGACCACCCGCTCCGTGGTCTCGTCGCGGGTCGGCACGTAGTACTCGAGCCGGAGCTGCCGGCTGCCCTCGATCGCCTCGCCGACGGCGAACCGCACCTTGGCGGTGTCGGCGGCGTGGGACGGCACCTCGACCACGTCGGCCGCCGACCCGTCGGCCGTGGCCCGCTCGAGCTTGGCCAGGACCCGGTCGATCGCCTCCCGGGACCCGTCGGGGCTGCCCTCGCGCATCGCCCGGAGAGCCACCACGAGAGCGGCGGCCTCGGAGCTGCCGAGCCGCAGCGGTCGGCTCAGGTAGTCCGCGTTGGCGAGCCGGATCATGCCGTCGCCCTCCTCGGACTCCAGCGCCTCCATGTCGATGTCGATCAGGTCGCCGGGACCCAGGCCGGGCAGCCCGCAGTACCAGAGCACCTTGAGGTCACGGACGATCTGTGCGGCGGGGACGCCGAAGTCGCGCGCCGCCTGCTCCAGCGCCACCTCGGGGTGGGAGTTCAGGTAGGGCACCAGCGCCAGCAGCCGGGCCACCTGCTCGCGTGCGCCGCTCATACGGTGGCTCCGGCGACGGCGGTCAGCCGCTCGACGACGAGGTCGCGGAGCTCCGGAGGCTCGACCGCGACCACCGCGTCGAGCGCCGCCAGCACCTCGCCGGCGGCGGTGTCGAGGTTGGCGTACTCCAGCTCCAGCAGGTCCCACCCCTCCCCTGCGTCGGCGGTCGAGACCGCACGGCGACGCAGGTCCATGGCCGCTCCCTTGCGCACCCGGAGGGTGGCGCGGCCCACCGGCTGGTCCGCAGCGAGGGACCGGGTGAGTGCGCGCACGTCCGTGCCCTCGGGTACGACGAAGCTGCCCGGCCGACCCTCGGTCTCCACCTCGCCGACGATCCGCGAGAGTCGGAACAGCCGTGGCTCCCCGCGGTCCGAGTCGTGTCCCACGACGTACCAGCGACCGCGGGCGGAGACCACACCCCAGGGCTGCAGGTGCCGGCGGGCGGACTCGCCGAGGCCGCTGCGCCGGTAGTCGAACGCCACCGGCGTGCGGGTCTGGGTGGCCGCCCACACGGCGTCGAAGGCAGGCTCGTCGGCGACCAGCCGCGGCTGGACGACGTCGAGCGCCTCGCGATCGACCTCGAACCCGGCGGCCTTGAGCTTGAGCAGCGCCTGCGAGGTCGCGTCGGCCAGCCCGGCGTGCTGCCACACCCGCGCCGCCAGCCCGACCACGGCCGCCTCGTCGGGCGCGAGCTCGAGCTGCGGCAGCTCGAAGGCGTCGCGCTTGATCCGGTAGCCGACCTCGTCCTCGAAGAACGCGTCGAGGTGACCCACCTCGATCGGGATGCCGAGGGAGCGGAGCTCGTCCTTGTCGCGCTCGAACATCTTCTCGAAGGCCTCGCTCGAGCCGTGCCGGTAGTCGTCGAGTACGTCGCGGATCCGGTCCTTGGTCACGAACCCGCGCGAGACCAGCAGCAGGATCAGCAGGTTGAGCAGTCGCTCCGACTTGTTGTTGGCCACGAGTTCTAGCTCACCCCCAGGACGTCGATCACGTAGGCGATGGTGGCGTTGCCCGGGATCGTCGGCGGCTGTCCGGTGCTCTGGAACGCCAGCGAGGGCGGCGCCAGGATCAGCACCCGGCTGCCGCGCGGCACGCCCACGAGCGCGCGGTCCCAGGCCTTGATCACGTTGCCGGTGCCGAGCGCGAAGGTCATCGGCTCCTTGCCGTACGTCGAGGCGACCACCGTGCGCCGCTTCCAGAGCTGGCCCAGGTAGTCGATGGTGATCAGGCTGTCCGTGCGTGCCTCCGGCCCGGTGCCGCGCACCAGCGGCACCACCACCAGCTTGGCCGGTTTCGGGATCGCCCGCGGGCCGAAGCGCAGCCGCTGGACGTCCCCGTCGCGCTCGACCACCGTCGGCAGCCCGGTGCGCGGCTTGACGGACTGGCCTTCGGGCGCATCGAGCACGGTCGTGGGCGGCACCGCGACCACGTCGGCCACCATCACCAGCGAGTCACCGGACTTGATCCCGTACTGGGGTGCCCCGGCGTCGCCGTACGCGTCGTCGGGGGCTGCGGCCACCAGGATCCGCGCACCTTGGCGTCGACCGGTGAGCGCCTTCTGCAGCACCGGGAACAGGTCCTCGTCGGTGTAGCGCAGGGTCTTGGCGGTCTGGCCGGGGTCGAGCGTGGACACCGCCACGTCACCGGTGCGCCCGTTGACCAGGGTGAGCTGGAGCAGGAACTGCTGGTCGAGCCGGATCGGGTCACCCGCGCCCTTCTCGAGCACCTTGTAGCCGGAGTCGGAGACCTCCAGGGGTGCGTCGAAGGCCAGCGCCGGCTTGGTGCCGACCGCACCGCTGACCTTGATCCGGGCGAGCGCGCCCTCTGTCGAGGAGTCCTTGCCCGGGCTGTTGCCGGCAGCGCAGGCCGTGGTCAGCAGCAGGACCAGCGCGCACAGCAGCGGCGTCACGCGCTGCGCCGCCGCCGTCCGGACCACCGGTCTCCTGCTCTGCCTCGTCGCATCCATGCCGCAGGTCACACTAGTGGGCGCGCACCAACGGGTCCGGGAGCAGGTGCACACCCACAGGGAGGGCTCACATGCCCTCGATCAGGCGCTCCACCCGCTCGTCGTGGGAGCGGAACGGGTCCTTGCAGAGGACGGTGCGCTGGGCCTGGTCGTTGAGCTTGAGGTGCACCCAGTCGACGGTGAAGTCTCGGCGGCGCTCCTGAGCC
Source organism: uncultured Actinomycetota bacterium (assembly GCA_963815585.1). GTDB lineage: Bacteria > Actinomycetota > Actinomycetes > Propionibacteriales > Nocardioidaceae > Marmoricola. The sequence continues at coordinate 71,619 of CAWFHJ010000008.1, read as the reverse complement.
CGCTTGATGAACGAGCCACGCAGCCGGGCGCGCGTCGTCTGCGGCGGGATCGACTTGGCCGCGAACACCGCGAGGTCGTTGGTCACCCGGGTGACGGCGCCGCGCTTCTCGAGCAGGTAGTAGAGCCCGCGCTCGCGGTGGATGTCGTGGTAGGCGAGGTCGAGCTGGGCGATCCGCGGATGGCCCAGCGGCAGCCCGTGCTGGTGCCGGTAGCGCTCGATCAGGCTCCACTTGGTGATCCAGTCGATCTCCCGGTCGACCAGGCTCAGGTCGCCGGAGTCGATCGCCTTGATCCCGCGCTCCCACAGGTCGAGGGCACGGTCGATGGTCGGGGTGTGCGCCTGCCGGCGGTCGACGAAGTCGCTGACCCGGGAGAGGTACTCCTGCTGGATCTCCAGGGCGCTCATCTCGCGCCCGTTGGCCAGCCGCACCTTGCGCTGCCCGGTCATGTCGTGCGAGATCTCACGGATCGCCCGGATCGGGTTCTCCATGGTGAGGTCGCGCATCACCACGCCCTCCTCGATCATCCGGAGCACGAGGTGGCAGGAGGCGACCTTGAGCAGCGTGGTGCACTCGTTCATGTTGGAGTCGCCGACGATCACGTGCAGCCGGCGGAACCGCTCGGCGTCCGCGTGCGGCTCGTCGCGGGTGTTGATGATCGGACGCGACCGGGTGGTGGCGCTGGAGACGCCCTCCCAGATGTGCTCGGCCCGCTGGCTCACGGAGTACGACGCCCCGCGCGGGGTCTGGATCACCTTCCCGGCACCGCACAGGATCTGCCGGGTCACCAGGAACGGGATCAGGACGTCGGCCAGGGTGCCGAACTCGCCGTGCCGGCCGACCAGGTAGTTCTCGTGGCAGCCGTAGGAGTTGCCCGCGGAGTCGGTGTTGTTCTTGAACAGGTAGACGTCGCCGGCGATGCCCTCCTCGTGGAGCCGCCGCTCGGCGTCGACGAGAAGACCCTCGAGGACCCGCTCCCCCGCCTTGTCGTGCGTGACCAGGTCGACGATGTCGTCGCACTCCGGCGTCGCGTACTCGGGGTGGCTGCCGACGTCGAGGTAGAGCCGGGCGCCGTTGCGCAGGAACACGTTGCTGCTGCGGCCCCAGGAGACAACCTTGCGGAACAGGTAGCGCGCCACCTCGTCGGGCGAGAGCCGGCGCTGCCCCTTGAACGTGCACGTGACGCCGTACTCGTTCTCGATGCCGAAGATCCGCCGGTCCACGTGCCCACCTTAGGTGCCCGCCGGTAGCGGTGAAGGCCGTTGTCGCGAGCCGGCGCGACTTTTGTCGCCAATCCCGGATTCTGCAGGAAGTTGCACTGCGCAACTTGCCGTCTGTCGCAAACCCGACACGTCGGCAAGGCTGCCGGAGCCACCGGGCGTTCGTACCCGCACAGAGACCCACCACTGTCTCTTCTCGGGTGCCTGCCCGGTGGCTCCCGGTCGGGAGATCCCGGACCGGGACCTGCAAAGAAAGGCAGTTGTGTGAAGCGAGCACATCTCGGGACATGTGCAGGAGCCGTTCTGGCTCTTGCCGTGAGCTCGCTGGGAGTGACCGGCACCGTTCAGGCGGCCGGCTCGACCTCCAGCAGCACGCGCACCCCCAGCAGCGACCACCGCGCCGACCCTTCCTTCGGGCCGGCCCAGCGCAAGGCCGCGATCAGGTCCGCCAGGACCGACATCGCCAAGACCGCCAAGGCCCTGCGCCTGGGTGCGAAGCAGCAGCTCGCGGTCACGAACGTGTCGCGTGACGTCGACGGCGTCGAGCACGTTCACTACACCCGCACCTACGCCGGCCTGCCGGTCATCGGTGGCGACCTGATCGTGCACGAGACCAGGGCCGGCGCCCTCCAGACCGTCGACTTCGCCTCGCGCGCGCCGATCCGGGTCGCGAGCACCACGCCATCCGTCTCGGCCGACCGGGCCCGCGGCAGCAACGACCGCAAGGTGGTGTTCGCGGCGAACCACGCGCCCGTGCTCGCCTGGGAGTCGACCGTCACCGGCACCGCCAAGGACGGCACCCCGATCCGGGACCTCGTCTACACCGACGCCCGCACCGGCAAGCAGCTCGCCGTGGACCACACGATCGAGACCGACACCGGCACCGGGAAGTCGCTGTACAGCGGCACGGTCAGCCTGACCACCACGGTCGGTGGCTCCGGCTGGACCCTCACCGACGGCACCCGCGGCGGTCACAAGACCTACGACGCCACCGGCATCACCAGCGAGTCCGACTACCGCACCGGCACCCTTTTCACCGACGCGGACAACACCTGGGGCGACGGCACCACCGCCAGCAAGCAGAGCGCCGCTGTCGACGCGCACTACGGCGCGGCCTCGACGTGGGACTTCTACAAGAACACCTTCGGCCGGACCGGCATCCGCAACGACGGTGTCGCGGCCTTCTCCCGTGTGCACTTCGGCAACAGCTACGAGAACGCCTTCTGGGACGACTCGTGCTTCTGCATGACCTACGGCGACGGCGGCACCTCGTTGAAGCCGCTGGTGGCGCTGGACGTCGCAGGTCACGAGATGTCGCACGGTGTCACCTCGGCGACCGCTGGCCTCAACTACAGCGGTGACGCGGGCGGCCTGAACGAGGCCACCTCCGACGTGATGGGCACGATGGTCGAGTTCTACGCGAACAACGCAACCGACCCGGGTGACTACTACATCGGCGAGAAGATCATGAAGGACGGCACCTACCTCCGCCGGATGGACAACCCGTCCGCCGACGGCGGCTCGGTGAACTGCTGGACGACGTCCACCAAGAACCTCGACCCGCACTACTCCTCGGGCGTGGGCAACCACCTGTTCTACCTGCTCGCCGAGGGCACCGGCACCAAGACCATCGGGGGCCGGACGCACACGGGCACGACGTGCAACAGCACCGCGCTGACCGGCATCGGCCGGGCCAACGCGGCGGCGATCTGGTACCGCGCGCTGACCACGTACTGGACCTCCACGACCACCTACCCCTCGGCCGCCAACGGCATGGTCAAGGCGGCCAAGGACCTGTACGGCGCCAGCTCCACCCAGTGCTCCGCCACGGTCAACGCGTGGAAGGGCGTCAGTGCCGCCCCCACGGAGACCTGCACCACCGGCGGTGGTGGCGGGACGGGCACCAACCTGCTCGCCAACCCGGGCTTCGAGTCCGGCGCCACCTCGTGGACCTCGACCACCGGCGTGATCACCAGCTCGACGGGCGGCTCGCCGCACGCCGGGTCGTACTACGCCTGGCTCGACGGCTACGGCGCCACGCACACCGACACGCTGTCGCAGACGGTCACCGTGCCGTCGGCCACCTCGGCGTCGTTGACGTTCTACCTCTACGTCACGACGAGCGAGACCGGCAGCACCGCCTACGACAAGCTGACCGTGCAGGCGACCAGCGGCGGCGTGACCACGACGAAGGCGACGTACTCCAACGTCAACGCGTCGACCGGCTACGTGCTGAAGACGATCGACATGACGCCGTACGTCGGCAAGTCGGTCACCTTGAAGTTCACCGGCACCGAGGACACCTCGCTCGCCACGAGCTTCCTGATCGACGACACGAAGCTCGCCACGAGCTGACTGGACGCAGTCCTCGGCGGGCTCGACCAGCAGCAGTGCTGGTCGAGCCCGTCGTGCTCCACGACGCGCCGCCAGATCCGGCATTCCGCTCCTTTTGTCCGGCCGATAGGGGATCCTTCTCCGGGACTTCGCCCACCGAACGTGAGAAGGAACCTCCATGAAGCGAGCCCCCGGGCTGCTGGCCGCGGGTGCCGTCGCCGCCCTCGTCGTGGGACTGACCTCGACCGGGGCGGTGCAGGCCGCTCCCGTGACCTCGGACCACGACGGGGCCCGCAAGGTGGCGCCGAGCACCAACCGTGGCTCAGAGGCAGGCGAGCGCGGACGCCAAGCGGCTCCGGCTCGGCGCCCGGCAGGAGCTGGTGGCGAGGAACGTCGTCACCGACGCCGACGGCATGCGCCACGTCCGCTACGACCGGACCTACGACGGGCTCGCCGTCATCGGCGGCGACCTGGTCCTGCACGAGAACGCCGACGGCTCGACCAACTCGGTGGGCTGGGCGACGCAGGACCCGATCACCCTCCCGTCGACCGCCGCATCACGGGACACCGTCCCGCACACGGCGCGCGCCGCCCAGGCTCGCCGCGTGGTCTTCGCGGCGCACCACAAGCCGGTGCTCGCCTGGGAGACACCTGTGCGCGGTGTCGAGAGGGACGGCACCCCGATCAACCGGCTCGTCTACACCGACGCCCGCACCGGCAAGCGTCTCGGGGTGCGGGAGCGCATCTTCACCGAGGGCGTCGGCAACTCCCTCGACAGCGGCCAGGTCCCCGTCGGCACGACCGCGGTCGCCGGCGGCTGGTCCCTGTCGGACGCCGCCCGTGGAGGTCACAAGACCTATGACGCCACCGGGATCACCGACGAGTACGACGAGGCGAAGGGAACACTCTTCACCGACGCCGACAACGCCTGGGGCGACGGCACCACCAGTGACAAGCAGACGGTCGCCGTCGACGCCCAGTACGGCGCGGCGGTCACCTGGGACTTCTACAAGACGGTCCTCGCGCGCAGCGGCATCGCGAACAACGGCAAGGCGGCGTACTCCCGCGTGCACTTCGGCGAGAGCTACGACAACGCCTTCTGGGACGACTACTGCTTCTGCATGACCTACGGCGACGGCAAGGGTGCCCTGGGACCGCTGGTGTCCCTCGACATCGCCGGTCACGAGATGACGCACGGGGTGACCGCCGCGACAGCCGGACTCGACTACTTCGGCGACGCCGGCGGCCTGAACGAGGCCACCTCCGACGTGATGGGCACGATGGTCGAGTTCTACGCCCACAACGCCACCGACCCGGGCGACTACTACGTCGGCGAGAGCGTCGTGGCCGACGGCGGGTATCTCCGCCGGATGGACAACCCGTCGGCCGACGGGCACTCCCCCAGCTGCTACAGCAGCACGGTCAAGAACCTCGACCCGCACTACGCCTCCGGGGTCGGCAACCACCTGTTCTACCTGCTCTCCGAGGGCACCGGCGCCAAGACGATCGGAGGCCTTGCGCACAACGGAACCTCCTGCAACGCCACCAGCTTCACCGGCGTCGGCAACACGGCAGCGGCGAAGATCTGGTACCGCGCCATGACCGCCTACTGGGTGTCGACCTCGTCCTACACGCAGGCAGCCAACGGCATGGTCAAGGGTGCCCGTGATCTCTACGGCCGCAACTCCGCGACCTGCAAGAAGGTGGTCACGGCGTGGAAGGCGGTCAAGGTGACGCCGACGGCGTCGTGCGACACCGCCAAGGAGTCCTACTCGACGACCAACCGGGTGACCAACCCCGGCTTCGAGTCCGGCGGGTCCGGTTGGTCGCAGAGCCCGAGCGGGATCATCACCAAGGACAGCGCCGGCCTGCCCCGCACCGGCTCCTGGTACGCGTGGCTCGGTGGCTACCCGTTCACCCACACCGACAAGATCAGCCACGCGAGTGTCAAGATCCCGAGCGCCAAGACTGCACGGCTCAAGTTCTACGTGCTCTCCTACACGGAGGACGACCCGACGACGGCGCCGGGCGACAAGCTCACCGTCCAGCTCTCGTACGGCACCACCACCAGGACGCTGGCGACGTACTACGACGTCCAGGCGACGGGCGTCTACGACCTCAAGGTGCTCGATCTGACGCCGTACGTCGGCAAGACGGTGACCCTGAGGTTCATCGCGACCAACAACAACGACACCTTTGCTTCGGGATGGTTGGTCGACGACGTGGCGGTCAAGTACACGACGACCTGAGGCTGCGGCAGTCGCGGACCGGCTGGTCTTTTCCGGTGTACTGGGCGATGATCCGGCCTGTCCGCGTATTGCTGCTCCCGGGGGTCTCACATGTCCAGCGCCACCTCACTCCTTCGCTCGTCCGTCGTCGTGGCTCTGGTCGGCTGCGGACTCGGTGCCGGGACGGTGCAGGCGTCCTCGTCCCCCGTGGACGACGCGGACCGACCGGCGGTGCGGGCTGAGACGAGCCACCGGGCCGACCCGCGTTTCGGCGCCGCAGCGCGACGCACGGCCGAAGCCCGAGCGCAGCAGCGCAGCGCCGAGACGGCGACCACCTTGCGTCTGCCCGACACCGAGCGGCTCGTCGTGCGCACCGTGGAGCGTGACGCCGACGGTGCCGAGCACGTGCACTACGACCGCACCTACCGGGGCCTTCCCGTGGTCGGGGGCGACCTGATCGTGCACCAGTCCCCCGGCGGCAGCGTGCGCTCGACGGACTGGGGTCCCACCCGGGCTGTGGGGCGACTCGCGACCACACCGCGACTGAGTGCCGCCACGGCCCGCGGCAGTGACGACCGGCTGGTCGTGTTCGCCGCCAACCACGCCCCGGTCCTGGCCTGGGCCGGGCAGGTCCGTGGGCGTGAAGACGACGGCACGCCGGTGAACGACGTCGTCTACACCGACGCCGCGACCGGCAAGCGGCTTGCGGTCTCGCACCACGTGCAGACCGACACCGGCACCGGCAGGACGCTGTACAGCGGCTCGGTGGTGCTGCAGGTCGCCAAGTCGGGCGGCAAGTACACCCTGACCGACACCGCGAACGGTGGCCACAAGACCTACGCCAAGGGCGGCTCGGAGAGCACGACCCGGGGGGCCCTGGTCTCGAGCGCCGACAAGACGTTCGGCAACGGCAAGACCAGCGACGGCCAGAGCGCGGCCGCCGACGCGCACTACGGCGCCGCGAAGACCTGGGGCTTCTACAAGAACTCGCTGGGCCGGCTCGGCATCCGTGGAGACGGGGTCGGCGCCTACTCCCGGGTCCACTTCGGCAAGAACTTCGACAACGCCTTCTGGGACGACGCCTGCTTCTGCATGACCTACGGCGACGGCGGTGGTGGCTCCGGCCTTCGCCAGCTGGTCTCGCTCGACGTCGCCGGTCACGAGATGACGCACGGCGTCACCTCGAACACCGCTGGGCTCGAGTACTTCGGCGACGCCGGCGGGCTGAACGAGTCGACGTCCGACGTGATGGGCACGATGGTCGAGTTCTACGCCAACCGCACCACCGACCCCGGCGACTACTACATCGGCGAGAAGATCGTCGCCGTCGCGCCGAACTACCTGCGGCGGATGGACAACCAGCACGCCGACGGCTTCTCCTACAACTGCTACCCCGGTCCCGGCGAGTTCGACGACGACCCGGACTTCACGGACGACCCGCACTTCACGTCGGGGGTCGGCAACCACGCGTTCTACCTGCTCTCCGAGGGCACCGGCACGAAGACGATCGGCGGCCGCGCGCACAAGGGTGTCGCCTGCGACCGGGGAACGGTGGGTGGGATCGGCCGGGACGCCGCGGCCAGGATCTGGTACCGCGCCCTCTCGACGTACTGGCTCTCCAGCGAGACCTACCCCGGCGCCGCCGACGGCATGATCAAGGCGGCGCGGGACCTGTACGGCCCGGCCTCCGAGGAGTGCCTGGCGACCAAGCGCGCCTGGGAGGCCTCCGACGTCACCACCACCGAGAGCTGCTCCGGAACCCAGGGCGGCACCCGCGGGCCGAACGCGCTCAGTAGCCCCGGCTTCGAGCCGAGCAACGCGGCCTGGACGGGCAGCGGGGTGATCACCACCCTCGTCAACGCCGGCAGGGGTCCGCACGGTGGCTCGTACTACGCGACCTTCGGGGGCGAGGGTGTCGCCAACACCGACACGCTGCAGCAGCAGGTGACCGTCCCCACCGGTGCCGAGGCACGACTCACGTTCTGGCTCCGCGTGAACAGCCAGGAGGACCCGTCGGACGGCACGGCCTACGACACCTTCGCGGTGCAGGTCCTGGACGGGGCCGGTACGCACACCGTGCGGACCTACTCGAACCTGGACTACAGCTACGGCGTCTACGCCCTCAAGGGGATCGACCTGTCCGCCTGGAAGGGACAGACGGTGACCCTGAAGTTCGTGGGCAAGGAGGACCGGGACACCGCGACGGCGTTCCTGCTGGACGACCTCGATCTCTACGCCCTGAGCTGAGCAGCGCTGCCCGGCGTCACGCGTCGGGCAGCAGGATCCCGTCGAGCACGATCGCGAGCATCGGCTCGGCGCCGGCTGCGCCGATCCCGGAATGGTCGACCACGGTGGCGACGCCACTGACCAGCCGCATCACCTCTCGCGCGTCGACGCTGGGGCGCAGCGCACCGGACTGCCGGGCCCGGTCGAGCACTGCGTCGTTGGCGGCGACCAGCACCTGGCACTTGCGGTAGATCGGGGACGCCGGGTCGTCCATCGCGGACATCACCTTCGCCGCGGCACCGTGGTAGATGCCGACGTTCTCGACGAACGTGCTGAACCAGGTCGCCAGCGCATCACGCGCCGGCAGGTCGGACAGGGCGATCTCCTGGCTCTCGGCGTTGATCCGGTCGGACCAGTCACGCATCACCGCGTCGATCAGCGCGTCGCGGGTCGGGAAGTGCCGGTAGAGCGTGCCCGGGCCGACGCCCGCGCGCTTCGCGATCTCGTCGAGCGAGCCCTCGGCACCACGTTCGCGGAAGACCTCGCGGGCGGCCAGCACGATCTTGTCGAAGTTGCGCTGGGCGTCGGCCCGGAGCGGCCGCCCCGCCTGCTGAGTGGCCGGCCGGGTCGAGGGTTCTTCGCCCATGCAGGCAACTCCCTTGCTGAACAGACAGCTCCGTATCGTGGATCCGGAACCGGAGGAACTCTCCGTTCAGTCTACGTCAAGGAGTGCGAGCCATCAGCCCAACGGGTCGTCGCCTTCGAGGGGCGGCGCCACCGGCGGGTCCTGCCCAGGCGAAGGCGGTTCGCCGGTGACCGGGTCCTCCAGCGGCGGCACCGACGACGGGGTGTCGGTCGGGTCGGCCGGGTCGTCGGGCACCTGCGGCTGGTGGGAGACCTCTCCCCCGCCGGCGACGGAGGTGTCCTCGTCGGCGGACGGCTGGTCGTCGGACGGCTCGTCGTCGGGCCCGAGCACGTCGAGGAGCGTGCGCGCGGTCAGCCGGCGGAACTTGCGCGGCTGGCTGCGGGTGCGGTCGAGCACCGCGACCTCGAGGTCGTGGACCGGGATCTGCCGGTCGCCCTCGGCGCCGTGGCCCAGCGCGGAGACCGCCAGGGTCAGCGCCTCGGCCAGCGTGACGCCCTCGGCCCAGCGCTCGCGGAGGTAGGTGGTGACCGACTCGGCGTCGCCGCCCATCGCCGCGAAGCCGTGCTCGTCGACCATCTGCCCGTCGTACGTGATCCGGTAGAGCTCGTCGGCGGCTGCCGTGTCGCCCACCTCGGCGACGAAGATCTCCACCTCGTAGGGCTTCTCGCCGCCGCTGGAGAAGATCGTGCCCAGCGTCTGCGCGTAGGCGTTGGCCAGCCCGCGGCCGGTCACGTCACGCCGGTCGTAGGCGTAGCCACGCATGTCAGCCAGCCGCACGCCGGCGATCCGGAGGTTCTCGAACTCGTTGTAGCGACCGACGGCCGCGAACCCGACGCGGTCGTAGATCTCGCTGATCTTGTGCAGGCTGCGGGGGTTCTCGGAGACCAGCACGATGCCCTCGACGTACTGGACCGCGACGACACCGCGGCCACGGCCAATGCCCTTGCGCGCGAAATCGGCGCGGTCCTTCATCAGCTGCTCGGGTGAGACGTAGAACGGCATCGTCATCTCGCTCAGGCCTCCAGGGGTGCGTTGGGACCGTCGGGTCGCCGCATCCGGCTGGCCACCACCCGGTCGGCGATCGCCGCCACGTCGTCGTCCGGCAGACGCCGCTGACCGTCGTCGGTGATCACGTGCACGACGGGGAAGATCCGCCGGGCGAGGTCGGGTCCACCGGTGGCGGAGTCGTCGTCGGCGGCGTCGTAGAGAGCCTGGATCACGGCTTCCACGCACTGCTCGGCGTCGAAGTCGTCGCGGTAGAGCTTCTTGAGCGAGCCGCGGGCGAACATCGAGCCGGAGCCGACGGAGTGGAACGCCGTCTCCTCGTAGCGGCCGCCGGTCACGTCGTAGCTGAAGATGCGGCCCTGGCTGGCGTCGTGGTCGTAGCCCGCGAACAGCGGCACCACGGCGAGCCCCTGCATGGCCATGCCGAGGTTGGCCCGGATCAGCGCGGAGAGCCGGTTGGCCTTGCCGTCGATGGAGAGCGTGGTGCCCTCGATCTTCTCGTAGTGCTCGAGCTCGGTCTGGAACAGCCGCACCATCTCGACCGCGAGGCCGGCGGTGCCGGCGATGCCGACGCAGGAGTACTCGTCGGCCGGGAAGACCTTCTGGATGTCGCGCTGGGCGATGACGTTGCCCATCGTGGCGCGCCGGTCGCCGGCCATCACCACACCTCCGGCACCGGGGGTGCCGAACGTGGCGGCGACGATGGTGGTGCCGTGCGGGGCCAGGTCGGCGGCGCTGCCGGGGGGCAGCCCACGCCGGGCCGGGAGCAGGTCGGGCGCCTCGGCGGCCAGGAAGTCCGCGAAGGACGAGCTGCCCGGAGCGAGGTACGACGGGGACAGCCGTGCGTCCTGGGAGGGGCTCACTGGCCGCCCTTCTGGATGAACGACTTCACGAAGTCCTCGGCGTTGGTCTCGAGCACGTCGTCGATCTCGTCGAGGATCGCGTCGATGTCCTCGTCGAGCTGTTCCTTGCGCTCGGAGACTGCTCCCTCGGGCGCCGTGGCGCCGTCGGTGGGCTCGTCGCTCTCCTGCGACTTGCGAGGCTGCTTCTGCTCCTGCGCCATCACGTCTCCTCAGTCGGTGTGACCGGACTCCTCGACCCTATCCACACGGGTTGGATCAACGGGTCAACGCCTCGAACAACGCGAGTGCGGTGTCGCACTCGTCGATCAGGGCGCCCACATGGGCGCGGCTGCCCCGCAACGGGTCGATGGTCGGCACCCGCTGCAGCGACTCGTGGCCGGGAAGGTCGAAGATCACCGAGTCCCACGAGGCGGCGGCCACGGCGTCGGGGTACTTGGCCAGGCAGCGGCCGCGGAAGTAGGCGCGGGTGTCGGTCGGCGGCTCGTGCATCGCGGCCACCACCTCCTCGTCGGTGACCAGCCGCTCGATCCGGCCCATCCGGACCAGCCGGTGGTAGAGCCCCTTCTGCGGGCGGAGGTCGCTGTACTGGAGGTCGATCAGTGCCAGCTTGGCGTCGTCCCACTCCAGCCCGTCACGGTCGCGGTACTGCTCGAGGAGCTGGAGCTTGGCCACCCAGTCCAGCTCGCGGGCGCACTCCATCGGGTCGCGCTCGAGCCGGGTCAGCACCGACTCCCAGCGAGCGAGCACGTCGAGGGTCTGCGCGTCGGCGGCGTCACCCAGCCGTTCGGCGACGTACGACGAGGCGAGCCGGTGGTACTCCCACTGCAGCTGCACCGCCGTCATCGTGCGCCCGTCCGCCAGCTCGAGCAGGTAGGTCAGGCCGGGGTCGTGCGAGACCTCGTGGAGGGTCTGGACCGGGCGCCGGACGCTGAGCTCGGCCGAGACGTAGCGGTCCTCGATCATCGAGAGCACGAGCGCCGTGGTGCCGACCTTGAGGTAGGTCGAGACCTCGGCCAGGTTGGCGTCGCCGAGGATCACGTGCAACCGGCGGTAACGGCCCGGGTCGGCGTGGGGCTCGTCGCGGGTGTTGATGATCGGCCGCTTGAGCGTGGTCTCGAGGCCGACCTCGACCTCGAAGTAGTCAGCGCGCTGGCTGATCTGGAAGCCGTCCTTGCGGCCGTCCTGCCCGAGGCCGACCCGCCCGGCTCCGCACACGACCTGGCGGCTCACGAAGAAGGGCGTCAGGTGCCGCACGATGTCGGCGAACGGCGTCGAGCGACGCATCAGGTAGTTCTCGTGGCTGCCGTACGACGCGCCCTTGTTGTCGGTGTTGTTCTTGTACAGGATCAGGTCGCCCTCGCCGGGCGTGCTGGCGAACCGGCAGGCGTCGAGCCCCACCTGCTCCCCCGCCTTGTCCCAGAGCACGATGTCGCGCGGGCTGGTGCACTCCGGTGTGGAGTACTCGGGGTGCGCGTGGTCGACGTAGAGCCGCGCCCCGTTGGTGAGGATCACGTTGGCCAGCCCGAGGTCCTCGTCGGTGAGCTGGCTCGGGTCGGCGACCTGGCGGGACATGTCGAAGCCGCGGGCGTCACGCAGCGGCGACTCCTCCTCGAAGTCCCACCGCGCCCGACGCGCCCGCAACGTCGAGCCGGCGTACGCGTTGACCACGCGGGAGCTGGCCACCATCGGGTTGGCCAGGGGCTGCCCGGCGACCGAGATGCCGAACTCGGTCTCGGTGCCCATCACACGGCGGACGCTCATGAGGCGTGAGCGTACGCGGGCGGATGCAGCGAGTTCCGCGCGGTCGGCGGCGATGGCGGGTGTCCGGCATCTCGGCCCCGAGTTGCTGGACAAGGCACGAGGTGGGGGTTTCGGTGTCGTACCATTCCTTCGTCGGAGTACGCGTGCGCCCGCACGCAGAAGGGTGCTGCCGACCACAGACCGACACCGGGACCTCGGGGGGTTGCAGGATGACACGGATGAACCGCAGACGCGCAGGGATCGGCTGGACCACGGCGATCGTGATGCTGCTGACCGCCATGGCGGGCACGGCCGGCACCACGGCGGCCATGGGCGCCGACGACCCCACGCCGAGCGCCACCACCACCGACAACGCGTCCCCGTCGGGCTCCGACACGCCGCCTCGACCGCTCCCGGCTCGGACGCCAAGGCCGGTGCAGTCGCCGAGCCGGCCGCGTCACGACCTCCAGCTCCGACCCCCCGGCGACGGCGACCGCGACGACGTGCCCGCTCTGCCCGAAGGTGGACTACGTGCCGCCGAACGGCACCAGGTTCAACCACCCGTTCAACCCGGCCAGCGCCAGCGACATCCGGAGCACGTGGCCCAGACCGTGAAGAGCGTCCCCTCCGGCGGCTCGATCCGGCTCGCCCTGTTCTCGTTGAACGACGACGGGCTCGCCGACGCCCTGATCGCTGCGGTCAAGCGCGGCGTCAGTGTGCAGATCGTCGGCAACAACCACAACGTCACGAACTCGATCCCGGGCCTGCCGCCGTCGCCCTCGTTCAAGCGTCTCGTGAGCGTCCTGGGCTCGTCTCGCACCGAGGGCAAGGACGGCGAGAAGGATCCGCAGCGGCTGAGCTTCGCGCGGATCTGCAAGGCGTCGTGCCGCGGCCACGGTGGCAACGTGCACTTCAAGATGTTCCTGTTCAGCATCGTCGGCAAGGACTCCTACGACCCGGACACCGGCCTGGCACGCACGGCTTGCCCCGCCGGCACAGAGGAGGCGGGCAGCTGCCGCCAGTGGGTGACCATGATGGGTTCGCCCAACCTGACCACCAAGGCCGCCTACGGCCAGTGGAACCACCTGGACACCTACGCCAACAAGTCCACCTACGACCTCTACTACCGCTGGTGGGGTCAGATGAAGGCCGACTACCCGCGGGCGCACCCCTACGAGCGTGAAAAGACCGGTGGGATCACCAGCTGGACGTTCCCCAAGCCCGGCACCACCGCCTCCAACGACCCGCTGATGATGGGCCTCAACGGGATCCGCTGCAAGGGCGTCGGCAAGGGCTACGGCATCAACGGCCGCACCAAGATCCGGATCGGCGCCTACACGTTCTTCGACGACCGCGGTCGCTGGGTGGCGAAGAAGGTCCGCTCACTGTGGAACAGCGGCTGTGACATCGCGATCGAGTACTCGATCATGGGCGACAAGATCAAGCACCTGCTCTACAGCCCGGCCGGACGTGGCCGGATCCCGATGCGCCAGGTCGTCACCTTCAAGAAGAACGGCGACATCGACGCCTACGACCACGCCAAGTGGTTCGCGATGAACGGCAACTGGGGTGGCAACGGTCGGACCAAGAAGCTGTGGACCGGCACCACCAACATCAGCGACCTCGGGTTCCGCTCCGACGACACGGGTCAGGTCTACGTGAACTCACCCCGGGTCGGCGCCTACATGAACGACTTCTACGACATCTGGCGCAGCAACAAGGCCCACGTGCCGTCGCCGACCAGCCGGCTCAACGCCCGGATCGGCAGCCCGCAGCTCACGCTGGGCAAGGGGCACTACGCGGCCCTCGAGCCGAACTGACGCAGACGTCACGAACGAGGGGCCCGGAGCGCTGACGCTCCGGGCCCCTCGTCGTACGTGGGTGTGGGGGCTTGTGGGTCGGTCGTGGGAGGCGAGGGTCCACCACGGTATGCAGGAGTAACAACGACATCTCGGGCGGCGCCGAGAGCTCCCCACGATGGACCCGCGCTCCCCACGATGTGCTCGTCGTGGGAAGCGCAGGTTCGTCTGCATACCGTGGTGGACCCGCAGCACGAGCCGCCGCAGCTACAGGTACTGCCCGGTGTTCGAGACGTTGTCGATCGAACGCCCCGGCTCGGTGCCCTGCTTGCCGGTGATCAGGGTGCGGATGAACACGATCCGCTCGCCCTTCTTGCCGGAGATCCGGGCCCAGTCGTCGGGGTTCGTGGTGTTCGGGAGGTCCTCGTTCTCCTTGAACTCGTCGACGCAGGCCTGGAGCAGGTGCTGCACCCGCAGGCCCTTCTGCTGGGTCTCGAGGAGGTCCTTGATCGCCATCTTCTTGGCGCGGTCGACGATGTTCTGGATCATCGCACCCGAGTTGAAGTCCTTGAAGTACAGGACCTCCTTGTCACCGTTGGCGTAGGTGACCTCCAGGAAGCGGTTCTCGTCGGTCTCGGTGTACATCCGCTCGACCGTGGCCCGGATCATGCCGGCCACGCAGGCGTCGCGGTCGCCGCCGAACTCCTGGAGGTCGTCGGCGTGCAACGGCAGGTTGGCGGTGAGGTACTTGGAGAAGATGTCGCGCGCCGACTCGGCGTCGGGGCGCTCGATCTTGATCTTCACGTCGAGCCGACCGGGGCGCAGGATGGCGGGGTCGATCATGTCCTCGCGGTTGGAGGCACCGATCACCAGCACGTTCTCGAGCAGCTCGACACCGTCGATCTCGCTGAGCAGCTGCGGGACGATGGTGTTCTCCACGTCGGAGGAGACACCCGAGCCGCGGGTGCGGAACAGCGAGTCCATCTCGTCGAAGAACACGATCACCGGGGTGCCGCCGCTGGCCTTCTCACGGGCCCGCTGGAAGACCAGCCGGATGTGCCGCTCGGTCTCGCCGACGTACTTGTTCAGCAGCTCGGGACCCTTGATGTTGAGGAAGTAGGACTTCCCCTCCTGACCGGTGCGGGCGGCGACCTTCTTGGCCAGCGAGTTCGCGACCGCCTTCGCGATCAGCGTCTTGCCGCAGCCGGGAGGACCGTAGAGCAGCACGCCCTTGGGGGGCTTGAGCTCGTGCTCCTTGAACAGGTCGGGGTGCAGGTAGGGCAGCTCCACCGCGTCGCGGATCGCGTCGATCTGCTTGACGAGGCCGCCGATGGCGGAGTAGTCGATGTCGGGGACCTCTTCGAGGACCAGCTCCTCGACCTCGGACTTCGGCACCTTCTCGTAGACGTAGCCGGCACGGGCGTCGAGCAGCAGCGAGTCGCCGGCCCGGATCGTGTCGTTGCGCAGCGGCTCGGCGAGCCGGACCACGCGCTCCTCGTCGGCGTTGGCGATGACCAGGGCGCGCTCACCGTCGGCGAGCAGCTCCTTGAACATCACCACCTCGCCGACCTCCTCGTAGTCGAGGGCGGCGACGACGTTGAGCGCCTCGTTGAGCATGACTTCCTGGCCGCGGCGCAGGTCGTCGATCTCGACGCTGGGGCTCACGTTGACCCGGAGCTTGCGGCCGCCGGTGAAGACGTCGATCGAGTCGTCCTCGTTGCGGTGCAGGAAGGTGCCGAAGCCGGTCGGCGGCTGGGCCAGCCGGTCGACCTCCTCCTTGAGGGTCATGATCTGGTCGCGCGCCTCACGGAGCGTCTGGGCCAGCCGTTCGTTCTGCGAGGTCACCCCGGCCAGGGAGCGCTGGGTGTCCACCAGGCGCTGCTCGAGGCTGCGCGAGTGCCCGGGAGCCTCGGCGAGCCGACGGCGCAGGTCGGTCACCTCTGCTTCGAGGTAGCCCAGCTGCTCGCGCAGACGATCGTTGTCACGCGGGTCCTGTGCCGGATCCGTCGGTGTCATGACGTTCACCTCCGCCTTTCGGTGGCTGGCTATGTCGGCGACCCTACCCGCGGGGTGATGGATCGACAGGGCTTATCCCATCGTGTCTA
Organism: uncultured Actinomycetota bacterium; assembly: GCA_963815585.1. GTDB lineage: Bacteria > Actinomycetota > Actinomycetes > Propionibacteriales > Nocardioidaceae > Marmoricola. The sequence continues at coordinate 55,453 of CAWFHJ010000008.1, read as the reverse complement.
GGGCCTTTCGCACGCACCCCTGCGACCGGGCAGTACCGCACGTCACTCCGACTGCGGCTCCTGGGCGGCCTGCGGCGGCAGACCGGCGGGGCGGGGGCCGTCGTAGTCGGCGCCGTACGCCCCTGGCGCCGGTCGACGCTTCTTGATCGGAGCGGTGATCCCGGGCGACATCCGGCGGGCCGTGACCAGGAACCCGGTGTGGCCGTTCATCTTGTGCCCCGGCCGGATCGCGAGCCCCTCGACGTGCCACTCGCGGACCAGCGTCTCCCACGGCTGCGGCTCGGTGAACTCGCCGTGGGCGCGCAGGGTCTCCACGATCCGGCCGAGCTGCGTGGTCGTCGCGACGTAGGCGCAGACGATGCCGCCCGGCGCCAGCGCGCCCGCGACCGCGTCGACGCACTCCCAGGGAGCGAGCATGTCGAGGATCACCCGGTCGACGCTGTGCGCGTCCTCGTCGGGCAGCGCCAGGGCCAGGTCGGCGACGGTCAGCCGCCACGCGGGGTGGCTCTGTCCGTCCTTGGCACCGAAGAACTGGGTGACGTTGCGCCGAGCGACGTCGGCGAACTCCTCCCGCCGCTCGTACGACGAGACGCTGCCGCCCGGTCCCACGGCGCGGAGCAGGGAGCAGGTCAGGGCCCCGGAGCCGACGCCGGCCTCGACCACCCGGGCACCCGGGAAGATGTCGGCCATCGCCACGATCTGCGCGGCGTCCTTGGGGTAGACCACCGCGGCGCCGCGCGGCATCGAGACCACGAACTCGCTCAGCAGCGGCCGGAAGACGAGGTACTCGCCCCCGGCCGTCGACGGGACGCTGAAGCCCTCGTCGCGGCCGATCAGGTCGTCGTGGGCGATCGCGCCCTTGTTGGTGAAGAACTGCTTGCCGGCCTCGAGGCAGATGTTGTGGCGGCGGCCCTTGGCATCGGTGAGCCGCACCCACTCCCCTACGGCGAGCGGTCCGCGGTGGACGCCGGACCAGCCCGGCGCCGCGGGGTCGGAGGCGTCGTCGCGGGTCTCGGAGGGCATGGCGGGCAGCCTATCGAGCACGGGAGCGACCGCCTGCCACCGGGGAAACCTCGATGGACCCGACCCAGGAGTCAGGAGCCGGTGGCGAACGCCCGCTCGACGTCTGCGGAGGCGAGGATCCCGTAGACACCGCCGTCGGCCTCGAGCAGCAGGTACTCCGCGGCCGGCTTGCTGGTCATCGCCCGGATCAGCTGCTCGCCGGCGCTGTCGGCGGGCAGCCGCATGCCGTCCTCCACGTGGCGGGCCACCTGGCTGACCGCCAGCCACGGCCGCCGCTCGCTGGGCACGGCCTCGAGCGCGGCCTCGTTGACGATGCCGGTGACAGTGCCGTCGCCGGACTGGGTGGCGATCCCACCCGCCTCGGCCTCCTGCGCGCGTCGTACGGCCTCGGCCACGGAGAGGCCCTCGGGCACCACGATCACGCGCCGCGCCAGCAGCCGGGCTTGGATGGCCGGCATCCGGCGCCGGAGCCGGGCCTGCACGAGCGACGCGCTGGCACCGCTCCAGAGGAAGGCGGCGATGATCCCGGCCATCAGGAAGTCACCGATCGTGGCCCGGGCGCCGAGCACGTTCTGCTGGAAGATCGGCCAGCCGATCGCGAGCACCGCGACCACGCGGCCCCCCCAGGCCGCCACCACGGTCGCACGGAGCGGGTCGCGGCCGATCTTCCACACCGCGGCCCGGAGCACGCGGCCACCGTCGAGGGGCAGTCCGGGCACCAGGTTGAGCACACCGACCACGAGGTTGGCGACGGCGAGTCCTTGTACGGCGAGCCGCAGCAGACCGTCGGGCAGGACGTACCAGAGGCCGAGCGAGAGTGCTCCGACGGCGAGCGAGGTCAGGGGCCCGACCACCGCGATCACGAACTCGGCGCGCGGGGTCTTCGCCTCGCCGCCGATCTCGGTGGCCCCTCCGAGGAAGTGGATGCTGATCGAGTTCACGGGCAGCCCGTAGTGCCGCGCGGAGATCGCGTGGGACGCCTCGTGCAGCAGCACCGAGAGGTAGAGCAGCACGGCGAACGCCAGCCCGGCGACGTACTTCAGCGCGCCGAGGCCGGGCGCCTCCGCCTCGATCCGGGGCGCCATCAGGAAGGCGATCAGGAACGCGACCAGCAGCCACGACGAGCGCACGAGCACGTCGACGCCCGCGATCTGGCCGATCCGGAACGTGCCCGGGGGCCGGGGTGCCGGCGTCTGCTCACTCACCAAGCCAAACTAGCCTGCCCGCGGTGGGGTGTCGGTGCCCTGGCCTAGTGTCGGGCGTCATGACGGAGACCGCAGCGGGCGTGGTGCCCACGGGTGACCCCGCCGAGCGGGCCCGTGTGGGCACCCGGGTCGACGGCGTCGACGTGCTCGGTGCCCTGTCGCCCAGCCGGGCCTCGGACTTCCGGTCGTGCCCGCTGCAGTTCCGGTTCCGCACCATCGACCGGCTCCCCGAGCCGGTCTCCCCCGCTGCGATGCGGGGCAACGTCGTGCACAAGGTGCTCGAGGACCTGTTCGACCTGGGCGCCCCCGAGCGCACCCCCGAGCGCGCGCAGGCATTGGTGCAGCAGGCGTGGGAGCAGGTTCTCGCCGTCGAGGCGGGCGCGGAGGGGATGTTCGCCGGCGAGGCCGACCAGCTCACCGAGTGGCTGGCGTCGTGCCGGGAGTCGCTGGCGCGCTACTTCGACCTCGAGGACCCGCGGCGGATCGAGCCCGCACATCGCGAGGAGTACGTCGAGACGCTGCTCGAGTCCAAGCTGCTCCTCCGCGGCGTGGTCGACCGGATCGACGTGGCGCCCGACGGCGCGGTCCGGGTGGTCGACTACAAGACCGGTCGCTCCCCCGCCGTCGGGTTCGAGTCGCAGGCGCTCTTCCAGATGCGGTTCTACGCCCTGGTCATCTGGCGCACGCGTGGTGTCGTGCCCGCCCTCCTGCGGCTGATCTACCTCGGCGACGGCGAGATGGTCAGCTACGTGCCCGACGAGGCCGACCTGCTGGCCACCGAGCGGCTGGTGGAGGCGCTGTGGGAGGCGATCCGCACGGCGCGCGAAACGGGTGACTGGCGGCCGAGCCCGAGTGGTCGGTGCACCTGGTGCTCGTTCCAGGAGGTGTGTCCCGCATTCGGTGGCACGCCGCCCCCGCTGCCGTCACCCCTGCCTGCGTCACTCCAGACGGAGGTCGCGCAGGCCGTCGAGGTCGAGTCCGGCGAGGGAGTCGCGGAAGAGACGTCGCTCCCCCGCTAGCACCGGCACGTGGTTGGGCACCACCAGCACGGTTGCGCCGGCCGCCTCGGCGGAGCGGGCTCCGGTGTTGGAGTCCTCGATCGCCAGGCAGTCAGCGGGTGCCACGCGCAGCTGCTGGGCCCCCTTGAGGTACGGCTCCGGGTGCGGCTTGCCGCGGCTGACCGAGTCACCCGTGACGACCGCGCGGAACGTGTCCGGCGGCAGTGCGTCGAGCATCGGGGTGACGAAGCGGCGGTAGGACATGGTGACCAGGGCGCAGGGCGTGCCGCTCTCGCGGAGAGCGGTCAGCAGCTCCACGGCACCGTCGCGCCAGGGCAGCTGCTCCCCCATCCGCAGCACCACCCGGTCGAGGAGCTGCTCGACGATCTCGGCAGGCTCGAGGCTGATCCCCGCGTGCTCGCGCAGGTAGCGTCCGGAGTCGATCAGGTCACTGCCCACGAGGTTCATCGCGTGCTCGTCGTTCCAGGTGCCGCCATGCTCCGCGATCAGGGCGTACTCCGCCTCGATCCAGTACGGCTCCGTGTCCACGACGGTGCCGTCCATGTCCCAGAGGACTGCGGCCGGCCAGCCGCCGGGGTCAGTCATCCGGCTGGTAGCCCAGGTTGCTCGAGAGCCACTTCTCCGCCTCGGCCATCGACCAGCCCTTGCGCTTCGCGTAGTCCTCGACCTGGTCGTGCCCGACCCGACCGACGACGAAGTACTGCGACTGCGGGTGCGAGAAGTACCAGCCACTGACCGAGGCGCCCGGCCACATGGCCATCGACTCGGTGAGCTCGATCCCGGTGCTCTTCTCGACGTCGAGGAGCTCCCAGAGCGTGGCCTTCTCGGTGTGCTCGGGACACGCCGGGTAGCCCGGAGCGGGCCGGATGCCGGTGTACTTCTCGGCGATCAGCTCGTCGTGGTCGAGCTGCTCGCCGGTCACGAAGCCCCAGTGCTCCTGGCGGACCCGCTGGTGCAGCCGCTCGGCGAACGCCTCGGCGAGCCGGTCGGCGATCGACTCGAGCAGGATGGCCGAGTAGTCGTCGAGCGCGTCCTTGAACTCCTGCACCTTGTCCTGGCTGCCGAGCCCGGCCGTGACCGCGAACGCGCCGACGTGATCGGCGAGCCCGGTGTCCTTGGGCGCCACGAAGTCGCCGAGCGAACGGTTGGGCACGCCTTCGCGGTGCTGTCCCTGCTGGCGCAGGTTGTGGAGGACGCAGCGCACCGTCTCGCGGGTGTCGTCGGCGTAGAGCTCGATGTCGTCACCGACAGCGTTGGCGGGGAACAGGCCGATCACGCCGCTGGCCTTCAGCCACTTCTCGGCGATCGCGGTGTCCAGCATCTCCTGCGCGTCGTCGTACAGCCGGCGCGCGGCCTCGCCCGTCGCCGGGTTGTTGAGGATGTCGGGGAACTTGCCCTTCATCTCCCACGCGTTGAAGAACGGCTGCCAGTCGATGTACTCACGGAGCTCGGAGAGGTCGTAGTCGTCGAAGAGCGTGATCCCGGGCGTGGTCGGCGCCGGCGGCTGGTAGCCCTCCCACTCGATGGGGGTGCGGTTCTCGCGCGCCTTCTCGATCTTGGTGAGCGGGCGGTCGTTCTTCGCCGCGTGCCGCTCGCGCAGGGACTCGTAGTCGGCCTCGACCTCGTCGAGCAGCTTCTGCTTGCGGTCGGAGAGCAGCGCCGCCGCGACCGGCACCGAGCGTGACGCGTCCTTCACCCAGAGCACCGGGCCCTTGTAGCGCGGGGTCACCTTGACCGCCGTGTGGGCGCGGGACGTGGTGGCTCCACCGATCAGCAGCGGGATCGAGAAGCCCTGCCGCTCCATCTCGGCGGCGAAGTTGACCATCTCGTCGAGCGAGGGCGTGATCAGCCCGGACAGGCCGATCAGGTCGGCGTCGACCTCCTTGGCCTTGTCGAGGATCTTCTGTGCGGGGACCATCACGCCGAGGTCGATCACGTCGTAGTTGTTGCACTGGAGGACCACCCCGACGATGTTCTTGCCGATGTCGTGGACGTCGCCCTTCACCGTCGCCATCACGATGGTGCCCTTCTTGATCTCCGCGTCACCGGGCTTCTTCTCGGCCTCGATGAACGGGATCAGGTAGGCGACGGCCTTCTTCATGACGCGGGCGGACTTGACGACCTGGGGCAGGAACATCTTGCCCGCACCGAACAGGTCGCCGACGACGTTCATGCCGTCCATCAGCGGACCCTCGATCACCTCGATCGGGCGACCGCCGCGCTCGGAGATCTCCTTGCGCAGCTCCTCGGTGTCCTCCTCGACGTGGGCGTCGAGGCCCTTCACCAGGGCGTGCGTGATCCGCTCGCCGACCGGGAGGGAGCGCCACTCGAGCTCGGCCTTCTCGGTGCGCTCCTCGCTGGCGTTGTACTTCTCGGCGATCTCGAGCAGCCGCTCCGCGGCGTCCGTACGACGGTTCAGGACGACGTCCTCGATCCGCTCCCGGAGCTCGGGCTCGATCTCGTCGTAGACGACCAGGGCGCCGGCGTTGACGATGCCCATGTCGAGCCCCGCCTTGATCGCGTGGAAGAGGAACACGGCGTGGATCGCCTCGCGCACCGGGTTGTTGCCGCGGAACGAGAACGACGCGTTGGAGATGCCGCCGGAGACCAGGGCGCCCGGCAGGTTCTCCTTGATCCAGCGGGTGGCCTCGATGAAGTCGAGTCCGTAGCTGGCGTGCTCCTCGATGCCGGTGGCGAGCGCGAAGCAGTTCGGGTCGAAGATGATGTCCTCGGCCGGGAACCCGACCTCGTCGACCAGGATCCGGTAGGCACGCTCGCAGATCTGCTTGCGACGCTCGAGGTTGTCGGCCTGGCCCTCCTCGTCGAACGCCATCACGACCACCGCGGCGCCGTACTTGCGGCACAGGCGGGCGTGCTCGACGAACGGCTCCTCGCCCTCCTTCATGGAGATCGAGTTCACGATCGGCTTGCCCTGCACGACCTTGAGGCCGGCCTCGATCACCTCGAACTTCGAGGAGTCGATCATCACCGGCACCCGGCTGATGTCGGGCTCGGAGGCGATCAGCTTGAGGAAGCGGTCCATCGCCTCGACGCCGTCGATCATGCCCTCGTCCATGTTGACGTCGATCACCTGCGCGCCGCTCTCCACCTGCTGGGTGGCGACGGTGAGCGCGGTGTCGTAGTCGGCGGCCTTGATCAGGTTGCGGAAGCGGGCGGAGCCGGTGATGTTGGTGCGCTCGCCGACGTTGACGAACAGCGAGTCGTCGGTGATGTTCTGCGGCTCGAGACCGGAGAGCCGCAGCGCCGGGGCGACCTCGGCCGGCTCGCGCGGGGTCACCCCCTTGGCGACCTCCGCGATCGCGGAGATGTGCTCCGGCGTCGTGCCGCAGCAGCCGCCGAGCAGGTTGACCAGCGACGCCGACGCGAACTCGCCGATCACCTCGGCCATCTGGTCTGGCAGCTCGTCGTACTCACCGAAGGCGTTGGGGAGACCGGCGTTGGGGTAGCAGGAGACGAAGCAGTCGGCCACCCGCGAGAGCTCGGACAGGTAGGGCCGGATCTCCTTCGCACCCAGGGCGCAGTTCAGGCCCACCGCGAGCGGGCGCGCATGGCGGACGGAGTTCCAGAAGGCCTCGGTGACCTGCCCGGACAGGGTGCGGCCGGACGCGTCGGTGATGGTGCCGGAGATGATCACCGGCCAACGGCGGCCACGCTCCTCGAAGAGCGTCTCGAGGGCGAAGATCGCGGCCTTGGCGTTGAGGGTGTCGAAGATCGTCTCGACCAGCAGCAGGTCGGCGCCGCCGTCGACCAGGCCCGCGGCCTGCTCCAGGTAGGCCTCGACCAGTCCGTCGTAGGTGATGTTGCGGAAGCCGGGGTCGTTGACGTCGGGCGAGATCGACGCGGTGCGGTTGGTCGGGCCCAGCCCGCCCGCGACGTAGCGCTTGCGGTCGGGCGTGCGCTCGGAGTACTCGTCGGCGGCATCGCGGGCCAGCTCCGCGGAGCGCTTGTTCATCTCGTAGGCGAGGTCCTCCATGCCGTAGTCGGCCTGGGAGATGCGCTGGGCGCTGAAGGTGTTGGTGGCGATGACATCGGCGCCCGCCTCGAGGTAGGCGCGGTGGATGTCGCGGATCACGTCGGGCTGGCTCAGGCTGAGCAGGTCGCTGTTGCCCTTGACGTCGCTGTCCCAGTCGGCGAAGCGCTCACCACGGAAGCCCGCCTCGTCGAAGGTGTGCGCCTGGATCATGGTGCCCATCGCCCCGTCGATGACCAGGATCCGCTCCCGCAGCGTGGCGGTGAGCTCGTCGGTCAGGTCGGGTCGCTGTTCGGGGCGATGATCGGGCGTTTCGTCAGGCAAGGGTTTCCTCGTTCGCAGCCGTGTCAGGACGCCGGAGGGTGGTGGCGGCCCCGTCCAAGGGTACGGAGTGGTCGCGGCGCGACGTACGGCGATATCGGATCATGACACCTGTGGCCTGCACATAGGCTGGCGTGGTGATCGAGTTCGAGGAGACGCCGGAGCTGGTCAACCCCGTGCTGATCGCCGCGTTCGAGGGCTGGAACGACGCGGCGGAGGCGGCCAGCGGGCTGGTCGAGCACCTGGTCGACGTGTGGGGCGCCCGGGTGGTGGCCCGGGTCGACCCCGAGGACTTCTACGACTACCAGGTCAACCGGCCGCTGGTCGGCACCGACGACAGCGGGATGCGCCGGATCACCTGGCCCCGCACCGAGATCCTGGTCGCCCGGCCCCCGGGTGCGCACCGCGACGTGGTGCTGCTGCGCGGGATGGAGCCGAGCATGCGCTGGCGGCAGTTCACCGCCGAGGTGCTGGCCGCGATGGACACCCTCGGCGTCGAGCTGGTGCTGACCCTCGGCGCGCTCCTGGCGGAGACCCCGCACACCCGGCCGATCCAGGTCAGCGGCACCGCGACGGAGCTCGACCTCGAGGATCGGCTCAAGCTGGAGCAGTCGACGTACGAGGGCCCGACCGGCATCGTCGGCGTGCTCCTCGACGCCTGTGTCCGGGTGGACGTGCCGGCCGTGTCGTTCTGGGCCGCCGTCCCCCACTACCTGCCGCAGCCCCCGTGCCCGAAGGCGACACTGGCCCTGCTCGGCCATGTCGAGGACCTGCTCGAGATCAGCATCCCGATGGGCGACCTGCCCGAGGACGCGCGCGCCTGGGAGCGCGGCGTCGCGGAGCTGGCCGAGGAGGACGAGGACATCGCGGAGTACGTCCGGATGCTCGAGGAGAACCAGGACACCGCCGAGCTCCCCGAGGCGAGCGGTGAGGCGATCGCCAAGGAGTTCGAGCGGTACCTGAAGCGGCGGGACCGGGACGACGGGTAGGCCCGGCTCAGAGCAGCAACCCCAGCGCGGCATCCGCCAGGGTGCGTACGACGCCGCCGGCACCGGGCTCGGACGTGTCGGTGACCGTGTGCGCGGCCCAGGTGGCGAGCACGTCGACGGCGGTCGGGGCGTCGAGGTCGTCGGCGAGTGCGGCCAGCACGGCGTCGACGACCGGTCCGGTCGGTGCGCCTGCGGGCAGGTCGGCAGCGGTGCGGAGGTCCTGGAGCACCTGCTGGGCGGTGGTCAGGTCGTCGCCCGTCCACTCCCAGTCGCTGCGGTAGTGGTGGCGCAGCAGCGCCAGCCGGATCGCCATCGGGTCGGTGCCCTGCTCGCGCAACCGGGAGACCAGCTCCAGGTTGCCCTTGGACTTCGACATCTTCTCGCCGTCGAGGGCGACCATGCCTGCATGGACGTAGGCGCGGGAGAACGGCGTGCCGGGCTCGGCGACCTGTGCCTCGGAGGCGCTCATCTCGTGGTGCGGGAACACCAGGTCGCTGCCGCCGCCCTGCACGTCCAGCGGGGCGCCGAGGTGCTCGCGCGCGATCGCGCTGCACTCGACGTGCCAACCGGGCCGGCCGCGGCCGAAGGGTGAGTCCCAGGCCGGTTCGCCGGGGCGCTCGGCCTGCCAGACCAGGCAGTCCAGCGGGTCCTTCTTGCCGGGGCGATCCGGGTCGCCGCCACGCTCGCCGAAGATCGCCAGCATCTGCTCGCGTCCCCAGCCGGAGACCTCACCGAAGTCCGGGTCGGTGGTGACGGAGAAGTAGAGGTCGCCGTCCACGTCGTACACAGCGCCGGACTCCTGGAGCCGCTGCACCATCGCGACCACCAGCGGGATCGACTCGACGGCGCCGACGTAGACGTCCGGCGCGATAACGCGCAGCGCCTCCATGTCCGCGCGGAACAGCTCCGTCTCCCGCTCGGCGAGCGCCACCCAGTCCTCACCGGTCGCGTCGGCGCGCTCCAGCAGCGGGTCGTCGACGTCGGTCACGTTCTGCACGTAGCGGACGTCGTGGCCCGCCGAGCGCCAGGCCCGGCCGAGCAGGTCGAAGGCGACGTACGTCGCGGCGTGGCCCAGGTGCGTGGCGTCGTACGGCGTGATCCCGCAGACGTACATCCGCGCGGTGCCGTCGGGCGTGGTCGCCACCACGTCGTGGTGAGAGGTGTCGAACACCCGCACCGGCGGCGCCTCGACCGGCAGCCGGGGCACGACGGGTGAGGTCCAGGCACGCATGCCACGCACCCTATCGACGGCAGGTCAGAAGGGCGGCCACGGGATCGACGGCCAGCCTCCGCTGGGGATCGGCAGCATCCCCTCGGCAAGCAGTCGACGGCACCGCCAGGCCGCGCGGTCGATCTCGGGGCCGGTCAGCAACGGCTCCAGGGTGCCCCGGAGCGCACCGCTGACCAGGTCCTGCTCGAGCGCCGCGACGGCACCCGTCTCGTCGTCGGACAGCGGGTCGCCGGCCCAGCCCCAGAGCACCGTGCGCAGCTTGTCGTCGGTGTGGAAGCAGACCCCGTGGTCGACGCCGTAGCGGTGCCCGTCGGCCATCGCCAGCACGTGGCCGCCCTTGCGGTCGGTGTTGTTGACGATCACGTCGAAGATCGCCATCCGGCGCAGCGGCTGCGTGTCCTCGTGCACGAGCGCCACCGGCCGGTCGCGCTCGTCGACGGCGTCGAGGACGTGCAGGTAGCCGTCCGGTGCAGCGCCCTCGGCCACGATGTCGACCGCGTCGACCCCGCCGTCGGGCTCGCACCAGAGCTGGACCATGCCGTGGCCGGCCGGACCGTCGCGCAGCACGGTGGGGGGCACGACGTCCCACCCGAGGGCGTCGGACACCACCCACGCGGCGTACTCCCGGAAGGCGAGCGTGCCGTCGGTGAAGTCCCACAGCGGCCGCTCCCCCGACACCGGCTTGTAGACCGCCTGGACCCGGGTGCTGCCGTCGACCACCTCGCAGGCGAACGTGTGGTTCGACGCGGGCATGATCCGGCCGAGGATGACGACGTCCCCCGTCGTGAGGCCGGGCGAGGCGGGCGTCACGTCCCCGTGCGGCGGAAGCCGTTGGCTCGGGGGCACAGGTGGCCGCCCGGGTCCATCGGGCCGCCGCAGAACGGGCAGGTCTCGCGGCCGGCCTCGATCACGGACTCCGCCCGCGAGCAGAAGGCCCGGGCCTGCGCGGCCGGGAGCCGCACCAGGAGCATCTCGTCGGGCTCCGCCTCCTCGCCCTCGGGCGCCTCCGGGTCGACCTCCATCGCCGGGAACACCTCGATCACGATCCGCTCGTCGTCGGCGTCCCAGGAGAGCGTGATCGTGCCGGCGCGGAACTCCTCCTCGATCGGACTCTCCAGCGGCTCGGCGTCGGTGAGGTCGAACGGCGTGACCGCGGGCACGGTGGCCTCGGTGCCGGCCTCGATCAGCTTGTCCAGCAGCTCGTCGACCTCGCGGGCCAGGATCTGCACCTGCTGCTTCTCCAGCGCGATGCTGGTCACCCGCGCGCCGTCGCGTGCCTGGAGGAAGAACGTGCGCGAGCCGGGAGAGCCGACCGTGCCCGCGACGAACCGCTCAGGCGGGTCGAACCGGTGCACCACAGGAGGCATGACGACCAGCCTAGATCGTGCCCGAAGAACCACCGACGACGGCATCCGAGGACGTACGACGGGCGCGCCCGCGCTTCTTCGCGGGCGGCTTCAGGTGGGCCAGGCTGCCCGAGGAGGAGTTGCAGGTGAGCACGAACGGGCGGAGCTCGGTGTAGCGCACCACCGACAGGCTGGCCGGGTCGACCATGATCCGCTGGAAGGCGTCGAGGTGCATGCCGAGGGCGTCGGCCAGGATCGCCTTGATCACGTCCCCGTGGGAGACCGCGAGCCAGACCGCGTCGTGCCCGTGCTCGGCCGCGATCCGCGCGTCCCAGTCCCGGACGGCCGCGACACCGCGGCGGCTCATGTCGGCCATCGCCTCGCCGTCGGGGAAGACAGCCCCCGCGGGGTGCGCCTGCACCGTGCGCCAGAGCGGTTCCTTGCCCAGCTCCTTGAGCGGACGGCCGGTCCAGCTGCCGTAGTCGCACTCCGTGAGGCGGCGCTCGGTCGTGGCCCTGGTCTCGGGCGCGAGCAGCTTCGCGGTCTCCCGGCAGCGCTCCATCGGGCTGGTCACGACGACGGCCAGCGGCAGGCCCTCGAGACGCGTTGCCGCGGCGGTCGCCTGCTCGCGGCCCTTGTCGTCGAGGTGGATCCCCTTGCTGCGTCCGGCCAGCACGCCGGTCGCGTTGGCCGTCGTACGCCCGTGGCGGGCAAGGATGACGGTCGGCATGGTGCCGAGCCTAGAGGTGCGCTGGTCCTAGTCTGGCCGGGTGATCGTCGACAACGCCCTGTACCGCGGTGGCGTACGTGTCTCGGTGGACTGTTCCCGCACCGACCTCGCCGCCGTCCGCGAGCTGGCCACCGACGACGGCGACTTCGTCTGGGTCGGCCTCCACGAGCCCGACGAGGAGGAGCTGGCGCGGGTCGAGGAGGTCTACGGGCTGCATCCGCTCGCGGTCGAGGACGCGTTGACCGCGCACCAGCGCCCCAAGCTGGAGCGCTACGACGAGACGCTGTTCCTGGTGCTCAAGACGCTCTGGTACGTCGACGCGAACGACGCCGTGGAGACGGGCGAGGTGAACCTGTTCGTCGGCAAGAAGTTCGTGATCTCCGTGCGCCACGGCAAGGGCGGTGCCCTGCACCAGGCGCGCCGGGGCCTCGAGGGCATGGAGAAGGTGCTCATGCACGGGCCGTCGGCGGTGATCTACGCCGTCTGCGACCAGGTGGTCGACCGCTACGAGGACGTCGCCTCCGACCTGACCGAGGACGTCGACGAGGTGGAGACCTCGGTGTTCTCCGACGAGCGCACCGACGACAGCCGCCGGATCTACCTGCTCAAGCGCGAGCTGGCCGAGATGCGGCGGGCGGTGCTGCCGCTGCGCGACCCGATGATGCGCTTCGCGACCGGCTCGGTGCCAGGGGTGCACACCGACTCCGCGCCGTACTTCCGTGACGTGGCGGACCACCTCGCGCGCGTGGCCGAGACGATCGACAACCTCGACAACCTGCTCTCCACCGCGTTCGAGGCGCACCTGGCGCAGATCTCGATCCGGCAGAACGACGACATGCGCCGGATCTCCGCCAGCGTGGGTCTGGTCGCGGCCCCGACGCTGGTCGGGAGCATCTACGGCATGAACTTCGTGCACATGCCCGAGCTCCAGTGGGTGCTCGGCTACCCGATGGCGCTGCTGCTGATGCTGCTCAGCTCGCTCGTCGTGTGGGTGATCGCGAAACGGGCCGGCTGGCTCTAGGTCGCCGACATCACACCGGTCGCCAGGAGCACCAGGAGCACGACGCCCAGCACCACCCGGTAGGGCACGAAGGCGCCGATGCTGTGGTGCGCCACGAACTTCAGGAGCCAGGCCACCGACGCGTAGGCGACCACGAAGCTGACCACGGTGCCCACGACGATCGGCCCGACCTCGATCGAGCCGCCGAGCGCGTCCTTGAGCTCGTAGATCCCGGCCGCAAGCAGTGCCGGGATCGAGAGGAAGAAGCTGAGCCGGGTGGCGGTCACCCGGTCGAGGCCGCGCAGCAGGCCGGCCGAGATCGTGGCGCCGGAGCGCGAGACGCCGGGCACCAGCGCGATGCACTGCACGAGCCCGACCACCACGGCGTCCTTGAGCGTGAGCTGCTTCTCCGAACGCTGCTGGTCACCCCGTCGCTCGGCGTACAGCATCACCGCGCTCCACAGGATCAGCGCGCCGGCGACCACCCACAGCGAGCGCAGCGACCCGGTGATCACGTCCTTGGCGAGCAGACCGACGATCCCGATCGGGATGCTGCCGACGATCACGTACCAGCCCATCCGGTGGTCGAACGAGCCGCGGTACTCCGCCTTGAACAGGCCGAGCACCCAGGCTCGGGCGATCGTCCAGATGTCCTTGGCGAAGTAGAGGACCACCGCCAGGATCGCGCCGACCTGGATCACGGCCGTGAAGCCGGTGACGTCCTTGGAGGCGACGTCGAGACCGAGCCACTTCTCCACGATCGTCAGGTGGCCGGTGCTGGACACGGGGAGGAACTCGGTGAGTCCCTCGACGATGCCGAGGATCACGGCGTCGAAGTAGTTCATGCGGCTGAAAGGGCCTTCCGGCTCGTGGACGGGCGACACGGACCCTACGCGGCGTGCCTGATCGGGTGCTGAACGGCGTGCCGGTTACCGTGCAGCCATGAAGCAGCGGCGCGTGGGGAACACCGGTCTTTCGGTGTCGCGGCTGGGTCTCGGCACGATGACCTGGGGGCGTGACACCGACGAGCACGAGGCGCGCGACCAGCTGGTCGCGTTCTGCGACGCGGGCGGCACGCTGGTCGACACGGCGTACACGTACGCCGACGGCGCCTCCGAGACCCTGATCGGCCAGCTCCTCGGCTCGGCCGTGGCCCGTGACGACGTGGTGCTGGCCTCGAAGGCCGGGGTCGGGATCCGCCGCGGCCAACGCGTCTTCGACACCTCCCGCGGCTACCTCCTCGGCTGTCTCGACACCTCGCTCAAGCGGCTCGGCGTGGACCACCTCGACCTGTGGCAGGTGCACGTGTGGTCCGACGACACCCCGGTCGAGGAGACGCTCAGCGCGCTCGACATCGCGGTCAGCAGCGGCCGCGCGTCGTACGTCGGGGTCAGCAACTGGTCCGGCTGGCAGACCGCGCAGGGCGCGACGTGGCAGCGGGCGGTGCCCGGACGGGCACTCCTGGCCACCAACCAGGTGGAGTACTCCCTTCTCAACCGCTCCCCCGAGGCCGAGGTGGTCCCGGCCGCGGAGGCCTGCGGCATGGGGATCCTGCCCTGGTCGCCGCTCGGTCGCGGCATCCTCACCGGCAAGTACCGCGCCGGCACCCCCGCCGACTCGCGTGGTGCCTCCTCGCACCTGAGCGGGTTCGTCGACCCGCTGCTCACCGAGCGCAACCGCAACATCGTCGAGGCGGTGGCACGCGCCGCCGACGGGCTCGGCTGGACCACGCTCGAGGTGGCCCTGGCCTGGGTGCGTGACCGTCCGGGCGTCACCGCGCCGATCGTGGGCGCCCGCACCGCGGCCCACCTGAAGGGTTCGCTGAGCGTCGAGGAGTGCGAGCTGCCGGACGAGATCACCGAGGCGCTGGACGACGTTTCCAGTGAAGGGCCAGGGGAAGTTCCGTAGCATTCTCGTGTTGGAGGTCGGTATGAGCGAGGGGAAGCGATGACCCGGACGGCACAGCGTGCACCACGCCCCGGCGTCGAGTACGAGTTCGACAAGCTGCTGATCTCGCGCGACTTCTCCCGATCCTTCGTCACCCGCCTGCTCGTGCAGCGCGCCGAGCAGGGCGGCTGGGAGCTCGACCGGGTGCGGATCGCGCACGACGGCACCCGGCGCGTCGTCCTCCGCCGGAAGATCATCCGGCAGCGCCAGCTGGTGATGTTCGGCTAGAGCCGGAGCTAGACCTTCGACAGGAACCGGTCGAAGACCCGCGCCCCGAACTCCAGCGCGTCGACCGGCACCCGCTCGTCGACACCGTGGAACAGCGCGGTGAAGTCGAGGTCGGCGGGCAGCCGCAGCGGCGCGAAGCCGAAGCTCCGGATCCCGAGCCGCTCCCAGTGCTTGGCGTCGGTGCCGCCGCTCATCAGGTACGGCGCCACCACGGCGTCCGGGTCCTCCTCGAGGATCGAGGCCGTCATCGCCTCCGCCAGCAGCCCGTCGTACGGCGTCTCGAGCCCACCCATCTTGGTCAGGTGCTCGATCTGCACGTCGGGGCCGGCCAGCTCGGCCAGCGTGGCCAGGAACTCGTCCTCGTAGCCCGGCAGGAACCGGCCGTCGAGGTGCGCGGTCGCCTCCCCCGGCACCACGTTGACCTTGTAGCCGGCCTCCAGCATGGTCGGGTTGACGGTGTTGCGGATCACCGCGCCGAGCATCCGCGACGCGGGCCCGAACTCCTCGATCAGAGACTCGGCGTTCTCGGGCGTCGCCTCGGTGCCGGCCAGCTCGGCCACCGCGGCGAGCAGCACCTGCATCGTGGGCGTGAGCCGCACCGGCCACCGGTGCTGGCCGATCCGCGCGACCGCGGACGTCAGGGTGGTCACCGCGTTGTCGGGGTGCACCATCGAGCCGTGGCCGGCGTTGCCCTTGGCGGTCATCCGCATCCAGGCCATGCCCTTCTCGGCGGCCTCGATCAGGTAGAGCCGGCGGCCGCGCACCGTGGTGCTGAAGCCGCCCACCTCGCCGATCGCCTCGCGGCAGCCCTCGAGCAGGTCGGGCCGCTGGTCCACCAACGGCCCGGCACCCTTGGTGCCGCCCGCCTCCTCGTCGGCGGTGAAGCACAGCACCAGCGGTCGGGACGGGACGACTCCGGCCCGTGCGCGTGCCCGCACGGTCGAGAGCAGCATCGCGTCGAAGTCCTTCATGTCGACCGCGCCGCGGCCCCACACCATGCCGTCCTCGACCTCGCCGGAGAACGGGTGCACGCGCCAGTCGTCGGCGTTGGCGGGCACCACGTCGAGGTGCCCGTGCAGCAGCAGCGGGCTCTGTGAATCCTCGGCTTCGTCGCCGCCCCAGCGGGCGACCACGTTGGTGCGCCCGGGTTCGGCCTCCCAGAGCTCGGACTCGATCCCGACCTCGTCGAGCAGGGTGGCGACCAGCTCGGCGGCCTTGCGCTCACCGGGCCCCGGCTGGTCGCCGAAGTTGGTGGTGTCGATCCGGATCAGGTCGCGGCAGAGCTCGACGACGTCGGCTGCCGGGTCGTACGACGGGGTGCCCATGCCGCCATCGTGCCTCACGGACCGGCCACACCCGAAAGGAGTCAGTCGCCCGGACCTGCCCAAAAGCCCACGCCCAGGGGCGTGCGTCCCTAGCCTGTACGCGGAGACATATCGCCCATTTAGGACCCCCCGGCGCGAGTGCCCTCCCAGTAGCAGCGGACGAGGGACGGAGACGGCTGTGCAGACTGTGCGTGCTGTGCCGAGCGGACGTGTCCCGGTGCATGACCGGCGCGAGCGGTCGTCACGCGGCGAGGGCATGCCGCACGACCTGGCCAACCTGATGCCGGCGGCGGTCTACACCGCCAGGACCGGTGCCGACGGCGCGTGGCTCTACGCCAGCCCCCAGATCGAGGAGATCCTCGGGCACACCGCCCAGGAGTTCCTCGACGACCCGGGGCTGTGGGCTCGCCTGCTCCACCCCGAGGACCGCGACTGGGTGCTCGCCAAGGAGGACGGCGCCATGATGGTCACGGACGAGCGGTCCTACGCGGAGTACCGGCTGGTCGCGAAGGACGGTCACGTGGTCTGGGTGCTCGACGACGTCACCCTGCAGTCCGACTCCGGCGGATCTGTCCAGCACGGACTCCTCTTCGACATCACCCAGCGCAAGGTCGCCGAGCTCCTGATCGAGGAGCAGGCCGACGTGCTGGAGCGGATCGCCCTGGGCGAAGGCCTGGACTCGACGCTCGGCGCTCTCGCCGAGGCGCTGCTGCGGGTGACCGGTGCTGCTTCGTGCGCGGTCACGCTGGCACGTGGCGGCGCGACGTACGTCGCCGGGACACCGGTGCGCGACGACCTGCGTCCCGGCATCCGGGTGCCCTTCCGGCACCAGAACGGCACCGTTCTCGGTGAGCTGCTCGTCTCCGGAGCCGGGGCCGGAGCCGTTGACGCACCGGACCTGGACGTCGAGGCGCTGTCGCTCGGCTGGGCCCAGCGGCTCGCTGCCCTTGCCGTCGACCGCTCCGGCCAGGCCGAGCGGGAGGCTCGCTCGTTCTCGCTGCTCGCCGCCACCCTGGAGTCCACCGCCGACGGGATCCTCGTGGTCGACGGTGCCGGCCGGATCGTCAGCTGCAACCAGAAGTTCCGCTGCATGTGGGACATCCCCGACACGCTGATCGAGGCCGGCGACGACGACGCCCTGCTGGAGCACGTGATGGACCAGCTCGAGGACCGCGACGCCTTCATCTTCCAGGTGCGCCGGCTCTACGCGCACCCCGAGCTGTCCACCGTCGACGAGCTGACGTTCAAGGACGGCCGGATCTTCGAGCGCGTCTCGCAGCCGCAGCTCCTCGACGAGCGCGCCGTGGGCCGGGTCTGGAGCTTCCGCGACGTGACCGCCTTCCGGCAGCTGGAGTCGGACCTGCGACACCAGGCGTACACCGACGCCCTGACCTCGCTGCCGAACCGGAACCGGTTCATGCAGCGTCTCGCCGAGCTGGTCCCCGCGGACCAGCCCGACGGGCCGGTCGCGAACGGCCACGCGATCCTGCTGGTCGACGTGGACGACTTCAAGACCGTCAACGACGGCCTCGGGCACCTCGCCGGCGACCGGATGCTGGTCGCGCTCGCCGAGCGGGCCTCCCGCCGGGTGCGCGCCGACGACATGGCCGCGCGACTGGGCGGCGACGAGTTCGCGCTGCTGGTGGCGTGTCCCGGCGGCCCCGACGACGCCCAGCGCGTAGCTGACCGGCTGATCGAGGAGCTCTCCTCCCCCGTCGACGTCGACGGACGCGTGCTGTCCGTGCGTGTCAGCGTGGGGATCGCGCTGTCCGACGGCGAGACGCCGGCGCGCGACCTGATGCGCAACGCCGACCTGGCGATGTACACCGCCAAGCGCGAAGGCGGTGCCTGCTTCCGCGCCTACACGACCGGGATGCACGACGAGGCGATCTCCCGGCTGGATCTCAAGGCGGACCTGGATCGCGCCATCGCCGAGGACGCCGTTGCCGTGGCCTACCAGCCCGTGGTCTCGCTGGAGACCGGCCAGATCGAGGGCTTCGAAGCGCTTGCCCGCTGGCAGCACCCGACGCTCGGGGCGATCTCGCCCGCCGAGTTCATCCCGCTGGCGGAGGAGACCGGCCTGATCGGCCGGCTCGGCCACTGGGTGCTCTCGCGGGTCTGCGCCGACGTCGCCGACTGGCGCGCCCTCCTCGGCCCCACGGTCCCGCCGGTCAGCGTGAACCTGTCGCCGCTCCAGCTCGCCGATCCGGAGCTGGCCGACCAGGTGGCCGCCGTGATGGCAGAGAACGGGCTGCCGCCGTCGGCGATCGTGCTGGAGGTCACCGAGAGCGGTCTGGGCACCTCGGACACCGACGACGTCTGCTCCACCTTGGTGGAGATCCGGGACCTCGGCATCCGGCTCGCGCTCGACGACTTCGGCACCGGCCACTCCTCGCTCGCCCGGCTCGGGTCGTACCCGTTCGACGTGGTGAAGATCGACCGCAGCTTCGTGGGCGCGCTCACCGACGGCCGCCGCGACCAGGCGGTCGTGCAGGCGGTGCTGCAGCTGGCCGACGCGTTCGCGCTGGACGTGATCGCGGAGGGCGTCGAGACCCAGGACCAGCGCCAGGTGCTCGTGGACCTCGGCTGCGAGCGGGTGCAGGGCTTCCTGTTCTCACGCCCCGTCGTGCCCACGGAGGCGTTCCGGTTGCTCGCGGCTGCGACGTCGCTGGGGTGACTCGCTAGCGGCGACGGCGTCCTGGACGTCGTTGCTGCTTCGGGGCCTGCTTCTTCGCCGTCTTCTTCGCCGTCTTCTGCGCGGGCTTCTTCGCGGGCTCGGCCTTGACCTCACCGCGGCTGCTCTGTGCGGTGCGGCCGCGCACGATGCCGACGAACTCCTCGGCGCGCGGGTCGTCGAGGTCGGCGCGCCAGGCCAGCGCCACCTCGGACGGCTCGCCGTCCACGTAGGAGCGCACGGTGACGTCCTTGCGACGGTGCAGGCGGGCGATGCTGGCGGGTACGACGACCACTCCGGTGCCCGCCGCCGCGGTCTCGACCGCCTGCTGGGCCGGCCCGTCGTTGAGCAGCACGTCCTCGAGGTCCTCGTCGGTCACCTCGTCCAGCACCGAGAGCAGATGCTCGGTCGACATCACGACGACCGCGTCCTCGCTGTAGAGCGGGATCACGTGCAGGCCGTCACGATCGACGGGCAGCCGCACGAAGCACATGTCGGCACGCCCGTCGTACAGGACGCTGCGCTGGTCGTCCACGTCGACCAGGAACGCCTCCAACCGGTCGCGGCGCCGTTCGCGCCAGCGGTTGAGCCACTTGTCCGGCATCACGCCCGGCACGAACGCGACGCGAAACGGGTCGGCAACGCTCACGACACTCAGGCTAGTGGCCTCGGCCCACGCGACTCTCATCGTCGTCTCATCCGCCCTCGGCGACGCTCGTGCCATGACCAACCTGCGCTTCCCTCGCTCACGGCCAGTCGCGATCGCCGTGGCGTCGACCGCACTTGCTGGCACCCTCGCGGCCTGCGGTGCGTCCGGCCCCGAGGCCGGGCCCTCCGACTCCTCCGGCAGTGCCAGCCCGACCAGCCCGGCTCCCTCCTCCAGCTCGCCGGCCGCGTCGGTGGCCCCGGTGCCGGTGGAGAGCAACCCGCCCGGAGACATCCCGGACAACCTCGCCTTCGTCGGCTACCGCAGCGCCGCCGGCCGCTACGCGTTCACGCACCCCGAGGGCTGGGCGCGCTCCGGCTCCGGGGTCCGGGTGGGCTTCACCGACAAGCTCAACGGCGTCGCCGTGACCAGCGTGTCGGCTGCCTCAGCGCCGACCGTCGCGAGCGCCCGGTCGCACGACGTCCCCCGACTCACCCGGGCTGTTCCGGCGTTCCAGCTGCGCAGCGTGACCGCGGTCACCTTGCCCGGTGGCCGCGGCGTGAAGATCGTGTTTCGCCGCAACTCGGCGCCGAACCAGGTGAGCGGCAAGGTCTACCGCGACGAGGTCGAGGAGTACCTCGCCTTCTCACGCGGCCGTCTGGTCCGGATGGACCTCTACGGACCCGTCGGAGCTGACAACGTCGACGCCTACCGGACCATGTCCGAGAGCCTGAGGATCCGGTGACGGAGGGACCGGTGCTCTGCGCACGCGGTCTGCACCGCTTCTTCCGCCGCGGCGGGGTGGAGGTCGCAGCCCTCCGCGACGTCGGCCTCACGCTCGAGGCCGGGGAGCTCGTGGCCGTGGTCGGGCCCTCCGGGTCCGGCAAGTCGACACTGCTGAACCTGCTTGCCGGCCTCGACGACCCCGACGGCGGCGCCGTGGAGGTCACCGGCCGCCAGCTCAGTCACCAGACTCCGGCCACCCAGGCGCGCATCCGAGGTGAGCTGATCGGCGTCGTCACCCAGGCAAGCGGGCTGGTCGAGCACCTCGACGTGCGCAACAACATGCAGCTCGCCGGGACGTTCCGGTCCTCGCGCACACCCGACGGCGAGCTCGAGAACCTGCTCGCCTCGGTCGGACTCGCGGACCGCGCACGGGCCCGACCGTCCACGCTGTCCGGAGGTGAGACCGCTCGCGCCAACCTCGCGGTAGCCCTCGTCGGCAACCCCCGAGTCCTCCTCGCCGACGAACCCACCGCCGAGATCAGCAGCGCCGAGGAGTCGGCCGTGCTCGACCTGCTCCGACTTCTCCTGCCCTCCGACGGCGGCACCATCCTGGTCACGCACTCGGCCACGGTGGCCGCGGCAGCAGACCGGGTGGTCCACCTCGTCGACGGCAGGGCCTCATGAGCGAGGCTCCGGCCCTGGTGAGGGCCTGCGCACTGGGCGTGCGATTCGGTGCGACTCAGGTCCTCGCCGACATCGACCTCGGCATCGCATCCGGCACCGAGCTCGCGCTCACCGGCCGGTCCGGAAGCGGCAAGAGCACGTTGCTGCTCAGCCTGGCCGGGCTCCTTCGTCCGACCACCGGCGCCGTCGAGTGGCCGGGACTGGCGACCGACCCGAGAGCACGGCGCGCACAGATCGGCGTGGTCTTCCAGGCGCCTTCGCTGATGCCGGACCTCACCGCGGTCGAGAACGTCACGCTGCCGCTGAGGCTGCGCGGCGTCGATCGGGAGGAGGCCCGTGAGCGCGCACTGCTGGCGCTCGCAGAGGTGTCCGCCGGCGACGTCGCGGACGGGTTGCCCGCCCAGCTCTCCGGAGGTCAGCAGCAGCGAGTCGCCGTCGCTCGGGTGCTCGCCGGGCGACACCGCCTGGTGTTGGCCGACGAGCCGACCGGGTCGCTCGACCGCCGCCACGCGATGGAGGTCGCGCAGTGTCTGCGGCACGGCGTCGCGGCCCGCGGCGGCGCCCTTCTGGTGGCCACGCACGACGACGATCTGGCCGATCTCTTCTCGCGCCGGATCGCGATCGCTGACGGAAAGCTCACCTCGAGGAGCCTGCGGTGAGAACCGTCTCCTGGACACTCGGACTCCTCAGACGCCGTCCCGTCGAGCTGCTCGTCACCGCTGTGAGCGTGGCCCTGGCGGTCGCGTTCGTCGCCAGCCTCGGCGCGTTCGTCACCCAGAGCCGGTCCGCCCTGACCCTGCGGGCGGCGGCGTCGGTCCCCACTGACTGGCAGGTCCAGGTCACACCGCAGGGCAACGTCGCGGACGTTGCGAAGGACGTGCACGCGCTGCGCGCCCTCCGGGCCGTCGAGCCAGTCTCCTTCGCCCACGTGACATCGCTGAGCTCGCACGGTTCGGGGGGTGTCCGCGTCACTGGCGCCGCCTACGTGGTCTCGATCCCCCCGTCCTACGCCGCGAGCTTCCCGGGCGAGCTTCGACACCTGGTGGGGGCGAGCTCCGGGAGCCTGCTGCTCCAGCAGACCGCCGCCAATCTGGCCGCCGGGCCGGGAGACCGGGTGACCGTGCGGACCGCCGATGGCCGCGCTGGCATTCGAGTGGACGGCGTCGTCGACATGCCAGCCGAGGACTCGTTCTTCCAGGTCGTCGGGCTGGCACCCGGTGCGGGTGTCAGTGCCCCTCCGGACAACGTGCTGCTGGTGTCACCCACCACGTTCCCCCGACTCGTCGGCGCGACGACAGTGGTCCACCAGCTCCACGTCGGGTTCCGTCACGACGCGCTCCCGACCGACCCCCAGGCCGCGGCAGTCTCGGTGCTCGGCCGCGCCAACCACCTCCAGGCGGCCGTCGCGGGGGGTGCGCTCGTGGGCGACAACCTCGGTACCGCGCTCACCGCGGCTGGCGAGGACGCCCGCTACGCCACGCTTCTGTTCCTCCTCCTCGGAGTGCCCGGGCTGGTCCTCGCCGTGGTGGTCGCCGCCCTGGTGGTGGCTCTCCGGTCTGAACGGCGTCGACGCGAGGTGGCCCTGCTCCGGATCCGCGGCGCACGGGACGTGGATCTTCTCCGGATCGTCGGCACCGAGGCACTGCTCACGGCAGCGACCGCGTCCGCCCTCGGTCTCGGCGTCGCCCTGCTCGCGAACCGGCTCGCGCTCGCACCCGGCACCAGCTTGACCCCGACGTGGACCCTTGCCGCGGTCATCGAGGGGCTCGCCCTTGCGCTCGTCACGCAGGTTGGACCCTTGCTCGGCCTGCTCGGCCGCCGCGACAGTCCAGGAGTCGCCGCCGAGGCGGTGCGCGGAGTGTCCTCGCGCACACCGTGGCCCCTGCGCGCCGGTCTCGACCTGCTCCTGCTCGCCGCAGCCGGAGTCGCCTTCTGGTTGACCGCCCGTTCCGGCTACCAGGTCGTGCTGGCTCCCGAGGGCGTGCCGACCACGCAGGTGAACTTCGCGGCCCTGGCGGGACCGGCGCTCGCCTGGCCGGGGCTGGCGCTGCTGGTCTGGCGGACCACGGCGCTCGTCGTGGGGAGGCAGGGCGGCCGCACCCGCGGCGACGGGGCCCCGGAGCTCGTCTCCGCTGCCCTGCGTCGTCGTCGTCAGGTGGTCGCCCGCGGCGCCACCGGTCTGGCTGTCGCGCTCGGACTGACGGCGTCCACGGCGATCTTCACCGCGACGTACCAGGCCCAGTCGCGGGTCGACGTGGCACTCACCGTGGGCAGCGACATCGCCGTGGTGGCGAAGCCGGGGACCGGGATCAGCGCCCAGGAAACCCGTGCGGTCGCCAGGACGTCCGGCGTCCGGGCGACGGAGCCGCTGATGCACCGGTTCGCCTATGTCGGACCCGACCTCCAGGACCTCTACGGCGTGCACGCCGCGTCGTTCGACCGGGTGGCACCGCTCCAGGACGCGTTCGTGCCCGGCAGCACGGTTTCGGCAGCACTCGCCTCACTCGGGAACCGTGCGGACGGAGTGCTGCTGTCGGCCGAGACGCTGCACGACTACCAGCTGCATCCCGGAGACCTGATCCGGATCCGGCTGCAGACCGGACAGCGGCGGCTCTACCGTGCAGTGCCGTTCCACGTGCTGGGGCAGGTCGCCGAGTGGCCGACGGCCCCGAAGGACAGCTTCATCGTCGCCAACGCCGATTACCTGGCACAGGTGACCGGTTCGAACGCCGTCTCCACGCTTCTTGTCGCGAGCAGCCTGCCCGGGCCGACCGCATCGGCGATCCGCTCCGGACTCGCAGCCACCTCGTCGACCGCCAGCGTCCAGGACACCACCTCCGCGGGTGCCGCTGTGACCAGTGCGTCCGGTCTGGCTTCGACTGACCTGACAGGACTGTCCCGTCTGGAGCTCGGGTTCGGCGTGCTGCTGGCGCTGGCCTGCTCGGCGCTGGCGATGCTGGGGGGGATCGTCGAGCGGAGGCGTGCGTTGGTGCTGCTGGCGGCACTGGGGGCCAGTGCGCGGCAGCGCAGCCGGTTCCTGGCAAGCGAGGCTCGGGCCCTGGTGATCGCGGGCGTCACTGGTGGCGCCGTGATCGGAGGGGTGATCGCCTATCTGCTCGTCAAAGTGCTCACGGGCATCTTCGATCCCGCCCCGGCGGCACCCTCCATCCCGTGGACGTACCTGGCGACGGTGGTGGCCGCCGTCGGTGGGGTCACCGCGTTGGTGGTGGTCGGGGTCGGCCGCCTCGCTGCCAGGGCCGGTGCCAGTGAGCTACGAGACCTGTGACGGATCCGCCCGACTAGCCTCGGGGCAGGTCGTGGACGAGAAGGAGCGCGCATGAAGGTCCTGGTCGTCGAGGACGACGTGCGGATGGCCGGCCTCCTCCGCCGCGGACTGGCCCAGGAAGGCTGGGCCGTCGACGTGGTGGGGGATGCTTTGGACGCGCGCCACGCCGTGACCAGCACCCCGTACGACATGGTCGTGTGCGACGTCGGGCTGCCCGGACCCGAGTCCGGGCTGGACTGGTGCCAGTGGTTGCGCTCCGCGCAGATCTGGACACCGGTGCTGCTGCTGACCGCCCGCTCGGAGGTGGAGGACCGGATCACCGGGCTCGACTGCGGCGCGGACGACTACCTCGCGAAGCCCTTCGCCTTCGGCGAGCTGACCGCCCGACTCCGGGCCCTCCAGCGCCGCGGGGACACGCTCCGACCGACCACCCTCCGGGTCGGCGACCTCGAGCTCGACCCGGCTCAGCACCGGCTCACCTGGCAGGGGGAGCCGGTCGCCCTGTCGCCGCGGGAGCTCGCCTTGCTCGACTACTTCATGCGGCGGCCAGGCGACGTCCTGCGGCGGACCGAGATCCTCGACCACGTGTGGGACTACGCGTACGACGGCACCTCCAACCTCGTTGACGTCTACGTCCGCTACCTGCGCAGCCGGCTCCGCGATGCCGGCGTCGGCGAGGTCATCGAGACCGTCCGCGGCGTCGGCTACCGGCTCACGGTCCCTGCATGAGGTTCACCCCGTCATCGCTGCGGCAGCGGCTGGTCCTGGGGGCCGTGGCTGTCGGCATCACGTTCTCCGTGGTCTTCGGCCTCGGTGCCAGCTGGCGGCTACAGCAGGCGCAGTCGCAGGCGATCCGTGCCGAGCTGATCAGCCGGGCCGACCTGGCCCGTGACGAGGTCGCCGGTGACGGCACCTTGATTCGCGATGCAGGCAGTCCGAAGACCGATCTCGTTCAGGTGGTCGCGCCGGACGGCAGCGTGCTCGCCAGCAGCCCCGGCATGAGCCGTGTGCCTGCACTCACGGACCCCCGGCAAGTTGCTGCGGCGGGCGGATCGTTCGAGAAGCGCGTCGCGCTGCAGCGTCCCGACGTGGACCTTGCCATCCTGGGAGTGCCCGTACGGATCGCGTCGCCGGGTGGCGGTCACGGCACCGGGGTGCTCGTGGTCGCCGTCGACGTCGAGGGCTTCGCGGCCGCCTCGTCCGACCTGGTGGCACTGCTGCTGGTCGGGCTGCTGGTGGTGATCGTCGCGATCGCCGCGCTGACGTGGGTGATCACGGGCCGCGCTCTGCGGAGCGTGACCCGGCTCACCGAACGTGCCGAGGCGGTGCTTCCCCGTGAGCTCGCCGAAGGACTGCCTTCGCCTCCCCGCGACGCCGAGCTGGCCCGGTTGGTCGCAGCCCTGAACCGCATGCTCGCCCGGATCGACGAGAGCCATGCGGGCGAGCTGGCGTTCGCGGCCGACGCGGGTCACCGGCTCCGCACGCCGGTGGCGACACTGCGCGCCGACGCCGAGCTCGCCCTGCGCGACGGCGACCCCGCGGAGCAGCGGGAAGCACTGACCCGGATCGTTCAGGACGCCGACCACCTGACCTCGATCGTGAACGGGATGCTCCTGCGCAGCCGCGCCCGTCGGCGCCCGCACCTGCCGGTCACCCTCGAGCTGCGGACCGCGCTCGAGCGCTGGCGACGGCAGGCAGGGGTCCAGTCGGTCGAGCTCCGGCTGACCGTTGCGGGATCCGTGTCCGAGCAGACGGCCTGTGCGGCACTGGTGGAGGTGCTCGACCCCGTCGTCGACAACGCCACGCGGCACACTCCCCCCGGAGGTCGGATCGGGCTCGACGTACGTCGGGAGCACAGGTCGCCGTCCGACCGGGTGGTGGTCGACGTGACCAACACCGGCTCGGTGGTGCCGCCCGAGCTCGCGCCGCGGATCTTCGATCCGTGGGTCAGCAGTCGCGACGCGAGCACGGCAGGTGGCCTCGGGCTCTGGCTCGCCCGGGAGATGGCACACGACGCCGGTGGCGACCTCGTGCTGGTCGCAGACACCGACGTGACCACGTTCCGGGTGAGCCTGCCGGAGCTCGGGGCGTGAGGCAGGACGGTGACCAACCAAGTTGGACATTCTCCTGTGGCCCGTCGCGATCGGTGATCCCCTAGGGAGACGCGGCACGGGGCCGCGATCTTTCCGGGGAGATCGTGATGGCACACCGCTCGGTAGTGACGTTGCTGGTGCCGCTGCTGCTCGCCGCCGGCCTTCTCGCGGTGACGGCGCCCGCCGAGGCAGCCACCTACCAGCAGGTGTGGACGATGGCACCCGCCACCGTCACGCGTGGCGCCGAGTCCACGATCGTGGTCACCGCACGACCGATCCGCAAGGGTCGCGAGGTGCGCATCCGGATCCGGCACGTCGGTGGCGACTGGGTGTACCTGGGCAAGGCTCGGGAACGCGCGTCCGGCAATGCGGTCGTCCCGTTCCGCATCGAGCACTCGGGTAGCTACGAGCTGCAGGCGACCGTGGTCGGCTACGGGTCACTGCCCCGGATCCGCGGACGGGTGAAGCAGCTGAAGGTCGTGCCCTCCCACGTGCCGGTCGTGATCGCGCACCGTGGCGGAGCTTCGAGTGCTCCCGAGAACACGATGGCCGCCTTCGAGCTCGCCGTGCACAACGGCGCCGACCGTCTGGAGACCGACGTCCAGGAGACCTCCGACGGCACGCTGGTGCTGTTCCACGACCGCTCGCTGGCTCGTACGACGGACGTGGCCAGCAAGTTCCCCGGCCGGGAGAACGACCCGCTCACCACCTTCACGTTCGCGGAGCTCGAGACCCTCGACGCCGGATCGTCCTTCTCCCCCACCCGGGCCGGTGAGCGGATCCCGACGTTCGCCGCCCTGCTCGACCTGGCGCGCGCCAAGGGCGTCGCGGTGCTGGCCGAGGCCAAGCTGCCGGACTCCTCGCCCGGCATCGAGCAGCGGATGCTCGACACGGTTCACGCCGCCGGCCTGGCCAGCACCCGCCAGGACGACCGGGTCGTCTTCGAGAGCTTCGACCTCGGCTCGCTCCGCAGGTTCCTCGAGCTCGACCCGGATGCGAACGTCAGCCCGATCCTGACCAGCTTCCCGGCCGACCTGACCACGATCGCCTGGGCCGGCTCGATCACCCTCGCGGCACCTGCGACGACGACGGCCCGGGTCGCCGCCGCCCACGCCCGGGGGCTCGAGGTCAACGTGTGGACACCCAACACCGCCGACAAGCTCGCGCTGTTCGCCGACACCGGGGCCGACGGACTGATCACCGACAACACCGCGGTGGCGGCCGGAGTGCTGCGCTGATCGCACGTCGGTCCTCGACGTGGGAAAAGTGGTGCTCCAAAGCTCTTGATTCGAACGTATGTTCGAGAGACAATAGGAGCATGCACACGGCAGCGCTCGACCTCGCGGGGACGCACCTCCTCGAGGAGCTCGACGTGCTGCACCGCGCGCAGCGGGAGGCCGAGACCCGCATCCTGCGGGCGGCCACGGACTTCGCTCTCGAGCACGGCGAGGAGACGATCGATCGCGCCCGCGCCCTGCTGCCCGGCCGGGAGCGGGCGATACGTCTCGGCGGCGAGGGCACGCCGCAGGTGGCCGAGTTCGCCCCCGCACTGGTGGCGGGCCGACTGCAGCTCTCGCCGTACGCCGCCGGCCGGCTGGTCGCCGACGGTCTGGACCTGCGGTTCCGACTGCCGGAGCTGCAGCGCAGGCTCGACCTTTGCGAGATCCGCGTGGGCCACGCCCGCTTCGTGGCCCGCAGCACCCGCGACCTCACCATGGGCCAGGCCCAGCTGGTCGACGCCCGGGTCGCGGAGCTCGCCGACGGCCGCATCTCGTGGAGCCGTTTCGAGGCACTGGTCGAGGCAGCGATCATCGAGAGCGACCCCGTCGCAGCAGCCGAGCGTGAGCGCCGGGCTGCGGCAGAACAGTTCGCCAGGCCCACGCGCTCCACCGACCACGGCATCCGCGGCTTCTACATCCGCGCCGGCCTCGGCGTGATCGCACAGTTCGACGCCGGCGTCGCGTTCCTCGCAGACGCGCTGGAGACCGTTGGAGTCCCAGGGACCGACGACGAACGGCGGGTCCGGGCGGTCCAGCTGATGGCCAATCCCGCCAAGGCGATCGCCGTGCTGCACGCGGCGAGCGAGGTACGCGCCGGACGTCAGACACCGCAGGGAGTCTTTCGTCTGCTCCCCGACGAGAGCACGCTCGTGCCTCAGGTCGACCTCCACGTCCACCTGAGCCAGCACACGGTCGAGAGCGAGTTCACCGGCGTAGCGCGGGTCGAAGGACATGGTCCGCTGAGCGCTGGCTGGGTTCGCGACCACCTCGGTCCCCGGTGCGTGTTCCGGATCAACCCGGTCCTCGACCTGGCCGGGCAGACCCCGGTGGACGGCTACGAGGTGCCGGACCGACATCGGCGGGCCGTGCATCTGATGACGCCGGCCGACACCTTCCCGTTCGCGAGCAACACCACGCGCAGCAAGCAGATCGACCACACCGAGGCCTATGTCCGCGGTGGACCGCCCGGCCAGTCGCGCATCGGGAACTACGGGCCGATGACCACGCTCCACCACCGGATCAAGACCCACGGCGGGTGGGACGTGAAGCAACCCTTCCCCGGCATCTACCTCTGGCGCGATCCGGCCGGAGCCTTCTACCTCGTCGACCACACCGGGACGCGACGGGTCGCCCCTGCCGCTTGATGTGCGGCGCTCGTCGTAGATCTGTGTGTCCGAGGGGGGACTTGAACCCCCACCCCCTATACGGGGACTAGCACCTCAAGCTAGCGCGTCTGCCTATTCCGCCACCCGGACGAGTGGTGCAGGACCGACCTCGGGAGGCCGTCCGGCGCGCCGGTAACCCTAGCAAAGGAAACGGGTATCCCTGACATCGGTTCGGGCCACCCTCACCCGGTCAGGGCGGCGCAGAACTCCTGCTCCATGAAGTGGTTCACGCGGACGGCCGCGTCCGTCGTGACGCCCCGCTTCTCGTCGTCCGCGACGTACTGCGTGAAGCGTCGCTTCCCAGCCGTGTCGGCGCGACACCGGTGGAGTGCGCGGAGGGCGAGGTCCTGCGACGTGCGCCAGCTGGTGAGGGCGTAGCGGTCACGGTCGTAGCCCGCGGACTGGGCGGTCTCGGACAGGCTCTGGATCAGCTGGGCGTCAACGCCGGCCTCGACCAGCTGACGGTCGATGGTGGAGTGGCTCAGCTTCACCGGGGGTACGTCGGCTCGCGGCTTGGCCGTGGAGCCGCACCCGGCGAGCAGGAGCAGGACCGCGACGACCACGAGCAGCCGGCGCACAGGATCACCAGCCGGCCGGGAGTGGTCGGCCCTCGTGGAAGCCGGCAGCGGACTGGATGCCGACCACCGCGCGGTCGGTGAACTCGGCCAGGCTGGTGGCGCCGGCGTACGTGCACGACGAGCGCACCCCCGCGCAGATCATGTCGATCAGGTCCTCGACGCCGGGGCGGTCCGGGTCGAGGTACATCCGCGAGGACGAGATGCCCTCCTCGTAGAGCGCCTTGCGGGCCCGGTCGAACGCGGTGTCGGTCGAGGTGCGGTTGGCGACGGCGCGCGCGGAGGCCATGCCGAAGCTCTCCTTGTAGGCGCGACCCTTGCTGTCGGTGCGCAGGTCGCCCGGCGACTCGTGGGTGCCCGCGAACCAGGAGCCGATCATCACCTGAGAGGCGCCCGCGGCCAGCGCGAGCGCCACGTCGCGCGGGTGCCGCACTCCCCCGTCCGCCCAGACGTGGCGGCCGTGCTTCGCGGCCTCCTCCACGCACTCGAGCACGGCGGAGAACTGCGGGCGGCCGACGCCGGTCATCATCCGCGTCGTGCACATCGCGCCGGGGCCGACGCCGACCTTGACGATGTCGGCGCCCGCGTCGATCAGGTCCCGCACGCCCTCGGCGGAGACCACGTTGCCGGCGACGACCGGGACGTCGACACCGGCGGAGCGGACCGCCGACAGTGCCTCGACCATCCGCTCCTGGTGACCGTGCGCGGTGTCGACGACGAGACAGTCGACGCCGATCTCGGCCATCCGGACGGCCTTGCCCTTCACGTCGCCGTTGACGCCGATCGCGGCGCCGACCCGGAGCCGGCCCGACTCGTCGAGGGCGGGCGCGTAGAGCGTGGAGCGCAGCGCCCCGGTGCGGGTCAGCACACCCACCAGCACGCCGGCGGCGTCCACGACCGGTGCGAGCCGGTGCCGGGTGCTGGACAAGGTGTCGAAGGCCGCCCGCGGGTCGACGTCGTCGCGCAGCGTCACCATCTCGGTGGTCATCACGTCGCGCACCTGGCTGAACCGGTCGACGCCCAGGCAGTCGGCCTCGGTCACCACGCCCACGGGCCGGCCGTCGTCGACCACGAACGCCGCCCGGTGCGATCGCTTCGGCAGCAGCGCCAGGGCGTCGCCGACGGTCTCGTGCGGGGACAGCGTGATCGGCGTCTCGAACACCGGGTGGCGCGACTTCACCCACGAGGTCACCTCGGCGACGACGTCGAGCGGGATGTCCTGCGGCAGGATGCTCATCCCGCCGCGACGGGCCATGGTCTCGGCCATCCGGCGACCGGACACCGCAGTCATGTTCGCGACCACGAGCGGCAGCGTGGTGCCGGTGCCGTCGGCGGACGACAGGTCCACGTCGTACCGCGAGGAGACGGTCGAGCGCCGCGGCACCATGAAGACGTCGTCGTACGTGAGGTCCCAGGTAGGGCGGTCGTCACCGAGGAAGCGCATGGCAGGCAGCCTAGGCTGCTGACGTGACGACATGGGAGGCGTGGAGCGCCGACGAGGGCGTGCGACGGGTGACCGAGCGCTACCGCGCGGCGTACGACGCGGAGCCGGGCGTGGTGACGCTCGCGCCCGGCAGGGTGAACCTGATCGGCGAGCACACCGACTACAACGGCGGTCTCTGCCTGCCGATCGCGCTGCCGCACGCCACGTACGCCGCCGCATCGACGCGGGACGACGGCCGGATCCGGCTGGTCAGCGGCGAGCAGGGCGCGACCTGGGAGGGCACCTACGACGAGCTGACCGGGACCACCGGATGGGCCTCCTACGCGGGCGGCGTGGTGTGGGCGCTCGGTGAGGCCGGCCACCGGGTCGCAGGGCTCGACGTGGCGGTCTCCGGCTGCGTGCCGCTGGGTGGCGGGCTGTCCAGCTCGGCAGCGCTGGAGTGCAGCGTCGGCTCGGCGGTGCTCAGGCTGCTGGGCCAGGATGACAGTCCCGAGCTGCGACGCACCCTCGCTGCGGCTGGGATCCGGGCGGAGAGCGAGGTCGCGGGCGCACCCACCGGCGGCATGGACCAGACCATCGCCGTGCTCGCCACCGCCGACCACGCGCTGCTGCTGGACTGCCGATCCTGGGCGACGCGCCAGGTGCCGTTCCAGCCGGAGACGGCCGGCCTCTCGCTCCTGGTCGTGGACACCCGCGTGCACCACTCGCTCAGCGACGGCGGCTACGGCTCGCGGCGCACCGACTGCGAGGAGGCCGCGCGGGCCCTTGGCGTCGAGACGCTCCGCGAGGCCACGATCGACGACCTGGCGCGGATCACCGACGAGCGGGTACGACGCCGCGCCCAGCACGTGGTCACCGAGATCGCGCGGGTGTCCGAGACCGTCGAGGCACTCAGCGCCGCGGACTGGACCCGCGTCGGCTCGCTGATGATGGCTTCGCACGTCTCGATGCGCGACGACTTCGAGATCTCCTGCGACGAGCTCGACGCCGTCGTGGAGACCGCGACGGCCGGTGGTGCCGTCGGCGCCCGGATGACCGGCGGCGGCTTCGGCGGCTCGGCGATCGCGCTGGTGCCGACCGAGCGGGTCGAGGAGGTGCGGGCGGCGATCAGCGGCGTGTTCGAGGCCCACGGCTGGCGCGCCCCGTCGTACCTCCCGGCGCGGGCCTCCGACGCTGCACGGGTGCTGCAGGGCTGACCCGCAGGACTCAGCGGGCGTCGCGGGCGGCGGTCGTTCCGGCGAGCACCTCGCGCAACGCGGCCACGTGGCCCTCGAAGGCGTCACGGCCGGTCGGCGTGAGCCGCACCCGCACCCGGCGCTGGCGCCCGGTGGCCTCACGCTCGACCAGCACGTAGCCGGCATCCTCGAGCGTGGCGAACTGCTTGGACAACGCGGAGTCCGAGAGCTCCAGCCGGTCGCGGACGTAGCCGAAGTCGATCCAGTCCGCCGCTGCCAGCAGGGCCACGATCGAGAGCCGGGTGCTCGGGTGGATCAGCTCGTCGAAGCGGGGCGCGACCATCACCGCGCGCCACCGAGCACGGCCCGGCGGCGGATCCGCGAGACCAGGAGCGGTCCACCGCCGAGGATGCTCACGGCGACCACCACGCTGGCGATCGTGACCGGGTGCCGGGCTCCGTCGGCGTGAGCCGCGAGCGCGAGCGCGACCGTGACCACGCCCAGCAGCACCAGGCAGCCGAGCAGGATCGCCGCCAGCCGCCGCCCGGCGACGTCGGCCCTCACGCTCAGCTGCCGGGAACCGTGCCGACCGTCCAGCACGCGCGGGGCGACCGAGGCGTGCACGGCGCCGAAGACCAGGGTCGCGACCGAGGACACGACAGCGTTGCCGGTGTCGGTGATGAGACCGACGGCGACCCAGCCGAGCGCGACGCCCCACCAGTACGCCGCCGGGACGCGGATCTCCTCGGCGATCTGGCGACGTCGGTCGGCGACGTCCTGGAGGGCGAGCCGGGCGGCTGCTGCATCGGGCTGTTCCATGGCGGGCTCCTTACTTTCCTGTTCGGCAAGTAGCATCTACTTTCCCATCGGGAAAGTCAAGCGACCAGCTCCGCTGGCCGGGTCGTCGCTCACCCTGGGCCAGCACGTGCAGGTCGGAGTAGATCTTCATCGGCCCACCCTGCCCGCTCGGCGTCAGCCACATCACACCCGGGATGGTGCGTTCGATGCGACGAATCGGGTGAACGTCCGTACACTTGATCCATCGGCCCCTCAGTTCTGCCTCGGGCCGGATCTGCGTCACACCGACCCACGCGCCGCGATGGTCACACTCGCGCCGGGCAGGACGCCACTTTCCAGCATTCGGAGTTACCCCATGTCCACGACCCCTGTCTCCTTCCATGCCCTCGGCGTGCCGGACCCGCTGGTGCGGGTGCTCGCCGACCACGGCATCACCGAGCCTTTCCCGATCCAGTCCGCCACGCTGCCCGACTCCCTTGCCGGGCGCGACGTGCTCGGCCGCGGACGCACCGGCTCCGGCAAGACCTACGCGTTCCTCCTCCCGCTGCTGGCCCGACTCTCCGGCCAGCGTCCGGGCAAGCGTCGTCCCGGCCAGCCTCGCGCACTGATCCTGGCGCCGACGCGTGAGCTGGTCAGCCAGATCGAGGCGGCCGCCGCGCCGCTCGCCAGGTCCCTCGGGCTCCGCACCGTCACCGTGTTCGGTGGCGTGAAGCCCGGCGGACAGATCGCCAGCCTGCGCAACGGCGTCGACATCGTGATCGCCTGCCCGGGCCGGCTCGAGGACCACGTCCGCAGTGGTCACGCCGACCTCGGCGCGGTGGAGATCACTGTGCTCGACGAGGCCGACCACATGGCCGACCTCGGCTTCCTGCCCGGCGTGAAGCGCCTTCTCGACACCACGCCCAAGCGCAGCCAGCGGATGCTCTTCTCCGCCACGCTCGACCGCGGCGTCGACGTACTCGTGAAGCGCTACCTGACCAACCCGGTCACGCACAGCGTCGACTCGGCGCAGTCGCCGGTCGGCCAGATGACCCACCACGTGCTGCACGTCGGCAAGGACGCGCGCATCCCGGTGCTCGTCGACCTGACCGCCGCGCCCGGCCGCACGATCGTCTTCACGCGCACCAAGCACGGTGCGAAGAACGTGGCCCGCCAGCTGAACGCCAAGGGCGTGCCCGCGATCGAGCTGCACGGCAACCTGTCGCAGAACGCGCGCACCCGCAACCTCGCCGCGTTCTCCACCGGTACGGCGACCACACTGGTCGCGACCGACATCGCGGCCCGCGGCATCCACGTCGACGACGTCGGCCTGGTCGTCCACGCCGACCCGCCGGTCGAGCACAAGGCGTACCTGCACCGCTCCGGTCGTACGGCGCGCGCCGGCAACGAGGGCACCGTGGTGACCCTGATGCTGGACAGCCAGGTCTCCGACGTGCGCGACCTGGCCCGCAAGGCCGGCATCAAGCCCACGATCACGCGGCTCGGCACCGGGCACCCGCTGCTGACCGAGATCGCGCCCGGCGAGCGCACCTTCGTCGAGGCCAGCGCCATGCCGCAGCGCTCGGCCGCCGACGAGGACAACCGTTACAGCCGTGGCGGCAGCGGCCGTGGCCGCGGTCGCAGCCCCAAGGCCGGGGCCGGGGCCACCGCGAAGAGCGGTGGCGGCAGCAACGGAAACCGCAGGCGCACCCCCCGCAACCGGCCCGCTGCGGCCGGCTCCTCGTCGTCCGGTCGCCCGCACAGCGCCGCGTCGTTCTCGACCAGCAGTCGCCGGAGCCGCTGAGGCTACTTCAGCTCGGTCGAGCTCAGGCCGAGCACCCGGCGGGCGACGATCAGCTGCTGGATCTGCTGCGTGCCCTCGAAGATGTCGAGGATCTTGGAGTCGCGGGCCCACTTCTCCAGCAGGTCGTGCTCGGAGTAGCCGACGCTGCCGCACAGCTCGACGCAGCCCAGGGTGACGTCGGAGCCGACGCGGCCGGCCTTGGCCTTGGCCATCGAGGCCTGCATCGAGTTCGGCTGCCGGTTGTCTGCCATCCATGCCGACTCCAGGGTCAGCAGGTAGGCGCCCTCCCAGTCGGCCTCCATCTGGAGGAAGCGGGCGGCGGCTGCGCTCTGGGTGTACGTCGGGGCGTCGTAGTCGATCTCGACACCCGCCTTCTCGAGCAGCTCACGGGTCAGGTCGAGCGAGGCACGGGCACACCCGACCGCCATCGCCGCGACCAGCGGACGCGTGTTGTCGAAGGTCGCCATCGCGCCGGCGAAGCCCTGCTTCGTGTCCACGTCGGGCGAGCCCAGCAGGTTCTCGGCCGGCACCCGGCAGTCCT
Source organism: uncultured Actinomycetota bacterium (assembly GCA_963815585.1). Lineage (GTDB taxonomy): Bacteria > Actinomycetota > Actinomycetes > Propionibacteriales > Nocardioidaceae > Marmoricola. The sequence goes on along the minus strand of CAWFHJ010000008.1, from coordinate 20,008 downwards.
CGAACTGGATCGCCGCCGTGTCCGACGAGCGGATGCCGAGCTTGTGCTCGAGCCGCGTCACGGTCATGCCCGGCGTGCCCTTGGGTACGACGAACGACTTGATCGCGGCGCGCCCCAGCGACTTGTCCAGCGTCGCCCAGACCACGACGGCGTCGCAGCGGTCACCGGCGGTGACGTAGATCTTCTCGCCGTTGATCACGTACTCGTCGCCGTCCTTGACCGCGGTGGTCCGGATGTTCGCGGAGTCCGAGCCGACCTCCGGCTCGGTGATCGCCATGCCCGCCCAGACTCCCTTGAAGCGCTCGGCCTGCTCGTCGTCGGCGACCGACGCGATCGCGGAGTTGCCGAGCCCCTGGCGGGGCATCGAGAGGAGCAGCCCGACGTCGCCCCAGCACATCTCCATGATCGAGAGCACGGACGCGAGGTTGGTGCCGTTCTTCGTGCCGGTCTGGTCGGACGACTCGTCGGTCTTCGCGCGGACGCCGGACGCGCCGGCGCCCTGGCTCTGGCCGGACTCGTTGAGGCCGTCGATCATCGCGGCCAGCATGTCGAGCTCCTTGGGGTACGCGTGCTCCTGCTCGTCGTACTTCCGGGAGATCGGCCGCAGCATGTTCATCGCGACCTGGTGGGCGTTGCCGATCAACGGCCTGAACTTCTTCGGTGCCTCGAGGTTGATCATCAGACCAGCACCCCGCCTTCCATGAGTCCGGTTGCTCTGAGGTCGCGGTACCACCGCTCGACCGGGTGCTCCTTGACGAAGCCGTGCCCGCCGAGCAGCTGCACCCCGTCCAGCCCGATCTGCATGCCCTTCTCGGTGCACAGCCGGTGCGCGAGGGCGACCTCGCGGGTGGCGTCCTTCCCCTGCGCGAGCCGGCTGGCGGCGCGGTAGGTGACCAGCCGCATCGCCTGCAGCTCGATCGCGATGTTGGCGACCATGAACGCCACCGACTGGCGGTTGGCGATCGGCTCGCCGAACGCGGTGCGCTCCTTCACGTACGGCGTGACGTAGTCGAGCACGGCCTGGCCGGTGCCCACGGCGAGGGCGCACCAGGCCAGCCGGGACGCCCGCACCGCTTCGGCGTACGTCGACCCGTCGGCCTCGCCGAGGAGCGCGATCGAGCCGACCTCGACGTCGTCGAGCAGCAGCCTGGACAGCGTCGCGGCGCGCACGCCCATGGAGGGCTCGGCCTCGATCGTGATGCCGTCGGTCGTGGACTCGACCAGGAACAGCGCAGGGCTGCCCTCGAGGTCGGCGCCGACCAGGAACAGCTCGGCGTCGGGACCGCGCGGCACCAGCGACTTCACGCCGGAGATCACGTACCCGTCGCCCTTGCGGACCGCCTTCGTGGCCGGCTTGCGCGGGTCGAACAGCGGGGTCGGCTCGGTGAGTGCGAGAGCCGCGGCGGGCACCTCGTTGCCGGTGAAGGCCGGTAGGTAGGTGGCCTGCTGCTCGTCACTCCCCCAGCGGCCGATCGCGGTGGCGACGGCACCGGGAGCGAGGGCGGCGACAGCCAGGCCGAGGTCACCGTGCGCCAGCGCCTCGTGCACCAGGGTGCCGGTCATCTCGGACCGCTCCTCGGAGATCCCGCCGAGCTCCTCCGGCACGCCGAGGATCGGCAGCCCGATCTCGAGGCTGGCCTTGAGCAGGTCCTCGGGGGCGAGGCAGGACTCGTTGGCATCGGCTGCGGACGGGCGGACGACCTCGGCGGCGAACTCGGTCACCACGTCGACCAGCATCTGCTGGTCCTCGGACGGGGTCAGGTCGAAGACGCCGGTCTTCTGCGCGGCGGGCACCCGGGTGCCGGCGCCCTTCGAGCCGGCCCGGGCGAAGACCCGGCTGGTGGCGCCGATCGTGCGGAAGCCGGCGCTGGTGACCCGGAAGACCGTCTGCTCGGTGCCCTTGCGGATGCCGAGCCGGTCGACGACGTCGGTCTGCGCCAGCTTGTTGAGCGCGGCCACCATCAGCCCGATCGGGTCCCGCCGCTCGCTGCTGGCGAGGCCGTTCTTGCCGCCGGGACCGAGCGCGTTCCTCGCTCCGCTCTTGACTGCGTCGATGAAGGACATGCCACCAAATGTAACTCTGAGTTACACACCGCGCCACAGAAGGGTGGCGTGTCGCGGGTCACGCCATCTCGTCTCCTAGGATCTGGCCATGCCCGACGCACCTCAGCTCTCCCCCGTGTCCGTCGCGCTCCCCGAGGGCGGCACCGTCCACGCGATGACCCGGTGGGGCACACCGGTGATGCACACGCCCCAGCAGCCGGTCACGTCGTACGACGAGGAGCTCCGCTCCCTGGTGGCCGACATGACCGCCACCATGTACGCCGCCGAGGGGGTCGGCCTGGCCGCGTGCCAGATCGGCGTCGACCGCGCGGTGTTCGTCTTCGACTGTCCCGACGACGAGGGCGTGGTCACCCGCGGTGTGGTCTGCAACCCGGAGGTCGAGCTGCCCGAGGGCCGCGAGAGGCAGCTCGACGACGGCGAGGAGGGCTGCCTGTCCTTCCCCGGCGCGTTCATCGAGTGCGCCCGGCCCGACTTCGCACGGGTGCGCGGGACCGGCCTCGACGGCGAGCCGGTGACCTACGAGGGCGACGGACTCCTGGCGCGGGCGCTGCAGCACGAGACCGACCACACCAGGGGCACCGTGTTCGGCGACCGGATCAGCTCCCGCTCGATGAAGAAGCTGCGCAAGCGGATGGAGTCCGCGGCCGAGGAGTACCCGCCGGAGTGGCCGGCAGCGGAGTAGTCCGGCGTTGACGCGCCCGGCTGCCTGAGTAGCGTCGGAAGACGGCGTGCCCACGCCCACCAGAGGACGACGCCTGGACCATGGTCAGGCTCGCGCAACCTAGGGGCAGGTCTTCCGGTACGCCCGGTCGGCGCCGATGTACGTCGCCCACTCGGTGCGGGTCAGGTTGCGACCGGCCAGCTGGCACGCTGCCGTGAGCAGGTGGTCCGGCGCGAGCTCCCAGATGGCCACCCCCGACCTCACATTGACGGCGACGGCGTCGCCGTCAGGACGCAACCAGCCCTCCGTGCGGGGTGACTCGGACGGGATCGCGTCGCCGAGGCGCAGCCGGGAGCGGACGTCGAAGACCTGGACGGCCTGGTCTGGCGAGGTCACGACCAGCGTCGACCCGTCGTCGTCGAACTGCAGGGACGACACCAGGCCGCGTGCACCGGCGAAGGCGGCGACCGGTTGCAGAGTGTCCAGGTCGAACAGGCTCAGCTCACCCCGGGGGGAGGCGGCGACGAGGGCGCCCCTCGGGCTGAGCAGGGTCAGCTCCTGACCCTCCAGGCCCCGCTCGAGGGCCTTGCCCGAGGCGGTCGCGAACACCTGCGTCAGCCCACCCTGCTCGCCGTTCGTGGTGACCACCAGACGGCGGTCGTCCCGGGTCATCGACACCGAGCGCACCGAGAAGCCCTCCACGGTGACAGCACGTCCGACCCGGGCCAGCGTGCGCGCGTCGTAGGCGCGGACGTCGAACTGGGCCGGCCGCTGGTCTCCGTGGATGAACGAGGCGAAGACGCGGGTGCCGTCCGGCGACCGCCAGAGACCGTCCACGTCGGGGCTGAGGAACGAGGCGGCCGTACGGCGACGTGCCCTGAGGTCGTAGATGTCCGACGAGTCCTCGCGCCAGCGCGCTACCAGCCGGTCCTTCGCGAGCCATCCGGGTTCGGAGGCATCCGGGATCGTCGCCACGGAGACATCCCGGGCCGGGTCCCAGACCGCCGCCCCACCGGGCACCCGGTCGGCGAGCAGGGCGGACCGGGACGCCGTGGCCAGCAGGCCCGAGGAGAAGCCGTCGGTCGCGACCCGTCCCCGCGCGACCAGGCGCGTGATCGGGCCGCTGCCGTCCAGCCGCCACCGGCTGACGATCCCGCTCTGTGCCGCGAACGCGATCAGCTCGCGGCCGTCCGCGCTCACCGCCAGGTCACCGACGCTGCCGATCTGGGGGTCCAGGGTGCGTCCGGTGCGGCCCCCGTCGGAGAGGCTGCGTTCCTCGATCTGGCCGAAGTAGTTCCCGCAGTAGACGGTGCCTGCGGCGTCCGCGATGCCCAGGAACGGGCACGGGTCCTCGTACATGTCGCCGCGCAGGTCCACCGTCCAGCGCCGGTCGCCCGTCGCCACGTCGTACGCCACGATCGCGTTCGTCCCCCCGGTCACCAGGATGCCGCGGCGCGAGAGGAGCACGAAGTTCGCCGAGCTCATCAGGGGACCGTCGTACGTCCGGGTCACGCGCATCGACGGCACGCGGATCCGGCGGACCGGACCCGCCATGGAGCCCAGGTAGATCGAGCGGCCGTCGGGACCGAACGCGACCGCCGCCGTGTCGCGCCACACGGTGACGCCTGCGGGACGTCCGAGTCCGCGCACGAAGCCGACCTGGTGCCCGTCCCGGGTGCGGTAGACGGCGAGGTCCCCCGCGTCGCCCCCCACCATCGCGACGAGGGAGCCGTCCCGGTTCAGCGCGATGTCGCCGCCGCTGAACGGCCCGGTGATCGGACCCATCACGCGCGCGCCCGACCGCAGGTCGTACACGGTCAGACGCGTGCAGCCGCGGCCGTTGTGCACCGTGAACGCGTCTGGTGAGCCGCAGCCCTCCCCCCGGTCCCAGGCCACCTGCTGGGCCGCGTAGCGACCGTCCGCGCTGACGCGCAGGTCGGAGTAGCTCAGCGCCTTGGCCGCCGGCGGCGGGAAGCGGCGGTCGAGCTTCCCGGTCGCCAGGTCGAGCACGGCCAGCTCGCGTCCCGCCCCCGCCACGACCGCCTCGTCGCGTCCCGGCACCATCACGCCGTTGAGGAACTCCGCATCGACGTCCTCGTAGCCCAGGAAGCCCGGCGAGAACGTGAACGTGCCGAGCAGGGCCGACCTGGCCAGCGCGTCCGGCTGCTGCCGGTAGGCCTCGACCGCCAGCAGCGCGGCAAGCCCGCGGTTGGTGCCGCGCAGGGCGAGGGAACGGTTGGTGAGCGACTCGTGCAAGGACGTCGCCTGCGCCGTGGTCGCGGTGTCGCGGTCCGCCAGTGCGGTGCGGCTCCGGTCGACGGCGAGGAACCCGGCCGCCAGGGCCACCACCAGCAACAGCCCGATGCCGACCAGGGACCGGCGCAGCCGACGGTTCTGCACCTGCTGGACCCTCGACCGCTGCTCCAGCTCCTGCTGCGTCGAGCGGACGCGGGCCCGGGACGCCTCCAGGAAGGCGTACTCGACCGCGGTGACGTCGGCGCCCGAGTGGCGCACCCACTCCTCGGCGAGGTCCAGCCGCGCTCCCCGGTAGAGCTCGCTCTCCGGCCTCCCCATCGCGTCCCAGCCCTCGGCCGCGGTCGTCAGGTGGCGCCAGATCCGCTGCCCGGCCGCGTCGTCGTCCAGCCAGGACCTCAGGCGCGGCCACGCCCGGGCAAGTGCCTCGTGCGCCAGCTCGATCGAGCTCTCCGAGAGGGTCACCAGCCGGGAACGGGCGAGCAGGTCGACGATGCGCTGACGCGTGGGGTCACCGGACACGCTCGAGCTCGGCACCCGGGTGCGGAACGGCTCGCCGTCGGGAGACGTGGCCACCAGTCGGAGCAGGGTCCAGCGGAGGCTGGTGCGCTCGTCGGGAGCGAGCTCCTCGTAGAGCCGGTCAGCGGACCGGGCGACGGCGCCCCGGATGCCGCCGGCGTCGCGGTACCCGGACACCGTCAGCAGCCGCCCCTCCCGACGGAGCCAGGTCTCGGCGAGCGCGTGCGAGAGCAGCGGGAGGGCGCCCGGCTCGTTCTCGCTGTCACGCAGCAGCAGGTCGACCAGACCGTGCTCGAGCCTCAGGCCCGCGTCTCGCGCCGGACCCTCGATCGCCTCGCGCAGCCGTTCCCCGACCAGCGGCGAGACCAGGTGGAGGCCGGCCTCGGCGAGCCTGGCCAGCGCAGGGTCGGCGCCGAGGTCGGCCACGTGGTCGGCACGGACCGCGACCACCACCGTCGCCCGGCCGGACGCGTACGCCGCGAGCTCGGCCAACCAGGCGCGGGCGGACGCCGGGTCGTCGCGGAGCGTGAAGACCTCCTCGAACTGGTCGACCACCAGCACCGGGTCGGTGCGGGTGCCGGCCAGCCCGGCCGTCATCGTCGCCGCCGGGTCGGAGCCGGGCACCATCAGCACCACGTTCCTGCCCTGCTCGCGCAGGGCAGGCACGATTCCAGCCTTCAGCAGCGACGACTTGCCGCACCCGGACGGCCCGGCGAGCACCAGCACCGGGTGCCGCTCGAGCCTGCTCAGGCACTCGCGGATCTCCTCCTCCCGGCCGTGGAAGGACTCGCGGTCCTCCGCGTCGTACGACGCAAGGCCCTTCCAGGGACAGGTGTCCCGGACCACCTGGGCGGTTCCTTGCTCCAGTGCCGGGTCCTGCCGCAGGATCGCCGCCTCGAGGGTGACCAGCTCCGCTCCCGTGTCGAGGCCGAGCTGCTCCTGGAGCGCACGGCGGGCCCGGCGGACCGAGGCGAGCGCGTCGGCCTGCCGCCCCTCGCGGTACTGGGCCAGAGCGAGGAGGGCCCAGCGCCGTTCGCGCCAGGGCTCGGCCGCGACCAGGGTCTGTGCGTCCGCCGTGAGCGCGCGCTCCCCCGCCGCCAGCCGTGCCGCCAGCAGCTCCTCGTCGCACGACCGGCGGAGCTCGAGGAGCCGCTCGGCCTCCTGCCGCCCGCCGTCCCACTCCTGCAGCTCCTCGAACGGGGACCCGCGCCACAGGACCTGAGCCTCGCGGTAGACCGTCGCAGCGCGCTCGGGCACCCCGTCGGCAAGGTGGCCGTTGCCGCGCTCGACGAGCTGCTCGAAGTGCTGGGTGTCGAGGGTGATGCGCGTGGTCTCCAGCCGGTAGCCGTGGGGCGTGGTCTCGACGGCGTCGGACCCGAGCACCTTGCGCAGCCGTGACGACGCACCCCTGGACCACCTTCGTCCAGGAGTCCGGAGGGGAATCGCGCCAGAGCGCATCGGCCAGCTGGTCGGCCGAGAGGACGCTGCCAGGGCTGACCGCCAGGGCGGAGAGCACGACGCGGTCCCGCGGCCCGAGCCCTCGACTGCCGTGGTCGACGTGCACCGGCCCGAGCAGGCCTACGTCCACGCCTTCACTGTCCACCGGCCCCCGAACCGCGTCAACGAGGTTGATACCGGGCTGATACCGGCGCCGGACCGGCCCGATACCGCTTCGTCGCACGGTCGTCCTGTCGCTGCACCACCCGGGTCGCAGCCTCCTCCGGAAGGACCGGCACCATGGCCACCATCACCTCGTCCCCGATCGGGGACCACAGCCCGCACCGCGCCCGGACCCTGTTCCTCCTGGTCCTGGCCCTCGCCGCCACCACCGCCCTCGTGGTGATGGTCCTCTCGCTGCGGACCGGTAGCGCCCCGAGCGCACCCGCTCCGGCAGCACCGGCGGCGCCCGTCGTCCAGAGCCACTGCCAGCTCAGCGCGACCGCGGCGGAGGCCTGGCTGAAGAACGGCCACGGGACTCCGACCTGCTCCGGCCCCGCGGCGTCCGAGGGCACCGGGCGGTGCGGCGGATCCGCTGACGCGGCCGAGCACTGGGCGACCACCGGCGCGCGGGGCTGCTGAGCGCCACAGCCGGCGGCCGGGCGACCACCCTGGGGGACGGTCGCCCGGCTGTCAGCGTCGCTGCGCGACGTAGCAGGCCACCGCACACGCGGCGGCCACGTTGAGCGAGTCGATCCCGGCCGCCATCGGGATCACGGCGCGGCGCGACGCGGACGAGGTCCAGCGGGGCGAGAGACCGTGGCCCTCGGTGCCGAGCACCAGTGCCAGCCGGTCGACGCCGGACACCGCGTCCTCGACCGGGACGGCGTCGTCGGCGAGCGTGAGCGCGACCGTGGTGAACCCGTGCGAACCGAGCAGCGGCAGCGCGTCGTACCAGTCGTCCAGGCGGGTCCACGGCATCGAGAACACGGCGCCCATGCCGACCTTCACCGAGCGCCGGTAGAGGGGGTCGGCGCAGCGCGGGGACAGCAGGACGGCGTCGACGCCCAGGGCCGCGCCGCTGCGCATGATCGCGCCGACGTTGGTGTGGTCGACGACGTCCTCGAGCACCAGGACGGTCCGCGCCCCGTCGAGCACCTCCGCCGGTGTCCGCAGCGGGGTGCGCTGCAGGGACGCCAGCGCCCCGCGGTGCACGTGGAAGCCGGTCACCTCCTCCGCGAGCGCCTCGGACACCACGTAGCAGGGCGCGTCGGAGATCTCGAAGCACGTCGGCCAGCCCGTCCAGCCAGCGCGGTGACATCACGAACGAGCGAGGCGCGTAGCCGGCCTCCACCGCCCGTCGTACGACCTTCTCGCCCTCGGCCAGGAACAGGCCGTGCTCGGCCTCGAGGTGCGTCCTGAGCTGCACGTCGCGCAGGTCGCGGTAGTCCGCGAGCCGGGGGTCGGCTGCGTCGGTGACCTCGATCAGGGTCGCCATCAGCGAACCGTCACGGACTGTGCGGGAACGCGGTGCGTACGGCGGCCATGTCGTCGGCGCCGTGCCCCAGCCCGGAGGCGGAGTCGAACGTCGCGAGCACCGCGTCGAGGATCCCGGTCGGGAAGTCGGCGTCGCCGGCGGCGTCGATCATCAGTCCGACGTCCTTGCGCACCCCGTCGACCGCGAACGACGTCGTCCAGTCGCCCTTGATCATCGCCGCACCCTTCAGCTGCGCGTAGGCGCTGTCGACCGGAGCGCCCGTGATCGCCTCGAGGAACAGCGCCGGGTCGAGCCCGAGGCTCTGCGCGAACGCCAGCGACTGGGCCGTGCCGGCGGTGAGCAGCCCGATCCAGGCGTTCACCACGAGCTTGAGCGCGCTCCCCTGCCCGACGACGTCACCGGCGACCACGGTGCGGCTGCCGATCGCGTCGAAGACCGGCTGCGCCTTCTCGAGCAGGGCGGCCGGGCCCGAGGCCAGGACCACGAGGGCGCCGTCCTGCGCGGGCTTCCTGGTGCCGAGCACCGGAGCGTCGACGATCTGGCCGCCGGCCGCCTCGGCGATCCGCCGCGCACCGTCGACGCCGACGGTGCTGGACTGGATCCAGACGGCGTCGGGGCCGATGCCGCCCACGATCTCCTCGGTCACGGCGAGCACGGCGTCGGTGTCGAAGAGCACGGTGACCACGGCGTCGCATCCGGAGACCGCCTCTGCCACCGACGCGGCAGCGGTGATCCCGTCGCCGGCCAGCGCCTGCGCCTTGTCCGCGGTGCGGTTCCAGACCACGACCTCGTGGCCCTCCCGCGCCAGTGAGCCGGCCATGCCGGCGCCCATGATCCCGATCCCGATGACGGCTACTCGCATGCCACCACTATGCCAACGTCGCGTAGTGCTCCGGGTGGGCGACCGCCACCACGTCCCCCACGACCACGATCGCCGGGGGCCGTACGGCGTGCGCGGAGATGTCGTCGCCGATCGTGCCGAGCGTGGTCAGCACGGTGCGCTCCCCCGGCATCGTGCCGTCGCACACGATCCCCACGGGGGTGCTCGAGGGACGCCCCGCGGCGACCATCGCAGCGGCGATCGCGGGCGCGTTCTCCACGGCCATCATCAGCACCACGGTGCCCCGAAGCCGGCCGAGCACCTCCCAGTCGACCAGCGAGTCGGCATGGCCGGGCGGCAGGTGGCCCGAGACCACGGTGAACTCGTGGGCGACCCCGCGGTGGGTCACCGGGATGCCGGCGACAGCGGGGACGGCGAGCGGGCTGCTGATCCCGGGGACGACCGTCACCGGCACGCCGGCCGCCTGGCAGGCCTCGACCTCCTCGTAGCCGCGGCCGAACACGAAGCTGTCGCCGCCCTTGAACCGCGCCACCCGCTTGCCTGCGAGTGCGCGGTCGACGATCACGCGGTTGATCTCCTCCTGTGCGGTGAACCGGCCACGCGGGAGCTTCGCGACGTCGATCAGCTCGACGTCGGGCGACAGCTCACCGAGCAGCTCACGGGGGGCCAGCCGGTCGGCGACCACGACGTCGGCCTCCATGAGGGCCTTGCGACCGGCGACCGTGACCAGCTCCGGGTCGCCGGGACCGCCGCCGATCAGCACCACGCCCGCCGTACGTTCCCGGTGCCGCGGCGCGGCGATCTCGCCGTCGCGCAGACCGGCCAGGATCTCGTCGCGCACGTACGCCGAACGGCGCGGGTCGCGTCCGCCGACAAAGTTGTCGAGCACCGCGACGGTGACGATGTCGTGCCGTCCCACGGCCGGGGTCCACGCCGTCGCACGGGTGGCGTCGTCCGCACGGACGCAGAAGATCCGCTGTCCCTCCGCCTCGGCCGAGACCTGCTCGTTGACGACCCGGTCGTCGGTCGCGGCGATCACGTACCAGGCGCCATCCAGGTCACCTGCGCGGTAGCCCCGGAGCAGCAGGGTGATCTCGTCGGCGAGCCCCTCGATCGCCGGTGTCACCACCGGCGAGACGACGGTGACGTCCGCGCCCACCGCCAGCAGCGCCGGCACCCGTCGCTGGGCGACGTGCCCGCCACCGACCACGACCACGCGCCGGCCGGACAGGCGCAGCCCGGAGGGGTACGTGGCGTAGTCGGTCACCCTCACATCGAACCCCCTCACCCCGGGGGCGGTGGTCCGGGACCACGGGTCGGACTACGTTGGCGAGGACCCGCCCGCTGACCTACAAGGAGTCCGCATGAGCCTCGACCGTCCCGTCTCCCCCGACCCGTACGAGCTGCTGCCGCAGGTTCCCTCGTTCACGGTGACCAGTGACGACGTCACGGACGGCCAGCCGCTCAAGGACGACCAGGTCGCGGATGCCGGCAACACCTCGCCGCAGCTGAGCTGGTCGGGTGCGCCCGAAGGCACGAAGAGCTTCACGGTCACCTGTTTCGACCCGGATGCCCCCACGCCGAGCGGGTTCTGGCACTGGGTGCTGGTCGACCTGCCCGCCGACACGACGTCCCTCGACACCGGGGCGGGCGCGGAGGGCGCCGACCTGCCCGGCAGCGCGTTCATGTGCCGCAACGACGGTGGTGGCCACGGCTTCATGGGCGCCGCACCGCCGGAGGGGGACCAGGTCCACCGCTACTACTTCGTGGTGCACGCGGTGCAGGAGGACACCCTCGGCGTCGACGCCGACACCTCCCCTGCGGTGGTGTCGTTCAACCTGGCGTTCAAGACCGCCGGCCGGGCGATCGTGCAGGGCACCTACCAGCACTGATCCAGATTCACCCCCATGGGTGGGCCTCCTGATCTTGGCTCATTCCAGTTCTGGTGGTTGTGTCGAACAGATGGCCTTCCTTCCCGCGTTCCTCTCTCCCGAGCAGCTGCTCCGGGGCGCGGGACTCCGCGTGACCGCACCTCGCACCTCGGTGATCACGGCTCTCGCAGACGCACCGCACTCCGACGCCGACTCGGTCCTCTCCGCCGTACGACGCGGAGCGGGGCCCGGCGCCAAGGTCGTGTCCACGCAGGCCGTGTACGACGTGCTCAACGTGCTTGCCGCACGGGGCCTGGTCCGGCGCATCCAGCCGGCCTCCTCGAACGGACGGGTGGTCGCGCGCTACGAGCTGCGCACCGGCGACAACCACCACCACCTCGTCTGCCGGCAGTGCGGCGTCGTCAACGACGTCGACTGCGCGGTCGGCGAGGCGCCGTGCCTGGACACCGACGACGACCTGGGTTTCGTGATCGACGAGGCCGAGGTCACCTACTGGGGCACCTGCCCCACCTGCCAGAAGAGCGGCAAGACGACTCACCACACGACCGACCACCACCAAGGAGCGCACCATGCCTGACGTCCCCCACCCGACCGACAGCTCGATCGCGACCGCACCGTCCGAGGAGGCACACCTCGGCTCGACGACCGAGACCGGTGCCCCGGCTCCCAGCGACCGCAACTCGCTGACCATCGGCTCCGACGGCCCGATCCTGCTGCACGACCACCACTTTCTGAACCAGATGGCGCACTTCAACCGGGAGCGCGTCCCCGAGCGCAACGTGCACGCCAAGGGCTCCGGCGCGTTCGGTGAGTTCGAGACCACCGAGGACGTCTCGGCGTACACCAGGGCGGCGTTGTTCCAGCCCGGCGTGAAGACCGACATGCTGGCCCGCTTCTCCACCGTCGCCGGCGAGCAGGGCTCGCCCGACACGTGGCGCGACCCGCGCGGCTTCGCGCTGAAGTTCTACACGACCGAGGGCAACTACGACCTGGTCGGCAACAACACCCCGGTGTTCTTCGTGCGCGACACCATGAAGTTCCCGCACTTCATCCGCTCCCAGAAGCGGCGCGGCGGCAGCGGCCTGCGTGACAACAACATGCAGTGGGACTTCTGGTCGCTCAACCCGGAGTCGGCCCACCAGGTGACCTACCTGATGGGTGACCGCGGCATCCCGCGCACCTGGCGGCACATGAACGGCTACGGCTCGCACACCTTCCTCTGGGTCAACGAGGCCGGCGAGAAGCACTGGGTGAAGTACCACTTCCACAGCGACCAGGGCGTCGAGGGACTGACCGACGCCGACGCCACCCGGATCGCCGGCGAGGACGCAGACTTCCACCGCCGCGACCTGCGCACCGCGATCGAGGGCGGAGACTTCCCGAGCTGGACCCTGTCCATCCAGGCGATGCCCTACGAGGACGCGAAGACCTACCGGTTCAACCCGTTCGACCTGACCAAGGTCTGGCCGCACAGCGACTACCCGCTGATCAAGGTCGGCACGATGACCCTGAACCGCAACCCGGAGAACTTCTTCGCCCAGATCGAGCAGGCGGCGTTCGAGCCGAACGCCGTGGTGCCGGGCATCGGGTTCAGCCCCGACAAGATGCTCCTGGGCCGGGTCTTCTCCTACTCCGACACGCACCGCTACCGGATCGGAGCCAACTACCAGCAGCTGCCGGTCAACAAGCACCGCGTGGAGAACGCCAACACCTACACGCAGGACGGCGCGATGGCATTCGAGCACCGGGGCGACGACCCGGTCTACGCGCCGAACTCGTTCGGTCGTGGCTACGCCGACGAGGTCGGTGAGGTGGCCGAGAGCTGGGAGACCGACGGCGCGATGGTGCGTGAGGCCTACACCCTGCGCAAGGACGACGACGACTGGGGCCAGGCCGGGACCCTGGTCCGCGAGGTCTGGAACGACGAGATCCGCGAGGCCTTCGTGAACACCGTGGCCGGGCACCTGCTCGCGGGCGTCGAGGGTGACGTGCTCGAGCGTGCCTTCCAGTACTGGAAGAACGTCGACTCCGACACCGGCAAGCGGATCGAGGAGCTGGTCCGCTCCCAGACCGAGGGCGACGCGCCCGGCGGTCAGCCGGAGGGTGCCAAGGCTGACGCGGGGAAGCCGATCGTGGAGGATGCCACCCAGGCAGGCAACTAGGAGAACGTCGCCTTGTTCGCCACCGAGGGCGGCATGTACGACGAGCGACTGGGCTTCGACTGGGCGCGGCGGAGAGCGACGTCGAGGGCGTCGTACCTCCGATGTTTGCCGGCGGCGTGCTCCGGCTCGACGACGGCGGCGGCTGACGTGACCAGTGCTCGCCAACCCTCGCCAAGCTGCGCAGGCGGATGCATACTGTGGCCCCGGCGCGCCGCCGCGCCGGTCACCAAGGGGGAACGGTGCCAACGACTTCTCGGGTGTCCACGGCCTACGCGTCGTCCACCACCCCCTGTCCCAGTGCCGCCGACCGGCACCTGCTGAACCGGTTCACGCCCGGCTACGCGCCGTGGGCCTGGGAACAGCTGCGCGACGCCGGCAGCGCCGCAGCCTGGTTCGAGGCGCAGCTGAACCCCGACAACGTGCCGGAGGACCCGATCGTCGGCGAGCTCGACGACTGGTTCCCCCGGATCTTCGACACTCCCGAGGTCAAGTTCGACGAGCGCAAGGCCGAGCGGATCGGTGCGGACGAGTACGGCTACATGTTCGGCAGCTGGACGATCCTCCGCCAGATCCACTCGCGACGCGGCCTGCTGGAGCGGATGGTGGAGCTCTGGTCCAACCACTTCAACGTCGGGGTCCGTGACAGCTCGGCGTGGCCGTGCCGCTTCGACATGGACCAGATCGTCCGGCGCCACGCGCTCGGCAGCTTCGAGGACCTGCTGCGCGAGGTCACTCTCAGCAACGCGATGCAGTCCAGCCTGGACAACTTCCGCTCCACCCGCGGCGCGCCCAACGAGAACCACGGGCGCGAGCTCCTGGAGCTGCACACGGTGACCCGTGCGGCCGGCTACAGCGAGAAGGAGGTGAAGGCTTCGGCGGCCATCCTGTCGGGGTGGACCCTCGACTGGGGCAAGACGTTCAGCGTCCGCTACAAGCCGTCGTTGCACACGACCGGACCGGTGCGGGTGCTCGGGTTCGTCCGCGAGAACGCCGCCGATGACGGCAGTGCCGACAGCCTCGCCTACCTGCGCTTCCTCTCCCGGCACCGGCTGACCGCACAGAACGTCTGCCGCAAGCTGGTCACCACGTTCGTCACCGACGACGCACCCGCGTCACTGGTGGACTCGCTGGCGCGGGTCTTCCAGCAGCACGGGACACAGATCAAGCCGGTGCTGCGTGCCCTGTTCGCGAGTCCGGAGTTCCGAGCCGCCCAGGGTGCCAAGGTGCGCACCCCGATCGAGGACCTGGTGGCGTCCGCCCGGTCCCTCGACGTACGTCCCCTGGCGCCTACCACGGCCCAGTCCTACGCCAATCTGGTCAACACCATCCACGGTGCGGACATGATGTATTTCTGGCCCGCCCCGAACGGCCGTCCGATCACCGACCCGCCGTGGTGCTCGTCCTCCCGGATCCTGCACTCGATGCGAATGCACTGGAACCTCGCCGGTCGCACGAACCCGACCCGCGACGTGGTCTACCGGACCCCCGCCAGCTGGCTACCGCAGGACTCGGTCCGGCTCGACGTCTGGGTGGACCACCTCAGCAAGACCTGGCTGGGCACACCGGCGGACGACCGCGTGACGAGCGCGGTGGCGCAGAGCACCGGCTACGCCGCGGACACGGTCGTGACGGCCGCCCACCCGCTCTGCGCCGGCTGGGCGTTCCTGCGGCTTGCCAGCTCCCTGCTGGACTCACCTGACCTGATGCGGCGGTAGAGACGTGGACACCGAGCCTCACAGCACCTGCTGCGCCGAGCTGGAACGCGCCGCGCGACTGCGGCGACGCACCTTCCTCCAGGCGGTCGCCGCCAGCGGCCTGGTCACTACCGAGATGTTCGGCGACTCGCTGCGCCAGGCGAGCTTCGGCGCGGCCGGATCCACCGGCGGCAACGTGATCGTGGTGATCAGCCTGCGCGGTGGCATCGACGGCATGGGCGTGGTCGTGCCGCACGGCGACCCCGACTACTACAAGGCCCGCCCCACGATCGGGATCCCACGGGAGAGCCTGGTGGCGCAGGACTCGATGTTCGGGATGCACCCGGGCCTCAAGCCGCTCGAGTTCCTTTGGGGCTCCGGTGAGCTTGCCGCGGTCCACGCCGTGGGGACGGCGGTTCCGAACCGCTCCCACTTCTCCGCGATGGAGGTGGTCGAGGACGCCGACCCCGGCACCCCGGAGCGGATCGGCTGGCTGAACCGGATGGTCGGGATCACCGGGTCGACCAACCCGCTCGAGGCCGCTCAGGTCGGCTCGTCGCTGGTCCCCACGTCCCTGGCGGGACCGGCGCCCACCCTCGCCACGAACTCGATGAGCCAGCTGCGCATCACCGGCCTGCAGCAGCGACGCGAGGACAGGTACGCGTCGTTGCGCACCGTGTGGAACGGGAGCGGTGGCCCGCTGGAGCAGGCGGCGGACGCGGCGATAACGATCTCCAGCACCTATGCGGCTCCCCTCGAGGCGCCGTACGCGCCCCAGAACGGCGCCGTCTATCCCGCCAACGACTTCGGCAACGCGATGCAGGACACCGCCCGGCTGATCAAGGCAGACCTCGGCACCGAGGTCGTCGCGGTCGAGACCGGCGGCTGGGACATGCACGCCTCCTACGGCACGCTCGACTCCGGCCAGATGAAGGTGATCCTGGAGCGGTTCGCAGAGGTGGTCGCGGCCTTCATGACCGACCTCGGTCCCGCGGGGCGCTCGCGGGTGACGGTGGTGACCCTCTCGGAGTTCGGTCGACGGTTGGCGGAGAACGGCAACGCCGGGCTGGACCACGGCTGGGGCAACATGATGCTGATGATGGGTGCCGGGGTGAGGGGCGGCCGGTACTACGGCACCTGGCCCTGGCTCAGCGGCGGAAAGCTGCAGGAGGGCGACCTCAAGGTCACCACGGACTACCGGCAGGTGATGGGAGAAGTGGTCACCCGACGGTTCCCCGGTCGCCCCCTCGGCACCGTGTTCCCCGGCCTGACCTACGCCCCGCTCGGGATCATGACCTGAGAGCTCGGCCAACGGCCCGGGTGGAAGGATCGGCCCGTGACCGATCTGGAGACCACCGACGTCCTCGGTGCGCCGTACACCGTCCGCACGATCGCACTGCGCCCCGACGACGAGGGTGAGGTCGTCGCCACGCTCGTGACCCGGCGCGCGGAGCAGCCGACGGGCAGGGCCGTGCTGCACGTGCACGGCTTCGCCGACTACTTCTTCCAGACCGTGGCCGCTGACTGGTGGGTGGCGAGGGGCTACGACTTCTACGCCCTCGACCTGCGCAAGTACGGTCGGTCCTGGCTCCCTCACCAGACGCCGACCTACGTCGCGGAACTGACCGCGTACTACGAGGAGCTCGACGCGGCGCTGGCGCTGGTCGTCGCCGACCACGACCACGTCGTGATGAGCGCGCACTCCACGGGCGGTCTGACCGTGCCGCTGTGGCTGCACGACCGGCGCCCGGAGCGGATCGTCGGCGTCGCCCTGAACTCCCCGTGGCTGGAGATGAACTCCAGCCTGCTGATGCGCACCCTCGGCACCAAGGTGATCGACGTCGTCGGCGGCCGGCAGCCGAAGCGGCTGATCCCGCGCGACGTCACCGGCCACTACGCGCGCAGCCTGCACCGGGACCACGCCGGCGAGTGGGACTTCGACCTGCGGTGGAAGCCGCTGGAGAGCTTCGCCGTCTACGCCGGCTGGTTGCGCGCCGTACGACGGGCGCACGCGCGGGTGCACCGCGGCATCGACGTCACGGCACCGGTTCTCGTGCTCAGCTCCACCCGCAGCGGCGGCGAGACCGAGCTCGGGGACGACGCGATGTCGAGCGACATCGTGCTCGACGTCGAGCAGATCCGGCACTGGGCGCCGTACCTCGGCCGGCACGTGACGATCGCCCAGGTCGAGGGGGCGATGCACGACGTGACGTTGTCGCGGCAGCCTGCGCGGGACCGGGTCTTCGACGAGCTCGGGCGGTGGCTCGACGCCTACGTGAGCCACTAGGTTCTCGACCATGGACCCCCTCATCGGACTCTCCCTCGGCCGGATCGCGGTCGGTGCCACGGCGCTCTCCTCTCCCGAGCTCACGGCCAAGCTTTTCCAGCTCGACGGCGCGGCCAACCGACAGCTGCCGCTCATGACCCGCATGTTCGGATCCCGCGAGATCGCCCTGGGCGTGATCACCCTCGCCGCCCGCGGCCGGGCGCGGCGCCGGCTGGCCCTCACCGGGATCGGTGTGGACGCGGCCGACGTGGCTGCCACGGTGGCCGCGGTGCGCGACGGCTCACTGCCCACCCGCGCGTGGGTCGTGATCGGCATCCCGGCCGGGCTGGCCACGCTCACCGGGGTGTCGGTGCTCACCGGGCGGAAGCCCGGGCCGGCACCTGTCTCCGAGGAAACCGCCCAGCGGGGTGTCGGCAACGCCCTCTAGCCTCACGCTCATGGCCCTCACTCTCGAACGCTCCCTCGCGGCGATCTCCGGTCACAGCCACGGTCTCGCCGACGACGCCCGCGGCAGGCTGGACGCCCGGGTCGAGCACTGTCCCGAGTGGAGCGTGGCCGACCTGGTCTGGCACGTGTCGGAGGTGCACTGGTTCTGGCGCACGATCGCCGCCGAGCGGCTGGACGCAGCGCCCGACGAGAGCCGGCGACCGGCCCGCCCGGCGGACGACGACCTGCTGGAGGTGTTCGTCCAGGGCGCCGAGGACCTGGTCGAGACGCTGCGCACCGCCGACCAGTCCGCGACCTGCTGGACCTGGTTCCCGCCGCAGCAGGACGTCGCGTTCATCACCCGCCACCAGGTGCAGGAGGCGGCTGTCCACCACTTCGACGCTGCCAACGCCGCTGGCCACGAGGTCACCATCGACGCCGAGGTGGCCGACGACTGCGTCGAGGAGTTCCTGACCACCTCGCTCGCCGACGCCGACGACGTGGCCAGGAGCGGCCGCACGCTCGACGGCGTGCTGGTGCTGCGCTCCACCGACACCAAGCGGGTCTGGACGGTCAGCCAGGAGTCGCCCGACGCGGCGATCACCTGGACCGACGGTGGCCGGCGGCCGACCGTCGAGGGCACGTCGGCCGAGCTGATCCTGTGGCTGTACGGCCGGGTCGAGCTCGATGAGCGCGATCCCGAGCTGGTCACCCGGTTCCGGGCGATGTCGTCGACCGACTGAGGCGCCGGCTCCACGGCTCGCCGGGCTTCCACGACGTGCCTCTGCCCCGCTCACTGGTGGGTGGGCGGGGTGTGGGGCGGTGGGTTCAGGTGTCGGGTGGCCGGTTCGGCGGCTTGTCGCGGGAGACGTCGGTGGTGCCGCGGTCATCGCGGAGGTACTGGTAGCCGTGGGGTGAGGACCAGAGGTAGCTGCCGGGTTCGAGGACGGTGTAGCTCCAGGGCGAGTGGGTCTTGAGCCGGTGGTGCCGTCGACACAGCGGTGCGAGGTTGTCCGAGGCGGTGGGTCCGCCTTCGGAGTAGGGGATGACGTGGTCGTCGTCGCAGTGGATCGCGGGTCGGGTGCACCAGGGGAAGACGCAGGTGAGGTCGCGTTCGGCGGTCTGGTCTGCGAGCCGGTCGGGGACCTCGTACTGGGCGACGTGCACGTGGTCGTTGAGGTCGATCACCGGCTTGATGACACTTGGGTGAGCGGGGTGTGCAGCCACTCGCGGACCTGGTCGACGCTCACGATCCGGCGTCCGGAGGCTTCGACGCGGGCGAACGGGCCTTCGGGTGAGAGGTGGACGTGGACGACCGTCTGGCGTGCGGCCGGGGCGATCTTCGATCGATCGTCAGGAGCTTGGAGGTCGAGGGAGGTCTGCTGGCGGGCGATCTGGCCGATCGCCTGGGAGCGCCGCACGTCCAACGGCTCCTGGGACCCGCAGGCGGCCAGGACGGCGGCTTCGTGGGCGATCCGGGTCTCCAGGTCCAGGGCGTCGGCGAGGTCGAGCTCACCGTGGACCCGGGAGGTGCCGGTGAAGGAGACCTGGGTGTGCTCGATCGCGAAGTACCGGCCATCGGCTGCTCGACGGCGCTGTTCTTCGGCTTCGGCGGGCATGAACCGGCCGACCGCGTCGGCGACGAGGCGGTCGACCTCGGCGGGACCGATCCGGTGCGCGAAGGGTGCGACCTGGGAGTCCACGAACCCAGCGGCCTGGATCGAGAGGCTGATCGTCTCGCGGGCGATCCGCCGGGCCCGCCACGCGGGCAGGTCACCGGCCAGGACCCGGGCCCAGGTGCGCGGGAGGCGGTGGGCCAGCTCGACCGCTTCGCCGAGGTAGGCCTTGCCGGTCTCGGTGGGCAGCCCCACCGCGAGCGAGAACTCCGCCACGCAGAACTCCGAGACCAGGGGTGCGCCCGGTCCGGCGACCGCGAACGGCTGGTCGCCGTAACGGGAGAGCAGGGCGGCGTCGTGGATCGACTCCGCGGGGTGCAGGTCCGCCCACGCGACGGCTGCCTGGAGGAGTCTGGCCTCGGCGGTGTCGGCAGCGGCCGACGGTCACGCGCGAACCGTCGAGTACCGCGGTGCTGCGGTGTCGAGGTCGGGTGCCGTCGTGGTCATGGCCCCATTCTACTCGAACATACGTTCGAATCAAGGCATGATTCCGTCGACTTTCCCGTTATGGACAAGGGATTTCGTAGGGGTCTCGACAGGCTCGACCGCCAAGAAGGGCGGAGGTTTCGAGACGGCGCTGGCGCGCCTCCTCAACCAC
>CAWFHJ010000007.1:0-360879 GCA_963815585.1 uncultured Actinomycetota bacterium | reverse complement strand
TGCTCTGCTCGGTGGTGAGCCCGTCGGAGAGCATCACGCGGCAGAAGGGGCAGCCGACGGCGATCTGGTCGGCGCCCGTGGCGACGGCCTCCTTGGTGCGGTTCGTGTTGATCCGCTCGCCGATCGTCTCCTCCATCCACATCCGCGCGCCGCCGGCGCCGCAGCAGAAGGAGCGCTCGCTGTTGCGCGGCATCTCGACGAAGTCCGCGTTGGGGATGACCTCGAGCAGCTCGCGCGGCGGCGAGTACACCTGGTTGTGGCGACCGAGGTAGCAGGGGTCGTGGTACGTCACCGACCGCGACGCTCCCTGGGCGGCGACCGGGGTCAGCTTCTTCTCGCGCACCAGCCGGTTGAGCAGCTGGGTGTGGTGCACGACCTCGAGCTCGATGCCGAAGTCCTTGTACTCGTTCTTGAGGGTGTTGAAGCAGTGGGCGCAGGTCGAGACGACCTTCTTGACCTTGTACTCCTTGAACGTCTCGATGTTCTGCGCGGCCAGACCCTGGAACACGAACTCGTTGCCGGCACGACGCGCGGAGTCACCGGTGCAGGTCTCGCCGTTGCCGAGCACACCGAAGCTGACACCGGCCAGGTCGAGCAGCTCGGCGACAGCACGCGTGGTCTTCTTGGCGCGGTCCTCGTAGGCACCGGCGCAGCCGACCCAGAACAGCCAGTCGACCTCCTCCAGCGACTCGATGTCCTCGCCGACGACCTTGACCTCGAACGGCAGGTCCTTGGCCCAGTCGAGGCGGGCGGTCGCGGACATGTTCCACGGGTTGCCCTTGTTCTCCATGCCCTTGAAGAGCCCGTTGAGCTCGGCCGGGAAGTTCGACTCGACCAGCACCTGGTAGCGCCGCATGTCGACGATGTGGTCGACGTGCTCGATGTCGACCGGGCACTGCTGCACGCACGCACCGCAGGTGACGCACGACCACAGCACGTCGGGGTCGATCACAGCGGCGCCGCTCTCGGGCATGTAGAACCAGTCGTCACCGGTGTCGCCGATGAGCGGCCGCTCGACCTCGCGGGTGAGCGTCTCGTTGCCCTCGAGCAGCGCCTCGCGCTTGCCCTCGTCCGCCAGCAGGTACGGCGCCTTCGCGAGCGTGTGGTCGCGAAGGGCCATGATCATCAGCTTCGGCGACAGCGGCTTCTCGGTGTTCCACGCCGGGCACTGGTCCTGGCAGCGGCCGCACTCGGTGCACGTCGTGAAGTCGAGGATGCCCTTCCAGCTGAAGTCCTCGGCAGCGCCCACGCCGAGCTTGGCGTCCTCGTCGAGGTCCTCGAGGTCCTCGAGAGTCAGCGCCTTGCCGTCGTTCATCATCGGCTTCGCCGCACCGAGCGCGACCGGCTGGCGACCGAACAGCACGTTGAGCGGGGCCACGAAGATGTGCAGGTGCTTGGAGTTCAGCACGAAGATCAGGAACACCAGCATCACGCCGATGTGCAGCAGCAGGCCGATGCCCTCGAGCACCTCGAGCGCGCCGTGTCCCATCCCGTCGAGGACCTTGCCGAGGCCGATCGAGACGAAGGCGCCGTCCTTGTAGGGCAAGTTGCCCAGCGCCGCGGAGGCACCGCGGAACAGGTACATCGTCCAGATGACGTTGAAGATCATGAACAGCGTGATCCACGCGCCGGACAGGTGCGAGCCGAAGAAGCGCGACCGTCGGCCGAGGTCCTTGGGTGCGTTCTTGAACCGGATCCAGACGAACGTGGCGATGCCGAAGAACGCCATCATCGCGATGAAGTCCTGGGCGAAGCCCAGGATCGCCCAGTGCCCGACCAGCGGGATCGCCCAGTCCAGCTGGGCGTCGCCGCCGGTGAACAGCAGCTTGAACAGGGAGCCGTACGCCTCGAGGTAGACCGTGGCCAGGATCAGGAACGCCCAGAACACGAAGAAGTGCGCCGCGCCGGGCACCGACCACTTGAGCAGCTTCTTCTGGCCGAAGACCTCGACCACCTGGCGCTTGATCGCCGCGCCGAGCCGCGAGGTGACGCCCTCGATCCGGTCAGGGGCTGGCTGGCCGCTGCTGATCACGCGGTAGAGGAACAGCACCCGCCGCGCGGCGAGAGGGAGGGCGATCGCGTTCATCACGAGGCCCACAACCAAGACAACGATCACGCGTCACTCCCCAATTCGCCGGCGTTGCGCCGAGACTACGGCCATCGCGGCACGGTGGTCACCCACCGTCCGCACCCGCATCCTACCGACGGGTAACCCTGGTTGTTTGCTGACCCCGGCCCCGGATCCCGGCTCAGACGTCACACTGTGCACATGCCGCTCGGCGCCGACGTGTCCGCCTGGATGGTGCAGAAGTCTGCGCCGTTCACCGTGCGCTACGGCCGCAACCTCTACTTCTCCGGCAACGACCTGCCACGACCGACCACGATGAGGGTGCCCACCCGACACGGCAAGGTGCGCTGCACGGTCTACGCGCCACCGGGCGCCTCGGGCAGCTACGTGCACCTGCACGGTGGCGCGTTCTTCATGCGCTACCCGAAGATGGACGACTGGTTCTGCCGCATCGTGGCCCACGAGGTGGGCGCGACGGTGGTCAACGTGGACTACGACGTGGCGCCACAGGCGCGCTACCCGGTGGCCCAGGAGCAGGCACACGACGTGCTCGCGCACGTGGCGGAGGCCGGTGACGGACGGGTCGCGGTGGGGGGCTTCAGCGCCGGTGGCAACCTCGCGGCGTCGGCTGCGCTCCAGGCCCGCGACCGTGGGTCGTGCGCGCCGCTGCTCCAGCTGCTGGGGGTGCCGAGCCTCGACCTCGCCGGCGACCCCGCCGCGAAGCCGAGCGTGATCAGCAACCCGATGATCACGCCGGCGCTGATGCACCTGGTGCGGCGCACCTACTTCCGCGACGAGAGCCGGCGCGGAGAGTCCTACGCCTCTCCGTTGCTGTCGGACTGGTTGTCCGGCCTGGCGCCGGCGCTGATCATCACGGCGGAGTACGACCGGCTCCGTGACGAGGGCGACAGGTACGCCGCCCGGCTCGCCGACGCAGGAGTGCCGGTCGAGCACCACGTCGTACCGACGGCCGACCACTACTTCCTCGAAGGCGGACGCACCCCGGCCCGCGAGGTCCTCGACTGGATGGTGCACGCGCTGCGCACCGCTCTCGGCAACTGAGCCCGATTGCCCACGCTCAGGCGGTCCGCGCCACCTTCGTCAGCTTCCCGGTGGGGCTGAAGGTGGCCTGGACCTTCGCGGTTCCGGAGGCGCAGAAGGTGAACGTGGTGTTGCGCCGGACGTCGGGCTGACCGACCCGCTGCAGCACCTGCCAGGTGCTGAGCCCCTTCGGCAGCGCGGTGAACGTCGCGACCGACTTCTTCAGCGCAGGGTTGACGCACGCGTTGGGCTCGACCCCCTCGGCTCGCTCCCACACCTGGAGGTAGGCCTCGGGACCCCGCGACAGGTCCTTCACGATCGCGTTGCCGGCGAGCTTGCGCAGGTCCTCGATCCAGTCCGGGTAGAGGCCGTAGTGCGCGACGCCGTCCTTGTTGATGTCGTAGACCCGCTGGCCGCTCACCTGCTGGTTGACCGTGACGCCGCCGAGTCCGGTGAACGGGTAGGTGACCGGGTGGTGGGTCGCGGCACCCGGCCGCGGGTCGCCCTGCGCTCCGAGGCCGTTGATGTCCGCGCCGAAGCCGACACCCCAGTAGTAGCGCGGGTCGGTCCAGGTCTGGAGCCGCTTCCACTTGGCCACGAAGCCGGTGCTGTCGCCGGCGTACGGCGTGATGAAGCCGCCGTCCTGGTAGATCCGCGGGTAGGCGTCCGGCGTCGACCAGCTGTGGCTGGACACGACCCCTGGGTAGTTGATCGACTCGATCAGGTCCATCGACGACTTGCGCGCCTTCACGCTCATGTGGTCGGGGTCGAAGATCATGTGCCGCTTCGCCAGACCCTTGATCGTGTAGCTGCCCAGCGAGGTCAGGCCCTTCTTGTTGCAGTGGTGCGGTGACGGGTAGACGGGCACCGGCATGGTCGGGCCGTCGAGCGCGAAGATCGCCCCGAACAGCGCGTCCTGTGCCGGTGTCGCCGGGCTGTCCGGCGTCGTCGTCTGGTCACGGTCGTGGATCTCCGCGTCCTGGACGGCGCAGTGCTCCATCTGCCAGAACGAGCCGGTCTCCAGGAACTGGGCGGAGTTGACCAGGTTGCCGGTCTGTCCCTCGTCACCGGCGACGCCCGACAGCGCGTTGTCGAACTTGTTCACCAGCTCCATCTGGCGCACGCCGAGCTGGTGCACCTCGTCGAGCTGACGGTTGATCGAGGCGGCGTCGCACTGCGGGATGTTGAGCTTCATCGTGCAGCCGAACGGCACGCTGGTCTCGATCCCCATGATCACCGCGAGCTTGCCCTTGTTGATCACGGCGCGAGCCTCGGTGGGCGACTCGACGATCCGGTACCAGCCGTAGCCGGGTCCACCCGCCTGCGCGTCGATGTAGCGCTCGAAGTTGCGCATGTCCTTTGCCTGCAGGCGGATCGAGTCCATGTCGTCGCAGGAGTTGTGCTTGATCGGGTAGAGCATGCAGAGCTGGTTGTTCTCGACCAGCAGGTTGACGAACAGCCGCTCGCCGCTGCGCCAGGCGCGCTCCATCCACTTGAAGTAGGTGCCCTCATGGGTCAGCGAGCGCGGAGCCGGCCAGTCCTTGAACGTCGGCCAGCCGACCGGGTCGTGCGTCGGCCTGCCGGACAGGAACGCCTCCAGCACCGCGCCCTTGCCGTCGGTGGTGGTGTGGTCGACGCAGTCCTTGAGGGCGTACTCGACACCGAACCGGTCCCAGGGCTTGCCGCAGTGGACGTCGCCGCCGAGGAACTCGAACGCCATCCCGTGCGTGTGCGCGTCGACGTACCCGCGGACCTCCTGGTACGGCGTGGTGCCGGCGAACGGGAGCCCCGTCACGCCGGTGCCGATCTCCGGGTAGGCGACGCAGCTCGTGGTGCGGTGCAGCCGGTAGTGACCCGGGGTCGAGGACAGCGTCGGCCGGCCGGTGGCGCTGTTGTTCAGGCTGCCCTTGCCCGGCAGGGTGAACGTGAAGACGCTGGCCGCGACCTCCTTCACCGTCCAGTTGCTGTCGTCGCTCGGCGCCGCGTCGAAGCCGATCGCGCCGCCGCGGCCGGACAGGTTCGCGGTGTCACCGGTGTGCAGGATGAACGCGCCGAGGTCGGTGGCCTTGTAGAACACCGGCAGCCCGTGGGACAGGTCGGCGCCGGTGAACTCCGGCCGGCTGCTGGTGAGTCGCAGCCACTTGTTGTTCCTGGTCGACTGCATGCCGTAGCAGCCGCCGGCCATCTCGTAGCGGTCGACCGGCACGGTGTGGAAGCCGCGCCGCGTGTAGCCGGTGGTGAGCGGCGGGTCGGCGATCGTGGCCCGCTGGGTGGCCGCCGCGCGCTCGGAGCGCCGGGCCTGCTGGGGCGTGGTCGGGTCGGCGGTGTCGGCGTCGACGGTCTTCGCGCCACGGGCGATCGCGTTCTTCGCCGCGGTGTCGATCGCGAGGTGGCCGTCCTTGGTCACGCGGGCGCCGTCGAGGTGCAGGTGGCTGCCGTCGGGGAGGTAGATCGTGTCCTGGCCCTGCTCGAGCGCCTTCGCGGTGTTGCTCGCGGCGTCGTACGCCTTCTTGAAGCCGCCCGCAGTCGCAGTGCTGCCGCTGCTGCTGCCGCCGTACGACGGGAACGTGACCAGCGCGCTGACCAGAAGTGCCGTGGAGACCACCCCAGCCCCGACGAGCCGTCGTCGGGCCGCCCCGCGGGTGTCCGGATCCTTGCCAGCGCGCACCATCGCTCCACACTCCTTCGACCCGACAACGATCAAAGCCGGTGGCGGTCACGTTGTCAGCCGTTCGCGGGCACCGAGCTTCCGCCGAGCCGTCGGGAGAGCCGGTCGGCGGTGCTCCGGGTGGCCTGCACCAGCCGGCGGTGGTCCGGCGCCTCGTCGGCCGTCGACCAGGTCACGGCGACGCCGGCCACCGGCAGGGCGTTGTGGTCGGTCACGACGGCCGCGACGGACGCGAACCCCGGCGTCACCTCACCGTCCTCGGCCGCATAGCCGCGCTGCCGGGTCTCCGAGAGAAGTGCCCGCAGGGTGCTCAGCGAGGTGGGGCCCTTGCCGTGCCGGTCGACGAACGCGTCCTTGTCCGGGAACAGTGCCCGGACCTGGGCCGGCGGGAGCGCCGCCAGGATCGCGCGCCCGCTCGCCGTGAGGGCGGCCGGGAGCCGGACCCCGACGTCGGTGACCAGCGGGGGACGCCCGGGCGCGCGTTCCTCGACGACGTAGAGCACGTCGCGTCCGTGCAGCACCGCCAGGTGCGCGGACTGGCCGACCCGGTCGGCGAGCACCGCGAGCGCGCGGCGGGAGATGCGCTGGAGCGGCTCCTGGCGCGAGTAGCCGCTGCCGACCTCGAACGCCGCGACACCGAGGCCGTAGCGGTGCTCGTCCTCGACGTGGAGCACGAAGCCTTCCTCGATCATCGCGTTGACGAGGTGGTACGCCGTGCTGCGCGGCAGGCCGACGGCGCGGATGATCCGCTCCAGCGGCACCGGGTCGGGCTGGGTGGCCAGGAACTTCAGCACCTGGAGCGCTCGTGTCGCCGCCGGCACCTGTCCCATGGACGGGACTCTAGGTCGTGCCGGAGGAACGTGACCCGCGCGTGCGGCGAACGGCGTGGGTACGGCGGACGCACTGGCCCGTACGCCCGCCGCACGATCGCGGACCCGCCCGAATCACGTCCGGTCCCAGACTAGGACGAACACAAAGCGGGACAGAGGCCTCCTGAGGTTGACTTCCGGGCATTCCGCAGCTGCGCGCCGCCCGGTCAGTGCAGGTCGTGCTCGTCCCGGACCGGCACCAGCGGAGCCGCGACCAGCGGGAAGATCGCAGCGGCCGCGAACGCGACCGGATAGCTGGACGCGGTGACCGCCAGGCCGACCAGCGGCGGCACGAGGGAGGCGCCGAGGAACTGCGCGGTGTTCTGGATCCCGAGCGCCCGCCCGGACCAGAACGGTCCCGCCCGCTCCGCGACCGCGGTGAACGCCAGCCCGTTGTCGGCGACCGTGACCGCGGTGGCGACCACCATCAGCACCACCGCGACACCCCAGTCGAGCCCGGCGGTCGCGCCGAGCGCGAGCATGCTGGCGATCGCCGCCCAGGTGACCCAGCGCAGCGGGCGCATCCGGCCGCCGACCACGTCCGAGAGCTGGCCGACGGCGATCCGGCTGAACGCGCCGACCACCTGGGCGGCCGCGACGACGACGCCGGCGGCACCGGGGGACCAGCCTCGGTCCTGCACCAGCCACACCAGCGCGAACGTCCACACCACGAACTGCGGCACCACCAGGAGCACCGAGACCGCGTGGATCCGGACCAGGTAGCCGTCGCGACGGTAGGGGTTCGGTGCCGAGGTGACGGTGCGCTCCGGCCGCGGCGGATCCAGTACGACGAGCGCAACGGCGACCGCGGCCACGGCCACGAGCGCGGTCGGCAGCCAGATCGCCGCCGCGACCCCGAACCGGTCGGCGAGCACGGCGATGCCGATCGCGGCGATGCCCACGCCCACGGGCTGGGCCATCTGACGCACGCCCATCGCAAGCCCGCGCCGGTGCGGCGGGAACCAGCCGACGACCACGCGGCCGCTCGCGGCGTTGGTGCAGGCAGCGGCCGCGCCGGCGAACCCGAGCGCCACAGCGAGCAGGACGACGCCGTGGGTGAGGGCCGCCCCCGCACCCGCGACCGTGGTGCCGGCCAGACCGACCAGCAGCGCGAACCGCTCGCCGCGCCGGTCCACGACGACACCCCACAGCACCAGCGTCAGCATCACGCCGACGGTCGGCGCAGCCGCGACCAGGCCGGCCTCCGCGAGGGAGTAGCCGAGGTCCCGGTGCAGGGTCGGGATCAGGAAGGCCGGGCCGTGCACCATCACGGCCGACGCCGCCTGGGCGCCGGTGCCGACGCCGAGCATCGCCCAGCGTCGTACGTCCCCGACCTGCTCGACCGCGGTGGTCGTCCCCGTGCTCACCGGACCATGTAACGCCCGCGACCCTTCGCCGACCGTCGAGGTCTCGCACGGTGGGCTGTGAGATATCAGACCCGTCGTAGGTTGACCGGCATGGGAGTCCCCGGAGAACCGATCCGCAACGCGCCGCCCGAGCTCGCCGCGCGCGAGCTGTTCGCGGTCGACGCCTACCGCCACGAGTTCGACAGCACGGTCGCCGAGGTGGACCGCGACGCAGGCCGGATCCGCTTGCAGCGCACGGCTTTCTATCCCGGTGGCGGCGGCCAACCGTGCGACCTCGGCACCATCGAGGGACCGACCGGCACCCTCGCGGTCACCGGCGTACGACGCGAGCGGGGACCGATCTGGCACACCGTCACAGGCGACCTGCCCGACGTCGGAGCCGAGGTGCAGGGCGTCCTGGACTGGGACCGCCGGCACCGGCTGATGCGCACGCACACGGCGCTGCACATCCTGTGCGGCGTGATCTGGGCCGACTACGCGATCCCGGTCACCGGCGGCAACATGGAGCCGCTCAAGGGCCGCCTGGACTTTCCGTTCCCGGCGATGAGCGCCGACCTCGGTGCGGCCGTGGAGAAGCGGATCAACGAGGAGATCGAGAAGGCGTGGGAGATCGTGGTCGACTTCGTGCCGCGCTCGGTGGCCGACGCCGACCCGGCGCTGATCCGCACCTCGGCGAACCTGATCCCGCAGGAGATCGACCCGTTGCGCGTGATCGACATCGTCGGCCTCGACCGGCAGGCCGACGGTGGCACCCATGTGCTCTCCACGGTCGAGGTCGGCCGGGTGCGCGTGACGGGCACCGAGAGCAAGGGCAAGGACAACAAGCGGATCCGGCTCGAGGTGGACGACCTCGAGCCGGATCCGACCTGATCGGTCAGCGGCGTGCGCGTCCCGGGGCGAACAGCGCGGCCACGACGGCGACCCCGACCGCTGCCGCGCCGGTGAGGAGGGCGGGCCCGACGGCACCCTGGTATCCGGTCGGCATCAGCTGGCCGCCGTTGCCGAGGAACACCGCGGTCAGCAGCGCGACACCCAGGGCCACCCCGAACTCGCGGATCGTGGAGTTCGCCGAGCTCGCCACCGCGAAGTCGCTGTCCGGCAGGCCCTCGAGCACCGCGGTCGCACTGGGCGCGAAGGTCAGGCCCATCCCGACGCCGGCCATCGCGAGCGCCGGCACGAAGTGGCTGTACGGCGCGATGTCCTCGGCCAGCGACGCCAGCCAGATCAGCGACCCGGCCTGGAGCACCAGCCCGGTCAGCAGCAGCGAGCGGAGCCCGGTGCGCGGAGCGAGCAGACCGGCAACCGGGGCGACGACCATCGGCGCAGCGGTCCAGGGGAGGGTCCGGATGCCGGCCTCGAGTGGGCTGTAGCCCTGCACGATCTGGAGGTACTGCGCCATCAGGAACACGGCGCCGAACATGCCCAGCGTGAAGAACAGGCCGATCGCGTTGGCGGCGGAGAAGCCGCGGCTGCGGAACAGCCGCAGCGGGAGGACGGCGAACGAACGGCCGCGGGCGTGCACGACGTACGCCGGCACCAGCAGCGCGGCGACGACCAGCGAGCCGAGCACCATGGGCGAGGTCCAGCCACCAGCCGACGACTGAGAGTTGCCGTGCACGATGCCCCAGATGCCGAGGAACACGGCGCCACCGAGGATGACGGTGCCGCGGATGTCGAGCTTCTGCCAGGTGCCACGCGACTCCTTCACGGCGACCAGCATCAGCGGGAACGCGATCACGGCGACCGGCACGTTGAGCCAGAAGATCGCCTGCCAGCTGACGCCCTCGACGACCGCGCCGCCGATCACCGGGCCGAGCGCGACCCCGAGGCCGGAGACGCCGCCCCAGATGCCGATCGCCATCGGCCGCAGCCGGGTCGGGACCGCGGCTGCGAGCAGGGTCAGGGAGAGCGGCATCACGGCCGCGGCGCCGAGGCCCTGGAACGCGCGGGCAGTGATCAGTGCACCGCTCGTCGTGCTCAGGGCGGAGGCGATCGAGGCGACCGTGAACAGGACGATCCCGGCCAGCATCACCCGGCGACGGCCGAGCCGGTCGCCGATCGTGGCCATCGGGAGCATGAACGTCGCGAACACCAGCGTGTAGGCGTTCAGGAACCAGGACAGCTGGCCGACCGTCGAGCCGAGGTCGGCGCGGACCACGGGCAGCGCGCTGGTCATCACCAGGTTGTCGAGCGTGGCCATGAACATCGGGAGCGAGGTGGCGACGATCGCCACCCAGAGGGGGATCCGACGACCGCGAGCCGGGAGTTCCGGGAGGTCGGCGGGGACCGGTGCGACGGCGACCGGGGCGGTAGTGGTCATCGGAACTCCTGCGAATAAGGCATTGAATGATTACTTATGTGGTCGACCATAAGTAATCAAGTGATAACCTGTCAAGCGTGACCCCGAAGATCGCTGCCCCCCTGACCCGGATGAAGCCCGAGGACCGCCGGGAGCTGGTGCTCGACGCCGCCGTTCGCGCGTTCGCCGTCGGCGGCTACGCCGGCACCAGCACCGATGCGGTCGCGAAGCAGGCCGGGGTCTCGCAGCCCTACGTGGTGCGGATCTTCGGCACCAAGCTCGATCTCTTCCTCGAGGTCTTCGACCGGGTGATGGAGCGGATCGGCGTTGCGTTCGCCGAGGAGCTCGCGTCCGGGCCGTTCGACCCGGAGTGCGAGGACGACTGGGGCCGGCTGGGTGCGACGTACACCGGGCTGCTGGTCGACCGCGACCTGCTGATGGTGATGATGCACGGCATGGTGGCCAGCGGCGAGCCGCGGATCGGTGCCATGTCGCGCGACTGCATGGCGAAGGTGTTCCGGATCCTCAAGTCCACCGGCTGCACCGACGAGCGGGCCCGCGACTTCATCTCCCAGGGCATGCTGCTCAACGTGATGCTGGCGATGCAGGCGCCCGACCACCTCGACGAGAACGACGCCCTGGCGCCGCTGACGGTCTGCGCGTTCGGCGAGGCGCTGCCGGCTCTCACCGCCTGACTCGTCTCATATCTGAGACGCCCCGGGCTCGACCGCTCTGGCAGCGGGCGCCCGGGAGCGGTTGCATGAGGTCATGGTCTCGACAAGCTCGACCACCGCACTGGTGGACCCCGTGGTCGTCGGCGTCGGCCCGCTCTCGTTCGCCGACGTGGTCGCGGTCGCGCGCGGCGGTGCGCCTGTCACGCTCGGCGCGGACGCGCTCGACGCGCTCGCCCGTGCCCGGGTCGTGGTCGAGGAGCTCGCGGCGGCGCCCACCCCGGCCTATGGGATCTCGACCGGTTTCGGCGCCCTCGCCACCCGTCACATCCCGACCGAGATGCGCGCCCAGCTGCAGAAGTCGCTGGTCCGATCACACGCCGCCGGCTCCGGCCCCGAGGTGGAGCGCGAGGTGGTGCGCGCGCTGATGCTGCTGCGGCTCTCGACGCTGGCGACGGGGCACACCGGCGTACGACCGCAGACGGCGCAGCTGATCGCCGACTTCCTGAGCCACGGGATCACGCCGATCGTCCACGAGTACGGCTCGCTCGGCTGCTCCGGTGACCTCGCACCCCTCTCCCACTGTGCGCTCGCGCTCATGGGGGAGGGCGATGTCCGCGACCGTGAGGGCACGCTGATGCCGGCCGCCGAGGCGATCGCCGCCGCCGGCCTCACCCCGGTCGAGCTGGTCGCCAAGGAGGGCCTGGCCCTGATCAACGGCACCGACGGGATGCTCGGGATGCTGGTGCTGGCGTTGGAGGACCTGCGCGTCCTGATGCGTACGGCGGACATCTCGGCCGCCATGTCGGTCGAGGGCCAGCTGGCCACCGACCGCGTCTTCGCGCCCGAGCTGCAGGCGATCCGGCCGCACCCCGGCCAGGCCCGCTCGGCCGCCAACCTGGTCGCGATCCTCCAGGACTCCGGCGTCGTCGCCTCGCACCGCGGCCCGGACTGCAACCGGGTGCAGGACGCCTACTCGCTGCGCTGCTCCCCGCAGGTGCACGGCGCCGCCCGCGACACCCTCGAGCACTGCGCGCTGGTGGCGTCCCGCGAGCTCGCGTCGGCCGTCGACAACCCCGTCGTCCTCGACATGCCGGTGGTTGAGGAGGGCCGCGAGGCCCGTCTCGAAACCCGGGTGGAGAGCAACGGCAACTTCCACGGCGCCCCGGTGGCCTACGTGCTCGACTTCGCGGCGATCGTGGCCGCGGACGTGGCGTCGATCTCGGAGCGCCGCACCGACCGGTTCCTCGACAAGTCGCGCAGCCACGGGCTCCCGCCGTTCCTCGCCGACGACCCGGGCGTCGACAGCGGGCACATGATCGCCCAGTACACGCAGGCCGCCATCGTCTCCGAGATGAAGCGGTGGGCCAACCCCGCCAGCGTCGACTCGATCCCGTCCAGCGCGATGCAGGAGGACCACGTCTCGATGGGCTGGTCCGCCGCGCGCAAGCTGCGGCGGTCGGTCGACGGGCTCGCGCGCGTGGTCGCGATCGAGGTGCTCACCGCTGCGCGGGCGCTCGACCTGCGCCGTCCTCTGGCGCCGTCGCCGGCCACCGAGGCGGTGATCGGGCTGCTCCGCTCGTCGGGCGTCCAGGGCCCCGGTCCCGACCGGCACCTGTCCCCGGAGATCGAGACCACCGTGGAGCTGGTGCGCACCGGCGCCGTACTCCATGCCGTCGAAGAAGTGATCGGAGAGCTGCAGTGAACGACTCGACCCTCAATCCGAGGTTGCCCATCCATGCTGCCCACGGCACCGAGCTGACCGCGGGTTCGTGGCAGACCGAGGCCCCGCTGCGGATGCTGATGAACAACCTCGACCCGGAGAACGCCGAGCGTCCCGAGGACCTGGTCGTCTACGGCGGCACCGGCAAGGCCGCCCGCAACTGGGAGTCGTACGACGCGCTGGTCCGCACGCTCCGCACGTTGAAGGACGACGAGACGATGCTGGTGCAGTCCGGCAAGCCGGTCGGCGTGATGCGCACCCACGAATGGGCGCCGCGCGTGCTGATCGCGAACTCCAACCTGGTCGGCGACTGGGCGAACTGGGAGGAGTTCCGCCGGCTCGAGGATCTCGGCCTGACCATGTACGGGCAGATGACGGCCGGCTCCTGGATCTACATCGGCACCCAGGGCATCCTCCAGGGCACCTTCGAGACGTTCGCGGCCGTGGCAGACAAGCGGTTCGGCGGCACGCTGGCGGGCACGATCACGCTGACCGCCGGGCTCGGCGGGATGGGCGGCGCGCAGCCGCTCGCGGTGACCATGAACGACGGTGTCGCGATCTGCGTCGACGTCGACCAGTCGCGGATCACGCGCCGGATCGAGCACCGCTACCTCGACGAGCAGGCCAGCTCGCTCGAGGACGCGGTCGCACGAGCGGTCGCTGCTCGTGACGCCCGGAAGCCGCTGTCGATCGGTCTGCTCGGCAACGCCGCTGAGGTGTTCCCGCGGCTGCTGGAGCTGGACGCCCCGATCGACATCGTCACCGACCAGACGTCCGCGCACGACCCGCTGTCGTACCTGCCGGTCGGTGTTTCCTTCGACGACTGGCACGACGACGCGGCTCGCGATCCCGGCGGGTTCACCAAGGACGCGCAGGCGTCGATGGCCACGCACGTGCGGGCGATGGTGGAGTGGCAGGACAAGGGCGCCGAGGTCTTCGACTACGGCAACTCGATCCGCGACGAGGCGCGCAAGGGCGGCTACGACCGGGCGTTCGAGTTCCCCGGCTTCGTGCCGGCGTACATCCGTCCGCTGTTCTGCGAGGGCCGCGGTCCCTTCCGCTGGGCAGCGCTGTCCGGCGACCCGGCCGACATCGCCGCCACGGACAAGGCGATCCTCGAGCTCTTTCCTTCTCAGGAATCGGCACAGAACGAACGGCTTCACAAGTGGATCCGGATGGCTGGTGAGCGGGTCTCGTTCCAGGGGCTGCCGGCCAGGATCTGCTGGCTGGGCTACGGCGAACGCCACTTGGCCGGACTGAAGTTCAACGAGATGGTGGCCTCCGGTGAGCTGAAGGCCCCGATCGTGATCGGCCGCGACCACCTCGACTGCGGCTCGGTCGCCTCGCCGTACCGCGAGACGGAGTCGATGCTCGACGGCTCCGACGCGATCGCCGACTGGGCTCTGCTGAACGCCCTGGTCAACACCGCCTCCGGCGCCACCTGGGTCTCGATCCACCACGGCGGTGGCGTCGGCATGGGCCGCTCCATCCACGCCGGCCAGGTCTGCGTCGCCGACGGCACCGACCTCGCCGCCCAGAAGATCGAGCGCGTCCTGACCAACGACCCCGGCATGGGCGTGATCCGTCACGTCGACGCCGGCTACGACCGCGCCTCCGAGGTCGCCCACGACCGTGGCGTGCGCATCCCGATGTCCGAGTCCTGAGGGGGATAGTCCGTCACGTTTGGCACCTGATCCGGGCCGAGTCCGGTGCTTTTCGTGACGGACTATCCCTGTCCACAGGGTCCGACGACCGCAGGATGTCCACAGGCCACGACGAGGTGGCTGCGCCGGGAGCTGTCCGCGTGGACGCTCGCCTGTCGTGGAGCTGCATCACTGGGCACCGACCTGCGTGCGACCGACGACCCTGGTCCTGCCGGTGCGTCTCGACCCGAGCGGGGCGTGCGGACCCACGCGCGGGACGGCTCGCGGCGCTGGATGGCGACAGGTGGCGTGGGGTTGGTACGTCCCGGCCGGGACCGACTCGGACGTGGTTGAGCAGCGCATCCTCGAAGCGGCATCCCGACTACCGGCTCACTCGGCGGTCTCCGCGTGGGCGGCACTGCGCTGGCGCGGCGCCACGTTCTTCGACGGACTGGGGGAAGGTGGGCGCGTCCGGCTCCCCGTGCCGCTGCTGGTCGGTGGCAACATCCGCCCGGACTCACGCGTCCTGGTGAGCCACGAGCAGCTCCCGCCGAGGGAGATCGAGTGGCAGGCCGGGATCCCGGTGACGATCGTCGAGCGGGCCGTCTTCGACGAGATGCGTCGGGTCGGGTCGGTACGACGAGCGGTCGCGGTGGTCGACATGGCCATCGCGGCCCGGCTCACCGACCTGGTGCGGATGACGACGTACATCGCCAGCCGGCCCGCGTGGACAGGTGTGCCGATGACGCGCCTCGCCCTGCCCTTGGCCAGCGCAGACAGTCGTTCTCCGCAGGAGACCGCGATGCGCCTGGTCTGGGTCGTGGACGCGTCCCTGCCAGCACCTGTCTGCAACAAGCCGCTCTTCGACCTGCGTGGAAACCTCCTCGGCTACCCGGACCTGTTCGATCCGGTCGCGGGCCTGGTGGGTGAGTACGACGGGGCGGACCACCTTGCCGACGACAGGCGCAGCCGAGACGCCGTACGCGAGGAGAGGTTCCGCGATCACGGTCTGGAGTACCTGAAGCTCGTGCGCGGCGACCTGGCCCGGCCGGCACGGGCGGCGCACCGGATCCTGGCGGCCAGAGCCCGTGCCAGGTTCCTGCCCCCGGACTGCCGGGAGTGGACACTCGAGGCTCCTCCGTGGTGGTCGGCAGACCGATAGTCCGTCACGAAAAGCACCGTTCGGTCGCTCTTTCTGGTGCCAAACGTGACGGACTATCGGCGGGCCGGGGCACAATCGCTCGCATGTCCGAACCCAGCAGCAACCCACCGGCACGAGGACGCGTCACGCTGACGGGGATCAGCACCCGGGCGTGGGAGCACCCGGCGGACCGGGGGGCGCTGGTCGCGATGCGGCGGCTCAAGGGGTTCGACACGCTGCTCAAGGCGTTGTCCGGGCTGATGCGCGAGCGCGGGGTGCGGCTGCAGCTGCTGGGGTCGGCGGTGCGCGTCGACGAGCGGCAGTTCGAGCGGCTGCACCGACTGCTCCAGGAAGCCTGTACGACGCTCGACGCACCGTTCGTGCCGGAGATGTACGTCGTCGCCAACCCGGTCCTCAACGCGTCCTGCATCGGCCTCGACAAGCCGGTGATCGTGCTCAACTCCTCGCTGGTCGACCTGCTCAGTGAGGAGGAGCTGCGGTTCGTCATCGGCCACGAGCTGGGCCACGCGATGAGCGGCCACGCGCTCTACCAGACCATGCTCCAGTGGCTGATGAGCCTCAGCGGCGTCTTCAGCTCGATCCCGATCGGCGGCATCGCGTTCCGGGTGATCCTGGTCGCGCTGCTGGAGTGGTCGCGCAAGGCCGAGCTCTCCGCCGACCGCGCCGGGCTGCTCGCGACCCAGGACCCCCAGACCGCGTTCCGCGTGCACATGCAGCTCGCCAGCGGCGGGCACCTGGAGGACCTCGACACCACCCAGTTCTTCGCCCAGGGACTGGAGTACGACGAGGGTGGCGACCTGCGCGAGTCCTTCATCAAGGCGGGTCTCCTGCAGACCCAGACCCACCCGTTCGCGGTGGTGCGCGCGACCGAGCTCCGGCGCTGGATCGAAAGCGGCGACTACGCGTCGTACCTCGGTGGGGCCTACCCGCGCCGCGAGGACGACAAGGACGCGAAGGTCAGCGACGCGGCCCAGGCGGCGGCCAGCAGCTACAGCCAGGCGTTCCGGCAGACCGGCGACGCCCTCGGCAAGATGCTGCACGAGGTGGCCGGCGTGCTCGGTGGCGTCAAGGGCTGGTGGGACGGCTGGAACCGTCGCGACGACGGGGACGCCTGACCCGACCCGCCCGCACGGTGAGCGGCCCGACCAGGCGCGGTCCGGCCAGCCGGCTCTCGAGCCGTCGCGCCTCCCGCTTCAGCGGCTGCGCGATGTACTCGCCGAGGATCACACCGGCACTGAGCGCGATCGCGATCGCCGCCGCGTTGACGAGCGGCAGCAGGCCCGCGTTGCTGCCGCCCCCGGAGAGCAGCGAGAGGCCCCGGTAGATCGAGAGTCCCGGCAGCAGCGGCACCACGCCGGAGACGACCACCACCAACGGTGGCACCCGCACCCGCCCGGCCACGGCGAAGCTGACCAGGCCGACCACGACGGCGGCCACCCCGCTGGCCCAGGCGATGCCGAAGTCGCGCTCGTAGACCACCGCGTAGACGCCGGTCGCCGCAGCGGCGACGACCGCGATCGGGAGCAGCGACCGCAGCGGTGCGTACGACGAGAACGCGTAGGCGGCACCCGTGATCGCACCGCCGACGGCCATCAGCGGGACCGCGGAGATCTCGAACGCGCCGGGATCGAGCCGGCCGAGGTCGACGCCGGCTACCCGGGCGATCGTGAGTCCACCGCTCACCCCGGCCGTGACACCGGCGGTCGCGATGATCGCCTCCAGGATCCGGGCTCCGGCGGTGAGCGGGAACCCGGTCAGGGCATCCTGGATCGCGCCCATGAAGTTCACCCCGGCGAGCAGCATGATGATGCTGGCGGTGATCACGCGGCTCGGCTCGACGTCGACGTTGCTCGCCACCACCGCCACGGTGAGCAGGGTGCCGAACAGGCCGCCCGCGATCTGCTGGTAGAACGCCGGCAGCCGCTGCCGGTTCATGGCGCGCGTGATCAGGTCGATCGCGACCGCGGCGATCGCCGCGACCAGCACCACCGCCACGTCGCCGCCGAGCACCAGCCCGACGCCCGCGCCCATCACGCCGAACCCCGCGGTCACCGACCAGCGGGGCCGGGCGTGGCCGGACGACACGATCCGGGCCAGCCGGCTCGACGCCTCGTCGCGGTCGATCTCACCGGCGATCAGGCCGCGCACCAGGTGGTCGACCAGGGTCAGGTCCTCGTAGTCGATCTCGCGGTGCCGCACCTGCCGGACCTGCAGCAGCGCAGGCTCGTCCAGGCTCACCTGGTGGGACATCGCCAGCTCGGTGAAGGTCACGTCCGCGGAGAACTTCCGCAGCCCGCACGCGTAGGCGACGTTGCTCATCTGGGCACTCACGTCGGCGGCGCCGGCGCCCGAGGACAGCAGCAGCTCACCGATCCGCAGGGAGAGGTCCAGGGTCCGGAAGATGTCGTTGGTGGAGGGGTCGTTCGGGGCCATCGCGGCCCAGTGTGGACCCCTCGGCAGCGGGCCCGCCAATCCGAATCGCGTGACGTTCGTCGCCCTGCGACGAGCTACCGGCGCGTCGTACGGCGGGCGCGCCAGGCCGCCACCTCGGCCTCCACGTCGCGGGTCTTCGTGATCACCGGCGGACCGCCCAGGAGCTGCCGGCGCGCCTCGACGACCCGCCGGTTGAAGTCCTCGAGCAGGTCGCGGACCACCTTCTCCGCGGACTCCCGGTCGAGCGTCGCGTCGAGCTCGGCGTCCTCCTTGCGGAGCCCCAGTGCGGGCGGCAGCACACCGGTGATCTGCTCCCGCTCGATCAGCTTCTTCACCCACCAGTCCGGGTCGTGCTGGCCACCGAGCCCCTCGATCGGCTTGCCGGCGCCGGGCAGGTTGTCGAAGTCGCCGCGGGCCATCGCCACGCGCAGCTGCTGGTCGACCCATGACTGCTGGTTCTCGACGCGGGCGCGGGCGGCGCTGCGACCGGTGCGTCGGTCGCGCTCGGGCGTGCGGTCGGGTTTGTCGCTCACGCCTCCAGATCGTACCGATGAGCCGGGCGTCGTCCGGCAGTCTCTCCCTCCATGGAGATCTTCGCGGACGGGCTGAGCATGGGCGAGTCGCCCCGGTGGCACGACGGTCGGCTCTGGGTCTGTGACTGGATGACCGGCGAGGTGCTCTCGTTCGACACCGCGGGCGACCGCCGCGTCGAGCTGACCGTGGAGGGGCTGCCGTTCTCGATCGACTGGCTGCCCGACGACCGCGCGGTGCTGACCAGCCCGGGCGGCGTGGTCCTCGCGGACGGCACGTCGTACGGCGGCAGCGGACGCGGCTGGAACGAGATCGTGGTCGACACGCGCGGCAACACGTTCGTCAACGAGGCCGGCTTCGACCTGATGGGCGGCGAGGAGCCGACGTCGGGCACGGTGCACGTGATCCGGCCGGACGGCTCGTCCCGCGAGGTCGCCGACCAGGTCTGGTTCCCGAACGGGATGGCGGTCAGCGCCGACGGGTCGACGCTGATCGTGGCGGAGAGCTACCGCAACCGGCTGACCGCGTTCGACATCGCCTCCGACGGGGGTCTTGCCGGGCGCCGGGTCTGGGCCGAGCTCGAGTTCGCGCCCGACGGCATCTGCGTCGATGCCGAGGGCGCCGTCTGGTTCGCGACGGTGCCCGGGAAGTGCTGCGTCCGGGTGGCCGAGGGCGGCGAGGTCCTCGACCGGGTGGACGCCGACCGGGGCTGCTTCGCGTGCATGCTCGGTGGCGACGACGGCCGCACCCTGTTCGTGATCGCGACCGAGTGGGGCGGCGTCGACAAGGTCGGTGGCCGCACCGGTCAGGTGCTGACCCACCGGGCGTCGGCGGCGCACGCCGGTCGTCCCTAGTCGGCGAGGGTGTCGCTGAACGCGCGTCTCGGCACCGCCATCAGGCTGACCGCGGCGAGCAGCGCAGAGGCCGCGCAGACACCCCAGACCACGAGGTAGCCGCTGAGCGGCGCGTTGACGTTGCCCTCGGTGTCGATGCTGCCGGTGGCGGAGAGGGCGATCGCGAAGATGCTGGACGCGATCGCGCCGCCGATGGTCTTGGTGGTGTTGGTCATCCCGGTCGCGAAGCCGGTGCGCTCCGGGGGAGCGGCGGCCGCGGCGGCGGCGGGGAGGGCGGCGACGAGCGCGCCCGACCCGACGCCGGCGATCGCCATGTTGATGAGCGCCTGGACGGGGGAGTCGTGCAGCGGGATCCAGAGCGCGTAGCCGAGTGCCACCAGCAGGGTGGCGACCAAGAGGGCGGTGCGCGGACCGAGCACCCGC
This sequence comes from uncultured Actinomycetota bacterium, assembly GCA_963815585.1. Lineage (GTDB taxonomy): Bacteria > Actinomycetota > Actinomycetes > Propionibacteriales > Nocardioidaceae > Marmoricola. The sequence goes on along the minus strand of CAWFHJ010000007.1, from coordinate 341,127 downwards.
GAGGCCAGTGGCAGCAGCATCGCGCCGGCGATCAGCGAGATCACATAGAGGCCGATCAGCACGGACACGAAGCTGCTCTCCGCGCCCAGTCCATAGCCCACCCCCGGGTCGGTCTGGGCGTACGTCGACAGCGGGATCTGCGCGCCGAGCACGGACATCCCGAACAGGAACGCCGTGAGCTGCACCGGCCACTGACCCGGCGTCGCGAGCAGGCGGACGTCGATCAGTGGCTCCGGCTGGGCGAGCTCGGCCCGCACGAACGGCACGAACGCGACCAGGCCGAGCACGATGGTGGCCCATGCGACCAGGCTGCCGGGCCCGTCGAGCCGGATCAGGATCAGGCCGCCCATCAGGATCGCGATCGCCAGTGTCACCAGGGCGAAGCCGGTCCAGTCGATGCGTCCTGTTGCGACCGGCTCGGTGTCGGCGACGCCGTACCAGACGGCGGCGAAGCACAGCGTCACGGCGACGGCGGGCAGGGTCAGGACGACGGTCATCGAGGTGCTCTCGACGATCGCGCCGCTGGTGAGCGCACCGATGATCACACCGAGCTCGAGCGCTGCCACCAGGAAGGCCGCCGACCGGCGCGTCAGCCGGGCCTGAGCGCCGGTGTCCGCCGTACGCCGGTGGATGATGCTGACCTCCAGCGGCAGCCACACGACGTAGAAGCCCTGGATCGCCCATGCCACCAGGAAGGTGGTGAAGCTCGGCGCGAAGGCGACCGCCCAGGACGCGACCGCCGTGACCACGGTCGAGAGCAGCAGCACCTTGCGGTGGCCGACGAGGTCGCCCAGCTTGGCCAGCACCGGCACGACGAGTGCCGACACCACGAGCTGGGCCGCCTCGAACCAGTTGACGCTGGCATGCCGGATCGAGAGATGGTCGGCGATCTGCGGGAAGATCGGCGTGTAGTAGCCCTGCAGCACCCCGCTGGCCAGTTCCACGCACACCAGGAAGCCGACGATCGCGGTCAGGCCCGGCACGACTCCCGGGAGCGGCCTGGTGGTCTCGGACATCAGGCGATCCTCTCGATCAGGCGCTGGTACCAGAGCATCCCGTCGCCGAGGTCGTCGATGCCGATGTGTTCGTCGTAGGAGTGGATCGCCTGCCGCTGCGCTTTCGTCATCCGGAACGGCGCGAAGCGGTAGACCCGAGGGCAGATCGCGGTGAAGAACCGCGAGTCGGTCGCCGCCATCATCACGTAGGGCGTCGGCACCGCGTCGGGGAACGCCTCGGCGATCGTGGACTCCAGCAGCCGGAACGCGTCGTCGTCGACCGGTGACACCGGGCTGGCCTCGCCGGCCTCCAGCACGCTGACCTGGACCCGTCTGTCGTGGATCGCCTTGGTGACGTGGGCGACCACGTCCTGGACGGTGTCCCCGATCGTCACCCGCAGGTTGACCCCCGCGCGGGCGGTGGAGGCGATCACGTTGTGGGCGGGGGATCCCTGGAGGGTGGTGATCGCAACCGTGGTGCGCGTCATCGCCGCGGTCTCCGGTCCGGCCGCGATCAGGGCACGAGTCAGGGCGGGGCGGAGCCGGGAGGCCCCCGAGATCAGGGCACGCAGCGGCAGCGGCGCGTGCGGCGCGATCCGCCGGAACATCTCCAGCGTCGGCTCCGGCAGGGACGCCGGCAACGGACTGCCGTCCAGCCGTACGACGGCGCGCGCCAGCCGGGCGGTCGCGTCCATCCGGACCGGCGTCGACGCGTGCCCGCCGCGCCCGTCGACCCGCAGCTCGAGCGTCGTGGTGCCCTTCTCGCTCACCCCGATCACGGCCAGCGGGGCCTTGATGCCGGGGAACGCCTCGGATGCGACAGCGCCGCCCTCGTCGAGCACGAACCACGGCTCGACCCCGCGGCGGCGGAGCTCGTCGACCGCGAGCTCGGCGGTGTCGCCGGAGACCTCCTCGGTGCTGCCGAAGGACAGCCAGATGTCCTGCGCGGGCCGGAACCCCTGCGCCAGCAGGCGTTCCACGGCTTCGGCGATGCCGACCAGGCAGCCCTTGTCGTCGAGCGTGCCTCGTCCCCAGAGCTGGCCGTCGACCACGGCCGGCTCGAACGCCGGGTGCTGCCACGGCGCGGCCTCGTCGACCGGTACGACGTCGATGTGAGCCATCAGCACCACCGGCCGCTCGGCGCTGTGGCCGGCCCAGCGGAAGAGCAGCGCATGGCCGGCGATCGGGGTCAGCTCGAGGTGCTCGTGGAGCAGGGGGAACTGCCGGGCGAGCTCCTTCGTGAACGTGACGAACGGCCTCTCGTCGCGCTGCTCCGGGTCGACGTGGGAGACGGTAGGGATCCGGACCAGCGCCTGCAGCTTGGCGACCGTGCGGTCGCGGATCGTGTCGAAGTCACCCGGGCGCAGCGGCGCCGTACGTCCCATGGGCGGGAGGCTATCCCTCCCGGTGAGGTCTCGTTCCCGAGACGACCCGCCCGGCCCGGTGATTGCGCCGCGGGGCGGTGACCGGTGGACTGACGGGGTGTCAGCCGCCCCAGTGCCCCCGGTGTACGACCTCGTCCAGGCCGAGCCGCCTCCGAGTGCGGGGCGAGCCGGGGTTGCCGGAGTCCTCGGCGAGGTGCCCGATCGTGACCACGCCGACGGGATCGAACGCGTCGGGGATGCCGAACGCCTCACGCACAGCGGCGTCCCGTTCCGGCGGTACGCCGAAGAAGCAGGCGCCGAGTCCCTCGTCGACGGCGGTCTGCAGGATGAGCAACGACGCCATCGCCGCGTCCATGTGCCAGAACGGCATCGGCCAGCGCGACTCGTCGCGGTCGGTCCAGCCCTTGTCCGGCTGGGCGTAGCGGCTCAGGTACGCCGCCTTGCTCGAGCACGGCACCACGACCACGGGTGCGCGCATCATGCCGGTCAGCCAGTCGTCCGGCGCTGCAAGGGCGTCGGCGTCGGTGGTCGCCTCCCACCAGCGCCGGATGCCGTCAGCCGTGTCGAGCACCAGGAACGCCCAGCCCTGGCTGAAGCCGGCGCTCGGCGCGCGGGTCGCGTTGCTCACGCAGCGGTCGACCACGGCGCGCTCGACCGGCAGTTCGGCGTAGTTGCGGACCATCCGGCGGCGGCGTACGACGTCCTGGAACTCCATGCCTCCGATCCTGCCGGACGTGGCTGAGATGCGCTTCGAGGAGATGTGGGCCGACCTGGCGCCGGTGGGCCGCAGCACGTCCAGCGGCGGCTACTTCCGGCAGCCCTTCGCCACCGCCGAGCGCGAGTGCCACGCCTGGTTCCTCGAGGAGTGCGCCCGCCGGGACCTCACCGTGGAGCACGACGGCAACGGCAACGCGGTCGCCTGGTGGGACCCCTCCCGGGTAGTCCCGACCGAACGGCATGCTTCCGGGGACGAAAAACCTGCCAAATGGTCGGGACTATCCGTGCTCACCGGCTCGCACCTCGACTCGGTCCTCGACGGCGGGGCGTACGACGGGCCGCTGGGGGTGGTCACGGCGTTCGCGGCGGTCGACCTGCTGCGCGAGCAGGGGTTCGAGCCCACCCACCGGATCGGCATCGGGGCGTTCGTGGAGGAGGAGGGCAGCCGGTTCGGCATCGCCTGCCTGGGCTCGCGTCTGGCCACCGGCGCGATCACTCCGCAGGCCGCGCGCGAGCTCCGCGACCGGGACGGGGTCGCCCTCGCGGACGCGATGTCCGCAACCGGGATCAACCCCGACCTCGGTCCGAGCGCGATCCTCGACGGTGTGGGGTGCTTCGTCGAGCTGCACGTCGAACAGGGACGCGACCTGGTCGACCGCGACGCCGCGGTCGGCGTGGCCAGCGCGATCTGGCCGCACGGCCGCTACCGGTTCGACTTCACCGGCGACGCCAACCATGCAGGCACGACACGCATGGAGGACCGCCACGACCCGATGCTGAGCTACGCGATGACCGCGCTCGCCGCCAACAAGCAGGCCCGCCTGGCCGGGCAGCGGGCGACGTTCGGCCGGCTCGACGTCGCGCCCAACGGCACCAACGCGATCCCGTCGCGGGTGACCGCGTGGCTGGATGCACGCTGCGAGTCCGACGACCAGCTCGCGGCGCTGGTCGACGAGATCACCCGCCAGGGCACGGATCGTGCCGGTCGCGACGGCACGCGGCTCGAGGTCACGGCCGAGTCCGTCTCCGGCGCCGTGTCCTTCGACGTCGACCTCGCGCAGCGCCTCTCCGGTGCGCTCGGTGATGCGCCGGTGATCCCGACGATGGCCGGTCACGACGCCGGAATCCTTTCTGCAGCAGGGATTCCGACTGCGATGCTGTTCGTGCGCAACCCGACCGGCGTGAGCCACTCTCCCGAGGAGCACGCGCCCATGGCCGACTGCGTCACGGGTGTCGAGGCGCTCGCCACCACGTTGCGCGAGCTCGCCGGATGAGCGTCACCGTCCTACCTCCTCGAGCGCGCGTACGTCAACGGCGAGGTCCACGACGACGTGCTGGTCGAGATCGAGCACGGGCGCTTCACGAAGGTGGAGACGGGTTTCGAGACGCTCGCTGGCGCTCGCTCCTCAACCACCGTTGCAGGGTTGACGATTCCGGGCCTGGCCAACTGTCACAGCCACGTCTTCCACCGTGCCCTCCGCGGTCGCACACAGCGCGAGCGCGGGTCGTTCTGGACCTGGCGCGAGCAGATGTACGCCGTCGCCGGCCGGCTCGACCCGGACACCTACTACGCACTTGCGCGCACGACGTACAGGGAGATGCTCGCCGCGGGCATCACCACGGTCGGCGAGTTCCACTACCTGCACCACCAGCCCGACGGCACGCCGTACGACGAGCCCAACGAGATGGGCCTCGCCCTGGTCCGGGCCGCGCGCGACGCCGGCATCCGGATCGCGCTGCTCGACACCTGCTACCTCTCCAGCGGCTTCGGCGAGAAGCCGCAGGGTGTGCAGGTGCGCTACAGCGACGGCGACGCCCTGCGATGGGCGGCTCGGGTCGACGAGCTCGCCGTGTCCGAGGAGGTGACGCAGTCCGACGACGTGGTGGTCGGCGCCGCCGTCCACTCGGTGCGCGCCGTGCCCCGCGACCAGATCGGTCACGTCGCCGACTGGGCGCGACCACGGCAGGCGCCGCTGCACGTGCACCTCTCCGAGCAGGTCGCCGAGAACGACGCCTGTCGCGACAAGCACGCGGTCACCCCCACCCGGTTGCTGGCCGACGCCGGCGCCCTCGGACCGCGCACCTCCGTCGTGCACGCCACCCACCTGTCGACGTCCGACGTGCACCTGCTGGGCGGAGCCGGCACCTATGCGTGCTTCTGCCCGACCACCGAGCGTGACCTCGGCGACGGCATCGGCCCGTCCCGCGCGCTGCACGACGCGGGCACCACGCTCACGCTCGGCTCCGACAGCCATGCCGTGATCGACCTGTTCGAGGAGATGCGCGCGGTCGAGCTCGACGAACGCCTCGCCACCCAGCGTCGCGGTCACTGGAGCACCGAGGAGCTGGTCGACGCGGGCACTGCCGACGGCCACGCCAGCGTGGGGTTCGCGGACGCCGGGTCGATCGCGGTCGGTGCGCGGGCCGACCTGGTCACCGTCGCCACGGACACCCCCCGCACCGCTGGCACGGGTCGCGGCCTCGAGACCGTCGTGTACGCCGCCACCGCGGCCGACGTGCGGCAGGTGGTCGTCGACGGTCGGGTCGTCTTCACGCCCGACGACCTGCCGCAGATCGGCGCCGAGCTCGACGCCGCGGTCGGAGCCGTCGGGCTGTGAACGACACCCGCCTGGAAAGGCGCCTCGGGACGTTCGACGCCACGGTGATCGGCGTCGGTTCGATGGTGGGCGCCGGGATCTTCGTGGTGCTCGGTCCGGCTGCCCCGTGGCCGGGGACGACGTCAGCTGCTGCTCCTGGCGCTGGCGCATCGCCGCCCTCATCGCCTTCTGCAACGCCACGTCGTCCGCCCAGCTCGCGGCGCAGTACCCGGACTCCGGCGGCACCTACGTCTACGGCCGCGAGCGCCTCGGTGACACCTGGGGCTTCGCCGCCGGCTGGTGCTTCGTGGTCGGCAAGACCGCCTCGTGCGCGGCGATGGCGACCGCCGTCGGTGCGTACCTGTTCCCCGACACTGCCTACGCTGCCCGCCTCTCCGGCGCGCTGGCGGTCGGGCTGATGACGTTCGTCGCCACCCGAGGGATCACGCGGACGGCGCAACTGACTCGCGTCCTGGTTGGGGTGAGCGTGGCGGTGCTGATCCTGGTCGCCGCGGTGCTCGTGGTGCAGGGCTGGGACATCGGCTTCGTCAACGATGCGCCCGCGCCCGCGCGGGATGACGTGCTACAGGCCGCAGGCCTCTTCTTCTTCGCGTTCGCGGGCTATGCGCGAATCGCGACCCTCGGCGAGGAGGTGCGCGATCCGGAGCGGACCATCCCCCGAGCAATTGTGCTGGCCCTCGGACTGACGCTGGCTCTCTACCTCGTTGTCTTCGTCGCGGTTCTGGGGGTCTCACTGGAGCCGGGCCGGATTGCGACCAGTGCGCCGTTGGTCACCGCCCTGCGTCTCGTCGAGGCTGACTGGGCAGTCCCGGTCGTCGTGGCCGGCGCCGTTCTCGCCAGTCTCGGGGCGCTGCTTGCGCTGCTCAACGGGATCGGCCGCACCAGCCTCGCGATGGGTCGCCGCGGCGACCTGCCCCGCCGGCTGGCCGAGGTGCACGACGGCGTGCCGCGCACCGCCCAGCTCGTGGTCGGCGCGGTCGTCGTGGTGCTGGTGGCGACGCTCGACCTGCGCGGGATCATCGGCTTCTCGTCGTTCGGGGTGCTGCTCTACTACGCGATCGCGAACCTCTCCGCGTGGACCCAGGACGCTGGGCACCGGCGCTGGCCGCGGTTCTGGCAGGGCCTCGGCCTGGTCGGCTGCCTGGTCCTCGCGATCACGCTTCCCATCTGGTCCGTGCTCGCCGGGCTCGTGGTGCTCGCGGTCGGGCTCGTCGGGCGAGCTGTCGTGCAACGCGAGAAGGTGAGCCCATGACGTCCCTCCTGGTCACCGGCATCGGCGAGCTGGTCAGCTGCCGCACGGAGCCGGGCGTGGCAGCGGTCGACGTGCTGCCGGACGCTGCGTTCGTGGTCGAGCGGGGCCGCGTCGCCTGGGTCGGACCCGCCCGCGAGGCACCCGGGGCCGACCAGGTGCACGACGTCGGCGGTCGGGCCGTGATCCCCGGTTTCGTCGACTCGCACAGCCACCTGGTGTTCGCCGGCGACCGGTCTCAGGAGTTCGCCGCCCGGATGGCGGGGGAGCGCTACGCCGCCGGAGGCATCCGGACGACCGTCGCCGCGACCCGTGCCGCGACGGACGAGCAGCTGACCGCGACGGTCGCCCGACATGTCACGGAGATGCGCCGGCAGGGCACGACCAGCGTCGAGATCAAGAGCGGCTACGGGCTGACCGTGCTCGACGAGGGGCGCGGCCTGGCGGTCGCACGGCAGTTCACCGAGGACACGACGTTCCTCGGCGCCCACGTCGTACCCCCGGAGTACGCCGACGACCCGGCCGGCTACGTCGACCTGGTCACCGGCCCGATGCTGGAAGCCGCCGCCCCGCACGCGCGCTGGATCGACGTGTTCTGCGAGACCGGCGCCTTCGACGAGGACCAGGCGCGGGCGATCCTGCTCGCCGGCCGCGCCCGGGGGCTCGGCGGACGGCTCCACGCCAACCAGCTCGGCCCCGGTCCGGGAGTCCGGCTGGCGTGCGAGCTGGGTCTGGTGGCCGTGGACCACTGCACGTACCTCGCCGACGACGACGTCACCGCGCTCCGCGACGCGGGCACCGTCGCCACCCTGCTGCCCGGCGTGGAGTTCTCGACCCGCTCGCCGTACCCCGACGCGCGCGGGCTGGTCGACGCCGGCGTCCGGGTGGCGCTGGCCAGCGACTGCAACCCCGGCTCCTGCTACACCAGCTCGATGCCGCTGTGCGTGGCGCTGGCGGTGCGCGAGATGCGGATGACACCCGCCGAGGCGCTGTGGTCGGCGACTGCCGGAGGCGCGCTCGCGCTCGGTCGTGAGGACGTCGGACGGCTGACCGTGGGAGCGCGCGCCGACTACGCGGTGCTGGATGCACCGTCGTACCTGCATCTCGCCTACCGGCCCGGCGTCCCGCTGGTAGCCGAGGTCTCCGGCTAGCTCGACTCGCCGCACCGGGATCGACCGCGCCAGCCTGCCGGACAGGGCGTTCAGATCTTCGCGTGCCCCCTTGGCAGAGGTCGCGGAAGAAGGTAGAATCGAACACATGTTCGACTACGCGGATCTCGGTGCCACCCTCGCCGAGCTGGCGCGTCTGGATGGTGCGGACCTCGACGACGCCGAGCGGATCGACCAGATCCGGCTCCTCGAGCAGCTCAAGGCGGCGGCTGCGGCGGCGCAGGCGCGGGTCACGGTCACCTTCGACCGCAGCCAGCGTGAGCGGGCCGCCGAGCGCGGCCTGCCGGCCGCGGCGCAGGGTCAGGGGATCGCGGCCCAGGTCGCGCTGGCCCGGCGGGAGAGCCCGTTCCAGGGTGCCCGGCACCTGGGTCTGGCCAAGGCCCTGGTCGCCGAGATGCCGCACACCCTGGCCGCGCTGACCCGCGGTGAGACCACCGAGTGGCGCGCCACCCTGATGGCCCGGGAGACCGCCGAGCTCTCCTGTGAGGACCGGGTCGCAGTCGACGCGCAGGTCGGCCCCGAGCTGGCCGGGCTCGGTGACCGGCAGGTCGCCCACCGGGCCCGGGAGGCCGGCTACCGGCTCGACCCGCACGCGTTGATCAGGCGCACCACCCGGGCCGAGTCCGAGCGGTGCGTCACGGTCCGCCCGGCGCCCGATGCGATGAGCTACCTGACCGGTGTCCTGCCGCTCGCCCAGGGCGTCGAGGTCTACGCCACCTTGCGCAGGCACGCCGAGTCGCTGATCGGCACCGGCGCCAGTGGCGGACGCAGCCGCAACCAGATCATGGCCGACACCCTGGTCTCGCGGGTCACCGGCCGCGAACAGGCGACCGGCACGCCGGTCGAGATCCAGCTGGTGATGACCGACCGTGCGGTCTTCGGCGGCGACGACGAGCCCGGCCAGCTCGGCGACGAGCTCACCGGACACGGGCCGGTCCCGGCCTGGCTGGGGCGCCGGATCATCGGTCAGGCCGACCGCGCCTGGGTCCGCCGCCTCTACACCACCGCCGCCAGCGGCGGCAGCGCGGAGGTGACCTGGTCGCGATCGATCCTGCGCCGCCGCCCCTTCCGGGGCCGCTGCGGCGGCTTCTCGTGGCCCGCGACCGGACCTGCCGCACCCCCTGGTGCGACGCCCCGATCAGACACCTCGACCACCCGGTCCCACTCGCCCGCGGCGGCGAGACCACCCGACACAACGGTCAAGGACTCTGCGAGCGCTGCAACTACGCCAAGGAAGCCGCCGACTGGTGGATCCGCGCCGACCCCGGCCCCACCCGCCGACACCGGGTGCTGATCACCACCCCCACCGGCCACACCTACCGCTCCGAACCACCCCAACCACCCGGCACCGGCCAGGTCACCGACATCGAGTTCTACCTCTCGAGACTTACGCTCGCCAGCTGACTGGCCCCGGCACCGGTGTCGCGGCCGTGGAGCAAGCTCAGGTTGCGTCGCGCCCCAGACGGACCGGGTCCGTTGGACGCCGGTTGGTTGATGCTGGGAGTGGAGGCGTGCCGATTCTGTCGCGCGTTGCGGTGGTCACCGCGCCCGCGGCCGCGATGACGGCGATCCCGACCACTGTCTGCGCGGTCAGGTGCTGGGAGAGAACGACGGCGCCGATCACGGCACCGATGACCGGGTCGAGGGCGAACAGCGTGGAGACGACTCGTGCGCCGATGAGTTTCAGTGCGATGAAGTCGCAGGAGAAGGCGACACCGACTCCGACCACGCCAGAGGCGACGAGCATCAGCCAATGCGTTGGTTGCAGAGCGTGGACAGTTGTGGCGGCGAGCGGGCTGAGGATCACAGCTGACGCGGTGACCGCGAGGGCGAGCCGGTCGAGGCCGCCGTCACGACCGAGTCGGCGCGAGGTCACGGTGTAGGCGGCAAGTGCGACAGCGGCCACGAGTCCGGTCAAGATGCCGGCCACGTCTGCGTCGCCGTGTGGTCGACTGACAAGGGCGACGCCGGTGAGGGCGGACACGGGGAGCAGGAGGCGCCAGCCGATCTCGGTGTTCGCGGCGGCGACGACAAATGGTCCCAGGTAGAGCAAGGTTGCAGCGATGCCGAGCGGCAGCCGTTCCGCTGCCTGGTAGAACGCCACGTTCATGATGGCGATCGCGCCGCCCAGTGCTCCGATCGTCGCCCAGTCCGCGCGGCTACGCCCTCGAAGTTGTGGCCGCGTGAAGGCCACCAGGACGAGCGCACCGAACACCTGTCGCCAGGCGGCCGCAGCACCCGGATGGACCACGTCGAACAGAGGAACCAACAGTGCCGCCGAGCCCTGCACGGCAGTACACGACACGACCACCAGCATCGTCCCGCCAAGTGCGCGGCGTGTGGTGCTCGGCATCACGAGCGCTGCCGCTGCCGAGCACGGTAGTTGCGGGCCTTGTGCTGGCTGCCGCACAGCTGCATGGAGCACCAACGGCCAGTCCCGGGTCGCGATGGGTCCCAGAACAGCCAGCGGCACCGCGGGTTCGCACACGCCTTCAGTCGCGACAACTGGCCGGTTCGGTCGGCGACCCAGAGCTCGACCGCCAGGTCGCTCAGCCGACCCCAAAATCCGGTGCCGGTCGTGTCGACGCCGAGGTGACCAGCGCCACTGAAGGTGACACGAAACTCCGGAGCCGGGAGCCCTGGTTCCGGTGCGCGTTCGTCATCGACGAACACCGACCGCACTGCTGCCCGGAGACCTCGCGCCTGCGCCAGTTCCCCTTCGCCGAACAGCTCCCTATCGCCCAGCAGACCCAAGGTCCGCAAGGTCACCGCGGCCTGGTCGACGTCGGCCAGTAGGTCACGGTCTCGATACCGATCGACAGTGTTCGCGAACTTCCGGACCAGCTCGAGCTTCCCCGGTGCGCGATGGGAGGGATCCCAGTCGGGAGATCGAAGCGGCGTCACCATTCAATGATGTTAACCGGTGACGCCCAAGAGCAACGCTGTCAGCAGTCGGGTCAGCACGCTGGCGGCATGCGGCTCTGCCACGGGTAGCGCGCGAGGCGACGCTCCGGGACTCGACCCAGTGCACTACCTCCACGTCGAACCACGTTCCTGGTGAGCTCTCGCCCCTGACTCGCAGTGACTCCCTGGCCGTCTTCGGCCGTTCGCGGCCCCACCACGCTGACGAACGCGCACTACCAGGTCGTGCGGAGCAAGGCTCGGGTTGCGCCCCCAGTCGCCGTCCCTTTTGTTATGGTTTCGCGTGCGTGCCCATCACGGGCAGGCGAATCGATCGGGGGGCTCGTGAGCCACGACGATCACGCGCGCGAACCGGCGACATCGCCCTGCCCTACGCGACTTCTTGGTCTACCCGGCCGGCGCCGACGTCGTCAGCGGCAACTCGCAGGGTTCGCCCTCGCCTCCCAGAACCTGACGTGCGCCTCCGCGACCCAGGTCCAGGTCACCTGCCGCCGGGACAGCGGGACGAACACCCGCAACCCGCGGTCTCGGCATCCCGAGCAGCTCCTTCACGCCCACCGCCTGCTGACCGACCAGTGACAGCGCACAGAGACGAAGCCTGATGCCTTCCGATGAGTTCACGCGCATCCGAAGCCTGGCGGCCCTGGCGCGCGACACCGGACGTTCCGCCGGGCTCAACGAGATCATCGAGGTGGCCGCCGAAGGTGCCCGCCGGGCGATCAGCGCGGCAAGTGTCTCGGTGAGTCGTCTCGAGCCCGGCACCGGCATCGTCCGCACCCTGCTCAACGTCGGAGAACTCGGCCCGACCGAGGAGCGCTGGCCGAAGGACGAGAACTACAACTCCGACGACTTCAACTGCCTGAGCATGATCACCTCGGGCGGTGAGATGTCGTGGACCGCGGTGCTCAACGACCCCACTGCCGATCCCCGCGAGATCGAGCTGCTGCTGGAGCTCGGCAAGGGCTGCTCCATGGGCGCCCCGCTGGTCGTCGACGGTGCCCTCTGGGGGGAGTTCTTCGCGACCCGCAATGTCGGTGAGGCGCCGTTCGGCACCGATGAGACGGCGTACCTCGAGGCGTTGACCGCGATTCTCGCAGGAGGAATCTCACGGGCACTGCGTGAGGAGTCGCTGGAGAAGATGGCGTACCACGACCCGCTGACCGGCCTTGCAAATCGGCGTGCACTCGACGAGCGGGCCGAGTGGGCGTTCGACCACGCCGACGGGCCGGCTCGTCCGGTGACGGTGGTGATGGCGGACATCAACGGACTCAAGAAGGTGAACGACGCCCAGGGGCACATGGTTGGCGACCAGCTGATCAAGGCCGTCGCGAGCGCCATGCGCATGCACTTCTCGCACCTCCCCGGCACCCTGGTCGCGAGGGTCGGCGGCGACGAGTTCACCGCCTTGGTCGTCGGCCACGACCCGGCCGCGGTGCTGCAGATCGCCGATGACCTGTGCGGGCTGACCTGGAATCTCGGATCCGCGCCGGCGAGCCTCTCGTGCGGCGCCGCCACATCCATGGTCGGCAAGGGCACCGCCACCAACCCCACGGAGCTCTTCTCGGCGGCCGACCGCGCCCAGTACGTCGCCAAGCGGGGCCGGCTTCGCACGACTGTCTTGGCCGACGACCTGCCCTCTCAACTGGCCGACGAGCCGGATCCCCTCGTGACGCGGGCACCGACGACGTAGTCGAGGTGCGCAACCGAACGCCTCAGGTACCTGAGGTCCCCCGAGGCAGAGATAGGGCATCTGTCCGATGTCCCGACGTACCTCAGACGGAGAGTCTTTCCTCATCGCACCAACCGATGAGGAGAACGAGATGTACACCACCAGCGACTACGCCAAGGCCCAGAGCGACTACCGCCGCGAGCTGCTCCGCCGCTCGTACACGCCGACTGACGGAAGCCACCACCGCTTCCTGCCGCACCTGCCGAGCGCCCGCCGCGCCCGGCGCGCGGCCTGATGGCGGCGCCGTCGACGTCACGGTCGAGCGGAGAGCTCGTACGAGCAGCAACAGCCGGGCAGGAGTCGGTGCCACCCACCACAATGGTGGACGTGCCCCTCCTGCCCGGTTCGACGTCTGCCGCCCGGCCGCTCGTCGGCCGTCGTGACGAGCTCACCACCCTCGCCGGGCTGCTCGGCATCCGTCCCGTCGACGGTCTCGACCCGGTCCGCGCCGTCCTCCTCGCGGGCGACGCCGGCGTCGGCAAGACCCGCCTCCTCACCGAGCTCCGCGACCTCGCCTTCACCGAAGGCTGGCAGGTCGTCGCCGGGCACAGCCTCGACTTCGGCGACAGTGCGCTGCCCTACCTCCCGTTCTCCGAGGTGATCGGCCGCCTGGCCACCGACGCTCCCGCACTCGTCGACGTGATCGCCGAGCGGCACCCCGCACTCGGCCGGCTCCGCCCCGGCCGCCGGCTCCTCTCCGAGCAGGAGCTGAGCACCGACTCCGCCGCCGACTCCGCGCTCGACCGCGGTGCCCTGTACGACGCCGTGCACGCGCTGCTCGACGCCGCCGGAGCCGAGCGTCCGCTGCTGCTCGTGATCGAGGACACCCACTGGGCCGACCGCTCGAGCCGCGACCTCCTCAGCTTCCTGTTCTCGCGCCCCTTCGACTCGCCCGTCGCGATCGTGGCGTCCTACCGCAGCGACGACCTGCACCGCCGCCACCCGCTCCGCAAGGTCGCCGCCGAGTGGGCCCGCATCCCCGGTGTCGCGCGTCTTCAGCTCAACCCGCTGCCGGCCGACGACGTCCGGGCGCTGGTCCACCAGCTGCACCCGACTCCGCTCGCCGAGGCCGAGGTCGCCGGCATCGTGCAGCGCGCCGACGGCAACGCGTTCTTCGTCGAGGAGCTGGTCGGCGCGACCCGGTTGTCGCAGACGCTGCCTGACGACCTGGCCGAGCTGCTGCTGGTGCGGCTCGACCAGCTCGGCGACGAGGCACAGCAGGTGGTGCGCACGGCCGCCGTCGCCGGCCGCCGGGTCAGCCACGAGCTGCTGGCCGCCAGCGGCACGCTCACCCCCGCAGCCCTCGAGATCGGGCTCCGCGACGCGATCGGCCACAACGTGCTGGTGCCGTCGCGCGAGGACACCTATGCGTTCCGCCACGCGCTGCTCGCCGAGGCGGTCTACGACGACCTGCTGCCGGGAGAGCGGGCCCGCCTGCACGCCGCCTTCGCCACCGCGCTCGCCGACGACCGGCGCCACGGCACCGCGGCCGAGCTCGCCCGGCACGCCCGCGCGGCCCACGACCTCGCCACCGCCTTCGACGCCAGCCTTCGGGCCGGCGACGAGGCGATGTCCGTCGGTGGTCCCGACGAGGCGGCTCGCCACTACGAGACCGCCCTCGAGCTGGTCAGCCAGCCGGGCTTCCCCGGCGACATCCCGGTCGACCTGGCCGCCCTCGGCACCCGGGCGGTCGACGCCCTGGTGATCTCGGGCAACCCGCCGCGGGCGTTGTCGCTGGGCCAGAGCCTGCTCAAGCAGCTGCCCGCCGACGCGCCGCCGACCTGGCGCGGCCAGCTCCTGGTGGCGGTCGCCTCCGCCGTCCAGGTGTCGGAGACGCCGCTGGACCCGCGCACGTTCACCGCCGAGGCCCTCGAGCTGATCCCCGTCGAGCCGTCGTCTCTGCGGGCGCGCGCACTGCACATGCACGCTCGCGGGCACTACCGCGGTGACGAGTTCGCCTCCGCCCGCGACTCCGCTGTCGAGGCGCTGTCCATGGCCGAAGCGCTCGACCTGCCGCGACTGGGCAGCGACGTGCTCACCACCCTGGCCGGCATCCAGCGCGAGGCCGGGGGCGAGAGCGACGAGGACATCGAGGCCGCGATCCGCAACGTTGCCGCCGTCGCTGCGGAGGCCGGCGCGGCCACGACGGAGGTCCGTGCGATCTGGCTGCTCGGACGCTGGCACTTCGACCGTGCCGAGTTCGAGCTGGCGCGCGAGGCCTTCGAGCGCTCGGTCAGGCGCGCCGAGGCGCTCAACCAGCCCTGGTCGCCGTACGCCCTCGACGCACGGTTCGCCTGCCAGCAGGTCGCGTTCATGCTCGGCGACTGGGACACCGTCCTTGCGCTGGCCGACCTCAGCGGCCAGGTGCCGCCACCGATCCCGGAGGCGCTCTTCTCCGCCGGCCGGCTCACCGTCCAGGCGGCGCGAGGTCAGACCGGGGCGCTCGCCGAGGCGCCGCGACTCCGTGCGTTCTGGGAGAAGGACGGCTCCGTCGCGATCACCGGCTCCCCGGCGGTGATCGAGCTCCACGCCCTCGCCGGCAACCGCCCGGCGGCGCTTGCCGAGCACGACGACCTGGTCGCCACCCTCTCGCGGCTCTGGCGCGACTTCTTCCACGGACGGGTGCGGATCGCCGCCGTGACGGTCGCGGCGCTCACCCACGGCATCACCGACGAGCCCGCCGACGTGCGGGCGCAGGTCGCGACACAGGTAGCCACCGTCCTCGAGGGCGGTGAGACCGCGCTGCGCCAGCTGCGCGAGCTGGGCACCGAGTGGGGACCTGAGGGTGCCGCCTGGGCACGCAGGCTGCACGCCGAACGGCTCCGGTTCGGCTGGCTGTCCGGCATCGCCCCCCCGACCGAGGAGGACCTGGTCGAGGCGCTGCGCGCCGACCTCGCCGGGTTCGAGGCGATGGGCCACGTCTACGAGATCGCCCGTGCCCAGACCCGGCTCGCGGTGGTCCTCCACGCGGCCGGCGACCAGACCGGGGCGCGCGCCGTCGGCGACCTCGCGCGCGCGACGGCCACCCGGCTCGGGGCGCAGCCGCTGCTCGACGACCTCCGTGCGGCCGGTCGGGCGCCGCACCGCAGTCGCGCCTCGACCCGCGACGCCGAGCTCACGCCTCGTGAGCAGGAGATCCTGGCGCTGGTCGCGACCGGCCGCAGCAACGGCGAGATCGGCAAGCAGCTGTTCATCTCCACCAAGACGGTCAGCGTCCACGTCTCCAACATCCTGGCCAAGCTGGGTGCTGCCGGGCGCACCGAGGCCGCCGCCATCGCCCGCCGCGACGGCTTGCTGACCTGATCCGCAGACTGGCCTCCCAAAGGGTGTGTGACCGGTTGTGCGGGCGGGGCAAGACTGGCCAGACTGGTCCGCGCCCCGCAGTCTCGGGGCTCGCTCCTGCAGGACAGGCGCCGCCCGGCGCCGCTGAGTGAGAGGAACTGGCATGACCACGACCCCGGAAGAGCCCCTGAACGACGGCGACATCGAGAGCAGCGGCACCGACCCGTCGGCCGCCCCCGGTGGCGACGCTGACGGCACCGATGGCGGCGACGCCGACGGCACCGACGGCGACTCGACCGACACCACTGACGGTGACACCGGCGACGCCGACGGCACGGACGCCTGAGGCGTTCCTTGTCGGCTCTCGATCTGCTGAGCGGTGACGCCCAGACCTTCCGCGCGAAGGTCTGGGCGTCTCGCGTGCACCTGCACGAGACCGACCCCGACGATCTGGTCGGGCTGCTGTCCCTCGACGACGTCGACCGGCTGCTGACCTCGTCGGCGATCCGCACCCCCGCCGTACGACTGGCCCAGGACGGCGCCGTGCTCCCGGCATCGCGCTTCACGCGCACGGCGACCCAGGCCGGCCAGCCGATGACCGGCCTCCTCGACGCCCGCAAGGTGCTGGACCTGTTCGAGCAGGGCGCCTCCGTCGTGCTCCAGGGACTCCAGCGCTACTGGCCGCCGCTGACCGACCTCTGCGCCGAGCTCGAGGCCGAGCTCGGCCACCCGTGCCAGGCCAACGCCTACCTCACTCCGCCCGGCTCGCAGGGCTTCGCGGTGCACTCCGACAGCCACGACGTCTTCGTGTTCCAGACCTACGGCACCAAGCTGTGGGAGGTGCACGAGGACGGTGAGCGGCGCGACGTGGTGCTCGTGCCCGGCCTCTCCATGTATCTCCCGACCGGCACCCCGCACGCCGCCCGGGCCCAGGAGACCGCGTCGCTGCACGTGACGATCGGGATCAACCAGCTGACCTGGCGTGGCCTCGTCGACCACGTGGTCCAGCGCGAGCTCGAGGGGGCCGACGAGCACCTGCCGGCGGGCTACGCCGACGACCCCGGCCTCCTCGCCGAGGGACTCGCCACCCGGCTCGAGGACCTGGCGGTCGCGCTCCGTGCGGTCGACGTCGAGGCCGCCGCCGCCGATCAGGTACGACGCTTCGCGACCGGGCGTCCGTCGCGGCTGCGCGGCGGCCTGCGTGACCGGCTCGCCCTCGCCGACGTCGCCGACGACACCCGGCTCCGCCGCCGGGCCGGTCACCAGGTGCGGCTGGCTGCTGCCGACGACGGCCGGGTCGACGTGCTGCTCGGCGACCGCACCGTGACCTTCCCCGGCTGGGTGCGCCCGGCGCTCGAGGCGCTGCGCGACCTGCCCGACCTCGTGCCGGCCGACCTCACCGATGTCGATCCGCAGAGCCGGCTGGTCCTGTGCCGGCGGCTCGTCCGCGAGGGGCTGCTCGAGGTCGTCGGTTGACCGACGCGTCCTACCGCTGCTCGACCGCCAGCCTGCTCCGCGACGACCAGCTGGTCGGTTCGGCCACGCAGGTGCGCGCGTTCCTGCTGATCGAGCACCCCGGCCCGTGGGGCCAGGCTGCACTGCGCGACGCGGCCCTGCCCGGCAACCTGCTCGCCGGCCTGCGCCGGCGCAGCGCCTCGAGCGGCGTGCGCGTGCTGCTGGTGCGCCGTCACCGGCAGCGCGGCCAGGACGGCGTGCGGGTCTTCGCCGCGCATCCCGATGCCCAGCGGCCCTGGCTGGAGACCGCGGTGCTGGACAGCCACCACGACGTGCTCGACGTCGACTTCGAGGCGCTGGCCGAGGGCCGGTCTCCCGGACTCGCGCCGCACCGCGAGGCGGTGTTCTGCGTGTGCACGCACGGCCGGCACGACGCCTGCTGCGCCGAGCGGGGGCGGCCGGTCGCCGAGGCTCTCTCCCGCACCCACCCCGAGCAGACCTGGGAGATCTCGCACCTCGGCGGTGACCGGTTCGCGGCCAACCTGCTGGTGCTCGGGGCCGGCCTCGGCTACGGCCGGGTGACGCCGGAGTCCGCGCCCGGCATCGCAGACACCCACCTGGCCGGCCGGATCACCCCGGAGCACTTCCGGGGTCGCGCCGCCTGGCCGATGCCGGTGCAGGCCGCCGAGCTCGCCGTACGACGCGAGCTCGACGTGTGGGAGATCGACGCGCTGCGCCTCGACGGCTGGACCGGGGGACGGGCGCGGTTCGAGGTGGCCGGCGACGTGCACGAGGTGACGGTCAGCCGGACGCTCGGTGACGCCCACCGGCTGACCTGCTCGTCGCAGCACGACGACCCGGTGCCCACCCACGAGACCGGTGAGGTCACCCGACTTCCGGCATCTTTGCCGCCCTCGTAGGCTGCGAAGAGGAGAGTTGACCCAGGAGGGTGCTCATGTCGACGAAGCAGAACCCGCCCGGTGCAGCCCTGACGTGACGTCGATGGGTGCGGGCACTCCGGCGCTCCGCGGACGCACGCCCGTCGCCCTGTTCAACGCGGCACACCCGCTGCCTGCGCTGGCCGTCACCGTCCTCTCCGCCCTCCTGTGCCGAGCACTCGAGGTCACAGCGGGACGCAGCCTGCTCGTGGTGGCCGCCGTGTTCGCCGGTCAGCTCTCGATCGGCTGGAGCAACGACCTGCTCGACCTGCGCCGCGACCGCCAGGTCGGCCGCACGGACAAGCCGCTCGCGACCGGCGCCGTTCCCGTGTCCGCGGTGCGCGTCGCCTGCGTGCTGGCGGTCTTCGTGTCGGTCACCCTCGGGTTCGAGGGCGGACCATCGGTCGGCGTGGCGAACCTCGTCTGCGTCGCCGCCGGCTGGGTCTACAACCTGGGCGCCAAGGCGACGGTCTGGTCCTGGGCGCCCTACGCCGTGTGCTTCGGCGGTCTCCCCGTCCTGGTCTCCCTCGCCTCGCCGGAGGCCGCGTTCCCGGCGATCTGGGTGCCGGTTGCCGGTGCGCTGCTCGGCGTCGGCGCCCACATCCTCAACGTGCTTCCCGACCTCGCCGACGATGCCGCCACCGGCGTCCGCGGGATGCCGCACCGCGTCGGTCCCCGGCTGGCGCCCCCACTGGCGGTCGGCATCCTGGTGGCCGGGTCGGTCGTGATCGTGATCGGGTCGGCCGTCGCCGTGCTGCCCGCGGTGGTCGCACTCGGCGCGGTGGCGGTGCTGGCCCTGCTCGCGCTCACCGGTCGGCACGCCTTCCTGGCGGCCATCGGGATAGCCCTGGTCGACGTGGTGCTGCTGGTGGGCACGCGATGAACGCGCGCACGGTCCCGGAGGAGTGGGACCTCGTCGTCGTCGGTGCCGGGCCAGCGGGCGCGTCCGCCGCGCTCGGTGCGTTGCGCGCAGATCCGCGGCTGCGGGTGCTGCTGCTCGACCGCGCCGACTTCCCGCGTGACAAGTGCTGCGGCGACGGCATCGCGCCGTTGGTCTTCTCGGCCCTGGCGTCGGTCGGCGTCCACGACGCAGCCGCCGGTTGGACTCCCCTCACCCGGCTGGAGCTGGCCCGCGGGCACAGCGTCGTCGGTCGACCGATGGCGCAGCCCGTCCACGTGATCCCGCGCGAGGTGTTCGACGCCCGGCTCGTGGCCGCCGCGGTCGCCGCCGGTGCGGTCCTGCGGCGGCAGCGGGTGACCTCCCTTGCGCGTCAGGGCGACGACGTCGTGGTGGACGGTGCCGACCGGGCTCCGCTCGTGGTCGGCGCCGACGGCGCGCACTCCGTCGTACGAGCCTGGTCGGGGGCACCCGGCAACGGTCGCCGCGCGCTCGCGATCCGCGGCTACGTCCCGACACCCGTCTCCGCCCGAGGACGGCAGGTGATCCGCTACGGCGAGCGCCGGCAGCCGTCGTACGCCTGGGCCTTCGACCGCGGCGACGGTCTCTGCAACGTCGGCTACGGCGAACGGCTGCCCGGCGCCGACGAGGCCGGCGACCACCCCTCCCGCGGACAGCTGCTCGACCAGCTCGACCGGCTGATCCCGGGCGTCGTGCACGACGACACCAGGTGGCGCGGTCACCACCTCCCGCTCTCCGGCTGGCGCTGGCACCAGCCCGACGGACCCGCGCTGCTCGTGGGCGACGCCGCGGGTCTGGTGAACCCGATGACCGGCGAGGGCATCTACTACGCCGTCGCCACCGGCGTCCTGGCCGGACGCACCGCTGCGAGCGTGCTCGCGGCGGGCGACACCGCGTCGGCCGGGCGGCGTCACCGGCGGGCCGTCCGCAGCCTGCTCGCCTCCCACCTGCGCCACACCTGGCTCGCGGCGCGGCTCTCCGGCTTGCCGAGCTTCGTCGAGGCCGGCATCTCCGCGGCCCGGCGCGACTCGCGCGCGTTCGACGACCTGGTCGAGATCGGGCTCGGCGACGGTCGGATCACGCCCCGTCTTGCGGGCGGCCTGGCGCGCGCCCTGGTCACCCGCCACCCCTCTGTCCCACTCGCTCGAGGAGCCTGACATGCACCTGCTTTCCGCCCGGGGAGCCCTGCCCCCGCACCGATATCCGCAGTCCGAGATCACCGACGCCTTCGCCCAGGTGATCGCCCAGGGCGGGGGTCTCGACGAACGGCTGCTGCGCCGTTTCCACGCCAACGCCGGCGTCAGCTCGCGCCACCTCGTGCTGCCGCTGGAGGCGTACGGCGCCCTCGAGGACTTCGGCCAGGCCAACGACCTCTTCATCGAGCACGCCGTCGACCTCGGCGCCCGAGCGCTCACCGACGCGCTGAAGGCGGCCGACCTCACCCCCTCCGACGTCGACCTCGTCGTCTCGGCCACCGTCACCGGGCTGGCCGTCCCGTCCCTCGACGCCAGGATCGCCGCCCTGATCGGGCTGCGCCCGGACGTGAAGCGGATGCCGCTGGTCGGCCTGGGCTGCGTCGCCGGTGCCGCCGGGCTGGCCCGGCTCCACGACCACCTGCTCGGCCACCCTGACGACGTCGCGGTGCTGGTCGCGGTCGAGCTCTGCTCGCTGACCGTGCAGCGGGACGACATGTCCGTGCCCAACCTGGTCGCCAGCGGGCTGTTCGGCGACGGGGCGTCGGCGGTGGTCGCCACCGGGAAGAACCGGGGTCCGGGCGCCGCGGAGGTGCTCGCCACCCGGAGCCGGCTCTACCCCGACTCGGAGCGCACGATGGGCTTCGACGTCACGGCGAGCGGGCTGCGGATCGTGCTCGACGCCGAGGTGCCCACGATCGTGGAGCGCTACGTCGGCGACGACGTCACCGGCTTCCTCGCCGACCACGGGCTCACCCGCCAGGACATCGAGTGGTGGGTCTGCCACCCCGGTGGCCCGAAGGTGATCGAGGCGCTCCAGGCCACGCTGGGGCTGGACCACGAGGACGTCCGCCTGACCTGGGAGTCGCTCGACCGGATCGGCAACCTCTCGTCGGCCTCCGTGCTGCACGTGCTCGAGGACACGCTCCGGGACCGTCCGCCGCGGCCCGGCTCCTACGGCGTACTGCTCGCGATGGGCCCGGGGTTCTGCTCCGAGCTGGTCCTGCTCCGCGCCGCGGAGCAACGATGACCGGCCTGCTGGCGTTCACCGTCCTGGTGCTGCTGGTCGGCCTCGAACGGCTGGCCGAGCTCGTCGTCTCCACCCGCAACGCGACCTGGAGCCTCGACCGCGGCGGCCGCGAGTCCGGCCAGGGTCACTACCCGGTGATGGTGGTGCTGCACTCCGCGCTGCTCGTCGGCGCGCTCGTGGAGGCGTGGGTACGACGCCCCGACGTCTCGTCGGGGCTGGCCTGGTCGATGCTGGCCCTCGTGCTCGCCTCGCAGGCGCTGCGCTGGTGGTGCATCGCCAGCCTGGGCCGCCGGTGGAACACCCGGGTGATCGTGGTCCCGGGCCTGGCGCCGGTGCGCCGCGGCCCCTACCGCCTGTTCGCCCACCCGAACTACGTCGCCGTCGTGGTCGAGGGGTTCGCCCTCCCGCTGGTGCACGCCGGCTGGATCACGGCCCTCGTCTTCACGATCGCCAACGCGGCACTTCTGACCGTGCGGATCCGGGCGGAGAACCAGGCGCTCTCCACCCTGCCTGTCGGAGAGGGCTCCCGTGCGTGACCTGATCGTGGCCGGCGGCGGCCCGGTGGGGCTCGCGACGGCGCTGTACGCCGCCCGGGCGGGCCTCGACGTCGAGGTCCACGAACCTCGCGCCGGCACCGTCGACAAGGCGTGCGGCGAGGGGCTGATGCCGAGCGCCGTCGCCGACCTGACCGACCTCGGCGTCGTGCTCGAGGGGCAGCCGATCGCCGGCATCCGCTACCTCGACGACCGCCGCGTCGCGGAGGCGGTCTTCCGGGCGGGGCCGGGTCGCGGCGTCCGTCGTACGACGCTGCACGACGCCCTCTCCGCCGCGGTGGCAGAAGCCGGTGTCACCGTCGTCCACGAGCCGGTGCGGCATGTCGCCCAGCAGTCCGACCGGGTGCTCGTCGACGGCGTGCCCGCACGACACCTGATCGCGGCCGACGGCCTGCACTCACCGGTGCGTCGGATGCTCGGGCTCGAGGGCAAGGCGTCGGGCCACCGCCGCTACGGACTCCGCGCCCACGTGCACACGGCGCCGTGGTCGGCCTTCGTCGACGTGCACTGGGCGTGCGGGAGCGAGGCCTACGTGACACCGGTGGCGCCGGACCTCGTCGGGATCGCGATCCTCGGCGGTCGCGGGCGCGCGTTCGAGGACCTGCTCGCCGACCACCCGCTGCTGGCGGCGCGCGTCGCCGGGGCGGATCGCACCCGGATCCGTGGCGCCGGCCCGCTGAGGCAGCGCTCGGTGCGGCGGACCGCCGGGCGGGTGCTGCTCGTCGGCGACGCCGCCGGCTACGTCGACGCTCTGACCGGGGAAGGGATCGCGCTCGGACTGGCCCAGGCGCGCGCGGCGGTCGACGCCGTACGCTCCGGGGATCCCGCTCGCTACGAGACGGCGTGGCGCCGGCTCGGACGGAGGCACGACGCGATGACCCACGCCCTGCTGGCGGCCACCCGCCTCGGCGTCGTACGCCGCCGGATCGTGCCCGCGGCCGCCGGCCTGCCGCGGGTCTTCGGCGCGGCGGTCAACGAGCTGGCGCGGGCGTCGTGAGCGAGTCCGTGGTGCTCCTGTCCGAGGACGGCGTCGCCGTCGGGACGCTCGACAAGCGCGACGTCCACCACCGGGAGACCCCGCTGCACCTGGCCTTCTCGCTCTACCTCTTCGACGGCGCCGGGCGGCTCCTGGTCACCCAGCGGGCGCTGGACAAGCCGACCTGGCCGGGCGTCTGGACGAACACCTGCTGCGGACACCCGGCACCGGGGGAGGACGTCGCCGATGCCGCCGTACGGCGGGTAGGCGAGGAGCTCGGCGTCGGGGTCGACGAACTGACCTTGCTGCTGCCGCGGTTCCGCTACCGGGCAGTGATGACCGACGGCACGGTCGAGAACGAGATGTGCCCGGTCTTCGTCGGCACCACCACCGACGCCGTGCAGCCCGACCCCGAGGAGGTGGCCGCCGTGGCCTGGGAGGAGTGGCCGACGTTCCGGGCCTCCGTGCTCGACGGGAGCCGGGCGATCAGTCCGTGGTGCCGCGACCAGGTGGCCGAGCTGCCGGCCGATCCGCTGGCCGCGCCCGCCCGGACGCGCGACCTGCTTCCCGCCGCCGCGCGGGTCAACTCGTCGTACTCGTAGTATGTGAAAGGACCCCGCGAGGAGCTGTCCATGTCCCTGACCCAGGAACGATTCGCCAAGATGCGCCCGATCCCGAGTGGTCGTGGCCCGAAGGTGACGGCCGACATGGTCCCGCGCGGCCCGCGGGTCCCGGCACTGGTGCAGAGCATCGGGCTGCTCGGTTTCCGGCACCAGTTCGTGCCCGCGATGAAGCGCCGCTACGGCGACGTCTTCTCGCTCCGGTTGCTCCCGGAGAACCGCTGGCTGGTGATCTTCCACAAGCCCGACGTGCTCAGGGAGATCTTCGCCGGCGACCCGGAGGTGTTCCACGCCGGCAAGGGCAACGCGATCCTCGGCCCGGTGATGGGGGAGCACTCGCTGCTGCTGGTCGACGGCGCGACCCACAAGCGGGCCCGCAAGCTGCTGATGCCGGCCTTCAACGGGCACGCGCTGCGCGGCTACGAGGAGGTCGTCACCGGGCTGGCCAAGACCGAGGTCGACACCTGGCAGCCCGGAGAGGAGTTCCGCTCGCTCGACCGGATGAACGCGCTGACCCTCGAGGTGATCCTCCAGGTCGTCTTCGGCGTGACCGACGAGCACCGGCTCGCCGAGCTGCGGCCGCTGGTGAACAGGACGGTCAACATCCACCCCATGGTCTTCCTGGGCTGGGGCATCCGGCGGCTGGAGAACGTCGGACCCTGGCGGCGCACGATCGAGAACCAGGAGCAGCTCGACCGCGTGATCTACGCCGAGATCGCCGAGCGCCGGACCGCGCCCGACCTCGACCAGCGCACCGACGTGCTGTCCACGCTGCTGCGCGTGCACGACACGGAGCAGACCGAGGGTGGCGGCGGCCTCAGCGACGACGAGCTCCGCGACCAGCTGGTCACGCTGCTGCTCGCCGGTCACGAGACCACCGCGACCGCGCTGTCCTGGACGCTCTACGAGGTCGGCCGCGACCCGGCCCAGCTGGCGAAGGCGCGCACCGCCGCGCTGGCCGGCGACGACGACTACCTCGAGGCCGTGCTCAAGGAGGCGATGCGGCTCCATCCGGTGATCCCGATGGTGGTGCGACACCTGATGAAGCCGGCCACGGTCGGGGGGATCGACCTCCCGGCAGGGGCCACCGTCGCCGCCTCGATCATCCTGGCCCACGATGACCCGCGGAACTTCCCCGAGCCCGAGGAGTTCCGTCCGGAGCGGTTCACCGGCGGCAACGTGCCGCCGAACACCTGGCTCCCCTTCGGTGGCGGCGTGCGCCGCTGCATCGGCGCCGGCTTCTCGTTGATGGAGGGCGTCGCGGTCCTGCGCGAGGTGCTGTCGTCGTACGACGTGACGGTGCGGCCGGACTCCAGCGACAAGCCCAAGGTCCGCAACATCACCAGCGTTCCGCGCCACGGTGCGCGGATCGTGGTGACGCCCCGCTGAGTCCACAGCGCTTGCACAGGCGGCGCATGTTCAGTCTTCTGACAGGGTGGAGTCGGGAGTATCTGACTCCCGTTCTACGAGAGGAACTTCGTGCCCAGCTCCTTCTTCGGACTCCCCCTGCACCCGCTGATCGTGCACGCGGCGGTGGTGATCGTGCCCGCGGCAGCGTTCGCCGTCCTCGTGGCCGCGGTGCTGCCCCGGTTCCGCACCTGGGCCGGCCCGATGCCGATGATCCTGGCGATCACCGGGCTGGTGCTGGCTCCCCTCAGCACCTCCTCTGGTGAGAACCTCGAGCACGAGGTCGGTCGCAGCTCGCTGGTGGAGAGGCACGCCGAGCTCGGCGACACGCTGGTCTGGGTGATGATCCCGCTGGCCGTGATCGCGGTCGCGATGTGGTGGTTCGGCAGGCGGGCGACGACCGGCAAGGGCCTGATGATCGTGTTGTCCGTCGTCGCGGTCCTCGCCTCGATCGGCACCGTGGTCGACGTCGGCCTGATCGGGCACAGTGGCGCCAAGGCCGTCTGGTCCGGCACGGCCTCGAGTGGCAGCGGCGGCGGGGACGACGGCTGATGAGGTTCCAGCGCAAGCACGCGATCGTCCTGCTCGGCGTCGCGATCTGGAACGTGGTCACCTACGCGCAGTTCACCAAGGCCCTGATCAACACCGAGGAGGACCGCCCGACCGGCTACTACGTCGCGCACTCGGTGCTGATCGTGGTCAACCTGGTGATCGCCGGCGTGCTCGGCACCTGGGGCTGGAAGGCGCTCCGGGCGACGCGCGAGGACCGCTGAGCCGACCTCGCCCCATCGTGAACCGGGTGTCCGGATCGTGACCCGGACGTGGCTCGCCCCGTGCCCGGTCTCCGCCTAGGATCTGCACTCGGGGAGTTTGGGACGAGACCAGGGGGCACTGTGCGCGACGATCAGCGCCGCGAGCTCGCCGACGCGCTGGTCAAGGTGGTCGCGGTCGCGGTCGGGATCGGCGCCGTCATCGCGATCGGCGTGTTCGTGATGGTCAAGGCGCTGGGTTTCAGCGACAGCACGCCCGCGGCGCACACGAACGCGCAGCCGACTGCTTCACCCAGCGCCTTGCCGACCAGGGCGCTCTCGCCGTCCGGCTCGCCGTCGCCCTCCGCGGAGCCGAGCGCCACCAAGACCTCGAAGCCCGCGAAGTCCAGGCACAAGATCCGGCTCACCGCGACGCCGGCCCAGGTCGGACCGGGCCAGCGGATCAACCTGACCGGTGACTACCCCGGCGCCGACAACGTCGCGCTCCAGGTGCAGCGCAAGGACAGTGGCAGCTGGGTGGCGTTCGCCGACGTGCAGGCCCAGGTGCGGGTGGGCACCTTCGCCACCTACGTCGTCACCTCACGCTCCGGTGGCATGCAGTTCCGGGTCTTCGACCCGACCACGCGCGCTGCCTCCAACGCGGTCGACGTCACCGTCGGCTGACCGCCGTGGGCAATATCGCCCCGCCCGACACGAATCGCCCAGTTCATGTTTTGCTTCTCCCCGGACGGGAAAACGTCTCCGTGGCGACCGGCAGCACACGCACCGGACTCGGGAAGCGCCCGCTGGACCGGGGGACGGTGCTAGCTCCACCCCTTCGGCCCGACCAGACGGCACACACGGAGGGACACCGAATCCATGGCCCAAGCCACGACGGAACAGACGCGCGGGCGGTTGCCCACGGCGCGTCGGGACCGGCGTCCGGCCCTGGCGGCCCTCGCCCTGCTGCTGATCCTCCTCGGTGCCCTCGGCAGCGCCCTGATCGCGTTCCGCAGCGGTGACCGGATCTCGGTGCTCGTCGCCGCCGACGACATCCCGATCGGCAAGACCGTCGAGCGCAGCGACTTCGTCGAGACCAGCGTCGCCGCGGACGCCAGTCACCTGATCACGGCCGACTCCGCGCAGCTCTTCGTGGGCAGCCGGGCCACCGTCGGCGTACCCGCGGGCACCCTGGTCAACCGCGAGATGTTCACCAAGACCAGCATCGTGCCGAACGGCGCCGCGCTGGTCGGCGTGGTGGTCAACCCGGCCCAGCGCACCAGTGCGCTGCCGCGTCCCGGTGACGTGGTCCGGCTCTTCTACGTCTCCGGCAGCGGCCAGCAGGCCAGCGCCGGTGGGCTCGCCCCCGGTGAGAAGGTCGTGGACGCCGCGCGCGTCGTCTACACCGGCTCCGGCCAGGGCTCCGACAGCCGCAACGTGACCGTGCTCGTCGACGTCGACACCGCGGGAGACGTCGCGGAGTACGCGTCGTCCGGTCACCTCGCACTGAGCATCCTGCCGAGCGGCACGGTCCCCAAGCCCGACCTGCAGAAGGTGCAGTAGGGCCATGGCCGTCATCTCCGTGATGTCCGCCAAGGGAGCGCCCGGCACCACGACGACCACGCTGCTGCTGGCGACGCTCTGGCCGGCCAGCAGCATCGTGCTCGACGCCGACCCGCTCGGTGGTGACGTGGCGCTGCGGCTCCAACGGTCCGACGGCCGGGCGATGGACCCCGAGCGCGGACTGCTCTCGATGCTGCCCGCGGCCCGGCGGGGCCTCGTACCCGAGGCGGTGCGCCAGCACACGCAGGAGGCCGTGGGCGGCCAGCTGGTGCTGACCGGCCTGCCCGGTCCGGAGCAGGCGCTCGCGGTGGCGCCGCTGTGGCCGACCCTGGCGGAGGTCTTCCGGCGGATCCCGGACGCCGACATGTTCGTCGACGCCGGCCAGGTGCAGAGCCGTTCCGACCACATGTCGCTGATCGAGCAGTCGGACCTGCTCCTCGTCGTCTACCGGCCCACGGCCTGGAGTGCCCTGCACACGCGGCGCCGGATCGAGGCCCTGGGCGACACCATGAAGGACCACGGCGTACGCGTCGGGATCGTCGGCGTCGCCGACCGCGACCAGGAGAACGACCGGCGCAGCGCGGCCGCCGCGATCCGCAGCGGCTTCGACTGGGTCACCGACTACGGCGGCATCGCCTACGACGAGCGCGCCGTCGTGATGTTCGAGGGATCCAACGTCTACCGCCCCGAGCGGAGCCTGCTCGCGCGCAGCGGACGTGAGGTGGCCGAGCACATCTACCGCGACCTCTCCGACTCCGTGGCACGTGAGGGCGGCGAGGTCGTGCCCCAGGTGCAGCCGGAGGACGAGGTCTCCGTGCTGCCGGGGCAGGAGGACCAGGCGCCGCGTCGTGGTCGCCGCCGGGCCTCGCGCCGGGCCAAGGAAGCCAAGGGAGCCTCATGACGACCGTCCAGATGGCCGCCGACCCGCAGCTGGTCCGCGCGCTGCGGGCCCAGGTCGCCGACCGGCTCAACCAGCAGCGCCGCAGCGACGAGGTGCTCGGCCGCACGCCCATGTCGCCGGAGGACGAGCGCCAGTACGCCCGCTCGCTGGTCGTCCAGGTGCTCGAGGACCACGCCCGCGCCGAGATCTCGCTGGGCCGCACGCCACCCAGCGTCGACGTGGAGGAGTCGCTGGCCTCGGCCATCCACGCGGCCCTCTTCGGTGTCGGCCGGCTCCAGCCGCTGCTCCAGGACCCCGATGTCGAGAACGTCGACATCAACGGCTGCGACCGGGTCTTCGTGGGCTACGCCGACGGTCGCGAGGAGCTCAGCGACCCGGTCGCTGAGAGCGACGAGGAGCTGGTCGAGCTGATCCAGGTGCTCGCCTCCAGTGTCGGGCTCGCGTCGCGGCCCTTCGACACGGCCAACCCACAGCTGGACATGCGGCTGCCGGACGGGTCGCGTCTCTCGGCGGTGATGTCGGTCTGCTCGCGGCCCAGCATCTCGATCCGGCGCTCCCGCCTCGGCCAGGTCGGCATGGACGACCTGGTCGCCAACGGCACGATGAGCCCCGAGCTGGCGTCGTTCCTCCGTGCGGCCGTCAAGGCCCGCAAGAACGTGATGCTGGCCGGTTCGACCAACTCGGGCAAGACCACGCTGCTGCGTGCCCTCGCCAACGAGATCCCCCCGAACGAGCGGCTGATCACCGTCGAGCGGGCGTTGGAGCTCGGCCTCGACCACTTCGAGGACCTGCACCCCAACGTGGTCGCCTTCGAGGAGCGGCTGCCCAACTCCGAGGGTCAGGGTGCGGTCACGATGGCCGACCTGGTCAGGCGGAGCCTGCGCCAGAACCCGAGCCGGGTGATCGTGGGTGAGGTGCTCGGCGACGAGATCGTGACCATGCTCAACGCGATGAGCCAGGGCAACGACGGCTCGCTGTCGACGATCCACGCGAACTCCTCGATGGAGGTGTTCAACCGGATCTCGACCTACGCCCTCCAGGCGCAGGAGCACCTGCCGGTCGAGGCGACCCACATGCTGATCGCGGGTTCGATCAACTTCGTGGTCTTCATGCGCAAGCGCAACGACTACACCACCGGCGGCACGCTCACCCGTGCCATCGAGAGCGTGCGGGAGGTGACCGGCGTCGACGGCCGGGTGCTCTCGAGCGAGGTGTTCGCGCTCGACAAGCACGGGGTCGCCGTCGCTCACGCACCGATCTCCTGCATCGACGACCTGGTCCCGCACGGCTACTCCGGCGAGATCATCAACAGGTGGGGCTGATGTCCGTGCTCCCGCTCGTGATGCCGCCGTCGGCGCCGATGGCCGTCCTGTCGGGCGCGGTCGTCGGACTCGGCATGTACGTCGCCGTGCTGGCCGTGGTGGGTCTGCCCGAGCGTGCTCCGGGCAAGCCGCGTCGGCAGCGGGCGTCCCTGAGCGAGAGCGGACGCCGGCTGGCGTTCGGACTCGGTGGCGGGCTCCTGGCGCTGATCGGCACCCGATGGGTGGTCGCCGGCATCGGGATCGGCCTGCTGGTGGCGTTCTGGGACAAGATCGCCGGCAGCTCCAAGGTGGAGAAGCTCTCCATCTCCCGGCTCGAGGCACTCGCGGCCTGGACCGAGTCGCTGCGCGACACCATCGCCGGCGCGATCGGCCTGGAGCAGGCGATCCCGGCCACGGCCGTCAACGCCGGCGCCCCGATCCGCCCGTCGCTGAACCTGATGGTCGACCGGATCCGGATCCGGGAGCCCCTTCCGTCGGCACTGACCCAGTTCGCGGAGGACCTCGACGACTCCAGCGCCGACGTGATCTGCGCGGCGCTGCTGCTCAACGCGCGGCTGCGCGGTCCCGGTCTGCGCGACGTGCTGACGGCGCTGGCCGCGTCCACGCGTGAGGAGCTCGACATGCGGCGCCGGATCGAGGCCAGCCGCAAGAGCATCCGGCGCAGCGTCCGGCTGGTCCTGCTGATCGTGCTGAGCATGATGGGCGGCCTGAGCGTCTTCAACCGCACCTACGTGGCGCCGTACAACTCGGTGCTCGGGCAGCTGATGCTGGTGATCATCGCCGCCCTGTTCCTGGCCGGCCTGCTCTGGCTGCGGAGCCTTGCCGCGCCGTCGAAGACCGAGCGCTTCCTGGTGTTCGAGCCGGTCTCGCAGGACGAGTCGCCGATCCTCCAGCGCGTGCGCAGCAGCGGCGGTGCCGCATGATTCTCTCGCTGCTCTGCGGCGCCCTCGTCGGCGTCGGGATCTACTGGCTGATCCGGATCTTCATGCGGCCCAAGCCCGGCGTGAACACGATGCTCGCCCGGATCAACGCCGGGTCGCGCTCGATGAGCACCCACACGGTGACCGCGCTCGAGCAGGGCAGCGGCCTGAACGACAAGGCCCAGGGCGCCTTCGCCCGACTCGCCGACCGGATCGAGGTCCTCGCCGCCGAACGCGGCTGGCAGCTCGGTCGGCAGCGCCAGGACCTCTCGATCCTCGGTCGCACCGTCGGCACGCATCTGGCCTCGAAGATCGCGACGGCCGTCGGGCTGTTCCTGCTGGCACCGTTCGTGTGGACCGTGATGACGCTGATCGGCGTCCCGCTGCCTCCCGCGATCCCGGCGTTCGCCGCGCTGGTCTTCGGGCTGCTCGGTTTCTTCATGCCCGATCTGGTGCTGCGCTCCGAGGCGACCACCCGGCGACGTGACTTCCGGCGCAGCGTGGGCGTCTTCCTCGACCTGGTGGCGATGAACCTGGCCGGCGGACGGGGCCTTCCCGAGGCCCTCCTCGCGGCCGCCAGCGTCGGCGACCACTGGTCGATGGTGCGCATCAGGCAGGCCCTCGCCAACGCCCGGCTCTACGGCACGACACCGTGGGTTGCACTGGGGGATTTGGGGAAGGATATCGGCGTGGACGAGCTCGAAGAGCTGTCGGGAGCACTGGTCCTGGCGGCGGACGACGGGGCAAAGATCAAGTCCTCACTCTCGGCCCGGGCCGCGACGCTCCGGCGACGCGAGCTGACCCAGGCCGAGGGCGAGGAAGGCGAGAAGTCGCAGTCGATGCTCGTGGCTCAGATGCTGATCAGCACCGCGTTCTTGATCTTCCTCGGCTACCCGGCCGTGTCGCAGCTGCTGACCACGTCGTGACAACGAAGTCCTAACAGGGGAGACAGACCAATGACCGAAGTAGCCATCATCATGTGGCGGGGTGCCTTCGCCCGGTTCAACCGGGTGCGCCAGGAGGAGGGCGGGGCCACCGTGCTCGAGTGGGCCCTGATCGCGGCCGTGGTCGTCGTGGCGGCCTCGATCATCGCCGGCGTGATCCTGAAGATCGTGAACGACAAGAAGGGCACGCTCGAGCGGTGCTCGAACGCGACCAGCGCCTGCAAGTGACCTGCGGCTCGCCCCGTCTCCGTCTGCGACGGAGGCGGGACGAGCGCGGGGTCAGTGCGCTGGAGCTCTCGTTCCTCGCGCCTGCGTTCCTGCTGCTGATCTTCTTCAGCATCCAGGCCGCCCTGTTCTTCTACGGGCGCAACGTGGCGATCCAGTCTGCCCGCGAGGGCGTGTCCCAGCTGCGCCTCGCCCAGGACCAGGCCAGCTACGAGCAGATCAAGCCGGGCGTCGTGGGCAACACCCAGCGCTTCGCGTCCACGGTCGGCCGCGAGGCCCTGATCCAGCCCAAGGCGACACCGACGTACGACGAGGCTGCGGGCCGCGCCACGATGACGGTGACCGGCCACGTGATCACGCTCGTGCCGGGGCTGAACCTCTCGGTGACCGAGACGGCGGAGGGACCCGTCGAGCGGTTCTCCGGCAGCGACGGCGCGCCGTGACCCGGGTCCGTGACGAGCGCGGCTCGCTCTCCGTCGAGCTGGCGATGCTGGCACCCGGCATGCTGCTGATCTTCGCGCTGATCTTCGCCTACGGGCAGAAGGGCCAGATCCACGGCACCCTCGACTCCGGCACCCGCGACGGCGCCCGGAGCGCCACCGCGTCACGCTCCTACGACGAGGCCGTGGAGCGCGCGAGGGCAGCCGTGTCCCGCGCGATCACCGGCACCCCGCAGGCGTGCCAGGACTCGCTGAAGGTGAGCGTCACTCGCGACTTCCGTCCCGGCAACGCCATCGTGGTCACGTCCACCTGCCGCTACGGACTCTCCGACATCGGCTTCCCCGGTGCGCCCGGCTCGATGACCTCGAAGGCGACGTTCACCTCGATGCTGGACCCCAACCGGGGTGTCGGGTGATCGGGTTCCGGGCACGGCCGGACGAGTCCGGCTCGCTGGCGCCCGCCGTCCCGATCATCGCGATGATGCTGCTCCTCCTGGGCGGGCTCGGCATCGACGGCTCCCGCCAGCTCAACGCCCGCGGTGAGGCGGTCGCCTTCGCCGAGGAGGCGTCCCGGGCCGGCGCCCAGGGGATCGACGTCACCGCCGACGACCTGGTGCTCGACGACGCACTGGTCCGTGAGCGCGTCGGTCGGTACTGCTCCGCCCTCGAGAGCAGCTCCCCACAGGTGTCCGACTGCCACTTCGTCCGGACCGAGCCGGTCTCCGGGTCCGACCCCCGCAAGCTGGTGGTGGTGACCACCGTGAAGCTCAGCGTGGACGCGTCCCTGCTGGCGATCGTCGGCGTCACCAGCCTGACGGCATCGGCCGACGCCAAGGCGCGGCCCTACGAGGGCATCGACACCGCGGAGAAGTGACCCCGGTCACTCCCGCTGTCGGGAACCTGCCGTTTCTTCTCCACCAATGCGGTTTGGCACCCCGGTGGGCGGGTATCTGAGCGTTGTGGGTCTGGCCCACGGGGGCCTGGGACCAGCCGACATGAGGGGATGAGCACGCCGATGACGCAACTGCGCCGCACTGCTGCCGTCCTCCTGGCGACCGGGCTGAGCCTGGGTCTCGCCGGTTGTGGCGGCTCCGAGCCGGCCGCGACCGCCCCGTCGAAGAAGACCACGAGCGCGACCCCGAGCGAGTCGCCCACCCCGAGCCCCAGCGCCACACCGACCAAGCGCCCCTTGTCCCGGTTCGAGGGCAAGCCCGCGGTGAAGGCGGCTCGCAGCTGGGCCGCCGGCGTCGGCAAGGCGATCAACAACGACAACAAGTCGATGGGCGGCGCGGCGCCGTACTCCACGGGCGACGCTGCCAGGTTCTACCCGATCTTCCGTGACGAATTCGGCCTCCACTACCCGGGTCCGCTCCCGTTCACGCCGGTCGGCGTCCGCGTCAGCGGTGCCACCGCGACCGTGCCCTCCTGCGTGTGGGGCGGTGGCTGGGGGCTCAAGCCGAGCACCAACCTGCCGGTGGAGGGTCGCAAGATCTACCCGGTCGACCTGATCTTCAAGAAGGCCGGCAGCTCCTGGAAGCTCGACGTGTTCCAGGGCCGCAGCGGCAGCTGTTCCGACGTGCCAGTGAAAGGGGTTGCGTGGTGAAGCGCAACATCAAGCTGACCCTCCTCGTGCCGATCGTCGCGGCGGTGACGATGTTCACCGTCGCACCGGCCCAGGCGGGTCTGCACGTCCCGCCGCCGCCGCCCGGACCGACGGGTCCCACGGACCCGACCGGTCCGACCGGCACCGACCCGACCACGGGTGGACCCACCGGTGACACCAGCAGCAGCGGCGGCCGGGTCGGCTCGGTCGGCGGCTGCCACGTCGTCGCCACGCCCGGCTACCTCGGCATGGCCTGCGGCTCCGGCGGAGGTGACGCCGTGTCGCCGAAGGACATCCTCGGCGAGGACGCGGTGCCGACCTGCATCCTCGGCACCAAGACGGCGAACCCCATCGACGGGGTCGACGACAGCGGCTGGGACGAGCCGCTCACCGCCGCCGAGCTCGTGGCCACCGGCTACACCGGCAACGAGGACAACACCTGGTACTGGCACTGGTGCGTCAACGGCGTGAACCCGAAGACCAAGGAAGCCAACGGCCCGATCACCTTCACGGTGGGGATCCTCCAGATCAAGGGGCCGCAGGAACCGAAGCACCTTCACGGCCACCAGATCGACTTCGTGAAGATGTTCCACGGCGAGGGCTCGATCCCGAACCCGATCGCGGGCACGTCGCCCAACGTCCGTCCCCGCGTCGGCGGCTGGGTGTCGTTCTTCGACATCGCGACTCCCCACGTGGTGACCGTCCCGGCGGGCAACGTGGTGCTCCGGGCGACCGAGACCCACATCTCCGTGCTGCCGAAGGGCGAGGACGGCTCGAGGCCGCTGACCTGTGCGGGTTCCGGCTACCGGGCCCAGCCCGGCGAGACCAAGATCAACCACCCGCGAGGCTGCTGGTACCGCTACCTGGAGTCCTCGGCCGACCAGCCGGGCAACACCTACCCGGCCAAGATCACCTCGCACTGGGAGGTCGAGACCTCCGTCGCCGGCGGCCCGTGGACGCCCTTCACGGGCTTCGACAAGTCGCAGGTCACCGACGTGCCGGTCACCGAGGTCCAGGCAATCGTCGTTCCGTAACGCACGAGGGGGAGACATGACACCCACCACCGCCACCCGTACCGCAGCCCGCAAGGGCGGCGTCGACCAGCTGCCGCGCAACGAGGAGTCGAGCAAGCGCAACGTCGGTCTCGGCCTCGCGGCCGTGATCGGCTCGCTGCTCCTGCTCGTGGGGGTGCCCGTCGCCCTGGTCCTGTTGGTCGGCAACCCGCTTCCCGGCAGCGGTCCCTCGAAGGACTGGCTCACCGCCGACGTCAACGCGGAGCTCGTGATCAACGTGCTCGCGGTCCTGGTCTGGATCGTGTGGGTCCACTTCGTGGTCTGCTTCCTCAGCGAGTGGCGCGCGATCCGCAAGGGTCGGATGCCCGGCAACGTGCTGCTCGGCGGCGGCTCCCAGCTGCTGGCCCGGCGGCTCGTCGCCGGCCTGCTGATGCTGAGCGGTGGGCTGAGCCTGGCCCAGGGCCTGACCACGACGGTGACTGCCGACGAGGCCGGCTCCGGCCGGATCGCCGACACGATCAGCGCGATCACCACGGACAGCAACCGTGCGGGCGCCGCTGTCAGCGACGTCTCGCAGGTCGGTGACACCCCGGCGATGCAGACCGCCACCGGCACCAAGCACTACGAGGTGATGCCGCCGCAGGGCCGCAACCACGACTCGTCGTGGGACATCGCCGAGCGCACGCTCGGCGACGGCATGCGGTGGAAGGAGATCTACGACCTCAACAAGAACCGGCTCCAGCCCGACGGCCGCCGCTACACCGACGCCGACCTGATCCGGCCCGGCTGGCAGCTGCTGCTCCCGGCCGACGCGAAGGGTCCGGGCGTCACCGTGCACGCCCCGGCGACGCCGCACCTGACCCCGGTCGGCTCGACCGACACCTCGGTCGGCGGCTCGAGCATCCTCCAGCCGAACGGTGCCGTCGGTGGCTCGCTCGGCACGGGTGTCGGCGGCTCCGTCGGCGGCGCCTCCACCGGCAGCCAGGGCGACCAGGCTCCGGCCAACAACGTCGACTGGCTGCTGCTCGGCGGCGGCCTGATCCTGGCCGGTGCGCTCCGTGCGCTGACCGCCCAGCGTGGCCCGTTCGGTGCGCCCGACGAGGGTGTCGGCGAGCTCGCTGCCGCGGCCGACGTACGACGCGCCGAGTTCCTCGACAACGCGCTGCGCAGCCTGGCCGAGATGCGGACGGCGCACGACCTGCCGATGCCCGACGTGCGGTTCGTCTACGTCAACGACGAGCAGGTCGTGCTGCACCTGCTCGCCGAGCTCGAGGCGCCCGACGCTCCGTGGACCGTCGGCGAGGACCAGCGCTCCTGGTCGCTGAAGGCCGACGACCTCCAGCTGCCCGGCACCGGTGTCCCGGCGCCGTACCCGAGTCTGGTGAACGTCGCGACCACCCACGGCTACGACATCCTGGTCGACCTCGAGCTCGCCCCGGGCCTGGTGTCCGTCGGTGGTGATGTCAACGTCGCCCGTGACGTCGCGATGGCGATGGCCATGGACCTGACCACGCACGCCTGGTCCGACGACATCGACGTGGTGATGGTCGGCTTCGGCGACCACCTGATGGACCTCGACACGGGTCGTGCCCGTCAGGTCACCGACCTCGACCAGCTGCTCGCCGAGGTCGACAACGGCCAGGCACGGATCAGTCAGGTGCTCTCGCAGCTCGGCGTCCAGGGCGTGCTGCAGGGCCGACAGAGCGGCGCGGCTGCGGTGTGCGCACCGATGATCGCGATCCTGTCCGGGTCCCCGACCGCCGAGCAGGCCCAGCGCCTCTCGCAGCTGACCTCGGGTGGCCGCACCGCGTTCTCCGTGGTCTCCGTCGGCGACTCGCCCAGCGCACGCTGGCGGTTCGTGGTCGACGCGTCCGGCCACTTCGAGTCGACCGCGATCGGCCTGAGCGGCGAGGCTCGCCGGATCGACCGCGAGGCCCAGCGTCACCTCCGCGCGATGCTGGCCGACGCCAAGACCGCGCGCGTCGAGTCCGACGACGCCTTCGAGAACAGCTCGCCGGCCGCGATCGCCGCCGACGCGGCCCCGGCCGGGTCCGCGGCTGCTGCCACGGCCGCCGTACCCGACCCGGCGTCCGCCGAGGTCGCCGTACGCCTGCTCGGGTCGGTCACCGTCGAGGCGCCGGGCGACATCGACGACGCCCGGCGTGGCCTGCTCAGCGAGCTGGTCGTGATGGCCGCGTTGCACCCTGACGGCCTGCACCCTGCCGTCCTCCGTTCGAGCCTCTGGCCGCGCGGCGTGGACGACGACGTGGTCGAGGCTCGGATCGCCGACGCCAGTGCCTGGCTGGGCAACGGTGCCGACGGACAGCCGCGGCTCAGCGTCGACGACGACGGCCGGGTGCGACTCTCCGCCGATGTCGCCAACGACTACGCCGCCCTGGTCGAGGCCGCGCAGGCCAAGGGCCAGGCCGCCGGCCGGGAGTCGGGCCAGGGTGAGGTCGAGCGCCTGCTGCACGCCCTCAACCAGGGCACCGGCGAGGTGTTCTCCGGACCGGGCAAGCACTACGCCTGGCTGACGTTCGCGCGTGAGGCCCGGCAGTGCCGGATGCTCACCGCGTCGGTGGCCCGTCGTACGGCCGACCTGGCCACGGCGGCTTCCCGTCACGACGTGGCGATGGCCGCGCTCCGCAAGGGTCTGGTGATGGTGCCGACGTCCGAGGCGCTCTGGCGCACGCTGCTGCGGATCCAGGCGCAGCACGCGCCGGGCACGGTCGAGGCGACCATCTCCGAGATGTACTCCGAGCTCAAGACGCACGGGGTCACGCACGAACCGGAAACCGAGGCTCTG
This sequence comes from uncultured Actinomycetota bacterium, assembly GCA_963815585.1. Classification (GTDB taxonomy): domain Bacteria; phylum Actinomycetota; class Actinomycetes; order Propionibacteriales; family Nocardioidaceae; genus Marmoricola. The sequence continues at coordinate 303,483 of CAWFHJ010000007.1, read as the reverse complement.
GTGATTGAACTGGCGCCCGGGAGGGAACGTGTAAGGGGGGCATGAGTTCCCCGCAAGGTAGGGCCCGGAGACAGACGTTGTCGTTCGGGGGAAGTTCACACAATGGAGGAGAACCACCATGGCGAACTTGAACGTGACGTTCGATGACATGGAGAAGGCAGCTCTCGACCTGGCCGACGGCCACTCCGAGATCGAGGGCAAGCTGCAGCAGCTCAAGAGCGGCATCGACGCGCTCGTCAGTGGCGGTTACGTCACCGACAAGTCGTCGAAGGCGTTCGACCACTCGTACAACGAGTTCAACACCGGCGTGAAGCAGGTGCTGGAAGGTCTGAACGGCATGAGCAGCTACCTGAAGCAGGCCGCCCAGGCGCTCGCCGAGACCGACGAGCAGCTGGCTGCCGCGCTCAACAAGTGACCCACTGAGGCCACCCGAGCGAGGGACCTCCTCCGGCGCGTTCGCCGGGGGAGGTCTTTTGCGTGTGGGGGTCGTGCGCCTGGGGCCTGAATCCGCCCTGGATACCTTGGGAGCTCGACCGGACGACCCACCGACCCGGCTCACTCAGGAGTCGGCACCTGGATCGTCTGCAGGATGCCGGAGCCGTTGTTCGCGAGCGCCCGGCCGGCTTGGGCCTGGCCACCGACCGAGCTGCGTGGCAGCCGGATCCCGATCAGCTCGCCGTCGGTGACCCCCTGCGGCGAGATCAGGATGCCCTGGCGACCCTTGCAGTCGACCTGCCAGCCGGTGAACCCGCTGGCCACCTCGCTGGAGTCGCCTCCCAGGATCAGCCCCTGGCCCTTGTCGGAGCCGGTGCGGATCAGGGTGCGCAGGTAGTCCTTCGCCGCGACGTCCTTGAGCAGCTCGCCGTCGTCGACCACGAACACGACCGGCTTCTCGGTGGGGTCCATCAGCGGCTCGAGCTCGTCGGCGGCAATCGCCACGTCGGTGAACACGTGACGTACGCCGTCGCGCCCGGCCAGGTCGCGCAACGGGGACTGCCGGGGCGCGGCGATCACGACGTCGGTGCCGGCGCGGAGCAGGGACTCGACGGCGCACAGCAGCGCGGTCGAACGGCCGCTGCGGGGAGCACCCGCCATCACCGCGGTGTTGGTGCGGGTCAGGTCGAAGCCGACCGCCGTGAGCTCGTCGCCGCCGACCCCGGCCAGTGCCCACAGGGGACGCGGTTCGCCGTCGAGCAGCTTCCAGGCTTCGTCGAACGCGATCCGCACCGGGAGCACGTCGACCCGGAAGGGCCGCTGCGAGCGCGGTACGGCGGCGTACTTCTCCGTCGCCTCGTCTCCGATCCGGCGCAGCTCCGCGGCCTGGGTCTGGCCGCTCGGGTCCTCGGTGAGCAGCGCGAACTGGAGCTCGATGCCGCTCTCGGAGCGGAAGCCGCGACCTTCGGGCACCTCGTCGGGCATCTTGCGCGGGTGCAGCCCGATCAGGCCGTAGTCGGCCTTGTCCGGGATCCGGAGGCCGATCTTGTCCTCGACCAGGGCGGAGAGCCGGGTGTTCACGACCAGCCGGTCGCCGGCGAGCACCAGGTGGACGCCGACCGACGCGCCCTCACGGAGCAGGGTCTGGATCTGCTCGTAGGGCTTGCCGTTGTCGGCCTCGGCCAGGCTGCCCATGAAGCCCTCCCAGCGGTCGACCAGCAACAGGATGTGCGGGAGCCGGTCCTCCTCCACGACGCTGGACCGCAGCTCGCCGAGGTCGGCGTAGCCGCCCGCCCCGAGCAGCTCCTGGCGCCGGGTGACCTCGACCATCATCCGGTTCAGCAGCCGGGTCGCACGGTCCACCTGGGTGCGCTGCACGACGGCGCCGCAGTGCGGCAGCGACTGGAGCGGGAGCAGGGCGCCGTTGCCGCAGTCGAGTCCGAAGATGTGCACGTCGGCCGGGCTGGTCAGCTGGGCGACCGAGGCCGCCATCGTGCGCAGCGCCTGGGACCGACCGCTGCGGGGGCCGCCCATGATCGAGAGGTGGGAGAACGTGTCGAAGTCGATCGTCGCCCCGCGCCGGGCCTGCTGGGCGGGAAGGTCCTCGATCGCGAAGGGCACGGCAGGGAGCTTGGGCAGCGCCGGGATCTCCACGTCCTCCAGCAGGTCGCGGAGCTGGACGTCGGTGGTGAGCGCCGGCAGCCACGGGCTGTGCTGCTCGGGCAGCCCGAGCTGCTCGGTGGCCTGGACGACGGACTCGACCAGCACCTTGAGGTCGGTGATCTCGGCGTCGTCGACGACCTTCGCCTTGGGCCGCATCGGGATCGGCTGCGCGAGCTTGTCGAGCTCGAGCCCGGTGAGCCACGGCTTGCTGGTCGCCGTCGCGGCCGCGCCGGGGCGCCGTCCGCCGACCCGTCCGGACTGGAACGGCACCAGCGACTGGGCACCGAGCCGCACGTAGGCACGACCGGGGGTGCTCTTCGAGATCATCCCGGAGTCGGGTGCGTTGATCACGTCGGAGCTCTCGGACGCGTCGGTGACGCGCAGCGCGATCCGGAGGTTGGTGTTGGCCCGGATCTCCGGTGACACCACGCCACCGGGACGCTGGGTGGCGAGGATCAGGTGGATGCCGAGCGAACGACCGCGCTGGGCGACGTTGACGAGGCCGGTCACGAAGTCGGGCAGCTCGCGGGCCAGCGAGGCGAACTCGTCGATCACGATCAGCAGTCGCGGCATGTCCGGCAACGGCCGCTTCGCCTGGATGTCGACGTAGTCCTCGATGTCCTTGGCCTCGGCGTCCGCCAGCAGGTGCTCGCGACGGGTCAGCTCGGCGCCGAGGGACACCAGTGCCCGCTCGACCAGGTGGGTGTCGAGGTCGGTGACCATGCCGACGGTGTGCGGCAGGTCGACACAGTCCTTGAACGCCGCGCCGCCCTTGTAGTCGACCAGCACGAAGGTCATCCCGTCGGGCCGGTTGGCGATCGCGAGGGAAGCCACGATCGACTGCAGGAGCTCGGACTTGCCGGCGCCCGTCGTACCGGCGACCAGGCCGTGGGGACCGTCGCGGACCATGTCGATCGAGAACGGGCCGTCGAGGGAGATGCCGACCACGGCCTCGGTCGAGCGCGGGGTCAGCGTCCAGCGCGCCTTGACCACGTCGGCCGAGAGCGGCTCGAGCTCCATCACCTCGGTCAGCCGGCAGGCGCTCGGCAGCACCGAGTCGCTGTCGCCGCCGGAGATGTCGCGGATCGGGGCGAGCATCCGGGCGACGCGGTTGAACCACGGACCCTCGACCAGGTCGGGCACGATCGCATCGACCACGGTGAGCTGCTGCTGCTTGAGGGTCAGTCCCTTGACGGTCTGCAGCACGACCGCGCTCGCCTCCTCGGGCAGCATCCGCTCGTCGGAGTCGAGGCCGATCGAGTAGATGCCCAGGGCCGGGCCCTGCTTGAGGATCGCGACCACACCGGGCAGCGAACGCAGCCGTCGGGCGCCGTCGAAGACCACCACGATGTCGGGACCGAGGCTGACCTTGCCGCTGTGCTCGCCGGCGGCCTGCTGACGAGAGGCGAGCACCCGGGTGAGCTCGGCGACCCGCCGGGCGCAGGTCTCGGCGTCGACCCCGATCGTGACGTTGGTGTCCTGGCCCATCTGCGGCTGGGCGTGTGGCACCCAGCGCAACCAGTCCCAGGCCGGGGCTCCGTCGTGGTCGGTGAGCACGTAGACCTGGGTGTCGCGCGGGCTCTGCAGCACGGCGAACTGCGCGACCGCCCAGCACGCCAGGCGTCGCGGCAGGTCACCCTGGCCACCGATGCCGATCACGCCGCGCTCGGCAAGGGGAATCGTCACCGGCACGTCGTACGCCGTGCGGATGGTCTTCCGCCGGTGCTCGAGCTGCTCGGGGTCGTTGACCGTGACCTCGGAGACCAGGTCGCCGACACCGAGCCGCAGCGACAGGTAGTCGGGGTCGGAGGTACGGCGCTCCCAGAGCCGCATCCGCGGGCCGCTCGCGATCAGCAGGCAGTACGACGGGTCGGGGGCGTCCATCCGACGGGCGTGGCGCTCGTCGACGACCGCCTGCTCGACGTCCTCCTCGATCCGCTTCTTCTTGTCCTTGTAGTCCGCGAGCTGCTGGCGGTGCGTCATCTTGCCGGTCTTGCGGGACTGCATGTAGTTGCCGAGCATCATCATCGGCGAGAAGAACGCCATGGTCAGCATCGCGGGCCGCTTGAACAGGATCGCCATGATCACGGCGGCCACGACGGGCGTGAACACCATCAGCCACGGGATGCCGCGGTTCTGCTGCTCACCAGGCAGCGTGGGCAGCGAGAACTGGGTCTGCCGATCGGGCGGGAGCAGCCGGGGCGGGCGGTTGTAGTCGTACCAGCCGGGGTCGGGGCTGTCCTCGACCGCGGCGTCGGGCAGCGACACCGCGGCCAGCTCGAGCTTGATGTCGCCGACCGTGAGCTGACCGCCGAGCGGCCACTCGGTGTCCTCGTCCTCGGCGAGTGCCTCGCGCTCCATCGCCAGCGCCGTCACCGCGTGCGGCACGGTCTCGGCGAGCACGGTCGCGGAGTCGTCGACCGGACGGACCGTGGTCGTGCCGTCGGCGTGCACGCTCATCGTCACGCAGACCGGCGGCACCCGCTCGTCGTTGAGCGCGATCACGCAGCTCGGGTCGGAGCCGATCGTGGCCTCACCCATCGTCAGGCGGTGTACGGCGCCCGCGCCCGGACCCGTCACCACCCAGACCTCGACCAGTCCCTCGGGCTCGGTCAGCATCGACGCGCCCGGGTCGCCGACCGAGATCAGGGAACCTTCCTTGATCCCGGACTCGGCGATCGGGACGTCCGGGTCGAGCGCCTCACCGCGGAGGTACAGGGTGCGCCGGGGGTCGTCCGGCGCGACCTCGCCGTAACGCCGCCCCGCCAGCGAGATCACCGACGCGGAGGCCGGCGCCGAGAGCATCCCGAGCAGCTCGTCGAGCACCTCGCGGGTGGGGCTGGCGTCGTCCGCCTCGAGGACCACGTCGTTGCGCATGTCCCAGAGAGGGTCGACCAGAGTGACTTCGACACGCATGCGCCCACCCTACGTTTCAGGTGGCGCCCAGGGGCTCAGTCCGGGATGTAGTCGAACTGGTCCGGGTTGGGGCCCCGGCGACCCTTCTCGCCGCGGTCGAGGGCGCTCAGTGCCTCGACGTCGGAGTCCTGGAGCTCGAAGTCGAAGAGCCCGAAGTTCTCCTCCATCCGCTCGCGCTTGACCGACTTGGGGAACACGATGTCGCCTCGCTGCACGTGCCAGCGGAGCGCCACCTGGGCCGGCGTGCGGTCGACCTTCTGCGCGATCTCGACCAGCGCCGCGTCGTCGAGGACGTCGCCCTGCGCGATCGGCGACCACGCCTCGACCAGGATGCCGCGGTCGAGGCTCGCCTGACGGGCCGCCTCGTTGGTGAAGTACGGGTGCACCTCGATCTGGTTGACCGCGGGCGTCACCTCGGCCTCCTTCTCCAGGGTCGCGAGGTGGTCGGGCTGGAAGTTGCTGACGCCGATGGAACGGGTGCGCCCGTCGGCCGCGAACTCCTGCAGCGTCCTCCACGTGGACACGTAGTCGCCGCCGTACAGCGTGGGCAGCGGCCAGTGGATCAGGAACAGGTCGAGGTGGCCGATGTCGAGGGCGGCCAGGGTCTCGTCGAACGCCTTGCGGGCGGCGTCGGGCTCGTGGAACCCGTTGTTCAGCTTGCTGGTCACGTACAGCTCGTCACGGGGCAGGCCGGAGGCGCGGATCGCCTCACCGACCTCCTTCTCGTTGCCGTACATCTCGGCGGTGTCGATGTGCCGGTAGCCGACGTCGAGAGCCTGCGTCACGGCTTCGACGGTGTCCTCCGGGGTCACCTGGAACACGCCGAACCCGAGCTGCGGGATCGTGGTGCCGTCGTTGAGCTTCAGGGCGGGGATCCCAATGTCTGATGGAGTGCTCATAGAGGGCCCAACGGTCGTGCCTGCTCAGTATTCCGCCGGGTGACCCACCCGGAGGGGTCAGGCTCCCGCCGAGTTGGGGTCGCGCCAGGTGCGCTCGAACGGCAGCCGCCAGGTGGCCGGCGCCACGAGCTGGTGGATCGCGTTGGGGCCCCAGGAGCCCTTCTGGTAGGGGCGTACGGCGGGTGGGTTGTCCAGCAGCGGGGACGACAGCTCCCAGAGCCGTTCGATCCCCTCCGCCGAGGTGAACAGCGTGCGGTCGCCCCGGATCGCGTCGTAGATCAGCCGCTCGTAGGCCTCCAGCACGGCCCCGGTCCAGCCGGTGTCCTGCATCGCGAACTGCATGGAGAGCTTGTCCAGCTTCATGCCCGGGCCGGGCCGCTTGCCGTAGAAGGACAGCGACATCTTGGCCCGGTCGGCGAGGTCGAAGGTGAGGTGGTCGGGACCGTGGTCGCCGACGCCCGAGCCGGGCGGGAACATCGAGCGGGGCGGCTCCTTGAACGCGATCGAGATGATCCGCGCTCCCTCGGCGAGCTCCTTGCCGGTGCGCAGGTAGAACGGCACACCTGCCCAGCGCCAGTTGTCGACGAAGCACTTGAGCGCGATGAAGGTCTCGGTCTCGGAGTCGGGTGCGACGCCCTCGATGTCGCGGTAGCCGACGTACTGCCCCCGGACCACGTCGTGCGGCTCGATCGTGGTCATCGAGCGGAAGACCTTGTTCTTCTCCTCGCTGATCGCGAACGGCTCCAGCGCCGTCGGCGGCTCCATCGCGGTGAACGCCATCACCTGGAACAGGTGGGTGACCACCATGTCGCGGTAGGCGCCGGTGGACTCGTAGAAGTTGGCGCGCTGCGAGAGCCCCAGCGACTCGGGCACGTCGATCTGGACGTGGTCGATGTGGTTGCGGTGCCAGATCGGCTCGAACAGCCCGTTGGCGAAGCGGAAGGCCAGGATGTTCTGCGCGGCCTCCTTGCCCAGGAAGTGGTCGATCCGGAAGATCTGCTGCTCGTCGAAGACCTCGTGGAGCTCGGCGTTGAGGGTGCGCGCCGACTCGAGGTCGACCCCGAAGGGCTTCTCCATGATGATCCGGCTGCGCTCGACCAGGCCGGCCTCCTCGAGCATGCGCACGACCTGGAGGGCGGCCTTCGGCGGCACGCTCAGGTAGTGCAGCCGGCGCGACTCGCCGACCTCCGCCTCCGCCTTCTCGACGGCGTCGCGGAGGGCGTCGGCGCCGCCGTCTCCGGGAGCCCAGTGCAGCCGGGGCGCGAACGACTCCCACGCCTTCATGTCCTTCTCGCCGCCGAACTCGGTGACCGCCTCACGGGCGAACTCGACGAAGGACTCCTGGTCGAAGTCCTCCAGCGACGTCCCGACCACCTGGATCTCCGGGATCAGGCCGGTCTCGAACAGGTGCAGCAGGCCCGGCAGCAGCTTGCGGCGGGAGAGGTCGCCGGTCGCCCCGAAGAGCACGACGGTGGTGGGGGTCGCCATGGGTACAGCCTGCACGAGGGGCCGCGTGCTGGGAATGGTGTGCCCGCCGGACACCACGGTCCCGTGGCTAAAGCGCCCCGCCTGAGAACTCGTGCCCGCCAGCGGGAATCAAGTGCCACGGTCGTCCGTTGGACCAGCAGTAAGAGTTGAGTTGGTTCGACTCAAGTTGTTTGACACACTGGGAGCAGGCCGGGAAGCATCCCGACCACCTGCTCCGGGAGCCGAACAGCACCGGACCAGCACCCCGAACCCCATCGGCCCGGACAGACCGGGCCCGCAACCGGAGGTACACACCATGGCACGTGCGGTCGGCATCGACCTCGGCACGACGAACTCCGTCGTCGCCGTCCTCGAGGGTGGCGAACCCACCGTCATCGCGAACGCCGAAGGTGCCCGGACGACTCCGTCCGTGGTCGCCTTCTCCAAGTCCGGCGAGGTCCTGGTCGGCGAGGTCGCCAAGCGCCAGGCCGTGACCAACGTCGACCGGACGATCCGCTCGGTCAAGCGCCACATGGGCACCGACTGGTCGGTCAAGATCGACGACAAGGCGTTCACGCCCCAGCAGATCAGCGCCTTCGTGCTGCAGAAGCTGAAGCGCGACGCGGAGGCCTATCTCGGCGAGACCGTCACCGACGCGGTGATCACGGTCCCGGCGTACTTCTCCGACGCCCAGCGCCAGGCCACGAAGGAGGCCGGCGAGATCGCGGGCCTGACCGTGAGCCGGATCGTCAACGAGCCGACCGCGGCCGCCCTGGCCTACGGGCTCGACAAGGGCGACGACCAGACGATCCTGGTCTTCGACCTCGGTGGCGGCACGTTCGACGTGTCCCTGCTCGAGATCGGCGAGGGCGTGGTCGAGGTCAAGGCGACCTCCGGCGACAACCACCTCGGTGGTGACGACTGGGACTCCCGCGTCGTCGAGTGGATGGTCAAGAAGTTCAAGGACAACAACGGCGTCGACCTGGCGCAGGACAAGATCGCGCTGCAGCGCCTCCAGGAGTCCGCGGAGAAGGCGAAGATCGAGCTCTCCAGCTCCAGCGAGACCACCGTGCACCTGCCGTACATCACGCACGGCGAGTCCGGCCCGCTCCACTTCGAGGAGAAGCTGACCCGCGCGGAGTTCCAGAAGATCACCGCCGACCTGCTCGATCGCACCAAGGCGCCGTTCCGGTCCGTGATCAAGGACGCCGGCCTCGACGTGAGCAAGATCGACCACGTCGTGCTGGTCGGTGGCTCCACCCGGATGCCGGCCGTCGCCGACACCGTGCGTGAGCTGCTCGGCGGCAAGGAGCCCAACAAGGGCGTCAACCCCGACGAGGTCGTCGCCGTGGGCGCCGCGCTCCAGGCCGGTGTGCTCAAGGGCGAGGTCAAGGACGTCCTGCTCCTCGACGTCACCCCGCTGAGCCTGGGCATCGAGACCAAGGGCGGCGTGATGACCACCCTGATCGAGCGCAACACCACGATCCCGACCAAGAAGTCCGAGGTCTTCTCGACGGCCGACGACAACCAGCCGTCGGTGGAGATCAAGGTCTCCCAGGGCGAGCGCCAGATGTGGGCGCAGAACCAGCCGCTCGGCAACTTCGAGCTGACCGGCCTTCCGCCGGCTCCGCGCGGTGTGCCGCAGATCGAGGTCACCTTCGACATCGACGCCAACGGCATCGTGCACGTGTCCGCGAAGGACCGCGGCACCGGCAAGGAGCAGTCGATGACGATCTCCGGCGGCAGCGCGCTGTCGAAGGACGACATCGAGCGGATGGTCCACGACGCCGAGCAGTACGCCGAGGAGGACGCCAAGCGTCGCGAGGCGGTCGACACCCGCAACCAGGCGGACGGGCTCGTCTACAACACCGAGAAGTTCATGGCCGACAACGTCGACAAGCTGCCCGAGGACCTGCGGGCCGAGGTGCAGACCGACGTCGACGCGCTGAAGCAGCTGCTCGAGGACGAGAACACCGACACCGACGGGTTCACCGCGGCGATCAGCAAGCTCGGTGAGTCCAGCCAGAAGCTCGGCACGGCGATGTACGCCAACGCGGAGGCCCCGGCCGACGCGAGCGGCGAGGGCACCGGCGACGGCCAGTCCCCTGCCGACGACGACGGTGACGTCGTCGACGCCGAGATCGTCGACGAGGAGCCCACGGAGGGTGAGTCCAAGTGACCCAGCCGACGGACGGGAAGGAGCCCCGGGACACCGGGGCTCCTTCCCCGACGACATTCCCGAGGACATCTCCGTCGACATCCCCGAGGCCACCTCCGTCGACGTCCCGGATGACATCTCCGGCGTCGACAACTGGGTCGAGGAGGGCGGGCCGCTCGAGCCCGCCGACGAGGCCGACTCGGTGGCCCAGCAGCTCGCCGAACGGACGGCGGACCTGCAGCGGCTCCAGGCGGAGTACGTCAACTACAAGCGGCGGGTCGAGCGGGACCGTGACCTGGTCAAGCAGAACGCGACGTACGGCGCCCTCTCCTCGCTGCTCCCGGTGCTCGACGACATCGACCGGGCCCGCGAGCACGGCGAGCTCGAGGGCGGGTTCAAGGCCGTCGCCGAGTCGCTGGAGCGGATCGTGTCCGGGCTGGGCCTGACCAAGTTCGGTGAGAGCGGCGAGCCGTTCGACCCCAACGTGCACGAGGCGCTCGCCCACGGGCACTCGCCCGACGTGACCGAGACCGTGGTCGAGCACCTGGCCCAGGCGGGCTACCGGATCGGCGATCGGGTCGTCCGGGCCGCGAAGGTGACGGTCCTCGATCCTGAGTAACACCATCGCTGGTCGAGCTGGTCGAGACCTGGATCTCGACAAGCTCGATCGCCGGACAGAGCTCGACAGGCTCGATCGCCGGACAGAGAGAGGAAGGGGGTGACCGCGTGAGCAACGCAGACTGGGCGACCAAGGACTTCTACCAGGTCCTCGGGGTGGCGAAGGACGCCGACGCCAAGGAGATCAAGAAGGCCTACCGCAAGCTGGCGCGGGGGAACCACCCCGACTCCAACCCCGGTGACTCGAAGAAGCATGACCGGTTCAAGCAGGTCGCCGAGGCCTACGACGTGGTCGGCGACGCCAAGAAGCGCAAGGAGTACGACGAGACCCGCGCGGCCTACGCCGGCGGTGGGTTCGGCGGGTTCCCGGGCGGCTTCGGCGGCGGTACGACGGGCGGCGGTGGCCAGTCGTTCGACCTGAACGACCTCTTCGGCGGCAGGTTCGGCGGTGGCGCAGGGGGCGGCGGCACCCGTCGCACCCGTGCCCAGCAGCCGCGTCGCGGCGCCGACCTGGAGGCCGAGGCGACCATCGGCTTCCAGGAGTCGGTCGAGGGCACCACGCTGCCGTTGCGGCTCAGCTCCGACGCCCCGTGCAGCAACTGCCAGGGCACCGGCGGCAAGCCGGGCACCCGCCCGCACGTCTGCCCGACCTGCGAGGGCAGCGGCATGGTCGCCTCCTCGATGGGCGGCGCGTTCCTGATGAACGAGACCTGCCCGGAGTGCCACGGCCGCCAGCTCGTCTACACCGAGGTGTGCCCGGTCTGCCAGGGCAGCGGTCACGGTGTGTCCAGCCGCACGATCCAGGCCCGCATCCCGGCCGGGGTCAAGGACGGCCAGAAGATCCGGCTCACCGGCAAGGGCGGCGCCGGCGAGCAGGGCGGGTCACCGGGCGACCTCTTCGTGGTGGTCAGGGTGCGTCAGCACCGGCTGTTCCACCGCAAGGGCGACAACCTCACCATCGACGTGCCCGTGCGATTCGACGAGGCCGCGCTGGGCGCCCAGATCACGGTGCCCACCCTCGGCGGAGCCCCGGTCACCGTGCGGATCCCGGCGGGCACGCCCAACGGGCGCTCCTTCCGGGTGCGCGGCCGTGGCGTCCCGCACCGCGACGGCACGAAGGGCGACCTGCTGGTCACCGTGCAGGTGCAGGTGCCCGACACCCTCACCGACGAGCAGCGCGAGGCGATCACCGCCTACCGCGTCGCGAGCGACGGCGCCGACCCGCGATCCGCGCTGCTCGGTGACCTCGAGGGGACCCGGCCGTGAGTCCGCGCAACCCGGGTGCGCCCGGCCCGAAGGTGCCGGTCTACGTGATCAGCGTGGCCGCCGAGCTGACCGGCCTCCACCCGCAGACGTTGCGCACCTACGACCGGCTCGGCCTGGTCTCGCCGGGTCGCGCAGGTGGCGGTGGTCGCCGCTACTCCTTGCACGACATCGAGCTGCTCCGCGAGGTCGCCGAGCTGACCGCAGCGGGGATCGGCCTCGAAGGCGTCAAGCGGATCCTCGAGCTGGAGAACCAGGTGGCCGCGCTCCGCGCCCGCAACGCCGAGCTCCGGGCGCGCTCCACACAGCTCGAGGCTGCGCTCGACACGGCCGTCGGCGCCCTGCGTGAGCGCCGGCCCAACCTGCCGGCACTGCGACCGGCGCGGCCGTTCGACCCGCTCGACCCTCGCGGCTGAGTCTCAGGTGCGCGCCGCGAGGTGCTCCCGGCCGGCGGCGGCCAGCCGGTCGTGCAGCCCGTCGTACGCCGACGCGCCACCGAGCGTTGACTTCGGCAGCTTGGCGACCATCGTGTAGTTGGTGTCGACCACGTTGCCGACGGGCGCCAGTCCGGCCTGGCTGACCAGCTGGAGCGCGTCGAGCAGGTCCATCCCGGTGAGCTCGGCCGTCCAGCCGACCAGGTCGTGCTGGCTGATCCGGAAGGCGTCCTCCAGCGGTCGCACGGAGCCGGTGCTGATCAGGTGGGTGTCGCTCTCGAGCCGCGGCCAGCCGAGCGGTGCGCGGGCGTCGGACGCCTTGACCAGGTCGACCACGATCGTGGTGTCCATCGCCGCCTCGACCGCGGTGCCGCAGACCTCGCCCTCACCCTGCCGGCAGTGGCCGTCGCCGATCGCGAGCATCGCGCCGGGCACGGAGACCGGGAGGTAGAGCGTTACTCCGGGCCGGAGCTCTGGCGTGTCCATGTTGCCGCCGTGGGCGGCCGGAGTGATCGACATCAGCCGCTCGTCGGCGGCCGGCGCGACGCCGACCGTGCCGTGGAAGGGGTCCAGCGGCAGGTCGACCGTGTGGTCGCTGTTGCGCGCCCGGAAGCGTACGACGCCGCGCTCGACATCGACCTCGTAGACCCACACCCGCTCCTCGAGCGCGTCGTGGAGCATCGGGGTCGCATGCGTCGTGGTCAGCGCACCGAAGTGCGGGAACGTGGCGCTGACCGCCCAGTCGCGGCTCGGCCGGATCTCCGCGAAGTGCACGGCGAGCACGTCGCCGGGCTCGCTCCCGGCAACCGCGATCGGTCCGGTCACCGGGTTGAGGAACGGGAACTCGCAGACCTGGCTGGGCAGGTCGTCGACGGTGCGCACGGCACCCCCGAAGCAGTCCTCGGTGAACAGCTCGACGACGTCGCCGGGAGCGACCTGGAGCAGCGGCTCCTGGCCTCCGAACGCATAGACGAGCTGGTCCGGTGTCGGCCGCAGCGTGTGGACCTGGCTCACGGGCGCTTCTCCTCCTGCTGGGGTGTCTCGGACAGGCCGGCCAGCTCGGGGTCGCGGTTGCGGAGCCGGAAGACCACCAGCATCGCGACGCCGATCACCGCCCAGATCAGGGCCAGCCGCTGGGCGGCGATGTTCGCGTTGATCACCACGAACAGCAGCACGGCGAACCCGACGACGGGGAGCACCAGGTGGCGCAGGTAGTCGCGGCTGCCCTTGCGCTTCACGAAGTGCCAGACCACGGCCACGTTGAGCACCAGGAACGCCGTGAGGGCGCCGAAGTTGACCAGGGAGCTGAGCAGTGTGATCCCGTCGTCGCGCCGCGACATGTACAGCCCGAGCGCCAGCGAGACCACTGCCACGATGAGGGTGGCGTTGACCGGCACCTGCCGACGCGGGTCGATCCTGGCCAGGAACGACGGGAGCTGCCGGTCGCGGGCCATCGCGTAGAGCAGCCGCGACGTCGCGGCCTGTGCCACCAGCGAGTTGGCGAACCCCCAGGCGATCGCGGTCGCGAGTGCGGTGGTCTTGTCGAGGAACGCACCGCCGGCGACGTGGGCGGCGTCGTAGAACGCCGTGCCGTCGGGGTCGCCGTCCTTGATCAGCGTCGCCCCGTCGGGCACCAGCATCGACGCCAGCCAGGTCTGCACGATGAACAGCACGCCGGCCAGCAGCAGTGCGGCGATCATCGCGCGGCCGATCGAGCGGGCCGTGTCGCTGTTCTCCTCGGCCAGCATCGAGATCCCGTCGAACCCGAGGAACGAGAGCACCGCGACGGAGACGGCACCGAACACCAGCGACCAGGTGAACGTCGAGGAGTTGAAGAAGGCGTCGAAGCTGAACCCGTTGCCCTTGCCCTGCGCGAGCGCGACGACGCCGACCACCAGGAAGATCGCGAGCACCACCAGCTCGGCCACCAGCATCCACTTCGTCACGCGCGCGGTCATCTCGATGCCCAGGTAGTTGACTGCTGTGTTGAGCAGCACGAACAGCACCAGCCAGAGCCAGATCGGGATGCCGGTCAGGATCGAGTTCATCGCCACGGACGCGATCAGGTAGAGCAGCGCCGGCACCAGGAAGTAGTCGAGCAGGATGATCCAGCCGGCGAGGAAGCCGACCCAGGGGTGGATGCCGCGCCCGGCGTAGCTGTAGACCGAGCCGGCCATCGGGAACTCGCGCGACATCTCGGCGTACGAGTTCGCCGTGAAGATCAGCGCCACCATGCCGATCACGTAGGTCAGGGCGACCATGCCGCCAGAGGCCTGGTAGACGCTGCCGAAGATCCCGAACGGTGCGATCGGCACCATGAAGATCAGGCCGTAGACCAAGAGGTCCTTGAAACCGAGAGCCCGCTTCAGCTCCTGGGTGTAGCCGAACTCCTCCAGATCGAACTCCCGAGAGCTCATCACTGCCTCCGTCTGCCTGTAGCCGCCGATCCCCGCTCGAGCAGCCAACCACGTGACAGGTCGCTCGTCCTCGTGACGCCGAAGGTTCCCGGCCAGTAACCTCCGACGATGACGCCGCCGGAGATCGACTGGTTCCTCCGCGACGTCGACTGGCTGCACTTCCTCACGATCCCGCTGTTCACGGGGACGGTCGGCTGGCTGATCAACTGGACCGGTCTGATCATGCTGTTCAGCCCGATCCGGTTCCACGGCATCCGGGTGGCGGGCATGCGCGAGCTCGCCACCGTGCTGCCGCGCAAGCTCCAGGAGGTGCCGGGGCTGCTCCAGGGCGGCATCGGCTGGCAGGGGATCATCCCCGCACGCGCCGCGAAGATGGGCAGCATCGCCGTCGACAAGGCGATCGCCAAGCTCGGGACGCCGGCGGAGTTCTACCAGCAGCTGGAGCCGGAGAACATCGCCGAGCACATCGTCGAGGTGTTCCGCCCCGAGGTGCCCGACCTGGTCGACGAGGTGATGACCCGCGAGCGGCCGAGGCTGTGGCGCGACCTGCCCGAGCCGGCGAAGCGGGCGGTCTACGCCCGCGTGCAGGCCCAGCTGCCGGGGATCATCCACGAGGTCACGGACCAGATCGGGATCCACATCGACCAGCTCCTCGACCCGAAGATCATGGTGATCGACCACTTCGAGCGGAACCCGCGCCTGGTGGTCTCGATCTTCCGCGACTTCGGCCAGAGGGAGCTGAACCTGATGGTCGGCTTCGGGTTCGTCTTCGGCTTCCTGCTCGGGGTCCCGGTCGCGTTCGTCGACCACTGGTTCGGGCAGTGGTGGCTGCTGCCGGTGCTCGGCATCGTGGTCGGCTGGGTCACCAACGCGCTCGGGATGTGGCTGATCTTCGAACCGCCGGAGCGTCGCCGGATCCTCGGGGTGCCGGTGCAGGGGCTGTTCCCGCGGCGGCAGGCCGAGGCGGCCGAGGTCTACGCGCAGATCATCGCGGACGACGTGATCACGCTCGGGCACATCGGCGACTTCCTGCTCGACGGCCCGCGCGGCGACCGCACCCGGCAGATGCTCGCCGACGCGCTCCGCCCCGCGATCGACCGGGCCGCAGGTCCGCTGCGCGGTGCCGTCCGGGTCGCGGTCGGCAGCAAGTCGTACGACGACATCCGGGAGTCGGTCGCCCAGGCGGCGGTCGGTCGCACGATCACGCCCTTCCAGGACAAGGACTTCAGCGCGCAGCAGGCCGAGAAGATCCGCGCCCTGGTCGCGCGTCGTACCCGGGAGCTGCCGCCACGCGACTTCGTGGAGATGATGCGGGCCGCGATCCGGGAGGACGAGTGGATGCTCTACGCCCACGGGGCGATCATGGGTCTCGCGGGTGGCTTCCTCCACCTGTGGATCTTCGGAGCGGGGGGTTGATGGCGGTCAGGGACGACGAGCACGACGAGTACGGCGAGCCGGAGCCGGACCTGCCTCCGGCACTGCCCCCGCTCGAGGTCGGCAAGGCGATCGAGGCGCTGCCCGGGCTGGCCCGGCTCGCCGCGTCCACCTGGCTGCACACCGTCCAGTGGAGCGCGGCGACCACCTGGCGGCTGACCCGCCGGGTGGCTGCGGCCTCGCGCGACCCGGAGCTGGCCGCAGAGCTGGCGCGCGAGCTGGGCGTCACCGTGGCGGCCGTCCGCGAGCTCGGCCGGCAGGTCAGCGAGGGTGTGGCGCTGCAGACCGCACTCGCGTCGGTGGCCGACGGACACGACGAGCCGGAGAGCACCCCGGAGCACAAGCGGGAGGAGATGGACGCCCACCTGCGCCGTCGCGGCGAGGAGCTGCTGATGCGCTCCCGCGACGTCTGGAACACCGACCAGGCGCACCCGGCCTACGAGCGGATCCTCGACGACCTGGCCCCCGACGAGGCCCGGATCCTGGTGTTCCTGCTGCGTGCCGGTCCGCAGCCGTCGGTCGACGTGCGCACCGGGGGACCGGTCGGGATGGTGTCCTCGCGACTGGTGGCACCCGGGCTGACCATGATCGGTGCCCGCGCCGGTTGCCGCTACCCCGACTACGTGCCGTCGTACCTGAACAACCTCTTCCGGCTCGGTCTGGTCTGGTTCTCCCGGGAGACCCTGCGCGACCCCACGCCCTACCAGGTGCTGGAGGCGCAGCCCGACGTGCTCGCCGCGATGCACTCGGTGCGGATGCCCAAGGTGGTGCGACGCAGCATCCACCTGACGCCGTTCGGGCAGGACTTCTGCGCCACCGTGCTGGCGCCCGAGGTCGAACCGGACGAGCGGTCGCCGCACGAGGTGCCGGAGGACGACGTGGAAGATCCCCCGACATGAGTGGGCCAGAGTTGAGTGGAATGGACTCAACTCTGGGAGTGTTGCAGCAGTAACCGGCTGACCACCTCACGGGGAGAATCCTGACCTGATGGACGCTTCGAAGTTCACCACCCGCAGCGTGGACGCGATCAACGCAGCGCAGACGCTCGCAACCACCACCGGCAACGCCCAGACCGAGCCGATCCACCTGCTCGTGGCGCTGCTGCGCCAGGACCAGGGCATCGCCCCGACCCTGCTCGGCAAAGCAGGCGTGGACGCGGGTGCCGTCTCCCGCGCCGCCGAGCACGACCTCGCCGCGCTGTTCAAGGCGTCCGGCGCCACCGTCCAGACCGCGGCCGCGTCCGGTGCCACCACGCGGACCCTGGCCAAGGCCCTCGAGCTGGCAGCCGCGATGGGCGACGACTTCGCCGCCACCGAGCACCTGCTGCTCGGCCTGGCCGAGGTCGACTCGTCGGCGCGCACCGTGCTGACCAAGGAGGGTGTGACGCCCGAGGCCCTGCGCACGGCGGTGACCGCGATGCGCGGCGACCGGCGGGTGACCAGCCAGGACGCGGAGTCGACGTACGAGGCGCTGGAGAAGTACGCCGTCGACCTGACCGCGCGTGCCGAGGAGGGTGCGCTCGACCCGGTGATCGGGCGCGACGCGGAGATCCGGCGCGTGATCCAGGTGCTGTCGCGTCGTACCAAGAACAACCCGGTGCTGATCGGTGAGCCCGGCGTCGGCAAGACCGCCGTCGTCGAGGGCCTGGCCCAGCGCGTCGTCGCCGGCGACGTGCCCGACTCGCTCAAGGGGCGCCGTGTGCTCAGCCTCGACCTGGCCGCGATGGTGGCGGGGGCGAAGTACCGCGGCGAGTTCGAGGAGCGGCTCAAGGCGGTGCTCGACGAGATCAAGGGCTCCTCCGGACGCGTGATCACCTTCATCGACGAGCTGCACACCGTCGTCGGCGCGGGCAAGGGCGAGGGGGCGATGGACGCCGGCAACATGCTCAAGCCGATGCTGGCCCGCGGCGAGCTGCGGATGATCGGTGCCACCACGCTGGACGAGTACCGCGAGCACATCGAGAAGGACCCGGCGCTGGAGCGCCGCTTCCAGCAGGTGTACGTCGGGGAGCCGAGCGTCGAGGACACCGTGGCGATCCTGCGCGGACTGCAGGAGAAGTACGAGGCCCACCACGGGGTCACCATCACCGACGCCGCCCTGGTCGCGGCTGCGATGCTCTCCGACCGCTACATCACCGGCCGGCAGCTGCCGGACAAGGCGATCGACCTCGTCGACGAGGCCGCCTCCCGGCTCCGGATGGAGATCGAGTCCTCGCCGGTCGAGATCGACGAGCTCCGGCGCGCGGTCGACCGGATGCGGATGGAGCAGCTCGCCCTCGAGCGTGAGACCGACGACGCCTCGCGCGACCGGCTCGACCGGCTGCGCGCCGACCTGGCCGACCGCGAGGAGCAGCTCCGCGAGCTCGAGGCGCGGTGGGAGCAGGAGAAGGCGACGCTCGAGGGCTCCGGTGAGCTGCGCAAGCAGATCGACGCGCTGCGCACCCAGGCCGAACGGCTCCAGCGCGAGAACGACCTGGCCGGTGCCTCCGAGATCCTCTACGGACGGATCCCCGAGATCGAGAAGCAGATCGAGGCCGTCGACGCCGTCGAGACCGAGACCATCGACCGGCTGGTCAACGAGAACGTCGGGCCGCGGGAGATCGCCGACGTGGTCGAGACCTGGACCGGCATCCCCACCGGCAGGCTGCTCGAGGGCGAGACCGCCAAGCTGCTCCGGATGGAGGACATCATCGGCCAGCGGCTGATCGGCCAGCGCACCGCGGTCACGGCCGTCTCCGACGCCGTACGACGCAGCCGGGCCGGGATCTCCGACCCGAACCGGCCGACCGGCTCGTTCCTGTTCCTCGGTCCCACCGGCGTCGGCAAGACCGAGCTCGCGAAGTCGCTGGCCGACTTCCTCTTCGACGACGAGCGCGCGATGGTGCGCGTCGACATGAGCGAGTACTCCGAGAAGCACTCCGTCTCGCGGCTGGTCGGGGCGCCTCCCGGCTACGTCGGCTACGACGAGGGCGGCCAGCTCACCGAGGCGGTGCGCCGGCGCCCCTACTCCGTCGTCCTCCTCGACGAGGTGGAGAAGGCGCACCCGGAGGTCTTCGACATCCTGCTGCAGGTGCTCGACGACGGCCGGCTGACCGACGGCCAGGGTCGCACCGTCGACTTCCGCAACACGCTGCTGATCCTGACCTCCAACCTGGGCTCGACGTACCTCGTCGACCCCACTCTCGACGAGACCACGAAGCGCGACGCGGTGCTCGGGGTGGTGCGGCAGGCGTTCAAGCCGGAGTTCCTCAACCGGCTCGACGAGATCGTGCTGTTCGACGCGCTCAGCCAGGCCGACCTGGCGCACATCGTCGACCTGCAGCTCGCGGCGTTCGACCGTCGCCTGGCGCCGCGCCGGATCACGGTCACCGTCACCGACGCCGCTCGCGCCTGGCTCACTGCCACCGGCTACGACCCGATGTACGGCGCCCGCCCGCTGCGCCGGCTCGTCCAGACCGCCATCGGCGACCCCCTTGCCCGCCTCCTGATCAGCGGTGACGTCGCCGACGGCCAGCAGGTCGCCGTCGACCACCTCGACGACTCCGACCGGCTGACCCTGGCGGTCGCCTGACCACCTTGGGCGATCATGGTGCAATGAAGACGTGACCGAGGAGAAGCAGCTCGAACGGCCGCGCCAGGTGACGATGGCGGGGTGGGTCGGGGGTGTCGCGAGCGCCATGATGCTGGCCTCGGTGTTCACGGTGATGCCCAAGCTGCACTCGATCGGCACCCGGCAGTCGATCAACGAGTACCTCACCAAGGGCGCCGGCAAGGCGCTCGGCATCGATCTCGACCAGGCTCTGCTCCTTGCCCGGATCGGCCTCTTCGTGACCGCCGCCGCGGCGGCGGCGACGCTGGTGTTCGCGGTCTTCGTGATGCGGCGCGACCGGCAGTCGCGGGTCGCGCTCACCGTGATGGCGCTCCCCATCCTGCTGTGCGGGGTGTTCGTCGACCCGTTCCTGGCCGGCTTCATCCTGGCCTCGATCGTCCTGCTGTGGACCCGTCCGGCCTCCGACTGGTTTGCCGGCCGGGCGCCGCGCCCGGTGCCGCAGTCGATGCCCCCGATGCCCCCGCTGCCGCCGTTGCCGCCGCAGGCGGAGCGCACACCCACCGAGCCCCCGCCGTACGGCCCCGCCTACGGCGGGCCCAGCGGTGCCCAGGATCACCCTCCAACGGTGCTGACCGCGCCCGGTCCTCCTCCGTTCGACCAGGCGCCCGCCCCGCCTCCGCGGCGTCCCGCCGCCGTCGGTGTCGCCTGCGCGATCAGCTGGGTCGCCAGTGCCGGCACCGGCCTGCTGCTCGCGATCGGCGTCGCATTCGCCGGCAGCAAGGGCTTCCGCGACCAGCTCGAGACCGAGCTCGCGAAGCGCGGCAACGCCGGTCAGATCTCGATCGACGACCTCGTGGTGGTGGCCCAGGTGCTGGCGGTCCTGGTCGTCGTGTGGTGCCTCGCGACCTGCGCCGTCGCGGTGTTTGCGTTCCTCGGCCAGGGTTGGGCGCGCATCACGCTCGCCGTCTCCGCGATCATCGCCGCGGTCCTGTCGGTGCTCGCGGTGCTGTCGTTCCCGGGCTTCCTGGTGCTCACCCTGGCCGCTACCGCGGTCGCCGTTCTGCTGCTCAGGCCCGAGACCGCGCGCTGGTACGACGCCGTACGCCACCGGTCCCAGCGGCCACCACCGGTGCAGCCGCCGTCCGGCACCTGGTGAGTCAGCGGGCCACCAGGTCCGCACCGGCCAGCCGGGTGAGGCCCTCGCGGATCACGTCCTCGGTCTTGCAGAACGCCCACCGCACCAGGTGGCGACCCTCGTCCTGGTCGTCGTAGAACACCTGGCTCGGGATCGCGACCACGCCGGCCCGCTCGGGCAGCGCCAGGCAGAACTCGCGACCGTCGACCCAGCCGAGACGTCGTACGTCCGTCGTCACGAAGTAGGTGCCCTCGGGCACGCGGACGTCGACGTCGAGCTTGCCCAGCCCCTCGCACAGCAGGTCGCGCTTGGCCTGGAGGTCGGCGCGCAGCCCGCGCGGGAAGCCGAGCTCGTGGGTCAGCGCGTAGGCGATGGCGGGCTGCAGCGGTGCACCGGAGGCGAACGACAGCCAGTTCTTGGCGCCCTCGACGGCGGCCACCAGCTCGGCCGGACCGGTGGCCCAGCCGATCTTCCAGCCGGTGAAGGAGAACGTCTTGCCGGAGCTCGAGATCGACAGGGTGCGCTCGGCCATGCCCGGCAGGGTCGCGATCGGCAGGTGCTCGCTGCCGTCGAAGACCAGGTGTTCGTAGACCTCGTCCGTGACCACGACCAGGTCATGCTCGATCGCCAGCCGGGCGACGCCCTCGAGCTCGGCCCGGGTGAGCACGGTGCCGGTCGGGTTGTGGGGCGTGTTCAGCAGGATCAGCTTGGTGCGCTCGCTGATCGCGGCCTCCATCGCGGCCAGGTCGAGCCGGAAGTCGGGTGCGCGCAGCGTCACCGGACGTCGTACGCCGCCGGCGATCTGGATCATCGCGACGTAGCTGTCGTAGTAGGGCTCCAGGACCACGACCTCGTCGCCCGGGTCGACCAGGCCGAGCATGGCGCCCGCGATCGCCTCGGTCGCTCCGGTCGTGACGACCACCTCGGCCGGCTCGAGCTCGATGCCGTAGCAGCCGCGCTGGTGCTCGATCACGGCCGCGACCAGCTCGGGGGTCCCGTGCCCGGGCGGGTACTGGTTGCGCCCGGACCGCATCGCCTCGACCGCCACGTCGACCACGGAGGCGGGGCCGTCCTCGTCGGGGAAACCCTGGCCCAGGTTGATCGCCTTGGTGCGCATCGCGAGCGCGGACATCTCCGCGAAGATCGTGCTCCCGATGCCGTCCAGCCGTTGTGCTCGTCGCATGCCCACCAACCTAGGGTGTGCCCATGACCGACCCCTCCCTCGCCGCCGACGTCGACGCCTGCTGCCGCCTGACCGGGGAGTTCACGCTCCGCTCGGGTCAGGTCGCCTCGGAGTACTTCGACAAGTACCTCTTCGAGTCCGACCCGCAGCTGCTCGCGCGCGTGGTCGCGCAGATGGTCGACCTGGTGCCGGAGGGCACCGAGCTGCTCGGCGGGCTCGAGCTCGGCGGAATACCGATCGCGACCGTGCTCAGTGCGCGGCTCGGGCTGCCGGCGCTGTTCGTGCGCAAGAAGGCCAAGGAGTACGGCACCTGCAAGCTGGCCGAGGGCCCCGAGGTCGACGGCCGGAGGATCACGATCATCGAGGACGTGATCACCACCGGCGGCGCCGTGCGTGACGCGACCGATGCGCTCCGGGCTGCGGGCGCCCGGGTCGACGTGGTGGTGTGCGCGATCGATCGCAGCCCGGGTGACGACAACCCGCTGGCCGACGTCGGGCTCGAGGTGCGCTCGGTGCTGACCAAGGCCGAGCTCGACGCCGTGCGCGCCGCGAGCTGACTCAGCTGGTGGCGTCGGCGTGGTGCCGGTGCCGCCACCACTCCCAGACGATCGGGACGACGGAGAGCGCCAGGATCACCAGGATCGCCTTGTCGATGTTCCGGCCCAGCGACGGGATCGCGGAGCCGAGGAAGTAGCCGAGCAGGGTGATCAGCAGCACCCACAGGGCCGCGCCGATGGCGCTCCAGTAGAAGAACTTGTGCCGTGGCATCCGCGAGGCGCCCGCGACGACCGTGATGTAGGTGCGCACGAAGGGCACGAAGCGACCGATCACGAGTGCCTTGCTGCCGTGCTTGTCGAAGAACGCCTCGGTCTGGTCGAAGTACTTGCGCTTGATGATCCGCCCGTTGCGCTCGTAGAGCGGTGGCCCGAGCCGGCGGCCGATCTCGTAGCCGACGACGTTGCCGGCGAACGCTCCCAGGCCGAGCACGACCAGCGCGAACACCAGGTTGACCACGTGGCCGCCGGGGACGATCTCGATCTTCCCCCCGGCGATGAACAGCCCCATCGCGAACAGCAGGGTGTCGCCCGGGAGGAACGGGAAGAACAGGCCGCACTCGACGAAGATGATCAGCAGGCTGACCCAGAAGAACTGGGTGCCGAACTGGTCGAGGAGCCAGTTGGGGTCCATCCACTTGATGCCGAAGAGCAGCGGCTGCACGACATCCACGAAGTTCACGTGACGACGATATCCGGCCGCCCTGACACTCGGCTGACACTCCGCCTAGGGTCCCTGTGTGAGCCACGAGCAGGAGCGGGCGCCGTACGACCCGATGCCGCACGGGCCTGCCGAGGTGGGCGTCGGCCCGTGGCCGGGGGAGTGGCCGACCGGGGAGCAGTACGACTCCGAGCTGCTGGCGCACGGCGACCGGCGCAACGTCGTGGACCGCTACCGGTACTGGAGCCTCGAGGCGATCGTGCGCGACCTCGACACCCGGAGGCACGGCTTCCACGTGGCGATCGAGAACTGGCAGCACGACTTCAACATCGGGACGATCGTGCGCACCGCCAACGCGTTCCTCGCCCGCGAGGTGCACATCGTCGGCAACCGGCGGTGGAACCGGCGCGGGGCGATGGTGACCGACCGCTACCAGCACGTGCGGCACCACACCGACGCGACCGCGCTGGCGTCGTACCTCCATGAGCAGGGCGTGACCATGCTCGGCGTCGACAACCTGCCCGGCTCGCAGCCGATCGAGACGATCACGCTCCCGCCCGAGGTGTGCCTGCTGTTCGGGCAGGAGGGTCCCGGGCTCTCCGAGGGCGCGCGCGTGGCCTGCGACGGCACCTTCTCGATCGCCCAGTTCGGGTCGACCCGCTCGATCAACGCGTCCGCGGCGGCCGCGATCGCGATGCACACGTGGATCCGGGAGCATGCCGACCTCGATGCGGCCTGGCGCGGCTGATCACTCCGTTGGTCGAGCCTGTCGAGACCGGATCTCGGCGCACGCCCGTCGGTGGACGGCGCGAGCAGCACCTCGCGTGCCGGGCAGGTCCACCACCAGGTAGCCGACGCCGAGCACCCGGCGGTGCCGAATCCCATGCTCTGGGTCAGCCGGACCCGCGCCGGTGCCATGACGGTCGAACGCAAGGTCACCTGCCCGGGAGCACGCACCCGGGCAACGAGGTCGAGGACGTGGGGATCGGCGCGGGTGACCTCCCAGAAGTACGCGCGGTCGCCGGTCCGAAGGGGCCGGTCGGGCGGGATGACCGGGCGCTGACCGCCGACGGCGCCGTCGATCACGGCTCGCACGGTGAACGGCCCTCCGGCGTACCAGTGCGCGCCGCTGCCACCGCTGGTCAGCGCCGCCCAGGCGACGTCGGGCGGCACCGCCAGGTCGGAGGAGCGGGTGCTGGTCGTCAGGTCCACGCCTCGAGCGTAGGCGGCGGGCCCGTGGCGGACTCGCGGGTAGCGACTAGGGTCGTGGGCGACGTCAGTTCCGTGCCTGCAGGAGAAGCCGATGCCCATCGCCACGCCCGAGACCTACGCCCAGATGCTCGACACCGCGAAGGAGAAGTCGTTCGCCTTCCCGGCGATCAACGTGTCGTCCTCCCAGACCCTCAACGCCGCGTTGCAGGGCTTCGCCGAAGCCGGCAGCGACGGGATCATCCAGGTCTCGACGGGTGGCGCCGACTACCTGTCCGGACCGACCATCAAGAACATGGTGACCGGCTCCTGCGCGTTCGCCGCGTACGCCGCCGAGGTTGCGAAGAACTACCCGGTCAACGTCGCGCTGCACACCGACCACTGCCCCAAGGACAAGCTCGACGGCTTCGTCCGTCCGTTGCTCGACATCTCGATCGAGCGCGTGAAGAACGGCCAGCTGCCGCTGTTCCAGTCGCACATGTGGGACGGCTCCGCCGTACCGCTCGAGGAGAACCTGCAGATCGCCGAGGAGCTGCTCGCGAAGGCCGCCGCCGCGCACATCGTGCTCGAGGTGGAGATCGGCGTGGTCGGCGGCGAGGAGGACGGCGTCGAGGGCGGTGGCGGCGAGCAGCTGTACAGCACCCCCGAGGACGCGCTGGCCACGATCGAGGCGCTGGGCTCGGGCGAGAACGGCCGCTACCTGACGGCGCTGACCTTCGGCAACGTGCACGGCGTCTACAAGCCGGGCAACGTCAAGCTGCGTCCCGAGATCCTGCAGAAGGCCCAGGAGGCGGCCGCCAAGCAGCTCGGCCTGCCCGACGGCTCCCGGCCGTTCGACCTGGTCTTCCACGGCGGCTCCGGCTCGAGCGCCGAGGAGATCGGCGCCGCTGTCGACTACGGCGTGGTGAAGATGAACGTCGACACCGACACCCAGTACGCCTTCACCCGCCCGATCGCCGGCCACATGCTCGCCAACTACGACGGCGTGCTGAAGATCGACGGCGAGGTCGGCAACAAGAAGCTCTACGACCCCCGCGCCTGGGGCAAGACCGGCGAAGCCGGCATGGCCGCCCGGGTGGTCGAGGCGTGCGAGAACCTGCGTTCCAGCGGCAAGGCCGTCGGCTGAGGTTCGCGCAGCGGTTACGCATGTAACGCGGGGTTATGGTCGCTGCACACGGCGGGTCAGGGGTGTGCAGCGGCAACAGTCCGTGGGTAGACCGCCCATCCGGTGGTCACCCCGACGAGCTTGTCCACAGGCGTCGTACGGCGCCCTCGCGCTGAGGTGCGAGCCACGGCACGATCGCGGGATGCGTCCTGCCCTCGCCGCCGTCGCGGCCCAGCAAGGCGGCCTGATCACACGCCGGCAGGCGGTGGAGTCGGGTTGCACCGAGCGCGAGCTGCGCACGATGACGGCCGTCCACGGTCCGTGGGTGGCGCTGCGTCGCGGCGTGTACGTCGAGCGCGAGACCTGGGACCGCCTCGGGTACGACGCGCAGTGGCTGCTGCGTGACCACGCCGCCCACCTGAACCTGACCGTCCCGCACGTGATGAGCCATGACTCGGCCGCACGCGCCCAGGGGATCCCGCTGTTGCGCCCCGCGGTGGAGCTCGTCCACATCACACGGCCCGGCATCTGGGGCTCCCGGACCGAGCACGGGATCAAGCACCACCTGACCAGGCTGGGCATCGACGACTGCGTGCGTGCGTCAGGGCTGCCGGTGACGAGCCTGGCGCGCACTGCTCTCGATGTCGGACGCGAGCACGGCGTGTCGGCGGGCGTCGTGGCGTGTGACCGCGTCCTGAGCCTGGGCACGCCCGGCCGTGTCGTCGCCGCGGAGCTGGAGGTGATGCGCAGCTGGCCCGACATCACGCGTGCTCGTGCTGCGTTCGACCTGGCCGACCCGGGCGCCGAGTCGCCGGGAGAGTCGTTGGCGCGGCTGCTGGTGGGCGAGCTCGGGATCGGGCGCCCGGAGACGCAGTTCCCGGTGCCGGTCGGTCAGTCGGTCGCCTGGTGTGATCTCCGGGTCGGGCGGCACGTCTTCGAGTTCGACGGCCGGACGAAGTACCGCCGCCGCGAACAGGGCGGAGTGGCCGACCGCCCGGTCGAGGAGGTCCTGTGGGACGAGCGGCAGCGTCAGCAGAAGATCTGCGCCCAGGGTCTGGGGATGAGCCGGATCATCTGGGCAGACCTGTGGGGTGAGGAGCGGAAGCGGGCCAGGGCTCGCCTGCTGGCGGAGTACCAGGTGACGCTCGCACGGTTCGGCTTCGAGCTGCCCGGGCACCTGGAGCGGTTCGCTCGCGAGATGCGCGGACGTCGCCGCGCCGGCTGACGTCCACTGCCCACGGCCCGTTGACGCTGCGCACGTCGTACAACACGTGTGCAGCGACCACAACCCCGCGTTACAGCTGCGCGGGCGCGGCGGAGCCCTCGCCCACCGGCGCGACCCGGGCGTCGGCAGCGGCCTGCTGGTGGCGGGGGCGGGCGAACATCACGGCGGCGAGGAAGCCGGCGACGAGCACGATCGGAGCCACCAGGAGCGCCTGGGACATCGCGGTCGCGAACGGACCGGTGACCGCGTCGGGCAGCTTGCTGACGCTGGACGCCTTGGCAGGGTCGAGCTTCAGGCCCTCCGCGGCCAGGCGGGAGTCCATCAGGACGGCGATCGCCGCCGCGCCGAGCACGGCGCCGAACTGCCGGGTGGCGTTGTAGACGCCGGCGCCGGCGCCGGCCTGCTGCGGCGCCAGGTTGCGCGTTGCCGTCGCGGAGGTGGGTGCCCAGATGAACGCGTTGCCGATGCCCAGCAGAGCGAGCGGCAGCAGCAGCTGCCAGGTCGCGGAGCCCGGCGTCATCTCGGCCGCCAGCCAGAACAGCGACACGATCGCGGCGGCGAACCCGAACCCGGTGATCTGCCGCGGGTGGACGTTGTCGGTCAGCTTGCCGACCCAGGGTGCGAGCAGGATCGACATCAGCGCCATCGGGATCAGCAGCGCTGCGGCCTGGGTCGGGGTGAGGCCCCGCACCAGCTGGGCGTAGAGCATGAACGGGAACACCAGCGCGGTGATCGCGAAGCCCATCGACGAGATCGCCACGTTGGCGAGCGAGAAGTTGCGGTCGCGGAACAGCGCAAGCGGCACCAGCGGTTCGCGCTTGTTGCGCGCCTGCCAGAAGACGAAGCCGCCGAAGATCACGAGGCCCGCGATGATCAGGCTCCAGACGCTGATCGGGCCGGTGATCGTGGCCCAGCCGTACTGGTGGCCCTCCTGGATGCCGAACACCAGCAGGAACATGCCGACGCCGGAGAGCGCGACTCCGAGCCAGTCGAAGCGGTGCGAGTTCGTCGCCAGGGTCGGGACCAGCCGGGCCGCCAGCACGAACGCGATCAGGCCGACCGGGATGTTGATGAAGAAGATCCACTCCCAGCCCAGGGTGTCGACCAGTACGCCGCCGACCAGCGGGCCGACGAGCGTGGCGACTCCGGCGGTCGCGCCCCACAGCGCCATCGCCCGGCCACGGCGCTCGGCCGGGAAGATGCGCGTGATGATCGCCATCGTCTGCGGCGTGATCATCGCGGCGCCGAGACCCTGGAACACGCGCGCCACGATCAGCATCTCGATGCTGCCGGTCAACCCGCACCACAGCGACGACAACGTGAACACGGTGAGCCCGAGCAGGTAGAGCCGCTTCGGGCCGAACCGGTCGCCGAGCCGCCCGGTGATCAGCACCGGCACCGCGTAGGCGAGCAGGTAGGCGCTGGTCACCCAGACCACGTCGTTCACCTGGGAGCCGAAGTCCTCGATGATCGCGGGCGTCGCGACCGAGACGATGGTGGAGTCGACCAGGATCATGAAGAAGCCGAGACAGAGGGCGAAGAGGGCCGGCCAGGGGCTGACCTCGTCGTGGGTCGCCTGCGGCTCGGCGTGGGGCGCGGGGTGGCTCATGGACGAACTCAACACCCGACGGGGGACACTTCTTCCATGAGCGACTCCTTCAGCGGCCACGACCTGATGGCGGGCCCCCCGCCGACCCACCTCCCGGAGGACCCGGCGGCCGCCGAGCTCGCCGGTGACGCGGACGCGCACGACGTCGTACGGCGACACCCGGAGTCACCGCTGGCCTGGGCGACCCTGGCCGAGGCCGCCCTCGCGGACGACGACGTCGACGACGTGACGGCGTACGCCTATGCGCGGGTCGGCTACCACCGCAGCCTCGACCAGCTGCGCCGCAACGGGTGGAAGGGTCACGGCCCGGTGCCGTGGGAGCACGAGCCCAACCGCGGCTTCCTGCGTGCGCTGGCAGCGCTCGCCACGGCCGCCGGCCGGATCGGCGAGACGCCGGAGGAGACGCGCTGCCGCGACTTCCTGCGCGACTCCAGCCCCGCGGCGTACGACGCGCTCCTCTGAGCGTTCCGAGTCCACTCTCCGAGCGTTCCGCGTCCGCACGAGCGCGCCCGGATGCGGGGAGGTCACGGCGGGAGTAGCCTCCCGGGCATGAGTCTCGGAGACGACACTTCGCGGGAGCCCACACCCGACCGTGGGACGCCCCCCACCAACATGGGGATGATGGTGGCGGCAGGGGTCCTGCTCGCCATCCCGATCATCGCCCTGATGTGGGTGCCCAGCTATGCGAAGGAGACGCCGAAGCTCTTCGGCTTCCCGTTCTTCTTCTGGTACCAGTTCCTCTGGGTGTTCATCTGCTCGGCGATGACCTGGACGGCGTACAAGCTGGTGCTGGCGGCCCGCAAGGGTGGTCGCAAGTGAGCGCCGCGACGATCCCGCTGGCGACCGGCGGCGTCAACGGGGTGGCCCTCACCGTCCTGATCGTGCTGTTCCTGGTGGTCACGGTCGCCGGCTTCATGGCGACCCGGTTCCACCGCGCCGACTCCCTGGACTCCCTCGACGAGTGGGGCCTCGGTGGTCGCAAGTTCGGCACCTGGGTGACCTGGTTCCTGCTCGGCGGCGACCTCTACACGGCGTACACGTTCGTGGCGGTGCCGGCGGCGATGTTCGCGACCGGCGCGGTCGCCGGCTTCTTCGCGGTGCCCTACACGATCATCCTGTACCCGATCATCTTCATCTTCATGGCGAGGCTGTGGTCGGTCAGCCACCGGCACGGCTACGTGACGACCGCGGACTTCGTGCGCGGCCGCTACGACACCCGGAGCCTCAGCCTGGCGATCGCGATCACCGGCTTCGTGGCGACGATGCCCTACATCGCGCTCCAGCTGGTCGGCATCCAGGCGGTGCTCGAGGTCGCCGGTCTGGGCGGCGGTGGCAACTGGCTGGCCAAGGACCTCCCGCTGTTCATCGCGTTCGCGCTGCTGGCGGCCTACACCTACTCGTCCGGGCTGCGTGCTCCGGCGGTGATCGCGTTCGTGAAGGACATCCTGATCTACATCGTGATCATCGTGGCGATCGTCTACCTGCCCTCGCAGGTCGGCGGCTGGACGGAGATCTTCGGCGCCGCCAAGGAGAAGATGGCGACGGTCAACGAGGCCACCGGCAAGCCGACCGGGGCGTTCATCCCCGGCGTCGGCCAGGGCTGGGCCTACGCGACCCTGGGCCTCGGCTCCGCGATGGCGCTGTTCATGTACCCGCACTCGGTGACCGCGAGCCTGTCCTCCGGCAGCCGCAACACGATCCGCCGCAACGCCGCGCTGCTGCCGGCGTACTCCTTCGTGCTCGGCCTGCTGGCCCTGCTCGGCTGGGTGGCGATCGCCGCCAAGACCAACCCGATCGGCCTCGACGGCAAGCCCAACCCCCAGCTGGTCGTGCCCCAGCTGTTCGAGGACTTCTTCCCGAGCTGGTTCGCCGGGGTCGCCTTCGCCGCGATCGCGATCGGCGCACTGGTGCCGGCCGCGATCATGTCGATCGCCGCGGCCAACACGTTCACCCGCAACATCTACAAGGAGTGGCTCAAGAAGGACGCCACCCCCGCCGAGGAGGCCAAGGTCTCCAAGATCACGTCGCTGCTGGTGAAGGCGGTCGCGCTGGTGTTCGTGCTGACCCTCGACAAGCAGAACGCGATCAACTTCCAGCTGCTCGGCGGGATCTGGATCCTGCAGACGTTCCCGTCGGTGGTGTTCAGCCTCTACACACGGTGGTTCCACCGCTACGCGCTGCTCGCCGGCTGGGCGGTCGGCATGGTCTACGGCACGGTGGAGGCCTACAAGGTGATCAACCCGGTCACCACCAAGCACTTCGGTGGCTCGCTGGCGGCGATCCCGGGGATCGGCGACATGGGCTACATCGCCATGACAGCGTTCGCGCTCAACCTGGTGGTGGCCGTCGTGGTCAGTGGGGTGCTCAACGCGATGAAGGTCAGCAACGGCCGCGACGCGACGGTTGCCTCGGACTACCACGCCGACAAGGACGACCCGACCGTGGCCCACGACCTGGCGCGGGCGGGCGACGTGGAGGCTCCGCCCGCGACCTGATCACGCCTCGTCGGGCGGGATCTCGCTGCCGTGGTGGGGCATCACCATCTGGAACGCGGCGGGCTCGACGCTCCAGGTCCGCTGCCGCTCGGGGCCGTAGATCTCGCCGTCCGCGCTGCACCAGAACTCCTCGCCGGCGATGCTGACCTGCTTGGCGCGCAGGTGCACCACGTCGTCGCGGTCCTGGTGCGTGCCGCGGCGCATCCTCACGACGTAGCCGATGCGCGCGAACGGGCCGGTGGCGAACGAGATCATCACGTCGACCTTGCCGTCCTCCGGCGTCGCGTCGGGGGTGATCGGGGTGCCGCCGCCCACGTGCGAGGAGTTGCCGACCGAGACCATCAGCACGTGCCGGTCGAGCTCGGCGACGACCTCGCCGTCGGCCTCGATCCGCAGTCGCACGAACGGCGGCTTGATCGACGCGAGCGCAGCGCCGATCGGGTAGCCGAGCTTGCCGAGGTTGGCCTTGCCGACGCCGAGCCTGCCGAGCCGCTTCTTCCATCGGCTCCCGCGGCGGCTGGCCTGGGCGCTCGCGCCCGCATGCACGTTGTTGACGACGATGTCGCCGAGCTCGTCGACGATCAGGTCCAGCGGTCGTACGTCGCCGAACAGAGCCACCTCCGCCGCCGCGGCGGGGTCCAGCGGGATCCCGGTGCCCCGGGCGAAGTCGTTGCCGGTGCCGAGCGGGATCAGCGCGAGCGTCGTACGCGACAGATCGTGCCGCCGGTGCAGCGCCGAGACCACGGCGTGCAGGCTGCCGTCGCCACCCGCGACCACGACCCGACGTGACCCGGCGCGGTGCAGGACCCCGTCGAGCTCGCCGGGGTTGCTGGTCTTGCAGACCTCGACGTCGGTGTGGGCGCGCAGGACCTTCAGGGCCGCTCCGAGCGTCTCCTGCTCGGAGGTCCCCGCTTCACTGTTGGCGATGAGCAGCAGCGGATCCATCCGCAGCAACCTATCCACATCTTGATAGCGTGTCGCCGCAAGGGCCCACGTGCACTTGCACCTCGACCAGCTGTCGCTGCGGACTGGCTCATTCGAAAGAGGGGGGTGGGCGATGCCCGCCATCGTCGTGCTCGGCGCCCAGTGGGGCGACGAGGGCAAGGGCAAGGCGACCGACCTGCTGGGGAGCAGTGTCGACTACGTCGTGAAGTTCAACGGCGGCAACAACGCCGGCCACACCGTCGTCATCGGCGACCAGAAGTACGCCCTGCACCTGCTGCCCAGCGGCATCCTCACCGAGGGCTGCACGCCGGTCATCGGCAATGGTGTCGTCGTCGACCTCAACGTGCTGTTCGAGGAGCTCTCGACGCTCGGCGAGCGCGGCATCGACACCAGCCTGCTGCGGATCAGCGCCAACGCGCACGTGATCGCCGACTACAACCGCACCGTCGACAAGGTGACCGAGCGGTTCCTCGGCGGCCGCCGGCTGGGGACGACGGGCCGCGGGATCGGCCCGACGTACGCGGACAAGATGAACCGGATCGGGATCCGGATCCAGGACCTCTTCGACGAGAAGATCCTGACCCAGAAGGTCGAGGGCGCCCTCGAGCTCAAGGGCCAGGTGCTGGCGAAGATCTACAACCGGCGCGCTCCCTCGGTCGAGGCGACCGTCGAGGAGCTGCTCGCCCACGCCGACAGACTGCGTCCGATGGTCTGCGACAGCGGCCTGCTGCTCAACCAGGCACTCGATCGCGAGGAGACGGTGCTTCTCGAGGCCGGCCAGGCGACGTTGCTCGACGTCGACCACGGCACCTACCCGTTCGTCACCTCGTCATCGGCGACCGCGGGTGGCGCGTGCACCGGCTCCGGCATCCCGCCGACCCGGATCGACCGGGTCATCGGGATCGTGAAGGCCTACACCACGCGCGTCGGCGAGGGTCCGTTCCCGACCGAGCTGTTCGACGACGACGGCGAGCTGCTGCGCAAGGCGGGCGCCGAGTTCGGCACCACGACCGGTCGTCCGCGCCGCTGCGGCTGGTACGACGCGGTGATCGCGCGCTACGCGGCCCGGGTCAACGGGCTGACCGAGTTCTTCCTGACCAAGCTCGACGTGCTCGGTGAGTGGGAGCGGATCCCGGTCTGCGTGGCCTACGAGATCGACGGCGCCCGCGTCGACGAGATGCCGATGACGCAGACGGAGTTCCACCACGCGAAGCCGGTCTACGAGTTCCTGGACGGCTGGATGTCCGACATCTCGGGATGCCGCACGTTCGACGACCTGCCGGCCAACGCGCGGGCCTACGTGCGGGCGCTCGAGGAGATGTCCGGTGCGCCGTTCTGGGCGGTCGGGGTCGGGCCCGACCGGGAGCAGACGGTGGTCCTGCGCTGAGGTGGGCGCGGCCGGCGGCTGCGGTTCGCGGATACGTTACCACGTGAACGTGGTAATTCTGCGGCCGCTCACTGCGTCACCAGCACGCCCTCCCCGTGGGTCGGCGTGCCGGGCACCGGAGGCAGGTGAAGGAGCCGCAGGGCGAGGTCGGCGACGTCGAGGTTGCGCACGGGCTGCGGGCCGTCGTACGCCGGACGGGTGTCGCCGGGGTCGCGGCGGTCGGGGTTGAGCCGGTAGAGGTCCGCGCCCTTCTGCGCCCCGACACCCCAGACGTAGAACGGGATCGTGTAGTCCGCGGGCACGGTGAAGTCCTCGTGGCTGGGTCCCAGGCCGCCGTGGTCGGCGGTGAGCACGACCGTCGTCCGTGCGCGCAGCCCCGGCGTCGACTCGATCGTGTCGAGCACCCGGCCGACCTGCCCGTCGGTCTTCACCACGGCGTCGAGGTACGCCGCCGACATGAACCCGGAGGCGTGCCCGGCACCGTCGGGCGCCGCGAGGTGCAGGAACGTCAGGTGCGCCGGCTCGGTGCGGAGCCGCTTCAGCATCGCGTCGAGCAGGTCGCCCGTGTCGGCGATGGTCGCGGTGTCGAGCTTGTCGCGGCCGTCGTCGGCGCCGGTGCGGTCGGGGGCACCGTGGTCGGCGTCCCACGAGCGCACCAGGAACTCGAACTTCGGCTTCGAGGCGTAGAGCGCGGTCCGCAGACCGCGGTCGTGCGCGACGTCGAACATCCCGGGCACGTAGTGACCGTTCAGCTCGTCGAGCGTCTTCCCGTCGTCCTCGTTGAAGGTGACGTGGTGCCCGTCGTCGCCGAGCACCCCGCGACCGGTCATCATCCCGGTGTGGTTGGGAAGCGTGCGCGTCCTCTCGTACGACGTGCGCGCGTCCAGCGTGGATGCGCCACCGGACGCGAGCCGGGCGAACGCGGGCAGGCGGGCCCTACCGAGCCGGGTCAGCGCGTCCGGGTTGAGCCCGTCGACGGAGATCACCACCACGACCGGTCCGGACGCGGACGAGCGTCGCGGAGGCGTCTCGTCCGAACCGCACCCCGTCACCAGGAAGACCACCACCGCCAGGGCGACCAGCAGCCGACGCGTCATCCGATCCGGCCCAGCGTGAACATCTCGTCGCGGCGCACGTCCGGCTCGTTGCCCCAGACCTGGTCCCGGCGGAAGGCTGAGCCGTCGGACAGCGCCACCGAGAGCACGAGGCCGGTCAGCCCCGCGCTCGGCTCGGCGTCCGCGATGCGCGCGACGTCGGTGCGCCCGTCGCCGTCGTAGTCACCGGTGGTCAGCCAGGACTGGTGGACGGCCCACCCGGAACGGGTGAACCAGGTCTGGCCGGGCCGGAAGCGGGCGCCTGCCGTCGGCTGGAACACCCGGACCTCCAGGGACCCGCCGCCGGAGTCGAGGGCCAGCGCGATGTCGGCGCCCCCGTCCCCGTCGAAGTCACCAGGCAGCAGCTTCACGTCCTCCTCACGCACCGACGGCACGGTGCGCCACACGGTGGCCCTGCGGAACCCGGTGCCGGTCGACCGGAGCACGTGCAGGTCGACGCCGCCGGCCCCGGCCGGGACGACGGCGAGCAGGTCGGCGCGGCCGTCGTCGTCGAAGTCGCCCGGCATCAGCCGCACGGAGCGCAGCTGCCAGGGCAGCCGCTTCGCCCAGGTGACGGCGCCTGCGAAGGCCGTCTTCGTCGACCGCAGCACCTCCACGACCAGGCCGCCGGAGTCCGGGTCCTCGTGGGTGACCATCAGGTCGCTCAGACCGTCGCCGGTCACGTCACCGGAGGCGAAGACGTCCTCGGGTCCGCCGATGCCGTCGATCGCCCCCCAGACCTGCGGGCTCGCGAACGCGTCCCCGGTGCTGAGCAGCACCGACACCTCGGCCCGGTTGCCGTCGAAGGCGACCGTGATCGCGTCGGTGCGGCCGTCACCGTCGACGTCGCCGTTGAGCCGGCTCGGCCGGACGCCGTTGATGGTGCCGGGCACGCGGCGCCACTCCGCAGCGTCGGCGAACGAGCGGTCCTCGGAGCTGAAGACGAGCAGCCGGCCCGGCACCCCGAGAGTCTGGATCGCGACGTCCGAGGTGGCGTCGCCGTCGTAGGAGACCCGCGCCAGCCGGTTCTGGTCCACCGGCGACGTCGGTGCCGGGTGGACGCGCGGGGAGGTCGGCCCGCCGGTCGGGTCGCCGGTCGCGAGCTGGGCGCCGGCGCCGAGCAGGACGCCCACCACGGCGGCCGCCAGCAGCACCGGGGCACGCCGGGATCGCCGCCTCGGCCGGGCGGCGAGCAGCAGGGTGGACGTGGGCTCCACGTCCGGTGTGCGGGACGGCGCCATGGTGCCCGCGACGCTACCCGAGCAGCCGCCGTCGGCTCCCCTGCAACGCACTAGGCTCGCCCGCGTGAGGACCCTCGTGATCGGCACCGGTGCCCGCGAGCACGCGCTCGCGCTCGCCCTCTCCCGCGACCCGTCCGTCACGGAGGTGCACGCCGCGCCCGGCAACCCGGGCGTCGGCGAGGTGGCGACGTTGCACGAGGTGGACCCGATGGACGGCGAGGCCGTCGCGGCACTGGCCGTCGAGCTCGGGGCCGACCTGGTCGTGATCGGGCCGGAGGCGCCGTTGGTGGCGGGCGTGGCCGACGCGGTCCGCGCGCGCGGGATCAGCTGCTTCGGGCCGAGCCGCGAGGCGGCCGCGCTGGAAGGGTCCAAGGCCTTCGCCAAGGACGTGATGGCCAGCGCCGGCGTGCCGACTGCGCTCGCGCACGTGTGCACGACACCGGAGGAGGCCGAGGCCGCCCTCGACGCGTTCGGGGCGCCGTACGTCGTCAAGGACGACGGCCTCGCCGCCGGCAAGGGGGTCGTCGTCACCGACGACCGCGCAGAGGCCCTCGCGCACGCGGTGCGGTGCGAACGAGTCGTCGTCGAGGAGTACCTCGACGGACCGGAGGTGTCGCTGTTCGCGATCACGGACGGGCAGACCGTCTACCCGCTCCAGCCGGCGCAGGACTTCAAGCGGATCTTCGACGGCGACGAGGGCCCCAACACCGGCGGCATGGGTGCCTACACGCCGCTGCCGTGGGCGCCGGCGGGACTGGTCGAGGAGGTGCTCGACCGGGTGCTCCAGCCGACCGTGGACGAGATGGCCCACCGCGGCACGCCGTTCGCCGGGCTGCTGTACGCCGGCCTCGCGCTGACCGAGCGCGGGATGAAGGTGGTCGAGTTCAACGCCCGCTTCGGAGACCCGGAGACCCAGCCGCTGATGGCTCTGCTCGACTCGCCGCTCGGCGTGCTGCTCAAGGCCGCCGCCGAGGGCAGCCTGGCCCAGGTCGCCCCGCCGCGCTGGAAACCGGGCGGAGCGGTCGCGGTCGTGATGGCCTCGCGCGGTTATCCGGAGACCTCCAGCAGCGGAGATGTCATCGTCGGCACCGAGACCCTCGCCGACGAGACCGACGTCGACGCCGTCCATGCAGGTACGGCGCGCCGCGACGGCAGCCTGGTCACGGCCGGCGGGCGGGTGCTCGCCGTCACCGCGGTCGGCACCTCGGTCGCCGATGCGCGGGCCAAGGCCTACGAGGGTGTGTCGTCGATCGCGTTCCCGGGTGCCCAGTGGCGGACGGACATCGCGGCCGGCGTCTGACGCTCGGTCCCGACGCGCAGGGTGCCGCCGATAGAGTTCGTGCACGTGAGCGTCCCCAACGTCCTGGCCACCCGCTACGCCGGTGCCGACCTGGCCGCGATCTGGTCCCCGGAGCACAAGATCGTGCTCGAGCGCCGGCTCTGGATCGCCGTCCTGCAGGCCCAGCGCGACCTCGGCGTCGACGTGCCCGACGGTGTGGTCGAGGCCTACGAGAAGGTCGTCGACGACGTCGACCTGGCCAGCATCGCGGAGCGTGAACGGGTCACCCGGCACGACGTGAAGGCCCGGATCGAGGAGTTCGCGGCGCTCGCCGGCCACGAGCACATCCACAAGGGGATGACCTCGCGCGACCTCACCGAGAACGTCGAGCAGCTCCAGGTGCGGCAGTCGCTGCTCGTCGTCCGGCAGCGGATGGTGGCCACCCTGGCCCGTCTCTCCCGGTTGGCGGCCGAGCACAGCGAGACGGTGATGGCGGGCCGCTCGCACAACGTCGCCGCCCAGGCGACCACGCTCGGCAAGCGCTTCGCCACGGCCGCCGACGAGATGCTGGTCGCGCTGGCGCGCCTCGACGACCTGCTCGAGCGCTACCCGCTGCGCGGCGTGAAGGGCCCGGTCGGCACCTCCCAGGACATGCTCGACCTGCTCGGCGGCGACCCGCTCAAGCTGGCCGGGCTGGAGACCAGGGTCGCCAACCACCTCGGCTTCGAGGAGGTGCTGACCAGCGTCGGTCAGGTCTACCCGCGCTCGCTCGACTTCGACGTCGTCTCCGCGCTCGTCCAAGCCGTTGCCGGCCCGTCGAGCCTGGCCAAGACGATCCGGCTGATGGCCGGCATCGAGCTGGTCACCGAGGGGTTCGCCGAGGGCCAGGTCGGCTCGTCCGCGATGCCGCACAAGATGAACACCCGCTCCTGCGAGCGGGTCAACGGGCTCGGGGTCGTGCTGCGCGGCCACCTGTCGATGGTGAGCGAGCTCGCCGGCGACCAGTGGAACGAGGGCGACGTCTCCTGCTCGGTGGTCCGCCGGGTCGCGCTGCCCGACGCGTTCTTCGCCTGCGACGGGCTGTTCCAGACGTTCCTGACCGTGCTCGACGAGTTCGGCGCCTTCCCGGCCGTGATCCAGCGCGAGCTCGACCGCTACCTGCCGTTCCTGGCCACCACCAAGGTGCTGATGGCGGCGGTGCGCAACGGGGTCGGTCGCGAGGCGGCGCACGAGGCGATCAAGGAGCACGCGGTCGCGGTGGCGCTGGAGATGCGGCAGGGACGCACCGACAACGACCTGTTCGAGCGGCTGGCGGGCGACGACCGGCTGGGGCTGACCCGCGAGCAGATCGCTGGCCTCGTCGCGGACCCGATCGACTTCACCGGGGCAGCACGCAACCAGGTCGCCTCCGTCGTACGACGCGTGGAGGAGGTCGTCGCCGGCGATCCCGAGGCGGCGTCGTACTCACCGGCCGGCATCCTCTGAGCCGATGAGTGAGGTCGCCGCGGAGGTTCGCGTCACGGGCTGGGTGCAGGGCGTGGCCTTCCGCTGGACCTGCCAGGTGGAGGCGGAGCGGCACGGCGTGCGGGGCTGGGTGCGCAACGAGTACGACGGGTCGGTGGCCGCCCGGTTCGAGGGCGACCGCGGGCCGGTCGACGCGATGGTCAGCTGGTGCCGGACAGGTCCCAGCGGTGCTCACGTCGAGTCGGTCGACGTCAGCGACGTCGCACCCGAAGGCCTGGCGGGCTTCGAGGTCCGCTACTGAGATCTCAGACCAGCGCGCGACCGTCGTGGTTCGCCAGCTGGCGGGCGATCCTGGCCAGGTCGGCGCGCCAGACGGCCTCCGGCGGCGGCGGGAGGATGTCGTCCCAGACGGTGGCGAAGTTGCCCTCGCACTGGCGGACGCCCTCGATGCGCGCCATGAACCAGACGTGCAGGTGCTCGGCCCCTTCGCCCCACTTGCCGATGTGCACGCGCCCGACGTTGTCCAGGTTGCCGATGATCCGGTGCAGCCAGTTGCTGATCCGGCCGTACTCGGCGGCGAGGTCGTCGTCCATGTCCACGAAGTCGAGGTGCTCCTTGGTCATCAGGAACACCACGATCGGCAGCCCTGTCGGCTGGTCGAACGTGCTGACCAGCCAGCGCTCGTTGCGCCAGATCACTCCCCGGTCGGGATCCTCGCAGCGACGGCACGTCGAGCCACCCTCGCCGTCGCGGACCTTCTCGGGCGCAGGCGGGAGCAACGGCCGGGACCGGAGGTCACCCTCGAACGGGAACGTGTCCCACGACTCCATCTCCGGCAGCGGCAGGCGGCCGCCCTCGCCGACCATCGCGACGACCCGGGCGTACAGCTCCTCCGCGGACTCAGGCATGGCTCACCTTCCCACCTCGTACGATCGAGACGTGAGCAACCCCCTCGTGGTCCAGGAGTCCCGCGCCGTGCCGGTGCCCGTCGAGCAGGCCTACCACTGGCTGCTGCCCGAGCCGCTGACCTCGATCTTCGACCGCTGGTACGGGCCGATCCCGTCGATCCGCGAGGTGACCGACCAGGAGGGCGACTGGGGCACCGTCGGCCAGTCCCGCACGATCCGCACAGCAGACGGCGGCACCATGCGCGAGCAGCTGACCACGGTCGAGGCACCGCACCGGTTCGGCTACACGCTCGAGGACGTCACCGGC
This sequence comes from uncultured Actinomycetota bacterium, assembly GCA_963815585.1. Taxonomy (GTDB): domain Bacteria; phylum Actinomycetota; class Actinomycetes; order Propionibacteriales; family Nocardioidaceae; genus Marmoricola. The sequence continues at coordinate 264,430 of CAWFHJ010000007.1, read as the reverse complement.
CCGATGAAGCTGCTGGTGTCGACGGTCGAGGGAATGTGGAGCTTCGAGCCCGCGGGCACCGGGGTGCGGATCACCTGGGCCTGGACCGTGCACCCCTCCAACCAGGTGGCCGAGGTCGCGATGCCGCTGTTCGGCTGGCTCTGGAAGGGCTACGCCCGGCAGTCCCTCGAGCGGATCGAGGAGCGCCTGCTCGCGACGTAGGGCCGGGACGTCAGTGACCGTGGCAGCCCGGAGCCTCCTCGGCCGGCTCGTCGGTGACCGCCCACTGGGCGACCGGCCTGCCGTCCACGCGCCACGGGTGCCGGCCCGCGGGGATCCGGGGCCACCCGTCGGGGCTGTCCTCCCAGGGCTCCTGGCGGCCGAACACGGTCAGGTCCATCAGGCCGTAGCTCCACAGCTGCACCTCGGTGCCCCGGTCGGTGCTCCAGTACGTCTCGTAGACCCGGCCGTCGTCGTCGCGGACGAAGCAGGCGTTGAAGCCGAAGCCGCGTCCGGCGACGAGGTCGGTCGATCCCCGAGCCGAGTACCAGGGCGTGCGGTAGCCGAGGAGGTCGGCGTACGGGCTGCTCTCGGCGTACGTGCCCTCGCTGAACACGGCGAGGGTGATGTCGCGGGAGTGCAGGTAGTCCGGACTCTGCATCTGCGACGCGCAGAACGTGCAGCCCTCGCACTGTCCGGCCCACGGTTGCCCGTCGTGCCACATGTGGAAGTACGCGACGAGCATCCGACGCCCCTCGAAGACGTCGACCAGGGGGACCGCGCCGTCGGCGCCCTCGACCGTCGCGGTCTCCGGGACACGGACCATCGGGAGCCGGCGTCGCTCGGCCGCCAGCGCGTCGCCGGCCCGGGTGTGAGCCTTCTCGCGGACCAGCAGGTCGTCGAGCCGCGCCTGCCAGGCCTCGCGGTCCACCTCGGGCGGTAGCGCGGTGGCCGGGACCCGCTCCTCGGGCAGGCGCCGCGCGGTCATGCCGTACCGCCCGGGAGGAAGCTCACGACGGCGTCGACCAGGGTCTCGACCGGCAGTCCGTGCCACTGCCCGGGCAGCACCTGCTCCGTCGCCTGCGGGAGTGCTGCGGCCAGGGAGTGCACGCACTCCAGCAGGAACGGCGCGGTGTGGTCGCTGGCCAGCAGCAGCGCAGGTGTGGTGACGTCGCGGAACCGCTCGGCGGTGGTGCCGGGCAGGAACGCCAGTTCGTGCATCATCGCCGGGGCGTCGTCGAGGTGCCCCCGGGTCAGCGGCGGGAACTGCGCCCGGACCTCGGGCGGGATGCCGGTCACCTCCTCGTCGAACCAGCGCCGGGCGTCGGCGGGGTCTGCGGCCAGCCGGCGCCGGGCCTCGTCGAGGGGGGCCAGGTCGGGATCCGCGATCAGCGGCGGCTCGACCAGCACCAGTCGTCCGATCGGCAGGCCGTCCGCGGCGGCGAGCAGGGCCAACGTGGCGCCGGAGGAGAAGCCGTAGACCGTGGGATCCGGGCCGGCCAGCTCCAGCACGCTGCGCAGGTCCTCGAGCTCGCGGCGTACGTCGTAGGCGGGAGCGTCGCCGCTGTCACCGGTGCCCCGGCGGTCGTAGGTCAGCACGGTCGCGTGCTCCGCCAGCGCCTCCGGGAGTCCCGGCTGCTGGGGGCGGGCCCGCGAAGCCATCACGCCGGCGACCATCACCACCGCGGGTCCCTGGCCCTGGCGGGACCAGCCGAGCACCGTGCCGTCAGCAGACTCCGTCACGCCCGCCCGAGCAGTCACTATGTTTTCCATAGTGCTGGACGCTAGCATGGTGGTCCCGCTGAGTGGCAGGCCTGGGACGGAGGAGCTTGCGTGACCCGACTGACCTACGCCGAGCTGGGCGACTCCTGCATGACGGCCCATGCCATGGAGCTCCTCGGCGCCCGCTGGACCTACCCGATCTACCGCGAGCTGGTGCTCGGCCCGAAGCGGTTCGGTGACCTGCTCGTCTCCGTGCGGGGGGTGACCCCCGCCGTGCTCACCTCGCGGCTGCGCGAGATGGACCAGAGCGGGCTGGTGCGGACCCACCCGCTGCCGGCGCCGACAGCGGGCCGCGCCTACGCGCTGACTCCCTGGGCGCTCGAGCTCGCGCCGGTGCTGCGTGAGGTCGGGCGGTGGGCCACCCGGTCTCCGGTGCGACCCGACCAGGGCGGTCTGACCCCCGACGCCGTCGTGCAGGCGATGCTGACGATGGCGGGTGACCACCCGCTCGACCCGCGGCTCACCGTCGACCTCCGGCTGGTCGACTCCCGCGTCGGGGGAGCGGTCGAGACGCCCTACGCCGTCGAGTGGGGCGACGCCGGTCTCACGGCCCGGCGCGGGCCCTCGCTCGCTCCCCAGGTCACCATCCGCTCCGACTCGACCCGGTGGGGCCAGATTCTGTTCGAGACCGCCGACCTGGCCGACGCAGGAGCCGAGAGCGACGGCGACGCAGGCGTGGCGGACCGCCTGGTCACCGAGTTCCGCACCGTCGTGAGCGCTGCCTGAGCCACGGATAGTCATTGTCGAGTCGAACAGTCCACTATGATGGAGTCATGGTCACGAGCACGCGCGTCCCGCTTCCGTCGTACGACGGGGCGACCGTGGTCGTCCCCGCGCCCGGCTCCGGTCCCGGCAACTGGGCCGGTGCGGCGTCCGCCGTCCTCGTCGACGGTGTCTTCTGGCTGACCTGGCGCGAGCGCCGGCCGCTGACCGACGGCCGGGGCGTGGCCGTCATCGTGGCGCGCTCCGACGACGGTGAGCGGTTCACGCCGGTCATCGAGATCCGCCGCGAGGAGTTCGGCGCCGAGTCGTTCGAGCGGCCGGTGCTGGTCGCCGTGCCCGGTGTCGGCTGGCGGCTCTACCTCTCCTGTGCGACCCCGGACTCCAAGCACTGGTGGGTCGACTCGCTCACCGCCGCGACGCCCGAGGAGCTGGCGACCGGCCACCGGCAGGTGGTGCTCCCCGGTGACCCGCTGACCGCGGTCAAGGACCCGGTGATCCGCGAGGCGGCCGACGGCGGCTGGGAGATGTGGCTGTGCTGCCACCCCCTGGACACCGCGGGCCACGAGGACCGGATGACCAGCCGCTACCTGACCAGCCCCGACGGCCTGGCCTGGACCGACCGTGGCGAGGTGCTGGCCGGACGGCCGGGGGAGTGGGACGAGCGTGGCACCCGGGTCACCGCGGTGATCTCGGAGGACCCGCTCACCCTCCTGTACGACGGGCGTGCCGATGCCGCCTCGAACTGGTTCGAGACCACCGGCGTCGCCCGCTGGGACGGCGACCGGCTGGTGGCCGACACGGGGATCGAGCCGCTGAGCTCACCGCACTCCGACGGCGCCCTTCGTTACGCGGCGGCGGTGCCGCTGCCCGACGGCCGGACCCGGTTCTACCTCGAGGCGGCCCGGCCCGACGGGGCGCACGACCTCGTGACCTGCGTGCGCTGACGCCTCGCCGCCCACGCGGAGCTGTTCGACGCGGTCCGCTTCGGGCTGTTGCCGCTGCGTTGCGCGAACGAGCCGCGGCTCTCCGCCGACAGCCGTCGCCGAAGTCCTGACCCGTGAGCGAGGACAGCTTCGCGATGTCGCCGGCGAACTGCGGCAGCAGGCGCTCGCGCTGCTCGGGCGCGAGCAGCGGCCGGTGGCCGTCGCCGCTGCCGGTGAGCCGGTTGACCAGCGGCACGCTCGCCCGTCGCCAGACCCGGGGCGGTGCGTAGGCACCCAGCCGGGCACCGGCGCGCACCACCGGTCCGAGCACGGCCGGCCGCCAACCGGGCTGCACGAAGCTGCGCGAGTTGTCGTGGGGGATGCCCGGCACGTGTCCCTCGTCGATGCCGAGGAACCGGCAGGCCGCGTCGACAGTGGCCTGCGGCTGGTCGACGATCTCGCGGTAGCGGATGACCAGGATCCGCTCGGCGTCGACGTACTGCCGCAGGTGGCCCAGCTGCTCGCCGTACAGCCCGAGCTCGCGGTAGCGCCAGAACGGCGCCCAGCCGACGGACACCCGCTCGTCCTGCAGCGCGAAGGCGGTCTCGAAGTCGGACTCGGGCTCGAGGCCGTCGGACCACAGGTGCATCCAGTTGCTGTAGGCGCGGTCGATCGGGTCACGCACCACCGCGATCACCTTGACCTCGGGCAGCGCCTCGCCGATCCTGCGGTGCGCGCCGCGGCTCCACAGGTAGAAGGGCGTGCTCTCGCCGCGCACCTGGTCGGGCGCCGCGCCCTCGAACAGCCTGAAGTAGTCGGCCCGGCGCCACATCCACTCCTGCTGCGAGTGGGCGTCGCCCGGCCCTCGCCAGGCCGGGGGCGGGGCGTCGTCGCAGAGCCAGTACTTGGGCTCCTTGGGCTGCGACACGAACACCTGCGGGTGCTGCGCCAGCGCCGAGTGCACGGCGGTCGTGCCGGCCTTGGGGGCGCCGACGATCAGGAAGTCGGGCCGGGCGTGGCGAGGCATGAGTGGGCGGCCACCTCGAAAGCAGAGTTGATGACTAGACATAAAGATACCCGACCCGGCGCAACGCCACTACCGTCGGTCGGGTGGGTCGTGGACGGACCGTCGTGGCGCTGTGTGCCGTACTCCTCGTGCTCTCGTGCGGGGCGCCGGGAGCGTGCGAGGAGGACGGCTCCGGCTGCCCGTCGACGATCGTGTTCAGGGGGCACACCTACACCGAGGGCGCGGCCCCCGAGTTCCGGGCCGACCGGGACCGTGGCGAGGAGCTGGGCGACGGCACCTACTCCGGTTGCCGGGACGGCCGGAGCTGTGACGACGGGCCCGGCGGGTTCGGCACAGACGTCTGGCGGCTGGTCGGGACCGACCCGGACATCTCCGTGGTCGGGCTGCGGCGCGGGACCCACCGCTACGTCGTGTTCGACCGGACGACGGCCGGCTGACGGGCTGGCTAGGGTTGGCCACGTGGAGCACCCCGCCGAGACGAACATCCCGCCCGCTCCGCCGATCGCCGGCGCCGAGCACCTGAGCTCCGGCAAGGTGCGCGACCTCTACCGGCTGACCGGGGGTCCGTACGACGGGCGGCTGCTGATGGTGGCCAGCGACCGGATCTCGGCGTTCGACTTCGTGCTCGACAGCACCATCCCGGACAAGGGCGAGATCCTCACGCGGCTCTCGTTGTGGTGGTTCGAGCGGCTGGCGGACGTCGTACCCCACCACGTGGTGTCGACCGACGTCCCCGCCGAGGTGGCCGGTCGCGCGGTGATCTGCGAGGAGCTCGCGATGTACCCGGTCGAGTGCGTGGCCCGTGGCTACCTCACCGGCTCCGGACTCCTCGACTACCGCGCCGCCGGCGAGATCTGCGGGGTGCCGCTCCCGGAGGGCCTGGTCGACGGCAGCCGGCTGCCGGAGCCGATCTTCACCCCGGCGACGAAGGCCGCGGTCGGTGACCACGACGAGAACGTCTCCTACGACGCGGTCGTGGCCGAGGTCGGCGAGCAGGCTGCCGATGAGCTCCGGCGGCTGACGATGAAGGTGTACGCGACGGCAGAGCAGGTCACGCGGCAGCGAGGGCTGATCCTGGCCGACACCAAGTTCGAGTTCGGCCGGTCCCGTGAGGCGGGCGAGGGCGGCCCGACGGTGCTCGCCGACGAGGTGCTGACGCCGGACTCGAGCCGCTACTGGCCGGCCGACGCGTGGGAGCCGGGCCACGCCCAGCCGTCGTACGACAAGCAGATCGTGCGCGACTGGCTGCTGTCGCCCGAGAGCGGCTGGGACCGGGCGTCGGGGGAGCGGCCGCCGGCGCTGCCCGACGAGGTCGTCGAGCGCACCCGGGCGCGCTACGTCGAGGCCTACGAGATGCTCACCGGACGGTCGTGGTGAACACCCGCGCCGCCAGTGTGCTGTTCTCGGCGCCACCCGACGTGGTGTTCACCTTCCTCGCCGACCCGCGCAAGCGACCCGAGTGGCAGTCCAGCCTCAAGGGGGTCGAGATGCACGACCAGGGCGAGCCGCGCGTAGGGATGCGGTGGCGTGACCTGACCGGCGCGGGCTTCCGGCCGGAGATGGAGATCACCGCGCTCACGCCCTACCGGCTCTGGGCGGAGACCGGCTCCTGGCGCGGGGTCACCGCCAACCTGACGCTGCGGTTCACCGCGGTCGGCGCCGGCACCCGGGTCACCGCCGACGTCGAGATCATCTCCGAGGGCCTCTGGCGCGCAGTCTCGGCCGTCGTACGACGCCTCGCGCCGGCTGCGCTCGCACACGACCTGGAGAAGGCCAACGCCGCGCTCGCGCAGCGCCGCAGCGGCTGACCGACTGGTCCAGTCAGCCCGTTCGGCGGATGCTGTCTGGACCGTGGGTGCTGACCTACAATCTGCGGCGTGAGTTCGCGGAACGCGGGTTCCCCGCGTTCGGGAGCCCGTCGCAGGATCAAGCACACCGGGTTCGGGCACACGGTGCTCTGGACCATCGGTGTCGTCGTCGTGCCCGCGATCCTGCTCGCCGCTCTGGGGCTGTACCTCGCCCGCACCCGCCGCACAGAGCTGCTGAAGATCGCTCTGGAGCCGCAGGCGCTCCGCTGGATCGCGATCGGCTGCGTCGCCGCGATCGTGGTCTGGGTGGCGCTGATCCTCACGACCTACCACCGCGCGCGGCCCTCCCGGCCGACCCGTCGGCAGAACCTCTTCGGCTCGCTGCTGGCGGTGCTGCTCTCGATGGCCGTGGCCGGATCGCTGGCCACCGGCGCGCGCTACGCCATGGTGACCCGTGACCTGATCAACACGGTCGCGCCCAACGAGCACACGGTCACCGCGCCACAGATCAAGCACATCACCAGGAAGAACCCGTGGGGCACCAAGGGCCGGGTCAACCTGCTGCTGCTCGGTGGCGACGGCGGGGTGGGCCGCACCGGCATCCGCACCGACTCAGTGATCCTGATCAGCATCGACACCCACACCGGCAGCTCGGTGATGTTCGCCCTGCCGCGCAACCTGCGCAACGTGCCGTTCCCCGACGACAGCCCGCTGCACACCCTCTACCCCCACGGCTTCGACCAGTGCTGCGACCCGGGTGAGTCGATGCTCAACGCCGTCTACCGCAACGTCCCGGCGGCGCACCCGGGTGCGATCGGGCGCACCGACAACGAGGGTGCCGACTCGGTCAAGCTGGCGGTGTCGGGTGCGCTCGGGATCCCGGTCGACTACTACCTGCTGGTCAACCTCAACGGCTTCCGGCAGATCGTCGACGCGATCGGCGGGATCACGGTCAACATCAACGAGCCGGTGCCGATCAACGGCGACACCGACCGGCACATCCTGCCGACCGGCTACCTCCAGCCCGGGCCGCACCAGCACCTCAACGGGTTCAAGGCGCTGTGGTTCACCCGCGGCCGCTACGGCTCCACCGACTACAAGCGGATGGAACGGCAGCGCTGCGCGATCAACGCGATCGTCGACGAGGCCGACCCGGTCAACCTGCTCACCCGTTACACCCAGCTCGCGAAGGCCAGCAAGAAGATCCTGCGCACCGACGTGCCCCAGAAGCTGCTGCCGGCCTTCGTCGACACCACCTTCAAGATGAAGGAGCACCCGATCAAGTCCGTCGTCTTCCAGCTGTCGAAGGACTTCAACCCCAACGAGCCGGACTTCGACTACGTGCACAAGGCCGTGCAGAAGGCGCTGCACCCGGCGAAGAAGAAGCTCCGTCCCGAGGGCAAGCGCGGTCTGACCGGCGCGGTCAACGCCGGCACCGGCGTGATCGACAACCCGCTCGAGAAGCCGGAGACGTCGACCGACGCGACCGACGCCGACAGCGACTGCACGTACCAGCCGGTGGCGGCGTCCGGGTCGGTCACGACCACGCCCTAGTGCCGCACTAGGATCGGGGCATGGCCCGAGTCGTCGTCGACGTGATGCCCAAGCCCGAGATCCTCGACCCGCAGGGCAAGGCCGTCCACGGTGCGCTGCCGCGGCTCGGCTTCGAAGGTGTGAGCGACGTCCGCCAGGGCAAGCGCTTCGAGATCGAGCTCGAGGGCGAGGTGACCGACGACCGGCTGGCCGAGGTGCACCAGATGGCGGAGACGCTGCTCTCCAACCCGGTGATCGAGGACTTCACCGTGCACGTGGTCGACCAGTGAGGGTCGGCGTCGTCACGTTCCCCGGTTCGCTCGACGACGTCGACGCGGCGCGCGCCGTACGCCTCGCCGGTGGGGAGGCCGTCGCGCTCTGGCACGGCGACCACGACCTCAAGGGCGTCGACGCGGTGGTGCTGCCCGGCGGCTTCTCCTACGGCGACTACCTGCGCTGCGGGGCGATCAGCCGGTTCGCGCCGGTGATGACCGACCTTGTCGAGCGGGCCAAGGGCGGGATGCCGGTGCTCGGCATCTGCAACGGCTTCCAGATCCTCTGCGAGTCCCACCTGCTGCCCGGCGCGCTGATCCGCAACGACCACCGCAAGTTCGGCTGCCTCGACCAGCGGCTGCGGATCGAGAACTCGAGCACCGCCTGGACCTCGTCGTACGACGAGGGAGCCGAGGTGACGATCGTGCTGAAGAACGGCGAGGGCTGCTTCGTCGCCGACGAGCCGACCCTCGACCGCCTCGAGGGCGAGGGCCGCGTGGTCGCCCGCTACGTCGACAACCCGAACGGCTCGCTGCGCGACATCGCCGGCGTGACCAACGAGCGAGGCAACGTGGTCGGCCTGATGCCGCACCCCGAGCACGCCGTCGAGGACCTGTGCGGTCCCGGCTCCGACGGGCTCGGGTTCTTCACCTCGGTGCTGTCGGCGCTGGTCTGAGGGCGGCGGCGTCCGATGCGCCCGACAATTTCCTGGATCCCTTGGGATCTGCGCGCCGGGCAGCACCGACTCGACACCTAGACGAAGATCCCCAGGATCAGCACGAAGACCAGCCCGGACACGGACAGCACGGTCTCCATCGCCGACCAGGTCTTCAGCGTCTGACCGACGCTCATCCCGAAGTACTCCTTCACCAGCCAGAAGCCGGCGTCGTTGACGTGGGAGAAGAACACCGAGCCGGCGCCGACGGCGAGCACCACCAGTGAGGTCTCGCCGCTGCTGAGCCCGTCGACCAGACCGATCATCAGCGACGAGGCGGTGATCGTGGCGACGGTCGCCGAACCTGTCGCGAGCCGGATCAGCACGGCGAGCACCCAGGCCAGCAGCAGCACGGAGATGTGCGCGGCCTGGGCCCACTCGGCGAGCTGGGTGCCGATGCCGGTGTCCACCAGCGCCTGCTTGAAGCCGCCACCGGCAGCGACGATCAGCAGGATGCCGGCGATCGCGGGCAGCGCGGACTCCACGGTCTTCGCGATCTTGGCGCGGTCCATGCCGGCTCCACGACCGAGCGTGAACATCGCGACCACGACGGCGATCAGCAGCGCCACCAGCGGGGTGCCGACGATGTCGAGCACCTGCCGCACCGGCTGCTTCTCGTCGTCGACGAAGATGTCGGCGAGGGCCTTGCCCAGCATCAGCGTCACCGGCAGCAGCACGCTGAGCATGGTGATCCCGAACGACGGGCGCGGGCCCTGCTCGCCCTCGCGGTCGGTGTCGAAGGTGTGCGGTGCGGGGATGTCGACCCAGCGTCCCGCGAAGCGGCCGAACACCGGTCCGGCGACGATCACGGTCGGTACGGCGACCAGCACGCCGAGGGCGAGGGTGAGGCCGAGGTCGGCGCCGAGCGAGTCGATCGCGATGAGCGGCCCGGGGTGCGGCGGCACCAGTCCGTGCATGGCGGAGAGGCCGGCCAGGGCCGGGATCCCGATCGTGACCAGGGACATCTGCGCCCGCCGGGCGACCAGGTAGATGACCGGCATCAGCAGCACCAGGCCGATCTCGAAGAACATCGGGAGCCCGATGATCGCGCCCACGAGCGACATCGCCCAGGGCAGCATCCGCGGCGACGCGGCACCGACGATGGTGTCGACGATCTGGTCGGCGCCGCCGGAGTCGGCGAGGAGCTTGGCGAACATCGCGCCGAGTGCGATCAGGGTGCCGACCCCGGCCGCGGTGGTGCCGAAGCCGAGGCTGAACGAGGTGATCACGTCGTTCAGGTTCTGGCCGGCGATGATCCCGACCGTGAGGCCGCCGAAGATCAGCGCCAGGAACGGGTGCACCTTGAGGACGGTGATCAGGCCGACGATCACGGTGATCGCGACCAGGGCAGCCAGCACGAGCTGCCAGCCGGGCGCGACCGGTTGGACGAGGTCGGTCCCGGCCAGCGGCAGGACGGCGGAGGGGAGGGACATCAGGACTCCTTCGGTGCGGACGGTGCGGTGTCGTCGGTGGGGTTCTGGTCGACGTAGTCCTGGACGATCGCGTCGATCGACTGGTCGACGTCGATCACGACGCCGTGCTCGTCGGGCTGCAGCGGCTCGAGGGTGCGGAACTGGGAGGTCAGCAGCGACGCCGGCATGAAGTGGCCGGGCCGGCTGGCCTGGCGCCGGGCGATCACCTCGTGGGTGCCCGCGAGGTGCAGGAACGCCAGGTGCGGCACGTGGTGCCGGAGCTGGTCGCGGTACTTCCGCTTCAGCGCCGAGCAGCTCATCACGCCGCCGTCGCCGTGGGCTGCGAGCCAGCCGCCGATCGCCTCGAGCCAGGGGAACCGGTCGTCGTCGTCGAGCGCCTCGCCGGCGGTCATCTTGACGATGTTGGCCGCCGGGTGCAGGTCGTCGGCATCGGCGAACGGGACGCCGAGGCGCTGCGCCAGCGCTGCGCCGACGGTGGACTTGCCGGAGCCGGAGACACCCATCACGACCAGGGGGAAGGGGGACATCGCGGCGGCTCCAGATGGCGAGGGGGAGTGGTTGCGGTCACATGGTGCCCTCAATGATCATACTTTTGCAAGACCCTGATCAAGATTAGTCGGTTCATTCGACTCCGCTGGTCGGGATGACATGATGTAACCGTGAGTGCCGTCGAATCCCTGGGTCAGCACGCCAACGTGCTGGGCGCGGTCGGCGGCCAGATCGCGTCCGGCACTCTCGCTCCCGGTCAGGTGCTCACGCTCGAGGGCCTCTGCACCAGCCACGGCGTCTCCCGCAGCGTGGCCCGCGAGGCGGTCCGGGTGCTGGAGTCGATGGGCATGCTCGTCTCCCGGCGCCGGGTCGGCCTGACCGTGCAGCCGCAGAGCCGGTGGAACGTCTTCGACCCCCGGGTGATCCGCTGGCGGCTCGACGAGGGCGACCGCACCGCCCAGCTCCTCTCGCTCTCGGAGCTGCGCCGCGGCATCGAGCCGGTGGCCGCGGCTCTCGCTGCCGGGCGCGCCAACGCGCACCACTGCCGGATCCTGGCGGCCGCGGTCTCGGACATGTCGGTGCACGGGCGCGACGGTGACCTGGAGTCCTACCTGCTCGCGGACAAGGTGTTCCACCGCACGCTGCTCGAGGCCAGCGGCAACGAGATGCTCCGAGCGCTCAACGGCGTCGTGGAGGCGGTGCTCAGCGGGCGCACCCACCACGGGATGATGCCGTCGCGGCCCAAGCCGGAGGCGATCGCGCTCCACGACGAGGTCGCGCGCGCCGTACGCCTGGGCGACGCCGACGCCGCTTCCACGGCGATGCGCCTGATCATCGACGAGGCCGCGTCCGCGCTCCGCGAGGAGCAGGACGACGAGGGCTGATCCTCAGGCTGAGCCGATCAGTACTTGCCGCCCGTGAGTGCCTGCCAGGTCGACGGCGTGACGACGCCGTACTGCTTCATCCCGAGTCGACCCTGGTACTTCTTCACCGCATCGACGGTCGCCTGCGTCATCACACCGGACACGGTGAGCTGCGAGACGCCGCTGGCGTTCAGGGCCCGCTGGATCCGGCGGACGGCGGAGCGCGCCGAGCCGTACTTCACGACCGGTGTCGGGCCGACCGTCATCAGCTGCATCCAGATGTGGCGCGACCAGGTGTCCGAGGCCTGCCAGCCGATCGACTTCCGGTAGGCGCGCACCGCGGCGATCGTGGAGTCGCCGTAGGTGCCGTCGATCGCGCCCTTGAAGAGGCCACGCCCCTGGAGCATGCACTGGAGGGTGCGCACCTGGTCGGTCCTGGCGGTACCGCGGACCAGGGTGGCGTAGGACGTGTAGTTGTAGACGACGGTGCCGCCGCAGTGCTTCGCCTCGGTGCGGGCCACGGACCCCCGACCCAGGTCGAGCCAGTTGCGGTCGATGTTGATCGTGACGCCGCCATAGGTCTCGTTGTGGCCGCCCTGGTACTGGTGCACGCGCTTGTGCGGCATCCAGCCCTCGTTGCGGACGTACGTCGAGTAGACGTCGGCCTTGCTGTTCCAGTCGGCGATCCAGAGCTGGTCGGGCATCACGAACTTGCCGGGCGACTTGGCCCGGGCATCATCGAGCATCCGGATCCCCGAGGCGGCGCTGGAGTAGACGCCGGAGACGTAGCCGAGCTCGTGCAGCCGTGTGGTCCAGGCGCTGAGGAACCATCGGGCCGACTCGCGGCAGTCCGTCTTCGAGGTGTCGAACGCCTCGATGTCGTACCACTGCGTGCTGCCCTTGGAGATCCCGAGCCTGCCGGTCGCCGCGATCGTGCGGTCTGCCTCGGCGCGGCCCTGCTTGCGGGCGGCGGCGTAGGTGTCGCCGGGGTGCCAGTCGATCCGGGTCTGGTGGAGGTAGCGGTCCCGGGTGGTGCACCAGGCCTGCGGCCCGAGCGTGATCGGCAGCAGCCGCCAGCCGGCCGCGAGCTGCCGGGAGATCCAGGTCGGGGTCAGGTTCGGCTGGCTGGTGCAGGCGCGCGAGGCGCCGGAGACGTAGATGCCGACCGCCGTGAACGGCGAGGTGAGCCACCAGGTGTCCATCGCGGACTGGGTGGGCGCCAGGCACTGGTCGAAGCCGTAACCGGTGAAGTCCCCGGGGGTCACCGGGTTGCCGGTCGCCTGGGCCGGAGCCACCGTGGCGAGCGCCGTCGAAGCGCCCACGGCGAGCGCGACGAGGGTGGTCGTCAGTCGGCGGAGAAGGCGGGACTGGTGCATGGGGGGGCTCCGTGGTCTCGTGGACAGGCCCGAGCAGAAAATCACACAAGTCACATGCGTAACAGAGGTTCCGTCGAACTACAGATCTGTAGTTCCGGCACCGCGACTCTCAGGCTCCCGACAGCCAGGGCAGGTCGCGGTGCCAAGGTCGCGGCACAGGGTGACGGTCAGGCCCGGCACCGTGCCGGGCACAACTGACCGGAGGACCCTCCATGACAGACGAGACAACGACCCCTGCACCGGGCGCAGCCCAGCGCGGCCGACGTACCCGTGCCATCGCCTCGGCGGTGGCTGTCGGTGCGGTCGGCGTTGTCGCCGGTGGCGTGCTGGCGACCACGATGAGCGCCAGCGCGGCCGGCAGTGACACCGCGACCGGCCGCTACGACGGGTACGGCGACGGCGCCGGCAACCGCCAGGGCGACCCGTCGAAGCCGATGCGCAGCGACGAGAAGCTGCTCACGGGCAGCACCAGGGCGAAGGTGCTGGCCGTCGTGAAGGCGAAGTACCCGCAGGCGACCATCCAGCGCGTCGAGACCGACTCCGACGGCGTCTACGAGGCGCACATCCTCAACGGCGGGACGCCGACGATCGTGCAGGTCGGCAAGGGCTTCACGATCACCGGCACCCAGGCCGGCGGCGGCCCCGGTGGCGGCGGTCGGGGTGGCGACCACGACGGTGACGGACCGGGGGCGCCCCCGGCCGCCTGACCTACTCGCGCGGGTCCTGGCGCGGCGGGGAGGTGGGGCCGTCGGCGTGCGGCTCCTGGCCGTCGTCGTCCTCGCCGCCGTCGGGTGCCCCCGCGCATGCGGCGGCACCCCCGCCGGCGTCGGCGCCTGCCTTCGTGGGCACGGCGTCGCCGCCGATGATGGTCTCTTCCTTCTCCTCCGGCATCACGAGTCCTCTCGCCGTTCGGATGTGCCGTCAGTATCGCCCCGGCGACCGGATAGGTTGACCCTCGTGTCCAGCCCCTCTCGGTGGTCGAGCAGCGAGCGCCAGCGAAGCGCGCCGAGACTCGACACCGTCGCCGTTGCCGCGCTGGACCCCGACCGGGAGCAGCCCTGGCGCGACCTCGGACTCAAGCCCGACGAGTACCAGCGGATCCGCGAGATCCTCGGTCGCCGCCCGACCAGCTCCGAGCTGGCGATGTACTCGGTGATGTGGAGCGAGCACTGCTCCTACAAGTCCTCCAAGGTGCATCTCAAGCAGTTCTCCGAGATCCCTCAGGAGACGCCGATCGGCAAGACCCTCGCCGGCATCGGCGAGAACGCCGGGGTGATCGACATCGGCCAGGGCTACGCGGTGACGTTCAAGGTCGAGTCGCACAACCACCCGTCGTACGTCGAGCCCTACCAGGGTGCCGCGACCGGTGTCGGCGGGATCGTGCGCGACATCCTGGCGATGGGCGCGCGTCCGGTGGCGGTGATGGACTCCCTCAGGTTCGGCCCGCTCGACGGCGGTGAGATCTCGAGGGACACGCACCGCGTGCTGCCCGGGATCGTGGCCGGGGTCGGTGGCTACGGCAACTGCCTCGGGCTGCCGAACATCGGCGGCGAGGCGGTCTTCGATGCGTCCTACCTCGGCAACCCGCTGGTCAACGCGCTCTGCGTCGGCGTGCTGCGTCACGAGGACCTGCACCTGGCCAAGGCGTCCGGCGTCGGCAACCAGGTGATCCTGTACGGCGCCAGGACCGGTGGCGACGGCATCGGTGGCGTGAGCGTGCTCGCGTCGGAGACGTTCGAGGCCACGGGTCCGGCGAAGCGGCCGAGCGTGCAGGTGGGCGACCCGTTCCAGGAGAAGCTGCTGATCGAGTGCACCCTCGAGATCTTCGCGGCCGGCCTGGTCGCGGGCATCCAGGACCTCGGCGGCGCCGGGCTGTCCTGCGCCACCTCCGAGCTGGCCTCGGCCGGCGACGGCGGCATGCACGTCGAGCTCGACCGGGTCCCGCTGCGCGACTCCACGCTCGCGCCGGAAGAGATCCTGATGAGCGAGTCGCAGGAGCGGATGATGGCCGTCGTCGAGCCCCACGACGTGGCCGCGTTCCTGGCGATCTGCGAGAAGTGGGACGTCGACGCCACCGTCGTCGGCGAGGTCACCGACGGCGACCGGCTGCAGATCGACTGGCACGGCGAGCGCGTGGTCGACGTGCCGCCGCGGTCGGTGGCGCACGACGGGCCGACGTACCACCGCCCCTTCGCCCGGCCGACCTGGCAGGACGCGCTCCAGGCCGATGTCGCGGAGACGCTGCAGCGGCCGGCCTCCGGCGACGACCTGCGCGAGACGTTGCTGCGGCTGCTCGCGTCGCCGAACCTGTGCGACAAGTCGTGGATCACCGACCAGTACGACCGCTACGTGCAGGGCAACACCGTGCTCGCCCAGCCCGATGACGCGGGCATGGTGCGCGTCGACGAGGAGACCCGGCTCGGGGTCGCGGTGGCCACCGACTGCAACGGCCGGTTCGCCAAGCTCGACCCGTACGTCGGCGCGCAGCTCGCGTTGGCGGAGTCGTTCCGCAACGTGTCGGTCGCGGGTGCCCGTCCACTCGCGATCTCCGACTGCCTGAACTTCGGCTCGCCGGAGGACCCCGACGTGATGTGGCAGTTCGCGGAGGCGTGCCGCGGGCTCAAGGACGCCTGCCTCGAGCTCGGGATCCCGGTCACGGGCGGCAACGTCAGCCTCTACAACCAGACCGGGGCGACGGCGATCCTGCCGACCCCGGTGGTGGCGACGCTCGGCGTGATCGAGGACGTCACGACGCGCATCCGCACCGGCTTCGTCGCCGAGGGCGAGACCGTCCTGCTGCTCGGCGAGACCCGGGAGGAGCTGTCCGGTGGCGAGTGGGCGCACGTCGTGCACGGACACCTCGGTGGCCGTCCTCCGGTGGCAGACCTCGCGGCCGAGCAGGCGCTGGCGACGCTGATGGTGGGGGCGGCGCGCGACGGCTCGGTGACCTCCGCGCACGACCTCTCGGAGGGCGGGCTGGCCCAGGTGCTCGCCGAGTCCGTGATGCGGCACGGCGTCGGGGCCGCGGTCACGCTCGACGGTGACGCGTTCGTGGCGCTGTTCTCCGAGTCGGGTGCGCGTGCGGTGGTGACGGTCAGCGACGCGACGCGGGCGGCGTTCGAGTCCGCCTGCGCGTCGTACGACGTGCCGGTGCGGGCGATCGGCGTGACCGGCGGCAGCGCGCTCGAGGTCGAGGGAGCGTTCTCGATCGGCGTCGAGGAGCTGCGTGCGACGTGGACCGCGACGCTGCCTACCGCGCTGGCCTGAGCACCTCGGCCGGCCGGCGACCGGAACCGCTGGGGCAGCTGCCCCTGCGTCGTCACGCTCCGCACCTTTGCACGCCGTAATGGTCCAATGACCTCGTGCCCCGCCGACTGAACCCCTCGCCGGCCGCCGACGTGGCCGCCGCCCTCGGACGGCACCGCGACGACCCGACCGACCGCGAGGACCTGCGGCTGCTCACCAAGCACTTCCTCGCCCTGCTCCAGCAGCGGGCACCCGGCAACTCGGTCGAGGTGCGCGTGCCGCCGTACGCCGCCGTGCAGGTGGTGCCCGGCGTCCGCCACACCCGCGGCACCCCGCCGGCCGTCGTCGAGCTCGACGCCGCCACCTGGATCGCCCTGGCCACCGGCGAGCTCGCCTGGTCCGACGCCCGCGCCGACGCCCGGGTCCGGGCCTCCGGGGAGCGCACCGACCTCACGCCGTACCTCCCTCTTCGTGGTGACTAGGGTGCGGGACATGAACATCGACGAGCTGCGCAGCCGCATCCAGGAGGTCCTCCCGGGGATCCGCCGTGACCTCGAGGACCTGGTCCGGATCCAGTCCGTGAGCGCGGACCCGGAGCGGGCCGGCGAGGTGCAGCGGAGCGCGGAGGCGGTGTCGGCACTGTTCGAGGCGGAGGGCTTCGACGTGCAGATCTCCAGCGCCGACGGCGGCGCCCCGGCCGTGATCGCGCACAAGGCCGGGCCCGAGGGGGCGCCGACCGTGCTGCTCTACGCCCACCACGACGTGCAGCCCGAGAACGACCACGCCGACTGGGACTCCCCGCCGTGGGAGCCGACCGAGCGCGACGGCCGGCTCTACGGCCGCGGTGCCGCCGACGACAAGGCCGGCATCGTCACCCACCTCGCCGCCGTCCGGGCGTTCGGCGACGACCTGCCGGTGAGCGTCACGATGTTCATCGAGGGCGAGGAGGAGGTTGGCTCCGACTCCCTGGTGGCGCTGCTCGACCAGCACCAGGCCGCGCTCCGCTCGGACGTGATCGTGATCGCCGACTCCGGCAACTGGGACATCGGCGTGCCCGCCCTCACCACGTCGCTACGTGGTCTGGTCCGTGCCGACGTCGAGGTCCGCACGCTCACCCACGCGGTCCACTCCGGCATGTGGGGCGGACTGGTCCCCGACTCGCTGATGGCGATGGCGCGGCTGATCTCGTCGTTGCACGACGACGACGGCAACGTCACGATCGCCGGGCTGCACGCGGGGCCGGCTGCGGACGTCGACTACCCGGAGGAGCGGCTCCGCGCGGAGTCCGGCGCCGCCGAGGGGATCCGCTGGATCGGCTCCGGCAGCACCGTCGAGCGGCTCTGGACCAAGCCGGCGCTCAGCATCACCGGGCTCGACGCGCCCAAGGTGGCCGGCGCCAGCAACACGCTGGTGCCGCTGGCGCGGTGTCGGATCTCGCTGCGGATCGCACCCGGTGACACCACCGAGAACGCCGTCGCCCGGCTCAGCGAGCACCTCGAGGCCCATGTCCCGTGGGGCGCGACGCTCGGCATCACGATCGTCGACACCGGCGAGGCCACCCAGATCGATGCCACCGGTCCGGCGTACGACGCGGCTCGCAGCGCGTTCCGCGACGCCTGGGACGGCGTCGAGCCGATCGACATGGGCGTGGGTGGGTCGATCCCGTTCATCGCGGAGTTCCTCGAGGCGTTCCCTGAGGCGAGCGTCCTGGTGACCGGCGTCGAGGATCCCGACACGCGTGCCCACGGCGCCAACGAGGGCCTGCACCTGGCCGAGTTCGAGCGGGTGCTGCTGGCCGAGGCGCTGCTGCTCGCGGAGCTCGGCGCGCCCTCCTGACTGCACACACCCGCACAGCACCTACCTGAACCCTGGAGGAGGTCGCCGAGGTCGGCAACTGGGGGCGCTCGATGCCGGCAGGTCCGTCCCCGGTCACGGCACTTCTCAGGCCTCGATGCTGCCGATCCGCAGGTTGTTGCCGAACGGGTCGCGCAGTCCGAAGTCCCGCCCGTAGGACTGGTCCGTCGGGGGCTGGGTGATCTCGACGCCCTGCGCGACGAGCGTCTCGTAGAGACCGTCCACGTCGTCGGTGTTGAAGCCCAGCCAGCCGCCGCCGGCGCCCTTGGTCACCAGTGCGCGCACCTCCTCGGCCGTGGCCGGGTCGTGGGCGGGCGGTCCGGGACGCTCGAGCAGGATCTCCTTGCTGTCACCGGGGACCCGCACGGTCAGCCAGCGCATGAAGCCCAGGTCGGCGTCGGTGGCGACCTCGAGGCCGAGGACGCCGACGTAGAAGGAGAGCGCCTGGTCCTGGTCGAGGACGTAGATCGAGGACAGTCGGTTCGAGGTGATCGTCATGCCTGTGACGCTAGGCGCCCCGGTCTGCCGACGCTTCTCCGAAACTGCTCGGTCTGGTCCAGGCCATCGTGAAGCAGCCCGCCGCCGGTGGCAGCGGGCCGCGCATGCGGTACACCGACGGGCACTCGCCGACGATGTCGCGGAACGTGCGGCTGAACGTGCCGAGGCTGCCGAAGCCGACCGAGAAGCAGACATCGGTGACGCTCTCCTCGGTGCTCCGCAGCAGGAACATCGCCCGCTCCACCCGACGCCGCTGGAGGTAGCGGTGCGGGGTCTCGCCGAAGACCCGGCGGAAGGTGCGGATCAGGTGCGCCTGGCTGACCGCGGCGATCCCCGCCATCGCCTCGAGGTCGAGCTCCGAGGCGTAGTCCCGGTCGATCGCGTCGCGGACCCGCAACATCGAGCGGTTCACGTCGGGAGCGGGCATCGGCACATGGTGGCAGAACGTGAGACGCACGGTGCGGCTCACCACGTCGTACGACGCGCCACGTAGACTCCGCGACGTGGCAGGCCCAACAGCCCCTGGGGCACGCCGTCGCGGAGACGGGCGACTGACGAACGACCTCAATCCCAACGACCTCGGACCGCAGGACGCCTGCGGTGTCTTCGGTGTCTGGGCACCCGGGGAGGACGTGGCCAAGCTCAGCTACTTCGGCCTCTACGCCCTCCAGCACCGTGGCCAGGAGTCGGCCGGCATCGCGGTGAGCAACGGTCGGCAGATCCTGGTGTACAAGGACATGGGGCTGGTCTCCCAGGTCTTCGACGAGTCCACGCTCGAGGCGCTCAAGGGCTACCTCGCGGTCGGGCACTCGCGCTACTCGACGACCGGCGGCAGCACCTGGGCCAACGCCCAGCCGACGTTCCGGCCCACCGCCGACGGGTCGATCGCGCTCGCCCACAACGGCAACCTGACCAACACCCTCGAGCTGCAGCGGATGGTCCAGGAGCTCCCGCACGCACCGGGCGAGCTCGACATCCACTCCCGCAACCTCGAGCACAACACGACCAACGACACCAGCCTGGTCACCGCCCTGCTCGCCTCCCACCCCGACACGTCGCTCGAGGAGCGCGCGGTCGAGGTGCTGCCGCTGATCCGGGGCGCCTTCTCGTTCGTCTGGATGGACGAGAACACGTTGTACGCCGCCCGCGACCCGCAGGGCATCCGGCCGCTGGTGCTGGGCCGGCTCGAGCGCGGCTGGGTGGTCGCCTCGGAGACCGCGGCGCTCGACATCGTCGGCGCGTCGTACATCCGCGAGATCGAGCCCGGCGAGCTGGTCGCGATCGACGAGGAGGGGCTGCGCACCCGCAGCTTCGCCGAGCCGGCGCCCAAGGGCTGCCTGTTCGAGTTCGTCTACCTGGCCCGGCCCGACACGATCATCTCCGGCAAGCGGATCCACAGCGTGCGCGTCGAGATCGGCCGCAAGCTGGCCAAGGCGTTCCCCGCCGACGCCGACCTGGTGATCCCGGTGCCGGAGTCCGGCACACCGGCCGCGATCGGCTACGCGGAGGCGTCGGGCATCCCCTACGGCACCGGGCTGGTCAAGAACTCCTACGTCGGGCGCACCTTCATCCAGCCGTCGCAGACCATCCGACAGCTCGGCATCCGGCTCAAGCTCAACCCGCTGCGCGACGTGATCGAGGGCAAGCGGCTGGTCGTGGTCGACGACTCGATCGTGCGGGGCAACACCCAGCGGGCGCTCGTGCGGATGCTGCGCGAGGCCGGCGCACGCGAGGTGCACGTGCGGATCTCCAGCCCGCCGGTGAAGTGGCCGTGCTTCTACGGGATCGACTTCGCCACCCGCGCCGAGCTGATCGCCAACGGGCTCACTCCCGAGGAGATCTGCGCCTCGATCGGCGCCGACAGCCTGCACTACATCTCCCTCGAGGACCTGGTCGAGGCGACCACGGTGCCGATGGACGACCTGTGCCGCGCCTGCTTCGACGGCACCTACCCGGTGCCGCTCCCGGAGTCGGAACACCTGGGCAAGCACCTGCTGGAGTCCTTCCCGGACCTGCTCGACGTCGACGGGCTGGCGGTCTCGGTGGCCGGCGGTGGCGCCTCCGATGCGCTGGAGCGCCCGTGAGCGGCGAGGCTGGGGCCAGCTACGCCGGCGCCGGGGTCTCGATCGAGGCCGGTGACGCTGCGGTCGAGCTGATGAAGGTCTGGGTCGACAAGGCCCGGCGCCCGGAGATGGTCGGCGGGATCGGCGGCTTCGCCGGGCTGTTCGACGCCAGCGCGCTCAAGGACTACGACCACCCGCTGCTGGCGACCTCGGCCGACGGCGTCGGCACCAAGGTCGCGATCGCGCAGGCGCTCGACAAGCACGACACGATCGGGTTCGACCTGGTCGGGATGCTGGTCGACGACCTCGTGGTGTGCGGGGCGGAGCCGTTGTTCCTGACCGACTACATCGCCTGCGGGCGCGTCGTACCGGAACGGATCGCGGCGATCGTCAAGGGCATCGCCGAGGCGTGCCTGGAGGCGGGCTGCGCGCTGATCGGCGGCGAGACCGCGGAGCACCCGGGGCTGATGGAGCCCGACGAGTACGACGTGGCCGGCTCCACGACCGGCGTCGTCGACGCGGGCGCGCTGCTCGGACCGGGCCTGGTCCGGGCCGGTGACGTGGTGGTCGCGATGGCCGCGAGCGGGCTGCATGCCAACGGCTACTCCCTGGTGCGCCACGTGCTGCTGGAGCGGGCCGGCTGGTCGCTGGAAAGCTACGTCGACGACCTCGGCCGCACCCTCGGCGAGGAGCTGCTCGAGCCGACCCGGATCTACGCGAAGGCCTGTCTCGACCTCGCCCGCAACACCCGCACCCACGCGATGTCGCACGTCACCGGCGGTGGACTCGCCGCGAACCTCGAGCGCGTGATGCCCGGCGACCTCGCCGCGACCATCGACCGGTCGACCTGGACGCTGCCGCCGGTGTTCGACCTGGTGCGCAGCGTGGGCGACGTGGCCCGCGACGACCTGGAGCGCACCCTGAACTGCGGCGTGGGCATGGTCGCGCTGACCGCGCCCTCCGACGCGGACACCGCCATCGCCTCCCTCGCCGCGCGCGGGATCGACGCGTGGGTGGCCGGTGAGGTGACCGCCCCCCAGGGCCCCGACACCGCTGGCGGCCGGGTCACCCTGGTCGGCGACCACGCCTGAGACACACGACACGCGACATCACCCGGACCGACGTGCGGGAATGACCGTCGTGCAGGTACGGTTGGGACCACGAAATGATGACGTCAGACCGGTGACCCTCAGCGGCCCGGCCAATCTGTGCGAGGGGGTCGGACCCTATGGGGCGCGGCCGTGCGAAGGCGAAGCAGACCAAGGTTGCCCGTGACCTGAAGTACCGCTCTCACGAGACGGACTTCGGCGCACTGGCCAAGGAGCTCCACGGTGAGGACGCGCAGCCGTCCGCGCCGCCCCCGGAGCCTCAGGAACCTGACCCGACCGACGAGTACGACGAGTGGTCCGACTACTCGCCGTCCCGCAGCGACTGACCCACCCCGCCCCGCCACCCGTCAGCGACCCGCGAGCCACACCCCGCGGAGCCGCCCCACGGCCTCGATGCGTTGCTCGGCGAGCCGGTCCGCGGCGATCGCGGGCGGGATCCCGTCGGCGGCGGCGAGCCGGAACACCTCGCGCGTGGTGTCGAAGATCTTCGTGGCCCGCTGCTTGGCCCGGTCGAAGGAGAAGCCCTCGAGCTCGTCGGCGACCTGGATCAGCCCACCGGAGTTCACGCAGTAGTCGGGCGCGTAGAGGATGCCGCGCTCGGCGAGGAGCTTCTCGATGCCCGGGTGGTCGAGCTGGTTGTTGGCGGCCCCGCAGACGATCCGGGCCGAGAGCACTTTCGACCACCTCGTCGGTGAGCGCGCCGCCGAGCGCGCAGGGAGCGTAGACGTCGAGCTTCTCGCGCAGCAGGGCGTCGGTGTCAGCGACGGTCCGCACGTCGGGGTGCGCGGCGGCGACCGCGTCGAGAGCCGGCTGCCAGACATCGGTCACCACCACGTCGGCGCCGTCCTCGAGCAGGTGGCCGAGCAGGTGCCTGCCGACCTTGCCGACACCCGAGACGCCGACGGTGCGGCCGTGCAGCGTGGGCGCCCCCCAGGTGACCTCGGCTGCGGCGCGCATGCCCTGGAACACGCCGTACGCCGTGAGCACCGAGGAGTCACCGGCGCCACCGTGCTCGACCGTGCGCCCGGTGACGAAGTCGCACTCGCGGGCGATCTGGTCCATGTCCTCGGAGGAGGTGCCGACGTCGCAGGCCGTGTAGTAGCGGCCGCCGAGCGACTGGACGAATCGGCCGTAGGCCCTTAGCAGACTTTCGGACTTGTCGCGGGTGGAATCTCCGATAATGACCGCTTTTCCACCCCCGAGGTCTAGACCGGCAAGGGCGGCCTTGTAGGTCATCCCACGCGAAAGCCGCAGCACGTCCTGAACCGCGTCCTGCTCACGCGGATAGTCGAAAAAACGCGTGCCACCGAGCGCCGGACCGAGCGCGGTCGAGTGAATCGCGACGATTGCCCGCAAATTTGTGCGGATATCGTGGCAGAAGACCACCTGCTCGTGACCTGCCAGTTCGGCGAAGATCTCGAAGCCGGTGGTGCCGATGTGATCAGTGTGTGCTGGCGTGACGCCTTGGACGTGGGACACGGTGGTGTCCTTCCTTCGGAATCCGTTGCGTCGTCCCTGGGGGTGGTCGGGCCTCGACGCGGGGGTGTCGCGAATCGATGCGTTCGCGCCCGATCAGCATAGAAGCAGAGGTCTGTGACGTTCGACTCGCCCCTTCCTGTCGATTTGGTTGGGGTTGGAGGGTTTTCAACCACCTCCAGGGCTGGCACACTCTAGGAATCCGCCTCGAGTTGGGGAGCCCGAAGCGGTGCAAAACCCACACACAAAAAAGCAGTTCATTGCAAAGAGACCAAGGGGGGCCTCATGGCAGTGCGACCTGATGACGCACAAACGCTGCTCACACCGGCCGAAGTTGCGGCGCTGTTCCGGGTAGACCCGAAGACAGTGACGCGATGGGCCAAGGCGGGGAAGTTGACTTCCATCCGCACGCTGGGGGGACACCGGCGCTACCTCGAGTCTGAGGTGAAGATGCTGCTCGACGGGGCGATCCCGCAGCAGCGCGACCGGCGTCAAGGCTGAACAGCTCTGACAAGCACGGATGAAGGAACCCAGCGCTTCGGCGCTGGGTTTCTTTGATTCCGGTCCACCGACGACGCCGACCGAGCCACCGTCGATCAGGCAGCGCCTCCGCCGGCGGTCACCGGACCTGCCCCGTCACCAGGTAGGACAGTGCGAAGGCGACCGCGAGCACCAGCGCCGCCAGCACGGCTGTCACCAAGGCTCCCGAGCGCCGGACCGGGGCCGGTCGCTCGCTCACCTCCGTGACGGCGTCCGGGTCGCCCCCGGCGGCACGGTCCAGCGCGGCGACGAACGACTCCACGCTCGGCCAGCGGTCGTCCGGTGAGGTCGCCAGCGCCCGAAGCACGACCGGGTCGAGGAGGGCCGGGACCTCGGCCACGGCGGAGGGTGCCGGGGGCAGGCGAGGGTCGAGCAGCCCGTTCAGGCCGTCGTCGCGGACCAGCCGACCCGTGAGCAGCACGTAGGCGACCGCGCCGAGGGCGTGCACGTCGGCCCGCACGTCGATGCCCTCACCGCGGGCCTGCTCCGGTGCCATGTACGCCGGCGTACCGACGACCTGGGTCAGGCCGGAGGCGTGCGCGGTCGCCTTGGCCACGCCGAGGTCGGCGACCAGCAGCTCGGTCCGGCCGTGGACCGTGCGCAGCAGCAGGTTCTGCGGCTTGATGTCGCGGTGGATGATCCCGTTGCGGTGCAGCACGGCGAGCCCGAGCCCGGCCTGCCGGACCAGGTCGAGGGCCTCGTCCACCGGGAGCGGTCGGCCGTCGGCGACCAGGTCGGCCACGGTGCCGCGGTCGGCGTACGACATCACGAAGTAGGGCGTGCCGGTCTCCGTCTCGCCGATGTCGTAGACCCGGACCACGTGGTTGTCGTCGGCACGGCGCAGGATCCGGGCCTCCTCCAGGAAGCGCTCGCGGATGTCGAGCCGCTGGGACCAGTTGTCGGCCAGCGCCTTCACCGCCACGTCGGAGTCCAGCTCGTCGTCGTGGTAGCGCCAGACGCTGGCGAAACCGCCCGCTCCGAGCCGCTCGATCCGTCGCAGCCGGCCGAGCGTTGCGGGGAGGGACACGCGGGTATTCTGCCGCAGACCGGCGAGGGGGTGATCGGTGTGGCGGAAGAGCCTGATCTTGACGCCCTTGCCCGCGCTGCGGCGGACGGCGAGGCCGGCGCGCTCGACGACCTGCTGGCGGCGATCCAGCCGCGGGTCAAGCGGATCGTCGGCAGGATGCTGCTGCATCCGCAGGACGCGGAGGAAGCGACGCAGGACGCCCTGCTCGCGGTGGCCCGCAACATCGCACGGTTCGAGGGCAGGAGCCGGTTCACCACGTGGCTCCACGCGATCGCCGGCAACAGCGCGCGCTCGACGTACCGCACCCTCAAGCGTCGTGCCGCCGAGCACTCCGTCGGCGACCTGCCGACCGCCCCGGACCCGCGTACGACGAGCGTGATCGCCGGCAGCCGGCTCGACCTGCTCGAGGCGCTCGAGGTGCTGGCCGCGACCAGCCCCGAGCTGGTGGAGCCGCTGGTGCTCCGCGACGTCGGGGAACGCGACTACAACGAGATCGCCCGGCTCCTCGATCTGCCGCTCGGCACCGTCAAGTCGCGGATCCACCACGCCCGTCAGTTCGTGCGCCCGCTGCTCACGGTGCGCGACGAGCACTGACCAGTCTTGACTTTGGCGACTTCCCGTCATCGGACTTTCCGCGATTCCGCACCACGAGCGCGGATTCTGGCGGATAGTGGCCGGGACTCGGGCGGATGGGGCTTCCATCCAGCCATGTGACCGGGGGGTCTCGATGGTGTTCAAGGTAGGCGGACGTGCAGTTCGCGGTGTGGTGGTCCTGGGATGGATCGCGTCGGCGACGCTGATGGGGGGCGCCGCGGAGGCGACCTTCTCCGGCGGGACGACGGCGGCGGCTGCGGCAGGCGACGTGGTCGTCTTCCAGGACGACTTCGCCGACAACGACCTCGTCGGCTGGCCACGCGTCGACCAGGGCACCGTGGATGCCCCGTCACGCTGGTCCGCGACAGGTGGCAAGGCCAGGCAGACCAAGGGCATCTACGGTGGATCCACCGATCGGGCCGCACTTCCGAAGCCCGGCACCATGGCGACCTCGGGCGACGACAGCTGGACCGACTACGACCTGACCGCGTCCGTGACGACTCCGGACAACGACGGCATCGGGGTGGTCTTCCGCTACCAGGACGAGAACAACTACTACCGGTTCTCGATGGACAGCCAGCGGCACGTGCGTCGCCTGGTCAAGGACGTCGGCGGAGTCTTCACCACGCTGGCCGAGACCGACGGCGGCGGCTACCACCCCGGAAACACCTACCGGATCGGCGTGCACCTCGAGGGCGCCCGGATCGACGTGTCCCTCAACGACCGCGTCTTCATGAGTGCCACCGACGACGCGCTGCCGGCCGGCCGGATCGGGCTCTACACCTGGGCGTCGTCGTCGACGACGTTCGACGACGTCACGGTGACGACCCCGGACCGCACCGACCCGCCCACGGACCCGCCGGCGGACCCGCCGGCGGACCCGCCGAGCGATCCGCCGAGCGATCCGCCGGTCGACCCGCCGAGCGATCCGCCGGTCGACCCGCCGGTCGACCCGCCGGTCGACCCGGCCCCGGCCTTCGAGCCGGTGACCGGCGCCACCTTCAACGACCCCACCGGCACGGACCCGGAGCAGTACCGGATCATCCGGCACATCAACGACCTGATCGACAACACGCCGTCCGGCCAGGTGATCCGGATCGCCAGCATGACCCTGAACCAGCAGTCGACGATCGACGCGCTGCTCGCGGCCCACGCACGGGGTGTCGACGTGCGCATCGTGCTGCCCGCGGCGATGAAGCTGAAGCCGGGACCCGTGTCCGTCACGAACGTGATCGGGTCCAATCCACGGACATCCAGCTTCATCTTCTTCTGCACCAACTCCTGCTTCCGCAGCGGAGCGGGTGGCGTGCACCACTCGAAGCTCCACCTGTTCTCCCGGGTCGGCAGCGCCCGCAACGTGGTCAGCACGTCGTCGGGCAACCTCGACGACTACATGGCGAGGAACCGCTACAACGACGAGTACACGGTGATCGACGACCCTCAGGGCTACCAGGCCGGGGTGGCCTACTTCGACTCGATGATGGGTGACGTCTACGGCAACGCCGCGGCGCCGATCACGACTGCTGCCAACGCGACCTACTACTTCTTCCCGCGGCTCGACGCGAACCTGTTCGGCGGCATCTTCAAGTTCGTCACATGCACCGGTGCCACCGGTGGCACGGGCGTGAACGGTCGGACCGCGATCAGGATGACCACGTCGCTGTGGGACCGCAGCCGGCTCGACGTCGCGCAGCAGATCGTCGCACTCCGGAAGAAGGGCTGTGACATCCAGATCACGGCGCAGAGCTACAACATCGACGCCGGGATCGTGAAGATGTTCCGCGACGCCAAGGTGCCGCTGCGCTACTCGAACTCGGCGAAGATGGCCTCGGGGAGCCACAGCAAGTACGTCGCCATCTCGGGCAACTTCCACGGCAAGACCAACGCGACGAGTGTCTACGCCGGATCGCTGAACCTGACTGCGGCCGACAACTCCGCGTGCGACAACAACATGATCCGGGTCACCGCGTCCTCGGCGTACGACTCCTACCGGGTGCACTTCGCGGGCCTGTGGGCCAAGAGCGACCCGGCCAACCAGTCCTCGCGGCCGTTGCGCAGCTTCACCGCCGACAAGACCACGATCGCCGCGGACGACCACATGGAGTGACTAGGTCGGGTCGCTGACGTCGACCAGGACCTTGCCGACGACACCGTCCTCGACCGCCTGGTGCGCGGCGGCGGTGTCGTCGAGCGGGAAGTGGTGCAGCGCCAGGCCGCGTTCCTCACCGACCGCGAGCCCACCCTCGCGCACCGCCGCGGTCACGTCCTCGGCTGCGTTCGCCAGCGCCTCGCTGCCGACCAGGTACAGGTAGACGAACTGCATCCGCACGTTGGTCGAGAAGGTACGGCGCACCGAGAGCGGCACCTCGTCGCCACCGTTGTTGGCGTAGATCGCGATCGTCCCGCGCGGGGCGAGCACGGTCAGGTCGAGCTCGAGGTTCTGCGCGGGTGCCACCTCCACGACGATGTGGACACCGTCGGGGGCGAGGTCGCGGATCTCAGCAGCCGTGTCACCGGCCGTGTAGTCCACGACGTGGTGCGCGCCGGCCGCCCGGGCAAGGTCGGCCTTGGCGCCGCTGCTCACGGTCGCGATCACGGTCGCTCCGGCCCACGCACCGAGCTGGATCGCGGCGTTGCCGACCGCGCCCGCCCCGCCCTGCACCAGCACGGTCGTGCCGGCGAGGGTGCTCGGGCCGAGCCGTTGCGGGCCGTCCTCCGACGTGGTCAGGGCTCGGTGCGCGGTCACCGCGGGCACGCCCAGCGACGCGCCGAGGTCGTAGGACGCCTCGTCGGGCAACGGGAACACGCGCTCCTCGGGCAGCACCACCAGCTCCTGCGCCGTACCCGTCGGCCGTTCATGGGCAGCCAGCATCGTCCACACCCGGTCGCCCGGATGCAGCCTGCATGACATCCGGGCCGACCGCGTCGACCACACCCGCGCCGTCCTGGTTGGGCACGATCTCGGGGAAGGCCATGCCCGCACCCGTCGCGCCCTTGCGCACCTTCCAGTCGGTCGGGTTGACGCCCGAACGGACGACACGGATCCGGACCTCGCCCGCGCCGGGCTCGCCGGGCTCCCGGTCGACGACCTGGAGGACGTCACTCTCGCCGGTCTCGGTGAACACCACTGCACGCATCCAGGTTCCTTCCGTCGCGTCGTCCGGGCCCATCCCACGCACGGGGCGTGGGACATGTCCGATCGTGCCCCCTCCGGGTGAACGTGGCCCCGGATGGGGGACAAGCATGCCC
This sequence comes from uncultured Actinomycetota bacterium, assembly GCA_963815585.1. Taxonomy (GTDB): domain Bacteria; phylum Actinomycetota; class Actinomycetes; order Propionibacteriales; family Nocardioidaceae; genus Marmoricola. The sequence goes on along the minus strand of CAWFHJ010000007.1, from coordinate 235,850 downwards.
CGGTCATCGGGGCACCTCCACCCGCGGGTGGGCAGCAGTCGCGTCCCGAGGTACGGAATCTGTCGTCGAACCCGTTGCGCACCCCGGATTCGGGCGTACATTGCTTCCCGTGGGGGGATATCCACTCGCCTTCGAGGCGCGGGACCATGCGGTCAGCTTCTACGCCGACGAGGCTGAGCTGATCGCGACAGTTGCGGCGTTCATCGCCGCCGGGCTGGCTGCCGGTGAGCCCGCCTCCGTGATCGCCACGCCCGCGCACCGGATCGCCCTGGCTCACGCACTGCACTCGCTCGGCGTCGACCGTCGGGTGCTGCGTGACGCCGCCCGTTACCGCGTGTTCGACGCCGCGACGATGCTGGAGTCCCTGTTCGTCGACGGCGAGATCCTCGACGAGCAGTTCCACGCCGGGCTGCCGGGGGTGCTCGGTGCCGGTCACCCCCACGTGTTCGGCGAGATGGTCGCACTGCTGTGGGCGCAGGGGGACGTGGCCGCGGCGATCCGGCTCGAGGAGCTCTGGAACGAGGCCGCTCAGATGGCCTCGTTCTCGCTGCTCTGCTCCTACCCGACCAGCGTGCTGGCTGACTCCTCCGGTGTCGCGGACATCAACCGGGTCTGTACCGCGCACGACCACGTCGCCGGCCCCGGCACGTACGCCGACGAGCACCACACCGCGCTCGTCAGGGGCACGCGGCGCAGCGACGTCTACCTCCCGGTGCCGGAAGCCGTGGCCGCCGCTCGCTGGTTCGTCACCGACGTCCTGCGCGCTGTGGACGGCCGCATCCTGGAGGATGCCCGTCTGGTCACCTCGGAGATCGTGACCAACGCCGTCCTGCACGGCGCATCGGCGTTCCAGGTGCACGTCGACACCGGCCCCCACGGGGTGCGGATCACGGTCGAGGACGCCACGCCCGTCGAGGTCGTGGCCCGGCAGTCGGACCCCGACGCGCTCAACGGTCGCGGCATGGTGATCGTCGAGGCACTGAGCACGCGTTGGGGCTGTGAGGCCCGTGGCGTCGGCAAGGCCGTGTGGGCCGAGCTGGCCGCGCCCGGCGGGTAGGACGTCAGCCGCGCAGGAAGATGCCAGCGCAAGGCTTGGGGTCGAAGTACGTCGTCTTCGGCGGCATCACCTCGCCGCGGTCGGCGACGTCGATCAGCAGGTCGAGGGTGGGCGGCGCGAGCGTGACGAGCAGGCCACCGTCCTCGTCGCAGGCCGCCGTGAGCTCCTCGACCGGGAGCCGTAGCGACCGCACCCGGTCCTCGACCCCGAGCGGGCCGAGCACCCGGTCGTGGAGGATCGCGACGTCGAGTCCCGCGGTGCCGGGAGCCCGCTCACCGCGGAAGGTCGCGGTCGACCACTGCCCGTCGACGTATACGCCCAGGTCGCCGGGGCGCTCGGGCGGCCCGGACGCCGGTGCGAGCACGAAGTCGGCCCCGAACGCCTCGTGCACGCGCACGGCGTCCACCGGACCGCGCAAGCGTCGGTGGAACGCGGACAGGGAAAGCCCGTCCATCGGGTAGACGACGCAGGGCAGGCCCGCCTCGGACACGCCGCCCGCGGCCTGCCAGCCGGCGAGCGTGGCGGCGACCCGGTGGTGCCCGTCGGCGATGTAGAGGGTGGCCAGGCTCAGCTCGTCGGCGAGCGCCGTCGCGATCGGCTCCGGCACCAGCCAGATCTCCTGGGCGAGTCCGTCCGGACCGTCGAAGGTGACACGGGGCGGAGCGTCGAGCGCCTCGGCCACCGCTCGGCCGAAGACCGGCCCGGGCTTGTGCAGCAGCGCCACCAGCTCGGCGCGCGCCGGTGCGGTCGCGAAGTGCCGGACCAGGGCGGCGACCCGGTCCGGCTGCACCGCCTCGTGGCCGCGCACCTGTCGGTCCCGGAACGCAGCGTGGTGCACGTCGCAGACGACGCCGACGTGCTCGTCGCCGTCACGCCGCTGCCGGTAGACGTAGAGCGAGGTGACCGGGGCGTCGTAGGCCGCGTCGTCGAGGTCAGGCTGCCGCACCGGCACGTCGACGGAGTCGACCATCGGGGTCACCAGATCCGCGGCGCGTTCCTGGTGCACGAGGCGGGACCGGAACGGCCGGACGTGTCGTGTCATGCGTGCTCGGCCGGGAGGGTCGCGGTGGAGACGCCGAGCACGTGGGGGATCGCCTCCAGGTCGTTGTGCAACGAGTCGGGCAGGTCGCCGGCGACGTCGATGGTGGCGATCGCGGCGTGGCCGCCCTCGAAGATCCGGTTCTCCATGTGCTCGACGTTGAGCTCGGCCGCACTCAGCAGGTCGAGCACCCGGGCCAGCACGCCGACGCGGTCGAGGTGCCGGATGCTCAGCGTGGCCGCGCCGAGCCGACCGGGCGCGAGGTTGACGCAGTGCCGGCTGCCGCCGGTGGCGAAGGCCTCCACGATCTCGACCACGCCGTCCGCGATCGCCTGCTGCGCCTGCCGGGTAGAGGCGCCGATGTGGTGGGTGCCGACGACCGCAGGGTGCTGGGCGACCGGAGAGGTCCAGTCGGAGGAGCCGCCGCCGGGCTCGTCGGCGTACACGTCGAGGCCCGCGCGGACCCGACCCGCGTCGAGGGCCTGGAGCAGCGCCGCCTCGTCGACGACGTCGCCACGCGAGGTGTTGACCAGGATCGCGCCGGTGCGCATCCGGGCCAGGAAGTCGGCGTCGACCATCCGCTTGGTGTCGGCGTGCCCGGGGACGTGCAGCGAGACGATGTCGGAGGTCTCCAGCAGCTCGGGAAGCGTGTCCCGGATGGTGATCCCGATGTCTTCGGCGCGTGCCGCGATGTCCGTACGGCGCCCCGGGCGGGCCAGCGCCTGCACCCGGATCCCGAACGCGCTGGCCCGCTCCGCCACGCACAGCCCGATCGAGCCGAGCCCGATGATCCCGAGCGTGGAGCCCAGCAGCCCGTCGGCCTTGCCGTACTCCTTCTTCTCCCAGCGACCCCGCCGCAGGTCCGCGACGTTGTCCGGGATGCGGCGGTCGATGGCCAGGATCAGGCCCATGGTCAGCTCGGCGACGGCGGCGGCGTTGCGCCCGGGGACGTTGGAGACGAGCACGCCGTGCGAGGCGGCCGCCTTGGTGTCGATGGTGTTGGTGCCGGCGCCCGCGCGGATCACCAGGGCCAGCCGGTCGGCGGCCTCGAACACGTCGGCACCGACCTTGGTGCTGCGCACGACAAGCACCTCGCTGCCGGAGATCCGGCCGGCCAGGTCGCCGGCACCGAGCGACGGCTCCACCACGCAGGTGTGACCTCGTGACTCCAGCTTCGCGATCGTCTCGCCCGGGAGGGCGTCGGCGAAGAGCAGCTGCATGTTCACCTCCCCATCGAGGGTGCTGACGGTCCGCACACGCTAGCGCCTGCGACCCGTGCCGACCATCGCCAGGTCGGCTCCGGTCACCGTCCCGCGGCGCGGCATACTCCTCGGGTGCGCCGCCTCGCCCTGGTCTCCGCCCCGCTCGCTCCCGTCGCCCTGATCGGTGGCTGGACGATCGCGGCCACCCGCCAGCCCGCGGCGTACGACGCCACCCGCGACACGATCAGCGCGCTGGCCGCGCACGGCGCCGGCGACCGCTGGATCATGACCGCCGGGATCGCGGTGCTCGGTGGCTGCCACGTCGTCACCGCACTGTGCCTGGACGAGGCCCGTCCGCTGGGCCGGGTGCTGCTGGGTGCTGGTGGCGTCACGTCGATCCTGGTCGCGGTGTTCGCGCAGCCCTCCGCTGGTCACTTCCCGGTCGCGACCGCCAGCTTCGTCACGCTGGCCGTCTGGCCGGCCCTCTCGGGCGTGCCCGACCGGCGCACCGGCTGGCTCGCCGCCGGAGCGCTCACCGGCCTGCTGGCCTGGTTCGCGTTCGAGCTGGACGGGCCCCGCGTCGGGCTGGCGGAACGGGTCGTGGCCGGAGCCCAGTCGCTCTGGCCACTCGCTGCCGTCCTGCTGACCCGCCGAGCCCGCCGAGGGGGCGTCGTCCGACGGTGAAGGTGTCGGCGACCAGGTCGGCGCGAGCATTCACGGCAGGCTCGGTCGCGACGGTGGCAACAGCTCGAGCGCACCGCTCGGTCAGTCGCGCATCCGCAGCTTGTGCGACTGCCACACGATGCGACCGAGCATCGTGAGCGCGATCAGGATCGCGACGACGAAGGTCGCCAGTGCGATCCGGCTCTGCGTCGAGTCGCCGCCGGAGGTGCGCGCCAGGATGGCGGAGGCCAGGATCATCGACGAGAGCACGAGTCCGGCGGCGATCACGTTCGCGAGCTTGTGCAGGCCGCCCAGGAACTCCTGCTCGTCGAAGGCCCTGACGCGCAGCTCGAAGTGACCGTCGCCGATGGCGTCAAACGCACGGTTCACCCGCCCTGGCAGCTCCTCCGCGAACTGCTTGGCCTCAAGCGCCGCTGACAGCAGAGCCGCAGGTGAGCTGTGCATCGAGGTCTGCATCAGGGCCGCCGCATGCCGCTTCAGCGCGGCGAGAGGCTCGAACTCGGGGTCCAGGGTCGTGGCCACCTGGTCGAGGTTCAGGACGGCCTTGCCCAGCATCGTGAGCTCGGGGTCCATCCGCAGCCCGTGCTCGCCGGCCTCCCGGATGAGCTGCAGCAGGAGGGTGCCGAGGTCGATCTCGGCGAGACTGGCTCCGGCAACGCGATCGAGCACGTGACTGACGGTGCGCTGGAAGGTCGCCTCGTCGTAGTCGGGGAGCTCCTCGCCCATGGTGTGGGCGGCGCGTACGACGTCATCCGGTCGGGCGTCCGCCAGGGCGAGCAGGAGCTTGAGCAGCTTCTCCCGGTAGGCCGGGGGAATTCGCGCCACCATGCCGACGTCGAGGAGCACGAGCCGGCCGTCGTCGGTGACGAGCACGTTGCCGGGATGGGGGTCGGCATGGAAGATGCCGTCGACCAGCACGTGGCGCAGGTAGACCCGGAAGAGCTCGTCGGCGAGCTGGACACCATCGATCTCGAGGCGGCCCAGCGGACCGATGTCGGTCACCTTGCGCCCGGGCACGTAGTCCATGGTGAGCACACGGCTGGTGGTGAAGTCACCGTACGGGCGCGGGACGACGATGTGCTCGTTGTCCGCGAGCATCCCGCCGATGGTGCTGAGGTTCTCTGCCTCCCGGCGGTAGTCCAGCTCCTCCATCAGTGACCGGCGGAACTCCTCCAGCAGCTGGCCCAGGCCGTAGCGGCGCCCCAGCTCGGTGCGGTCGTCGATCAGGCCGGCGACCTCGCGCAGGACCTCCATGTCCTCGAGCGCCTGCTGCCGGATGCCTGGTCGCTGCACCTTGACCACCACGTCGCGCCCGTCGCGCAAGGTCGCTCGGTGCACCTGGCCCAGTGACGCCGCCGCCAGCGGAGTCTCGTCGAAGCGCGGGAACAACGACGCCAGCCGCACGCCCAGCTCGGAGCTCACGAGAGACTCGACCTCGTCGTACGCGAACGGCGCGACGTCATCCTGGAGCCGCGCGAGTGCCTCGATGTACGCCGGACTGAACAGGTCGACGCGGGTCGACATCATCTGCCCGAGCTTGACGAACGTGGGACCCATCGCCTCCAGGTCCTCGGCCAGGCCAGCGGCCGCCTCCGGATCTCCCGGAACTTCCTCGTCCGGCAGTTCCGGGTCGATCCCCGCGGACCGGATCAGGTCGCCTCGCCCATGCTTGACGAGCAGCGCGACGAGTTGGCGGTAGCGCGGGGTGTGCCGCAGCTTCAGGCGGGGGGACATGCCGCTCCTGGGGTCGGGTGGGGACAGTCGACCACATGATGCACCCGGAACGACGAAGGGCCGCGTCCCTCAGGACACGGCCCTCGCGCTCGTGGGCAGGGGCGGGGTCGAACCGCCGACCTTCCACTTTTCAGGCGGACGCTCGTACCAACTGAGCTACCTGCCCGAGCGGTCAGAACCATACCGGACGTCCCGGCCCGGGAAGGAATTGGTTCCGGCGACCAGGGAGTCAGGCGTAGCCGAGTCCGTGCAGCACCTCGTCGTCGATCCCGAAGTGGTGCGCGATCTCGTGCACCACCGTGATCCGGACCTCGTCGACCAGCTGAGGCTCGGTCTCGCACATGTCGAGCAGCGGCTCGCGGAAGATCAGGATCCGGTCGGGCTCGCGGAACGTGTAGCCGCTGTCACGCTCGGTCAGCGGCACCCCGTCGTACAGCCCCAGGAGGTCGGGGTCGTCGGCCGGCGCCTCCGGCTCGACCAGCACCACCACGTTGTCCATCAGACCGGCGAGCTCGGGCGGGACGCCGTCGAGTGCGACCGCCACGAGTTCGTCGAACTGCTCCGGGGTCACGTCCACGCGGCCAGTATGCTGTCCCGGTTCCAGAGGCCCCCATCGTCTAGCGGCCCAGGACCCCGCCCTTTCACGGCGGTAGCACGGGTTCGAATCCCGTTGGGGGTACGCATGAGCTCGCCGCGCCAGCGAGGTGGGTCGAGGGCCCGGAGGGCTCGATTCGGAGTTGGGGGAGCACATGCGTTAGCCTTTACCGGCTTCACCATGAGGCCCCGTAGCGCAGTTGGTTAGCGCGCCGCCCTGTCACGGCGGAGGCCGCGGGTTCGAGTCCCGTCGGGGTCGCAAAGACGCCCTGGATCCCGAGGATCCAGGGCGTTCGTGCGTCTCAGGAGACCAGCACGAAGCCCAGCCAGCAGAAGGCCAACGAGGCCGCCACGGTGCTCGCGAGGTAGGCCGTGCCGATCCGCCTGCCGCGGTCGGCCGACTGCACCATCAGGGAGCTGAAGGTGGTCAGCCCGCCGCAGAGCCCGGTGCCGAGCAGGGCCGTCGCCGACCCGGACAGCGCCATCGCGCTGAGCACCCCGAGCACGAACGAGCCGACGAGGTTGACCGCCATGGTGCCGGTCGGCCAGCGTCCGTCGAGCAGGTGCGCCGCCACGAACCGGAGCGTGGCGCCCGCCCCCGCGCCCAGGGCGACCAGCAGCCAGGTCATTCGTCGCCCTCGTCGTCGCTGAAGTGGGCGCGCTCCGCAGGCGTGGTCAGGTGGCGTACGGCGAGCACCCCGGCCAGGCAGGCCGCCACCGACGCCACGACGTACGTCGCCGCGAGGTCGAGGCGGTCACCCGCGGCCAGCATCCGGGCCTGCTCGGAGAACGCCGAGAGGGTCGTGAAGCCACCGAGGACCCCGGGGCCCAGGAACGCCGGCACCAGGCGGTGCCGCTGCACGAGCGGCAGCACCGGCAGCAGGGCGAGCAGCATCGAGCCGGCAAGGTTGACCAGCAAGGTGCCCCAGGGGAACACCTCGTGCGGGCCGTGGACGTCGACCGCGTGGCGGGCCAGGCCGCCGAGCGCTCCGCCGAGCAGCACGACGGGAAGGTGGGCGGCGAGGGCGCGGCGGCTCACCTCGGCTCACCCAAGGATCACGAGGCGCTCTGCCGGGGGTGGTCGGCGTAGCCGCCCGGCCACGGGATCGGCTGCTCGCCGGCACCCTGCCGGACGAACTCGCCGAGGTACCAGGCCTGCACCTCCTGCTGCCGGGCCGAGGGCGTCAGGGCGAGCAGGTCCTCGGCCTCGAAGAACTCCTGCGACCGCTTCATCAGGTCGGCGAGGCGGCCCATCGTGACCGGAGCCGTCGCCGGCGTCACGTAGACGAGGTCGACGCGCTCCTCGTTGTCGGCCTCGGCCTGGGTCAGCCGGTCGAGGCCCCGGCTCTGCCGGCGCTCCTGCTCCACCTGCATCGACACGTCGGAGAGCTCCGCAGCGAACGGGTAGCGCTCAGGGTCGGTCAGCGCCAGCAGCCGCAGCTCGCGGCGCAGCTCGTGGTAGTGCCGGCGCAGGTCGCGGAAGCCCGCGACGGGCATGCCGACCAGCCGGATCTCGACGGTCTCGTCCGGCTCCTCGGCGAAGTGCCGCAGGGCCATCGCCTCGTCGATGTCGAACAGGTCGCCCTCGACGACGACGTCCTCGCGCGGCTCGACGACCGGCTCGAACCACACCGTCTTGCCGTGGCCGTCGGGGTCGAGCTCGGACCCCCAGGCGGCCGAGTGCAGCGCAACCAGCGACAGCCCCCGCCCGAAGGTGGACAGCAGGTCCTCCTCGTCGTCGGAGAGCCCGATCAGGCGGGGCGGGATCAACGAACGGTCGGCGACCTCGATCCGCGGGTGGTCGTGCGTGCCGCGGACCCGGACCGCGACGGGCGGTGTCGAGTGCAGCATCGCGTTGGTGACCAGCTCGGAGACGCCGAGCTCGGCGGAGTCCACGAGCTCGGGACGGCCGGTGTCGATGAGCACCTGGCGCACCCACTCGCGGGCAAGCTTGACCGCCCGCGGAGTGGCGGGAAGGGTCAAGCTCTTCTGACTAGGTGTCACGAAGCGGTCCCCCAGCAAGGACGTACGGCGACGTGCCCGGCATCCTTCCCCCGCCCGGGCACCCTCAATCCTCGCAGAAGTCCGCGGTTCAGCTCAGTTCCTTCTCCAGTTGCAGGAGCGCGTTCTCGACGACCTCCATCAGCGCCGGATGGATCCAGTACTGGCCGCGGGCCAGCCCGACCACGGGCTGACCGAAGCTCATCGCCTGCACGAGGGGCTGGATCAGGATCGATGCTTGGGGCCCGATCAGGTGCGCGCCGACGAGCAGACCGGTCGCGCGGTCGGCCACCAGCTTGACCAGGTGGTCCTTGTCCTCCATCGCCCAGCCGTAGGCGACGTCGCCGTAGTCCTGCGTGGCGACGGCGACGTCGAGCCCCCGGTCGCGCGCCTCCTGCTCGGTCAGGCCGACGTTGGCGACCTGCGGCGAGCTGAACACCGCGCTGGGCACGAACCGGTGGTCGCTGACCTCCAGGGCGTCCGGGTGGAGCAGGTTGTGCTGGACGATCCGGGCGTCCTGGTTGGCAAGGTGCTTGAGCTGGAGCGGGCTGGAGACGTCGCCGAGCGCCCAGACGCCGGGCGCCGTGGTGCGCTGGTGCTCGTCCACGACCACGTAGCCGTCGTCGTCCACCTCGACCCCGGCCGCCTCCAGGCCCAGCTGGTCGCCGTTGGGGGTGCGTCCCGTGGCGATCAGCAGCACGTCGACGTCGCGGATCTCGCCGTTGGACAGCTCCATCCGGACGCCGTCCCCCTCCGGCTTCACCGCCTCGACGGTCGTCCCGAGCACCACCTCCCACTGCCGGGCGGCCAGGGTGGTGAACCGCTCGGCGATGTCAACGTCCTCCTTGCCGAGCAGGACATCGCCTCGGTGCACCTGCGTCACGCTGGCGCCGTACGACGAGAACACGTGGGCGAACTCCGCCCCGATGAACCCGCCGCCGATGATGCCTACCCGCTCCGGCAGCGTCTCGAGCCGCATCACGGTGTCGCTGGTGTGGTGCGTGACCGTGTCCAGGCCGGCGATGTCGGGGATCCAGGCACGGCCGCCGGCCGCGATCACCACCTGGTCGGCCGTGATCTCCACCCCCGTGCCGGTGTCGATCGTGCGCGGGCCCGTGAACCGGCAGCTGCCGTCGTACACGTCGATGCCGGGCAGTCCGCGCCGGTACTCCTCGCCCGAGTCGGCGATCGGGTCGATCCGGCCGAAGATCCGGTCCCGGATCGCCGGCCAGTCGGCGGGGCCCGGCCGGGTGCCGACACCCAGCGCCGGCCCGTGCCCGGCGTACCGCTCGAGGTCGGCGGGGTAGACGAACATCTTGGTCGGGATGCAGCCGACGTTGAGGCAGGTGCCCCCGAACCGGCCGCGCTCGAGGATCGCGACCCGCTTCCCCTGAAAGCGGTGGTCCACGATCGAGTTCCCGGATCCGGTGCCGATGACGGCGAGGTCGTAGTGGGTCACCGACCCAGTATCCGGTGTGAGTCCGGTCGCATCGGCCCCGCACGGCCCGGATCGGGCACATCAGCCTGTCCACCGTTGTTACCCCGGTGTGCAGACAGCGCAGCAGGGAACAGAATGGACCCGAGCCAACCAGGAGGGGTGAGGCCCAGATGAGCGAGAACCGACGACACCAGGTGGTCGTGATCGGCTCCGGCTTCGGCGGGCTGTTCGGCACGAAGGCGCTCCGGCGCGCGGACGTCGACGTCACGATGATCGCGAAGACCAGCCACCACCTCTTCCAGCCGTTGCTCTACCAGGTCGCGACGGGCATTCTGTCGCAGGGCGAGATCGCGCCGCCGACCCGTGAGGTGCTGGCGAGCCAGCGCAACGCCCGGGTGATCCTCGGCGAGGTCACCGGCGTCGACCTCGAGAACCGGCTGATCACGTCCCACGTGCTCAACCGGGTCACGATCACGCCGTACGACACCTTGCTGGTGGCCGCCGGTGCGGGCCAGTCCTACTTCGGCAACGACCACTTCTCCGAGTACGCCCCGGGCATGAAGAGCATCGACGACGCGCTCGAGCTGCGTGGCCGGATCTTCGGCGCCTTCGAGCTCGCCGAGATCTCCGAAAGCGAGGAGGAGATCGAGCGGCTGCTCACGTTCGTGGTGGTCGGCGCCGGCCCGACCGGCGTCGAGATGGCCGGGCAGATCGCCGAGCTCGCCCACCGCACGCTCAAGCGCGACTTCCGCCGGATCAACACCCGCTCGGCGCGCGTGATCCTGCTCGACGCGGCGCCCCAGGTGCTGCCGCCGTTCGGCGCCAAGCTGGGCGAGAAGACCAAGGTGGCGCTGGAGAAGCTCGGCGTCGAGGTGCAGCTCGGGGCGATGGTCACCGACGTCGACGAGTGGGGGATCGAGGTCGCCGACAAGGGCGGCGAGCGCCGCCGGATCGAGGCGGTCACCAAGGTGTGGGCGGCCGGCGTCCAAGCCAGCCCGCTCGGCAAGCAGCTCGCCGACCAGAGCGGTGCCTCGCTCGACCGCGCCGGCCGGATCGGGGTGAACCCGGACCTGACGCTGCCCGGGCACCCCGAGGTGTTCGTGGTCGGCGACATGATCGCGCTCGACAACCTCCCCGGCGTGGCTCAGGTGGCGATCCAGGGCGGGAAGTACGCCGCCAAGGAGATCCGCCGTCGCCAGACCGGACGACCGTCGCTGCCGGCGTTCCACTACTTCGACAAGGGCAGCCTGGCCACCATCTCGCGGTTCCGCGCGGTGGCCCTGATCGGCAACCTCAAGCTGACCGGGTTCATCGCCTGGCTGATCTGGCTGGCCGTGCACCTCGTGTACCTGACCGGCTTCAAGAACCAGCTCAGCGCCTTCGGGCACTGGTCGGTCAGCTTCCTGGGCAGGGGCCGCTCCGAGCGCACCACCACCGAGCAGCAGATCTTCGCCAGGGCCGCGCTGAGCCGGCTCAAGGGCGGGGCGTCCGACCTGGTCAGCAGTCCCGGCGACTACGAGGCGACGCGCTCGATGATCGACGCCAGCCACCGCGCCGAGCTCGAGGCCCGAGCCGCCGAGGAGTCCAGGCTCACCGACGAGGGCGAACGCGGCAAGCAGAAGGTCGGTCCGTAACAGTCCCCGGAACGCAGGAGTGGAAGGGAGTCCCGCTCCCTTCCACTCCCAACGTATAGCGCACCCGGGGGCTTGCGGCAAGTCCCCGGGTGACCCGGAGAATCGCTCGCCGTGACCACCGCTTTCGATCTCCAGGGCCACCTCGCGCCGAAGTCCGATCCCTCTCTGATCGCGGGTGACGAGGTGCACTTCGCGGCCATCGCGCAGAGCCTCGAGGAGTCGGTCGCCGACCTGACGGAGCGGGTGGACGCCGCCCGCAAGGAGGCCGGAGGAACCGGCCAGGAGGCGATGGACCGGGATCTCGAGGTCCACCGACTGACCGCTCGGCTGCGGACGCTGAGTCGTTTCGGTCTCGACCTCTGCCTCGGGCACCTGGTCGGTGCGGACGACCCGGAGCCGTTGTACGTCGGACGGGCCGGCCTCACCGACAGCGTCGGGCGGCGGCTCCTGGTCGACTGGCGCTCCCCGGTGGCCGAGCCGTTCTTCGGTGCGACGCACGCCAACCCGATGGGACTGGTCAGCCGCCGCCGCTACCGCTGGACCCGCGGCCTGGTCAGCGACTACTGGGACGAGGTGTTCACCGCCGACGGGTTCACCGGGCACGCTGCGGCGCTCGACGACCAGTCGGCCTTCATCGCCAGCCTGGGCGGGAGCCGCTCGGCCCGGATGCGGGACGTGCTCGGCACCATCCAGGCCGACCAGGACGTGATCATCCGCGCCGGGTCACGTGGCGCGCTCGTCGTGGACGGTGGCCCGGGCACCGGCAAGACCGTGGTCGCGCTGCACCGCACGGCGTACCTCCTCTACTCCGACCCACGCCTCGGTCACCGTCGGGGAGGCGTCCTGTTCGTCGGCCCGCACCAGCCCTACCTTGCCTACGTCGCCGACGTGCTCCCCAGCCTCGGCGAGGAGGGCGTGCAGACCTGCACGCTGCGGGACCTGGTCCCCGAAGGACCCGCGGCGGCGGTCGAGGCCGATCCCGAAGTGGCCCGGCTGAAGTCGTCCCTGGAGATGGTGCAAGCGATCGAGCCCGCCGTGCAGCTCTACGAGGAGCCGCCCTCCGAGGGCATCGTTGTCGAGACCCACTGGTCGGACGTCTGGCTCAGCGCCGACGAATGGAAGGAGGCGTTCGAGTCGCCCGACCCCGGGACACCGCACAACGAGGCGCGTGACCAGGTCTGGGAGGAGCTCCTCACGATCCTGGCCGACAAGCACGACGCGGACGACGACGTCTCGCCCGAGATGATCCGCCGGTCGCTCGTGCAGAACCACGACCTGGTGACCGCCTTCAACCGGGCCTGGCCGCTGATCGAGGCGACCGACCTGGTCGGGGACCTGTGGGAGGTGCCTGCCTACCTGCGGATGTGCGCTCCCTGGCTCGAACCCGGGCAGGTGCGCCTGCTGCAGCGCCGCGACGCCCGCGCCTGGACGGTGTCCGACCTGCCGCTGCTGGACGTCGCCCGGCAACGGCTCGGCGACCCCGAGGCGGCCCGTCGCAAGCGCAGGCACCAGGCCGCGGTCGCCGCCGAACGCGTGGGCGTGGACCAGGTCGTCGACGACCTGATCGCCAACGACGACTCCGAGATGAAGGTGATGTCGATGCTGCGCATGCACTACCTGCAGGACTCGCTGGTGGACGAGGCCGCGCTGACCACCGTCGACCCGGACCTCCTGGCCGGTCCGTTCGCGCACATCGTGGTGGACGAGGCCCAGGAGCTCACCGACGCGGAGTGGCAGATGCTGCTGCTCCGTTGTCCGTCGCGGAGCCTCACCGTCGTCGGAGACCGTGCGCAGGCCAGGCACGGGTTCACCGAGTCGTGGCAGGAACGCCTGGAGCGGATCGGGCTGGAGTCGGTCACCCTGGCGTCGCTGAGCGTCAACTACCGGACGCCGGAAGAGGTGATGGCCGAGGCCGAACCGGTGATCCGGGCCGTGCTCCCCGACGCCAACGTGCCGACCTCGATCCGCAGCAGCGGAGTCCCCGTGGTCCACGGGTGCGTGTCCGAGCTCGGCTCGATCGTCGGCGCCTGGGTTGCCGAGAACACCGACGGGATCGCCTGCGTGATCAGCGCCGGCTCTCTGCCGGACGGCGCGTTCCGGCCGACCTCCCGGGTCCGAGTCCTCACGCCCGAGCTCTCGAAGGGCCTCGAGTTCGACCTCGTCGTCCTGATCGACCCGGAGGAGTACGGCGGCGGGATCGAGGGCGCTGTCGACCGCTACGTCGCGATGACGCGGGCCACGCAGCAGCTGGTGATCCTCACGTCCGGCTGAAGATGACGCGTCCGTTGGGGATGGTCTTCATCGTGTACTTCGGTGAGTGCGCGTAGGTGTGATGCCGCGGACAGAGCAGCCTGCCGTCGGCGACGGTGGTTCTGCCGCCTCGGCTCCAGGGCTGGTTGTGGTGGACGTGGCACAGGGCGGCTGGCCAGTCGCAGCCCTCGGCGGTGCAGTGCTTGTCGCGGACCTTGATCGCGATTCGTTGGGCGATCTTGTGGAACCGGGAGTTGCGGCCTTGGTCGAGGATCTCGGAGTGCGCCGCCGAGGACGAGGGGGATGATGCTGGCTTCGCAGGCGAGCTTGCGGGCCTGGGCGGCGGTGATCGGCTCGCCGGTGTCGAGCATCGCGATCCCGGAGGCGTCGAGTCGTCCTTCGAGCTGGTCGAGGGTCATCGTGACCACGACGGTGGCGTCGACGCCGCCGGCTTTGGGGAGCCGGTCGACGGGGTAGCGGGTGACGTACTCGCTGAACGCGTGCCCGAGACCTGTGGGGGTGCCGGTGTGGTGGCGGTGCTTGGGGTGAGTTGATCGCGAGCACGGCCTGCTTCAACATGGCGCCCACGGCCGAGGGGAGGGTGAACCGGCCGTGGCACTGGCCGTGGCCGTCGTCGGAGATGGTGAACCGGCAGGCTTCGGCGGCGCGTTCCTCTTCTCGTTCGAGGGCTTCGCGTTCGTGGGCTTCGGCGATCTCGGGGGCGACGGTCTCCAGGATCCGTTTGGCGAGGACCTTGAGCTCACCGGCGTCGTGATGGGCGGCGAGCCGGAGCAGCTCGGTCTCGGCCTCGGCCTGCATCGCGGGCAGCTGGTCGACCGCGGTGACGATCGACCGCGGCCTGGTCCTCCGCGACCGCGCCCGCTGCGAGGGCGGTGCGGGTGGGCTGGTGCTGGTCGAGGACGCCGGCCAGCTTGAGCCGGGCCTTGGCGGCGCGTCGGGTCTGCCGGGTCTGTGTTGGCCCACCAGCTGCCGGTGTCGGCGGCACCGACCTCGGTGCCCAGCGAACGGGTCTCGGCGGCGTGGGCGGCGGTGAGCTCGAGGGCGTTGATCCGGTTGGCGAGCCGGGTGATCTCGGGCAGCGCTGCTGCGAGCTCGGTGTCGGTCATGGACCAGAGGCGGGGTTCGCCGAGGTCGTCGAGATCGGCGTGGGAACGCGCGACGACGGCTGCGACCGGGTGGGTCTCGCCTTCGTCGAATACCGTTGCCATACAGGGAATTCTGGCACCCGGCACCGACAGTTCTTGCTCTCGGAACCAGGCCATTTCGGGCGCTGTGGAGAAGAATTTTCGAGAGGTCTCGACAAGCTCGACCGCCGGGGGGGCAGGACGCCCTCCTCAACCACCGCCTGTCGGTGGTTGAGGAGCGAGCGCCAGCGAGTGTCTCGAAACCTCCGGCCCGCAGGCGGTGCGGTCGGCGTGGGTTCGAGCCGGGCGCAGAACGCCCTCCTCAACCACCGCAATGCGGTGGGCCGGGAGGCGGCCGCAACACCGCGTCGTACCTCTCCCTGTTGCTGCGTCTTTCAACCCCAGCGACCACCCGCAGCATCAAGCGATGGTCTCGACCCGCTCGCTGGCGCTCGCTGCTCGACCGCCCGGGGGTGCGCAGAACGCCCTCCTCAACCGCCGGAACCCGGGAGCCGGCGCCACCCCGAGCCGTACCTCTCCCGTTGTTGCGTCTTTCGATCCCACCGACACCGCTCGCTGCTCGACCACCGGCTCCACCAGTGCGTCGGTCAGTACAGCGGCAGCAGCTTGAGCAGGTTGTAGCCGGCGGCGACGGCGACCACGCCGCTCGCGAAGATCATCGGGGGGCTGCCGCGGTAGCACCAGCCGGCGCCGAGACCGAGCAGGGTGGCGGAGGCGGCGCCCAGGGTGGCGAAGTTGCGGGCGCGGTCGGAGACGACGCCGAGACCTTCGGGCTGGGCGAGCGGGCCGTACATCGTGCCGAAAAGGGCGAGCAGGCCGCCGAGCGTGATCATCAGTGCGCCCGCGAGGAGCTGCGGGCCGCGCCGCCGGATCTCCTGGTCGTCCACGGGGGCACCGTACCTGCGCATCCCCGATGCTCAGCACCGGTTCAGGTCGACGCGCCATGATGTGCGCGAGGAGGCGTGCTGTGCGGGTGCTGGTGGTCGAGGACGAGCCGCGGCTCGCGGCGTCGCTGCGCAACGGCCTCGAGGCCGAGGGCTTCGCGGTCGACGTGGCGCCCGACGGCGGCGAAGGCCTGTGGCTGGCGCGCGAGCACACGTACGACGTGGTGCTCCTCGACATCATGTTGCCGGTCCTCAACGGCTACAAGGTCTGCGAGATGCTGCGCGCTGAGGGCAACTGGACCCCGATCGTGATGCTGACCGCCAAGGACGGGGACTGGGACCAGGTCGAGGCGCTCGACACGGGGGCCGACGACTACGTCACCAAGCCGTTCCACTTCCACGTGCTGCTTGCCCGGATCCGCTCGCTGCTCCGGCGGGGGAGCCCCGAGCGGCCGGTGGCGTTGACGGTCGGCGACCTGGTCTTCGACCCGGCGACGCGCGAGGTCAGGCGAGGCGGCGTCGCCGTACGGCTGACCACGCGCGAGCTGTCCCTGCTGGAGTTCCTGATGCGCCGCGCGGGCGACGTGGTGACCAAGGCGCAGATCCTGGAGAACGTCTGGGACTACGAGTTCGAGGGCGACCCCAACATCGTGGAGGTGTACGTCGGGCGGCTGCGGCGCAAGCTGGACAAGCCGTTCGACCGCGAGGACATCGAGACCCTGCGCGGAGCGGGATACCGGCTCCGCGACGCCGGGTGATGGCGGTCCTCGACCGCGTCCAGCGGTCGACGCAGCGGCCGGCCCGGCGGTCCACCCCGAGCTCGGTCCGGATCCGGGTCACCGGCGCGGCGATCCTGGTCGCGTCGGTGGTGGCACTGCTCGGCGCCGTGGTGTTCGTGTCCTCCTTGCGCAGCGCCCTCGAGCAGGGACTCGTCACCTCCGCCGAGCAGGAGGTGCAGTCGGTCCAGGCCCAGCTCGCCGGGGGAGAGTCGCCCGACCAGGCCGTGGTCTCGGGTAGCAACGACGTGATCGTGCAGATCGTGTCGGACGACGGGCGGGTGGTCGCGACGGACCACGAGACGATCACCGCGCCGCTGCTCACGCGACCCGGTTCGGTGCGCGGCGTGCTGATCAAAGGCGTGCACGACCGGTACGTCGTCGTCGCCCAGCGCGAGAAGGAGGGCGCCGGCCTGATCGCCGTCGGCCGCTCCTCCGAACAGGTCTCGGATGCCACCCGGACCGCCGCGCTCCTGCTCGGCGTCACGGTGCCGCTGGCACTTGCCCTGCTCGCGCTGGCGGTCTGGGTCAGCGTCGGCCGGGCGCTGCGCCCCGTGGAGGCGATGCGGCGTGAGGCCGCCGCGATCACCTCCGCCCAGCTCGACCGGCGGCTCCCGATCACCGACGGCGACGACGAGATCCCGAGGCTCGCGCACACCCTGAACGAGATGCTCGACCGGATCGACGCGTCCCACCGGACGCAGCGGCAGTTCGTCAGCGACGCGTCCCACGAGCTGCGGTCTCCGCTGACGACGCTGCGCCAGCTCGCCGAGGTGGCACGCGGCTACCCGGGCCGCGTCGACACCGCCGCCCTCGCCGAGGACGTGCTCGCGGAGGAGCAGCGGATGGAGGACCTGGTCAATGCGCTGCTGGTGCTGGCCCGCCTCGACGACACCCCGTCCAACCGAGACGAGCGACCGGTGGACCTCGACGACCTGGTGCTGATGGAAGCGCGCCGGCTGCGCGAGGGCGGTGCTGCCCGGATCGACGTCTCCGGGGTGAGCGCCGGGCAGGTCGCCGGTCACCCCGTGCTCCTCGGGCAGGTGGTGCGCAACCTGTTGGCCAACGCGGCCAGGCACGCCCGTGACCGGGTCACGGTCACCCTCGACGAGCGCGACGGCCGGGTGGTGCTGGTGGTCGACGACGACGGCCCCGGCATCCCGGAGGGCGAGCGGGAGCGGGTGTTCGAGCGGTTCGTGCGGCTCGACGAGTCCCGCACCCGCGACGACGGCGGCGCCGGGCTCGGCCTCGCGATCGTGCGCAAGGTGGTCGACTCGTCCGGCGGCACGGTCGCCGTCGGCGCCGCCCCGGACGGCGGGGCACGCCTGACGGTGTCGATACCCGCCGTCGGCTCCTAGGAGCCGTCGCAGCCCCTGTTGGTCTCGACAGGCTCGACCGGCGGGCGAGCCGTAGTCAGCGCCCGTTCAGGATCGAAGGCGCAGCCTGCGGGGGTGAGCAGCACGACCGTCGCGCCGGGCACCTCGACGCCCGCCCTCCTCCCGGGGCGCACCGTGGTGCCCGGCTCGATCCTGCTGCTCGGCGCGGCGACGGTGGTCGTCCGGCTGCCGTTCCTGGGGACGCCGCTCTCCCCGGACGAGGGCGGCTTCCTCACCGTCGCCAACCAGTGGCACGCGGCCGGCCCCGGCGGCTCTCTCTACGGCCGGTTCTGGGTCGACCGGCCGCCCCTTCTGGTGGCGACCTTCCAGCTCGCCGACGCGCTCGGTGGTCTGGCCACCCTCCGCCTGCTCGGTACCCTCGCCGCGGCCGTGACGGTGGTCGCGGTCGGCGTCACGGTGCATCGGCTGCTCGGCGCTCGTCCTGCCACGTGGGCGTCCGCCGTGGCCTGCGGCCTGCTGGTCACACCCAGCGCCGGGGGCGTGACCGTCGACGGAGAGCTCCTCGCGGCGCCGTACGTCGCCGTCGGCGTGGCTGCCGTCGTCATCTCCCTCACTACTCCCGTGCTGTCGCGCGCCCGCTGGGCCGCGGCGGTGGCGGGTGCTTGTGCCGTTGCTGCGGTGCTGGTGAAGCAGAACATGCTCGACGTGTTCGTGTTCACCGCAGCGTTCGGCCTCCTGACGTGGCGCAGCGGCCATGTCGAGTTCACCCGACTCCGTCGGCTCACCGCCCCGTGTGTCGTCGGGGCCGCTGCGTCACTCCTCTCGGTGCTGGGGTACGCCGCCCTGCGCGGCACGTCGCCCGGTGGAGTCTTCTTCGCGATGTACCCGTTCCGGATCCGCGCCTCGCAGGTGCTCGTGGTCCGGATGGACGGGACCTACCTCGCGCGGCTGACCACGCTCGTCGAGGCGGCCCTGGTGTCGGGTGCACCGGTGGTGATCGCGGCCCTGCTCGTGGTGCTCGCGCTCCGCCGCACGTCGCGCACCCAGCCGCTGGCCCGGCCGTTCGCCGGCGCCGTGGTCGCGATGACCGGGTTCGTCATCGTCTCGATCGCGCTGGGTGAGAGCTGGTGGCTGCACTACCTGGTGCAGCTGGCCGTGCCGGCCTCGCTCGCGGCAGGGCTGGTGGTCTCCTCGGTTTCCCGTGTCGGCATCTGGCTGGTCGCGCTCGTGGCGACCGCGGCCGCCCTCGCGTGGGGCGCCTGCCTGCTGATGCGCACCGACGCCGCGGGCCAGGACATCGGCCGTGCGATCGCCCAGGTCTCCGCTCCGAGCGACACCGTCGTGTCGGCGCTCGGTGACGGCGACGTGGTGGAGGCGTCCGGCCTCGGCTCGCCGTACCGCTACCTGTGGAGCCTGCCCTCACGCGTGCTCGACCCGCGGATGACCGACCTGGCCGGCGTGCTCAGCGGCACGCGTGCGCCGACCTGGCTCGTCGTCCGCGGACACGGCACCTACACGGAGATGTCGTCGCTCGACACCGGGGACGCGCTGCACAGCCGTTACCGGCTGGTCGGCGAGGTCTGCGGCCGCACCGTCTACCTGCGCAGCGACGTGGTGCGCCGTACGCCGGAGGGGCCGGAGAGCTGCCGGGCGCCGTTCTCGGACTGGTCCGAGGACCTCGCCAAGGCTGCCGGACTCCCGTGATCAGCGACGTCCTCGTGGTGGTGCCGCTTCACCCGAGCCGGTGGACCGGGGGCGGGTCACCCTCGAACTCCAGGCGACGCGCCTCGTAGACCGACGGCGTGCGCCAGGCCGCGTAGCCGGTCGTGCCGTAGCTCTCCACGACGTCGGCGTCGACGACCACCTCGGCCGGCCCGGTGACCGGGCACCGCACGCCGTCGAGCGTGAACGCGGTGGTCGTGGCCGGGTCGACGTGGAAGCGCGCAGCCGTCCAGGTGGCGCCTGCGTCGACCGGTTCACCGACATCGAGAGCGGGGTGGACCGTCATGGTCAGCCGGTCGCCGTCGGCGCCGAGCACACCGGCCAGTGAGAGTGCGCCCGCCCAGCCACTGGTCACGTCCGTCGTCTCGCGCAGCCAGGAGATCGCGCAGGGGTGACCGTCGCGGTCGTGGAAGGCCGAGGTCGCGTAGGCGCTCGAGCCGGGGGCGAACGGGTGCCACTCCTCCGGACCTTCCAGGAAGCGGGCCACGACCGGACCGGGCGTCCCGTCGGCCTGCACGCTGACGATCACCGCCCACCGGCCCTCGACCTCGACCAGCTGCGGGCACTCGGCGACGGTGCGCACGCCCGGTGCACCGACCCGGGTCAGCACCCCGTCGTACTCCCAGGAGGTGAGGTCGTCGGAGCGGTAGTGCAGGACCGCGCCGGAGCCGTCGTCGAGGCCGGCGCCGACGACCATCGACCAGGCGCCGTCGCGGTGCACCACGAACGGGTCGCGGAACTCCGGGACGCCCGCCGGGGGAGTCAGCACGACGTCGCCCTCGGCCGACCGGAACCGGCTGCCGTCCCAGCGGGCGAGGGCGATCGAGCCGTGGCCGTGGTCGGCGCCAGCGATCCGCGTGTAGAACGCGCCGTGACCCGGTACGACGCAGCCCGACCAGCACCCGTCCTCGAACGGCCCCGGCTCCAGCACGATGCCCTGCCAGGTCCAGTGCACGAGGTCGGGCGACGTGGCCCGGGCCCAGGTGCAGCCGGGCGCCCACGTCGTACGCCCGGGCAGGGCCTGGCAGAACAGCTGGTACTGCTCGCCGTCCCAGTGCACGCCGTAGGGGTCGTTGAGCCAGCCTTCGGGGGCGGTGAGGTGGAGCAGCGGGCGCGGTCGGCGGCGGGTCATGACGGCCATGCTGGCAGCACCGGAACGACCTTGTTCAGAGGCGACCCCCGCAAGCCCAGGCCTAGGCTCTACGGGGATCTCGAGGAGTCAGCCCTGCGCGACGACTGGCTGCCCTCTACTACTTTGGTATCTCGGCTGCACCGCGTGGATCAAGGGGGGCTCCCACATTTCACCCCTTTGCACACGGCCGGGCGTACCGTCGCCTTGTAGCGTCGGGTGTCAGTCGAACCGAGGGGACAACGTGGAACCGCTTCGCATCGCCATCTCCAACGACTACGAGATCGTGGTCGAAGGCCTGGCTCAGATGCTGAAACCCTTCGAGGACCGCGTTCGAGTCGTTGAAGCCGTTGCCAACGAGGCCGTGAGCGAAGACGTCGACATCGTGCTCTACGACAACTTCGGGCAGCCGCACCACCAGGGACTCGACCGTGACGTCCTGCTGAGCCGCAACCGGGCCCGGCACCTGGTGATCTACACCTGGCACATCGACCCGCGCCTGGTCGAGATCGCTGTGGACCTGGGGGCCACCGGCTACCTGCCGAAGAACCTCACCGCCGACGAGCTGGTCCACGCCCTCGAACGGGTCCACGCCGGTGAGGTGGTCCTCCCGGAGACCTCGCCCGATCCGATGCCCGGCAGCGGTGACTGGCCCGGCCGCACGTTCGGGCTCTCCGAACGCGAGTCGGAGATCATCGCGCTGATCACGCAGGGCCTCACCAACGAGCAGATCGCGGACCGGGCCTACCTGAGCATCAACACCGTGAAGTCCTACATCCGCACCGCCTACCGCAAGATGGGCGTCGGCAGCCGAAGCCAGGCTGTGCTCTGGGGCATCGACCACGGCTTCCGCCCCGACCGCTCGCGCAACAAGGTTGCCGAACGCGGCTGACCCTCCCGAGGGAGCGGATCATGCGGCCCGGGCAAGCTCGCGCTCCGGTGGGTTCTCGAGGAGCTTCGGCTCCGCCGAGACGAACACGAACCTCTTGTACGACCAGAACCGGAACAGAGTGCCGAGCGCCATCCCGATGACGTTCGCCGAGATGTTGTCGTCGAGTCGCGTGGTGAACCCGAGCAGGTCGTGGGAGACGAGCAGCGTCACCACCGAGAACCCGAGCCCGATGATGTTGAACACGACGAACAGTGCGATCTCACGGTGCCGGGCCGTGCTGCTCCGACCCCGCCAGGTGAGCATCCGGTTGCCGAGGTAGGTGACCACCATCGCGGCAGCGACGGCCAGGACCCGCGCGTACGACGGGTCTGCGGTGGCCAGGCCCGGCGTCGAGCGGAACAGGTTGAACGCTGCCACGTCGACGACGTACCCGGCCCCGCCTACGAGGAGGAACGAGAGCACCTCCGGGCTCGTGAGCCGAGCCAGGAGCCGGGCCAGGGTCGGCGGAAGGACGTTCGTCAGGCTGTCAAGCGGCGACATCGTGACCCGTCCGGGACTGGGACGGGACCGCCGCCGCCAGCGGTGTGCGCCCACTCAGCTGGCGCCAGCGCCAGCCGAGAACGCGAAGCAGCGCCTCGGCCACGATCCGACCTGACATCTTGGAGGTGCCAGCGGTGCGGTCGGTGAAGGTGATCGGGACCTCCGTGATCCGCAGGCCGAGCAGGCTGGCCCGCCAGGTGTTCTCGATCTGGAAGCAGTACCCGTTCGATCTCGACTCGAGCACGCCCACCGCGAGCAGCGCCTGGCGCCGGAACGCCTTGAAGCCGGCCGTCGTGTCATGCACGTCGAGGCCGAGGACCATGCGGACGTAGGCGTTGCCGGCAGCGGAGATCCACCGCCGCGAGAGTGTCCAGTCCTCCACGGCACCACCGTGGACGTAGCGCGAGCCCACCGCGACGTCCGCGTCCGCGACCGCCTCGATGAGGGCAGGGAGCCGCTCCGGAGGATGGGACCGGTCGGCGTCCATCTGGGCGATCACGTCGTAGCCGGCGCTCAGTGCCCAGCCGAAGCCGGAACGGTACGCCGCGCCGAGGCCGGACTTCTCGGGCCGCACCAGCAGGCGCACCCGGTCGCCGAACGCAGGGTGGCCCGCGACGAGCCTGCCGGTGCCGTCCGGACTGCTGTCGTCGACGACCAGGATGTCGACGGCGGGGGCCGCGACGAGCACGGCGTTGAGGGTGGTGAGGATGTTCTCGGCCTCGTTGTAGGTCGGGATCACGACGATCGACTTCATGGTGGACTCCTTCGGAGCAGGTTCGTGGGCGCGGCAGGGTGAGTCAGTGCGTGGGCGCCGGTGCGGCCCGTGCCACGCCGTCGTGCAGGTAGACGGTGTGACCGTTCAGGACAGACACGGGGCGGTAGTGGTCGTCGACGAGGCGTTGTGTTGCCGTGGCATCGACGCCGGAGGAGCGGACGCCCGACCAGACGACGAGCCACGTGGGCGCGTCCGTGCCGGCCAGGGTCTGGTCGAGAAGGTGTTCGTGCGGGTCGCGGACCTTGAGCGGAAGGCTCCACAGGTACGGGTACGGCGACGCCAGGCCGGACGTCTCGCTGACGTCGGAGTGGCCGTAGATCGTGATGATCGTGTCGCCCGGCTGCGCGGCTGCCGCGACGGCGTGGCCGACTGTGGACCCCTCCGACGCGCCGCTGGGCATCCCGAAGCTCCAACCGAGCACGCTCGACACGACGACGGCCGCGACGGCCAGCCTGGACCCGGGCTGGCGTGAGCCGGCGACGAGCCCGCCGATCACGGCGGTCGGCACGATCAGCTGGACCAGGTAGTGCGACCAGTAGTTGCCGCCCAGGTAGATCGAGGCCACGTCGAAGACCAGCATCGCGACCAGCGCCCACACGGCCGTGTCACGGATCCGTCGGGTGCCGAGGGCCCGGGCCGCGATCGCCACGAGCACCGGGACGGTCGTCAGCACGAGTCGCAGCAACATGCCGCCCAGCCGGGCGGCAGGGGCAGGGTTGCCAGAGGCAGCGATGGCCTTCGCCGCCTGAAGCCGGAACGGGTACATGGCGTCGTACACGCCGCTCAGCGACGTGCCGTGCAGGAGTGTCCAGCCCGCGACGACGGTGACGCATCCGGCGGCGCCGGCGGCGAAGCCGGCGCCGATACGCGCGGCCTGGCCAGGCGTGAGCTCACGACGCGCGAGCGCGACCAGCAGCGCTGTGGCGGCGAAGACCGCGACGTCGACGAAGTTCTGCTTGACCAGGACCGCACACGCGGCCGCAGCCCCGGCGGCGACTGCGTGCAGTGCGCGCGTGGTGAGGGACGCGTGGGGGCGAAGGGCCGCCAGAAGCGCAGAGAGTCCCCACACGACGAACGGTGCCGCGAGCAGCTCGCCGTTCACCTCGGTGGATCCCATCAGCGGGCTGAGGCACAGGGCGGCCGCGACCACGGCTGCCCAGGTCGCGGCGCGGGCGGAGGCCGTCGGTCCGGACCCGCGAGCCGCGACCACCTGGCCGGCCACGCGCGCTGCTCCGAGCACCACGAGTGCCGCGGCCACCGACCCGATGACGCGGAGCGGCACCAGGCCGCCGAGCTGGGCTGCGAGCCGGAACATCGAGATGAGGAGCGGTGGCCGGTCGACCCAGTAGCTGCCGTACAGCGAGGTCCCCCCGCTGTGCCACTGGCGGGCGACCATGAGGAACCCCGCCTCGTCCGCACCGGGGGCAGCCGCCACCGAAGGGAGCCGCATCGCGACAACGAGTCCCGCCAGCAGGACCGGGGCGTGCGCCAGGAGCCATGCTTCGGCGGAGGTCCGCGCCCCATCCGTGCCGGTGTCGAGCGCGGCGCGCTCGAGGGTGCTCGTCATGGTGCCAATGTCGGGCCGTTCACCTGATCGGAACCTGATCACCTGCCGCGCATCGCACGCAGCGGCCCCGATGGTGCTGCACGATGGGTCCGTGACCAGGATCGGCATCTGTGAGGACGACCCCGCCGTGCGTCGGGTGCTGACCGATGCCTTCAAGATGAGCGGCCACGAGGTGGTCATCGCACGCAACGGGGCAGAGGCGGTGAGCAACCTCGCCGTCGACTCGGGGTGCGAGGTCCTGGTCATCGACATCGGCCTGCCGGACTCCGACGGCCGCGACGTGTGCCAGGCGCTGCGTGCCGAGGGCCAGCATGCGCCGGTGCTCTTCCTCACCGCTCTCGACGCGGTGCACGACCGGGTGTCCGGCTTCCACGCCGGAGGCGACGACTACGTGTCGAAGCCGTTCGCGATCTCCGAGGTCCTGGTGCGGATCGAGGCGTTGGTCAAGCGCGCCCGACCGTTGCCCGAGACGGTCAGCGGGCTGCGCCTCGACCCGGCGCGGTACTCGGTGCGCCACGGCGAGCAGTCCGCCCAGCTGACCCCGACCGAGTTCCGGATGCTGGCGGCGATCGCCGGCGAGCCGGGGGCCGTCGTACGACGTCGAGCAGTGGTGGCTGCCGGGTGGCCGGACGGTGCGATGGTCAGCGAGAACACCATCGACTCCTACGTCCGACGGATCCGGGTGAAGCTGGAAGCGGTCGCCTCGCCGGTCGCACTCGAGACCGTGCGTGGGGTCGGGTTCGTGCTGCGATGAGCGGATCCGGACGGCTGCGCACCCGGATCGTGCGCAGCACGGCGATCGTGTCCGGACTCGCGATGGCGGCCATGATCGGGACCGTCCTGCTGTCCCTCGCGGCGGTCACCCGCCACAGCGTCGACTCGACCCTCAACGACCGGTTCAGCGTGATCGCGGCCGGGGTGGGTTCGAGCAGCCAAGGTCCGACGGTGGCCCTGGAGACGCCCAACGACGCCATCGACGACGGCACGTGGCTCTACGGAGCCGACGGGGTCGAGATCGAGGGGCCCCGCGCCGGTGACAGGGTCCAGGACTTCGCGGACTCCCTCTCCCAGGTGACGGTCCGGACCCGGGTCACGCGCTACGAGCGCTCCTTCCTGGCCGGTCCGGTGGCCATCGGCGGCAGGTCCCCGAGCACCGGTGTCCTGATCGTCTCCGAGCGGCTCGACCCCTACGCGGACACCCGCACCGAGACGATCATCGGACTCGTCCTGCTCGGGCTGCTGGTCACGGCGGGCGCTACCGCCATCGCCGCCTGGACCGTGTCCCGGACCCTCGAACCCGTGGAGTCGATGGCTGCCCTGGCAGAGGACTGGAGCGCGCAGGAGCTCGACGCCCGGTTCGACGACCAGCCCAACGACGACGAGATCAGTCACCTCGGAAGCACCCTCAACGTCCTTCTCGACCGCGTCGCCGGGGCGTTGCGCAGCGAGCAGCGGCTCACCTCCGAGCTCGCCCACGAGCTGCGGACCCCACTGACGGCGATCCGCGGCGAGGCCGAGCTGGCGGCGATGAGCACGCCCGATCCCGACACTCGTGAGCGACTTGACCGGCTCGTCGCCCTGACCGACCGGATGAGTGCCACCATCACGACGCTGCTCGACCTGGCTCGTGGAGACATGCCGGCGGGCAACCGGACCACGACTCTCGAGGCTGTCGTCGAGGGTGTGCTGGGACATCTGCCGACACCGACCCCCGACCTCGTCGTGGACGAGGACCTCGGGGGCGTCGGGACGACCTCGATCGCCGCGACCACCGACGTCGGCGTCCGAGCGCTTTCCCCGCTCGTCGACAACGCGGTGAGACATGCCACGAGCCGTGTGCACGTGTCAGCGACGGTGCAGGAGCGGACCGTGACGATCACGGTGTCCGACGACGGTCCCGGCCTAACCGGTGTCGACCCGGAGGAGCTGTTCGTCGCCGGCGTCCACCGAGGTGAGCACAGCGGCGCCGGGCTGGGGCTCTCCCTGGCGAAACGCGCGGCGCGTTCGCTCGGCGGTGACGTGACGGTGACCTCGCACGTCTCCCCGACCAG
Organism: uncultured Actinomycetota bacterium; assembly: GCA_963815585.1. Lineage (GTDB taxonomy): Bacteria > Actinomycetota > Actinomycetes > Propionibacteriales > Nocardioidaceae > Marmoricola. The sequence goes on along the minus strand of CAWFHJ010000007.1, from coordinate 209,378 downwards.
CTTCAGCCTCACGTTGCCGCGCCGCTGACAGGTCTCGCTCGTGCAGACTCTGTGCTGGTTCAGTCGCCGGGCTGGGGCAGTCAGGTTGCAGGCAGGTCGCCGCCCGCACGCTGCTCGGCATGACGCCACAGACTGCAGCGAACTCACCGGGCCTCCACCACCACCGGACATCTGTGCGCCCGAACGACACCGGCAGCTCGTGGACCCGGACCGTCCTGAACAAGGTTCCCGAGGTCACCCTCCTCTTCTGGGTGATCAAGATCCTGTCCACCACCGTCGGCGAGACGGCCGCTGACTTCCTCAACGCGAATGTCGGCCTGGGACTCGGTGCGACGACCGCGTCGATGAGCGTCCTGTTCGTGGCGGTCCTGATCTGGCAGGTCTCCACCCGCCGCTACGTCCCCGGCGTCTACTGGCTCACGGTCGTCCTCGTCAGCGTCGTCGGCACGCTCTTCTCCGACAACCTGGTCGACAACCTGGGGGTGAGCCTGTTCACCTCGACCGGCCTCTTCGCCGGGTGCCTGGCGTTGGCCTTCACCGCTTGGTACCGCAGCGAGAAGACCCTCTCGATCCACTCGATCGTGACGCGCAAGCGGGAGCTGTTCTACTGGGCGGCGATCCTCTTCACCTTCGCCCTCGGGACGTCGGCCGGCGACCTGATCTCGGAGAAGCTCGCCCTCGGTTACGTCGCCGCCGCTCTCATCTTCGGCGGCGTCATCGCCCTGGTCACGGTCGCCTACTACGGCTTGAAGCTGAACGCCGTGCTCGCCTTCTGGGCGGCGTACGTGATGACCCGGCCGTTCGGTGCGTCGATCGGCGACCTGCTCACCGCGTCGCGCAAGGACGGCGGCTTCGCGCTGGGCACCAACGGCACCAGCGCCCTGTTCCTGGCCGTCATCCTCGCCGTCGTCGGATGGTTCACCCTGCAGCAGCGCCGCGAGACCCGGAACGCCCTCGAGGCGGCGCGCTGACCCGCGGCGTCCGAGGTTCCTCCTGCCGCTCCGCCCGACCTTCCCCCTGGTCGGGCGGAGCCTCGTTCTGGTCAGGTGGTGATCAGGTCGGCGGAATTACGGTCGTGACATGACCGCGATCCTCGCTCCCCTCCTGCTCACCCTCGGGCCAGCCGCCGTCCTGCTTGTGATGGCGGTCGTGTTCGTCGAGTCGGGCTTCCTCCTCGGGTTCTTCCTGCCGGGCGACTCCCTGCTCTTCATGACCGGAGCGCTCGTCGCCGGCCAGGTGATCAGCCTCCCGTTCTGGCTCGTCGCCACGGCGGTGTTCGTCGCCGCCGTCACGGGCGACCAGGTCGGTTACCTGATCGGTCGGCGGTTCGGAGCACGCGTGTTCTCACGTCCCGACTCCCGGTTCTTCAGGCGCGAGCACGCCGACCGGGCTGCAGCGTTCTTCGAGAGGTACGGTCCCGTCGCCGTTGTCCTGGCCAGGTTCATCCCGGTGCTGCGCACCTTTGCGCCCGTGACCGCGGGAGTGGCCCGGATGCCGCATCGTCGGTTCACGGCGTACAACCTGGTGGGTGCCGGGGCGTGGGCCGTCGGGATCATCGCGGTCGGGTTCTTCTTCGGCGGCATCCCCTTCGTCGCCCAGCACATCGAGCTGGTCACGATCAGCATCGCCACGCTCTCCTTCGTCCCGGTCGCGGCCGCGGTGCTCCGCCGTCGGTACGGGCGAGGCCGGACCGAGCCGTCCGCCGCCGTCACCGAGCTCGAGTCAGCGCGCCCAGCGGCGATGGTCTGAGGCACCGTGCCCCTCGTGGCCACGGCCAACGTCCTCGACAGCCTGGCCCGCCCGCAGGCCGCCGAGGCGCTGGTGGCTGTCCTGCAGCGCCGACCCCACCTCGTCGGACTGCAGGAGTGGGGGATATCGCGACGTGCGCTCCTGCGGCGCGACCCGTCCTTCGGCTGGGTCGCACCCGCCTACGGCGGCAACCCCGTCGGCTTCCTCCGTGAGCGCTACATTCTGCGTGGTCACCGGCTCCACCGGGTCGGTCTCGTCTCGCTCGCCGAGCCGGGCGTTCGGCCGGTGCGAGTGCTTCCGCCCCGTGTGGCAACGGTGGTCCGGCTGCACGACCGCCTGGCGGACCGGGCGGTCACGGTCGTGAACTACCACCTGGTCCCGGGTGTCCAGTCGAGCGGCCACTACCGCGACGACCGGCCGCTCCTCGTGGCTCGGCACCGCAGCGAGGTCCGCCACGTCGCCGACCTCGTCGGGTCACGGTTGGAGTCGGGCGACGTGGTCTATGCGATGGGCGACTCGAACTTCGACGGCCTCGAGCTGCCCGGGCTGACGTCGGCGTGGGACGGACGTCGCGACGACCCGGTGGGGACGCTCGGGTCGAGCCGCAAGATCGACGACGTCTTCGGACCGGGTCCGGCGACCGACGTCACCCTCCTCAGAAGCTCGTCCGACCACGCCGCCGTCCTCGTTGCTCGGCCCGACTGAAGTCCTGCGTCGGCTCAGCTCACCAGTGCTGGCTGAGCCGGCCCTGGTGCCCAGCTCGGATGCGCGGTGGCTGCGATCGAGCTGGTCCAGCACCCAGCGCCAGCTGCCCGGCAGGGACTGCACCTGCCGTTCACCGGACTGGTCCTGTCGACAGTGAGGGCGTCACGCGGTGGTTCGTCCAGGTCACGTGCAGGTCCCTGGGCACACCGCAGATCGACACTCGCGGCTCGCGCGCCGTCCGCGGATCTGGCCCTGGAGCAGGCCGCGCAGGGACCGGCGGCCACTCCGACCTGACTGCGCACGGGAGAACGGCACGCGCGGAGGGATGAGGGGAACGGATGTTCCTCTCCGAGGTCACGGCCACGCCGTTCGCGGCGGCGCTACCCGCATGGATTGCCGCAGGGGAAGCACCAGTGAGCGCTGGGGTTCGGCTGGTCCGACGGGTCGAGTGAACGGCCCGGTGAACCGCATCCGCTGGGGTAGACCAGAGCTTGAGGTCGAACGTGATGCGGGATGCTTGGCAGCGTGACCCTTCCCGAACTCTTGGCCGAGCGCATGGCTGCGGCTGCGCGGGAGATGCAGGATCAGCACGACCCCGTCTCGACCGTGCAGAGCGCCGTCGAGCTTGCGGTCCAGAACGTCGGTGGGTGTGACGCGGCCAGCGTCTCGATCATCTACGGGAAGCAGAGCGTTGACACCCCAGCCGCCACCAACGACATGGCAGTGATCGGCGATCAGCTCCAGTACGAGATGAGCGAAGGCCCCTGTCTCGACGCCATCTGGGAGGAGGAGACGGTCTACGTCCCTGACCTCGCCAGCGATCCCCGCTGGTTGAACTGGGGTCCGCGAACCGTTCAGGTAACAGGGGCGCGCAGTTCGTTCTCCGTCCGCTTGTTCACCGTGCGGGACACCCTCGGCGCGTTGAACATGTACTCCACGACCACCTCCGGGTTCAACGAGGAGGACCAGGCGGAGGGATTGGCGCTGGCTGCGCACATCGCCGTCGCCGTCGCCGCGGCGCGGAACATCGAACAGCTCGAGGTAGCGATGGACTCACGCACGATCATCGCGCAGGCGTGCGGGATGGTGATGGAGCGGTTCGAGATCGACTCGGTCCGGGCGTTCTCGGTGCTGACCCGCCTCTCCGCGAACCAGAACGTCAAGCTGCGCGAGATTGCTGCTGAGATGGTGCTCTCCGTGAAGTTTCCCGATTGACTCACCGGGCGTCCGGGGGACTTGGCCCTGACCAAACCGGGTGAGTCACCGATCAACCGGGTTCCGAGTGTCACCACTCGAGCGGAGTCATACCCAGTGAGAGTGGGCCCCCAGGGGATCGAACCCTGAACCCGCGGATTAAAAGTCCGCTGCTCTGCCAGTTGAGCTAGGGGCCCCGGCGAAGGAGTCTAGGTCCGTGCTGTGCGTCGTACGACGAGCACCGCGACGTCGTCGTCGCGCTGCGGGTCGGTGACCTCGGAGACCAGGGCGTCGAGCGCGTCCTGCGTGGCGGGGATGCCGAACCGGTCGATGGCGGTGAGCAGCCGGCGCTGGCCGACGTCGATGTCCTCGGCGCGGCGCTCGATCAGGCCGTCGGTGAACGCCAGCAGCGCGTCACCCGGCGCAAACCGGTGGGTCATCGTGTGCCGCTCGACGGCGCCGACGCCGAGAAGCACGTCCTCGGCCAGCGTGAGCTGCTCCGCGTGGCCGTCGGCGGCGAGCCGGACCGGCGGCGGGTGGCCAGCGTTCGCGATGGTGACCTCGTCGCGGGCCGGGTCCATCACCGCGTAGACCATGGTCACCAGCTGTTCCATCTCGTAGTGCTCGAAGACCTTGTCCAGCCGGGTGAGCACGGCCTGCGGCTCGGGGTCGACCGCTACCAGCGCCCGGATCGAGGCGCGCATCTGGGCCATCGCGGCTGCTGCGTGCACACCACGCCCCATCACGTCGCCGATGAACATCGCCACCCGGCCACCGTCGAGCGGGATGACGTCGTAGAAGTCACCACCGGCGTCGAGGTGCCCGGCGGGGGAGTAGTGCGCGGCGACCTCCCAGCCAGACAGCTGCGGGAGCTCGGCGGGGAGGACGGCGCGTTGCAGCCGGATCGCCATCTCCCGCAGCTCCGTGTGCAGCTGCGCGTTGTCGATCGCGACGGCAGCGCGCCGGGCCAGGTCCTCGGCGAAGGTGAGGTCGCTCTCGTCGAAACGGCGACCCTGGTCGCCGGCGACCCAGGTGATCACCCCGAGCACGCGGTTGTTCGCCACCAGCGGCACGGCCATCGCGCTGCGCAGGTTGAGCTCCCGGATCAGGGAGATCTGTTCGGGGTCGATCTGGCTGGCGTCGAGCATCTCGTCGGTGATCTCCGGCGTGAGCTCGCTCTGGCCGGTGCGGAAGACCTGGTAGGACCCGCGCGGAGAGCCCGGGTCGGGTGGGAAGCGCTCCTGGAACTCCCGCGCCAGCGCCACCTTCGCCGGGTCGACGTGCGCGACTGCGAGCGTGTGCAGCTCACCGTCGACGCCGAGCGCGATCGAGCACCAGTCCGCGATCTGGGGTACCGCGAGGGACGCGACGTTCGTGAGCGTCGCCTCGTAGTCCAGGCTGCTTGCGAGCTCCTCGGTGGCGTTGGCCAGGAACGCCAGCTTCGCGGACTGGGCGGCCACGTCGGCCAGCGCCCGCACCCGATCGAGGGCCTGCGCACACGTGTCGGCCATCACGTTGAAGAAGTCGAGCTCGGCAGAGTCGAAGTCTCGTCGACCAGGGAACGACAGGGTTGCCGCGCCGATCGGGCGGTCACCGACCAGGAGCGGCAGGCAGACCAGCGAGCGTTCGCCGTCGGCCGCGCTCTCGACATCGGGATAGCGCCGCTGGATCTCGTCGCGGCCGACCAGCACCAACGGTCGCCGGGTCGTGATGCAGTCACCGGCCGGGGTGCCGCCCACGGAGAACGTCTGCCAGCGCAGCGCGGCGCCGGGCCGGCCGCCGTGGATCCCGAGCAGCTTCAGCCGGTCCTCCGCGACGAGCACCGAGAGCGAGGCGACAGTGGCGCCGGCTGCGTCGGCCATGTGGCGGGTGACGATCGTGGTCACCGACGTCGTGTCGTCGGCCCGGAGCAGCTCCGCGGTGACCCGGGCCAGGCGCGTGAGCCGGTCGGTGAGGCGCAGCGCGCGGCGCCGAGAGCTGCCGGCGTCCTCGACCACCAGCAGTGCGCCCGTCGTACGTTCGCCGTCGCCGAGCGGGGCCACGGACATGCTGGCCGCACGGGGAGCGCCGTCCGACCTCAGGACCTGGAGCTCGCCCTGCCACCGCTGGCCGTCGAGCGCCCGCCTCAGCACCTCCTCGGCGGCGCCCTGCTCGGGTTCGGCGAAGAGCCGCGTCAGCAGCGGCGTCCCGCACAGATCGGCTGCGGGTACGCCGAGGAGGTCGGCCGCAGCGTCGTTGGCCACCTCGATCCGGCGCTCGCCGTCGACCGTGAACGCCGCCGACGCCAAGGCGCCGAGCAGGCGTGCGGCGTCGAGGGTGGCGACGGGTTCCGGGGCGTGCATCGGCACATACTCGCAGCACCTTGCCGCGATGTCGGAGGAATGGCCGTGCACTACCGGGAAGGGTGGTCCTCGCGCCCGGCGTCTGCCCGGTAGTGCTGGACGATCGCGGTGAACTCGTCGGGATCGACCGCTGACGCGGGGATCACCAGCTCCGTGTCGTTCGGCCGGGTGATCGTGGCCCGCCAGTTGCGCGAGGCCGTGTCGTCGTCGACGTCGATGTCGAGATCCGGGTCGCGCAGGTCGAAGCGCTCGCCGTCGTGCCCGCGTGCCACCTCCAGGATCGGACCGTTGAGCGAGACCACCGTCGGGGTCCAGCTGAGCAGCCCCCACCAGAACGCCAGCGCGAAGCCGGTGACACCGATCGCGATCCCGATCGAGGACTGGCCGCCCTTCGAGACCGCCCAGAAGATGGCGACCACGGCCAGCACGGCGGCGACCACGAAGAGCACACCGAGCAGAGGTCGGTACGCCGCCCGCGGCTTGTACTCGACGTACTGCGGGATGACCGGGCCGTCGCCGTCCTCGCCGGTCGGGTCGATGCCGAGCGCCGTGGCGGCCACGCGGGCGGGCACGCTCAACCGTCGCTTCGGCTCCGGGTCCTGCTCCGGGACAGGGTCCGGAACGGGCTCGATCACGGTGGTGACGGATCCCGCTTCGGTCCCGGCCGGGCTTCTCCACGACCGGAGCCGCACGTCGTCCGAGACGGGCCTCGGCCGGGTCGATGTCCTCATAGGTCTCGGCGTTCCAGCCGCGACCGTCGGCGGTGTACCAGGTCTGCCCGCCGTCCTCGGAGGTCCACAGCGTGCCCGCGGCGTCGTACCACTCCTCGCGGTCGGGGGCGTCGTCGGCGAAGGTCTCCTCGTCGACCGGCGCGGCTTCGGTGTGGACCGCCGCGGCCGTCCAGTCGTAGTCCTGAGTGGTGTCCGGGTCCCACGGCACGTCGGCCTCGACCACGTGCTCCTGCAGCAGCGAGGGCTGCTCCGGCGTGACCGGCTCCGCCACCACGTCGACCGGATCCGGCGCAGCCTCGTCGGGCGTCGACTCCTCGGGAGGTGTGGCCACCTCGAGCACCGGCGGGTCCTCCGCGACGGACGGCTCGGTCGCCTGCCACTTGTCCGGCTCCCAGTCGTCGGCGGAGCCCCAGCGTGCGGTGTAGGCCGCCAGGCCACCGACGGGGAGGGGCGCGTCCTCCCAGGCGTCGTCCGGCTCGTCCGGCCAGCCGATGTCGACCCGATCGGCGGGAGCTTCGGTCAGCGGTGCCGGGTCGGGCTCCGGGTCGGGCTCCGGGCCCGGCTCGGGGGTGGGCACGGGCGTGGGATCGGGCTTCGGCCCGGGGAGCGGATCCGGGAGGCTGTCGACGGAGGACTCGACCGGTGACTCGGCGGTCTCCACCGGCCGCAACAGCGCTGCACCTTCCTCGTCGGCGTGCTGGTCGCGGTGCAGCCCGATCCGGGCCAGCAGTCCGCGCACCCCTTGCCGCGGCTCGGCCAGCCCACCGATCGCGGGAGCGGCGTGTGCACCCGCGTCGTCGGAGTCGGGGATCGGGTCGGTGACAGTCTCCACCGGTGCGACGTGCGAGCCGAGGTCGTCGTGCGGGACCAGCTCCGGCGCGAGGTCGACGGCCTCCCCGACGTGTGCGCCCGGCTCGTCCTGGTCGTCGTCCATCTCCTCGCGGACGCCGGTGACCCAGTCCGCCAGCTCCGCCCCGCTCTGAGCTCGGACGTAGGCGTCGAAGTCGTCCAGGGTCCAGACCGCGGTCGCGTCCGGGTCGTACGCCGGCTCGACCTCGGGTTCGCCGTCCTCGTCGTGGTCGTGCTCGACGAGCAGCGCCGGCTTCTCGGGCTCGCCGGGCGGGCGCGGCGGGGTCGTTGTCCCTCCGAGCAGGACGTCGAGCCACGGGTTGCGGGCGGACAGGTCGAGCACGTCCTCGGCGGTGTGCGCGGTCCCGAACGAGGCCCAGCCCTGGGCCTGCTGCTCGGCAGCCTGACGGGCCGTGAGGAAGGACGCAGGCGGTTCGGCGGCGTGTGTCGGTGCGGGCTCGGGCTCGGGCTCGGGTGCGGGCTCGGGTTCCGGCTCAGGTGCGGGCTCGGGCTGCGGCTCGGGCTGCGCTTCTGGCTCGGGTTCCGGCTCAGGTTCTGGTTCGGGCGCCACGTCCGGCGCCGGCGCCTCGACCTCGTCGGCCTCGGTCCAGGGCAGGTCGACCTCGTCGGTCCAGGTCTCCTCGTCGGCGACCGGCTCGGGAACAGGCTCGGACGTCTCGGACGCCGGGTGCCGCCCGGTGATCCACATCTGGAGCAGGTCGGCGGGCGCGGGGCCCTCGGGCTCTGCGTCGTCCGTAGGCTCGGTCTCCCCGGGATGACCGCGGTGGCGGCGTGGCACTCGCGCGACCTCCTTGCTCGGACAGCTCTCGGCGCGACATCGACAGGGGAAGCGCACGTCGCGGTGCGCCACCCGTCAGGATTCCAGACGTCAGGAGGTCCTGACGAGGGTTCGCAGGAACAAGTTTGCGCCCCTCACGTCACACCCATCACCCCGGGGTGAGATCGGTGACACTCCGAGGAACCCCCCTCCGGGGGAGGCGAATCGCCCAATGCTTGGTACCGTTGGTCCCGCAACAGGTGCAGAAGGTTCCAGCGGTTACACAACGCTCGTTGGAGTTTTGGCCAACGGCGTTTCTCTTTGCTTTGCGAGGCGGGACGGCGTGACAGCACAGCATCTGCTGCAGGGACTGTCGAAGTGACCGTCTCTCGCCCCGAAACAAGGAGAAATACGAGCATGGCTCAGGGCACCGTTAAGTGGTTCAACGCCGAGAAGGGCTTCGGCTTCATCGCCCAGGAGAACGGCGGCGACGACGTCTTCGTTCACTACTCGGCCATTCAGTCGCAGGGCTACAAGTCCCTCGACGAGAACCAGAAGGTCGAGTTCGACGTCACGCAGGGTCCCAAGGGCCCGCAGGCGGAGAACGTTCGTCCCGTCTGAGGACGAGCACCAAGCAACACCATCGCGAAGGCCCCGACCGTCTGGTCGGGGCCTTCGTGCGCCCCGGCGTACGCTGTAGTAGTTGAGCGCGACCGGTTTCACACGTTTCCCCACCTCTGTGGTGGGTATCTCTAACGCCAACGGGGATCTGTTGCACCCGAGTGGGAGGGAACCACCGCATGGATGACCAGTTCGACGTCTCCCTTGAGGACGACGAACTGCTCGACGAGGTCGAGTTGACGGCGAGCCTCATGGTCGCCGCCAACCGCGCCGACCGACATCTGACGCAGGACGAAATCGACCAGGTGCTGGGGCTGGAGGCTTCATTCCCCAGTCAGCGCCCGGGGACTAGCAGGGCCGGCCCCGGTGCGCGAGCAGTTGTCACACAGTGGGCCCACGGCTGAACCAGCCGCTTCCGACAAGCGCCCCGCACGCCACGAACGTGCGGGGCGCTGGTGTGTCCCAGGGTCCCGAAAGGCACCTGGGGACCACCTCGACGCTCCCGAGTTGTGGTCGGAGCCGCTCGAAGCCCTAGCATGAGCGAGTTCTGATCCTCCTCCTCAGGAGTTCCCGTGGCTCTGCGGTTCCGGCCGGTTGACGGCACGTTCTACGACTTGTTCACCCGATCGGCGACCGACCTGATCGGGGGCGCCGACCTGCTCGCGGAGATGCTCGCCGACGGCGCCGACCGTCCGGCCGTTGCCAAGCGCATGCGCGACGCCGAGCACAACTCCGACGAGACGACCCACGAGATCGTTCGTCGGGTGAACACCACCTTCGTCACGCCGTTCGACCGCGAGGACATCTACGCGCTCGCGTCCAGCCTCGACGACGTCATGGACTACATGGAGGAGGCCGTCGACCTGGTCAACCTCTACGAGGTGGAGCGGCTCCCCAAGGAGCTCGCCAACCAGGTCGAGGTGATCCAGCGCTGCGCCGAGCTCACCGCCGAGGCGATGCCGCGGCTGCAGGCGATGAAGAACCTCGACGAGTACTGGATCGAGATCAACCGCCTCGAGAACGCCGGCGACAAGAGCTACCGGCGGATTCTGGCCAAGCTCTTCAGTGGCAAGTACGACGCCCTCGAGGTGCTCAAGCTCAAGGACATCGTGGACTCCCTCGAGAAGGCGATCGACGCCTTCGAGAAGGTCGCGAACATCGTGGAACAGATCCACGTCAAGGAGTCCTGACGGTGGACCTCGCCATCGTCATCGCGGTGGTCCTGGTCGCCCTGGCGTTCGACTACACCAACGGCTTCCACGACGCGGCCAACGCGATCGCGACCTCGGTCTCGACGCGCGCGCTCACGCCGCGGATCGCCCTGACCCTCGCCGCGGTGATGAACTTCGTGGGCGCGCTCCTCGGCCAGGAGGTCGCCAACACGGTCAAGGACGTGATCCAGCCGCCCTCGGGCAACCACGGCCTGGTGATCGTGCTGGCCGGCCTGATCGGGGCGATCACCTGGAACCTGGTCACCTGGTACTTCGGTCTGCCGTCGTCCTCCTCGCACGCCCTGATCGGCGGACTGGTCGGCTCGGCCCTGACCGCGGGCACGATCGTGCACTGGTCCACGATCCTGGACAAGGTCGTGATCCCGATGGTGCTCTCGCCGCTGGTCGGCTTCGCCGTGGCGTTCCTGGTGATGCTGGCGATCATGTGGATCTTCCGCCGACGCAACCCGCACAAGGTGCAGCGCGGCTTCCGGCTGATGCAGACCGTCTCCGCGTCCGCACTTGCCCTGGGCCACGGCCTCCAGGACGCACAGAAGACGATGGGCGTGATCTTCCTGGCCGTGGTCACGGCCGGCTACTACCCCGCCGAGCAGACCGACCTCCCGCTGTGGATCGTGATCGCCGCCGCGACCGCGATCTCGCTGGGCACCTACTCCGGTGGCTGGCGGATCATGCGCACCCTCGGCCGCAAGATCATCCACCTCGACCCGGCCCGCGGCTTCTCCGCCGAGCTGGTCGGCGCGAGCGTGCTGTACACGACCGCGTTCGCCTTCCACGCCCCGATCTCGACCACCCACACGATCACCTCGGCGATCATGGGTGCCGGGGCGACCAAGCGCTTCTCCGCGGTCCGGTGGGGGATGGCGCGCACCATCATCCTCGGCTGGGTGCTCACCTTCCCCGCCGCCGGCTCTGCCGCCGCTCTGGTCTACGTCCTGCTGAAGTTCGTCTTCCGCCTGCCGTAGTCGGGTAGTCCGTGACGTTTGGCGCCTTCCGGCGATAGTCCGTGACGTTCGGCGCCTCCACGAGTCGATCCGGGGCGCCGTCCGTCACGGACTACCCCAGCGCCGCGCCCATGACGGGCCACGGCGTCTCGCGCAGACCCTCGCGCTCAGGTCGCTCGGCGGTGCCTGCCCTGCGCGCGGCGTTCGGCGACGGACCCGAGGGACTGCCAGCCGGGCGGGGGCTCGAGCGTCCAGTTCCGGCGTCCGGGCGCATCCCAGCGAGCGCGGCGGCGAGCGTCGAGTATCCGTTCGGCGACGACCTCGGGTCGCCAGAGCTCGCCGCCGACCACCGAGAAGTACTCGAGGCCGTGACTCCGGAAACGGTGCTCCCGTGCGACGTCGCGCCGGCGCTGCCGACCAGCGAGATGCAGGCCGCCGTCGTACTCGCCGACGACCCCGGCCTGCGGGTCGAACAGGTCGGGAGTTCCCAGGTGGCGGCCCGCCAGGTCGAACACTGGCACGTTGCACAGCGGGCGCGGCAGTCCGGCGTCGACGACCCACACCATGCGGAGCCCGGTCTCCTGGGGCGACCAGCTGTTCTCGTCGGCGAGCAGCAGGGCGGCACGCGCCTGCGGCACGCCGGTCCACCCGTTCAGGCCAGCGAGGTACTCGGCCGCTTCGGCGAGCGACACCACGTCGTCGTACGCCGCCATGTCGGCGACCTCGACAGCGGCCCGGACGCTCGGCGCGTAGCGCATCTCGAACGCCATCGCGCGCACCGCGAGCGTGACGCGCAAACTGTCGACGACCTGCAGCGAGATCGGGCCGATTCGCTCGGCCGAGATCTGGATGCCGGGCTGCGGGCGGATGTCGGCCGGCCCGGTCACGAGCACGACGGGCAGCTCCTGGAGGTCGGAGGTGCGACCGTCGAAGTACGACGCGCCGTACCAGCGGAGCGCCGCCCAACCGGTGACGCCGCCGAATTCGGGGAGTACGGCGCCGGCGTTGACGATGCGCTGCTCCACCGAGTCGGCCGTCTCGGTCGGGACGTAGAGACCGCGGCTTGTGCGGTGCCAGTACGGACCCTTTGCCTGGTGGCGGGTGGGACCGCTGGTGCCCGACGGATCTATCCGGACCGGCGCCACGAGTCCTGGCCGGCGGGGATGGAACGGTGGCAGCTGCACCCCAGAAAGGGTGCGCCTTCCGCCGTTTGGCTGCTCCGGTCATCCACAGGGTCGGGGTCGGGCGCATGGGTGTACGTGGGTGTGCGCCGGAAGTGGACGGCAGGGGCTTGTTCTCCGGCGGGGGCAGGCGGGTAGTCCGTGACGAAAAGCGCCTCGATTGGGCTCGTGGAGGCGCCAAACGTCACGGACTATCTCCAGGAAGCGCCGAACGTCACGGACTACCCCCCGACCTCGACCCAGCACCAAGCACGCCAGCACCAAGCTCGCCAGGAACACCCCCGCCGAGCGACCTAGCCGAACCGGCCGGAGATGTAGGCCTCGGTGGCCTCCTCGTCCGGGAGCGAGAAGATCTTCTTGGTCGGGTTCATCTCGATCAGGCGGCCGGGCTTGCCGGCGCCGGCGAGGTTGAAGAACGCGGTGTCCTCCGAGACCCGGGCGGCCTGCTGCATGTTGTGGGTGACGATCACGATCGTGTACTCGGTCCGGAGGTCGTGGATCAGGTCCTCGATCGCGGACGTGGAGATCGGGTCGAGGGCGGAGCAGGGCTCGTCCATCAGCAGCACCTGGGGCTCGACCGCGATCGCGCGGGCGATGCAGAGCCGCTGCTGCTGGCCGCCGGAGAGTGACATGCCGGGCTTCTTGAGCCGGTCCTTGACCTCCTTCCACAGGTTCGCGCGGGTCAGCGAGCGCTCGACCACGGTCTCGGCGTCGGACTTCTTCAGCCGCTTGTTGTTCAGCCGCAGGCCGGCCAGCACGTTGTCGGCGATCGACATCGTGGGGAACGGGTTCGGGCGCTGGAAGACCATGCCGACCTGGCGTCGTACCTCCACCGGGTCGACGGCCGCGTCGTAGAGCGACTGGCCGTCCACCACGATCTTCCCGTCGACGGTGGCGCCGGGGATCACCTCGTGCATCCGGTTCAGGGTGCGCAGGAAGGTGGACTTGCCGCAGCCGGAGGGGCCGATCAGTGCCGTCACGGACCGGGCCGGGATGGTCATGTTGACGCCTTCGACGGCGAGGAAGTCGCCGTAGTAGATGTCCAGGTCGGAGATGTCGATGCTTGTGGCCATGGTGTTCCTCTCAACGCCCGGTCCGGGGGGCGAAGAGCCTGCCCAGGATCCGGGCGACGGCGTTCAGCGCCATCACGATGATGATCAGGACGAGTGCAGCGCCCCACGCGTAGCCGCGGGAGATGTCGGGGTTCAGGCCTGGCTGCGTGTAGCTGTAGTAGATGAACACCGGCAGCGTGGCCATCTGGTTGTGGAACAGGTCGAAGTTCACCGAGTCCGTCGAGCCGGCGATGATCAGCAGCGGCGCGGTCTCGCCGATCACGCGCGCGATCGCCAGCGTGACGCCGGTGATGATCCCCGAGAGGGCGGTGGGCAGCACCACCTTGATGATGGTTCGCCACTTCGGCACGCCCAGGGCGTACGACGCCTCACGCAGGTCCGAGGGCACCAGCTTGAGCATCTCCTCGGCGGAGCGCACCACGATCGGGATCATCAGCAGCGACAGCGCCACCGAACCGCCGAGACCGAAGTGGATGCCCGGGTCACCGGTCACCAGCGCGAACAGCGCGAACGCGAACAGGCCAGCCACGATCGACGGGATGCCGGTCATCACGTCGACCAGGAACCGGATCGCCGAGGAGACCCTGGACCTGGCGCCGTACTCGACGAGGTAGACCGAGGTCATCAGCCCGATCGGCACCGAGATCACGGTCGCGCCGAGCGTGATCAGCAGGGTGCCGACGAGCGCGTGGTAGATCCCGCCGCCCTCGCCGATCACGTTGCGCATCGAGTTGTTCAAGAAGGTGCTGGTGAGCTCGGTGGCGCCGTTGCGGATCACCGTGGACAGCAACGAGGCCAACGGGATGAACGCGATCACCAGGGCGACCCAGATCAGCGAGGTGACCAGACGGTCGAGGGCGGCGCGACGGTTCTCGACCGCGCGGGACCACACCGGCAGCCCCACGACGTACAGGACGGCGGCCACGAAGGCCCAGGCGAAGAGGCCCCAGCCGAGCCCGAGTGCCAGCAGGCCGGACGCGGCGGCTGCCATCACGGCCACCAGCAGCGGTGCCCAGCGGGGGAGCCGCGGGTGCCGCAGCGGCACGTGGCCGTGCCGCGTCGTCTCCGTAGGGGGAGGAGCAGTCGTGGTCATCGGGTCACCGACCTGTCGGCGCGGGCCACGATCGCCCGCGCGGCGAAGTTGACCACGAACGTGATCACGAAGAGCACCAGGCCGGTGGCGACCAGGGCGTTGACCTTGAGCCCCGTCGCGTCGGCGAAGGTGAGCGCGATGTTCGCCGCGATGGTGGACGGGTTGGTCGAGGAGATCAGGTTGAACGTGACCACGCCGCTGGCGCTGAGCACCATCGCGACGGCCATCGTCTCGCCCATGGCGCGGCCGAGCCCGAGCATCACGGCGGAGACGATGCCGGAGCGGGCGTAGGGCAGGACCGAGAGCCGGATCATCTCCCAGCGCGTCGCGCCGAGAGCCAGCGCGGCCTCCTCGTTGAGGCGCGGCGTCTGGCTGAAGATCTCGCGGGAGATCGCGGTGATGATCGGCAGGATCATGATCGCGAGCACGATGCCCGCGGTGAGGATGGTGCGACCGGTGGTCGAGGCTGGACCGGCGAACAGCGGCAGCCAGCCGACGTGCTGGTCGAGCCACTCGTACGC
The DNA here is from genome assembly GCA_963815585.1 of uncultured Actinomycetota bacterium. GTDB lineage: Bacteria > Actinomycetota > Actinomycetes > Propionibacteriales > Nocardioidaceae > Marmoricola. The sequence continues at coordinate 194,365 of CAWFHJ010000007.1, read as the reverse complement.
CGGCACCAGGCGTGGCCCGAGGAAGCCGATGCCCCACAGGCCGTAGACGACGCTGGGCACGGCGGCGAGCAGGTCGACGAGATAGCCCAGGGGGGCTGCCAGCCGCCTCGGAGCGTAGTGCGACACCGCCAGCGCGACGGCGAGAGCGAGCGGCGTCGCGATCAGGATCGCGATGAACGCGGCCCAGAGGGTGCCGAAGACCAGAGGTGCGGCGTACGCGAACAGGCTGGACTTGCCGCTGAGGTCCGAGGGTGTCGCCCGGAGCGCCGGGATGCCCTGGATCACCAGGAAGACCGCGACGCCGGCGAGCGCCAGCAGGATCAGCATGGCGGCACCGAACGCCGTGCCGGAGAAGACCAGATCACCCAGGCGACGTCGCCTGGGTGATCCGGTCCTCGTGACAGAGGTGGACACGGGTGTCTCGTCAGCCCTTCGACGAGATGGTGTCGACGATCTTCGCGACCTTCTCCTGCAGCGATGCCGGGATCGGGGCGGAGCCCGCGTTGTCGGCGCCGGCCTGCTGGCCCTCGGTGGAGACGATGTAGCTGAGGAACGCCTTGACGTTGTCGGCGGTCTTCGCGTCGTCGTACGTGGGGCACGCGACCAGGTACGACGCCAGGAGCAGCGGGTAGGCACCTGCCTCGGTCGACTTGCGGTCGACCTTGACCGCGAGGTCGCTTTCCGGACGGCCGGTCTCCAACGGCGAGGCCTCGAGCGCCTTGGCTGCCGCCTCGGCGGACGGCGCGACGTAGGCCGAGCCGACCTTGATCTTCACCGAGGCGAGGTCGCCGGCCTGGCTGAAGTCGGCGTAGCCGATCGAGCCGTCGCCCTGGCCGACCGCGGAGATCATGCCGGAGGTGCCGTTGGCGCCCTCACCGGACTGGATCGGCCAGACCTTGTCCTTCGGGTGGCTCCAGCCACCCTCGCCGGCCTGCTCGAGGTAGTCGGTGAAGTTCTCCGTGGTGCCCGACTCGTCGGAGCGGTGCACCGGCGAGATCGTCGTGGAGGGAAGCTTGGCGCCGTCGTTCTCGGCCGCGATGGCCGGGTCGTTCCACGTGGTGATCTTGCCGTCGAAGATCTGCCCGATCGTCTTCGCCGAGAGCTGCAGGTCCTGCACGCCCTTGAGGTTGTAGACGACCGCGATCGGGCTGATGTAGTCGGGCACCTCGATCGCGTCGGCGCCGCAGCGCTTCTTCGCGGCGTCGATCTCACCCTTGTCCGCGTTGAGTGCGGAGTCGGTGGCGGCGAAGTCGATGCCGCCGGCGTTGAACTTCTCGATGCCCGCGCCGGAGCCGGACGGGTCGTAGTTGACGGTGACGTCGGAGTTGTCCTTCTGGAACGCGCTGCGCCAAGCGTCCATCGCGGACTCCTGGGCGCTCGATCCTGCGCCGTCGAGGGACTTGCCGCTCGTGCTGCCGGACTCGTTGCTGGCGCCACACGCGGAAAGGGCCAGGCCCAGGGCCACGGCGGTGATGCCCGGCACGAGGATCCGGCGGGAAGAAGTGTTGTTCACTTCGATGCTCCTGATGTTCGTAAAGGAACGGACAACAGGAAGGTAGGAATCCCAGGTGACACGACTTGTCGGTGGCGGTGAACGCACGGTGAACGCTGGACGGACGCTCCCCGCGTCTCCCGCAGGGGAAGGGCGTGGTCAGGGGTGCTCGTGCAGCTCCGCGGCCAGGATCTCGCCCTCGCGGTGGTGGACGACGAGCAGCGACGCCGGGGCCAGCGCCGGGATGTCGACGCCCAGGTGCGCCAGGATCACCGGCAGCACCGGACGGTGCGAGCAGACGACGGTCGGCTCCTTGCCGGCGAGGAGGTCGTCGAGCATCGCGCGCACGGCCTCCTCGTGCACGTGCTCCTCCGAGAGGGCGACGGTCTCCGAGCAGGTGAGCACGTGCTCGTCGACGTACGGCTGGACGGTCTGGACGCAGCGGGTACTGGAGGAGGTGACCACGCGGGTCACGCCGTACGCCGCGAGCAGGGGGGTCAGCCCCTTCGCCTGCTGGAGCCCCTCGTCCGTGAGCGGCCGCTCGGGGTCGGAGCCGTCCCACTTCTTGCGTGAGAGCGCCTTGGCGTGCCGCAGCACCACCAGGGGCGTGGTCTTCTTCGACGTCGGGAGCGCCGCCAGCACGTCGCGGTCGCGCTGGTAGCTGAGCAGCCCCGCCGCCTCCTCGACCGGGACCCAGGCGACGTCGTCGATCTCGTCGTTCGGCTCGTAGGTCGACACGTCGTGGTCGCCGATGACGTGCGCCCGCCAGTAGTGGACCAGCTTGCTGCGCCCGTCGAACTGGACGTAGGCCGTGGACGGCAGCGGCATGCCCAGCCGGATCTCGACGCCGGTCTCCTCCAGCACCTCACGGACCGCCGTCACGACGTCGTCCTCGCCGGGATCCTGCTTGCCCTTCGGGAACGACCAGTCGTCGTACTTGGGCCGGTGCACGAGCAGCACCGTGCCCTTGCGCACGACCACCGCACCCGCGGCGATCACCTCCGGGTCGATCACCACCGTCGCGTCGGGGTCGGGAACCGCCATGCGGATAGTCTTGCAGCGTGGCGCGGTCAGGACGAGTGCGCATCCTCCTGGCCGGACTCGTGGCGCTGGTGCTGGTGGCGCTGCTGACGATCCACCTGGTCCGCACCCTGAACCGGTCCTCGCTGGAGCAGGCGCTCGACCGGGTGCCTGCCAGCAGCCTCCGGGTCGCCTTCACGGACTGGCAGAAGGTGCGTGAGCGGCTCGACGCCGGCCCGCTCAAGACGCACGCGTCGATAGAGGACTTCATCTCTCGCGGGTACGACGCGGACCTGACCGCCGCCTCCAGCATCGAGGACGCGACGGTGGCGCTGCACGACAGGTACGGGTTCTCGCCGACCAACGCGGACTGGGAGGCGTACGCCCAGTCCCGCCAGGGTGCCGTGTTGGTGCTCCAGCTGCCCGGCGACACCGACATGGGCCGGATCGAGGACAACCTCGACCGGCTCGGCTACCAGCGCCCGTCGTCCGACACCGGCGTCTGGGACGGTGGCGTCGACCTGGTCGCGGGCATCGACCCGACCATCACGCCCGAGCTGCAGTACGTGGTGGTCGACGCCGACGACCACCTGGTCGTGACCAGTGACACCCAGGCCTACGCCGCGTCGTCGGCGAAGGTGGTCACCGGCGACGCCGACGCGCTCGGCTCGAAGGTCGGCGGACTGGCCGACCATGCCTCGGACCCGGTGGCCGGCTTCGTGTGGGCGGGGGACTTCGCCTGCGAGGACCTGTCGATGACCAAGGCCGGCGAGGGCGACCAGACCGAGGGCGACCGGCTGGTGGCGAAGGCCGGCGGCGTCGACCCGCTGAGCGGCCTGCTGATCACCCTGGGTGCTGACCGCACCCTCGACGTTGTCATGCAGTTCGCGGATGACCGACAGGCGAAGGACAACCTCCGCCCACGCGCCCGGCTGTTCGTCGGGCCTGCCGTGGCCACCGCCGGGTCGTTCGCCGACGACCTGCGGCTGGTGCGCTCACGCACAGCGGGATCTGCTGTCGTCCTCACCGCGAAGCCGAAGGAGAAGACCGGCTTCGTGCTGTCCGAGCTGAGCACCGGCCCGCTGCTGTTCGCGACCTGCTGAGACGAAGGGCGGTTTCCCAACACTTGTTGGGAAATCGCACGAGATCCGTGCGATCCGGTGCAGTTCCGGGACAAGTGTGGGGATCCCGCACCCCCAGCCTGCACCACCAAGTCGGGCTCAGCGGTGGTGGGCCGCGATCATCGCCGCCTGCAGGTCGACCGGGGGGAGGCCGTCAGGACCGGCGGCGGGCGGACGGGTCCACTCGCCGTCGGGCTGGAGGTCCCAGGCGGCCGTGGTCGGGTCGAAGGCGAGGTCGAGGAGGTCGCTGACCTGGCGGACCGCGTCCTCGCCGGGGAGCCGCACCAGCACCTCGACCCGGCGGTCGAGGTTGCGGTGCATCAGGTCGGCGGAGCCGATGTAGACCGCCGGGGTGCCGCCGTCGGCGAACCAGAAGATCCGGCTGTGCTCGAGGAAGCGACCCAGCACGGAGCGCACCCGGATGGACTCGGAGAGCCCGGTCACGCCGGGGCGCAGGCCGCAGATGCCGCGCACCAGGAGGTCGACCGGCACGCCGGCCCTGGAGGCGCGGTAGAGCTCGTCGATGATCGCCTCGTCCACGATCGAGTTCGCCTTGATCCGGATCCGCGCCTCGCGACCGGCCTGGTGGTGCTCGACCTCGCCGCGGATCCGCTCGACAAGTCCGCTGCGGACTGAGTCGGGCGCCACCAGCAGGTTGTCGTACGACGGCTTGCGGGAGAAGCCGCTCAGGTTGTTGAACAGGTTCGCGACGTTCTCGCCGATCGTCTCGTCGGTCGTGAGGAGCCCGAGGTCCTCGTACATCCGCGCGGTCTTGGGGTTGTAGTTGCCGGTGCCGATGTGGGTGTAGCGGCGGATCCCGTCGGGCTCCTCGCGCACGACCATCGCCAGCTTGCAGTGGGTCTTCAGGCCGACCTGCCCGTAGACCACGTGGCAGCCGGCGTGCTCGAGCTTGCGCGCCCAGCGGATGTTGGCCTGCTCGTCGAAGCGTGCCTTGATCTCCACGATCACCAGCACCTGCTTGCCGGCCTCGGCAGCGTCGATCAGGGCGTCGATGATCGGGGAGTCGCCGGAGGTCCGGTAGAGGGTCTGCTTGATCGCGAGCACGTGCGGGTCGGCGGCGGCCTGCTCGATGAAGCGCTGCACCGAGGTGGCGAACGAGTCGTACGGGTGCTGCAGGAGGACGTCGCCGAGCGCGAGCGCCTTGAACACGTCGACGGGTGACGCCGACTCGACCGGCGCCAGCGACTTGTGGGTGGCCGGGATGAACGTGGGGTACTTGAGCTCCTCGCGGTCGAGGTCGGCAACGCCGTGCAGCCCGCGCAGGTCGAGCGGACCGGGCACCCGGAACACCTCGGAGTCGGTGACCCCGAGCTCGGAGACCAGCAGCGACAGCACCTTCTCGTCGACCGACTCCTCGACCTCCAGCCGCACCGCGGGGCCGAACTTGCGGCGGAGGAGCTCGCGCTCGAGTGCCTTGAGCAGGTTCTCGGTGTCGTCCTCCTCGACCTCGAGGTCCTCGTTGCGGGTGACCCGGAACGTGTGCGCGCCCAGCACCTCCATGCCGGGGAACAGCCGCTTGAGGTGCTCGGCGATCACGTCCTCCAGCGGCACGAACCGGTGGCCGCCACCCTGGGCGTCCGGCAGCGGCACGAACCGGCTGAAGCTCTGCGGCACCTTGACCCGCGCGAAGTGCTCCTTGCCGGACTTCGGGTTGCGCACGATCACGGCCAGGTTGAGGGAGAGCCCCGAGATGTAGGGGAACGGGTGCGCCGGGTCGACCGCGAGCGGGGTCAGCACCGGGAAGATGCGCTGCTTGAACAGCTTCTTGCAGTACTTCTGCTCGTTGACGTCGAGGTCGTCCCACCGAACCAGCTCGATACCGTGCTCGCCGAGCGCGGGCACGATGTCGTCGCGGAACACGCGGGCGTGCCGGTCCATCAGGTCCGAGGCCGTGCTCCAGATCAGGTCGAGCACCTCACGCGGCATCCGCCCCGACGCAGCCCGGACGGCGACCCCGGCCGCGATCCGGCGCTGGAGGCCGGCCACGCGGACCATGAAGAACTCGTCGAGGTTGCTGGCGAAGATCGCCAGGAAGCGCACCCGCTCCAGCAGCGGCAGGTGGGTGTCCTCCGCGAGCTCGAGCACCCGCTGGTTGAAGTGCAGCCAGGAGAGCTCCCGGTCCAGGAAGCGGTCGTCGAACTTCCCGGTCTCGAACACGTCGATCTCGGCCTCGTACGGCGGCTCGACGTCGAAGACCTCGGACGGCACCACCCGCAGTCCACCGTCGTACGGCTCGTCGAGAGGTCCGTCGTCGGCGGCGCTCTCGGAGCGTCCCGGATAGGGCTCGTTGGACATGGGGTGAAGTCTGACACTCCCGGGTGAACAGCGGGTGGCCACGACGTCGGCGATCAGGCGAGGGACGAGGCCAGCCGCTGCAGTGCATCGGCGGCTCCACGCACGACCGGGTCGCCGTGGCCGACCAGGATGGTCCTCGGCCGCAGGTCTGCGAGCCGGCGCACCGAGGCGACCGCGGCGTCCTTGTCCTCGGTGAACTGGGGGTTGGAGCCGGCCAGTCCGTCGGTGTTGTTCAGTGCGTCGCCGGCGAGAAGCACGTTCGCGGTGGTGTCGAAGACGGAGATGTGACCGACGGTGTGCCCGGGCGTGCCGACCACCTGCAGCCCGAACACGTCGTCCCCGTCGGCGAGCGGACGAAGCCGTTCGTCGCTGTCGACGTCCGCCAGGTCGGCCTCGCCGACGTAGCCCACCGCCTTGTCGGCGCGCGCGAGCACGTCGCTGATGCTGCCGGCGTGGTCTCCGTGCTTGTGCGTGAGCACGACGTGTCGCACGCCGGCCCAGCCGGGGCCTGCCGAGGCCAGCACGCTGCCGATCGCGTCGGCGCTGCCTGCGACACCCGTGTCGACGACGGCGGCCTGTGCCCCACGGACGAGGACGTAGGCGGCCACGAAGCCCAGGTCGACCCGCGACCAGGCCAGCCCGTTGCCGGCGCCGGACACGCCTCCGGAAGAGGGGGCGGGGGAGGAGCTGGTGCCGGACGGCACTCCGTCGGCCTGGCCCCCGCCACAGGCTGCGGCGCCCAGCACCGCGAAGCCGACGGCTCCGCGACCGGCCTGGACGAGCACCCAGCGGCGCCCGACGCGGTGCGTGGCGAGCGAGCCCATCCTCCGACCCTTGCCCCGGTGGCACGGTTCGTCAAGACGCCTGCCGCGGGGCCTGCTGCACGTCGTCGGGACGGGGCACGACGCCCCGGCGGCGATGGCCGAGATGGCCGGCGTGCTGCGCCGGGCGCTGGCCTCACTCAGAGCGTGGGGACGCCGAGGTACTGCGCCTCGGTGCGGATGTGCGCGAACCCGGCGCCGTCGTAGACCGCGATCGCGGGGTCGTTGTCGCCGTCGACGTAGAGGATCACCCGGGGCAGCCCGAGGTCGCGCAGGTGGGTCAGACCGGCACTGGTGAGCACCTTGCCGATCCCGCGGCCGGCCGCCTTCGGGTTGACCGCCACCACGTAGACCTCGCCGATGCCCTCGGGATGCACCTTGGTCCAGTGGAAGCCGAGCACTGCGCGGTCGGGGTCGTCGGTCCCCTCGTCGAGGTCGTCGGCGGGCACGGCCAGGAACAGCCCGGCCGGGTCGAACCACGACTCCTCGGTGCGCTCCCGAAAGTCGCTCAGGGTCATGTGCCCCTGCTCGGGGTGGTGGGAGAACGCGAGCGCGTTGGCGTGCAGGATGCCCTCCTCGTCGCCCGGCCGGAAGGAGCGGATCCGGTAGTCGGGCGTCGGCGCGGCCGTGGGGAGGGTGCCGTCGAGCGCCCGCTCCATCACCCAGAGCTCGCGCTCGCGCCGGAGCCCGAGACCGGCAGCGATCCGGCCGGCCGCGGGGTGGTCGGAGTGGGACCAGGCGTTGACCTCTCCTGCGACGCCCTCGAGGGCTGCCCGGGCGAGCGTCGTGCCGATGCCCCTGCCGCGGACGTCGGGATGGACGACCAGGTCGAGCGTGTCCTCGTAGCGCAGCGCGTAGCCGCCGTCGGCGACGTGCAGCACGCCACCCGCGAGCCCGCGGTTCTTCAGGTGCAGACAGGCAGCCTCGTTGAGGTTGACCGCGTCGTCCGCCGCGTCGGCGGCCGCGGTGATCCGGCGTACGTCGGCGGCGGGGCCGGTGTCGAGGGACCAGTCGAAGTCGGCGTGGTCGACGAGGCGGACGGACAGCTCTTCTTCGGGCACGGGCTCAGGGTGTCACGAGCGGGCGGGCGCCGGGTCTCCCGCGGTCTCGCGTGACTCTCGCGGCTCCTTCGGCGGGAGCACGAACCGGTAGCCCACGTTGCGCACGGTGCCGATCAGGGCCTCGTTGTCGGCGCCCAGCTTGGCGCGAAGCCGCCGCACGTGGACGTCGACGGTGCGCGTGCCGCCGAAGTAGTCGTAGCCCCACACCTCCTGCAGCAGCTGGTCGCGGGTGAACACACGGCCCGGGTGCTGGGCGAGATACTTGAGGAGCTCGAACTCCTTGAAGGTCAGGTCGAGCGTGCGCTTGCCCAGCTTGGCCGTGTAGGTCGCGTCGTCGACCACCACCTCGCCGCTGCGGATGATGTGAGCCTCGGGGTCGTCGTCGTCGCGACGGGCGGCGAGCTTGCCGATCGCGATCCGGATCCGGGCCTCGATCTCAGCGGGGCCGGCGGTCGCCAGCAGCACGTCGTCCATGCCCCAGTCGGCGGAGACCACGGCCAGGCCGCCCTCGGTGACGATCAGCAGCACCGGCTGGTCGGACCCGGTGGTGCGGATCAGCCGGCACAGGTCACGGGCGTGCGCGAGCTCCTTGCGGCCGTCGACGATCACCAGGTCGGTCTCCGGGGCCTCGAGCAGGGCGCTGCCCTCGGCGGGGAGGATCTTCACGGAGTGGTTCAGCAGCGCCAGCCCGGGCAGCACGTCGACGGACGGCTGCAGTGCACTGGTGAGGAGCAGCAGGGTGCTCACGTGTCTCCCAGGGAGGCGGCAGGGCTGGTGCCCGACGTCGTTGTCGGACCGGTCGCCCCGCGGGTCTGCGGATGCGTAAGGATATCGAACATGACCAGCGCGCCTGACCACGTTCCAGCAACGGTGGTGACCGTCCACTACTGGGCGGCGGTCCGTGCTGCCGCCGGGGTCGAGGCCGACGAGCTCACGGTGGCCGGTGACGTCACGCTCGCGACGGTGCTCGCCGAGGCGCGCAGCCGGCACGACGACCAGCGCTTCCGCGACGTGCTGTCCACCTGCTCGGTGCTGGTCGGGGACCGCCCGGTCGGTGGCCACGACCCGTCGACGGTCGTCGTACGCCCCGGCGAGACGGTGGAGCTGCTCCCGCCGTTCGCCGGCGGCTAGACCTGCGCGGGAATGCCCTCGCGCGGATGGCGTTGATACCTTCATGAGTCCCGGAGTCGTGGTGCTGCTGGTGGCGGTCGTCGCCGCCCTCGGCTTCGGCGCCTGGCGGGCGCTCACGGACGGTCGGTTCCGCGGCACCCACGTCGTACGACGGGCCGGCGCGCCGACGCCTGACGTCACCGAGCCGGCGCCCGCGCCGCTGCTCGCCGACACCCCCTGGGCCGGCGACATCGGCGAGCGAGCCACCCTGCTCCAGTTCTCCTCGGCGTTCTGCGCACCGTGCCGGGCGACTCGCCGGGTGCTCGCCGACGTCGCCGGACTGGTCCCGGGCGTCTCCCACATCGAGGTCGACGCCGAGCAGCACCTCGACCTGGTGCGCAGGGTGGGCGTGCTGCGCACCCCGACCACGCTGGTGCTCGGCCCCGACGGCCGCGAGGTGAGCCGCGCGGCCGGGGCCCCGTCCAAGCAGGCCGTGCTCGCCAGCCTGGGCCCGCTCGCATGAGCGCCGAGGCGTCCCAAAATGTGGGCATGGTGCCCACATGTCGAGACGGCGCCTTCGTGACCGGGGGTGTGCCGCCCTATTCTCGAGCCGTGTTGACGACGATGCTGACCAAGCGGCGCGCGGTGGACCACTGCCGCGTGCACTCCTCGCTCTGTCGTCCGTCCTGACCGGACGTCCCTTCCGCCCACCGACACTCTGCCGGTGACCACGGCCCCCGACGTCCCGCGCCCGCAGCCCGTTCGGCGACCACAGGACCAGGAGCAGCCATGTCGCACCACCCCCGTCAGATCGACCCTCGCGGGCCGCAGTTCACCGCTGCGATCACCGCAGCGGTACTCGCGCTCGTCCTGCTGACGGCGCCGGCACCGTTCGGCGTCCTGCTGCTCGCGGCCCAGGCGGTGCTGTTCGCGATGGGCGTCGGGTTCGGCGTGCAGCGGGGTCCTTGGGCCGTGATCTTCCGCCGCCTGGTCCGGCCACGACTGGCGCCGCCCGAGCACCTCGAGGACCCGGAGCCGCCGCGGTTCGCCCAGGGTGTGGGTCTGGTCTTCGCGCTGGTGGCCCTGGCCGGTTACCTCGCCGGGTCGACGGTGGTGGGAGCGGTCGCGACCGGCTTCGCGCTGGCGGCGGCCCTGCTCAACGCGGTCTTCCGGTTCTGCCTGGGCTGCGAGATGTACCTGCTGATCCGTCGCGCCTTCCCGGTGCGCACCTCCGAGAACGGCGCGGCCCGGAACGGCCGTGAGAACGAGACAGACAATCGATCCGAATACAAGGAAAAGGTAATCACATGAGCCGCGACAACACGCTCGTCTCCGCCGACTGGGTCGAGGAGAACCTCGACAATGCCCAGGTGGTGCTGGTCGAGGTCGACGAGGACACCACGTCGTACGACAAGGGCCACATCCGGGGAGCGATCAAGCTCGACTGGACCACCGACCTGCAGGACCAGGTCCGCCGCGACTTCGTGAGCAAGGCGCAGTTCGAGGCGCTCCTCTCTGACCGCGGTGTCGCCAACGACTCCACGGTGGTGCTGTACGGCGGCAACAACAACTGGTTCGCCGCCTACGCCTACTGGTACTTCAAGCTCTACGGCCACCAGGACGTCAAGCTGCTCGACGGCGGCCGCAAGAAGTGGGAGCTCGACAGCCGTGAGCTCACCGACGAGGCGCCGTCGCGCGAGAAGACGTCGTACACCGCCCAGGAGCAGGACCACTCGATCCGCGCGTTCCGCGACGAGACCGTCGAGGCGATCGGGGTGAAGAACCTGGTCGACGTGCGCAGTCCCGACGAGTACGCCGGACGGTTGCTCGCCCCGGCCCACCTCCCGCAGGAGCAGGCACAGCGGGCGGGCCACATCCCGACGGCGTCCAACGTGCCGTGGAGCAAGGCGGCCAACGACGACGGCACCTTCCGCTCGGATGAGGACCTGAAGCAGATCTACAGCGACGCCGGCGTCGACTGGAGCAAGGACACGATCGCCTACTGCCGGATCGGTGAGCGTTCCTCGCACACCTGGTTCGTGTTCCACGAGCTGCTCGACCAGGCCAACGTGAAGAACTACGACGGCTCCTGGACCGAGTACGGCTCCCTGGTCGGCGTGCCCGTCGCTCTGGGCGACGAGCCGGGCGCTGCCGACGGCGGGGGCAACTGATGTGCGGCGCCACCACGGGTGGGCTCTCCCTCGACGGCATCAACGTCGCCAAGGAGGCGATCATCCAGGGGGTGGTCACCCGCGACGGGCAGCCGGTCGACGGCGCCTACGTTCGGCTGCTGGACCGCACCGGGGAGTTCACCGCCGAGGTGCCGACCTCGGCCACCGGCCAGTTCCGGTTCTTCGCGGCACCCGGTGAGTGGACATTGAGGACATTGGCCCCGAAAGCAGAAATCAATGACAAAAAGGTGGTCGCGGCCACGGGAATTGTTCAGGAGGTTTTGGTCTCACTGAAATAGCGGCATAATCGATGTTCCAGGATAAGGGCGAAATTCGGAAGATTGTCCGTTTTTCGCCCTTGTTCATCCTAGATCGTCTGCGCCGCGGGGGGCAGCGAACCTGACGACCGCGAACAGGAACCCATGCCGCCGACGACACCTGAACAGCGTTTCGAGGTGCCGCCCGAGTACGCCGAGGTGTACGAGCGGGCCTACCGGCGTGCCTACGAGGAGGGCCAGGGCCAGCTGAGCAGCGAGGTGGTCGACCCGGTCCGGCGGGCCCGGGGCCGCCGCGGCTCGCGGCTCTCACGCACCTCGCACCGCGCCCTGGCGCAGGCCCGCGCCCCGCAGTGGGCGCAGCAGTGGCCGGGGCAGGAGAGCGATCCGGACGAGGCCCGCGACGAGCCACCGACCGGTGACCCCTCGGCCTCGGCGGTCGAGCCTGTCGAGACCCGGGAGCCGGGCGATCTGGCGATCGAGGTGTTCTCGACGCCGTTCGCGGACGACCCCCCGGTGGTCGAGCCGACCGAGACCCGACGCCCCGAAGCCCGGCGCGAGGCGGTGCCGCCGGTCGTGGTCGACCCCGACGAGCCGGGCCAGTCGATGTCCGACCGGCAGGGCCGCCGCGCGAAGCGGCGTTCGCGAACGTCTTCGGTCGCGTGGGTGCTCGGTGTGCTCCTGCTGGCGCTGCTGCTGGCCGCGTCCTCGTTCGCGCTCGGCCGGATGTCGGTGGGCAGGGTCGACGTGCCCGGCCTACCGGCGGCAGCGGCTCCGGCGGCCCGGGCCCCTGCCCCGGCCGCCCAATCGCCAGTGTCCGCCCGAGCGATCGAGACCGGCCTCGCCGGGCTGCAGTCCGCGATGGAGCCTCCCGGACGCTACCGCGGCGGCGTGGCCAGGCTGTCCGGCCTTCGCGCGCGAGCGACCTGCACCGCCCCCGCCGACCGCGACGGCGCCGGTCACCGGGTCAGCTACGCGCCCCGCAACGTGCTCGACGGCGTGCCCGCGACCGCGTGGCTCTGCAAGGGCGCCAGGGTCGGATCGCGGCTCACGATCACGCTGCCGACGACCACCGATGTCGTCCGGATCGGGCTGGTCCCCGGCTACGCGAAGCTGGACCGCTACGCGAAGAACAACCGGATCACCCGCGTCGCCTGGCTGTTCGATGACGGCACCCGGGTGGTGCAGAGGATGGACGGCTCGAAGAAGAACGACTCGCTGCGCACCCTGCGGATCGACCCGGTGCGCACGCGCACCGTCGTGGTCCAGATCCTGGGGCTGGCCAGGGGTGCGATGAACAACACCGCGGTCAGTGCGGTGCGGCTCGACACGTACCGGCACTGACGGTGGTTGAGGAGGTTGCGCGGCAACCGTCTCGAAACCTCCGTCAGTTGCCGATCCAGCGTCCGGGGCGCCAGACGCTCATGTTCTCCTCGTCGTCCTGACCTTCCTCGGACGACGCCCGGCGACCGGCCGGCTCGTCGTCGTCGGGGTCGTCGACCAGGAACTCGTCGAGCAGACGACCGCTGCCGCGCCCGTTGGACTCCTCGTAGGCGTCGACCGGTGTGAAGGTGGCGGTGTCCTCCGAGGGCTCCTGCTCGAAGCGGGCCTCGAACGCCTCGTCGAACTCCGGTGTCGGCTCGGCCACCGGGGCGGCAGCGGGAGCCGGGGTGGGCGTGGGTGCACGCGTGGTCGCGGCCGGGCCGGGCGGAACGTCGCGGGGCTCGGTGCTCGCGCGCTGCGCGGGTGCCTGCACAACGGGCTCCGGTGCGACCGGCTTCGGTGCGGCCGGCTCCGGTGGTGCGGGGCGGTCGGCGACGGGGTGGGACCCCTGGTGGGAGGACGCGGGCACCACGACCGGCACCTCGGGCGACTCCTCGGCGGGGTCACCCTTCTTCTTCGACCTGCCGCGCACCCTCTTCTTCGTGGGGGCCGGGGCCTCGGGTCCGTAGCCGTAGCCGTAGCCGTACCCGTAGCCGTAGCCGTAGCCGTCACCGTGGCCCTTGGCCGGGATCCGGTTGAAGACCACGCCGAGGAGCCGGGCGTCGACCGCGGCCAGACGTGCCGCGGATCCACCGAGCTGTTCCCTGGAGGTGCGGCCGTGCCAGCTGACCACCACGGCGCCGTCGGTCTGCTGCGCGAGCAGCGCGGCGTCGGTGACCGGGAGCAGCGGGGGCGAGTCGATGATGATCGTGTCGTAGGTCCGACGGAGCCGGGAGAGCAGCTCGGCCATCGCGTTGGACTGGAGCAGCTCCGAGGGGTTCGGCGGGATCGCGCCGCTGGCGAGCAGGTGCAGACCGCTGGCGTGGTGGTTCTGGATCGCGTCCTCGACGTCGATCTTGCCGAGCAGCACCGTGGTCACACCGACGACGTTCTCGACGCCGAACATGTTGGCGATCTGGGGACGACGCAGGTCACCGTCCATCAGGAGCACCTCCTGGCCGGCCTGGGCCATCGCGATCGCCACGTTGGCAGCGGTCGTGGACTTGCCCTCGCCCGGCACCGAGCTGGTCACCACGAACACCTTGCTGCCGGCGTCGATGTCGACGAACTGGAGGTTCGTGCGCAGCACCCGGAACGCCTCCACCCGTGGCGCGTGGGAGCTCAGCGAGCTGACCAGCGGTGTGCGGCTGGTGGTGGCGTCGAACGCAATGCCACCCAGCACCGGCGCGTCGACGACGCTCTCGACGTCCTCCACGGTCTTCACCGAGGTGTCGAGGAGCTCGCGGATGACCGCGATCGCGAGGCCGAGCAGCAGCCCGAGCATCGCGCCGAGCAGCAGGTTGCGGGGCGGGTTGGGCGAGACCGGGTTGATGCGGCAGCGTGGCCGGGCCGACGACCGTGCCCTTGAGGTTCGGCGGTCGTCTTGCCCGGGTCGGTCTCGATCTCGGCGATCAGCCCGAGCGGAGCTGCTCGACCACCTGCTTGTCGATCGCCTGCGCCATCTTCGGGTCGGCGTCGATCACCTGGATCTTGAGCAGCACCGTGTCGGGCACGACCTGCGCCTTGATCTTCGGCGACAGCTGTGACCGGGGTCAGGTCGAGGTGCATCTTGTCGATCACGCGCTGGGCGAGCTCGCCGTCGGTGACCAGCTGTGCGTAGGACGTCACCTTCTGGGTGGCCGCCAGTCCGTTCTGGTAGACGTTGCTGCCGCGCCGCTCTCGGACGACGGCGGAGCCGCGTGGAGACGAAGATCCGGGCCGTCGGACGCGTACTGCGGTGTGGCCCGCACCGTGACCAGCGTGGCCACCGCCAGGGCGGCCACGATGCAACCGACGATCACGGTCCAGCGACGACGGAGAATGCGCAGATAGTCGCGAAGCTCCACAACGATCCTTTGCTCAGGGAGATGGTGCCGCCGGGGGGCGGCACAAATCACAAGCCTAAAGCATCGTGCAGGGTGGGCCCGGCTCACGGCACCCGTGGCGTCTCCAGCCAGATCGTGACCGGTCCGTCGTTGACCAGCGTCACCTCCATGTCGGCGCCGAACACCCCCTTCTCCACCGGGATGCCCAGCTGGACGAGCTGCGCGCAGACGGCTTCGTAGAGCGGCTCGGCGACGGGAGCCGGCGCGGCGTCCTGCCAGGTGGGCCGGCGGCCCTTGCGCGCGTCGCCGTACAGGGTGAACTGGCTGACCACGAGCACCCCCGCGCCGAGGTCCGCGACCGACTGCTCGTCACGCATGATCCGCAGCCCCGCGACCTTGCGGGCCAGCCAGGCCGCCTGGTCGGGACCGTCGTCGTGGGTGACGCCCACGAGGAGCAGGATCCCCGGCCCGTCGAGCGCGCCCACCACGCTCCGCCCGCCGTCGCTTCCACCGCGACGCTCGCCCGGGCCACCCGCTGCACCACTGCCCTCATGGCCCCAGTCTCGCGCCACTAGTGTCCTGACCATGGGAGTGGATGCGAGCGCGCTGCTGGTGACCGTGGCCCCGACCGGGGCGGAGACCAGCAAGGAGGACTGTCCGCAGCTGCCGACCACGCTCGAGGAGCTGGTCGAGACCGCGCAGGCCTGCGAGACGGCCGGGGCGGCGATGGTCCACGTGCACATCCGCGACGGCGAGCACCGGCCGACGCTGGACGCCACGCGGCTGCGCGACACGGTGGTGGCGCTTCGCGAGTCCACCGACCTGGTCGTCCAGCTCTCCACCGGCGGTTCCGTGCACGACCCGCTGGAGCTGCGGCTGAAGGTGCTCGACGCCGAGCCCGACTCCTGCAGCCTGACCATGGGCACCACCAACTTCGGTGACGACGTGTTCCTCAACCCGTGGCCGTTCGTCTGCGAGCTCTACCAGCTCTCCCAGGAGCGGGAGGTGGTGCCGGAGTTCGAGCTGTTCGACCTCGGCCACGTCGCCGCGATGCACCGGCTGCTGGACCGCTTCGGCCTGCCGTACGGCGGGCGCGTGCACGTCGACCTCGTGATGGGCGTGCCGGGCGGGATGCCGGGCACCGCCGACGCCCTGGTCGCGGCGGTGGCGGCGCTGCCGGACGCCGTGACCAGCTGGTCGGCGACCGGGATCGGGCGCTCGACGCTCGCGGTCGCCCTCGCCAGCCTGTCCAAGGGCGGCCACCTGCGGGTCGGCATGGAGGACGTGCTGACCCTGGCACGCGGCGTACCGGTCGAGCACAACCGGCAGCTCGTGGAGCGCGCCGTTCGTCTCGGCGAGGTGGTCCAGCGGCGGCCGATGACCACCGACCGAGGCGCGGGAACTGCTTGGGACGCTGCCGCGTGGCTCTGCCTAGACCGCCTGGGTGATAAGAGGTATAAACCGGACAAAAACCTCAAGTCGTTCCTATTCTGAACCCGCAGGTAGAACTCGACGAGAGGAAACAGTGTGGCGACGGTGCCGGGCACGTATGCCGAAGACGCCGTTTGCGCGGCCCGACGAGCTGAAGATGCTCAGCCGGATGGGGATGGGGTTCACACCCGAGCAGCTCAGCGGCGCTGCGCAAGGCCGGGAGTGCGAACGCCTGGTTCGAGCAGCAGCTCAACCCCAAGGGCGTGGTGGAGAATCCGCTGCTCACGACCATCGACTCTTGGTACCCGGACCGTGGCCAGGCACCGAGCGTCAAGTGGCAGCGCAAGCAGTCCGGAGAGAAGCCTGTCTGGCAGTTCGCCCGCGACCTCACCTGCTGGACCCAGCTCCGCCACGTCTACTCGAACCGCACGCTGCTACGAGATGATGGTCGACTTCTGGTCGGGCCACCTTCACATCCCGGCTCAGAACGTGCACGCCTGGCCGTGGCGCCAGGACTACGACTCGCTGATCCGGACGCACGCGCTCGGGCCGCTTCGACCACATGCTGGCCGCCGCTGCGCAGCACCCGGCATGCTGCTCTACCTGGACAGCTTCCGCTCCGAGCCCGGCAACCCGAACGAGAACCAGGGTCGTGAGCTGCTCGAGCTGCACACCGTCGGGCGTGAGGCGGGCTACACCGAGGCGATGGTGAAGAGCTCCTCGGTGATCCTGTCGGGCTGGACCGTCGACTACGCCGCGCACCTTCGCCGCGTCGTACAACCCGGCGAAGCACACGACCGGCGCGAGTCACCGTGCTCGGCTTCGCCGAGGCCGAACCGGCACCCAGGACGGCCGGACCCGTGATCAACCGGTACCTGCGATATCTCGCGCACGCACCCGGCCACGGCGCGGCGGATCGCGACCAAGCTCACCCAGCGTTTCGTGTCGGCGACGCCGAGCGAGTCCCTGGTCGCGTCGCTGGCGCAGACCTTTCTCTCCTCCGGAACCGACATCAAGGCCACGCTGCGAGCGCTCGTCGCCTCGCCGGAGTTCGCGGCAAGCGGCCCTCTGGTCCGGACCGGGCCGGAGGACGCGGTCGCCACCGTCCGCGCGCTCGGGATCCTTGCAACGGGAACCAGGACCTCGTCGCTGGCGTTCATGCTTCCGGAGCTGAGCGGCGACTACCTGCGGACCTGGCCGCGACCCGACGGTCCGCCTCGTGATCCGGAGGAGCTCGCCACGCCGGGCACGGATGCTCAGCTCGGCTGACACGCACTGGCGCCTGGGCCGCGGCCGACCCGACCGTCGACACGGTGTTCCGGCCGTGGGGCAGCTGGCTGCCCGAGGACGACATCCGCTTCGACGCCTACGTCGACCACCTGTGCCGGGTGCTCCTCGGCCGCACGCTCCACCGGCCGGCCTGCTCGACATCTGCGTGGCCGCCACCGGCCTGGCCCCCTCGAGCCTGGCCAAGATCACCGGCGACATCGTCGCCGACTGGCGGTTCGTCAGCGTGGCCGCCGCCCTTCTCGACTCTCCCCGAACACATGAGCAGGTGACGAGAATGAACGCAGATCCGACTCTCCTGCGAGCGAGTTCCACCGCGTCGAAGGGCTGAGCCGCCGGTCACTCCTCAAGGGCATCGCCGCCGTCGGTGCGGGGACTCACCGCGACCTCGTGCTTCGGCGACCGCCTTCCGGCAGGCGGCTTTCGCCGCCGGCACCGTCGACCGGACTGCTCGTCGTCTGTCTCGCTGCGCGGTGGCGATCGACGGACTCGGGACTGGTCGTCCCGCACGGCGACCCGGCCTACTACGCCGCCCGGCCGACCCTCGCGCTGCCGCGGACTCGCTGATCTGCGCGCGACTCCATGTTCGGGCTTGCACCCCCGACTCGCGCCGCTCAGCTGGCTGTGGAGACTCCGGCGAGCTCGCCGCGGTCCACGCCGTGGGGATGGCCGTGCCGAACCGGTCGCACTTCGCCGCGATGGAGCTGCTCGAGGACGCCGATCCCGGCACCATCGGTCGCCAGGGCTGGGTCAACCGGATCATCGGCCTGGACGGCAGCGACTCGCCGCTGCAGGCGGTGCAGATGGGCACGTCGTACCCGAGCACTCGATCTCCGGGACCGCACCGTCCCTGGCCACGCCCAGCGTCGGCAACCTCCAGGTCTCCGGGCCCGCCGGGCACGAGCTCCTGGCTCCGTGCGCCGCCGACAGCAGCTGGAGATCTCCTGGGGTCCGCCTCGGGGCCGCTGGGTGCAGCGGGCAGGAGGCGATCCGGGTCTCCGACCTCGCGGCCGGGTTCGCGCGGCCCGGCAGCGACCACCGTGACCTACCCGCAGGACACCTACGGCAAGGACCTCGGCGAGGCCCTGGCCGACTCGGCCCGGCTGATCAAGGCCGACGTCGGCGCGAGGTGATCACGATCGACCACGGCATCGTGGGACATGCACAGCGCCTACGGCACGCCCACCTTCGGGCGGATGATGGACATGGTCGGCGGCCTCGCGCGGGCGCTGAACGCCTTCCTGCGCGACCTGGGCGACGCTGCGGTCCCGGGTGACGGTGGTGACGGTCAGCGAGTTCGGCCGGCGGGTCGCCGAGAACGGCAACGGCGGGCTCGACCACGGCTGGGGAAACATGATGCTGGTCTCGGGCGCCGGGCGTCCGCGGTGGCCAGTACTACGGCTCCTGGCCGGGTCTCGGAACGGAGAGCCGCGTGGACGGCGACCTCCAGGTCACCACCGACTACCGCAACGTGCTCGCCGAGGTGATCACGCGGACTGTTCCCCGACCGCTCGCTGGCCTCGGTCTTCCCTGGGCTGCGCTACGCGCCCGCTCGGCGTGACGAAGCCTGCGCTCTGACCCCGCGGGCTCAGTAGACGAGCGCCTGCACGTCGTCGCCGAGGATCTCCTCGACGAACGCCGGCGCGCCCGCGACCACGACCCCGTCCAGCAGGTCGGCCTGGACCAGGCCCCGACGCTGCGCGCACTGGGTGCAGACCGTCACCCGGCCGTCGGCGAGCACCACCGCCAGCAGCTCGGCCAGCGGCGTCGCGAGGTCGAGGGCGAACCCCTCTGCGTGGCCCGGGACGCCGAACCACGCCGCGTCACCGGTCAGCCACAGTGACACGTCCGCGCCGGACGCGACACCGGCGGCCGCCACGGTGAACGCCTGGTTGCAGCGCTCCGGGTCGTCCGACCCCGCCGTCACCTTGACCACCAGCCTGCGTGCCATGCGACAACGGTAGGGGTCGCGACCGGCTCGACCACCGGTCGGGCTCCTAGACTCATGGCATGGACGCCCTCGTCGCGGTCGCGATCGCGGTGGTCGTCCTCGCCGTCGGCGCCGCGTGCCTGGTGGCGTTCCTGAAGCTGGTCCGCAAGCCCTGACCGTCGAAGTCCTCGAAGCCTGTCGAAGTACGGAGGAAGTCCGACCCGATGCCGTTCGAGATCCCCGAGAACATCCACCCCGACTGCGCCCGGCTTGCCTGGCTGATCGGTCGCTGGGAGGGCAACGGCCACGGGGAGTACCCGACGATCGAGAAGTTCCAGTTCGGGCAGGAGGTGATCTTCCAGCAGGACGGTCGCCCCTTCATCCACTACCTCAGCCGGGCCTGGATCATCGACGAACAGGGCGAGAAGGTGCGCGAGGCGGCCCAGGAGACCGGGTTCCTGCGGCCGAAGGCCGACGGTGCGCTGGAGATGGTGCTCGCGCACAACACCGGCTTCGTCGAGGTCTGGTACGGCGAGATCCACCCCGACCAGCCTCGGTTCGAGATCGTCACCGACGCGGTGGCCCGCACCTCCACCGCCAAGGAGTACGCCGGTGGCAAGCGGCTCTACGGCTACGTCGACGGCGACCTGATGTACGCCTACGACATGGCAGCGGTGGGCCAGGAGCTCCAGCCGCACACCCACGCGCAGCTGGTGCGCTCGCAGGGGTGAGAGGGTCTCGACAGGCTCGACCACCGGAGGAGGCACTACGAACACCTGGCAGGAGAAGCTCCGCGCCGGCGGCCACCGGCTCACGCCGCAGCGCGAGCTGGTGCTGAGTGCGGTCGAGACGCTCGGTCACGCCACGCCGGACCAGGTCTACGCGGAGGTACGCCGGCACTCGTCGGCGATCAACCTGTCCACGATCTACCGCACCCTCGAGCTGCTCGACGAGCTCGGACTGATCCGGCACGCGCACATCGAGGAGCGCACCCCGACGTACCACTCGACGTCGGGGCACGAGCACTTCCACCTGGTCTGCCACCAGTGCCGCAACGTGATCAGCCTCGGCAGCGACCGGATCGAGCGCTTCCGCAGCGAGCTCGCCGACGAGTACGGCTTCGTCGTCGACGTCGGCCACCTCACCATCTTCGGCACCTGCGCGACGTGCGCCGCCGATCCCGGCGCAGCCGCGGGGGAATCCGCGGGCGCCGAGGACCGTTCCCCCTGACGTGGAGACTCCTACGATGACCAGCCCCCTGCTCGGACTGCCCGACGCCGTGGCCGGCGAGGGCGTCGACGCCGGTGTCGCCGCGCACTACGGCAGCTTCAACGGCGAGCAGCGCACCCTGGCCGGCGGCAACGGCTTCGTGGACCTCTCCCACCGCGGCGTGGTCCGGGTCGAGGGCCCCGACCGGCTGACCTGGCTGCACTCGCTGACCACGCAGCAGCTCGAGGGCCTTGCCCCCGGCGCGCCGGCGACCACCCTGGTGCTCTCGCCGCAGGGACACGTCGAGCACGCCCTCTACGGCGTCGACGACGGCACCGCCTTCACCGCCCACGTGGAGCCGGGCAGGGCCGCCGACCTGGTGGAGTGGCTCGACCGGATGCGGTTCCTGATGCGGGTCGAGGTCACCGACGTCACCGCCGACGTGGCGGTCGCGTGGCGTCCTTCGCCGACGGTCGAGGCCGGCGAGACCGGCCGGCACGACCTGGTCCCGCGTGACCGACTGGCGGCGTACGCCGAAGCGGCCGGGCCCGCCTGCGGCACCTGGGCCTACGAGGCGCTCCGGATCGCTCGCGGCGAGCCCCGGCTCGGCCTCGACACCGACCACCGCACGATCCCCAACGAGGTCGGCTGGGTCGGCCCCGGACCACACTCCGCCGTGCACCTGGACAAGGGCTGCTACCGCGGCCAGGAGACCGTGGCCCGCGTGCACACGCTGGGGCGCCCACCCCGCCGGCTGACCCTGCTGCACCTCGACGGTTCCGAGAACCGGCTCCCGGCGGCGGGCACCCCGCTGGTCCTCGATGGACGGCAGGTCGGCACCGTCGGCAGCTCCGCCCGGCACCACGAGCTCGGTCCGATCGCGCTCGGGCTGGTCAAGCGCAACGTCTCGCTGGAGGCTGTCCTGGACGCCGACGGGATGCCGGTGGCGCAGGAGATGGTGGTCGACCCCGAGGTCGGCCTGCACGTCCGGCCCGACCTGCGCTGACGGGGCCGGCGCGGAGTTCCGGAACTCGGATTGCCTGAAGTCTGTTCGCACACCCGTCCCAACTGCCACAATGGCCACTCCCCATTCCTGGTGGGACGAGCCGAGCGGAGCGGTGGCATGAGCCAGCAAGACGCGGTGTCGCGAGACAGCGAGGAGCGTCCGTGGGGCTCGTGGCACGTCCTCGACGAGCACGACGGCTTCAAGGTGAAGCGGATCCACGTCCACCCCGACAGCCGGCTCTCCTACCAGACCCACGAGCACCGCTCGGAGCACTGGGTGGTCGTGAAGGGCACCGCGACCTGCACTCTCGAAGACGTGGAGCAGGTCGTCCGCACCGGTGAGTACGTCGACGTACCGCAGGGGGCGAAGCACCGGATCGCCAATGCCCACGACGAGGAACTGGTGATCGTGGAGGTGCAGCTCGGCTCCTACACCGGTGAGGACGACATCGTCCGCCTGGAGGACGACTACGGCCGCTCGGCGGAGCGGAGCGCCTGATGCGCAGCCCGGTCGCGCGCGCTCACCCTTTCGGAGGGAATCGGGGCCGAAGGCGCGCATCCGGGACACCTCGGGCGGACGTGGTCACGCCTGCGGCGGGTTTCGCGTACAGTCTCCAACTGGCCTCAGCCCCTCACGTGATTCTCAGGCACACAGACAGGACAGAGTCGTGATCCAGGATTTCCTGATCAGGGTGCGCCCTATCCGCGCGCTCCTGCTGGTGATCTTCGACTCCGCGGCCTGGATCCTGCAGCTTCACCGCGCTCGCCTGGCTGCAGGTGCTCGTGCACGACAGCCCGCCGCAGCACATCTACCGGTCGTTCCTGGTCGGCTGCGCCTGCGCCGGCGCGTTCCTGCTGCTGGGCGCCACGCTCCGGCTGCACCAGGGCCGCTCGGCCACGGGCAGCTTCGAGAACGCCTTCCTGGTCGCCACCGTCGCCGGCGTGGTCGGCGCGGTCGACCTCGTCGTCGGGCTCGCCGTCCACGTCCGGATCAGCCCGGTGATCTTCGTGGCCGGTCCGCTCGGCGCCCTGCTGCTGATGATCTGGGGCCGCGGCACCTACCGGATGACTTCGCGACCGCGCCTTCGGCTAGCGGCACCGCACGACGGCACCGAGCCGACCCTGGTGATCGGGGCCGGCGAAGGCGGCCGGCAGCTGATCCACTCGATGTGCAACGACGTCCAACACCCAGTGGCGCCCGGTCGGGCCTCGTCGACGACGACCCGGGCAAGCGGCACCGCCGGATCCGCGGCGTCTCGATGATGGGTACGACGCGCGACCTCGCCGACATCCGCGACCAGACCGGCGCCACGACCGCGATCATCGCGATCCCGAGCGCGAGCTCCGAGGCGATCCGGCAGATCAGCCGGCGGGCCTCGCAGTGCGGGCTCGACGTCAAGGTGCTGCCCGGCACCAGCGAGCTGCTCCAGCCGAGCCGCGCGGCGATCTCCGACATCCGCGACATCGACGTCACCGACCTCCTCGGCCGGCACGTGATCGACACCGACCTGCGCTCGATCGCGACCTACCTCACCGGCAAGCGGGTCCTGGTCACCGGCGCCGGTGGCTCCATCGGCTCCGAGCTGTGCCGCCAGATCTCGCGGTTCGAGCCGGCCGAGCTGATCATGCTCGACCGCGACGAGTCCGCCCTGCACGCCGTCCAGCTCAGCCTCACCGGCCGCGCCCTCCTCGACTCCGACGACACGGTGCTCGGCGACATCCGCGACGCCCAGTTCGTCAACGACCTGTTCGAGACCCGCCGCCCGCAGGTGGTCTTCCACGCCGCGGCGCTCAAGCACCTGCCGCTGCTGGAGAAGGCGCCCGGCGAGGCGATCAAGACCAACGTCTGGGGCACCCTGACCGTGCTCGAGGCGGCGTCCGCCTCCGGCGTCGAGCGGTTCGTCAACATCTCCACCGACAAGGCCGCCAACCCGTGCAGCGTGCTCGGCTACTCCAAGCGCCTCGCCGAGGGCCTGACCACGGCCATCGCCAGCGACGCCGACGGCACCTACCTGAGCGTGCGGTTCGGCAACGTGCTCGGCAGCCGCGGCTCGGTGCTCACCGCGTTCGCGAGCCAGATCGCGATGGGCGGGCCGGTCACGGTCACCGACCGGCACGTCACCCGCTACTTCATGACCATCGCCGAGGCCGTCCAGCTCGTGATCCAGGCGGGCGCGGTCGGCCGCGACGGCGAGGCGCTGGTGCTCGACATGGGCGAGCCGGTCAGCATCGACTCCGTCGCCCACCAGCTGATCGCGCTGTCGGGCAAGCGGATCGACGTCGTCTACACCGGCATGCGTCCCGGGCGAGAAGATGCACGAGGAGCTCTTCGCCGACGGTGAGCCCGACGAGCGCCCGGTGCACCCGCTGATCTCGCACACCCCCGTGCCGCACTACTCGCCGCTCGAGGCGCGCGAGCTCGACCCGTGGCTCGTCCGCCCTGCGGTGACCCGGTCGCTGGGTGAGGCCTGTCTGGTCATGCACGGCAAGCTCGCCGTCTCGACCCTCTGACCTTCCCCCAGCGATAGGAGTCGCACGTGGCGACGACCGGTGTGCCCGCAGGCCCGGTGCTGGTGACCGGTGGCACCGGCTCCTTCGGCTCCACCATGGTCCGGCGGCTGCTCGCCGCCGGCGCCGACGAGGTGCGGGTCCTGAGCCGCGACGAGCTCAAGCAGCACGAGATGCGCATCGCGATCGACGACGCGCGGGTCAAGTTCCTGCTCGGCGACGTCCGCGACTACGACAGCGTCGCACCAGGCCACGCGCGGTGTGGAGCTGGTCTTCCACGCGGCCGCGCTCAAGCAGGTGCCGTCGTGCGAGTTCTTCCCGATCCAGGCCGTGCAGACCAACGTGCTCGGCTCCTCCAACGTGCTCGAGGCCAGCAACGCCAACGGCGTCCGGTCGGTGGTCTGCCTGGGCACCGACAAGGCGGTGCAGCCGGTCAACGCGATGGGCATGTCCAAGGCGCTGATGGAGAAGACCGCGCAGGCCTTCGCCCGCAACAACCCGGACTCCGCTACGACGGTCTCGACCGTCCGCTACGGCAACGTGATGTGCTCTCGCGGCTCGGTGATCCCGCTGTTCGTCGAGCAGGCCCGAGCCGGTCGGCCGATGACGGTGACCGACCCGAACATGACCCGGTTCCTGATGTCGCTGGACGAGGCGGTGCTGCTCGTGGAGCACGCCTTCGAGCAGCGCCCGGCCCGGTGACCTCTTCGTCCGCAAGGCCCCGGCCAGCACGGTCGAGGTGCTGGCCGACGGCGGTCGCGCAGTGCCTGGGCATCGAGCCGCAGATCGAGGTGATCGGCACCCGGCACGGCGAGAAGCTCTACGAGACGCTCGCCACCCGCGAGGAGCTGGTCGCGCTCGAGGACCAGGGCGACTACTTCCGGGTGCCGGTCGATGCCCGGGACCTGAACTACGGCGCCTACTACGACGAGGGCGACGTGGAGGAGAGCCACACCGACGACTACCACTCGCACAACACCGAGCGGCTGGACGTCGACCAGGTCGTCGCCCTGCTGCAGGCCTGCCCGACTTCAGGAAGCTGGTCGGGGCCGCCGCTCGTGACGGCCGTGCACTCGAGCCCCGGGTGCTGGCGATCCACCGGTACTTCTGGCCCGACACCCCGCCCTACGCCTCGCTGCTGCGCCCGATCACCGGGCACTGGGCAGACGGCGGGCGCACGGTCGAGGTGCTGACCAGCCAGCCGTCGTACAAGCCCGAGGTCGCGCTCGCCCGGCAGCCCCGGATCGAGCGCGTCGACGGTGTCACCGTGCGCCGGCTACCGATGGTGCCCGACCGGGGCCCGCGGCTGCGCAAGCCCCGCAACATCGTGCGGTTCAGCCTGCTGGTGTTCGCTGCGCGTGCTCTTCGGTCCCGGCGGTACGACGTGGTGATGTGCTCCACCGCCCCGCCGGTCGTGCTGGGCTGGTTCGCGTCGGTGGCGGCCCGGCTCCGGGGGGCCCGGTTCGTCTACCACTGCATGGACCTGCACCCGGAGATCGGCCGGCTGTCGGGGGAGTTCGCCCATCCGCTGGTCTACCGGCTGCTGCTGCGGCTCGACCTCGCCACCTGCCGCCGCGCGGCCGCCGTGGTCGTGCTCTCCGACGACATGCGTGACGCCTTGCTGCGCCGCGACCCCGCGCTGGCCGGCACGGATCGTGGTGCTCAACAACTTCGACCTCCCGACTTACGACGCCGAGGATCCGCAGGGTCGCCGATCGCCGAGCCGCCGATCCGGACCGGCTCACGATCGCGTTCACCGGCAACCTCGGCCGATTCCAGGGCCTCGAGACGGTCACCGAGGCGGTTCTCGGCGACGACCCGGCGCTGGACGGGTCCGAGCTCGTGCTCATGGGCGAGGGGGCGGCCAAGAGGCGCTGGAGAGCTGGTGGCCGCGGCCCCGCCGACCGGCGCGACCGGGTGCGCCTGCTGCCGCACGGCACCACCGGCGCAGGCGCGGGCCGCTGATGCGCGACCGCCGACCTGGGTCTGGTCAGCCTGACGCCCGGCGTGATCCGTTACGCCTACCCGAGCAAGACCGCGACCTACCTCGGCGAGGGGCTGCCGGTGCTGGCCGCCGTCGAGCCCGACAGCGCCCTGGCGCGCGACGTCAGCGTGGGGCGTGGGCGGGCGTGCTGCCGACGGCGATCGTCGAGAGGCGCTGGTCGCCCTGCTGGAATGGGTCGGCGCCGGCGCGACGAGCTCGCCGGCGATGCGCGACCGAGCACGCGACGTCTGGCCAGAGCAGTTCTCGGCGGAGCGCCGCTGCGGCGACTGGGACGAGCTGCTCGTCGGCGTGGCCGGACGGAGGCGGTGACGCATGACAGGCGCGGACGTCGTCATCGTCGGCGCCCCCCGGTCGGGCACCAACATGCTGCGCGACGTGCTCACCGTCGCTGCCCGGCTGTCGCCACCTGGCCGTGCGACGAGATCAACCTGATCTGGCGCCACGGCAACCGGACCGAGCCCTCCGACGAGCTCGACCGCGGAGCAGGCCCGGCCCGAGGTGCGCGCCTACATCCGGGGCCGGTTCGACCGGATCCGCCGCAGCACGACGCGCCGGTGGTCGTCGAGAAGACCTGCGCCACCTCGCTGCGCGTCGAGTTCGTCCGGGCCGTGCTGCCGGACGCGAAGTACGTCTTCATCACCCGAGACGGCCTCGACGCCGCAGCCTCGGCGATGGAGCGGTGGCACGCGCCGCTCGACCTGCGGTACACGGCTGCCAAGGCCCGCTTCGTGCCCGCCGAGCGACCTGCCCTACTACGGCGCCCGATTCGTCGCGCCGGCCTCGCGCGCGTCGCAGCGGACGCGCGACCGGAGACGAGGTGGCCACTGGTGGGGTCCGCGGCCGACGACTTCCGCGGCTGATGGCGAGCCACCCGCTCGACGAGATCTGCGCTCCAGTGGCAGCGCTGCGTCGACGACGCTCGCGGCGCGGGCTCGGCGGGCTGCCGGTGATCAGCTGCTCCACGTCTCCTACGAGGACTTCGTGGCCGACCCCGGCAGGGTGCGGATCGCTCGACTTCCTGGGCTTGTCCGGTGCGACGTCGCCGGGGCGGTCGGCCGGTGTCGCAGGCAGCGTCGGCAAGGGCCGGGCGCTCGGCCCGACGCCGTGGCCCGGCTGGCGGGCTGGTCGGCGCCGAGCTGAGGAGGCTCGGCTATGGGACGGACAGCGGGCTCACCCGCCGGCAGCGCGCGCCAAGCGGGCCTTCGACCTGGTGGTCGCAGGCTTCGGCTCTGGTCGTGTTCTCCCCGCTGATCGCGCTTGCCTGGGTGCTCGCCACGCATCGACACGCGCGCCAGACGGGCTCTTCCGGCAGCTCGCATCGGCAGGGACGGTGAGCCGTTCGAGGTGCTGAAGATCCGCACCATGCGCGGTGCGCGGCGGCCAGCACGGTCACCGCCGCCGGCGATGCCCGGATCACCCGGCTCGGGCGCGGTGCTGCGCAGCTAAGATCGACGAGCTTCCCCAGCTGGTCAACGTCCTGCGCGGCGAGATGAGTCTGGTCGGTCCCCGGCCCGACGTGCCCGGCTTCGCCGACGCGCTCGTGGGCGACGACCGGATCGTGCTGACCGTCCGGCCCGGCATCACCGGCCCCGCTGCGGTCGCCTTCCGGCACGAGGAGGAGCTGCTGGCCGCAGGTCGCTGACCCGGAGGCCTACAACCGTGAGGTCATCTGGCCCGACAAGGTCGCGCATCAACCGCGAGTACGTCGAGCACTGGACTCCTTCGCTGGCCGACCTGCGGTGCCTGATGGGCACGGTCAGCGTCGGTCCTCCGGCCGCGACCCGTCGCACGGAAAGGAGCCGTGAGCCGTGAGCCGACCGCTTGCTGATGTCCCCGCCGGACGTCGGCGCGCTCGAGGAGGAGGCGCGTGCTGCGCGCGGTCCGCTCCGGCTGGGTCGCGCCGACCGGGCCGGAGGTGACGGCGTTCGAGGACGAGATGGCCGAGCGCTGCGGGTCGCGCACGCCGTGGCGATGAGCTCCGGCACCGCTGCCCTGCATCTGGCGATGCTCGGGGTCGGCGTGCGGCCCGGCGACGTGGTCGTGGTCGCCGACGATGACCTTCGTGGCCAGCGCCAACGCCGTCGTCTACACCGGCGCCGAGCCCGGTCTTCGTCGACGTGGCTCGGAGGACGGCAACCTCGATCCCGACCTGCTCGACGAGGCCATCGCGACGCTGCGACGCGAGGGCCGCCGCGTCGCCGCCGTGATGAGCGTCGACCTGCTCGGCAGTGCGCCGACTACGACGGCGATCGGGAGGTCTGCGCGCGAGCTCGAGGTCCCGCTGGTCGAGGATGCCGCCGAGGCGCTGGGGCCTGCTACCGGGGCGGCGGTCGGGCCGGCCGGCTCCTTCGGCCGGGCGGCCGCGCTCTCCTTCAACGGCAACAAGATCATGACCACCAGCGGCGGCGGCATGCTGCTGTCACCGACGACCAGGCGCTGGCCGATCACGCCCGCTTCCTGAGCACCCAGGCGCGCGAGCCGGTGCCCACTACGAGCACCGCCACATCGGCTACAACTACCGGCTGAGCAATGTCCTGGCGGCGCTGGGTCGCGCCCAGCTGCCCGGCTCGACGCGATGATCGCCCGCCGCCGCGCGATCCGGGCAGCCTACGCCGAGGTCGGTCGCGGCTGCCCCGGGAGTCGAGGTCTTCCAGGCCGCCGACGACGCCGGACAACTGCTGGCTCACCGCGCTGGTGATCGACCCAGACGTGGCCGCGTGCCGGACGTCGAGACCGTGGCCAGGCGCTCGAGGCCGCGGGACATCGAGGCGCGACCGCTGTGGAAGCCGATGCACCTGCAACCGGTCTTCGCCGACGCCGGCCGCTTCGTCACCGGGACGCCGAGCGGCTCTTCGGCCAGGGCGTGACCCTGCCCAGTGGCTCGGTGCACGGCGACGCGGCGATCGAGCGGGTCTGCGCGCGCTCGATGAGATCCTGGGGGAGTGCCGATGACGCAGGTCGCCCGCACGGGTCGCCATCACCGGCGGCCACGGCTTCCTCGGCTGGCACCTGGCGTGCCGGCTGCGTGCCGTCGCACGGCGTCGAGCCGCTCCGCTGGGCCGGGCCGAGCTCGCGACCCGGCCGCGCTGGACGTGGCGTCGACGGCGTCGACACGATCTTTCACGTCGCCGGGGTCAACCGCGCCGAGAGCGACGAGCGAGGTCGAGCACGGCAACGTCGAGATCGCCGAGGCGCTGGCGCGAGCGCTCGGCCGTGCCGGGCGACCGGTCACGTCGTCTACGCCAACTCGATCCAGGCTGACGCGACAATCCCTACGGACGCGGCAAGCGCGCGCCGCCGAGATCCTGGGCGAGGCAGTGGCCGCGGTCGGCGGCAGCTTCGCCGACGTGCTGCTGCCCAACCTCTTCGGCGAGCACGGGCGCCCGGCGTACAACTCCTTCGTCGCGACCTTCGCCCACGCGGTCGCCCACGGCCGCAGCCCGACGGTCACGAGCGACCGCGAGGTCCCGCTGCTGCATGCGCAGGACGCCGCCGAGGCGCTCGATCAGGCGGTCCTGGCGCCGCGCAGACGGCAGGTGCGCCCCGAGGGCGAGCCGCGTGGGTGTCACCGAGGTGCTCGAGCGCTGCTGCGCGCCTTCACGCCGCTCTACGCCGCGCGCGGCGAGATCCCGGACCTCTGACGACGCCGCTCGACGTCGACCTCTTCAACACCTACCGCTCCTACCTCTTCCCGCGGCATGTTCCCGATCTCGCCGCAGGTGCACGCCGACCCGCGCGGCGACCTCTTCGAGACCGTGCGCGTCGCACGGCGGCACCGGCCAGTCGTTCGTCTCGACCACCGCCCCGGCGCGACGCGCGGCGACCACTACCACCTGCGCAAGGTCGAGCGGTTCTTCGTGGTGCAAGGGCGAGGCCGAGATCGCCCTGCGCCGGCTGCTGCACGACGACGTCGTGACCTTCCGGCTCAGCGGCGACCAGCCCGGCTTCGTGGACATGCCGACGCTGTGGGTGCACAACATCACCAACGTCGGTGACGACGAGCTGGTGACGATGTTCTGGGCCGACCAGCTGCTCGATCCCGACCAGCCCCGACCAGTACCCCGAGCGGTGGAGGTCGAGCAGCGCCATGAAGGTCATGACTGTCGTCGGAACCCGGCCGGAGATCATCCGGCTGTCGCGGGTGATCGACCGGCTCGACCGCACCGTCGACCACGTGCTCGTGCACACCGGGCAGAACTACGACCACTCGCTCAACCAGGTCTTCTTCGACGACCTGGGTCTCCGCGCGCCCGACCACTACCTCGGTGTCGACACCTCATCGCTCGGGCCGGTGCTGGGCGGACGCTGCTCAGCGAGACCGAGCAGGTGCTGATCGGCAGGAGCGGCCGGACGCCTTGCTGGTGCTCGGCGACACCAACTCCTGCATCGCCGCCGTCATGGCCAAGCGGATGCGGGTCCCGGTCTACCACATGGAGGCCGGCAACCGCTGCTTCGACGAGAACGTGCCGGAGGAGACCAACCGGCGGCTGGTCGACCACGTCGCCGACTTCAACCTCGTCTACACCGAGCACGCCCGGCGCAACCTGCTGGCTGAGGGTCTGCACCCGCGACGGGATCGTGACGGGCTCGCCGATGCGCGAGGTGCTCGAGCACTACCGGCCGCAGATCGACGCCTCGGACGTGCTGGACCGGCTCGGCCTCGACGCGCGGGGTACTTCCTCGTCAGCGCGCACCGCGAGGAGAACGTCGACTCGCCCGCGACGGCTTCGAGGCACTGCTCGACTGCCTGCGCAGTGCACGACGAGTGGGAGCTGCCCGTCGTGGTCTCGACCCATCCGCGCACGCGCAAGCGGCTGGAGGCGCTCGGCGCGCCGGTACGCGTCGAGGGCCGACATCCGGTTGCATGGAGCCGTTCGGCTTCCACGACTACAACCGGCTGCAGCTGGCCAGCGCCTGCGTGCTCTCCGACAGCGGCACGATCTCGGAGGAGTCGTCGATCCTGGGCTTCCCGGCGGTCACGCTGCGCGACTCGATCGAGCGGCCCGAGGCGCTCGACGCCGGCGCGATCATGATGACCGGCCTGCGACGGACGACGTCGAGCGCGCGGTCGAGATCGCGAGGCCGACGGTGCGGTCACCTCCTCCTGCCGGCCGGCTACGAGGTCACCGACACCAGCAACCGGGTCGTCCGCTTCATCCTCTCGACCGCGCGCGGCACCACGCGTGGGCCGGCATCCGGAGGGAGTCGTCACGGACATCCGAGGGGCAGCCCCGTCTCCTTCGGTGGGGGCGTAGTCGAGAACAGCCTGCCAGGTGGGTTTCGACCTCACCACCGGAGACCGACTCGCTCTCGTCGAGGTCGCCCACCCGCAGCGGACCCGTTCGGAACGGTGCTTGCCCAGAACGCCTGGAACGTCGTCCCGCTGTCCGAGTTCTGGGTGAGGTTGCGGGACTACCCGCGCGCATGTGGCCGAGGTTCGCGGCGCGCCGGGCGCTCGCCGGTGTCAACCTGCGACGTGCGGAGCGGGTTGTGTGCCTGACGCACGCGATGGCCGAGATGTGCGCCGCCCTCACTGCCGGGTGGAGGTCGCCCGTCACGGTGCCCGTCGACTTCACGTCGCGACGCCGGTGGGGAGCCCTGTCCCCGGGCACGTTGCTGGTCCCGGGAACGCTGACCTGGTACAAGACACCCGCCGTGGCCCTCGATCTCTTCGATGCCTCGGACGGCGCTTGGCGCAGAGTGCTGTACGCGGGTCGTGACGACGGCTCGGGGTGCTGGACCGCGGTGAGGTCCGGGCCGCGAGGCGGGGCATATCGATCGAGCGCCAGTGCTTGACCGCGAAAGCATGAGGGCAGCATGCGCGTCCGCAGATGCGGTGGTTGTCGGTAGCAAGCTGGAGAGCTTGAGTTCTCGCTGGCCGAGTCACTCCTGCTCGCACGGCACGTGCACGCCAGCCGGATCCCGGCCCACACCGAGGTTGCCGAGCGGCTCGGGCGACGGCCGGTCTGGTTGGGCGAGGACAGTCACGCCGATCCGCAACGGGCGTGGCCCACCGCGGCCGACTCCGGCTTCGTCTGCCGTGGATGGTCCTGGGCGAGAGCCTTCGGGCTCGCCCGCGACGGGGCCTCAGCAGGAGGGGTCCGGTGACTGGCGACACGAGTCTCCGCTGGAGGGTCCGCTCCGCAGCTCGACACACCGCGCTCGACGCGCTCGCGGCGTTCGGGGGCGTCACCGGGGCTGTGGACCGATCCCTCACGAGGCACCCCGCGTCCACCTGCCCTACCTTCACACGGTGCCTCCCCATGAGGAGGACAGCTTTCGTCGGCTGCTGACCGAGCTCCGCCGAGACCACACCTTCATCAGCTACTCCGAGGCTGTCGAGCGCATCCTGACCGGGGATGTGGACCGGCCCTACCTGGCGTTCAGCTTCGATGACGGGTTCGAGTCCAACGTTCGAACCGCTCGGATCCTCGAGGAGTTCGACACGGTCGGCTGCTTCTTCGTCGCGACGCGGTTCATCGGCACCCCGACGTGTCCAGGATGCACGTGCCTTGTTCGGCTACTCCCAGGGCATCGACGAACCGGCGATGACCTGGGGCGACCTCGAAGGTCTCCTGCAGCGTGGACACGAGGTCGGCAACCACACCGCGCACCGACGACTGTTCCGAGCTGTCCAGGACGGCGTCGTGGAGGAGATCGGGCAGCGGACGACCTGCGCGCGCGTCTGGGCAGTCACTCACTTCGCCTGGCCGTTCGGTCGGTTCTTCCACTTCTCGGCGGACCGCCGCCGAGATTGTTCACACGGGTCACCGAGCTGCGCCTCTGCCGAGCGAGGCAGCCACGTCGTGGGCCCGGCCCACCGGTGATCTATGCCTGCGCCGCGACGGTCTGATGACCGTTGGCCGCTCCGTCACACGTGGTTCCTGGCCAGGAGCGCCTCGATCGCCCACCTCGGAGCGGCAGGGCCGGCCGGATGGACCGGCAGCTCGCATGAGGACGCCGACTTCCTGGTCATCGGCGCACAGAAGTGCGGGAGCACGACGCTCTACCATGATCTGCTCTCGCATCCCGATGTCGGCTGCTCGAGGAGAAGGAACGCCGGCCTCTTCACGCATGACGTGCTCACCGCCGAGGACGAGGCGTATCTGGCTGCCTTCGAGCGGCCGGGAGCGGACAAGGTGGTCGGCGAGGTCGCCACCGACTACTCGATGCTGCCGGAGCTGGATGCCGTCACGCGTGCCCGTGAGGTCCTCGCCCCCTGACGTCAAGATCATCTACATCGTCCGTCACCCGATCGACCGGGTGATCAGTCACCATCACCATCACCTCACGGCGGGCCTGGTCGGTCCCGACATCGATCACGAGGTACATGCCTACGCTCCGCTCGTGGACAACAGTCGCTACGCCACCCAGTTGCGCCCGTGGCTCGACCATGTCGGCAGGGCCCGTGTGCTGGTGATCAAGTTCGAGGACTACATGGCTGACCGCCCGGCGGGGCCGACGCAGTGCAGCGATTCCTCGGCATCGACGAGCGCGACCTCGACGACGAGGTCTCCGCGCACAACACGGGCCGAAACCGCACCGTCGCATCCAGGGCCTGGTCCCGGATCCGGTGGAGCCGCGCCTACCTGGCCGTCCGGCCGCTCCTCGGCGAGCAGGTCCGGCACCGGCTCGCCCGGCTCGTCGTACGACCCTCGCCGGAGCGGCCCCCCGGTCCGAGCCACGACACCCTCGTCTGGCTGCTCGCCGAGCTCGTTCCCGAGGTCCGCGCCCTGGCGGACATGCTGGGCACCGAGGAGTGGTGGGACCTGAGCACCCACCTGGCCGAACGGGAAGAGGTCTGATGCGGCTCTTGATGCGGATCGTGCCGCTGGCGCTGGTCGAGGTGCTGGCGCGACTGGCCGGCTATCTCGTGGGGATCACCCGCCCCCATGGCGCGTACAAGGCCGAACGCGTGGTCCGCGGGCGCTACTGGGCCTGGCGGTTGTCGAGCTCTCGACTCTCGATCGGGCGCAACGTCCAGCTCGAGGGTGACCGGATCACCCTGGGCGACAACGTCCGGCTGTACGACGGCAGCCAGTTCGTCACCGGGAGCCGCGGGTGGATCACCATCGGCGCCGGCACGCACATCTCCCGGATGGCGATCGTGTCGGGCTTCGGTGGCGTCGAGATCGGTCGCGGGTGCGCGATATCTGCCCAGGTGATGATCTACTCCAGCACCACCGACATCAGCGTCGCCGTCCTCGGTGCCGTCGAGGGCGTCAAGCAGACGGTGACCATCGGCGACAACGTCTACATCGGGATGGGGGTGCGGATCATCCCCGGGATCACCATCGGCGACGACGCGGTCATCGGCGCCGGAGCGGTGGTCACGCGCGACGTCCCCGCGGGCAAGCTCGCAAAGGGTGTTCCCGCCGTGGTCAGCGAGCTCCGGGCCCGCTCGACCGGACCCGGGGACGAGCCGGCCTAGGCGTTGACCGAGTCGACCCAGCTGGTCGACGACTCGTAGCCCAGCAGCCGGAGCTGGTCGCCGGCCCGGCTCTCGAAGATCTCGGCGGCCTCCCGGGTGAAGTGGTTGCGCCAGTCGCCGACGATGCCCTTGCGCAAGGCGTCCCCGCGGTCCTCGTTGCCGGCGGTCCGTCCACTGAACAGGTCGAAGTCGTTGCGCTCGACGGCGAGCCTCACCAGTCGCGCGTCGGCCGGCTTGTCGAGCATCCGGGTCATCAGGTCGTCCAGCGCGACCACCGCATCGGCCTTGAGCGCCTCGTAGCCCACGCGGTGGACGTGGGCTGCGGCTCGCTGAGCCAGTCCTGCACGTGTGCGTGCCAGGTGCCCGCGCCGTACGCCGGGTTCGCGAACTCGGCCTCGATGAAGCGGGGGAGGTGCGTCCTGATGTCGGCTGGGTCGAACCCTGGCCCGAAGAGGTGCCGGAAGCGCCGCTCGAGCTGGTCCACGCTGCGGGGGTGACGACGCATTCGCATTCGCCGCACCTGGTGGAAGTAGAGCGACACCTCACGTCACGGCCGTCGCGGTAGATGTACGCCGCCGGCGGGAGGCGTGGGTCGTAGCTCCAGTGGGCGTGGACGACGGCCCGCATCGCGATCGGGAGGCTGTAGTTCTGGGGGAACGGCACGCCGAGGTAGTTGGACAGCAGTCGGCACAGCCACACCGTGCCCGACTTGGGGAACCCGCAGCCGATCCACATCGGGTAGTGGTGGCCGTACCTGCGGGCGATCACCTCGGTCGACTTCGAGGACACCCGCCGCATCTGCTCCTCGACGCGTCGGGGAGCATGGTGCTGCGGCTCATTGGGAGGTCTCCTGCGGGGTCGGTTTCTGAACGCAGCCGAAGGCGACACCCTAGCCTGTGCGCCGTTCCCGGCACCGCGCCACCTACAGTGTTTCAGCAGCAAGTCACGCAGACGAAGGGACCGGACGTGCGAACGCTCAGCCTCCGGGCAACTTCGCCTGGAGCCTCGCGGGCAACTTCACGTACAACATGGTGCAGTGGGTGCTGGTGGTCGTCCTGGCCCGGCTCGGCACCAAGGAGATGGTAGGCCAGTTCGCGCTCGCGCAGGCTCTCTCGGCGCCCGTCTTCCTCACGGTGGGGCTGAACTTGCGGGTGGTGCGGGCCACCGACGTACGACGTCGGTGGACCACCAGCCAGTACCGGCAGCTCCGGCTGGCACTGAACGCCGTGTCCATCGTCGTGGCCCTCGGCATCGGCTTTGTGTTCGGCCTGTCCCAGAACGCCTTGCTGGTCCTGCTGATGATCTGCCTGGGCAAGTCGGCGGAGGCCACGAGCCAGACCCTGTACGGCTTCTTCCAGCTCCGTGACCGGCTCGACCTGGTCTCGCGCAGTCTCCTGCTCCGCGCCCTGCTCGGCTCGTGGGCTTCGTCGTGGCGCTCGTGATCACCGGCGGCCTGGTCGAGGCGTGCGCCGCGATGGCGGCCGGCTGGACGCTCACCTACCTCCTCCACGACGTGCGCCACGAGGCGGCGCTGCTGCGCACCGACGACCCGCCCGCGAGGCGTGCCGAGGATGCGCCCGGCACGCTCTGGTCCCTCGCCCGCAAGGCGGCGCCCCTGGGCGTCGACGCCGGGGTGGGGTCCCTGGCCACCAACACGCCGCGATACGCCGTGCAGCACCTGCTGGGCACGGGACAGCTCGGTGCGTTCGCCGCCCTGGCCTACCTGGCCCAGGTCGTCGCGATGATCACCGGCGCCCTCGCCGACAGCGTGATCGGCCGCCTGGCCCGCGAGGCCGACCGGCGCGACCACCGCGCCTTCGTCCGCACCCTGGGCATCCTGGTCGCGTTCGGCGTCGCGGTCTCCACCGTGGCGGGTCTGCTCGCCCTGCTTCTGGGCGGTCCGGTGATCAAGGCGCTGCTCGGTCCGGAGTACGTCAACCAGCCCGTACTGGTCCTGCTGATGGCCGGGGCAGGTCTGGTCACCCTCCAGCGCTGCCTGGGCCTGCGGACTGCAGGTCGGCCGCACCGGTTCACCGGCGTCCTCGCGGTGGACGTGCTCACCCTGGCGGGCATGGTTGTGGCGGCCGTGGTGCTGATCCCCACCTTCGGGCTGCGCGTGCCGCGGCGACGCTGGGTCTGGGCTTCGGCGTCGGCTGCCTGCTGGCGGTCGTGCTGCTGGTCGGGGTGGTGCGTGAGATGCGCGGTGCCCGGCTGGCGCCCAGCACCAGCGGTGGTGCTTAGGATGACTGCCGTGAACAGGCGCCCGCAGGGCTCGGGCGGCCGCCCGAGCTGATCCGTCCCTCGGCCGAGGCCGACCTCTGGTCGGGCTCTGACACCGGGGCCGCCGTCACTCTGGAGCCGCTCCTCGGGTTGTCGCGACCGGTCGGCAGCATGGTGGTCGCCTTCTGGGCGTCTGCGTGCTGATCGGCATGGCGTGGTTCGTCCAGAACCCCTCGGGCTTCTGGTTCCTGTCCGGCTCCTTGGCCTGCCTGATCGTGTCGGCGCCGATGGTGGTGGGCAAACGGCGCTACGAGGTGATCTCGCCCTGGACCCTGGTGATCGTGGCCGCCTACCTGGGGTTCGGCGTGCGCGGCCTGTTCATCTCCCTCTGGGTGGAGGGCACGCGCTCGCTCCAGCAGCTGTACTTCCTGGGCCACGGGGTGGACTTCTTCGTCCGCCCCACCGTGTTCTTCCTGCTGGGCGTCACGCTGCTGACCACGGGGTCTCCCGTCGCCTCCCGGAGCAAGCCCGGTCGACGTCCCTCCTTCACCGCCAGGCCACGGCTGAACCCGGCGCGGGTGCGGACCGCGGTGCTGGTCTGCGCCTTCATCGGACTGGTCGGCTTCGTGCTCTTCGCGAGCACCACCGGGCGGCTTCAGCCTCGCCCGGATCTCGGCCAAGCGCACCGTTATCAACGGCGTCGACCTGGACAGCAGCTATCAGAGCCACGGCGAGTTCCGGGTGCTCAACACCTTCGCCCCCATCGCCCTCTGGCTCCAGCTCGCGTGGTACGCGAGCCGCCGGATCCCGCACGGCCCGGGGACGCTGCGGTTCATTTCGGCTCCTCGATCCTGTTCCTGAACGCGGCTCTGCTGCCGATCTACGCCAGCACGCGGGCCGACGTCGTCTACATCATCCTCGGGGCCGTGGTCGTCGAGTACTGCCTGGGTGGCGGCCAGATCCGGCTGCGCCTCGCCCTCGGCTCCCTCGGTCTCGCCATCGTGCTGGCTGCCGCGGTCTCTTCGTTGCGCTACTCCGACAACGCCAGCGCCTCGGGGCGTCAACGTCGACTCCCGGGTGCTCATCGACACGTTCGTGCTCACCCGGACCTTCGCCGACATCCCCACCTCGGGCAACATCATCCAGGCCGTGCCGGATCCGCTGCCGTACGCCAACGGCTCCACGATCGCGGCGTGGGGGGTGGCACCGATCCCACGGTCCGTGTGGCCGGGCAAGCCGCTGATCTCCTCGGGGCCGATCCTGGGCTCCGTCATCTACGGCAACACCCATTCCGGGCAGCCGCCGGCAACGACGGCCCAGTCTGACTGGAACTTCGGCGTGGTCGGGATCCTGGTGATCCCGTTCCTGTGCGGGTTGGGCATCCGCCTGATCAGCGAGCGCTGGGCGCCCTACGCGCGGAACAGTCCGGCGGCAGCGGTGATGATGGCTGCGGTGGTGGTCCACCCCGGCATCGACATGATGGTCAACTCGATCGGAGCCGCGCCCTACCAGCTGCTCCAGAGCATCGTGCTGCTAACGCCAGTCCTGCTGTTCGTCAGTGAGAAGGAGCCCGTCGTGAGGCCGGTCGGCTCCCAGCGACACAGTCGGACCGGGCAGGTCCGGTCGACCCGGTCGGTGGCGCGCGCGTGAGCCGGCCGACGGAGGACAGGACCCGCCCGCAGCGTCCCCCGCTCGACGCCCTCGAAGGTGGCCTACCGCCTCTTCCGCGGAGTGATGCGAGCGGTCACCGTGCCTGCCCGGGGCGGCTCCCGGAGGGGTCGGCGAAGAACGCCGTCCGGTTCTTCATGCTCAACTTCCAGCACAGCCTGCCCACGGAGTTCGTCGTGAACCGCGGCGACACTGTGGTGCAGGTCGGCACCCCCAACCCCCGGACGATGCGGCGCTTCCTCCGGGCCGTCGGCGCCGAGGGCCGGCTGGTGATCGTGGAGGCGATGCCGGAGAACCAGGAGCGCCTCCGCGAGGACATCACGAGCCGCGGGCTGCACAACGTGGACGTGATCGAGGCCGCCGCGTGCAACGAGAACGGCACGGGCGAGCTCGCGGTCTCCCCGCTGTGGGGTGACCACAAGCTCCCCCTGAACGACGTCACGATCGACAACGACGAGCGGCCCGAGAACCAGGACATGCGCCGGATTCCGGTTCGGCTGGTGCGTCTGGACGACGCCCTCCGCGAGCTCGGCGTGACCTCGGTCGACTTCCTGTCCGTCACCGTCAACGGCGCCGAGGCCGAGGTGATCAAGGGGGCCTCGGAGGTGCTCGCGGCGAGCCGGTCAGGTGCTCGGCTCTACGCCAAGGGGCATGCCATCGGTGCCGACGGCCTGCCGATCTACCGGCAGACGAGCTGCTGATGACCGCCCTGGGCTTCCGGACCAAGGTCTCTCGCGGCGAGCCGGCGAGTACGAGGCCCTGATGCGCGGGCGATCTCTACGCCTGGAAGAAGTGACGCCCTAGCGGGGTCTGCCCAGGGACGCGTCGAGCGGCCAGGTGAGCGCGCGCACGAGGCGCCGCCGGGCCGGCGTCAGCTCGGTGCGCCAGCGCTCGTCCTTGGCCAGCGGCGTGACCGCGGCACCGCGGCGCGGGTTGCCCACCGCTGCGTGGCTGGCGCGGGGCGGACGGAGGGAATGCCCGGAGACCGTTGTCGGGTCGAACGTGACACCCAGGGCCGCGCACAGCCGGGACAGCTCGCTCTCGGGGCGCTCGACGAGGGGCTCGTAACGCAGCCGTACCCCGCGGCCCCGCCAGGTCGTGGGGGCGAGCGAGGCGTTGACCCAGACCCAGCGGTACACGGCCTGTGCCAGCGAGCCTCCGGGTGGCAGG
The DNA here is from genome assembly GCA_963815585.1 of uncultured Actinomycetota bacterium. Classification (GTDB taxonomy): domain Bacteria; phylum Actinomycetota; class Actinomycetes; order Propionibacteriales; family Nocardioidaceae; genus Marmoricola. Next base: position 154,806 of record CAWFHJ010000007.1, on the reverse strand, counting down.
GAGTCGGCGTTGCCGCGAACGACGTCGCGGGAGCGCACCGTGGAAGCCGCGACGGCGCGGGGCTTGCGCACCAGGTGCACGACATCGACCCGACGGTCCGGTGTCAGCCGGTGGAACCTCAGCGCCGGAAGCACCTTGGAGGTGTCGACGGCCACGTCGGCCGCTGCCAGCACCAAGGCGATGTCCAGCAGAGCCGAGGTGGCCCCGACCAGCCGGGTTTCCGCGGCGCTCCAGCCCGAGGGGTCGGCGATCATCCTGGTCAGTCGGAACGGCCGCGTGGTGCGCGAGAGCCGGGCCCTGGTCGAGGCGAGACCGGCGTAGTCGGACTGCTGCACCCCGGTGGTGCGCGCCAGCTCCTGGAGCGCGGCACCCACAACGGGCAGGTGGGGATCGCCTCACCGCACGCACAGGCGTTTCCGCGGTCGGCGTCGCGCCAGAAGAGCGCGAACTCGCCGAGGTTGAGCACGCGAGGCTGGGCGCCGAGCATTTCCTCGCCGAGGAAGAGTCGTCCCGCTCCTGGCTGCACCGGCCACGAAGACCAGCCGCCGCGTGCCCGGTGCCGGCCGCCCTTGGGTCACGGGCCGAGCTCCCGGCCCCTGGCCGCTCGACGGAGGATGCCCTTGCCGGTGCCGGTGACCTTGTTGCCCTTGACGACCATCCCGGTGCCGCCGGTGACGCTGACGGCGTACTGCTCGACCGCCCCCGGCGCTGGTCGTCAGCGTGTTTCCCCGCACGGTCACGCCCTCGGCCCCGAAGACCGTGATCCCGCCGTAGGCCCAGTCCGCCCGGTTCGCCGCCGTAGTCCTGCCCGTTGTCGGTGCACGTGTTGTCCTCCACCACGATGTCGCTGACGACACTCACCGAGACGGAGCCGATCGCGATCCCGCCGGTGTCGTTCCCCGTGCAGGTGTTGCCGGAGACCACGCCGTGGTCGGAGCCCTGGGAGACTGTGATGCCCACCTCTCCGCTGCCGGTGACCACGTTGTCTCGACCTCGAAGTCCCGGCACTGGTGCAGCGAGACCAGGTCGGCGCTGCCTGCACCGCTGGGGTCCTTGTCGTCGACGCCTGCCCCGGTGACGGTGTTGTTGTTGACGTGCACGTCGAAGAAGGGCTGGCCGTGGTCGTTGCTGAACGCGATTGCCTGCCGACTAATCCCCCCGGGTGCGTTGGGCCCGATGGTGTTCCTGGTGATCCACACCCCCGTCGGCGCCGCCGCCGCGGTGCCGCGGACAGTGATCGCTCGGTCGCTCCAGCCGCGCATCGTGCAGGAGTCGACGGTGATGCTGGAGTCGCACTGGTTGATCCGGATGCAGGTGCGGAAGTCCTGGAGGATGCTCCCCCGGATCGTGACGTTCCTCGTGCGCGGGGAGCACTCGAAGCCGATCGCCTGGTTCGACAGGTCACCGCGGAACTGCACGCCTCGATCAGCACCCCGTTGGCGGCCGTGTCGGCCTGGATGGCAGCGGTGCGGACCAAGCCGCCGGTCTCGAGGATCAGGCCCTTGAAGGCGACCCCGCGGCCTCTCGGCCGTCTGCAACCATTGCCCGCCCTCGCCCAGCTTCAGCAGCGCGCCTGACCGTCGAGGCAGACCAGGCCGACCCCGGACGGGATGACCAGCGACTGGAGCGCGTAGCCGGTGACGTCGCTGCGGAGCACCACCAGGCCGCCGCCGTCGTCCTGGGCTGCCTGCACCGCCTCGGTGAGGGCGCCGGTGTCGTCAGTCACCCCGTCGCCGACCGCACCGTACGCGTCCGCGTCCACGTGCTTGCCGGGCGGGATCGCCGGAACGGTGTCGCCGGTGCTCGGCTTCTTCCGGCCCGAGTCGCCACCGCATCCCGCGAGCGCGAGGAGGGAAACGGCCCCTGCCAGGCCCACGGCGCCCTTGACCAGCGTGCGCCGCGACGTGGGCGGCAGGGTCACGTCGCCGAGTTGATCATGCCCGCGCCGACGGTGACCCCGGTCGCCTCGTCCACCAGGATGAAAGAACCCGTGGTGCGGTTCTTCGAGTAGGGGTCGCAGAGCAGCGGGACCGTGGTGCGCAGCTGGACCCGGCCGATCTCGTTGAGCCCGAGCTCCTTGGTCTCCTGGTCGCGGTGCAGGGTGTTGACGTCGAGCCGGTACTGGATGTCCTTGACCATGGCCCGCCCGGAGCGGGTCGTGTGCTTGATCGCCAGCTTCTGGCGGGGACGCAGCGGCTCGTTGGTCATCCAGCAGATCATCGCGTCGATGTCCTGGCTGGGCTTCGGCGCGTTGTTCAGCCGGGCGATCATGTCGCCGCGGCTGACGTCGACGTCGTCGGCCAGCCGCACCGTCACGCTCATCGGGGGGAACGCCTCGGCGATCTCCTCGTCGAACAGGTCGATCGCCTCGATCGTGCTGGTCATGCCGCTGGGCAGCACGACGACCTCGTCGCCGGGCTTGAGCACGCCGCCGGCGACCTGGCCCGCGTAGCCGCGGTAGTCGTGGAACTCGTCGGACTTGGGCCGCACGACGTACTGCACGGGGAACCGGGTGTCGACGAGGTCGCGGTCGGAGGCCACGTGGACGTTCTCGAGGTGGTGCATCAGGGACGGGCCGTCGTACCAGTCCATGTGCTCGGACCGGTTGACGACGTTGTCGCCCTTGAGCGCGGAGATCGGGATCACCGTCAGGTCGGGGATCGACAGCTTGGTCGCGAAGGAGCTGAACTCCTTCTGGATCCGGTCGAACGTGGCCTGGTCGTAGTCGACGAGGTCCATCTTGTTGACCGCCAGCACCAGGTGCGGCACCCGGAGCAGCGAGAGGATCACGGCGTGCCGGCGGGACTGCTCGGTGAGTCCCTGGCGGGCGTCGACCAGGACCAGGCCGAGGTCGGCTGTGGAGGCGCCGGTGACCATGTTGCGGGTGTACTGCACGTGGCCCGGGGTGTCGGCGATGATGAACTTGCGGCTCGGGGTCGCGAAGTAGCGGTAGGCCACGTCGATCGTGATCCCCTGCTCGCGCTCGGAGCGGAGTCCGTCGGTCAGCAGCGCCAGGTCGGTGTAGTCGTAGCCCTTGGACTGGCTGGTGGCCTCGACGGCCTCGAGCTGGTCCTCGAAGATCGACTTGGAGTCCAGCAGCAGCCGCCCGATCAGGGTCGACTTGCCGTCGTCGACGGAGCCGGCAGTGGCGAACCGCAGCAGGTCCATGCGGGGGCGGTCGTGCTCGGTCATCAGAAGTACCCTTCCTTCTTCCGGTCCTCCATGGCTGCTTCGGAGAACCGGTCGTCGCCCCGGGTCGCACCGCGTTCGGTGACGCGAGCGATGGCGATCTCGTCGATGATCTTGGGGATGGTGTCGGCCTCGGACTCGACGCAGCCGGTCAGCGTCAGGTCGCCGACGGTGCGGAAGCGCACGGTCTTCTCGACCACTTCCTCACCCTTGCGGAGCGGGTTGTGCTCGGACTCCGAGAGCCACATGCCGTCACGCTCGAAGACGTTGCGCTGGTGGGAGAAGTAGATCTCGGGGATCTCGATCTCCTCCTGGCCCAGGTAGTGCCAGATGTCGAGCTCGGTCCAGTTCGACAGCGGGAAGATGCGCATGTGCTCGCCGCCGTGGATCCGGCCGTTGTAGAGGCTCCAGAGCTCGGGCCGCTGCATCTTGGGGTCCCACTGGCCGAAGTCGTCGCGGTGGGAGTAGACCCGCTCCTTGGCGCGGGCCTTCTCCTCGTCACGCCGACCGCCGCCGAAGGCCGCGGTGAAGCCGTTCTCCTCGATCGAGTGGAGGAGGGTGCCGATCTGGAGCCGGTTGCGGCTGGTCTTGCCGTCGTCGACGACCACCCCCTGGTCGATCGCCTCCTGGACGGAAGCCACGATCAGACGCACCCCGAGGCGGCTGACCCAGTGGTCGCGGGTCTCGAGGACCTCGGGGAAGTCGTAGCCGGTGTCCACCTGGAGCACGGGGAACGGGATCTTCGCGGGGTAGAACGCCTTCTCGGCGAGCCGCATCATCACGATCGAGTCCTTGCCGCCGGAGAACATCAGCACCGGCTTCTCGAACTCGGCCGCGACCTCGCGGAAGATGTGGATCGACTCCGCTTCCAGCTGGTCGAGCTGGCTCAGCTGGTAGTCGGCATGGGTGACAGTCATGGGGGGAGGGTTACCTCTCGTCGGGACAGGCAGCCGTCAGCCTATCTGCCCGGGGGCGCCGGATCGGAATCCGGGACGGGCCCTGGCGTCGTCCGCTTCCCGGGTCCTTGGATACGGTGTCCACCCTCTCGAAAGGACGAACCACGTGGGTGAGTTCAGCATCGGCGCCGGTTCCCGGGCCTACCGCTTCCAGGTCGACGAGCAGGGATGGATCCGCTCCCAGGCCGCCGGCGACGGTTCCAACCCCGTGATCGGCGGGCAGTTCGACCTGGACGGCGTTGTGGAGGCGCCCGAAGAGTGGACCGAGGTGGACGAGGCGACCGGCAACAACGCCCGGATCGCCGAGGGTGAGACCTTCTACCCGGGAGCAGAGTTCGACGACGGCCTCGTGGACGGTCAGGTCGAGGACGTGATGTGGGCGCTCCGTTCGGGTCGCGCCGCCGGGCGGCTTCTAGAGCTCGGGTGTGGACCCGGGTTCCTCCTCCGTCGCCTCGCGCAGCGTCTCCCGGACTGGGACGTCGCAGGCATCGACCCCTCCCCGAGCAGCGTGCAGCAGGCCCGCTCTCGCGGGCTCGACGTGGCGGAGGGGTTCCTCGACACCGCCGACATGGCGGGCACGTTCGACGCGTTCGTCGTGATGGGCAACCTCCAGCTGCACCCGGATCCTCGGGCCACCCTCCAGGCGATGGCCGATCGGGCCAACGTGGGCGCCGAGCTGTACCTCGACCTGAAGAACCCCAGGAGCGCGCCGCGGCGCTTGGCGCGCGCCCTGGTCAGCGCCCCGGTGACCCGCAACCGACCCCGGGTCAACGCGTTCGCGGCGCACGCCTTCCACGGCATGCGCCACGGGATCCCCAAAGCGGCCGTCCCCGGACTGCTCGAGAGTGCCGGGTGGACCCTGGTGGAGCTCCGGACGGTCGGCCCCCGTCTGCTCCGCTTCGGCAACAAGCACGGTCTCGCGCAGGGCGCCAAGGGTGTCGCGTGGCGTGCGCTGGACGGCGTCGACGGCATCCTCGACGAGCGGGCCTGGATCCAGGTCGCCGCTCGACGCACGGTCTAGACATAAACCCGCGACTGCCCTCCGCCGCCCGTTTCGGGGCTTTTGATAATGCTCAGTTCGGGCCATATCCGATCCGCCCCGGTGACCGCTCGCCGTTGCGCGCCTATAACAGGTCCGAACTCTCGACAACTTGAGCGGCCCCGGCCGCCAACCCTCGGACAGGCGGATCCCATGCTCACTCGACCGCTGCGCGGTGCGCGAAGCACCCGACCCCTGCGGCGTCTGGTCTCCCGACTCCTGCCGCTCGCGATCGTCGCGGGCGCCCTCGCCGCGGTCGCACCGCCCGCGGACGCGGCCGTCGGCACCTGCACGATCTTCTGGAAGGGCACGACCAGCACCGCGTGGGAGACCGGCACGAACTGGTCCCTGACCGACGGCGGCGCGAACGCCGGCCGGCTGCCCAACACGGCCGACGTGGTCGTGCAAGTCGACCGACCCCGACCCGCACGGACGTCGTCGTCGCCTCGAACCGCACGGTCGCCGGGATGAACTTCGGCACCGGCTCCCTCACGCTCACCGCGGGGCAACCTGACCGCTGGGGTCGGTGGCCAACGGTGCCTTCGACTCCACGATCCGCAACCTGCTTCGCCCTCCGGCTTCGTGCTGGGTGGCACGGCGCCGGTCACCCTGACCGGCCCCGGCGACCCCGTCACAGCCGGCAGCTACAGCTTCGCCGGCACGGGACCGGTGACCGTGGACTCGGCCGCCACGCTGAACGTGGGGAGCGCCGTGGTGAACGGTGGCAAGACCTTCACGAACAACGGCACCCTGAGCCTGGCCTGCAGCAACCTCCAGATGGCCACCGGCTCGAAGCTGGACAACGCGGGCACGATCACCGTCCCCTCGACCTGCGGCGGCCTCACACCCTTCTCCACTGACGGCTCCGCAGGTACCAAGTTCACGAACAAGGCCACCGGCGTGCTCAACCTGAGCGCCACCTCCTTCATCGACTCCAGCTCCATCCCGTGGCAGAACGACGGCGTGGTCAATGCAGCCGCGCCCGACGTGTACTTCAAGACCTCCCCCGGCAGCATCGGGGGCTACAACATCGCCTCGGGCACGAACGTGCACGAGTACGGCACCCTGCAGGTCAGCTCCGGCAGCGTCACCGGCGCCGGCAAGCTGGTCGTGGACGCCGGCTCGCTGAGCGGCAACGGCGGTTCGGTCCCGCACCTCCTGGTCAGCGGTGGCGCCGTCACCGGGTCCTTCTCGTCACCGGACTCCACCTGGTCCTCGGGCACGGTGACGGGTCCCGGGACCTTCACGGTGCCGTCGGGTGGCAATGCCGAGGTCTCCTCGGCCCAGCTCAGCAACGGCTACTCGTTCACGAACCAGGGCACGCTCCGGGTGTGCGGCTCGATGACGATCAGTGACACCAGCAAGCTCGACAACTTCGGGACGGCCGAACCTGACCACGTTCCCAGGTTGCGCGAGCCAGGTGTCGTTCAGCTTCAGCACGACCGCCGGCCAGGTCGTCAACGAGCCCGGCGCCGTCATGAACCTGTCCGCGTCCAGCTTCGTCGACCTCAGCTCGATCGTCTTCCACAACAACGGCCAGATCAACAGCAGCACGACGGACGCCTACGTCGTCCCGGCAGCGACGGACACCGGTTCCTACAACATCACGGCAGGCACCCTCCACCAGTACGGCGGCAACCTCACGGTGAGCGCGGGCACGGTGACCGGAGCCGGCATCCTCGACCAGACGTTCGGCACGCTGACCGGGGCCGGCGGCAACGTGCCGCACCTCAAGGCCTCGGGCGGCACCGTGACCGGTGACCTGTCCTCCGACGACGTGACGTTCAACGGATCGCAGTTCACGGGTCCCGGCCGGCTGACCGTCAACACGGGAGGCACCGCGAGCATGCCGTCCGGTCTCGGCCTGGCCGGTGGCTATGACCTGGAGAACCACGGCACCATGACCGTCCCGAGCTCGCTCTTCGCACAAGACGACAACAGCGTCGTCGACAACTACGGCACCATGCTCATCGGGGCCAGCACCTCCATCTTCGACAACTCGGCCGGCGCAACGTTCCAGCTGATCAACCGTGCTGCGGGCACGATCACGGCGACGTGCGCCACGACGACGGGGTCCGTCTTCATCCAGCGGCTCAGCAACTCCGGCACCTTCGAGACGAACAAGTGCGACGTCACGCTCGCCGCTGACAGTGACCTCTCGGTGGCCGGAGCGATGACCGGATCGGGCACGCTCAAGGCGACGACCGGCCAGATCCGGCTCGACCGCAACGTCACCTCGAACGCGAGCACCCTGGTGCTCGGTGCGACCGGGACGTTCTTCGACGCGAGCGCCGGCACGGCGACCGCTCTGACCGCGCTGGCCAGCAACAGCGGCACGCTCGTGCTGAACCGGACGCTCAACTCGACCGTGGCGATGGCGAACTCGGGCACCGTCAACGTCGTCGCGGGCACCTACCGGCCTACGTCGTACAGCCAGTCGGCCGGCTCCACGGTGGTCGAGCTCGGGTGCCTTCCTCCGCGGTGGCGGTGGCCGGCACCGGAGCGGTCGCCATCAACGCCGGCAACCTCACCGGGGGGGCGGCATCCAGGCGCCGCTGACCGTGGCCGGGGTGATCCAGCCCGGGGGGCAGGGCACGGCGATGGCCGTAACCGGCACCTACGCCCAGACCGGCACCGCCACCTTCGGGGAGACGATCACCGGGCCGACCACCCCCGGCACCGACTTCTCGAAGCTGGTCGTCAGCAGCACCGCGTCGCTCAACGGCACGCTTGGCGATCACCACCGCGCCGTCGTACGACCCGCCGTCGGGACCACGTTCCGGATCCTCGACGCCAGCGGCCGCTCCGGCACGTTCAGCAACGTGACCGGGATCGCGCTGCCCAACAACAAGTACTACAACGTGGTGTACGACGCGACGGGCGTCTCGCTCGTCGTGGCGCTGACCCGCAGGCGAGCGTGGGCAACGCCTCGATCGTCGAGGGCAACGCCGGTACGTCGATCGCCACCGTGGCCGTCACCCTCGACATGGCCAGTACCCGCACGGTGAGCTACGACTACACGACGGTCGACCAGACCGCCACGGCCGGTTCCGACTACGTCACCTCCAGCGGGACGCTGACGTTCGCACCGGGGCAGACCACCAAGAACGTGTCCGTCACGGTCAACGGTGACACCACGTTCGAGCCGAGACGAGACGCTCCTGGTGCGACTGAGCAACCCGCTCAACGGGACGGTTCTCGCCAACGACGGCGTGCTGACGATCACCAACGACGACTCCTCGGCCATCGCGCCGAGCGTCACGTCGGTCTCTCCATCCACAGTGGGCCAGTTCGCCTCCGGTCGAGCGCTCACGATCAGCGGCTCGCAGTTCGCTCCCAGCTCCACGGTCTCCTTCAACAAGACGGGCATCACCATCGTCAGCGGCTCGCTGGTCGTGGTGGACGCGAACACGATCACGCTGAAGATCAACACCAACAAGACGGTGCCCCTGGGTGGCACGGATGTCACCGTGACGACGCCATCCGGATCCGCCACCTGCACCGGCTGCCTGACCGTCAATGCGAAACCGACGGTGACGAGCGCCAACTCCGCCCTCGCCTCCGGGCCGGCGTTCCTCGGGCTCGGAGCGAAGACCCGCGAGGTCATCGTGACCGGCACGAACTTCCAGCCGGGTGCGCGTGTCTCTATCCCCGGTGCGAACGTGACGTCGGCCTCGTACATCAGCTCCACCCAGATCGAGGTGTTGGTCAGCCCGCAAGCCGCGACGACAGTGGGCGCCACCTCGGTGACGGTCACCAACCCTGACGTCGGGCGGGAGACGTGCACCTGCTTCAGCTTCGTCGCGCCTCCGGTGGTGACGGGCATGAGCCCGTCCACCCTGCACCGCGGCACGACGGTGGACGTCACCCTCACGGGGTCGAACTTCACCCCCGGAGCCAAGGTCACCGGACTGGCCGGCATGGTGGTGAGCACGGTGCGGGTCGTCGACGCCAACACCATCGTCGCGTCGATCTCGGTTGCGAGCACGACGAAGCTGGGTTCGGGCAAGGCCATCACGGTCACCAACCCGCTCTCCACGGGATATGGCGTGGGGACCTTCCTGGGCATGACGGTCGCCAACTGAGGGAAGCCGATAGCTATTAGGCCCGTTCCTCCCGCGGAGCAGGTGAGGCGCCCGTCCCGATCGCTCGGGGCAGGCGCCTCGCGCTTCGTCTGCCGTGGTGATGGCTGAGCGTGTCGTGATCGACGCCCCGTTCAGGCTGAGATGCGCGGATCGGATGCCGCAGGATGGGCTGTTCGGCTGGAGCGGGTCGCGTGCCTGGGGTCGCGCGTGGTCCGGATCTTGACGCCGGTTGCAGTCCTTCACCAGCGACAGGTCACGTCATAGGGTCGGGAGCACGAGTTTGCGGGCTCAGCCCGCCGCGGCGCTGGGCCGCTTCTCGCCCTCGATCTCCGCCACCGTCGGGCTGCCGAACATCGGCAGCCGACACCCCGGCGGAGGACGCCCCAGACCACCGGGACCAGGATCAGCATCGCGATCCCGACGCTGGCGATGAGGTAGGGGTGGGTGTCGTCCTTGCCGGCGCCGAGCGGCGCCCAGCCGGACTTGTCGAGCAGGGCGACGCCGGACATGGTCAGCACGATCACGATGCCGCGCCGGATCACCGACTGGGGCACCCGGGGCGCGATCTTGCTGCCGATCATGGTGCCCGGCACCGAGCCGAGGATCAGCGGCAGCGTCAGGGACCAGTCCAGGCCGTTGAGCGCGATGTTGGAGATCGCGGCGGCCAGCACCAGCGGCACGGCCTGCACCAGGTCGGTGCCCACCAGCCTCACGGCCGAGAGTCCGGGGTAGAGCATCAGCAGCGCGACCATGATCACCGAGCCGGACCCGACGCTCGTGATCCCGACCAGCAGTCCGCCGAGGGCGCCGACCAGGAACGTCGGCACCGGCCGGATCCGCGGGTCGGTCAGGTGCGGCTCCCTGTCGCTGCGCACGTGCCGGAGCTGGATGTAGAGGCGCAGCGCGTAGGTCGATGCGGCGACCAGCAGGGCGGCACCGATGCAGATCAGGAGCACCTTGTCGACGCCGGTCTCGGAGTCGGGTGCCACCCAGCGCAGCAGGTGTGGCCCGAGCAGGGCGAACGGCACGGACCCGGCGATCAACCAGCCGGCCAGCCGCAGGTTCGGCGAGCCGCCCCGCCAGTGCACGGCCGCGCCGCCTGACTTGTAGACGGCCGCGGCGGTGAGGTCGGCGGTGACCACGGTCGAGGGGTTGCCGACGCCGAGGAAGATCAGGGCCGGAGTCATCAGTGCGCCACCTCCCATGCCGGTGAGGCCGACGATGGTGCCGACGAAGAAGCCGGTGACCACGATCGACAGCCAGCTGCTGCCGAACAGGTGCAGGGTGAGGTCGGTCAAGGGGTCAGCTCCTCAGCTGTGGCGGAGTCCCTAACCGTACTATGTCGCTCGGCTAAGACGTGAGACCGACCAGTCCGGCGTCGTCCAGCGCGTCGAGGACGTCCCCGAGGGCCTCGTCGATCGTCCGTCCGGTGGTGTCGACCCGGACCGCCGCGTCGAGCGGCGCCTCGTAGGGCGAGGAGATGCCGGTGAACTCCGGGATCTCGCCGCGCCGCGCCTTCGCGTAGAGCCCCTTCTTGTCGCGGCGCTCGCACTCCTCGAGCGGCGTCGCGACGTGGACCAGGAAGAACGCGCCACCGGCGTCCTCGACGTAGGCCCGGACCTCCTGGCGGGTCTGGTCGAACGGCGCGATCGGCGAGCAGATCGCCACCCCGCGGTGCCGGCTGATCTCGGCGGCGACCCAGCCGATCCGGCGGATGTTGGTCTCGCGGTCGGCCCGGGAGAAGGTCAGCCCGGCCGAGAGGTTCCGGCGGACCACGTCGCCGTCGAGGCTGGTGACCGTGCGGCCGCCGTCCTCGAGGAGCAGGTCGTGCAGCGCCCGGGCCAGCGTGGACTTGCCGCTGCCGGAGAGGCCGGTGAAGAAGATGACCAGGCCCTGCTCGTCGGGTGCCGGCTGGTCGGCGGCCACGACCGCGTCGACCGGGTCGGGCAGGTCGCCTTCGCCGGTCACGGCCAGCACCTCTCCGGGGGCGTAGGTCGCGACCACCTGCTGGCCGAGCACGTGGTCGGCATCGGGGTCGCCGTGTGAAGCGAGCGGCACCACCACCACGTGCGCGTCGCCGAGCACCTCCGCGGCCGCGAGCGTGGCGCGCACCAGGCCGACCGGGGTCACTCCCTGGGGAGTGCCGGTGCCGGTCAGCGCGAGCAGGACGACGGTCCGGCCCGCGCGGGTCCGGTCGACCAGCGCCAGGTCCTGGTCGGTGAGCGGTGCGGCGACGGGCACCGTGAGCGCCCCGTCGTACCTCTCGCGGGCGGTGGCGGGGGAGAGGTGCAGCCGGCGGAACGCGCCGACCTCGTGCGGGGCGAGCGACTCCACGGTGCCGTCGTTCGCGACCCGGGCCAGGGGCAGCCCCTCGGGGTCGACCAGCTCGACGCCGCCGGCCTCGCGGGCCGCGACCGCGACCTCGTCCGGCAGGACCAGGGTCACCGGACCCGTCGCGTCGAACCCGGTGCGCGGCGCGAGCCCGCCGTTGACCAGCAGCTCGAGATCGTCCAGCTCGCGCGGACCGGGGCAGTACTGGGGCAGGGACACGCCGCTCATCGTAGGAGCAACACGGGAGGCCGCCTGGTGGTGGTCGAGCTTGTCGAGACCGGTGGTCGAGTGGTCTTCCAGTGGTCGAGCTTGTCGAGAATCAGGCCAGGGTCATCGAGCCGTTCGCATCCACAGCCGTTCGCGGCACCTGATCCGTCCACAGACAGCACCTCAATCCAGCACGCATCCGGATAGCCGTCGCATGGTCGAGCGATGGCATGGACGTACATCCTCAAGTGCGTAGACGGCTCGTACTACGTGGGTAGCACGACCAATCTCGCGGTGCGGCTCTTCGAGCACCAGGAGGGGCGCGGCTGCGCCTACACCGCCCGGCGTCTACCGGTTGAGCTCGTCTGGTCACAGGAGTTCGAGCGCGTGGCAGAGGCGTTCGCGGTCGAGAAGCAGGTGCAGAACTGGTCCCGGGCGAAGCGCGAGGCTCTGATCGAAGGGCGCTACGGGGATCTTCCGGCGCTTGCCCGGGGTCGTACGGGGCGCCCGGAGCACGAAGGTAGGTCTCGACAGGCTCGACCGCCGGAGTAGGTGCTCCGCGACCGGTCTCGACAGGCTCCTGCTGCTGGTCGAGCAGCGAGCGCCAGCGAGCGGGTGTCGAGACCGGGTCTCGACAGGCTCGACCGTCGGCACGGTCGAGGTCTCGACAGGCTCGACCGCCGGGTGGGTCTCGACAGGCTCGACCGCCGGAGGTCCTGCTGCTGGTCGAGCAGCGAGCGCCAGCGAGCGGGTGTCGAGACCGGGTCTCGACAGGCTCGACCGTCGGGTGGGTCTCGACAGGCTCGACCGCCGAGGTCGCTGCTGGTCGAGCAGCGAGCGCCAGCGAGCGGGTGTCGAGACCGGGTCTCGACAGGCTCGACCGCCGGGTGGGTCTCGACAGGCTCGACCGCCGGGTGGGTCTCGACAGGCTCGACCGTCGGGTGGGTCTCGACAGGCTCGACCGCCGGGTGGGTCTCGACAGGCTCGACCGCCGGGTGGGTCTCGACAGGCTCGACCGCCGGGTGGGTCTCGACAGGCTCGACCGCCGGGTGGTTCTCGACCGCCGGGTGGTCTCGGCGGGCTCGACCAACAGGCGTCGGAGGATGGTCGATAGCGTCAGCCCCATGGCTGGAACAGGTGGTCCTGGCGGAGATCGTCAGGTCGGGGTTCGTGGAGGGGCACCACTACGGCTCCGTGGTGGCGCTCGCGGCGGACGGGAGCACGCTCTACGCGGCCGGCGACGTGACGTCCCCGGTGCTGCCGCGCTCGTGCAACAAGCCGCTCCAGGCGGTCGGCATGCTGCGCGCGGGGCTCGACCTCGACGGCGAGCTGCTCGCGGTCGCCTGTGCGTCGCACTCGGGTGAGCCGTTCCACATCGAGGCCGTCCGGCGGATCCTGGCCGGCGCCGGGCTCGACGAGTCGCTGCTGCAGACGCCGCCCGACTTCCCGCTCGACGACGAGGCACGCGAGGCGGTGATCCGGGCCGGCGGGCACAAGTCACCGGTACTGATGAACTGCTCCGGCAAGCACGCCGCGATGCTCGCCACCTGCGTGGTCAACGACTGGGACCTCGCTACGTACCGCGAGCCCGACCACCCGCTCCAGCAGGCGATCGCCGCGACCTTCGCCGACCTCACCGGCGAGCCGGTGACCACGGTCGCCGTCGACGGCTGCGGGGCGCCTCTGCTCTCGGCCAGCCTGTCGGGTCTCGCCCGCGGTTTCGCTGCCGTCGCGACCGCGCCGGACGGTGCGGAACGTCGGGTGGCGGAGGCGATCCGGGCGCACCCCGCCTTCGTGAGCGGTACGACGCGCGACGAGCGGGCGCTGCTGACGGCGATCCCGGGCGCGATCGGCAAGGCCGGGGCCGAGTCCTGCTACGCGGTGGCGCTCCCGGACGGCCGGGCGTTCGCACTCAAGCACGACGACGGAGCACCCCGCGCCCGCGCGATCACCATGGCGGGGCTGCTCGAGCGGCTCGGTGTCGACGTCGAGCCCGGCGTCGACACCGACGCGGTGCGCCGCACCGGGCTGGCGCCGCTGCTCGGGGGCGGCGTGCCGGTCGGCGAGATCCGCGCCGTCCTTCCCTGAGGTCTCGACAGGCTCGACCAACAGAGTTCGCTAACAGCCGCTAGCAGCGTTCACACCCGTGAAACAAGGGGTCTGTGACCCGGTTCACCCGCCCTCAGTTTGCATCTGCTAACAAGAGTTAGCACTATGGAGGCATGGCCAAGGGCAAGGTCGGCAAGACCGTCGAGACGCTCGGAGACTACCTCCGCGAGCAGCGGGTCAACGCCCAGCTCTCGTTGCGGCAGCTCGCCGAGCAGACCGGTGTGTCGAACCCGTACCTGAGCCAGATCGAACGTGGTCTGCGTCGCCCCTCGGCCGAGGTGCTGCAACAGCTCGCCAAGGCACTACGGATCTCGGCAGAGCAGCTCTACGTGCACGCGGGGATCCTCAAGCCGGACGAGGGTGACGTGCGCTCCGTGGAGCTCGCGATCCTCTCCGACCCGGGCCTGACCGAACGACAGAAGCAGTCGCTGCTGGACGTGTACTCGTCCTTCCGTGCAGCGAACGACCACCTCACCGAAGCCTGAACCACCCCACCGGAAGGAATCTGATCATGGCGAAGAACCAGACGTTCAACGTGAAGCTCCCGAGCGAGGCCGTGCGCCCGCTGTACGCCGCCGCCGGCGCCACCGACCTCGCGGTCGAGATCGCCCGTGGCTACGTCACCGAGGCCCAGGTCAAGGTGACCGACGCCCAGAAGAAGGCCACCAAGCGCGTCTCCTCCGTGGACCTCGAGCCGAAGGCCCTGCAGTCCAAGGCCGTCTCGCTGGTCAACGCCCGCGTCGACGAGCTCTCCAAGGAGGCCAAGGCCCGCCAGGTGCGCGTCGAGAAGGCCGTCGCCGAGCTCCAGGGCCAGGCGAAGTCGTTCCCGGGCAAGGTCGAGGCCTACGTCAACGACACGATCGCGGACCTGAACGGCACCTACACCGAGCTCGCCGCCCGTGGCGAGAAGCTCGTGGCGCGGATCCGTCGTCAGCAGGCCACCCAGGACGCCAAGGCGTCGGCGAACACGACGGTCGCCAAGGCGAAGTCGACCAAGACCTCCGCCGGCAAGGGTGCGTCGGCGACGACCACCAGCGCCAAGGGCACCGCCACCACGGCGAAGAAGTCCGCCTCGAAGGCCACCTCGGCGACCAAGAGCCGCGCGAAGGGCACCGCCACCACCGCCAAGAAGGCGGCGAAGGCCACCCGGAGCAACGCCAAGGCGACCGGCACCGCCGCCCAGAAGACCGCGGCGAAGACCACCGAGGCCACCACGGCCGCGGCCAAGAAGGTCGGCGACTGAAGAGCACCCCGCCCCTCGCGGGCGAGCGCTGACGACGATCAGCTCGCTCTCTTCTGAGTACGGCGGAGGTTTCGAGACGGTTGCTGCGCAACCTCCTCAACCACCGCAGCAGACAGGCCCCCGGACCATCAGGTCCGGGGGCCTGTCTGCGCTGTCGCCTAGACTTGGCGTGTGGTGTTCAACTTCGAGGCCAACCTGATCTCGGCCGTGAGCCTGGTGATCTCGATCGCCACGCTCTGGGCCCTGGTCGACGCTGCCACGCGCCGCAACGAGGTCTACGTCGCCGCCGACAAGCTGACCAAGCAGGGCTGGCTGCTGATCCTCGGGATCTCGTTCGCGGTCGTGCTGTTCATGGGTGCCCTGAGCATCCTGGGCTTCATCGCGATCGTGGCGATGCTCGTCTACTTCCTCGACGTACGTCCCGCTCTGGTGGCCCTGACCCGACGAAGGTGAGACCCGCGTGTCCGAATCGATCTCGGGACTGAGCTCGGCACCCACCTGCTCGTTCATCCCGCCCTACCTCCTGGAGCGGCTGCGCGCCTGCGACGACGGTGACAAGACCCGGTGCGCCTCCGACACCCTGATCCTCGACGCCACCCTGCGCGCCTCGCGCGACGCGGCGGCGGGTGCGAGAGCGGCCGCACCGGTGGCGGGTGACTGGGCGATCCACACCGCCGGCAGCTCGACCACGCTCCCCGGCAAGCTCGTGCGTTCGGCCGGCGAGAAGGCGTCCGGCGACGTCGCGGTCGACGAGGCCGCCCATGGGATCACCGCGACGCTGGCGCTGTACCAGGACGTCTTCGGCCGCGACTCCTACGACGGCCAGGGTGCCGGCGTGCTCGCCACCGTGCACTACGGGCAGGACTACGACAACGCGTTCTGGAACGGCACCCAGCTGGTGTTCGGCGACGGGGACAAGCAGGTGTTCGACCGGTTCACCAAGCCGATCGACGTGCTCGGCCACGAGCTGTCCCACGCGCTCACCGAGAAGACCGCGGGCCTGACCTACCAGGGCCAGTCCGGCGCGCTCAACGAGTCCGTCTCCGACGTGTTCGGCGCCTGCGTGAAGCAGCGGGAGCTGAAGCAGGACGCCGCCGACGCCGACTGGCTGGTCGGCGCGGGCATCTTCCTGCCGGGCGTGAAGGGCACCGCACTCCGCTCGATGAAGGCGCCCGGCACGGCGTACGACGACCCCGACCTGGGCAAGGACCCGCAGGTGGGGTCGATGGACGACTACGTCCAGACCACCGAGGACAACGGTGGCGTCCACCTCAACTCCGGCATCCCCAACCGCGCCTTCTACCTCGCCGCGACCGCGATCGGCGGCAGCACGTCCGACGGCGCCGGCAGGATCTGGTACGCCGCGCTCACCTCGGGCATCTCCGCCGACACCGACTTCGCCGGCTTCGCGCAGGCAACGGTCGCGGCCGCGGGCGAGCACGCCGACGCGGTCACCAGGGCCTGGACCACGGTTGGTGTCACGCCCGGAGCCGCGTCCTCCGGCGGCACTCCCGCGCCCGAGGCGCCGAAGCAGCAGGTGGAGGTGCTGCGCAGCGGTGGGTTCGCCGGCCGTCGCGTGAGCGGCTCGGTCGACCTGACTGCAGCCGACCTCCGGGCCTCGGACGTCCGCGACCTGGTCGACCGGATCGACTTCTCCGGGCTGCGGGCCGGCACGCCGCAGCCCGACCGCTACGTCTACGAGTTCCGCACCCCGGCCGGCGAGCGGGTCACCGTGCAGGAGCAGGACCTCACCGAGGACCTGCGCCGGCTGGCCGCGTTGGTGCTCGAGGCCTGACGCTCCGCGGTCACCCGAGGGCGGCGATGGTGGCATCCACCAGGTCGACCAGCCGGTCGGCGGTCTTCCCGGCGGCGGTTTCCCCGCGCCCGTAGGGGTCGCGCACGTCCTGGTCGGGGTGTATGCCCCCGCGGCGGCGAGCCAGGTCGGCGAGCAGGGCGTGCCCGCGCAGGTCGCTCTCCGCCGCCCGGTCCACGAAGAGACCGAGCGTGAACACCTTCGTCAGCGCGGTCGGGTGGTCGTCGAGCAGGAACTCCCGGTGGCTCTCCTCCATGGTCAGCACCACGTCGGCCCAGGCGAGGTCGTCGGCGGAGACCGCGTGGCTCCGGAACGACTCGGACGCCACTCCCCGCTCCGCCAGCCGGCGGCCCATCGGCGGGTCGATGGGCTCGGCCGGGTGGCCCCAGGTGCCGGCGCTGCGGAACTCGAGGCCGGGTGCGGCGCAGGAGGAGGCGTAGACCGCGGCGAACGCGGAGCGGCAGATGTTGGCGGTGCACACGAAGAGCACGCGGATCGGGGCGTCCATTCTCGGGCGATTCTAGGTGGTTTCCAGCTCGAGCAGGTCCTGGGCCGCCAGCTCGTCCAGGGCCTGCCGCACCAGGGCGGAGGCGTCGTCCCCGGGTGCCTCGCCGAAGACCTGCACCAGCTCGGCGACCAGCTCGTCCAGGGTGCGCCAGTCCTCGGTCAGTCCGAGGATCACCGGCGCCAGACCGGTGACCCGCACCGCCCGGTCGTCGACCAGGAGCAGCCACTCGCCCTCGCGCTCGAGCTGGTCGGCGACCGGCAGCCGGCGGGTCCGCAGGGTCTCGCTCACGGCAGCTCCCCGATCAGGTCGCCGAGGAAGTCCTCGAGGCTGGCGGCCTCGCGGTAGTGCGCCCGGGCCACGACGGGCAGCCCCTCGACCAGCTCCTCGAGCCGGTGCAGCGGCCGCGGGAGCCTGCTCAGCGAGGAGGTCTCCGGGGTCATCCCGATGATCGCGTCGAACAGGTCCAGCGGCTCGAGCCGGGCCGGACCGGTGTGCTCGTCGTCGCGCGCGAGCAGCAGGATCGCGGCGACGTACGGCGTGACGGTGGCGGGGGCCAGCCCGATCGACCGTGGGTCGGTCTCGTCCTTGGAGTCCCAGTCCGGGCGTCGTACGGACAGCGGCTTGGGGTACGGCACGATCGTGTTGTCCGCGCGCACCCCCACGGTCTCGTCGCTGAGGTAGCCCCGGCCGGGGCCCAGCGTCCGGCAGACCGTGGTCTTGCCGGTGCCACCGGGCGCGATCGCGACCACCGCGGCGCCCGTCTCCGGATGGCAGACCGCCGCCGCGTGGAACATCAGCAGCGAGCCGATGTTGGCGTGGATCGCCTGGTAGGTGACCCGCTGCGTGGCCAGCTGGAGGAGCCGCCGGAGGTCGTCCGAGCCGATCGTGCCGGCTTCGTTGCTCCCGCTCTCGGGGCCGCCCAGGGTGACGCGCACCGAGCGTTGCGCCGGCCCGTCGTCGTCCCGGTGGCACAGCGACCACCGGGGTGCGAACGCGTCGTACGCCTCGGCAGCGCGCGGCCCCTCGAACCGCAGGTCGACCGGCACGCCCAGCACGGTCAACGGCAGTACGGCGGGCACGCGGCAACTCTAAAGTGTCCCCATGTCCTCCGGCGCGCTCTTGGCGCCACTCACCGTGGCGTTGGCGCTCGGAGTGAGTGGTGTCGCGAAGCTGCGCTCGCACGAGCCTGCCGACGCGGCGTTCGAGGCGCTGCGCGTGCCGCGGGCCCTCCGGCAGCCGCCGGTCGTGCGCGGCCTGCCCTGGCTGGAGGTCGGTCTCGCCGCCACCCTGCTCCTGGTGCCGCACCCCGTGTCGGTCGTCGTGACCGCGGTGGCGCTGCTGCTGATGCTGGCCTACCTGGCGCTGGTCCTCGCGGCCGTCGTACGACGCGACGTCGTGGACTGCCACTGCTTCGGAGGCCTGACGAGCGGGCGGGTCACCGGTGCGACGGCGGTCCGCAACGCGCTGCTCGTCGTCGCCGCCGGCTGGGCGTTCGTCGACGCGCTGGGCGGGCGCTCGTTCGTGCAGCGGCTCGGGGACCTGACCGGGCCGGACCTGGCCTGGGTTGCGGGCGCGGCGCTGCTCGCCGGCACGGCCGCGTTCGTCGTCTGGCCGGGCGGCGCCGACGAGCCGGTGGGAGCCCCGCTGCCGCCGGTGGACGAGGACGGGCAGCGACGGGGCATCCCCTTCATCGAGCTCACCGACGCGGCCGGAGCCGTCATCTCGCTGCCGTCGCTCGCCGTGCACCGGCCGGTGCTGCTGCTGTCACTCTCCTCGCGCTGCGCCTCGTGCGCGGAGATCACGGCCGTGGTCGGCAGCTGGCCCACACTCGTGCCCGAGGTCGAGGTGCGCGTGGTCACCGGAGCCGGCCTCGACCCGCAGCCGGAGTGGCCGGGTGAGGTGCTCGTCGACCGGGACGACCGGCTGCGCCTCGCGCTCGGCATGCACCGTCCGTCGGCGCTGCTCCTCGGGGCGGACGCCCTGGTCGCCGCGGGTCCGGTGGTGGGTCCGGCCGAGGTGCTGGCGCTGTTCGAGGACATCCGCGAGGACCTCGAGGCGATGCGGAGCGCCCAGCAGCCCTGAGCACCCCGTCCGAGGTCAGGTCGCGAGGTACGCGGCCAGCCCCTCGAGCACGTCTCGCGGCTCGAACCCGGTGGCCCGGATCTTGTCCAGCGAGAGGACCGAGTGGGTCGGACGCGGCGCGAGTTCCTTGCCGGCGCCGTACTCCTCGGTGCTGACGGGGGTCACGTCGTCCGGGGAGCGACCGGAGGCGGCGAACACGGCACGCGCGAAGCCCGCCCAGCTGCGAGGCTCACCACCGCTGCTGACGTTGTAGGTGCCGTACGGCGCCCGCGAGTCGAGCAGGTGCCGCACCGCGCGCGCGAGATCGTCGGCGAAGGTGAGCCGCCCGATCTGGTCGTCGACGACCGTCGGCGAGACGTCGTCGCGGGCCAGCCGCTGCATGGTGCGCACGAAGTTGTGGCCGTCGCCGACGACCCACGTCGTGCGGAGCAGGTAGTGCCGCGGCGTCGACCCGACTGCGGCGTCGCCGGCGGCCTTGCTCTGGCCGTAGACGCCCAACGGGGACAGGGGTTCGTCCTCCGGATGCTCCTCCGTGGTGCCGTCGAAGACGTAGTCGGAGGACAGGTGCACCAGTGTGAAGCCGTGCTCCGTCGCTCGGGCCGCGAGCAAGGCGGGCCCGGTGGCGTTGGCCGCCCAGGCCCCGTGGCGGTCGGACTCGGCGGCGTCGACACCGGTGTAGGCAGCGGCGTTGAGCACCACGTCGTACAGCGAGAAGTCGAACGCGGCCACAGACGCCGGGTCGGCGAGGTCGAGCTCGGCTCGAGGCGGCGCGACGGCACCCGGGAACACCCGGCGCAGCGCCCTACCGACCTGGCCGGAGCCGCCGATCACCAGCACCGGTGCGGCGGCCATCGGTGTGACGTCGCCCAGGACCGGGTTGTCGCGATCCTTCTGCGACAGCTCGACCGACGCGTCGTCGAGCGGGATCGGCCACGGGATCGCGACCGTGGGGTCGGCGAGGTTGACCTCGGTGTAGCCGGCGTCGGGACGCCAGTGCGCGTTGACCAGGTAGCTGTACGCCGTCGCGTCCTCGAGCACCTGGTAGGCGTTGCCGACGCCGCGGGGCACGAAGACCGCGGTGTCCGGGCCGAGCTCGTGGGCGTAGGTGGTGCCGAACGTGGGCCCCTCGCGCAGGTCCACCCAGGCGCCGTACGCCCGGCCGGTCGCGACCGAGACGAACTTGTCCCACGGCTCCGCGTGCACACCGCGGGTGACGCCGCGCTGTCCGTTGAAGGAGACGTTGTGCTGCACGGGCCCGAAGTCGGGCAGGCCGAGGTCGGTCATCTTCGCGCGCTGCCAGTTCTCCTTGAACCAGCCGCGGTTGTCGCCGTGCACGTCGAGGGTCACGACGAGCAGCCCCGGGATCGGGGTGGTCCCGACGGTGGGCACGCTCACTGCCCCTTGGCGGCGTACGTCGCCTCGACGTCACCCTTGTTGGGGCGCCACCAGCTCTCGTGCGCCTGGTACCACTCGATGGTGCGTCTCAGGCCGGCCTCGAAGTCCGCGAAGGCGGGCTCCCAGCCGAGGTGCTCGCGCAGCTTGGTGGAGTCGATCGCGTAGCGCAGGTCGTGCCCGGCCCGGTCCACGACCAGGTCGTAGTCGTCGGCGTCGCGGCCGAAGTGCTCGAGGATCATCCGCACCACGTCGAGGTTGTTGCGCTCGCCGTCGGCGCCGATCAGGTAGGTCTCGCCGATCTGTCCGCGCTCGAGGATCCGCAGCACGGCGGAGGAGTGGTCCTCGGCGTGGATCCAGTCGCGCACGTTGAGGCCGGTGCCGTAGACGCGCGGCCGGCCACCGTCGATCACGGAGGTGATCTGGCGCGGGATGAACTTCTCGATGTGCTGCCAGGGGCCGTAGTTGTTCGAGCAGTTGGAGATCGTGGCCTTCACGCCCATGCTGCGCACCCAGGCCCGGACCAGGTGGTCGGAGCCGGCCTTGGCAGCGGAGTAGGGGCTGCTCGGGTTGTACGGCGTCGACTCGGTGAAGCGCTGCGGGTCGTCGAGCTCGAGGTCGCCGTACACCTCGTCGGTGGAGACGTGGTGCAGCCGGGTGCCGTGCCGACGCGCTGCCTCGAGCACCTGGAAGGTGCCGACCAGGTTGGTCTGGATGAACGGGCCGGGCTCGGTCAGCGAGTTGTCGTTGTGCGACTCGGCGGCGAAGTGGACCACCGTGTCGTGCGCCGCGACCAGCCGGTCGACGACCAGTCCGTCGGCGACGTCACCGACCACGAGGGTCACGCGGTCGGGCGGGAGCGAGTCGATCGCCTCCCGCGAGGCGGCGTACGTGAGCTTGTCCAGCACGGTGATCGTGGCGCTGGTGTTGTGCACGACGTGGTGGACGAAGTTGGAGCCGATGAAGCCGGCCCCACCGGTGACGAGCAGACGATCCATGCGCCTGAGCCTAGGTGAACCGGCCCGTCCCCCTAGAATCGCCGCCATGCGCGGGATCATCCTTGCCGGGGGCACCGGCAGCAGGCTGCACCCGATCACCCGGGCGATCAGCAAACAGCTCGTGCCGGTCTACGACAAGCCGATGATCTACTACCCGTTGTCGACGCTGATGCTGGCCGGGATCCGCGACGTGCTCGTGATCACGACGCCGCACGACGCGCCGCAGTTCGAGTACCTGCTCGGCGACGGCTCGCAGTTCGGGATCGACATCACCTGGGCGCAGCAGCCGTCCCCTGACGGGCTGGCGCAGGCGTTCCTGATCGGTGCCGAGCACGTGAAGGGCGAACGCTCCGCCCTGGTCCTGGGTGACAACATCTTCTACGGCCCCGGGCTGGGTCATCAGCTGCGAAGGTTCGAGGACCTCGTGGGGGCGGCGGTCTTCGGCTACCAGGTCTCCAACCCGTCCGAGTACGGCGTCGTGGAGTTCGACGACGAGGGCCGCGCACTGTCGCTGGAGGAGAAGCCGGCGAAGCCGAAGAGCGCGTTCGCCGTACCCGGCCTCTACTTCTACGACGACCGCGTCGTCGACATCGCCCGCGGCCTGAAACCGTCGGCCCGCGGCGAGCTCGAGATCACCGACCTCAACCGGGTCTACCTCGATGGCGGGGAGCTCCAGGTCGAGGTGCTCCCGCGGGGCACGGCGTGGCTGGACACCGGCACCTTCGACTCGCTCAACGACGCCAGCAACTTCGTCCGCACCCTGGAGGGCCGCCAGGGCGTCCGGATCGGCGTACCCGAGGAAGTCGGCTGGCGGATGGGCTTCCTGACCGACGACGACCTCCGCGACCGCGCCGAGCCCCTGATGAAGAGCGGCTACGGCGACTACCTGCTGGGCCTGCTCGGCGACCCGTAGGTCTCCGCCGGTCCAGCAGCGAGCGCGTCGAGACCCCCGCCGACCGCACGGCCTGCGGGCCGGAGGTTTCGAGACACTCGCTGACGCTCGCTCCTCAACCACCGACAGGCGGTGCTTGAGGAGGGCGTTCTGCGCACCCCCGGCGGTCGAGCTTGTCGAGACCATTGCTTGATGCTGTGGGTGGTCGGTGGGATTGAAAGGCGCTGCAACAGGGAGAGGTACGGCGCGGTGTTGCGGTCGACTCCCGACCCACCGCGTTGCGGTGGTTGAGGAGGGCGTTCTGCGCACCCCCGGCGGTCGAGCTTGTCGAGACCATTGCTTGATGCTGTGGGTGGTCGGTGGGATTGAAGGGCGCTGCAACAGGGAGAGGTACGGCGCGGTGTTGCGGTCGACTCCCGACCCACCGCGTTGCGGTGCTTGAGGAGGGCGTTCTGCGCACCCCCGGCGGTCGAGCTTGTCGAGACCATTGCTTGATGCTGTGGGTGGTCGAGCTTGTCGAGACCTGTCGAGACCTGTCGAGAATACTTCTCCCCAGCGCCCGAAATGGCCTGGTTCCGAGGGCGAGAATGTCGGTGCCGGGTGCCAGAATTCCCTGTATGGCAATGGTATTCGACGAAGGCGAGGCGCACCCGATTGCCTCGGGCGCTGCCCGGATCCACGCCGAGCTCGACGCCCTGGCCGACGTCGGCGGCTGGTCCCTGATCGGTGACGAGCTCGCTGCCACCCTCGCCTCGGTGACCGCACTGCGGCACCGCCTCGCCGAGCTCGAGCTGCGCGTGGCCCGCCAGTCCGACCGCGTCGACGCCGGCCCCGAGGCTGGTGCCACCGACACCGCCTCCTGGTGGGCCCACCAGACCCGCCAGACCAAAAGGGCCGCGCACCACCGGATGGCCCTCGCCCAGGCGCTGGACTCGGACCACGGACCGGTCCGCGACGCGATGGCCGCCGGCCTGGTCTCCGAGGAGCAGGCGACCGTGATCGTCCGCGGTGTCGACGCGCTCCCGGTCGAGCACCGACACGACGCCGAAGCGCACCTGATCGAGGTCGCACCCGAGCACGACCCGCTCGCGCTGCGCCGGCTGGCCGAGCACATCCTGGAGGTCGTCGCCCCCGAGATCGCCGAGGACCACGAGCGCACAGCGCTCGAACGCCAGGAGGCGCTGGCGGAGGAGAAGTGCCGGCTCACGATGTCTGACGACGGGACCGGCACCACCTTCCTGCGCGCCCGGATCCCCACACCGGTCGCCTCCATGCTCCGCAAGGCCCTGCTCGCGAACAACGCACCCAAGCACCTGCACCACACCGGAGCACCCAAGGGACTCGGGCACGCGTTCTGCGAGTACGTCACCCGCTACCCGATCGACCGGCTCCCCAGGTCCGGCGGGGTCGCCGCCCGGATCGTGGTCACCATGACCCTCGACCAGCTCCTGGACCGCTCCGAGAAGCCCGCGATGCTCGACACCGGCGAGACGCTCAGCATCGGCCAAGCCAGGAAGCTGGCCTGCGAGGCCGGGATCATCCCGGTCGTCCTGGGCGGGAAGTCGCTGCCCCTCGACGCCGGCCGCACCCTACGGCTCTACACCGAGACCCAACGGATCGCGATGGGCATCCGCGACAAGGGCTGCACCACCGAAGGCTGCGACTGGCCCGCCGCGATGTGCCACGCCCACCACAACGTCCCCTGGAGCCGCGGCGGCAAGACCAACATCGCCGACGGCCGACTCCTCTGCCCCCGCCACCACTCCTACGCCCACAGCCCGAAGTACCAGATGAAGACCATCCCCAACGGACGCGTCATCTTCAGCCGCAGCTAGGCCACAGCAGCTTCTGCGACCAGTGGACGAGGACTCATGGGAGGCGCTTGCCGATCCACCGCAGAGGTCCGCCGAACACGCGATGCCTGTACGGCGGGCATGGTCAGGGGTGAGGGCCCCTTCGAGGAGGACCATGGTTCGAGGATAGGTCGGTCTCTCAGGCCGGGGTCCACCCTCGGTTCAAGCGTGCCGGTCAACCTGCGGCCGCCACGGCTCGTGCTCGTGCGAGAGCCAGACCTCGTCGGGGTCGAGCGCGCGGACCAACCGCTGGCCCTCGGTGCGCGGCTCGTCGAGCTCGGCGAAAAAGACCGCCGTGTCGCCGGCGACGACGACGGAACGCCCGCCCGTCTCGACGACAACCACCTGCGAGCCGGGTGTGTGGCCTGGTGTCGGGACCAGTCGGAGGCCCGGCAGCAGCTCGAGCGCACCGTCGACCGGTACGTACTGCACGCCGGGAGCCTCGACCCACTCGCGGATCGTGTAGTCGTCCTCGCTGCGCGCGTCGTCGAGCTCCCGGCGCTGGACGTAGATCGGCTTGCCGGTGAAGAGGTGGTTGCCGCCGCAGTGGTCGAAGTGCAGGTGCGTGTTGATCACGAGGTCGACGCTGGTCAGGTCGAAGTCGACGTGCGTGCTCAGCGGAACCAGGCGTGGATCCATGTCGGCCACCGCCGGGTGCAGCCGCGTCATGCCGGTGTCGACGAGCACGCGCGCTTCGGGATGGTCGATGACGTGCACGTAGACCGGCATCCGCCCGCCCTCGACGAGCAGCTCCGCCACGAGCATCGGAGTAACGGTCGGCGGCGAGATCTCGCCCCCCGCTTCATCACCCATGCCTGCTGCTCCTCGTGACGGTGGTGCGCCGCCGGGTGCGACTGCCAGCACTATGACCTCACAGCCGCACAGAAGTCATCGGTCGGGGGCCGGACGTCTCGCCGGAGTCTCCTGGCGCGGCGTCTCCCAGCAAAGTCAGTGGTGCAGCGGAAGCAGTGCGGCCCCGGCTGGCCCACGTACGACACGATGACTTCCCGGAGCGTGACCAGTCAGAACGGGTACCCACGCTCGGACCGAAGGAGCACCACATGGGACGCGTCATCTCATCCGCCATGATGTCGCTGGACGGCTACATCGCCAAGGACGACAACACCATCGGGCAGCTGTTCGACTGGCTCCAGAACGGGGAGGTCGAGATCCCCACCGTGAATGACAACATCACGTTGCACGTGACTCCCCAGAGCGCGGAGTACTGGCACCAGTGGGTCGGCCAGCTCGGGGCGCTGATCTGCGGCCGCACCCTGTTCGACTTCACGGGCGGGTGGGACGGCGAGCACACCATCGGTGTCCCCGTCGTCGTCGTCACGCACGCGGTGCCGACCGAGTGGGTCGCGGCCCATCCGGATGCTCCGTTCCACTTCGTCACCGACGGGGTCGAAGCGGCGGTGGCCAAGGCGCAGGAGATCGCCGGGGACCGCACGGTGGCGGTGACGGCCGGCACCATCGCAGGGCAGTGCCTGGCACTCGGGCTGCTCGACGCCGTCGCCATCGACCTGGTGCCGGTGGTGATGGGCAAGGGCCGCCGGTACTTCGGTGAGGAAGACATCGACGACATCGCTCTCCGGGACCCGGTCATGAACGTCCAGGGCGACCGGGTCACCCACCTGCTGTTCCCGACCACCAACAACAGGGGTTGACGCGCGGACGCTGCACGTGGGCCTGAAGGTGGCGGAGGAGCCCAGCCCTCCCGACGGCATGTCGGATGACGACTTGCGGGGAGCGCCGACGGGGGACCAGGTCGCAGTCGTCAGGGTCCCGGCTTCCTCGTCCCCGGGATCGTTCTCGCGGCGGGCAGGTCGCCGGTCGTCAGCAGCCCTCGCGCGACCAGGTCGTCGAGGAAGTCGCGCACACCCTGCTCGACCGTCTGCGGGAGCTCGCCCGTCGCGTCGGCGACGCGGTCGACCACCTCGCGGGTGTTGCCGCTCTCGACGGCGCTGAGCCAGATCAGGGCCGAAGGGCCATGGAGGGCGAGGGGGGGACCGTCGGGGACCCGGGCGGCGACCGCCTCGGGTGCTGAGGAGGTGCTGACCTCGACCCAGGCGACGTCGGGGGCGACGCGATAGCTGGTCACGTACGGCGCCCGCGGCGGGTCACGCGGCTGGTCATGCGGCTGGCGAGCTGCCGGAACGCGGTGCCGAAGCGTCCGAAGAAGATCCCGACCAGCTCCCGGCGGCTGGGCTGGTGCCCGAGCTCCATCGCGGCGTAGTCGCGGTTGACGCCGAGCCCCCGGACCGCGACGGCCACACGCGCACGCCTGGTCGGCGCGGCCTTGATCCGGGCCAGCCACTCGTCGATCCGGGAGCCGCCGTGCGAGTAGAACCGCCACAGGGCCGTCGTACGGTCGTCGGGGTACTGGTCGAGCTCGTCCAGCGCTGCGGCCAGGGCGACGTCGGCGCCCAGCTCGTGGGCGCGCTCCCGCAGCCAGCGTCTCCGGGCGTCGTCTCCCGTGTGCCAGGCGGCTTCGAGGTCCTGCTCGGCCCGGGGACCGCCCATCGAGCGGGCGGCGTGCAGGCACAGGATCAGGGACTGGTCCAGCAGGCCCGGCACCGGGCACGGACGGTGCGCGATCCAGGTCTCGATCCGGTCCGACCACAGCAGCTCGAACGCCTCGTCCGGCTCCCGCGACATCCCGGGGAACACCCGGTGCACGTCGACGTAGCCCCAGTGGTCGTGGTGGTAGTTCGCGGCGTGCTCGAACGCGGAGCCGTTGGCGAAGTCGGTGACCCGCCGCCAGCCGTGGTCGCGCAGGAGGCCGGTGAACGCGGTGACCTGCGCGGGCCGCACGAGCACGTCGGCGTCGGAGCTGGTCCGCTCGGGCCGGCTCAGGCTCGCGTGCAGCGCCGGGCCCTTCACGTGGAGCAGGTCGACAGCGTGCTTCTCGGCCAGCGCCTGGACCGCTGCGTGCGCCAGCTGGACCCGCGCCTGCAGGTCGATCGGCACCGCGTTCATGGCCCGAGGATAGAAGTGGGCACCGGATGGATGCGCAAACACCACGATCTGGGACTGTTTGACTTGTAAAGTTGCGTGACGCCTGAGGCAGTCGGTGAGGAGATCCGTGACCGTCCTCGATTTCGTGCGACTGACGCGCGCCAACGTGAAGACCATCTTCGTGATGTTCTCGTTGGGGCTGGTGATCGCATTCCTGTACACGTCCCGCGAGCCCGTGGTCTACACCGCGACCTCCCAGGGCTACGTCGTCGTCGACAGTGGTGGCTCCGTCAGCGAGAACTTCAGCGGGTCGACGCTCGCGCAGGCCAAGGTCAAGCAGTACGCCGGCCTGGTCGGCAGCACCCGTGTCGCCGCCGGCGTGATCGACGACCTCGACCTGAAGGCGTCGCCCGCGGAGATCGCCGGCCGGTTCAGCGCCGTACCGTCCGAGGACGCACCGACCCTGACCATCTTCGCGACGGCGCCGACGCCCGAGGAGGCGCGCAACCTGGCGAACTCCGTGATCGGCGCGCTTGCGCGGGAAGCCGCGGACCTCGAGTCGGCGGCCCGCCCCTCCGGTGCCCCGGCCACCTCACCGGTCAAGCTGGTGCCCAGCGAGCAGGCGGCGCTCCCGAGCGCGCCCACCTCGCCGAGCTACCCGACGAACCTGCTGGCGGGCGGCGTGCTCGGCGTCCTGCTCGGCTACGCGCTGTCCCTGGTGCGTCGTCAGCTCGACAGCCGGATCCGCACCGTCGACGACATGGAGAGCCTGGTGGGCACGAGCGTGCTCACGATCCTGCCGGAGTCCGAGGAGCTCGACCGGATCGGCACGGCGGGCATCGTGCAGTCGCAGACCGGTCCCGCAGCCGAGGCGCTGCGCCAGCTCCGCACCAACCTCCGCTTCGTCGACGTCGACAACCCGCCGCAGAGCATCGTGGTCACCAGCGCCAACGCCGGCGAGGGCAAGTCGGTGGTGACCTCCAACCTGGCCCGCGTGCTCGCGGCCGCCGGGCAGAAGACGATGCTGATCGACGGCGACCTGCGTCGACCGATGGTCTCCAGCATCTTCGATCTCGACCCCGCGATCGGCCTGACCCAGGTGCTGGCCGGCGACCTGACCCTCGAGCACACGATCCAGGACCCGGGCCTGCCCAACCTGCGCGTGATCGTGGCCGGCCGGATCCCGCCCAACCCGAGCGAGCTGCTCGGCTCCCAGCGGATGCAGCACATGATCGAGGACCTGGTCAGCCAGGGCTACCTGGTGCTGATCGACGCCCCGCCCCTCCTGCCGGTCACCGACGCGGGCCTGCTCAGCGGCACCGTGGACGGCGCGATCCTGGTGCTGGCCGTCGGCCGCACCTTCAAGGAGCAGGCCAAGCTGGCCGGCAAGGTGCTCGACCAGGTCGGCGGCCACCTGCTCGGCTCGGTGCTGAACCGCGCCCCGCAGAAGGGCATCGGCTCGGTCGTCTACGGCTACGGCTACGGCACCCACTCGCAGGACTACTACAGCGCCTACGTCTACGGCAGCAGTCGTAACGCGGGCTCGTGGCGCGCCCGGCGCAAGGAGGCCAAGCGGGTCGCCGAGCAGGCCGAGCGCGACCGCCGTCCCGTCGAGCGTGTCGAACGACCGATCGAGCGCGCGTCCCAGCTCCCCGCCGAGACGCCGGTCGAGCGCCCGTTCGTCGAGAACCACGACCGGGCGCCGCGTCCGGCGGTGCCCGACGAGGACGAGACCCAGGCGCAGACGCCGATCGGCAAGCGCCGAACGGACTAGCCCTACGGCGAGCTAGCGGACGCCGGTCGGCGAGTGCAGGCTGCCGGCGCCGCCGTACTTCTGGACGTACTCGGCGAGGTCGTCGGTCGCGACGTCACCGAAGAGCTCGGCGGTCTTCGCGAGGTCGGGGATGATCACGCTGCCGGCCTCGTTGCTGTCGAAGCGCTTCATCGGCGTGGTCAGGAACGTGATGTCCTTCGGCCGCAGCCTGCGCAGCGACCAGGCCAGCGAGCGGATGTCGCCGTTGCCGAGCTCGTCGTCGACCGTCAGGTTGCCGGTGATCGCGTGCAGCGAGTCCTTGAACTTCACCGGGTTGGTCAGGGTGCCGCGGGAGGCGAGCTGGGCCAGCATCGCGCGCATGAAGTTCTGCTGGCGCTGGATCCGGTCGAAGTCACCGCCTTGCAGGCCGTGGCGGGTGCGGACGTACTCGAGGGCGCGCTCGCCCTTGATCGTCTGCCAGCCCTTGGTCCAGCGGACCTGGTGGGAGGAGTTGTAGGAGTTCTCCGAGACGTAGACGCGGACCCCTCCGAGCGCGTTGCTGACGTCGCGGAAGCCGTTCCAGTCGATGATCGCCAGGTGCTTCATGCGCAGGCCCGAGAACTGCTCGAGGGTCTGCACGTAGAGCGACGGGCCGCCGAAGGAGAAGGCGGCGTTGATCTTCTGCATGCCGTAGCCGTCGACGTTGGTGTAGGTGTCGCGGGGAACGGAGATCAGGTAGGCGTGCTTCCGGTCGGCGGTCAGGTGCAGGACCATGATCGTGTCGGAGCGGTGGACGCCGGGGTGCCAGGTGCCGTTGGCGACGGTCTGGGCGATGCTCTCGCCCTTGTCGTCACCGTTGTCGGCACCAGCCAGCAGGATGTTCATCGAGCTCTTGTACTTGCCGGAGGGCGCGGCCGGTCGGTCCTTGTCCGGGATCGCGATCCGCACCCGCGGGATGTTGCCGATCTCGTGGTTGATGTAGAACGCCACCGCCCCGAGCGAGATCACCACGGCCGCGACGAGCGCGGTGAGCACGGTCAGCGCTCGGTGCCGTCGGAAGAACCCACGTCTGCGGGGCGCGGATGCCGGGGCCGGTTCGTCGACGTCGTGGTCCTCACGTCCGAAGAACGAGCTGCTCGACGGCTGGTCGCCTGCGTCTTCCATGCGGGTCAGATCTCCTGGGCGACCTGCCTCGTGGCCGCGGGGATGGGGAATGTCCGTTCGTGTGCCGGGCAGGCAGAACAGCCCCGGCACCCACTCGAGTCTACCTGTGGGGTGGGCGTGGTCGTGGCAGGATGACCGCCATGCGATGGACCCGGTCTCCGGCGCTCGTCGCGCTCTTCGTCGTCGTCGACGTGATCGTCCTGGTCCTCGCGTACTTCGCGGTGCGCCACAACGACGCCCCTCCGACCGACGTCCGCGCTGCCACGGACACCCCGACGGCCTCGTCGGGTCCGTCGATCGTGGGACCGCTCTCGCTCGCCGTGGCGCCCTCCGGGGCGCTGGTGCGGGCCACCCGAGGCAGCTGCGACGATCGGGCTCCGGTGACCGCGAGGGTGTGGGTGGCGAAGGCGTTCAAGGCGCCACTGGACCGGGTCCGGGTGCCCGGGCTGGTCGAGGTGCTCGGCGTGACCATCTCGAACGGCCGGCTCACCGTGGTCGGTGCCGACGAGGCCTGCAAGACGCACGGCTACGTCTCGACCGACAAGGGCAAGTCCTGGTCGCGCACCGGCATCCCACCCGACATGTGGTGGCTCGACGTGGACACGACCGCCACCCGGCTGCACGGCCCGGTCTCGGGTGGTGTGCTCAACATCGACTGCCGACCGGTCGGCGTCACGGCGATCGACCGTGGTCGGCGCGCCCTGGTCAGCTGTGCCGATTTCAACGTGGTCGACCAGCCGAGGTCCAGCAAGATCCCTCCGATCACCTACGGCGTGGACGGCCCGGTCGCGGCCTCGGTCTCCCGGGGCAAGCCGTTGGTCCTCGCCACCTCCGACCGCTGCCTGGCATCACTGCGCCGCGTCACCTCCCAGGCCGGCACCAAGCAGGTCGCCTGCCTCGGCAACGAGGGGGCGCCGCTCGGGCTGACCGTGACCGGCAGCCGCGTGTTTGCGCAGGTCGGGCAGCGGCTGGCGGTCAGCACCGACGGTGGGCGCAGCTTCGACGACTATCCGCGCACGGGTGCCTGACTCGGCCGAGCAGGTAAGTCAGTAGGCGCCGTCGGAGCTGAACACCGCACGCAGCGTGCGCGCGAGGATCGTCAGGTCCTGGAGCATCGACCAGTTGTCGACGTAGTACAGGTCGAGCCGGACGGTGTCCTCCCACGAGAGGTCGGAGCGCCCGGAGACCTGCCACAGCCCGGTGATGCCCGGCCGGACGCGCAGCCGGCGGGAGACGTCGGTGTCGTAGCGACTGACCTCCGACGGGAGCGCCGGGCGAGGCCCGACCAGGCTCATCTCGCCGCGGAGCACGTTGAACAGCTGGGGCAGCTCGTCGATCGAGAGCCGGCGCAGCCAGCGCCCCGGCGGCGTGATCCGCGGGTCCTCGGCCATCTTGAACAGCATGCCGTCGCTCTCGTTGCGCTGCGCGAGCGCGGCGAGCAGGGCCTCGGCGTCGGTGACCATGCTGCGGAACTTGAGCACCGCGAAGTGGCTGCCGTCGCGCCCGACCCGGGTCTGCCGGAACAGTGCCGGCCCGCCGTCGTGGCGCTTGATCGCGAGCCAGGCGAAGAGCATCAGCGGCGCCGCCAGCAGCAGCACGATCGACGCGCCGATCAGGTCGAAGGTGCGCTTGGCCCAACGCAGCGCCTCCTGGCCCTGTGGACGTTCGAGGTGCACCAGCGGGAGCCCCGCCACCGGACGCACGGTCACCCGCTCGCGGGCCACGTCGGTGATGCTGGGCGCGACGATCACCTGGACGTGCTGGTCCTCCAGCGCCCACTGGGCGCGCCGCAGGTCGACCGAGCTGCGGAACGCTCCACCGGCCACGATGATCGCGTCGGCACGCATCCGATGGGCGGCCTCGGCAGCGCCGACCGCCTCACCGACGTACCTGACCCCCACGGTGGTGGTCTCGAGGGCGTCCTGGTCGTGCGCGCGCAGGGCGCCGACCACGCGGTAGCCGAGCCACGACTCGCGGCGCATGATCGTGGCGATCTCGTCGATGTGCGCCAGGTCGCCGGCCACCAGCACGCGGTGCAGGAACAGCCCGCGACGCCGGGCGGCGTGCAGGGCACGCCGCAGGAGCACGCGGCCGAGCACCAGCAGCGGCACCCCGATCAGGAAGCTGAGCACGAAGAAGCCCCGGGACAGGGGCACCTTGCCGAGGTAGCAGGCGATCCCGACGAAGCCGGCGGTGACCGCGGAGCTGTTGACGACGTTCTTGTACTCCTCCACGCCCGAGCTGAGCTGGTGGGTGCGGTAGGTGCCGAAGAACGCGAGCAACGCGATCCAGCCACCGACCATGAAGACCGCGATCTGGGAGACCAGGTCGTCCACGTCGTTGGCGCCCGCGAGGAAGGAGAGCCGCTGCCGCAGAGCCGAGGCCATCAGGATCGAGCCGAGCACGATGGCCAGGTCGAGGGCGACGCAGGTGGCCGGCAGGACGGCCCGCGAGCTCGCTGCCGAGGGCGGCCGGACCCCGAAGGTCATGGGCACGTCGGTACGACGCACCTCGCGTGGAATCTGGATCGTCACTTTTTCAGCCCCGACTGCAACGAGGGTTTCCTCTGCCTCTGCCGTACCGAGGTTACCCTTTCGTCCGGGTTTGTGTAGGTACTTCCCCAGCTCACCCCGCCGGGAGCAGACCAGCCACTTCCGCCCTCAGACGCTCCGCGAAGCGGTCCTCGGTGAACTGCTGCATGTGCGCGCGGATCAAGGAGTCGTCCCAGGTCCGGCCCCGGTTGGCCAGCACCGCCGTGCGGATCGCCGCCGGAGTGGGGGCGTCGAAGAACAGGCCGCTGACGCCTTCGGCGACGGTGTCGAGGTAGCCGCCGGCGCGGAGGGCGAGGGTGGGCCGGCCCCACGCGGCCGCCTCGATCGGGGTGAGGCCGTAGTCCTCGAGGCTGGGCGCGACCAACGCGGTCGCGTGTGAGTAGGCCCAGCGCATCTGGGCGTCGGTGAGGTCGCTGACGATCCGCGCGTTGGCCGGCAGGGCTGCGGTGAGCGCCTCCCGCTCCGGGCCGGCACCCACGACCACCAGCCGCTCGTCGAGCCCGCGGACGGCCTCCAGCACGCGGTCGACGTTCTTGTACGGGAGAAGTCTCGAGACGACCAGCAGGTAGCCGTCATCGGCCCAGTTCGCGAGCTCCGGCACCGGGTCGACCGCGCCGTCGGTGTCGATGCCGACCGGCGCCGGGACCACCTCGGCGGTGATCCCGTAGGCCTCGGCGATCCGGTCCCGGACGACGCGCGAGTTGCACAGGTAGCGGTCGGCGCGGGCCGCGGCCCGGCGGTCCCAGCGGAGCAGGAACGGCCGCATCGCGGTGAGCGCCAGTCCCTTCGCCGAGGTGTACGGCGCGCCGCCGAGGTACTCGGCCGGCTGGTAGAGCCACCGGGCCGGTGCGTGGCAGTAGACGAGGCTCCGCCCGGTCATGTCGAACCCGTGCGCCCAGCCACTGCTGGACGCGACCACCACGTCGGCGTCCACGTGCAGCCGGGACGACGCCGGGGCCAGGAACGGCAGGGCCGCCCGGTGGCTGCGACGGAGCCGGCCGATCCGGTTCAGCGGCGAGGTGACGATCCGGGCGTCGCGGAACTCCGGGTAGGTGCCATCGGGGTCGTAGAGGGTGGTGTGGATCGCCGCCTCGGGGAAGGCCCGGTGCATCGCCAGCACCACCCGCTCGGCGCCGCCCCGCTGGGTCAGGTAGTCGTGCGCGATCGCGACCGGGGGTCGGCTCATGTCGAGGCCTGCTGGAGGTCGACGTCGACCATCCGGCCGACCAGCTCCTCGAAGGTGACGGTCGGCTCCCAGCCGAGCACGGCGCGCGCGCGGCTGGCGTCACCGCACTGGTCGGTGGGGTCGGCCGGGCGCACCAGCCCCGGGTCGACCTCGACCAGCGGTTCCCAGTCGTCGATGCCGGCCCGCGTGAACGCGGCGGCGACGAAGTCACGCACGCTGCGCGCGACGCCGGTGGCGACCACGTAGTCCTGGGCCACGTCGTGCGCGCCCGCCCGGACCATCGCGTCGACGTAGTCCGGCGCCCAGCCCCAGTCGCGACGCGCGTCGAGGTTGCCGAGCGTCAGCCGGTCGAGCCGGCCACGCGCGATGGCAGCCGCGCCGCGGGTGATCTTGCGGGTGACGAAGCCGGGCGGGCGGCGTGGCGACTCGTGGTTGTAGAGGATGCAGCTGACCGCGTGCACGTCGCGCTGCCGGTAGACGTGCGCTGCGGCGTGGGCCAGCGCCTTGGCCGCGCCGTACGGGTTCACGGGGCGGACCGGCGTGGACTCGTCCTGCGGCGAGACGTCGGCGTCGCCGAAGATCTCCGCGCTGGCCGCCTGCACGAAGCGCACCTGCCGCCCCGTGGACTCCTGGAGCCGGTGGGCGGTCTCCATCAGCTCCACGGCCGCGACGCCGGAGAGCCGGGTGGTCAGCCCGGGCTGCTCCCAGGACTGCGCGACCGAGCTGATCCCGGCCAGGTTGTAGATGGTGTCGGGGGCCAGGTCGAGCAGCAGCCGGCGGACGGCGTCTGTGTCGGCGAGGTCGCCCTCGTGCGTGACGACGCCGTCGGTGGCCGGGTCCTGCGACGTCGCGGCGTGCACCAGCCCGTGGACCTCCACGCCGTCGGCGAGCAGCCGCTCGGCGAGGTAGCTCCCGTCCTGGCCGGTGACCCCGGTGACGAACGCCCTCACAGGCCCGCGACGAGCTTCTGCTGCGCCAGGTCGCTGTCGACCATCATCGCCACCAGGTCGCCGAAGCCGACCGTGGGCTTCCAGCCGAGCACGGTGCGCGCCTTGCTCGCGTCGCCGATCAGCAGGTCGACCTCGGCCGGCCGCATGAACCGCGGGTCCTGGCGCACCAGGTGCTCCCAGTCGCGGATCCCGACGTGGCTGAACGCGGCGTCCAGCAGCTCGCGGATCGAGTGCGTCTCGCCGGTGGAGATCACGTAGTCGTCGGCCTCGGGCTGCTGGAGCATCAGCCACATCGCCTCGACGTAGTCACCGGCGAAGCCCCAGTCGCGCTTGGCGTCGAGGTTGCCCATCGTGACGTGGTCCTGGAGGCCGAGCTTGATCCGGGCGACGGCCATGCTCACCTTGCGGGTCACGAACTCCGGTCCGCGGCGCGGGGACTCGTGGTTGAACAGGATCCCGGACGAGGCGTGCATGCCGTAGGACTCGCGGTAGTTGATGGTCATGTAGTGGCCGTAGACCTTGGCGACGCCGTACGGCGAGCGCGGCCAGAGCAGCGTCTTCTCGCTCTGCGGCACCGCCTGCACCTTGCCGAACATCTCCGAGCTGGAGGCCTGGTAGAAGCGCACCCGGCCCGGCTCGTCGCCGGCGTACAGCCGCACCGCCTCGAGCATGTTGAGCACGCCGAGGCCGGTCACGTCGGAGGTGACCTGGGCGTTCTCCCAGGAGTACGCCACGAACGAGACGGCCCCGAGGTTGTAGACCTCGTCGGGCCGGGCGTCGCGCATCGCGCGCATCAGGCTGGACAGGTCGGTGAGGTCACCGGTGTGCAGCACGACGTCGGGCAGGATCTTCTCGACCAGCTCCCGCTTGGGGTTGTTCTGGCCACGGATGATCGCGTGGACCTCGTAGCCCTTGGCGAGAAGGAGCTCGGCGAGGTACAGCCCGTCCTGCCCGGTGATCCCGGTGATCAGGGCGCGGTTCGCTGTCATGTCGGACTCTCCTCGTGTCGTGCCTGACGGCTGGCCTCGTGGTAGCCCGCCCGCGCTGCCGCCTCGACGAGCAGGGCGACGCGCTTGCGGGCAACATAGCGGGGGAGTCGCAGCAGCTCCGACTCGATCCGGTCGCCGCGGCGGCGCACCCGCTCCTCGTCGAGGCGCGCGGCGTAGCGGGCCACCACCCGTTCCCAGGTGCTGCCCGGGGTGCGCTCGTGGTCGACGACCGTTACCCCGTGCTTGTCCTGGAAGCGGACCAGCGAGAAGCCGGAGTGGTAGGCGCGCAGGGCGCGGACGGTGGTCGTGGTGGCGGCGACGTGGTGGGCGACCTCGAGCTCGGGGAGCACCACGACCGGACGGCCGAGCAGGTGCAGCCGGTAGCCCCAGTCGACGTCCTCCCAGCCGTAGCGGCGGTAGCCCTCGTCGTAGCCGCCGACCCGCTCGAAGTCGTCGCGGGTCACCGAGACGTTGGCTCCCCAGTGCAGCCAGGTGCGGTCCGGCCCGGTCGCGTAGGCGGCCTCGCGGGAGAGCAGGTCCATCGGGGCGCCGTAGACGGTGGCGTAGGCGGTGTCGGGGTAGACGTTGCGGCACAGGCCGACGACGCCGCGGGACTCCCCGCTGTGACCCGCGACCTGTCCGGCGACGTACGACGGCTCCGGCTCGAGGTCGTCGTCCATCCGGACCAGGATCTCGCCGCGCGCTGCGGCGAAGCCGGCGTTGAGCGCGGCCGAGCGGCCGCGGTTCTCGGGGAAGACGATCGCCCGCAGGTCGAGGTCGGTACGACGGGCGAGCAGCCTCTCCGTGTCGTCCACGTCACCGTCGACGACGACCACCACCTCGAGGTCGGTGTCGGTCTGGGCGGCCAGCCCGTCGAGCAGCACCGGCAGCCGGTCACGGCCGCCGCGGCTGGGCACCACGATGCTCGTGCGCACGGTCACGGGCGTTGCACCGCCAGGCCCAGGTCGGTCAGCACGGTCGCCAGCCGGGCCACGCCCGCGGTGGGGGAGTACTCCTGCTGCCAGCGCAGCCGGCCGGCGTCCACCTCGGTCGCGCGTGCCTCCGGCGTGGCGTGCAGCGCGGCGGAGAGCACCCGCGCCAGGTCCACGTCGTCACCGGCGGTGGCGGTCCAGGGGTGCGCGGGACCCGCCACCTCGGTGAGCGCACCCGCGTCGGAGACCACGAACGGCACCCGGAACGCCATCGACTCGGCGACGACCAGCCCGAACGGCTCCGGCCAGACCGACGGGAAGACGGCCAGGTCAACCTCGGCGAAGAACACCTCACGTGGCACCCGGCCGAGCCGGCGGACGTGGTCGGAGACGGGCGTCAGCGACGCCTCGACGACGGCGGCGTCACCGGGAGCGCCGAAGCCCTCGTCGCCGGCCAGCACCAGGTCGACGTCGAGCCCCTCGGCGCGGAGCCGGCCGAGGGCGGGCCCGAGCAGGTGGACGCCCTTGTCCACCTGGAGTCGGCCGAGGTAGCCGATCGTGGTGGTCGCGGACCGCTCGCGGGCCGGCAGCGGAGGCAGCTCGCCGGTCCAGTTGGGCAGCACCACGTCGTGGTCGACCCGGCGGCCCATGGAGACCGACGGCACGACGGTGGCCCGGCACCCGGCGCGGGCGACACGGTTGGCGGCGACCAGTGGACCGGCCGGCTCCTGGTGCAGGTGCACGACCCGGTCGCGGTGGCCTGCCGTGGCGAGAGCCGGCGCCAGCCCGTTGCACCAGAGGAGTCCCTGCCGGTGCCGCCGGTCCCAGGCCCGCAGGTGGCGCAGGTAGCCGCGCCGGTCGGCGCCGGGGATCGCGAGCGTGGCCAGCCCGGCCGCGCGGGCGGCAGCCACGGTCTCGCCGGGCGACTCGGGGGCCACCACGGTCACGGTCAGGCCGAGGCTGCGGGCGCCGTCGGCGATCTGGAGGAGCATCACCTCGCCCCCACCCAGCTCGCCACGGTTGGCGGCGATCGTGAACGACCGCGCGGCGCCGTCGCTGGCGCGGGGATCGGTCACGACAGGTGCCGGGAAGGGTCGCCGCGCTCGGGACGGCGCGAACGCCGCTCGGGCACCGGCGGCGCGGTTTCGGGCGGGGCGCTCGGGTCGACCGGGTGCGTCGCGTTGAGCCGGTGCCACATCGCCATCCCGATCGCGATCGCGGACGGCAGCTCGAGCAGGATCTCGCCGACGTTGACGGCACACACCATCAACGCGATCAGGCTGGCCTCGAGCCAGCCGTTGCGCATGTCGCGTGGCATCCGGGTGATCGAGAAGAAGGTCAGGACGATCACGCCGACCAGCAGCACGAGGCAGACCACTCCGCCCTCGGCCTGCAGCGCGAGATAGCTGGAGTGGTAGAAGAACACGTCACCCGCGAGCTTCACAGTCGCGGTGCCGGCGCCGTTGCCGATCAGCGGCGAGTGAGCGATGTCGAGGTGCTCCTGGGCGATGATCCGCTCCCGCAAGAGGTCGCTGCCACCGCGGTCGGAGAACGGCCCGAACACCGTGAGCTGCGGAGGGATGTGCCCGACGATGTAGACCATGCCGCCGACCAGCAGCGCGCCGGCCCAGATGCTGACCCGGCGGCCGATGAGCAGCCAGAGCACCGCGAACGCCGCGGCCAGCAGGGTGGTCCGCGAGTACGTGAGGATGACGGCCGTCAGCGTGAAGAGGATCAGCGCGTAGCGGAACCGGCCACGCGGCCCCAGCCCCAGGGCGACCAGCCCGAGCACCGCGACGACGTAGCCGCCGGCGTTGGGGTCGCCGAGGTAGCCGGTCAGCCGGCCGGCGTAGTTGTCCGGGCCGAAGCCGGCCAGGCTCATCGCGATGCTGATGATCAGACCCGTCGCGAGCCCGCGTGCCGCGGACGTGATGTGGATCCGCCCGCTCGCCAGCAGCGTGGCCAGCACCAGGTAGAGCAGCACGTGCAGCAGTCGGCGGTACGGCGACAGGTCGTGCAGGTACGAGGTGATCACGAGCATCGTGAGCACCGAGGTCAGGCCGCCGATGAACCAGACCGGGATCCGCTCCCGGCTGGTCGCGACCCGGTTGGCCGCGAGCAGGCAGACCAGCAGGGGCGCGACCTCGTTGACGGGCAGTCCGATGCCCGGCAGCACCAGCACCGGGAAGCCGAGGGTGAAGAAGGCGACGAAGTCGACCGGCTTGGTCTCGGACTGCCGCTTCGGGTCGTCCAACGGCACGTTCCAGACGACCGGGGCGCCGCGCACCTTGCGGGTCGGGCCGTCCGTCGCCCGGCCGACGAAGGCGCGGCTCATGGAGCCACCTCGGCGTAGACGCGTGCCACCTGGCCTGCCATCGCGGCGACGTCGGGCCAGTCGGTCGGCAGGTCGGGACGGGTGGTGACGTCGAGCCCCTGGCGCACGATCGCAGCAGCGACCGCGGCAGGATCGGCCGGGTCGACCAGGCACTCGCCGGGCACGATCTCGGGGTTGCCGCCCACGGGGGAGGCCACGACGCCGACCCGGTGGGCGAGCGCGTCGAGCAGTGCGTAGGAGCAGTTCTCCCACACCGACAGCAGCGCCAGCACGTGGGCCTCGGCGAGCAGGCCGGCGGCGTCGACGAAGCCCGGGAACGACACCGTGTCGTCGAGCCCGAGTGCGCTGACCTGGCGGCGGAGGTCGTCCTCCAGTGGACCGCTCCCGGCAAGGGTGAGCCGCGCGTCGGGATGGGCGGCGGCCACCATCGCGAACGCCGTCACCAGCTCGGGAAGCCGCTTCTCGGGTGCCAGCCGCGCCAGGGACACCACGTGCAGGCCGGGTCGGGCCGGTGGCAGCGGGTCGGGCCGGTCGATGCCGTTGTGCAGGACGCGGGTCGGCAACCGGTCGGGCAGGTGCCACTTGCGGCGGGCCACGCTCAACGTCGCGTGCGAGACGGCAATCAGGCAGTCGGCCCGTCGTACCCGCGCCGCGTGCAGGAGTCCGCGAACCTGCGAGCGCGCGCGCGAGCCGTGGTAGACGAGGTCGTCGTCGGCAAGGCCGTGCTCGGTGGTGACAAGCGCGGTGCCGTGCGGCTTCACCAGCGCACCGACCACGTCGGCGTACGACAGGTGCGTGTGGACGACGCTGGGCCGGAAGTCGGCGACGGCGTGCCGCAACGCGGACGCAGAGGACCGCAACCCGTGGGCCGGGCCGAACCCGGCCACGCGTACCGACGCGCCGCTCGCGCGCAGCGCCGCGACCACCGGTCCGTCGGGCACCAGGAACTCGGTGCGCCAGCCCGGGATCCCGGCAGCCGCCACGTCGATCGCGTGCCGACCGACGCCACCGCGGTCGCCCACCGGCAGCGCCCAGACGGCGGTGCGAGAGTCGCTCAGAACCACTGCTCCAACCGCTCGAGCGCGGTCCAGAAGCCCTCGCCGTTGTTGACGTGGCCCTGCCAGATCTCGGGGATGAAGCCGGCCTGGGCCGCGTCGCGGTCGAGCTGGGTGGCCAGCACCGACCAGTCCACCTCGCCGTCGCCGACCTGCACGCCCTCGCCGTCGACACCCACCGCGTCGACCAGGTGCAGGTGCTCGGCGTGCGGGCCCAGCAGGTCGATGGCGTCGGAGAACGACATGCCGACGAAGTTCGCGGCCAGCTTGGAGTGCGAGACGTCGAGCGTCAGCCGGCGGTCGTAGGTGCGCGCGAAGTCGGCGGTGTCGGTCGGGTTCACGAACAGGTTGCAGAAGAGCTGGCCGCCCATGTACCAGGGGAACGGCGGCAGGGTCTGGGCACAGAGGCGTACACCGCTGTCGTCGACCCGCTTGAGTCCCTCGGCGACCCGCTCGTAGAGCGCCGGGAGCTGGTCGGCGGGGAGGTGGACTTCCTTGGTGAACCCGCCCAGGCTGGCGATCACGACCGGGTCGTCGTCGCCGGCGAACCACTGGCGCATCGTGCGCGTTGTGTCGACGACGCGCTGGAGCTCCGCGATCGAGCGCTCCCAGTGCTCGTCGTCGGGTGAGGCCAGGTTGAGCAGGAAGTCACCGGCGAACAGGTCGGGCGAGTGGCACGCGAAGCCCGTCGGCACCGGCGATGTGAAGACCGTGGCCGGGTCGATGTCGAGGTCCTTGTAGGAGAAGTGGAACTCGAGGAAGTCGGGGTTGCTGTCGGCCATCAGGGCCGGGAAGTCGTGGTAGCGGACCGGCAGCCCCCAGGGCCGGCGGAACGTGTACGGGCGTCCCTGCGACACACCCTCGCCGAGGTCGGTGGCGTAGAAGAAGTCACCCGGATCCAGCGCCCGGCGCGCGGTGCGGCCGACCAGCCGGTCGAGCGCGTTGGGCTGCAGGCCGCGACCCGGCGACTTGATGTCGACCGCGTCGGAGGTGATCGTCTCGTCGACCTCGATCCGGCGGGCGGCGATCAGGCTCTTGGCGAGGTTGACCCGGTTCATCATCTCGCCGGTGGAGACCGACCGTGGGGCGTTGCTGCCGAGCGCCTCCTCGACCTCGCGGATCCGCTGCACCATCTCGGTGAACTCGCCGGGCAGCAGGCTGACCTTGTGGTCGTTGCCCTCGAGGTCGCGGTCGGTGGTGAAGTGCTTCTCGACCACCTTCGCGCCCAGCGACACCGCCGCGATCGGCACGTGGATGCCGCGCTCGTGGCCGGAGTAGCCGACCGGG
Organism: uncultured Actinomycetota bacterium; assembly: GCA_963815585.1. Taxonomy (GTDB): domain Bacteria; phylum Actinomycetota; class Actinomycetes; order Propionibacteriales; family Nocardioidaceae; genus Marmoricola. The sequence goes on along the minus strand of CAWFHJ010000007.1, from coordinate 112,945 downwards.
CACTGGCCGATGTCGGCCAGCCGGCGCAGGTAGCGCAGGTTCACGTCCTTGTACGGCGCCGGATAGGTCGACTGGCAGTGCAGCAGGGCGTACGCCGCTCCGGTGCCGCGCAGCAGGTCGACGGTCTCGCGGATCTCGGCCTCGGTCGCCATGCCGGTCGACACCACGAGCGGGATGCCCTTGCTCGCCATGTGCCGCAGCAGCGCGTGGTTCGTCATGTCGGCGGACGCGACCTTGATGCCGTCGACGCCGTACTCGGCCAGCCGGTCGACGCTCGGCGGGTCCCACGGCGTGCACATCACGTCGATCCCGACCTCGCGGCAGTGGTCGAAGACCTCCACCAGCTGGTCGGCGGTGAGGTTGTACTTGGCCAGCAGGTCGAGCGTGTACTGCGGCCCGAGGTCCTCGCCCCCGCTGGCGCCGGAGCCCTGCCGGTAGAGCGCGTCCATGTCGCGCAGCTGGAACTTCACGACGTCGGCGCCGGCCGCGAGCGAGAGGTCGACCAGCTCCTTGGCGAACGACACCGAGCCCTGGTGGTTGATCCCGATCTCGCTGATCACGACGGCCGGGCTGTCCGGGCCCACCAGGTGCCGGCCGATCCGCAGCTCGTTGCTCCTGTTGACCGCGATCCCGTAGAGGTGTCCCTGCTCGTCGACCATCGGGATGTGGTCGATGCCGCCGCCGAACATCCGGCGTACGTCGGCCGGCGCGGTGTCGTGCGCCACCGATCGGACCTCGCGGTTGGCGACCTCGATCGTCGGCACGCTCAGGTCGACCTCGCGCTGCTCGCTGACCCAGCGCCGGAAGTCGCCGTCGGACAGCGCACCCACGAGGTGGCCCCGCGCGGAGACCACGAAGATCACCCGTGCCCGGTTGGCCGTGATCTTCTCGAGGGCCCGGAGCACCGGGTCCTCGGCGTACACGACGTACGGGGTCAGGTTCCTCTCGACGAACACGGGACGAGTCTAGGTTGGAGTACACCTCTGGGTCTGGTGTTACGTCCGTTCCGTTTGTCCTACTTGGTGACCTTGACCGAACCGAGCACGTAGTTGCCGTCGGTGACCCTGCCCTTCGTGCCCAGCCACATCGGGTCGAGGTAGTCCACCGGGTCGACGACAGCGACGGCCAGCTTGTAGCTGCCGGCGGGCGCGGTGAGCGTCGTGGTGCGGGCGTAGGTCTTGGAGCCGGGCAGCAGCGTGCGCAGGTCGATGGTCAGCGGGGCCTTGGCGACCACCTTGTTGGCCGCGTCGAGCAGCCGGAGCTGCACCCGCCAGTCGTCGTACGTCGGGGCGGAGCCGGCGTTCTTGAACTCCGACGTCACGGAGAACGCCCGTCCGGTCCGGATCACCTTCGGCACCTTCACCGAGCGGGCCTGGTAGCGGTAGCCGCTGTGCTTGACCGCGTCCCGCCAGCCGGCCTGCTGGGTCGAGGACATCGAGGTGTACGGCTTGTAGGTGTTGCCGCTGGAGACGGTGGAGACGTGGTACTTCTTCACCTGCGCGGCACCGGTGACGGTGCTGGTCGAGGTGGCGTGGCACCACTCGGTCATCACCGGGGCGGTCTTCCAGCGGGGCTGCAGGGCGGCGATGTGGTCGAAGGAGTAGAAGAAGTTCGCGAGTCCCAGGCAGTCCATGCGGACGCCGATCTTCGGGTCCAGGGCGAGCGCCTGCATGAGGCCCTCGGTGTTCATCGCGTTGATCAGCACGTGCTGCTTCGGGAAGCTGTCGTGGACGGAGCGGATGATCCTGCCGATCGAGGCCGGGGTGCCGTTGGCGCCCTCGCCGTCGGTGTGCCACTCGCCGTACTTCCCGTAGCCGCCGATGTCGACGTAGCCGAGGCGCGGGTCGTCGCCGTAGCGCTTCGCGATCGCCGTCATCAGGTCGTCCCAGGCGTTCAGGAAGCCGGCGCTGTTCCAGTCCGGGATCGACGTGCCGGCCTGCTTGGGCAGCCAGGTCGGGGTCGCGTCGCGCCAGCAGTAGGGGCACCAGGCCATCACGCGGAAGCCGAACTTGCCGCCGCGGGCGCCGGCGTCGGCCATGCCCGCGTCGAACCAGCTCCAGTCGTACGTGCCCCGGGTGGGCTCGACCTTGCTCCACATCACCTGGTCGCGGTAGTAGGTGTCGAGGGTCTTGTAGCTGCCGGGCTGTGGCTCCTGGCCGGACCAGGCGTACTGCCCGCGCAGCGTGTTCGCGATCTCGGGCGAGGTCCAGGGGATCTGGTCCGGCGTGAAGGTCACGGTGGTGCTGGTGGAGGTCGCGGCGTCGGCGTGCGAGGTGCCGAGCACGGTGGCCACCAGGAGGGCGGGCAGGAGGAGCGCGAGGAGTCCCCGGATCCGGCTCGGTGCCGTGGTCCGCGGTGCCGCAGTGGTGCGATCGAACATCGGTGGATCCCCTGTGGAGCTCTCGCCGCGCGCCGGCCGGACGCGTTCCGGTCACGGGCGGACCCGTGAGGCTTCCGAGGAAACCGGTCCGGCCGGACACTGGCCGCATATCGCTCAAAAATGGCTAAGACGGGCTATGCAGGTCTGGCTGCTTGTCGGGTTGCGGGGTGGTGGTGGGATCTGCGTGTCGCCGAGCCAACGGTGCAGCACCGCGCGGTCGCGGCACCTCCGGCGGGCGCACCACCCAACCCACCCCAGCGCCCGCCGGAGGCGCCGCGACCACGCCGCGCCGGGCTGGGCTCGCTGGGCTGTTGGTCAGGGTTTGGGGAGCTCGGCGAGCTTGCGCTCGGCGAGGGCGAGGTCGAGCTCGGTGTCGACGTCGATGCCCTCGAGCTCGTCCATCACGAACAGCCCGATCCGGCCGCCAAGCCGGTTGCCGGGCTCGCGGTAGAGCTCGCTGCGAGTCAGGTAGAGCGAGCCGGTCTCGCGGTAGCGGAGGTCGGTGGGGGTCATGTCCTGGCGGCGGAGTCGGTGGTCGACGTCGTACTCGGCCCGGGGTGCGGCGCCGTCGTGGCCGAGGCGCCACAGGAAGGGCGGGTGGGGGACCACGCCGACCATGGAGTCGACGCCGGTGTCGGCGAACTCGACCTTCGCGCGTTGCAGGGTGCCCGGCAGCCGGACCGGCGACGTGGCCTGGAGCAGGAGCACGGCGTCGGGGGCGCGGCCGAGGTCGGTCATCACGTCGATCGCGTGCAGCACCACCGGCTCGGTCGCGGTGGTGTCGCCGGCGAGCTCTGCGGGGCGCAGGAACGGGACCTCGGCGCCGGCGGCGGTCGCCACGTCGGCGATCTCGCGGTCGTCGGTGGAGACCACCACGTCCATGCCGCCGGTCGCCAGCGCCTGCTCCAGGGTCCAGACGAGCAGCGGCTTGCCGGCGACCTCGCGGAGGTTCTTGCGCGGGATGCCCTTGGAGCCGCCGCGGGCCGGGACCAGGCAGAGGATCCGGGGTGCGGTCACGTGAGCTCTCCGATCAGGGCGGCGACGAGACGGGCGGGGGACGCCGCGGCCAGGTCGGGAGCGGGCGTCGGCGGTCCACCCCACTGTGCCATCCGGTAGCGGTGCCAGAAGTCGGTCAGCCACGCCGGCGGGCGGGGGAAGTCGACCCAGGCCGGTATCCCGCGGGCCGCGGCCTCGAGCACACCGGTGGAGAACACGCCCACGACCGGCGTCGTGACGGCGGCGAGCGGGGTGTCGCTGCGGTCGATGCGGATCCCCTCGCGCTCCCAGGCGGCGTGGATCCGGCGGCTGGCGCGGTCGCGTTCGCTGGGGTGGGGGCGGTAGGTCGCGCCCGTCGTACGGCAGAAGGCGTGGGCGGCCGCGGCCAGGTCACGGCGGGGGAGCTCGGCGCCGTGGAGCTGGCCGAGGTACGTCGGGGCGACGGTGGGGTCGACCTGGCCGGTGTTGCCCGCCTGGCCGGCCTGCCACAGCAGCTCGGAGCCGACGACGTGGCTGGTCACGTCGGTGCGGCCGGACCTCCAGAACGTCGCGTCCTCCTCGGTCCACGCACAGAGCACGGCACCGGGGGAGAGTGGCGGCGCGTCAGGCGTGAGCGCGCCGTGCTGGGAGACCACGAAGGGGATGCTGCGCTCGCGGGCCAGGTCGTACGACGCCGCGCCGAGCGCGAGGTAGTGGCCCGCGGACACCACCGCGGCGACGTCCGGGAGTGGCTGCCCGGCCGACCAGTCGCGGGTGGTCCAGGGGCCGTCGGGGAGCAACGGGAGGACGTCAGCCGGGCCGAGCACCGCGACCTGCACCGGGTCGAGGTGCGCCACCGGGGCGAGCAGGGCGGCGAGGTTGCTCGGTGAGGTGCTGTCGATCGCGACCAGCACGGTCGGCGCGGGACCGCCGGTGACCAGGATGCCGGAGGCCGGGCCGGCCGGCCGCAGCCGTGCCTTCACGGACCGTAGGGGGTGCTGGCGGTCCTGCCAGCGCTGCCAGGCCCCGAGGTCCTCCGGGTGGGCGAGTCCGGTCATCGGATGGTCACCAGCGGGACTCCAGGAACCGTGCCCGGTGCACCAGCGTGTGCTCCGCGGCGGTGCGCCGGGCACCGCCCTCGCGGAGCCGCGTCGCCCAGGCCCGGTCGCTGCCGGCGCGTTCGCAGAGCGCGACCAGCTCCTCGGCCGAGTGGTAGACAGCGATCTCCTGGTCGGGCTCGTAGAGCTCGGCCACGTCGTCGCGGTCGACGAGCTGGACACCGCCGACGCCGCAGGCCTCGAACACCCGGAGGTTGAAGCCGTCCTGCTTGCCGTGCACGTTGACCGAGGCGCGCGCGGCGCGCATCCGTGCTGAGGCGGTGGCGCGGTCGAGGTCGCGGCCGGCGGGTACGGCGGGACGGCGGGGATCCCAGGTGCGCAACCGGTCCCAGGGGTGGTGCGACCACTGCCGTCCGAAGGCGCGGACCGGCAGCCCGTGGCCGACCAGGTCGAGCAGCAGCCGCTCGCGGGCCGGGTAGCGGGCACCGGCGAAGACGATCTCGTCGCGGGCCGGCAGCACCGGCAGCTCGAGCAGCGAGTCGAAGCCGAGGTGGGCGTGGTCGGCCGCGATGCCCCAGTCCTTCAAGGTGGCCACGTCGTTGCGCGAGAACGAGACGACGGCGCCGGGCCGGGCCAGCCGATCGCGGTCGTAGCTCATCGCGGTGAGGGCGTCGTACAGCCAGAGGAGGGTGGGCCGGCCGCGGGCGTCGAGGGCGTCCCAGAGCTCGTCGCCGAGCACGTCGCCCTTGATCACGACCACGACGTCGGGGTCGTGCGCCTCGACGGCCCCGAGGGCGGCGCCCGTGAGCTCGCCACGGACGGCGTTCTCGACGTCCCGTCCCAGCCGCTGCGGGAGCTCGTAGCGCAGCTTGTTGCGCACCTTGGCGCCGAGCGAGGAGTAGTCGTCGTACAGGTGGCTGCGGGCGTCGTAGCCGATCTCGCGGAAGGCGGCCTCGATGCCCTGCCAGAGCCCGTAGAACGCCGGGCCGATCAGCAGCAGGCGCGTGGTCACGTGGTCACCGGCGCGCCGGTCCAGGCTGCACGGGCCCGGGCGGCCTCGTCGGCACGGACTGGCCGACGAACCCTGCACCGCCGGTGACGAGCACCTTCATCTGTCGCCTCTCCAGATCATGCTCAGCTCCTCGCGGGCGACCTCGACGGGATGCAGGTCGCGACCGGCGATCCGGCGCGCCCCGTTCACGGCAAGGTTGGCAGCGGTCGCCGCGGTCAAGGATGCCTGCAACGCGCGCCGTCCGCCCCACTTGTCCGCGTATCGCAACCGACTGGCGACCAACCAGCGCCGGCTCAGCGCCGGGGCGGACGAGCCGCCACCCTCGTGGACCAGGTGCGGCTCCTCGAGCACCACCGACCGCACCCCGACCGCGAGCAGGCGACGCTGGAGGTCGACCTCTTCCGAGTTCATGTGGAACCGCTCGTCGAAACCACCGACCGTGCGGAACTCCGCGAGCGGGATCAGCATCGCGGCGCCGATCACCCAGTCGACGACCGCGGTGCGGCCGCGCGCGGCCACGTCGTGCCCGACAGCCCGGTGCAGGCTGCTGCGGTTGCGCCAGCGGGCGAGCGGGGTCAGCCACTCGACGGTCTGCTGGCCGGCGGTGGGGAAGTGCCGGCCGACCCACGCGTCGTCGCCGCGCTCGTCGACCACGCGCGGGCTGACCACGGCCGGCTGCCAGGCCTCGGCGGCGTCCAGCAGCCGGGTCACGAAGTCGGGCTCGAGGTGCACGTCGCTGTTCAGCACGAGCAGCAACGGGTGCGAGGCCTCGGCGGCACCGGCGTTCACCGCGCTGCCGAAGCCACCGTTCACTGCGCGTCGTACGACGTGGAGGCCGGGCCGCTCCGGGAAGGGCTCCGGAGAGCAGTCGTCGACCACGATCACCTCGAGGTCGAGGTCGCCCTCCTGGGCCCGCAGCATCCGGAGCAGGGCCAGGGCCGGTGCCGGCGACCCGTAGTGCGGGACCACGACGCTCAGCGGACGACGGCCCGTACCTGGCTCACTCATGCCCGGCGACGGCGGGCTGGTCGGGTTCCAACCGGCCCAGTCGGACCAGGTGGGCGAACGTCTCGCTGGCCCGTCGTACGTCCTCGAAGGAGCCGGCCGCCTCGACGGTGCCGTGGTCGAGGAAGACCACCTGGTCGCAGTCGCGCACGGTGGAGAGCCGGTGGGCCACCACGATGATCGTGAGGCTGCCGCGCAGCGAGTCGATGATCTCGGTGACCCGGCGCTCGGTCTCGTTGTCGAGCGCCGAGGTGGCTTCGTCGAGGATCAGGATCGACGGCCGGCCGTAGAGCGCGCGGGCGATGCCGATCCGCTGCCGCTGGCCGCCGGAGATGCGGACGCCACGCTCGCCGGCGTAGGTGTCCAGGCCTTGCGGGAGCTGGGCGACCAGCGGGTCGAGCTGGGCGCGGTGGACCGCCTGCTGGAGCCGCTCGACGTCGACCTCGTCGGGCGCCTCGCCGAACGCGATGTTGGCGCGCAGGGTGTCGTCGAGCAGGTACACGTCCTGCGGCACCAACCCGATGCTGCGCTGCCAGGAGACCATGCGGTCGCGGATGTCGTGGCCATCGACGGAGATGCTGCCGGTGCGCGGCGTGTGCAGGCCCAGGACCAGGTCGACCAGCGTGCTCTTGCCGGCGCCGCTGACGCCGACCAGCGCGGTCGACGTACCGGCCGGGATGTCGAGGTCGATCCCGCGGACGACGTCCTCGGTGCTGCCCTGGTAGCGGAACGTGAGGTCGCGGATCGCCACCTCGCGTCGTACGGCGAGCGGCTTGGCGGCGCGCTCCTCCTCGGTCATCTCGAGGTCGAGGGCGGACGCAGCCTGCATGTCCGTGACGATCAGCTCCAGCGACCGCACGCCGACCCGGATCCCGTTGGTGGCACCGAGCAGACGCACCGTGCTCGGGAGCACCCGGAAGCCGGCCGCGACGAACAGGGTGAGCATGGTCAGCGCCTGGTCGGATGCGTTGCTCGTGAAGATCACCACCGCGGTCAGGGCGATGCCGACGATGAACAGGATCTCCATGAAGTACTTGGGCAGGTCGTTGATGAACGCGGCCGCGCGTCGCGCATGCGCGAAGTCCCACCTCGCCTTGCGGTAGACGTCGAGGAAGTAGTCGGCCTTGTGCCGGATCTTGATCTCCTTGACGCCACCGAGGGTCTGCATCGCGCCCTGGTAGATCGCCAGCGAGCCGTCGATCATCGCCGTGCCGTAGCGCAGTGCGCGGCGCCGCAGCGCCCGCGCGAAGAGGAAGCCGGTGAGCCCGAAGTACAGCGAGACCCCGAGTGTCGGGAGCGGCATCAGCGCCAGCAGGGTCGCCAGCACGAAGAAGATGGTCGCGGCCTCGCCGAGCGCCCCGATGCCCCCGACGATCACGAACGAGAACACGGTGCCGACCGCGTCGTTCATGGTGCGGATCAGGTCGGCGGAGTTGCGCTGCAGGTGGAGCTGGTACGGCGCGCGGACGTAGTACCGCAACAGCATCAGTGAGGTCTCGGCCTCCTCGCGGTAGAGGAACCCGAGCATCCACCAGCGGAACGCCACCGTGAGCAGGCCCTTGGTCAGGAACGACACGAACACCAGGCCGGCCGAGATGATCGCCAGCGTGTCGGTGTCGCGGGTGCCGAAGATGTCCGACATCACCTTGGTCGCGCCCTTGTCGACCGACTGCCCCGTGAGCAGCTGCATCAGCGGGAGGATCGTGAGCAGCCCGATCACCTCGGCCAGACCGACGAGCGCGGAGCCCACGATCGCGAGCACCAGCCGTTTGCGGGTCCCCGGGGAGAGCACCGCGAGCATCGCCCGCAACTGATCCATCACAACAGGTGTCCTCGCGACGTCGAGGGTGGCGGCGCCCGGAATGGTGGTCTCGACCGGTTCATCCTAGTGGCGCGCGTGTGGCTGGTGGGCCGAAAGACGCGCGATGTGGTGGTGCTGCCTGGTGGCCGAGCACCCGCGGTGGTCGAGCAACGAGCGCCGGCGAGCGCGTCGAGACCATGACATCGCGCGGTGTCGGCTCGCCAGCGGTACTGGTGGTCGAGCTTGTCGAGACCTGGCGGCATGTGGATGGTCGAAAGGCGCAGCGACCGGGGAGAGGTACGCCGGCTTCGGTGGTCGAGGAGGCGCGCCGGCGGTACTGGGGGTCGAGCTTGTCGAGACCTGGCGGCATGCGGGTGGTCGAAAGGCGCAGCGGAGGTACTGGTGGTCGAGCTTGTCGAGACCTGGCGGCATGCGGGTGGTCGAAAGGCGCAGCGACGGGGAGAGGTACGGCGCGGGTCCGGGTGGGCTCCCGGCATGCGCTCCTCGGTGGTTGAGGAGGCGCGCCGGAGGTACTGGTGGTCGAGCTTGTCGAGACCCGGCGGCATGTGGGTGGTCGAAAGGCGCAGCGACCGGGGAGAGGTACGCCGGCTTGCGGTGGTTGAGGAGGCGCGCCAGCGCCGTCTCGAAACCTCCGCACCCTTCTGGTGGTCGAGCTTGTCGAGACCTGGCGGCATGCGGGTGGTCGAAAGGCGCAGCAACGGGGGACGGGTACGGCGCGGCTCCGGGTGGACTCCCGGCTTGCGGTGGTTGAGGAGGCGCGCCAGCGCCGTCTCGAAACCTCCGCCCTTCTTGGCGGTCGAGCCTGTCGAGACCCCTACGAAATCCCTTGTCACATAAGGGAAACTCGACGGAATCACGCCTTGATTCGAACGTGTGTTCGAGTAGAATGGGACCATGACCACGACGACACCCGACCTCGACACCGCAGCAGCGGTGCTCGACTTCGCGCGTGAGCGTCGAGCCGCAGCCAACACCGCCGAAGCCGATCTCCTCCAGGCCGCCGTCGCGTGGGCCGACCTGCACCCCGCGGAGTCGATCCACGACGCCGCCCTCCTCTCCCGCTACGGCGACCAGCCGTTCGCGGTCGCCGGACCCGGCGCACCGCTGGTCTCGGAGTTCTGCGTGGCCGAGTTCGCGCTCGCGGTGGGGCTGCCCACCGAGACCGGCAAGGCCTACCTCGGCGAAGCGGTCGAGCTGGCCCACCGCCTCCCGCAGCACCTGGGCCCGGGTCCTGGCCGGTGACCTGGCCGCGTGGCGGGCCCGGCGGATCGCCCGCGAGACGATCAGCCTCTCCGATCCAGGCCGCTGGGTTCGTGGACTCCCAGGTCGCACCCTTCGCGCACCGGATCGGTCCCGCCGAGGTCGACCGCCTCGTCGCCGACGCGGTCGGCCGGTTCATGCCCGCCGAAGCCGAAGAACAGCGCCGTCGAGCCTCCGATGGCCGGTACTTCGCGATCGAGCACACCCAGGTCTCCTTCACCGGCACCTCCCGGGTCCACGGTGAGCTCGACCTCGCCGACGCCCTGGACCTGGAGACCCGGATCGCCCACGAAGCCGCCGTCCTGGCCGCCTGCGGGTCCCAGGAGCCGTTGGACGTGCGGCGGTCCCAGGCGATCGGCCAGATCGCCCGCCAGCAGACCAGCCTCGACCTCACCCACAGCACGAACGACGAAGAAGCGGCCCCGGTGCCGGCCCGGCAGACCATCGTCCACGTCCACCTCTCACCCGAAGGCCCGTTCGCCCGCGTCGAAGCCTCCGGACGCCGGATCGTGAGCGTCGACCAGGTCCGCGAATGGCTGCACACCCCGCTCACCCAAGTCGTCATCAAGCCGGTGATCGACCTCGACGACCACCTGCACGTCGCCCAGTACGAAGTCCCCGACCGGCTCGCGGACCAGACCGCCGAACGCGACCTCACCTGCGTCTTCCCCTGGTGCACCCGACCAGCGATCCACTGCGACGACGACCACGTCATCCCCTACTCCGAAGGCGGACCCACCGCCTCCGACAACCTCGCACCGCTCTGCCGACGGCACCACCGGCTCAAGACCCACTCGCCCTGGAGCTACACCGTCCTCGAACCCGGCAGCTACCTCTGGTCCTCACCCCACGGCTACCACTACCTCCGCGACGACCGCGGCACCACCGACGTCTCCCGCGACCGCACGGCCCACCCGACTCCTGAACCCCCCGCCCCACACCCCGCGCCAGCCATCGCCGCGCGGGGGCTGTGGCATGCCCGGGTGTGACGATCCGCCATTACAGTTGCCCGCGATGCGCGAGTGAGCGACGACGAGGGGATCGGAGACACGAGTGGCCGGCTACGTGCGGAGCTGGCGCGACACCCTGGTGGCCCAGCGCAACACCTGGCGCAGTGCTCAGGTCCGGGCCGAGACCCGGCGCGCGCGAGCCGCGATCTCCGCCCCCGAGCTGCCCTCCCACCGCCGGGTGCGCGGCTCGGTCTGGGGCGTCACCATGCTCAAGGACGAGATCGACATCGTCGACCCGGTGCTGCGGCACCTGGTGGCCCAGGGCGTCGACCGGATCCTGGTCGCCGACAACGGGTCGACCGACGGCACCCTCGAACGGCTCCGCGAGCTTTCCCGCGAGCTGCCGCTGGTGGTCGTGCAGGACTCGGACCCGGCGTACTTCCAGGCCGCCAAGATGAACCGCCTCGGCCGGATCGCCGGTCGGGCCGGCGCCGACTGGGTGGTGCCGTTCGACGCCGACGAGTTCTGGTTCGCTCCCGGCGCGCTCCTGGCTGACTGGCTGCGGACGTCGGGGCTCGACGTGGTGGACGCCCGGATCCACAACGCGTTCCCGCTGCCCGACACCGACCACGAGCCGCTCGCCGAGCGCGAGCACCGGCTCGACCTGACCGCGCACCACCTGCCCGACGTCGCCTACCGCGCACACGTGCTGGCCTCGCTGGAGATGGGCAACCACTTCATCTCCCGCCCGGGCCGGCGCGGCAAGGGGCCGGTCGTCGTCCACGTGCCCTGGCGCTCGCTGGAGCAGGTGGCCGCCAAGGTGCGGGGCGGCAGCGCCGCACTCGCCGAGGACCCCGAACAGGACCACGGCAGCCACTGGCGCACGCTCGGCCGGCTCGACGACGCCGAGCTCGCGGGCATCTGGGAGCGGCTGCTCGAGGGCGAGGGCGACGAGCGGCTCGCGTGGTCGCCGAAGGGGCCGTTCCGCACGGAGCGCCCGCTGCAGCGCACCACCTGGGAGAGCTGAGCCTCAGGCTTCGGCGAGCACGGCCGCCATCGGGTCGTCGTGGTCCATCAGCAGCGTCACCACCGAGTCACCCGTCGCCGGCCGGTGGTGCGACCAGCGCAGCTCGATCCCCTCGTCGGCGAAGTCGGCCTCCGCGGTCTCGCCGAGGTAGACCGCGCCCCCCGTGCCACTGAGGTACGACGAGCCGCCGACCGCGCGCACCTGCTCGACCAACCGGTCGCGGCCTGAACCGGTCGGCGGGTCGGTGAACGCCAGCTCGGTGGTGATCCCGAGCGTCTCGCGCACCACCTCGACCAGCGCCAGGTTGACCACGTCGAGCCGGTCGCCCGAGCACGCCTCGATCCGCTCGCAGAGCTCGGGACCACGGTCCCTCCAGTGCCGGGCGCCGCGGTAGCGACCGCCGATCGCCGCGACCAGCCGCTCCTGCCAGCCCGACGCCACCTCCACGTCGGTGATCGGGACCAGGCTCGGCTTGCCGACCAGCTGGTGCGAGACCCACGACTCACGCATCGCGACCCGGCGCTGGTAGCCGTGCTTCTGGAACTGGTCGTGCTTCGCGATCACGAACACGTCGCTGACCGCCATCTTGAACCAGAAGCCGCTGTAGGGGAGCAGGTCGGGCTGGTGGATCGAGACCAGCGTCACCGGCGCACCTGCCGGACCAGCGCGTACTGCTCGGCGTAGTCGACCAGCCGGATGTGCCCGACCGACGCGGCCAGCTCCTTGATGCTGTTCATCGGGTGGGAGCCGGTCGGGATCTCGGTCTCGTAGGCGCGGCACGCGGCAGCCTTGAGCTCGGCCTGCTCCTCGGTGAGCTGCTCGAAGACGTTCCACCGGAGGTCCGAGGGGTACAGGTTCAGGTCGTAGACCGCGATGTCGTAGACCATCAGCACGTTGGGCACCCAGTGGTCGACACTCATCGACACCCGGCACGCGCGCATGCCGGCCTCGTAGACCGCGATGTGGTCCTGGTGCAGCGACGGGAACGGCAGGTAGACCTCGTCCGGCTTGGTCCGCGCCAGCACGTCGTCGAACGAACCGACCAGCCGCGGGATGTCCTCGGCCACCCGGCCGTCGGTGAAGCCGAGGTTCTCGTGGTCGGTGATCCCGAGGATCTCCATCGCCCGCAGGTGCTCTCGCACCCTGGTCTCGTCACCCGCGGCGACCGAGACCACCGTGCACTCGCCCGGGTGCTTGGCCAGGAGACCACCGCACCCCAGGGACTCGTCATCCATGTGGGGAGCCAGGATCAACCGGTGCATGGGGGCAAGGTTAGGGCGGCGACGTCCTGCCCGGAGTGCGCTCGGGCGCGTGTCATGCTCGGACCATGAGCGACGGGGTTCGGGCGCCGCGGGTGGCGGTCGCCTTTCCGGGGGACGGGATGGATCCCAGCGCCTGGTCCGGCACCCCGCTCGGGATCTTCGAGGGACTCCGCGCCGCCGGGGCCGAACCGGTCGCTCTCCGAGCCGCTCCCTCGGACGCGGTCACCCGACGCGCGCTGCAGGCGCTGGCGGTGCCCCGGCTGCGTCCCTCCGACCTCCGGCTCGGCGGGCTCCGGTTGGCGCTGGGCGAGGCCAAGGGCGCGGCTCGGCTCGGCATGGCCTGGAGCCGCTGGTGCTCCCGCGCCGGCCAGCACCACCTCGGCACGCTCGGCGAGATCGACGCGGTGGTCCAGGTCGGCACGTCGTACCGACTGCGACACCCGCGCGTCCTGACCTTCGAGGACATGACGATCCGTCAGGTGCTGGGCCGGCCGTACTTCAGCTGGGAGAACGTGCGGCCGCGCGAGGTGGAGCGCCGGGTGGCCCTCCAGACCCAGGTGTACGGCGCCGCGCACGCGTGCTGTGCGGCGACACCGTGGGCGCGGTCGTCGATCGTCGACGACTACGGGATCGACCCGGCCAAGGTGGTCGCGGTCGGCATCGGTCGCAACCACGACCCCGTCGTCAGCACCCGGGACTGGTCCACGCCGCGATTCCTCTTCGTCGGCAAGGACTGGGTCGACAAGAACGGCCCCTCGCTGCTGGCCGCGTTCCGCGAGGTGCGGGCGGCCGTGCCCGAGGCCACGCTCGACGTCGTCGGGCACCACCCGCAGATCGACGCCGACGGCGTGACCGGCCACGGGTTCCTGCGCCGCGACGTGCCCGAGCAGCGGGCGAAGATGGCCTCTCTCTTCGCCTCGGCCACCTGCCTGGTCGTGCCTACGTCGTTCGAGCCGGCCGGCATCGTCTACGTGGAGGCGGCAGCCGCCGGGCTGCCCTGCATCGGCACCGACCAGGGCGGCGCCTCCGACCTGATCGGCACCGGCGGGCTCGCCGTCGACCCGACCAACGTGTCCGCGATCGCGGCCGCGATGATCGCGCTCTGCTCTCCCGACGAGGCCCGCCGCCGCGGCGAGGCGGCGAAGCGCCGAGCGCCGCTGTTCACCTGGAGGTCCGTCGCGCAGCGGTTGCTCGAGACAGCAGACCTGGTGCCGCGGCGCGACGACAGCTGGGACGACCTGTTCGACGGTGCGATCATCTGACCTCGCGGGCGCGAGCCACGTGACACCATGACGCGGTGAAACCGAGCGACCTGCGACGGCTGCGCCGCGGCGTGCTGAGGGGCGAGAGCTACCGGGCCGTCCTCAACACCGTCCGCCTGAGCACGCGGCCGGTCGAGACCATGCGCCGCTACGTCGACAGCCGCGGCGACTACCCGTGGACGCTCGAGGTGAGGACGCCGATCGGCCGGGTGCCGCTGACCCTCACGCACCCGCACGACGTGCGCACCGTCAACGAGGTCTTCTTCCGCCGCGACTACGGCACTGGCCGGCCGGCCGTCGTCGTCGACATCGGCGCCAACATCGGGATCTCGGCGGCGTACTTCCTCTCCCGCTCGCCTGACGCGAAGGTCTACTGCTGGGAGCCGGTCCCGGCGAACCTGGCCGCGCTCGCGCGCAACACCGCACAGTTCGGCCACCGGGTCGTCGTCTCGCCCAACGCGGTCGCGCCCGAGGCGGGCGAGGCGGACTTCCGGGTCGAGGACGTCGGCCGCTACAGCGGGCTCGCGGCCTACTACGAGCACGACCTCGAGACCGAGACCCGCAGCGTCTGGTGCGACGCGATCGCCGACGCGCTCGCCGGGGTGATCGCCGCCGAGGGTCGCATCGACGTGCTCAAGATCGACACCGAGGGCAGCGAGCCTGCGCTCGTGGCAGCGGTGCCGGCCTCGCTCTGGTCCCGGATCGGCACCGTCATCTACGAGGACGCCGGCCACGTCCGGCGCCGCACCGGCCAGCAGATGCTCGGCTGACCCTCAGGGGTCGACCTGCCGCACGGCCTCCACGAACGCCGGCGCCATCGCGGTGCTGAGCTGCGCGGAGATGTGGCCCGTGTCGGCGTACATCGGCATCGACCCGACGTACGCCGTGCAGACCCCGCGTGGGCACTGTCGGTCCAGCAGGTCGAGCGGGACGACGCCCGGTCGGTGGGCGAGACCCTCGACCTGGGCACGTACGGCGCGCTGTCCCGTGCTGAGGTCAGTGACCGGCAGCGGCCCGGGGCAGTCGTCGCCGAGGATGCCGAGCAGCGTCGGGCAGGACGCCAGCGTCGGCGGCGAGGAGACGTCGCCGAACCAGTACATCGGCAGCACCATCACCACCCGGTGGCCGTCCTCGCGGAGCCGGGAGACCGTGCGCTCGAAACCGGCGCGCAGGACTGTCGCGCGGGCGGCGACCGGGGCCACGCCGTCGTCCGGGGTGGCACCGAAGCTGCGGTCCTCCAGCAGCCACTGGCTGGCCGACTCCGCGATGACCACGACCGACGGGTCCTGCTCGGAGAGCGTGGCCATGGTCGCGTCGTAGTACGAGCGGCACGCGTCGTCACCCGCGTCGCGGGAGCCGTCCGCGAAGCCGCGGTAGACGTCGGCGAACGGGCAGGCGGCCGCGGTCGTGATCTCCACGGGCCTGCCGAGGGTGCGGCCTGCACCGATCACGGCCTCGCTGTACTGCGCGGCGTTGGAGTCACCGACCAGCACGATCGGGCCGCCGCCGGCCTTGTCGCCGAAGTCGCACGCGTCCGGGTTCGCGGCCGGCGGGCCGCCCGAGGTCGCCAGCGTCATGCAGTCGACGTAGCCGATGTGGCCGGAGGCGCCGGCCGCCTGCGTCTCCTGGACCCGCTGGATGCCCCAGCCCTGGCGGGCGCCGAGCGTGAGCAGCACGCACGTCGCCAGCGGCAGCACCAGGGTGACGGCCACCATCACGGCCAGCGGTCGTCCGGTCCGGCGCTGGGCGCGGAGGGGCTGCTCGACGAAGCGGTACGACGCGAGCGCAAGGCCGACCGCGAGGGTGACGGCCGCGATGCGCGCCAGCGTGCTGTCCGGACGGAGCAGCGCGGCGAAGACCAGGCACGGCCAGTGCCACAGGTACAGCGAGTAGGACCAGTCGCCGACCTGGGCCGCCGGTCGGCTGGCGAGCAGCCGGGTCAGCAACGGGGTGGCGCCGGTGCCGGCCGCGACCAGCAGCACCGTGCCGAGGACCGGGAGCACCGTCCACGGGCCCGGGAAGCGGGTCTCCCCGCTGATCAGCACGCCCGACGCGACCAGGGCGGCGGCGCCGACGAGGGCAGTGACCTCCGCCATCCAGGCTGCGCGCCACGACACCCGGTCGGCCACGATCGCGAGGAGCGCGCCGGCGCCGAACTCCCAGGCGCGCACCACCGGGCTGTAGAAGCCGAGTGCCTCGGGCAGCCGGGGCAGCGCGTCGGGTCCGAGCAGCATCAGCACGGCCGAGACCGCGGACAGCCCGCCCACGAGGGCCAGCAGCACCCCCACCCGGCGCGTCGTACGACGGGCGAGCAGCCAGCCGAGCAGCAGCAACGCCGGGAACACCAGGTAGAACTGCTCCTCCACGGAGAGCGACCACGTGTGCAGCAGCGGGTTGGTCTCCGCGGGGGCGTCGAAGTAGCCGCCCGTGGAACGTGCGATCACGGCGTTGGCGACCAGCAGCATCGCGCCGACGCCGGTCTTCGCGGCGATCTGCTGCGTGCCGAACGGAGCCAGCAGCAGCACCGAGGCAGCCGCGGTGACCAGCACCATCAGGGCCAGCGCGGGCGTCAGCCGGCGGAACCGGCGCAGGTAGAACTGACCGAGCCGCAGCCGGCCGGTGCGTGAGTGCTCGGCGACCAGCATCAGCGTGATCACGAAGCCCGAGATCACGAAGAACACGTCGACGCCCACGAAGCCACCCGGCAGCGGGATGCCGGCGTGGAACGCGATCACCATCAGCACGGCGACAGCGCGCAGCCCCTGGACGTCGAGCCGCCGCCGGCGACGCGCGGTCAGTCCTTCCACGCCCACAACGTGCCGTGGCCCCAGTAGTTGGGGGTGACGTGGCCGACCTCGAAACCGCCGGCGGTCAGCAGGTCACGGGCCGCCTGCTCCGCGGGCAGCGACGGCGCGCGGTTGCGGTGGTACTCCATCGCGATCGTCAGCGAGTGCAGGTCCGCGAGCCGCGGGTCGCCGAGGATCGCCCACTCGCCGCCCTCGATGTCGATCTTGGCGAAGTCGGCCTTGGCCAGGTAGGGGTAGACGTCGAGGCCGGGCAGCACCGTGGTCGCGGTCTCGGCGGTGCCCTCGTGGGATCCGCCGCCGAATCCCTCGACGAAGTGCACCGGCCCGTCCGCGGTCATCGCGCAGGCCTCGACCAGGTCGACGTCGGCGGCGCTGCGGGCCAGCCACTCGTGGAACACCACGGTGCTCTCGGGAGACGGCTCGAACGAGGTGATCCGTGCGTCGGGCCAGCGACCCGCGGCCCACGCCGCGAACATGCCGACGTTGCCGCCGATGTCGAGCACCGACCGCACCCGGTCGTGGGCCAGCCTGTCTCGGATCGCGGCGGGCGGCTCGTACTCGCCGCGCTCGAACAGCTCGAAGAGGGCCTCGAGGTCACGTCGGTGGAGCAGCGTGACGGGCACGCCGGTCTCCTTGATCGTGTACGTCGCGACCCGAGGTCGCCGGAACTCGTTGAGCACCAGCCGCAGCGGGTGGTCCACCCGGCGCGCGACCACCAGGAACCGGAGTGCGAGCAGCGCCGCGACCCGGCGCCGTACTCCTGCCTGGAGGAGGACGGTCCGGAGTCCTGGGAGGGACGCGATCCTGCGCAGAAGGTTCATCATCGCGCGTCAAATCTAGTGGGGCTCGTGTCGTTTTCTGTGGTTTTGCCGGATCAGGGCCGCGGCGACCGCGCCGATCAGGGCACCGAGGCCGTTGCTGAGGACGTCGGCGAAGGTCGCCTCCCGATCCAGCACCGGCAGGTACTGCACGACCTCGATCGCCGCCGAGACCGCGGTGGCGACCAGGGTCGCCTCCCACCACGGCCAGCGCGCGATCAGCACGACCAGCGCGCCGAACGGCACGAACAGCAGCACGTTGAGCAGGTAGCCGACGTGCTCGGGCAGCAACCAGCGCTGGTGCAGGTCGTAGGTGCCGACGACGTAGAGCCGCACCGTGAGCCGGTTCAGCACCCACGAGATCGGGGTCAGCACCAGCAGCAGCAGGACCACGACGTAGGCGGCGCCCGTGATCAGCGCCAGCCTCCGTCGCGTCATGCGGAAACTGTGTCAGGCCCTCCGGGCCCTCGCAGCGGATCGGGCGCGCTCGTTGGCGTCGAGGTGGACCTTGCGGATGCGCACGTAGTCGGGGGTGACCTCGACGCACTCGTCCTCGCGGCAGAACTCCAGGGACTGCTCGAGGCTGAGCCGCTTCGGCGGGATCAGCTTCTCGAAGTTGTCGGAGGTGGCGGACCGCACGTTGGTCTGCTTCTTCTCCCGCGTGATGTTGACGTCCATGTCGTCGGCGCGGGAGTTCTCGCCGACGATCATGCCCTCGTAGACGTCCGTCGTCGGCTCCACGAACAGCACCCCACGCTCCTGCAGGTTGGTCATCGCGTAGCCCGTGACCACGCCGGTGCGGTCGGCGACGAGCGACCCCTGCGAGCGGGACTTGATCTCACCGGCCCAGGGCTCGTAGCCCTCGAACACGTGGTGCGCGATGCCGGTGCCGCGGGTGTCGGTCAGGAACTCGGTGCGGAAACCGATCAGGCCGCGCGCCGGGACCAGGAACTCCATCCGCACCCAGCCGGTGCCGTGGTTGGTCATCTGCTCCATCCGGCCCTTGCGGACCGCCATCAGCTGCGTGATCGTGCCGAGGTACTCCTCGGGGGCGTCGATGGTGAGCCGCTCGACGGGCTCGTGGACCTTGCCGTTGACCTCGCGGGTGACCACCTGCGGCTTGCCGACGGTCAGCTCGAAGCCCTCGCGGCGCATCTGCTCGACCAGGATCGCCAGCGCCAGCTCGCCACGTCCCTGGACCTCCCAGGCGTCGGGACGCTCGGTGTCGAGGATCTTCAGCGAGACGTTGCCGACCAGCTCCTTGTCGAGCCGGTCCTTGACCAGGCGTGCGGTGACCTTGGTGTTCTTGGTCGGCCCGCGGCCCGCGAGCGGCGAGGTGTTGATGCCGATCGTCATCGAGATGGCGGGCTCGTCGACCTTGATCAGCGGCAGCGCGACGGGGTTCTCGGCGTCGGCCAGGGTCTCGCCGATCATGATGTCGGGGATGCCGGCGATGGCGACGATGTCGCCCGGGCCGGCCGACTCACCGGGCTTGCGCTCCAGCGCCTCGGTCACCAGGAGCTCGGTGATCTTGACGTTCTGCTTCGAGCCGTCGGTCTTCATCCAGGCCACGGTCTGGTTCTTCTTCAGGGTGCCCTCGCGGACCCGGACCAGGGCGAGCCGGCCGAGGAACGGGCTGGCGTCGAGGTTGGTGACGTGGGCCTGGAGCGGGGCGCCCTCGGTGTACGTCGGCGCCGGGATCGTCTCGAGAATGGTCTTGAACAGCGGCTCGAGGTCGGGGGAGTCCGGCATCCCGCCGTTCTCGGGGAGCTCCATCGACGCGCGGCCGGCCTTGGCGCTGGCGTAGACGACCGGGAAGTCCAGCGCGTCCTGGCTGTGCGACTCGTCGAGCAGGTCCATGAACAGCTCGTAGGTCTCGTCGACCACCTCGGCGATCCGGGCGTCTCCGCGGTCGACCTTGTTGACCACGAGGACGACGGGCATGTCGGCGTTGAGCGCCTTGCGCAGCACGAACCGGGTCTGGGGGAGCGGGCCCTCGGAGGCGTCGACCAGCAGCACGATGCCGTCGACCATCGACAGCCCGCGCTCGACCTCACCACCGAAGTCGGCGTGGCCGGGGGTGTCGATGATGTTGATCGTCATCGGCTTGCCGTCGGCGGCCGGTCCGGCGTAGTGGATCGCGGTGTTCTTGGCGAGGATCGTGATCCCCTTCTCGCGCTCCAGGTCACCAGAGTCCATGGCGCGCTCGTCGACGTGCTGGTGAGCGCCGAACGCGCCGCCCTGCCAGAGCATCGCGTCGACCAACGTGGTCTTGCCGTGGTCGACGTGGGCGACGATCGCCACGTTGCGCAGGTCGCTGCGGGAGGTCATCTGGGGCGTGCCTTTCCGGTCGGAGCTCGTCCGACGGGTGGAACCGGGTGGGAGAGGCGCCGAAGGGCGCGCCGCTCAGTCTATCGTGGCCGCCGTGCCGCCCTTCCCCGTGCTGTTCGTCTGCATCGGCAACGTCTGCCGATCCCCGTACGCCGAGCTGCTGCTGCGAGCGCGGCTCGGCGATCTCGGTGTCGCGGACCGCTTCGACGTCGGGAGCGCGGGGGTGCGCGCCGAGGTGGGGAGGCCCATGCACCGCCGGATGAGCGCGCGGCTCCAGGAGGCCGGTGTCTCCTCCGACGGGTTCCTGGCGCGACAGTTCACCGAGCGGATGGTCGACCCGCCGGGCGTGCTGCTGGCGCTGACCAAGGAGATCCGGGCGCGCGTGCTGGGCGACGTGCCGGGCGCGCTCCGTCGTACGTTCACGCTGCTGGAGTTCGCCACCCTGGCCGCTGGCGCGGCGCCGGGACTCACGGTGCAGGAGCTGGTCACCGACTGCAACGACCGGCGTTCGGCCGCCGCCCTGGAGGAGTACGACGTGCCGGACCCGATCCACGAGACGGACGAGGTCGTGCTGCACGTCTCGCGGGTGCTCGACGCCGCGATCCAGTCGGTGGCCACCAGCCTGGCCGCGACGGTCCACGCCCCGGCCTGACCGGTCAGCCGGTGCGGTGGACCTTGTGCTGGGCTGCCTGGGCCTTCGGCCGGATCACCATCTCGTCGACGCTCACGTGGGCGGGGAGCGAGGCCACCCACCGGATCGCCTCGGCCACGTCCTCGGCCACCAGCGGCTCCTCGACACCGGCGTAGACGGCGTCGCGCCTGGCCTTGTCGCCGTCGAACCTGACCAGCCCGAACTCCTCGGTGCGGACCATCCCCGGGGCGATCTCGCAGAACCGCACCGGCTCCGCGACGTGCTCGAGCCGGAGCGTCTCGGTCACCACCTTGGTGCCGTGCTTGGCGGCCGTGTAGCCGCCCCCTCCCTCGTAGGCGACCCGGCCCGCGGTGGAGCCGAGGTTGACCACGAGGCCGTTGCCGGTCTCGCGCAGCGCCGGCAGCAGCGCCTGCGTCATCCGGACGGTGCCGAGCACGTTGACGTCGTACATCCGGGCCCAGTCCTCGACGTCGGCGTCGGCCACGGCGGCCGAGTCGAACGCGCCCCCGGCGTTGTTCACGAGTACGTCGACCCGCGGCCCGACCGCCGCCGCCAGAGCGGCCACCGAGGCGTCGTCGGTGACGTCGCAGGCAACGGCCACGCCACCGATCTCCTCGGCGAGAGCGGTGATCCGGTCCTCGCGACGTGCCGCGCAGACGACGCGGAACCCGTCGCCGGCCAGGGCTCGCGCGGTCGCGGCGCCGATGCCGCTGCTGGCGCCGGTGACAACGGCGGTGCGGGTGCTGGTGTCGCTCATGATCTCAGCGTAGGCGGCGGAATAGGGGAGGGATCCCGAGGGTTTCCCCGTGGACCAGAACCGTGCCTGTCGTGAGGAGCGTGGCGTGACGATTCGACTCGACGGTCCCGAGCGGCTCCGCCGGGTGGCGATGATCAGTCTCCACACCTCCCCGCTCGACCAGCCGGGCACCGGCGACGCCGGCGGCATGAACGTCTACGTGATCGAGCTCGCCAAGCGCCTTGCCGAGCGCGACGTCGAGGTCGACATCTTCACCCGCTCCACCTCCTCGCAGCTGGCTCCGGTCGTCCAAGCGGCCGACGGCGTGCGCGTCCAGCACATCGTGGCCGGCCCCTTCGAGGGACTGACCAAGGGCGAGCTCCCCGGCCAGCTGTGCGCCTTCGCGCGCGACGTGCTGCGCACCGAGGCCTCGCACGACCCGGGCCACTACGACCTGGTGCACAGCCACTACTGGCTCTCCGGCCAGGTCGGCGCCCTGGCGCGCGACCGCTGGGGCATTCCCCTCGCTCACTCGATGCACACGATGGCGAAGGTCAAGAACGAGGCGCTCGCCGAGGGCGACACCCCGGAGCCGGCCGCCCGCGTGATCGGCGAGGAGCAGGTCGTCGAGGCCGCCGACATGCTGATCGCCAACACCGACGACGAGGCCAAGCAGCTGATCAACAGCTACGACGCCGACGCCGCCCGGGTCGAGGTGGTGCATCCCGGTGTCGACCTCGACGTCTTCCGGCCGACGTCCCAGTCCGGGGCGCGGGCCCGGCTCGGGATCGCGCCCGACGCCCACCTGCTCGTGTTCGTCGGCCGGATCCAGCCGCTGAAGGCACCCGACATCCTGGTCCGCGCCGCCGCCGACCTGATCGAGCGCGACCCCTCACTGCGCTCCACGCTCCAGGTCGCCGTGATCGGTGGACCGTCCGGCACCGGCCTGGAGAAGCCCGAGGCGCTGGCCCAGCTGGCCGGCTCGCTCGGCCTCGGTGACGTGGTCCGCTTCGTGCCGCCGGTGTCGCGCACGGAGCTCGTCGACTGGTACGCCGCCGCCACAGCGGTCTGTGTCCCGTCGTACAACGAGTCGTTCGGTCTGGTCGCGGTCGAGGCCCAGGGGGTCGGCACCCCGGTCGTCGCTGCCGCCGTCGGCGGCCTGACCACGGCGGTGCGCGACGGGCACTCCGGACTGCTGGTGCCCGGGCACGACCCGGCCGACTACGCCCGCGCGTTCGAGCGCATCGTGCGCTCGCCCGGGCTGCGCGAGGAGCTCTCCCGCGGCGCGGTGGAGCAGGCGTCCCGGTTCAGCTGGGACGAGACGGCCGACCGCACGGTCGAGGTCTACCGGCGTGCGGCGCGGATGATGCGCCAGGACCTGCTCGCGGCGCGTGCATGATGGCCGCGTGAAGGAGCCGACCCCCAGCCCGGAGCAGGCACGCGCGTCCGAGGCGATCCGTGAGGCCCTCGGCGACGACGCGCTGGAGTGGGTCGAGACCGCGACCGGCGTCTTCGACGTGGTGCTCCCGGGGGAGCGGAAGCTGAAGACCCCGGTGCGGCTGGAGGTCGGCCCGCACGCCCTCGCGATCCACGCGTTCGTGTGCCGTCGGCCCGACGAGAACCACCAGGTCGTCTACCGCTGGCTGCTGGAGCGCAACCTGCGGATGTTCGCGGTGGCGTTCGCCATCGACCAGGCCGGCGACATCTTCCTCGACTCCCGGCTGCCGCTGGCGGCCGTGACGACCGAGGAGGTCGACCGGCTGCTCGGGTCGGTGCTGACCTACTCCGACGAGTCGTTCAACACGATCCTCGAGCTCGGCTTCGCGACCTCGATCCGCAAGGAGTGGGAGTGGCGGATCTCGCGCGGGGAGCCGACCCACAACCTGGAGGCGTTCCGCGGCTGGCTGGAGCAGGGGCCCGACGTGCTGCCGGACCCGCCTACGTCCTGACCGCGGTCGGGTTCGGGTCCTCCTCGACGACGGGCGTCTGCGACTCGCCGGCCCTCGGCCTGCGCCGCGCCACGGCCACGCCGACCAGGCACATGGCGCCTCCGACGTACGCCACCGCGGGCGGGGTCTCGGAGAGGAACACCCACGAGAGCAGCACCGTGATCGGCGGCACCAGGTAGGTGGTCACGCTCAGGCTGCTCGCGGTCATGTGGCGCAGGGCGAAGGCGTACGTCGTGAACGCGATCGCGGTCGGGAACACCCCGAGGTAGGCCAGCCAGCCCACGTCGGCCAGTGACGCGTCGGCGGTCTCGCTGACCAGCCGGCCCGCGAACGGCAGGCAGACCACGGCGCCGACGCTGCACGCCGCCCAGGTCACCTGCAGCGCGGGCAGCCGGCCGACCAGCGGCTTCTGCAGGACCAGGCTGATCGCGTAGGTGACTGCGGACAGGATGCACAGGCCCACACCGAGCACGTCGTGGTTGCTGCCGGTGGAGCTGGACAGCGCGATCAGGGCGACGCCGCTGAACGCGAGCGCGATGCCCGTCACCAGCAGGGCGGTCGGCTTCTCCCGGAGCAGGAACAGCGCCAGCACGGCGACCAGGATCGGGGAGACCTGGATCAGCATCGCCGCCGTCCCCGCGTCGATCCGGCGCTCGCCGGCGTTGAGCGCCACGTTGTAGATGCCGAACCAGAGCACCCCGATCGCGGCCATCCCGAGGAGCTCGCGGCGGGTCGGCGATCGCCAGGAGCGCGACACGAGCAGCGCGATGCCGAGCGCGAGCGCACCGAACAGCAGCCGTCCCAATGAGAGCGATCCCGGCGAGAACGTGCTGGCCAGGTGTCGGATACCGACGAAGGCCGAGGCCCACAGGACGAGGGTCACGCCGACCGCCGCGAGCGGCAGCCAGGACGGGACTTCGGGAGCGTCTTCAGGCACTCCCCGAGCCTAGGACTGGCAGGCTTCGACCGATAGCGAAATATCTGCCAGCCACCGGCAGGATCCTGCCAGCCGCGTCCGCGGGGGTCAGAGATCGAGCTTGTAGCCCAGGCCGCGCACGGTCACCAGGTACTTCGGCTCGGCCGGGTCGGGCTCGAGCTTGGCACGGAGCCGTTTCACGTGGACGTCGAGGGTCTTGGTGTCGCCGACGTAGTCGGAGCCCCAGACCCGGTCGATCAGCTGGCCGCGCGTGAGCACGCGGCCGGGGTTGCGCAGGAACATCTCGAGCAGCTCGAACTCCTTGAGCGGCAGCCGGGTGTCGTCGCCGTTGACGGTGACCACGTGCCGCTCGACGTCCATCCGCACCGGCCCGGCCTCCAGGGTGAGCGGCGCCAGGTCGGGCTCGATCCCTCGGCGGAGGACGGCGCGGATCCGGGCCACCAGCTCGCGCGGCGAGTACGGCTTGGTGACGTAGTCGTCGGCGCCGAGCTCGAGCCCGACCACCTTGTCCACCTCGTCGTCCTTCGCGCTCACCATGATCACGGGCACGTTGGAGGTCTGCCGGATCTGGCGGCACACCTCGGTGCCGGGCAGCCCTGGCAGCATCAGGTCGAGCAGCACGATGTCGGCGCCGGCCCGGTCGAACTCGAGCAGCGCCGCGGGGCCGGTGTTGGCGACGGCGACCTCGAAGCCTTCCTTGCGCAGCATGTAGGAGAGCGCGTCGCTGTAGCTCTCCTCGTCCTCGACCACGAGTACCCGGGTCACGGGCCTGCCTCCTCCGGGGGTTCGGCCCTGTGGGGCACGTCCTGCTTGCGTGGCAACGTCAGGGTGAACGTCGAGCCCTGGCCCTCCACGGACCAGACCCTGACGTCACCGCCGTGGGACGCCGCCACGTGCTTCACGATCGAGAGCCCCAGACCGGTGCCTCCCGTGGAACGGTGCCGAGCCGGGTCGACCCGGTAGAACCGCTCGAAGATCCTTCCGATCTCCCCGGCCGGGATGCCGATGCCCTGGTCGGTCACCGCGATCTCGACGGTGGACGGCTCGGCGCGGGTGGAGACCACGACGGTCGAGCCGTCGGGCGAGTAGCTGACCGCGTTGGAGACCAGGTTGCTGACCGCGAGGGCGACCTGTTCCAGGTTGCCGAGCACCACGAGCTCCTTCTCGCCGTCACGGACGACGTGGATCTCCTTGTCGCACGCATCCGTGGAGTTCTCGTCGATCACCCGGTCGAGCAGCCGGTCGACCGACACCGAGGCGGGTTCCTCCAGCGGGTCGTCGTCCTGGAGCCGGGACAGCTCGATGATCTGCTGGACGAGCCGGCCCAGGCGCATGCTCTCCATGCTCATCCGGCCGGCGAAGCGCTGCACGGCCTCCGGGTCGTCCGACGCCTCGGTGACCGCCTCGCTGAGCAGCCGGATCGCGCCGACCGGCGTCTTCAGCTCGTGGCTGACGTTGGCCACGAAGTCGCGCCGGATCGCCTCGACCTGGCGCTCGCGGGTGCGGTCCTCGAGCAGCACCAGCACCAGCCGGGCGCCGAGCGGTGTCACGCGGACGGTCAGGTGGCGGGCCGGCACGCCGATCCGGCGCGGGTGGAGCAGCTCGGACTCGCGGATCTGCCCGTCGCGTCGTACCTGTCGGACGAGGTCGAGGAGCGCGTCGTCCACCAGCCGCTCGCCGCTGACCACGCCCATGCTGTAGGTCGGGGCGGTCGCCTTGAGCACCACGTCGTCGGGGTCGACGACGAGCGCGCTGCTGCGCAGCACGGAGAGGACGGCGGCCACGCCGTCGGGCAGTGCGGGCTGCTCGGCCTCCTCGGTGCGCTGCTGCTGGATCTCGCTCACGCGCCAGGCGAGCACTGCGGCGCCGCCCAGCACGGCGCCGAGCAGCGCGAACAGCACGGCCTGCGTCGCGGAATCCACATGCTCGATGGTACGCAGGGGTTCACCGTCCCTTCCGCGTGTGGACAGGGGTTTCAGCACCTCTTCCGGGGGCGTTCACCGCGCGTTCATGCTTCGACCCCAACGCTTCACCCGGCGTGCCTACGGTCTGCCCCATGCGTGATGCCTATGCCGACCAGCTCGACGGGATCAGGGACGACCTGATCGCGATGTCGCGACTCGTCCGTGCCGCGGTCGCCCGTGCCACCGAGGCCCTGCTCAACGGAGACGCCCTGCTTGCCGAGCAGGTGATCTCCGACGACGCCGAGATCGACCGCACCCGGGAGGAGATCGAGGAGCGCAGCTTCGAGCTGCTCTCGCTCCAGAACCCGGTCGCCGGCGACCTGCGGATGCTGATCGCCGCGCTGCGGATGGTCAGCGAGTTCGAGCGGATGGGCGACCTGTCCGTGCACGTGGCCAAGGTGGCCAGGCTGCGCACGCCCGAGATCGCCGTACCCAAGGAGCTGGAGCCGACGATCTCCCGGATGGCCACGATCGCCGAGGTGATGGTCGGCCGCGTCGAGCACATCATCGCCGACCGCGACGTCACCGGCGCCCGCCAGCTCGAGGAAGCCGACGAGGAGATGGACCGCCTCCGCCGCTCGTCCTTCCGCGAGCTCCTCGGCGCCGACTGGGCCCACGGCGTCGAACCCGCCATCGACATCGCCCTCCTCGGCCGCTACTACGAGCGGATCGCCGACCACGCCGTCTCGATCGCCCGGCGCGTCGTCTTCCTGGTGACCGGTGAGACCAGCCCCAAGCTGGACGCCTGACGGGCCTGGTGTTCTCGGGGCGGGGTTTCGGGCTGCGGTTTCCCAACACTTGCCCCGAAACTGCACGGAAAACTGCGAAACACGTGCCATTTCCCAACAGTTGTTGAGAAAGCGCATCTCCGGCACCCGCTCCAGGCCTGTGGATAGCGCGCGCACGCCCGAGCAGATCCTGTCACCGTGTCGGCATGTCGGTTGCGGCCCGGGAGGCCTTCGACCTCCGCACTCCGTTTCGGCTCGAGGACGCCCTCGCCGCCGGAATGAGCGCGCGCAGCTTCAGGACCAAGCGCTTCAAGCGCGTCTTCAACGGCGTGTATGTCGCGGCTGAGGTTCCGTTGGACGTTCCGACGCGGGCAAGGGCCGCCCTGCTGCTTCATCCGCGCGACGCCCATGCGAGCCACACGACCGCGGCCTGTCTCCTCGGCCTGCCCGTGCCCGACGAATCGTTCGTCCACGTCACGGTGAGCAAGCCGGAGGAGCGGAACTACAGGCCTGGCCTGAAGCCTCATGTCCGAGAGGCCGGAAGTGAGGTGGAGGTCCACCAGGGCATCCGCGTGTCTGCTCCGGTTCAGCTCTTCGTCGAGCTCGCCGCGACGCTGCCACTGGTCGACGCAGTCGTCGCCGTGGACGCCATGCTGCGCCTGCGGCTGGTGACGCTGCCCGATCTGTGGGACCACTGTGATCGGCTGAAGGGCCAGCGCAACTCGCGCGCCGCCAGCCGGGTTCTGGGCTACGCGCGCACGGGTGTCGACTCCCCGATGGAGTCACGACTCCGGATGCTGATCGTGCTCGCCGGCTTGCCGGAGCCGCAGGTCAACTTCAAGATCCGCGATGTCAACGGCCGGGTCCTCCGTCGCCTGGACCTGAGCTATCCGCACGTGCGCCTGATCGTCGAGTACGACGGGCGCCACCACATCGAGCGCATCGTTCAGTGGGATGCGGACCTGGATCGGCGCGAAGAGTTCGACCGCGACCTCTGGCGCATCGTCGTCGTGACGAGCGACGGCCTCTACAAGGACCCGGCCAGAACGATTCGGCGCGTTCGGTCAGCCCTTCGTGAACGAGGCGTCCACGTCAGGCGGACGTCTGATGCCTGGCGCGCCCACTTCCCTGTGCGGTGACGAGGCATGCTGCGTCGTTCCCGAGCAACTGTTGGGAAAGTGCACCGAAATCGCTGACTCTTGTGCGATTCCGGGACAAGTGTTGGGAAACAGCGGCCCTGGCAGCACCAGCCCAGCAAGCCCCTACCGACCCTGGTTCGCAACGGCAGCGGCGGCTTCGGCGGCGGCCTCGGGGTCCAGGTAGCGACCCCCGACGACGACCGGGCGCATGTCGTCGTCGAGCTCGTAGACGAGCGGCATGCCCGTGGGGATGTTCAGGCCGGCGATGTCGTCGTCGCTGATCCCGTCGAGGTGCTTCACGATGCCGCGGAGGCTGTTGCCGTGGGCGGCGACCAGCACGATGCCCTGTGAGCGCAGGTCGGGGACGATCGCGGACTCCCAGTAGGGCAGCATCCGGTCGATCACGTCCTTGAGGCACTCGGTCGCGGGCATCTCGTCGCCGAGGTCGGCGTAGCGGACGTCACCGGCCTGGGAGAACTCGTCGTCGGCACCGATCGGCGGCGGGGGGACGTCGAACGAACGGCGCCAGAGC
The DNA here is from genome assembly GCA_963815585.1 of uncultured Actinomycetota bacterium. Classification (GTDB taxonomy): domain Bacteria; phylum Actinomycetota; class Actinomycetes; order Propionibacteriales; family Nocardioidaceae; genus Marmoricola. Next base: position 84,339 of record CAWFHJ010000007.1, on the reverse strand, counting down.
ATGAACTGCTCCTCGCCGTACTCCTCGAGGGTCTGCTTCTTGTCCTTGCCCTGCAGCGCCCCGTAGTGCCGCTCGTTGAGCCGCCACGAGCGGCGCACCGGGATCCAGTGCCGGTCGGCCGCGTCGAGAGCCAGGTGGCAGGTCGTGATCGCACGGCGCAGCAGCGAGGTGTGGACGACGTCGGGCAGCAGACCGGCCTCGACCAGCTGGACACCTCCCGCAACCGCCTCCTCGCGGCCCTTCTCCGTGAGGGGCACGTCGACCCAGCCGGTGAACAGGTTCTTGGCGTTCCAGTCACTCTCGCCGTGCCGCAGCAGGACCAGCGTGTGCGTCATGGCGTGGAGGACGCGGACGGTGAGGCGGACGGCGACGGCGACCCCGTGCCCTTGGCCCCCTGCGAGGCGGCCGCGTTGGGTGTCGGGACCGGCTGCGGGGTGATCGAGGCGTAGGGGCCGACGTCGAGGACCACCGGCACCCGCATCGTCACCGGGTCGGCCTTCTCGAACGTCAGCCGCAGCAGCACGTAGCTGCCGGGCTTCACGCCGGCGCCGGTCACCGGGATGCCACCGACGTCCTCGGCGGCGAGGTTGACCAGGCCGCCGGCCGGGATCGTCGGGATCGTGCTCGACGTGATCTCGACACCCTGTCCCTGGACCTGGGTGAGCTTGTCGTCCTGGGTCTGGTCCTTGTTCGCGAGCGAGGCGATGAACACCCCCGCCTTGCCCTTCTCCGGCGACACGATCAGGGCGCCCAGCACGTCGACCTCGCTCGAACGGTCGTTGATGCCGACCGCCGGCTGGTAGACCGCGTCGGTCTGGTTGTTGAAGCCGTTCGTGCACGCGGACAGCGCCGGCAGCGACACGGCCAGGGCGAGTACGGCGATCCGTCGCCGGAATGTGCTCCTCACGCACCCAACCCTAGGGCACCGGCCTGCTACTGGCGCAGCCCCACGGACAGCGCCGCCAGCACGATGCCGATCACCACCAGCACGGTCCACGCGATCGAGATCACGAGCAGCCGCGGAGCGCCGACCTTGAGCGCGATCCGCAGCGGCAGGTGACGCATCCCGGTCTTGTTGTCGGCGACCAGGTCGGGCAGCGCGGTCAGGAAGTGCACGCCGATCCCCAGCAGCGCAGCCAGCCCGGTCATCGCCAGCGTCGGCGGGTCGCCGTGGACCCCGCCGCCCCACCCGCCGTACGACAGGAACGCGGGCAGCAGCCCGAAGCTCACCGCCCACGGCAGCCAGGACAGGACGGTACGGCGCAGGGCGCGCTCGTAGAGGAAGCCGGAGACGAGGGTCAGCAGCAGCGCGGCGCCCGCAGCCGTGCCGTTCTGCAGCGAGAGGGGGATCGACACGATCGCCAGGCAGACGGCGGCGAACGTCGCGTTGCCGGCGGGTATCCGGCCGTCGGCCACCGGGTTGCCCGTCGCGCCGGAGGCGGCGTCGCGCTCGCTGTCACCGACGTCGTTGACGATGCCGAGGACCGCCTGCACGACCAGCACGGCCGCGCCGGCGACCAGGCTCTCGCGCAGCGGACGGCCCGACACCAGCGCCGCGACGGCGACCAGCACGGCGATCAGCAGGGTCTGGCGCGGGTGCGTGCAGCCGAGCAGGGCGCGCACCTGCCCGGGCACCTCCGAGCGTTGCTTGGAGCCGGTCCCGGCGGATGCGGGGAGCGACCCCGGATCCTCTCCGGGGCTCCCCTGTTTCGTGGCCGGTTCCGTTGCCGTCACCCCTGCCCCCTGGTCGCCTTTCCGCGGCGTGTCTTCCATGGCGGGCAGTATCGTCCACCGCTCGCAGATGCACACGAGTTATCGACTTGTCAACCCCGCAAACCCCCTCTGACCTGCGCAAACGCGGTCGGGGTCACTCCGGGGGCGTGTTAGACTGGTCACCTCGAAAGGGGTTAACTGCACATGACTTTCACCGTCGGCGAAACGGTCGTTTATCCGAACCACGGGGCCGCTGTCATCGAAGATATTGAGATGCGCAAGATCAAGGGTGAGGACACGCAGTACCTCGTACTCCGGATCGTTGCCCAGCAGGACCTGGTGGTCCGCGTCCCGTCTTGCAACCTCGACCTGGTCGGGGTTCGAGACGTGGTCGACAAGGAAGGTCTCGACCGCGTCTTCGACGTGCTCCGGGCCGCACACGCTGAGGAGCCGACCAACTGGTCGCGTCGCTACAAGGCGAACCTCGAGAAGCTGCACAGCGGTGACGTGATGAAGGTGGCCGAGGTCGTCCGCGACCTGTGGCGCCGCGAGCGTGACCGCGGGCTGTCCGCCGGCGAGAAGCGGATGCTGGCCAAGGCGCGCCAGATCCTGGTCTCCGAGCTGGCGCTGGCCGAGCACACCAACGAGGACAAGGCCGAGGCGATCCTCGACGAGGTCCTCGCTTCCTGAGTGCTCATCTGATCTACGCTCGAATGCCCCCGGCAGCTGCCGGGGGCATTCGTGTGCCGCACTCCTCCGAGGTCAGATGACGTCCCAGCCGACCCCAGACGTGAACGCCGTGACCGGCGTGCTGTCGCTGCTCGGGCACGCCTCCCTCGGGTTCGAGACGCTGCACGGCGAGCCGCTCTTCGTGCACGCCCTGCGGGCACTCGCTGACGCGCTCGGGGGCGAGCCCTTGGTCGTCGTACGACGCCCGGACGTCGCCCGCGTCGCCGCCGACGTCACCCGCACCGGCCTCGCCGCCCGCGTGGTGGCCGAGGAGGACTGGTGGGAGGCGGCAGGGGCCAGCCACCACCTGCTGGTGCACGACGCCCTGTGCCCGTTGGCGTCCGCGGAGTTCCTGATGGCCGTGGCGGCCCGCGCCGGCACTGGCTCGGTGGTCGGGTTCCGACCGGTCACCGACACCGTGAAGACCGCCGTGGACGGCGCGATCCAGGGCACCATCGACCGTGAGTCACTCGCCGCGGTGACCTCGCCGGTGCTGGTCGCCGTGGACACCCTCGACGCCGAGCCGCCGCTCGCGGACTTCGCCCGGCTGGTCGGTTGGCTGCGGGAGCGCGGACCGGTGGACCTGGTGGCCGCTCCCGCCATCGCCCGACGGGTCGACGACGAGTCTGCGGTCAACCTGCTCGAGTCCATCGACGAGCTCGGCCGCCGGGTGCGACCCGAGGTCTGAGGCGCTAGCGGAACAGCTCCCGGAACTCCCGCAGGAACTTCCCCGGCTGGCGCAGGATCGCGCGCGGCAGCTCCCGCGCGTAGCCGAGCGGGTCGCGCGTGAGCCGGCGGAGCATCCGCCCCGGCTTGGTGACCACACGCTGCTCCAGGTCGCGCAGGTACGCCGGCACCAGCGAGCGCTGGGTCAGCTCGATGTGGTGGCCGCAGTTCGTGCAGCGGGTCGACTCCAGCAGCCGGCCGGCGTAGCGCAGCTCGTGGTCGGCGACCTCGCCGCAGCTCTCGCAGCGCAGCTCCGCGTGCTCGACGTCGGTCATCGCCGCCTCCCCGAGGGCAGCACGTCGCGCAGGTGCGGGCGTCCGGCGCCCCGCCGGCGCGGCTGCTCGTGGCCGCCGGTCAGGTCGTAGCCGGCCTTGGCCAGCAGGCGTTCGGCGAGGAACAGGTCGTCGGGGAACGTGATCTTGACGTTGCCGGCGTCGCCGGGCACGCAGCGCACGGGGAGGTCGGTGTAGTGCTCCATGCAGCTCGCCGTGTCGGTGCCGACGAAGCCGTCGGCGGCGGCCTGCCGGTAGGCCGCGAGCAGGGGTGCCGCCAGGAACGCCTGCGGTGTCTGCACCGCCACCACGCGGTCGCCCGGGGGCGCCTCCCCGTCACGGGCCACCAGGTTGCCCTGGTCTCGCACCGGGATCGCGCCGCCGTGCTCGGCGGCCACCGCGATCACGGACTCGAACAGCCGGGTCCCCGCCAGCGGCCGGGCGGCGTCGTGGATCACGACCACGTCGACCTCGCCGGCGTTGATCGCGGGCTCGAGCGCCTGCAGGGCCCGCCACTCGGAGGCGTGCCGGCTGTCGCCGCCCACGACCAGGTCGATCGGTGCCCCCTCGACCTCGCGGTCGAGCGTCGCCCGCACGCTGTCCCGGTCCTCCTCGCGGATGACCAGCAGCGTGCGGTCGACGTACGGCAGCAGGCGGGCCCAGCGCAGCGACCAGGTGAAGACCCGGCGACCGGCCAGGGGCAGCAGCACCTTGTTCGTGTGGTGTCCGGTACGCCGACCCTCACCCGCCGCGAGCAGGACCAGCGCCGCCCGCGGCGGTGCGGGAACGGCCGGTGATCGAGACACGCGGCGAGCCTAGGGCACGACTCCCCATCCCTTGGCCTGCTGCGCGCCGCCCTGTACGCACGCTGGCTGCGTTGCCGTTCGGTCGACGTGGCGCTGCCACGCCTTCCCTCCGGCGCCTTGCCATCGCACGCACAGGACGACGCTCGCGACGGCCGAGGATGGAGAGTCATGCCCTACCCGTCACCCCGCGAGCGTCGCCCGGAGCTCGGTCAGCGACGGCGCCGGCTTGCCGAGGGCGATGTCCTCCTGGATGCGGCGCATCCGCACGATCACCGAGGACTCGTCGAGCTCGACGTCGTCGTAGGTCAGCGTGTGGTCGACCGGCACGTCGCGCTTGAGCACCGCACCGGAGAGCACGCCGAGCGGCACCAGGCCGTCGCGGGCGAAGTCCTCGGCGGGGTCGATCAGCCCGCGCACCATCGAGCCGCCGATGCCGTCGACCTTCTCGCCGGCCGTGAGCGGCCGCTTGGCCTGGGCGCCGACCTCGGCGGTCCAGTGCTCGGAGGTGAGGCTGGCGCGGTGGTCGAGCACCATCTCGTAGACCGTGAGCGGCGCCTCGAGGCTGGCCAGGTGGTAGGGCCGGTAGAGCGCGAAGTACGGCCCGTCGCCCATCTGCAGGTAGGACATCTCGTGGTGCACGTAGGGGTCCTCGGTGCGGACCACGACGAAGACGCCCGGCGCGACCGGCCCGGTGCAGTAGTCGACGACACCGGCGCGATCCAGGATCCCGCCGTCCTCCTGCAGGGCGAACGTCTGGTGCAGGGTCGGCACCGTCGACGCCGGCCCGTGCATCCCGCGCTTGCTGACGCCGAGGCCGGTGGTGTTGGCCAGCGACGCCATCTCGATCATCGCCTTGGAGCCGTCGACGAAGCTGGTCAGCATCTTCGGGTTCATCTGCTTGCCGGCGGCGCGCTCGGCCAGCGACTCGGGGGTGGCGTACGGGTCGAGCGGGTTGTTCTTGCCCTTGCCCGCGCAGATCACCTCGAAGTTCAGGTCGCGGGCGTAGTCGACCAGGATCTTGGTCTCGACCGGCTCGTCGCCGCGGCACACCGAGTACACCGCCGAGGACTCGTCGGCGAGCTGGGCGAGGTAGGTGCCGATGGTCACGTCCGACTCCACCGTGAGGGTGGCGACGTGGATGCCGGCGGCCAGGCCCTCGACCGCGATCCGGGCGCCGACGTTGGGTACGCCGGTGGCCTCCACCACGATGTCGAGCGGGAGGCCGCCGAGGTCGTCGATCGCGGTCAGCGCGACGCTGCCGCCGCTCTCGATCGCCTGCGCGGCCCTGTCGACGTCGCCGCCGGTGTCGGCCGCCGTGATCCCGGCCTGGCCGAGGGCGTCCTCGGCACGTTCCTTCTGGACGTCGAGGACGGCCGAGAGGGTGATCCCCGGCATCCGGAGGAGCTGGGCCGCGAGCCCGGTGCCCATCTGGCCGGCTCCGACGAGCCCGACGCGCAGTGGTCGGCCGGTCTCGTCGAGCCGGTGCTGCAGTCTGTCTCGGTAGCTCATGGGTGGGTCTCCTTGGTCTCAGGTGGGCGGACGCGTGATCCGGAAGACGTCACCGGCTGCGAGCAGCGGGATGTCGCCGACCCGGACGCACACGTCGCCGGGAAGCTTCGGTTCGGTACGGCCGTCCGCCTTGAGGTCGAGATGGCCCAGGTTGATCAGGTTGTCGCGGACGACGTCCCCCACGGCGAGCACCTCCAGGGCGGTGTCGCCCAGGTGGATGAAGTCGCCGGGGTGGGGGCCGTCGTCCGCCGTCGTCGCCTCGTGCAGCACCGACATGTCGTGGAGCTCCGGGGGCGAGCCGGCCTTGAAGAAGATGAGCAGGTGATGCTCGAGGAACGCCTCGACCATGCTGCCCACCTGCGTCACGACGGAGTCGTAGACCACGGTGTCGACGGTCTCCGCCGTGACCTCGCTCATGCTTCTTGCACGTCCTCGGGCTTGACCCCGGAGACGAACAGCTCCTCGGTGATGAACTGCGCCAGCGGCCCGGCCGGGCTGGTGGCGTGGACGTCGACGGTCTTGACCTTCTTCATCGGGTAGACCCCCACCCGCGCCGTACCGCCGCAGTCGATGACCGCGACCGCGATCTTGTCGAACGGGGCCGAGCTCGAGAAGCCGTCGAAGGCCTCCCCGCCGGTCATGTCCGCGATCTTCTGGGCGACCGGGTGGATCCCGCCGCCGGTGATCGAGGCGACCAGAGGACGGTCGTCGGTCGGGGTGATCGTGAGCGGTCCGCCCCAGCCTCCCCGGCCCTTGCTGACCTGCACGGACTTGTAGTCACTCATGTTTGTTCCCTTTCGAGACGGTTGGGCGGATGGGCGGAAGCCCGAGCTTCCTGTGTACCCGGCTAGTTGCTGCTCTGGTAGAGACCGAAGCTGGCGAGGTAGGCGATCACCACGGACAGCGGGCCCGTGATCAGCCGCGAGATCAGGACGGCGGGAACGCCGACCTCGACCGTCTCGGGCTCCGCCTCGCCGAGCGCGAGGCCCACCGGGATGAAGTCGCAGCCGACCTGGGGGTCGATCGCGAACAGCGCCGGAAGGGCGTACTGCGGCGGGATGTCGCCCTTGCCGATCCGGTCACCGAGCAGGACGCCGACGACCTGGGCGATGACCGCGCCCGGGCCGAGCACCGGCGACAGGATCGGGATCGCGCAGAAGATGCTGATCGCCAGCAGGCCGATCAGGTTGCTCGCCAGCGGCGCGACGAGGTGCGCCAGCGCGTCGCCCAGCCCGGTCTTGTTGATGATGCCGATCAGCACGGCGATGAACGCCATGAACGGCAGGATGTTGCGGATGACCGTGTCGATCGTGTCGCGGCCGGCCTGGTAGAGGGTGCCGACGACACCGCCGACGGCCTTGCCGATCGTCACCAGCAGCTTGTTGATGCCGTTCATGCCGCCACCGCCACCGCCACCGGGGGTGGGCCGGGTCCTGGTCGTGGTGCTCATGCCGTCGCCTCCTGGGTGTCGTCCTGGTCCGCCGTACGACGCGCGAGCATCCGGGCGGTGATGAGCTCGGTGAGGATGCCGCGGATCAGGATCACGACCATGCCGATCAGCAGGTAGCGAACCGCGAGGTCGGCGGTGCTCAGGCCCAGCGTGGTGATGCCGGCCGCGATCCCGAGGTACACGAAGAGCTCACCGGCGTTGGCGTGCGGGAAGATGCCGGTGATCGGGTGCACGAAGCTGACCGCCGAGTCGTAGAAGGCCGGCTTGTACTTCTCGGGCAGGAACCGGCCCATCGTGTAGGCCATCGGGTTGGTCAGGAAGAAGACCGACAGCACCGGGAGCACGAGGTAGCGCACCGGGTACCACTGGATGCCGGGTCGACCCGCGGCCTCGCCCAGCTTGTCGATCCGCTCGGGGCCGATCAGCCGGATCAGTGCGTTCACGAACGTGAGCAGCACGATCAGCGTGGGGATGATGCCGGTGACCAGGCCCAGGAAGACCTCACCGCCGGCCTGGAAGAGTCCGATGAACCACTCGGCCGCCTTGGCCAGGGCTCCGAAGAACCCGGTCGGCTCGTCGACCTTCGGGTCGGCGGCGAACGCAACGATGTTCGCCGCCAAGGATGTGAATGGCATGATTGCTCCTGTCGACTCGGCCTCTCGCGAGGCCAGTTCGGTGATGCTTGCCTGGCATCAATGGGTGCTCGAGCGCTCCAACGCTCGTGTTCCTGCTTCGCCCGGTCGGTCGTGGGTTCCACCCCGCGACCGGCGGGCGAGGTTCTACGACACGGGCACCTCCCGAGGTGCCGCGTCCTTGGCCGTTCCCTGCTTGAACAGCTCGGCGGCCTGACGGGCCGCCTCGCGCTGGGCACGGGAAAGCCCGCCGATCTCGCGCTCCCCGCGCAGCACGTTGAGCCGGAGGCCGAGCAGCTCCGGGACCCCCCGCCCGCGGGCGAAGGTGGTGAAGCCGCTGAGGCACAGGGTGTCGCGGACGATCCCCTCGTCGTCGACGGCGATCGCCACGAACGCCCGGCCGCCGCGGTAGCGCCTGCCGCCCGCGCCGACACTCACGGTGCCGCGGGTGCGCAGCTTGCGCACCTGGGCGTTGAACGCCATCGACTGCTGGTAGGTGACGTAGAGCTGGACGACCCAGCCGGCCACCACGGCCACCAGCAGCCACATGATCGGGTACATGTCAGATACCTCCGGTCTCGCCCGTGCGGGCGTCGCTGAGCAGGCTGCGGGCGAGGGTCTCGTCGCACACCAGGGAGTCGATGAGGTGGCCGCGGATCGCGCCGAGGACGCCGGGGACCTTGGCCCGGCCGTGCGCGACTCCGACCACGTGGGGGATGGACACCAGGCCCTCCAGCGCGATGCCGAGGATCCGCTCGTCGACCGCGCCGTGGATCGGGTGGCCGGCGGCGTCGTAGTAGCGCGCCGCGATGTCGCCGACGGGCTCGGCCGCCCAGAACTCCTTGCGCTCCGCGGCCGAGAGGCTGAGCGAGTTCAGGATCGCCGACGAGGAGCCGTGCGACGGGGTGCCGACCCCGACGATCGCCATGTCCGCGCGGCCGGCCTCGGCGAGGGCGTCCGCGATGGACGGCTCGGCGAGCAGCGCGTCGCGGGAGCTGGCCGACTCCAGGGTGGCCGGCGCGTGCAGGAAGCGGTAGGACGCGTTGAGGCGTACGGCGAGCTCCCGCACCAGTTCCTGGCCGCTGATCTCGTTGCTGATCGACGAGAGGCCGCCGACCAGCTGGACCAGCGAGATCCGGTGGTACTCGTGCTCGGACGTCGTCGCATAGACCATCGACTGGAGCGCGTGGCCCCAGGAGAGGGCGACCGTCATCGTGTCCTTGAGGTTGTCCAGCAGCAGCCGGGCCGCCTGGGTGCCGACCTGGGCCTCCATCCGCAGGCCCGCCACCAGCCCGGCGTGGGCCACGCGGACCTCCCGCAGTCCGAAGGCGGTGGCCAGCTCGACCTCGAGCTCGCCGACCCGACCGGCCGGGTCGTTGATCCGGATCTCGACGATGCCCTGCTTCTGGGCCTCGGTGAGCATCCGGGAGATGTTCGACCGGCTGGTGCCCATGCGCGTCGCGATGTCGGCCTGCGACTGCCCCTCGAGGTAGTACAGGCGCGCCGCCGCCAGCAGTGTGGCGGGATCGCGGGGCGTTGGCATTGTCACCTCTGTGCGTATGGATGTTCACAAACGTTCTGGGACATGTATAGGGATGTGACCCCCGTCACGTCAAGGGATGGCTGGACCGCTTCTGTCAGGAACCGGCGAGTTTCGAGGCCATCCGGTCCAGCAGCTGGGCCGCGTGGACCCCGTCGGCGACCCGGTGGTCGACGGTGAGGCCGGCTTCGACGGTCAGCGCGGTGCCCACACCGCCCGGCACGGCGACCGGGCGGCGCTTGATCGAGCCCAGGCTCAGCACGCTGCCCTGGGGCGGCGTGAGCAGCGCCTGGAAGCGGTCCACGCCGAGTCCGCCGAGGTTCGACAGCGAGCCGTTCGCGATGCCCAGGTAGCGCCGGTCGAGCCGCCCCGTCTGGGCAGCGACCACCACCTCGCGCATCTCGGCGTCGGTGTCAGCGGCGGCACCGAGGTCGGGCTCCACGAACACCGGCACCAGCAGGCCGCGGTCGGTCGCGACCGCGAGCGCGATCGCCGGCGGGCCGGCCTCGCTGGCCCGGTCGTCCTCCCAGCGGCTGAGCAGCTCCGGCACCTCGCGCAGCGAGGCGGCGTACGCCCGCAGCAGTACCGTCGTCCAGGAGCTGCCGTGGCGGGTCTCGTCGGCGGCGTCGAGGTGCAGCTCGCGCCACACGGTGAACTGCGGGATCGCGGCGCTGGGCGTCATCGTGCGGGCCACCACGGCCCGGATGGCTGCACGGCGGTCCGTGGGCTGCTTCGCCGGTGTCGGTGCCGCCAGTGGAGCGGTCTGGGGAGGCTCCGGTGGCGCCACCGGCCGCGTGTGACCCTCCACGTCGCTCACCCGCACCAGCCCGTCGGGGCCGGTCGGGGTGACGGTGGCCAGGTCGACGCCCTGCTCGCGGGCCAGGCCACGGGCTCGGGGGACGGCCGGCACGATGCCGCTCGGACGCGGCTGCTCCGGCTCCGGTTCGGTCGCCTCGATGACCGGGTCGGGCTCCGGGGTGGGCGCCTCGACCTGCTCCGGCGTCGCCGGGGCGCTCAGCAGGTCGCCGAAGCCACCGCCGGTGTCCTCGCCGTCGACCCAGGCGATCGGCTCGCCGACCGGCACCATCCCGGACTCCACCAGGATCTCGACCAGGGTGCCGGAGACGGTGCTCTCGACGTCCATGTCGACCTTGTCGGTCATCACCTCGCAGACCACGTCGCCGTCGCGGATCTCGTCGCCGACCTTGACCATCCACGAGGACACCTCGCCCTCGGTCATGGTCATCGACATCTTGGGCATCCGGATCGCGAGGCGCGCCATCAGGACTCCTTGATCAACGTCAACGCCGCGTCGACGATGTCGGCCACCTGCGGCACCGACGCCGTCTCCAGCTGCGGGGCGTAGGGGATCGGGGCGTTCAGGCCGCTCAGCCGGCGGATCGGCGCCAGCAGCCGGTAGATCGTCGGGGACTCGGTGATCCGGGCCGCGACCTCGGCCATGTAGCCGACGTGACCCGGAGCCTCCTGCACGAGCAGGGCACGCCCGGTGCGCGAGACGTCCTCCAGGATCGGGGCGTCGTCGAGCGGGCTCAGGGTGCGCGGGTCGAGCACCGACACGTCCAGGCCCTGCTCGGCCAGCACCTCCGCGGCCTCCAGTGACCGGGACACCATGATGCCGGTGGCGACGATGGTCAGGTCGGATCCGGTGCGGCGCACGGCGGTCTTGCCGAGCGGCACCCGCACCGCCTCCTCCGGCACCGGGCCGGACGTCCGGTAGAGCAGCTTGTGCTCGAGCACGATCACCGGGTTGGGGTCGTCGATCGCGGAGAGCAGCAGCCCCTTCGCGTCCGCGGCGCTCGCCGGCATCACGACCTTCAGGCCGGGCACGTGCGCGAACCACGCCTCGAGGCTCTGAGAGTGCTGGGCCGCAGCGCCGGTGCCGGAGCCGAGCGGCGCCCGGAGCACCATCGGGACGGTGGCCGCGCCGCCGAGCATGAAGTGGATCTTCGCGGCCTGGTTGACGATCTGGTCCATCGCCTGGTTGGTGAAGTCGGAGAACTGGATCTCCACGATCGGGCGCATCCCGGCCAGTGCGGCGCCGACGGCCGCGCCGACGATGCCGAGCTCGGAGATCGGGGTGTCCCGGATCCGCTCGGGGCCGAAGCGGTGGTAGAGGTCGCCGGAGACGCCGAACGCGCCGCCGTAGACGCCGATGTCCTCGCCGAGCATGAAGACCGAGTCGTCGGCCTCCATCGCCTGGCCGATGGCCTCCCGGATCGCTTCGGAGTAGGTGATCTCACGTGTGGTCTCAGTCATCGGGTGCTCCTCTCAGGCCGGCGCGAAGACGCCGTCGAGCAGGTCGGAGGGATCGGCGTCAGGGGCTGCGTTGGCGGTGCGGACGGCGTCACGGATCGATTCCATGGCTTCGGTGCGCACGGCCTGGATCTCCTCGTCGGAGAGCAGCCCGCGGTCGCGGACCACACCCTCGAACCGCAGGATCGGGTCCTTGTCGCGCCACTCCGAGATCTCCTCACGGGTGCGGTAGAGGTTCTTGTCGGACTTGCTGTGGCCCTTCCAGCGGTAGGTCACGTTCTCCACGAGCGTCGGGCCGTCACCGGCGCGGGCGCGCTCGACAGCCGCGTGCACGGCGTCGTACACCGCCTCGACGTCGTTGCCGTCGACGTTGACACCCGGGATGCCGTACGCCGACGCGCGCTCGGCGATCGTCGCGACCGCCATCGACTTCTCGGTCGAGAAGGACATGCCGTACTTGTTGTTCTCGCAGATGAAGACGACCGGCAGCTTCCAGATCGCGGCCAGGTTGACCGCCTCGTGGAAGGCGCCCTCGTTGGTGGCGCCGTCGCCGAAGAAGCAGGCGACCACGTGGTCCTGGCCGCGCAGCTGGTAGGCGAGCGCGGCGCCGGCCGCGATCGGGATGCCGCCGGCGACGATGCCGTTGGCGCCGAGGTTGCCGGTGGCGACGTCGGCGATGTGCATGGACCCGCCGCGGCCCCGGCAGTAGCCGGTCTCCTTCGCCAGCAGCTCGGCCATCATCCGGGTCAGGTCGGCACCCTTGCCGATGCAGTGGCCGTGCCCGCGGTGGGTCGAGGTGATCGCGTCGTCCTCACGCAGCGCCAGGCAGGCGCCGGTCGCGGAGGCCTCCTGCCCGATCGACAGGTGCATGGTGCCGTGCATCAGGCCGCGGGCGAACAGGTCGTCGACGGCCTCCTCGAAGCGACGGATCTGCCACATCGTCAGCAGGGCGTCACGAGCGGTGGCGGCGGTGGCGGTGGGGGAGAGTGGCATAGCGCTCCTTACGCACATATGTGCGTGTCTCGATCACGTATGTTCGAAAGGTAGGTGATCGACGTCACGTCTGGCAAGGGTCGACCAGACCGGTTCCTGCTCTCGCGGCTCGTCGGGCAGGGTTTTCACGGCTGTAACGCGACGAAACCGAGTGTCAACACGGCGCACCTAGCGTGCAGCGGGTGAGCGACCCGGAATGGGTGGCCGTCTGCCGCCTCGAGGACCTCGTCGTCGAGCGGGGGGTGGCGGTGCTGGTCCACGGACGCGGTATCGCCGTCTTCCGGACCCACGACGACGAGGTGAGGGCCGTGACCAACCGGGACCCGTTCAGCCGGGCGGGGGTGCTGGCGCGGGGCCTGGTCGTCACCCGCGGAGAGGTCACGTTCGTGGCCTCGCCGATGCACCGGCAGGCGTTCGACCTGGCCACCGGGATCTGCCTGGGCGACCCGGCGGTCCGGATCTCCACCTACGAGTCGCGGGTCGTCGACGGGATCGTCGAGATCGGCCCTCGCCGGGTGCCCTAGACCGGGACGACGAGTGCTGTCGCCACCGCCGCGATCCCCTCGCCGCGCCCGGTCAGCCCGAGCCCGTCGGTGGTGGTGCCGGAGACGGAGACGGGTGCCCCGACCGCGTCGCTGAGCACCTGCTCGGCCTCGGCCCGGCGACCCGAGAGCCGGGGCCGGTTGCCGATCACCTGGATCGCCACGTTGCCGACCTCGAAGCCCGCCTCGCGCACCCGTCGTACTGTCTCCGCGAGCAGGGCGGTGCCGGCCGCGCCCGCCCACTCGGGCTCCGCGGTGCCGAACGTGCTGCCGAGGTCGCCCAGGCCCGCGGCCGAGAGCAGCGCGTCGCAGGCGGCGTGCGCGGCGACGTCGGCGTCGGAGTGTCCCTCCAGCCCCAGCGGCTCGTCCGGCCAATCCAGACCGGCCAGCCGCAGCGAACAACCTTCCATGAGGCGATGGACGTCGGTACCGATGCCGACCCGCGGCGCCGCGGCACGCGGCGACGGGTCTGGGAGGGCGGCCATGAGCGGATCATGCCGCATCCCCGTGACGTCTCAGGGCGCATGCGCGACGATGGTCCTGTGACGGTCGACGGCCGCCCGGGCTCCGCCCGTGGCCACGCACCCGACGGTGATGAAGCCGCGGAGGACTCCGGACGCCCCGCCGGGACACCAGGTCGGAGCCGACTCTTCGTCGCCGGTGTCCTGACCGGCCTCGCCGGTATCGCCGTCAGCCAGGTCGCCACCGCGATCCTGCGCCAGGAGAGCAGCCCACTGGTCGCGGTCGCCGAAGGCGTGCGCGACGCGACGCCCGGATCGATCGCGGTCCCGCTGATCCACCTCGTCAAGGGGCTCGACAAGCCGCTGCTGGTGGGTGGCACCACCATCGGACTGCTGGTGCTGGCGGGCGTCGCCGGGATGGCCTTCGTGCGCCGCCCCTGGGTCTCCTACCTGATCTTCGCCGCCATGGGCGGCCTCGCGCTGCTCGCGATCATGACCCGGGCGAACTCCGGCCCCTTCGACTTCGTGCCGTTGCTGGTCGGGTTCGGCACCTGGGTGCTGGTGATCGGCTGGCTGACCTCACCCCGCGTGACCGCCACCAGCGACCGCCGTGGCTTCCTGCTGCGAGGCGGGCTGGCCGTGCTCGGCACCGCGGCCGCGGTCGGTCTCGGCGAAGTGCTCGGTCGCGGCCGTCGGCGGGTCGAGGACGCCCGCTCGCTGCTGCGCCTGCCGGTCACCAAGGGCACCGTGCCCCAGGGCGCCGACCTCGGCGTCTCTCGGCAGCTGTGGCGCACCGCGAACGCGGGCTTCTACCAGATCCACACGGCGATCTCGCTGCCCTCGATCACGCCCGACGAGTGGAAGCTGCGCATCCACGGCATGGTCGACCGCGAGGTCACCATCACCTACGACGACCTCGTGAAGCGGCAGATGACCGAGGACTGGATCACGCTGTGCTGCGTCTCCAACGTCGTCGGCGGCAGCCTGATCGGCAACGCCCACTGGTCCGGCGTCCTGATCCGCGACCTGATCGAGGAGGCCGGCCCCCGGGCCGGCGCCGACGCTGTCAAGCAGACCTCGCAGGACGGGTGGAACTGCGGCACCCCGCTCTCCGCCCTCAGGGACCCGCAGCGCAACGCGATGCTGGCCGTCGCGATGAACGGCAAGCCGCTCCCGGTCGAGCACGGGTTCCCGGTCCGGATGGTGGTGCCGGGCCTCTACGGCTACGTGTCCGCGACGAAGTGGCTGGTCGACCTCGAGGTCACCAGGTTCTCCGACTTCAGCGCGTACTGGACCCAGCGCGGCTGGTCTGCTCAGGGACCGGTCAAGACCGAGTCACGGATCGACGTGCCCGGCGACGGCCAGAAGATGCGACCGGGCAAGGTCACCTTCGCCGGCTCCGCCTGGGCGCAGCACACCGGCATCGACAAGGTGGAGCTCCAGCTCGACGGCGGCCCGTGGCGGACAGCGGCGATCGGCCGCGTGCCCAACGACGACACCTGGGTGCAGTGGACCGGCGACGCCACGGTGGCCAAGGGCGAGCACACGCTCGTGGTCCGGGCGACCGACAAGAGTGGCTACACGCAGACGTCCGTGAGGGCAGACGTCGTACCCGACGGCGCCAGCGGGTGGCACACCGTCCGCTTCAATGCCGGTTCCGACTGACCGTGGCCTTGTTCGGCCGTCCGCACATGGACGACGGGGGGTCGCGGTCGACCGCGCCGATCTCGTCACCGGCCAGAAGCTCGACGTCGACGGCGGCTACACCGTCTAGGAAGAGCCTGCTGCTTCGCGCCGACCGGTCACCAGCTGGTGTGGCCGTCGCGCGCGGGCAGCGGGTGAGCGGCGTCGCGGATGACGTAGGCCAGGCCGGCGGACCTGCGCAGCCAGGCGCGCTCGAACTGGCCCCGGTCGTAGGTCCGCCGGACCGTGCTGTTGTCGGGCGCGGCCGGGTCGTTGACCACGACCTTGCCGGTGGCGGTGAAGCCGACGATCACGACCAGGTGGCCGTTGGTGGCGCCGATCGGCGCGCCACTGAGCTGGCCCTTGTCGAAGGAGATCGACGCGACCACCGGGATCCCGACGTGCACGAAGCGCTCCGCGTCGCGCAGGCCGACCATCCGGGTGACGAACGCGTCGCCCACGTAGTGCGCGGCGTACGCGGTGTTGAACGGCCAGTTGCCGGTGCCGTCGTAGCGGAAGTCGAACGTGCGCCGAGCGGCGTGGTCGACGTAGCGGTCGCGGTAGGACGAGCCGACCCACGTGTAGTCCGCCCGCGGCGGTCGCTTGCCGTAGTACGCCATCACCATCGACGTGCTGGTCGGCGAGCACCAGGCCTCGCCACCGCCGCCGTACTGCGGGTACTCGCCGCGGTGGATCATCTGCGACAGCCGGGGCACCTCGAGCGTGCGCGCGCCGTACAACGGCGTCGAGGTGGCGGGCAGGGTCGAGGCGATCTGGGAGGCGACGCCACCGACCTTGGTCAGCCGCGGGCCGGCCTTGCCCGGCTGGCGCAGCAGCACGACCTGCACCTGCCAGGCCTTGAGCGAGTGCCCGGTGTCGGCGCGCAGGGTGTCGACGTCGACGTTGACGAAGTCGTCGGTCTGGCTGTCGTACGACGTGCGCTCGAACTCGCCGTCGCGCAGGGTCCAGGTCGCGATCGTGTCGAAGGACGAGATCGCGCCGGACGCGGCCTTCGCGCGCAGCTGCACCTGGACCAGCGTGCCGGTGGGCGTCTCGGCAGCCCACGACGGCACCAGCTGGGTGAACACATGGGTCGGGGTGGCCCAGGGCGAGGTCCAGCGCGCCGTCTGCCAGTTGCGGCCGCCGAGCCTGGTGGTGGCGATCGAGGAGGTCATCACCAGCGCGCCGCCGCTGACGGCGGTGCCTTCGTCGGTGCCGGCGTCGAAGCCGGCGCCCTTCCAGCTGGAGTACGTGTGCTGCGCGGTGCCCCCCGCTGCGAGGCTCGCGTCGCCCGACGCCACCTGTCCATGGTGCAGGCCGACGCCGATCGGCACGCCCAGCAGGACGAGTCCGATCACCACGGCGATGAGGCGCGGGTAGCGCATGGCGTCACGGTAGTTGACTCCTGTCACATATCCGTGGCAATCGAGCGAGCGTCGCGCCGATAGAATCGCGCGGTGACTCTCCGCCTCCACGACACTGCCACGCGGCAGGTGCGCGACTTCGTCCCCCTCGAGCAGGGCCGGGCGGGCATCTACGTGTGCGGTCTGACCGTGCAGTCGGAGCCGCACGTGGGACACGTGCGGTCCGCGGTGAACTTCGACGTGCTCCGGCGCTGGCTGTCCGTGTCCGGCTACCAGGTCGACTTCATCCGCAACATCACGGACATCGACGACAAGATCCTGGTGAAGTCCGCGGAGCAGGGGCGGCCCTGGTACAACCTCGCCTACGAGATGAGCCGCGAGCTCACCCAGGCGTACGCCGCTCTCAACGTGCTGCCGCCGACCTACGAGCCCGCCGCCACCGGCCACATCCCCGAGATGGTCGAGCTGATCGGCGAGCTGATCGGGCGCGGCCACGCCTACGCGGCCGATGACGGCTCCGGCGACGTCTACTTCGACGTGCTCTCGTGGCCGGCCTACGGCGAGCTGTCCGGCCAGAAGATCGACGACATGGAGGCGGCGGCCGACGCCGACCCCCGCGGCAAGCGCGACCCCCGCGACTTCGCGCTGTGGAAGGGCTGGAAGAAGGAGACCGAGCCGGAGACCGCCGCCTGGCCGTCCCCGTGGGGCCCGGGCCGTCCCGGCTGGCACATCGAGTGCTCCGCGATGGCCGGCAAGTACCTCGGCCCCGCGTTCGACATCCACGGTGGCGGGGTCGACCTCCGGTTCCCGCACCACGAGAACGAGCAGGCCCAGACCCGCGCGGCCGGCCACCCGTTCGCGTCGTACTGGCTGCACAACGCCTGGATCACCACCGCCGGCGAGAAGATGAGCAAGTCGCTCGGCAACTCGCTGGTGATCCCCGAGGTGCTGAAGAAGGTGCGCGGCATCGAGCTGCGCTTCTACCTGGTCGGCGCGCACTACCGCTCGCACGTCGAGTTCTCCTTCGAGGCGCTGGAGGAGGCCGCGGTCGGCTTCCGCCGGATCGAGAACTTCCTCGATCGCGCCCCGACGATCGAGGGGGCACCGGTGGTCGAGGGGGCACGGGTGGTCGAGGGGGCACGGGTGGTCGAGGGGGCACGGGTGGTCGAGCTTGTCGAGACCCTGCCCCAGGCCTTCGTCGACGCGATGGACGACGACCTCGGCACGCCCGCCGCGGTCGCGGTGCTGTACGACGCCGTCCGCGAGGGCAACCGGCAGCTCGCGGCGGGCGAGACCGCGGCGGAGACCGCAGACCAGGTGCGTGCGATGCTCGGCGTGCTCGGTCTGGACCCGGACGACCCGGGCTGGCCCACCGGCGGTGGCGCCGACGCCAAGCTCACCACGGCCGTCGACGTCCTCGTCGCGGCCCTCCTCGAGCAGCGGACGGAGGCCCGGGCAGCGAAGGACTTCGCTGCCGCCGACGCGATCCGCGACCGGATCAAGGCCGCCGGGATCGAGATCGAGGACACCCCCGACGGACCGAAGTGGACAATCTGATGGCTGGGGTTTCGAGACACTCGCTCCGCTCCCTCCTCAACCACCGGATAGGACACTGACGTGGCTGGCAATTCGAACCGACGCGGTGCGATCAAGAAGACCGGCAAGGGCAACCCGACCGCCGGTTCCGGTGGCCGGGTCAAGCGCGGGCTCGAGGGCAAGGGCCCGACCCCGAAAGCGAAGGACCGGCCGAACCACAAGGTCTACAAGGAGCGCGCGAAGGCGCAACGCTCCGACCGCGCCCGGCCCAAGCCGAAGAAGTCCAAGAGCGACTCCGAGTGGGTGGCCGGCCGCAACTCCGTCGTCGAGACGCTGCGCGCGAACATGCCGGTGAACACGCTGTTCGTGGCCGAGGGCGCCGAGCGCGACGGTCGGCTGCGGGAGGCGTTCCAGATCGCCTCCGACCGCGGGATCAGCATGCTCGAGGTGCCGCGGCACGAGATGGACAAGATGACCCAGGGCGCGGTGCACCAGGGGCTTGCTGCCCGCGTCCCGGCGTACGAGTACGCGCACCCGGGTGACCTCCTCGACCGCGCCGCCGAGGCCAAGGAGCCGGCCCTGATCGTGGCGCTCGACTCCGTCACCGACCCGCGCAACCTCGGCGCCGTGGTGCGCAGCGCCGCCGGCTTCGGGGCCCACGGGGTGCTGATCCCCGAGCGCCGTGCGGCCGGCATGACGGCCAGCGCCTGGAAGACCTCGGCCGGTGCCGCGGCCCGCGTGCCCGTCGCGCAGGCGGTCAACCTGGTGCGGCAGCTCAAGGCCTACCAGGGCGCCGGGTGCATGGTGGTCGGTCTGGCCGCCGACGGCGACGTGTCGCTGCCCGACCTCGACCTGGCCACCGGCCCGCTGGTGGTCGTGGTCGGCTCGGAGGGCAAGGGTCTCTCCCGGCTGGTGGCCGAGACCTGCGACCAGCTGGTGTCGATCCCGATGGCGAGCAGCCTGGAGTCCCTCAACGCCGGCGTCGCGGCCTCCATCGCGCTCTACGCGATCGACCGGGTCCGGCAGGGCTGAGCGCGCCGCACGACCCGCGACCTGGCCGGACTGGCGCGACTGGCCGCTCGTGCGAGGATCGGGCAATGGCCACCACCGTCGACCGCCTGCTCCCTGACGACGAGTCCAGGGCGCTGCTCGACCTGGCCCGGGAGATCGCCCAGAAGGAGCTCGCGCCACGCGCCGCCGAGGCGGAGGCCAGGGCCGAGTTCCCGGCCGACGCCTACCGCGTGCTCGGCAAGGCGGGCCTGCTCAGCCTGCCCTTCGAGGAGAAGTACGGCGGGGGAGCCCAGCCCTACGAGACCTACCTCCAGGTGGTCGAGGAGATCGCCACCGCCTGGGGCAGCGTCGGGGTCGGCACGTCGGTGCACTCGCTGACCTGCTCGGTGCTCGACCGCAACGCCAGCGACGAGCAGCGCGAGGAGTGGCTGCCCCGGATGCTGTCCGGCGACTGGCTCGGCGCCTACTGCCTCTCCGAGCCGCAGGCCGGGTCGGACGTCTCGAGCATCCGCACCAGGGCCCGCGCGGACGGCGACCACTACGTCGTCGACGGGGTGAAGCAGTGGATCAGCAACGGCAGCCACGCCGACTACTACATCCTCTTCGCCCGCACCTCCGACGACGCGAAGCGCGGGCTCTCCGCGTTCCTGGTGCCGGCGGACACCGGGGGCATGAGCTTCGGCGCTCCCGAGAAGAAGATGGGCCTGCACTCCGACGTCACCACCCAGGTGATCTTCGAGGGCGCCCGGATCCCGGCCGCGCAGCGGATCGGCGAGGAGGGCGCCGGCATGAAGGTCGCCCTGAGTGCGCTCGACGCCGGCCGGCTCGGCATCGCCGCGGTGGCGACCGGCATCGGGCAGGCGGCGCTCGCGTCCGCTGTCGCGTGGGCCGGTGAGCGCAAGCAGTTCGGGCAGACCATCGGCTCGTTCCAGGGGCTGCAGTTCCTGCTGGCCGACATGGCGGTGGCCGTCGAGCAGTCGCGCGCGTCGTACCTCCACGCGGCGCGGCTCAAGGACGCCGGGCGGCCGTTCTCGCGACAGGCCAGCATCGCCAAGATCACCGCCACCGACGCCGCGATGAAGGTGACCACCGACGCGATCCAGGTGCTCGGCGGCTACGGCTACACAGCGGAGTACCCCGTCGAGCGCTACTTCCGCGACGCCAAGGTGACCCAGATCTTCGAGGGCACCAACCAGATCCAGCGGATGGTGGTCGGACGCGACCTGCTCCGCTGACCGGATCACCCTAGGCTGACCGCATGGCTGTCCGGATCGTCGCCAACCGTCCGGACAAGAACGTCTTCCTGCTGCCCTGGGACGTGCCGCTGGAGGAGTGGACCGAGCACGTCGTCCCGCTCCCGCGCGGACTGTCACGGCACGTGGTGCGGATCGTCCGGCTCGACGGCGTCGTCTACGCGATCAAGGAGACGCAGGAGCCGATCGCGTGGCGGGAGTACAACCTGCTGCGCAACCTCCAGCGCCTGCACCTGCCGGCCGTGGTCCCGCACGGCGTCGTCACCGGCCGCGAGGACGAGGCCGACGAGGAGCTGCCGGCGGCGCTGATCACGCGGCACCTCAGCTTCGCGCTGCCCTACCGGTCGCTGTTCAGCCACGGGATGCGCGCCGAGAGCCTGCCGATGGTGGTCGACGCGCTGGTGGTGCTGCTGGTCCGGCTGCACCTGGCCGGTTTCTACTGGGGCGACGTGTCCCTGTCCAACGTGCTCTTCCGGCGCAACGCCGGCGCGTTCGCGGCGTACCTCGTGGACGCCGAGACGGGCGAGCTCCAGTCCGAGCTGTCCGACGGCATGCGGCTCAACGACGTGCAGGTCGGCGTGGAGAACGTGTTCGCCGAGCTGCTCGACCTGCAGGCGGGTGACCTGGTCAGCCACGACGTGGACCCGGCCCACATCGTGGAGCTGATCGAGGAGCGCTACACCTCGCTGTGGTCCGAGCTGACCAGCGCCGAGGAGTTCAACTCCGAGGAGATGTGGCGGATCGAGCAGCGGGTCGACCGGCTCAACGACCTCGGCTTCGACGTCGAGGAGCTCGACGTGGTCACCGACTGGGACGGCTCCACGATCCGGATCCACCCGCGCGTGGTCGAGCTCGGCCACCACCAGCGCGAGTTCCGGGACCTGACCGGGCTCGACGTGGAGGACAACCAGGCGCGGGTGCTGCTCAACGACATCTCGTCGTACGCCGTCCACCAGAGCCTGGGCGCCGAGGACCGGATGCTGGTCGCGAACACCTGGCTGCACGCGTTCTACGAGCCGATCATCGCGATGATCCCGCCCGACCAGCGCGGCAAGCTGGAGGGCCCGGAGGTCTACCACCAGATCCTGGAGCACCGCTGGTACCTCAGCGAGCGGGCCGGCTTCGAGCAGGACATCTTCGACACCGCGCGCGACTACTTCAGCAGCGTGCTGGTGCATCGGCCGGTCGAGGCGATCACCACCCCGGCGGACGACCCCGACGAGCTCCTGCCCCGAGCCGACTGACACCCCGGGCCGACTACGATGGCGCCGCACACGCCGGTGTAGCTCAGTTGGTAGAGCGCTTCTCTTGTAAAGAAGATGTCGCGGGTTCGACTCCTGTCACCGGCTCCGAGCGAGGAGGTCACGATGGCGGTGGACGTCGAGGTGGAGACCACGATCGAACGGTCCCCGGACGAGGTCTTCGCCTTTGCGGGCGATCCGTCGAACGCGCCGACCTGGTACGCCAACATCAGGTCGGTCGACTGGCAGACCGAGCCACCGGTGGCGGTCGGCTCCCGGATGGACTTCGTCGCGCACTTCCTGGGGCGCCGGATCGCCTACACCTACGAGGTGGCCGAGCTGGTGCCCGGACAGCGGATGGTGATGCGCACAGCGGACGGCCCGTTCCCGATGGAGACCACCTACACCTGGGAGCCGTCCGGCTCCGGCACCCGGATGACGCTGCGCAACCGGGGCAACCCGAGCGGGTTCTCAACGGTGGCGGCACCCCTCATGGAGATCGCGATGCGACGGGCGACCAGCAAGGACCTCGCCCGGCTCAAGGCGCTGCTCGAGTCCTGAGCGCCGACCGCGCGCCCGGCGCGGGATCGTCACCGACCGGCCGTTAGCCTTTGGCGGTGACGAGGAGGACGGTGGCGGCGGTGCTGGCGCTGGTCATCGGGCTCGGCGCCATCGCGGCCTGCGGATCCGACGGCCCGAAGACCGACCGGCCGAAGGCGACACAACCCGCGAAGACGCTGCCGAGCACCTACGTGCCCTCGGTCAAGCGGCCCAACATGCTGGTCATCGAGACCGACGACATGCGCTGGGACGAGCTCAAGTTCATGCCCAACGTGCGCAAGCTGATCAAGGACCGCGGGCTGGCCTTCGAGAACTCGTTCGCGCCGTACCCCCTCTGCTGCCCGAGTCGTGCGTCGTTCCTGACCGGCAAGTACGCGCACAACCACCACGTGCTCAGCCACGTCGACCCGTTCGGCTTCCAGTCCTTCGACGACCGGACGACGCTTGCCACCGAGCTGCAGGGCGGCGGCTACCAGACGGCGCTGGTCGGCAAGTACCTCAACGGCTACGCCCGCCAGCACCTCTACGGCAGTGCCAAGCCGTCGCTCCACTACGTGCCGCCCGGCTGGGACCAGTGGATCGCCGGCAGCGACAAGGTGTTCCCGGCCGGTGACCCGCTGCACGGTGGCACCTACAACTACTTCTCGATGACCCAGAACATCAACGGCAAGGTCGTGCCGCACCCCGGCATCTACTCCTCGCGGCTGCTTGCCCAGCAGGTGCAGGACGTGGTCGGCGGTTTCTCGAAGAAGCCGGACCCGTGGTTCGTCTGGTGGACGCCGGTGGCACCGCACTTCGGGGCGCCGAGCGAGCCGGACGACCCGGCCCCGGTCCTGCGGTCCGACGGCGTGCTCAGCAAGTTCTCCACGCCGGCCCGGCCGGCTTGGGTGCGCGGCCTGTTCGACGCCCAGGTCACCCACTCGCTGGGCGTCCCGCCGTCCGGTCCGGTCGAGTCCGACGTCAGCGACAAGCCGCGCTACCTCAGCAAGCTCCCGGACCTCAGCGTCGAGGAGAAGTCGGCCCTCACGGAGGTCTCCCGACAGCGCGGCGAGGCGCTCTACGTGCTCGACCAGCAGATCGGCAACGTGCTGCAGCGGCTGCACCGGCTCGGGGAGTACGACGACACAGTGGTCGCGTTCACCTCCGACAACGGCTACTACCTCGGCGAGCACCGCAAGCGCACCGGAAAGATCCTCCCGCACGAGCCGTCGCTGCGGGTGCCGTTCCTGATCGCCGGGCCGGGGATCAAGCACGGCAAGCGCTTCGACCCGATCACCACGATCGACCTGGCGCCGACGTTCGCGGACTACGCCGGCCTGAAGGGGATGCCCGACGCCGACGGCATCTCCCTGGTGCAGACGATCGAGAAGGGCGACCAGGGCTGGAACCGGCCGGTGGTCACCGAGGGGCGGATGGGCGACCGTGCCTACGTCCGGCACGCACCGCGGAAGGGCTTCGACACGGCGCTCAACGAGCGCGGTGTGCGGACGGCACGCTGGAAGTACGTCCGCTACTCCACCGGCGAGGTCGAGCTCTACGACCTCAAGGACGACCCGCTGGAGCTCGAGAGCCGGCAGGACGACCCCACGTTCGCGGGCATCCAGCGCAAGCTCGAGAAGGTCTGGGAGCAGTACTACGACTGCAAGGGCGCGGCCTGCGCGAAGCCGCTCGCGCCGGAGTTCCGGGCGACGGTCGCAGAGACGAAGGCGATCACGGACAACCAGTACCGGCGTACCCGCGCGTACTACTCCGACTACCGGCTGCGCTGACCATCTCGGTGGTCGAGGAAGGCGTTCTACGCCTGTCCCGAGCCGGCGTGGCCGTGAACTGCGGCTGCGGGTGGGCGATCGACTCCTGCGCCTGCACCAGCTGGAGCTCGCGCCGGCCGCTGTCGAGGGTCAGCCGCAGCAGGTCGAACACGCTGGAAGCCGTGCGCTCCAGGGCCACCTTCGGGTCGGACGTCTCCAGCAGGTGGGCGGTGAAGAGCGCGGCGGTGACGTCGCCGGAGCCGTTCGCCTTCATCGGCAGCCGTGGGGTCTGCACGATCCAGGCGGCCTCGCCGTGCACCGCGAGCATCTCCACGGTGCCCTCGGGGGCGTCGGGCCGCAGCACGCTGGTCACCAGCACCGTCGCGGGACCCATCGCCCGCGCTGCGGCGACCGACGCGAGCGTCTGCTCGAGGGAGTGCGGATCGGTGTCGGTCAGGTAGCCGAGCTCGAACTGGTTCGGCGTGATCAGGTCTGCCCGGGGTACGACGCGCTCGCGCAGCAGCACCGGGATCGCGGGGTGCACGAAGCAGCCGCTCGTCGCGTTGCCCATCACCGGGTCGCAGGCGTAGATCGCCGCCGGGTTGGCCGCCTTCACCCGCTCGACGGCCTCGAGGATCACCCCGCCGATGTCCTCGCCGCCCTGGTAGCCGGACAGCACCGCGTCCACCTCGGCAAAGGCGCCGCGCTCCTCCACGCCCTGGAGCACGGCGCGCACGTCGTCGGCCGGCAGCAACGGGCCGCGCCACTCGCCGTACCCCGTGTGGTTGGAGAAGTGCACCGTGTGCACCGGCCACACCTCCACGCCGAGCCGCTGGAGCGGGAACACGGCAGCGCTGTTGCCGACGTGGCCGTAGGCCACCGAGGACTGGATCGAGAGGATGCTCACCGGACCATCCTGCCTCCGACGGACCTGCACGGCGAAACGTGGACGAGTGGCCGTCTGATGCCGGCTCAGCGATGTGGATGGCGCCAGGAAGCAAGGGTGATGGCGCGCTGAGCTGACGTGGATTCACGATCCCACTGCCACACTGATCTGGCTGCAAACCGGACAGCGCAGCAACTGACCGATCGCGGCGGCATCTGGCCACACCCGTGGGGCCCCGAACAATGCCATGTCGAAGAGAAGTGCAGAGCTGGCCACGAAGGGAGTCAGGAGTGCCCACCCTCGATGGAGGCAGCTTGACCTTGGACGAGATCGTGGCCGTCGCCCGCCGTGCCGAATCAGTCTCCGTGGACGTCACAGCTCGGCAGCGTGTCGTTGCTTCTCATGATTTCGCCAACAGGGTGGGCGCCGAGCGACCGATCTATGGCCGCTCCACCGGCGTGGGCGCCAACCGTGACCAGGTGCTTCCCGAGCCGGGCTCGCAAGCCCAGCAACTGCTGCGCTCGCACGCCACCACCTCTGGGGAGCGTCGCAAGGCAGAGCGGGTGCGCGCCATGCTCGTCATCCGGCTCAACCAGCTGGCATCCGATGGCAACGGGATCGATCCGCTCATCGTCGATGCCCTCGAGGACATGCTGGCCAGCAATGCCCTGCCGCCCGTCCGAGAGGGCGGGAGTGTCGGCACAGCCGACCTCGCCGCGCTGGCCAGCACGGCTCTGGTCCTGTGCGGTGAGCGCGAGAGCGACCCGCCGGTGCGGCTCACAGCCCAGTTTGGCCCGGGGGACGCACTGACCTTCATGTCGAGCAACGCGGCGGTACTTGCCGACGCGGCACTGGCCGTGGCCGACATCGATCAGCTGGCGCGCACCTCGTATGTGGTTGCGGCCATGAGCTTCGCCGCTGTCCACGGGAACCCCGAAGCCTTCAGCCCCGCCGCCGAGGAGGCGACGCCCTTTCCTGGCGCCAAGCAGGTCTGCCGCACGATGCGTGAACTCATCGAGCCGCACGCGGCGCCGGCCCGCATCCAGGACCCCTTCAGCCTGCGAACTCTCCCGCAGGTTCACGGCGCGCTGATGGATCGGCTCGGCTTCGCCGAGCATGTCGTCCTCACGATGGCCAACGCTGCCTCGGAGAACCCGATCGTCTCAGCGCGGCTCGGTGTCGCCCACCATGGCGCCTTCCACGCGGCGTACCTGGTGCAGTCGCTCGACGCACTCGTCCTCGCGCTCGCGCAGTCGGCCCAACTCTCTCTTGCCCGGCTGACGATGCTGGCCGAGCCGGCGTATACCGGCCTGCCCCCGTTCCTCGGCGACGGAACCCCGGCAGCGTCGGGCGTCATGATCGTGGAGTACTCCGCCGCCTCCGCGCTGGCTGAGCTCCGCGCACTGGCCACCCCGGCAGGAATTCAGGTCGTGACGCTCTCGCGCGGGGTCGAGGAAGACGCGTCGTTCGCGACGCTGGCCGCACGACAGGCGCTGGAGGCAGTCAGCCGCTACCGCGCGGTTCTGGCCGCCGAGCTGGTTGCCGCACTGCGCTGCCTACGGATGCAGGGTGACCGCCCGCCCGCGTTGGAGCCGGCCCTCTCCTGGCTCGACCATCGCGACGGCGGCGTCCCCGACATGCATGACCGTGACCTGACCAGCGACTTGGTGATGGCCGAGGACAGCGTGACGGGGCTTGGCGACCATGTGGGCGCCGTACGCCGAGGTGGTAGTCAGAGCCACACCTAGCCGGCTTGCGCGGGTTGTCGAACGACGCCCAGAACCGGGAGGTCCGTCTGCATCGGCGGCCTGTGATCCCGCGGGCGGAATTCTTTGTGCGGCCTTCACGATCGGCTGCTGCTTGACCGCACTCGGCATCTGGGCAGCGCGTCGGGAACTGAGCGCGTGAAGAGATGAGAGACAAACTTCGTCTGCGAATCGCGGCAGATCCGGGAGTTCACCGCGGAGCACTGCGGGGACGTCGTACGTGGTGGCTGTCGTGGCGACCGTGACGCATGACATTGCTCGGGACGTCATTCAGCTTGGCTGCTGGGACGACCAGAACGTCTGACGTCCCGCCCAGTGCGCGCCCCGCTCAGTCCATGTGGCGCAGGGCTTCGTTCGCGACGGCATGGCACTGGGCGAGCATCTCGATTGACGACAGTGCCTCTTCGGCGACCGACGGATGCGGGTCGCGGGTGCGCCAGACCAACCACCAGAGTGCAGGGGGGTTTCGAGACGGCGCTGGCGCGCCTCCTCAACCACCGGATCGAGGCTGCGCAACCTCCTCAACCAGCGCAAGCCATCGACGGGATCAGGCGACCTGCAGCGAGCGCTTCGAGAGACCCATCCAGTAGCCGTCGATCAGCTGGTCGCCCGGGGTCTCGAGGTCGGTCGCCGCGCCCAGCGTCACGAACAGCGGCGTGTAGTGCTCGACCGTCGGGTGCGCGTAGGGCATGCCCGGCGCGCGGTCGCGGTAGGACGCGAGCTCCTCGACGTCGCCGCGCGACATCGCCTCGGCCGCCCAGGCGTCGAACTCCACCGACCAGGTGGGCGCCTTCGCGTCGATGCTGAAGTCCGTGAGGAACGGCAGCCCGTGGGTCAGGAAGCCGGAGCCGATCACCAGCACGCCCTCGTCACGCAAGGAGGTCAGCCGGGCGCCGATCGCCATCAGCCGGTAGGGGTCCTGCGTCGGCAGCGACATCTGGACCACGGGGATGTCGGCCTCGGGGTACATGATCTTCAGCGGCACCCAGGCGCCGTGGTCGAGCCCGCGGCGCGGGTGCTGGTGCACGGGCTCGGTGTCGGGCATCAGGGCGGCGATCTGACCGGCCAGCACGGAGGCGTCGGGCGTCTCGTAGGTCATCCGGTAGTACTTCTCCGCGAAGCCACCGAAGTCGTAGACCAGGCCCACGCCCGGACCGCTGGCGGAGAGCGAGATCGGCGCTGACTCCCAGTGGGCGCTGACGATCAGGATCGCCTTCGGACGCGGGAGGTCAGCAGCGAGAGCGACGAGCTGCGAGGACCAGAGGGCGTCGTCGAGCAGCGGGGGCGCGCCGTGACCGATGTAGAGGGCGGGCATACGTGTGGCCATGACCACCATCCTAGTTCAACATTCAACCAGCGACATGTTCGCCGGTTCCGCGAGTTCGCCGGGTCCCACGCGCATCATCGAACCATGAAGTCTGCCTACAAGTACCTCGCCCTGCTGATCGCCCTCGACGTGCTCGTGCAGGCGGCGGCGATCGCGTACTCCGCGAGCGGCCTCGGCGCGTGGGTGGACGACGGGCACCAGGTCGCCAAAGGAGCCCTCGAGGACGCCAACTTCACCGGCGCCGGCGGCTTCGCCCTCCACGGGATCAACGGGATGATGGTGATCCCGCTGCTGGGCATCGCCCTGCTGGTGGTGGCAGTGCTGTCGAAGATCGCAGGCGCCCCGAAGGCGGCCGCGATCCTGCTGGTGATGATCGTGCTGCAGGTGGTGCTCGGCATCGGGGCCGGCGCGGCGCCGATCCTCGGTGCGCTGCACGGAGCACTGGCGCTGGGCGTGTTCGGGTACGCCGCGATGATCGGCGTACGCGCGATGATGGCCGAGCGGACCGGCGCATCGGCCTAGCCGAGGCGCCAGTCGACCGGCGCACCGCCCTGCTCGGTGAGCAACCGGTTCACCCGGCTGAACGGCTTGGAGCCGAAGAAGCCGCGGTGAGCCGACAGCGGGCTCGGGTGCACGGACTCGACCCACGGCACGCCGGCCAGCAGCGGCTTGAGCCCCTGCGCGTCACGACCCCAGAGGATCGCGGCCAGCGGGCCGCCGCGCGCGACCAGGGCGTGGATGGCCTGCTCGGTGACGGCCTCCCAGCCCTTGCCGCGGTGGGAAGCCGGCCGGCCGGGTGCGACGGTGAGGCACCTGTTCAGCAGCAGCACGCCGGCATCGGCCCACGCCGACAGGTCGCCGTCGGTCGGCCGCTCGACGCCGAGGTCGTCGACCAGCTCGGTGTAGATGTTGACCAGGCTCCGCGGCACCGGCCGTACGTCGGGTGCCACCGAGAAGCTGAGCCCGACCGGGTGCCCGGGCGTCGGGTACGGGTCCTGCCCGACGACCAGCACCTTCACGTCCGCCAGCGGCCGCTGGAACGCCCGCAGGATGTGGTCACCGGCCGGGAGGTAGGACCGCCCCGCCGCGATCTCCTCCCGCAGGAACGCCCCCATCCGCCCGATCTGGTCGTCCACGGGTGCCAGGGCCTCGGCCCAGTCGGGGGCCACGAGGTGTCGGTCGAGGAGTCCGGCGAGGGCGCTCACAGGGCACATGTATACCTCGGGAATTCGCCGATCTGTCAGTCCGCGCCGACCCGTCAGCCCCGCACCGGCCGCGCCAGCCGGTCCAGGAACGCCGACAGCAACGCCTCCCTCAGGGCGGGCTCGGCCAGGTCCAGCAAGGCGTTGATCTCGGCCATCGACTCCGGGAGCCCCACGCCACCGTCGCCGGCCATCCCGACGGCCGCCAGCAGGCCGTCGAAGTCGGCGTCGGTCAGGGTGGCCGGGTCGAGGGCGCGCACGAACTCCACGATCCCGGGGTCGATCGCGATCGGGCCGGACGCGACGGCCGATGCGACCGCGGCACCCAGCGCGGCCAGGAACTCCTCGACCAGCGGAGCGGTCGCGGCCGACAGCGACAGGTGGATGTTGGGCTGCGAGCCGCGGAACGACAGCTGGGGCTGCACCCACCAGCCGGCAGCGGTCATCGCGTCGCTGATCGTGAACACGTCGCACGAACCGTCGGTCTCGAACGCGACCAGCGTGGAGTCCGGCGGTGCGACCAGGCGCAGCGTCGGGTGCGCCGCGATCCCCGCGACCAGCCGGTCCACGCCGTCGAGCACCTCGCGGGTGAGCTCGAGGTAGCCGTCGTCGCCGATCGTGTTCACGACCGCCCACGCGCCGGCGAGCGGACCACCGCTCTTGGTGGACTGGAGGGTCGGGTTCAGCATCGTGTAGCCGGGCCAGTTGGCGCTCGCGAAGAGCTGTGGCTTCCGGTGCGCAGCCGTGCGGTGCAGCAGCACGGACGTGCCCTTCGGTGCGTAGGCGTACTTGTGCAGGTCGACCGAGATGCTGGTGACGCCCTCGACCGCGAACGTCCACGGAGGTACGACGCGCCCCAGCCGCGCGGCGTACGGCAGCACCCAGCCACCGATGCACGCGTCGACGTGGCAGCGCACGCCCGCCTCGGCGGCGTCGCCGGCGATCTCGGTGACCGGGTCGACCACGCCGTGTGCGTACGACGGGGCGCTGGCCACCACCAGCACCGTCCGGTCGTCGATCGCGCGCGCCATCGCCACCGGGTCGGCACGGTGGTCCGCGCCGACCGGCACCATCACCGGCTCGACGCCGAAGTAGTGGGCGGCCTTGTGGAACGCCGCGTGCGCGGTCACGGGCAGCACCATCCGCGGCCGGTCGACGTCCGGCCGGCTGTCCCGCGCACCCTGCACGGCGAGCAGCACCGACTCGGTGCCGCCGGACGTGATCGTGCCGACGACGGTGTCCGGCGCGTCGAGGAGGTCGGCGGTGAAGCCGACCAGCTCGTTCTCCATCGCCAGCAGCGACGGGAACGCGGTCGGGTCCAGTCCGTTGGAGCCGGCGTACGCCGCCACGGCCTCACGGCCCACCCGGTCGGCCTCGGCCAGCCCGCTGTCGTAGACATAGGCGAGCGTGCGGCCGCCGTGCACCGGCACGTCACCGGCCTGCATCGCGCGCAGCCGCTCCAGGACCTCACTCATGGGACCTCCTCCGGGTTTCGAGACGGTTGCTGCGCGACCTCCTCAACCACCGAGATGTCGAGCGTGTAGCGGCGCAGGAACACCAGGCTCAGCAGGGTGAGCACCGCCGGGATCACCGAGAAGCCAAGCACGATCCCGGTCAGCGCCGACGACGGCTGCGCGGCGTCGCCGGTCGTCGAGGAGACGTAGCCGCCGAGCGCCAGCACCAGCGCGAACATCCCGGGCCCGAGTGCCAGGCCGAGCGTCTCGCCCGCGGTCCAGACGCCGGTGTAGACGCCGGCCCGGTTGCGTCCCGTACGACGCGCGTCCACGGCCGCGGCGTCCGGCAGCATCGCCAGCGGGAACACCTGCGCACCGGCGTAGCCGACCCCGACCAGCGCCGTCGCCGCGAACACCACGGCCGCCGGCTCCGAGCGCGCGCCGACCAGCAGGATCGCCCCGAGGGCCAGCACGAGCGACGCCGCGACGTACCCCCGCTTCTTGCCGATCCGTCCGCCGATCCGCGCCCACACCGGCGTCAGCAGCAGGGCCGGACCGACGAAGCAGACGAACAGGATCGTCGCCGCACCCCTGTCGCCGAGCACGTAGCGCGACATGTAGTCGACGCCGGCCAGCATCGAGCCGATCGCCAGCGCCTGCACCACGAACGTCGCCAGCAGCAGCCGGAAGTCACGCGCACCGGCGACGATCCGGAGCTGGTCACGCAGCCCCGCGGAGTCGACGACCGGCGCACCGACCGGCGCGTGGCGCGTGCCGCGGTAGGCGCCGACGACCCCGAGCACGAGCAGCAAGGCGACCGCGACGCCCATCACCGCGTAGCCGGCCCGGCCGCCGACCGCGTCCCGGATCGCCGGCGCCGTCGCTCCGCTGAGCAGGATCGCCAGCGCCAGGATCGCGACCCGCCAGGTCATCAGCCGCGTGCGCTCGTCGTACGACGAGGTGATCTCGGCCGGCATCGCGACGTAGGGCACCTGGAAGAACGCGTAGGCAGTGGCGCAGAGCACGAACATCACCAGCACCCACAGGGCGTCCGCGGTCGTCGACCCGAGGTCGACCGAGGCGAACATCAGCGCGAAGAACACCGCGAGCGCGAGTCCGGCCCGCAGCAGGAACGGCCGTCGGGGCCCGCGCGCGTCGGTGGAGCGGTCGCTGATCCGGCCGGCGATCGGGTTCAGCACCACGTCCCAGGCCTTCGGCGCGAACACGATCACCCCGGCCACCGCGGCCGTGATCCCGAGGGTGTCGGTCAGGTAGGGCAGGAGCATCAGGCCGGGCACGGTGCCGAACGTGCCGGTCGCCACCGACCCCAGCCCGTAGCCGACGCGCACGCGATGATCCAGCGTCCCCTCCGCCATGGAGGAAACCTAGCGGTCGATCGCCTGCGCGATCAGGGCCGCCACCGCCCGCTGCTCCTCGGCGAACGGGTGCAGCGCCGCGGCCCGGTTGGTGTCGGTGTGCACGCCGTTGACCCAGGCCTGCTTGCCGGCGCACGCGTCGTGACCCTTCGAGGAGGCGTACAGGTCGACGAACACGGACTTCGTGCGCTCGGCCGACGTGCGCATCACCTGGCTCAGCGAACGCGTGACCGCATCGAGGGCGATCGTGTCCCGCTGCGCGACCGGGAGCGCCTTCGGGCAGGTGCGGCCGGGCGTGACGATCCGCGGGTAGCCGACCAGCACCACGGTCGCGTCCGGCGCGCGCCGGTGCACCTCGGTCAGGTCGTTCCGGATCAGCTTCCCGATGCGGCGCACCGCCGCAGACGCGGAGGCCACGTCGACCTGGCCGCAGCGGACGCCCTTCGGAGCAGTGAACAGCCCGCCTTTCGGGCCGCTGATCGGGCAGGTCCCGACCAGCGAGCCGAACAGGCCGTCGTCGTTGCCGCCGATGCCGAGCGTGACCAGGTCGGTGTCCCGGGTGACCGCGGAGAGCTGTGGCGGCACGCTCTGGCTCCGGAAGGTCTGCTGCCTGTCGGTGAGGTCCTTGCTGGTGGCGCCGCTGCACGAGACGTCGACGTGCTTGCCGACCTCGAGCTTCGTCGCCAACAGGGCCGGGTAGTTGCCGCTGGAGCGCAGGCAGCCGTTGGCGACGTCGGTGAGGTAGACGTAGGGCGCCGCCGTGTAGGAGTCGCCGAGCGCGACGTACCGCCTGATCGACTCCGCGTCCGCAGACGCCCTCGGCGCCGCGCTCGTCGGACCCGCCGCGGTCGACGGCTGGTCCGAGCCGCAGCCGGCCAGACCGAGCAGGGCGACGAGGAGCAGGGCCGCCAGTGGTCTCACTTGCGGGCGAGCCCTCGGGAGGAGGCGGAGCGGTAGGTGCGCTCGGGGTTGGCCCCGATCGCCTGCGGGTCGGCGGTCCGCTTCTTCGTCGGACGCTTCGCAGCGGGTCGCTTCGCTGTCTTCTTGGCTGTCTTCTTGGCGGTCTTCTTCGGTGCGGCGTCGGGTGCGGAGTGCTCCGCGATCCACTCGTCCATCACCCGCCATGTCGTGCGACGGGCCGCGCGACCGGTGAGCATCCCGAGGTGGCCGCCGGGCACGATCTCGAACCGCACCTCCGACGAGCTCGGCAGCAGCCGCACCAGCGAGCGCACCGAGCTGATCGGCGCGATGCCGTCGGTGTTGCCCGCGAACACCAGCACCGGCACCGTGATCGCGTCCGTCCGGATGTCGTGGCCGGCGATGTCGATCACGCCGTCCTTGAGGGCGTTGTTCTTGACCATCCGGTGGTAGAGCTGCCCGAACGTGCGGCCGGGGTAGGCGATCATGTTGTCGGTGAACCGGTCGACCGCCTCGAGCTGGGCGAGGAACTCCGCGTCGTCGAGGTTGCGCAGCCGCACGTAGGGCTTGGTGATCAGCTTCTGCACGCTGACCAGCTGGAAGGCCCGCCGCACCAGGGGCTTGGGGGCGCCGCCGATCAGCCGGTAGATCTGCGTGACGATCCCGCCGTCGGTCAGGCCCAGGATCGGCCGCAGCGGTGCGATCAACGGCACCTGCGAGACGTCGAACGGCGACCCGACGACCGTGATCGAGGCGATCGGCAGGTCATTGTCGTCGGCCGCGGCGAGCACCGCGAAGATCCCGCCGAGGCTCCAGCCGATCACGTGGACGGGTCGTCCGCCGGCGTGCTGGCTGGCGCCGCGGATCGCCTCGGGCACGACCTCCTCGACCCAGTGCTCCATGCCGAGGTTGCGGTCCTTGAAGCTGATCTCGCCGTACTCCACCAGGTAGGTCGGTCGGCCGGCCTGCACGAAGTGCTCGACCAGCGAGCAGCCGCGACGCAGGTCGTAGCAGATCGCGGGCGCGGCCAGCGGGGTCACCAGCAGGACCGGGTCACCGGTGTCACGCACGTGCTTCTGGGGGCGGTAGTGGTACAGCTCGCGCAGCGGCCCGTCGTCGATCAACGTGCGCGGCATCGGACGGAGATCGGCCAGCCCGCCGTACAACATCTGGTGCGCGACGTTGGAGGCTGCGGACACGACCTGCCCCGGCTTGGGGATCAGATCCATGGTGCGAAGGGTACCCAGCGCCCCCCCGGTGGTCGCGTCCCGTCGGCTCGCGCTGAGGCTCAGGAGCTCCGGAAGGGCTGCGAGGGACGCAGGTCCTTCTTGTGCGTGTTGGCCTTGCCGCCGAGCTCGTCGAGGAACGAGCTCGCCCACGCGGCCACGTCGTGCTCGGCAACCGTCTTGCGCATCGCGCGCATCCGCTTGCCGCGCTCCTTCTCGTCGGCGGAGTACGCCGCGAGCATCTGCGCCTTCATGCCGTTGATGTCGTAGGGGTTGACCAGGTAGGCCTGTCGCAGCTCGTCGGAGGCGCCGGCGAACTCCGAGAGCACGAGCGCGCCGTCGCCGTCGTGGCGGCACGCGACATACTCCTTGGCGACCAGGTTCATGCCGTCGCGGAACGGTGTCACCACCATGATGTCGGCGGCGCGGTAGAGCGCGGCCATCTCCGCCTGCGGGTAGGAGGAGTGCATGTAGCTGATCGCCGGCCGGCCGATCCGGCCGTGGTCGCCGTTGATGTGCCCGACCAGCCGGTCGATGTCGTCGCGCAGGATCCGGTACTGGTCCACGCGCTCGCGAGACGGCGTCGCCACCTGCACGAAGACCGCGTCCTCGACGGTGACGTGGCCGTCGGCGATCAGCTCGGCAAAGGCGCGGAGCCGCGCGTAGATGCCCTTGGTGTAGTCGAGCCGGTCGATGCCGAGGAACACCTTGCGCGGGTTGCCGAGCTGCTGGCGGATCTCGTCGGAGCGCTGCTGCACCTCCTCCGAGCGGGCCAGCTTCTCGAAGGCGCCGGTGTCGATCGAGATCGGGAACGCCTTCGCGGTCACCACCCGGCCGTCGGGCAGGAACACCTGGTCGCGGTGCGTCTTGTGGCCGACGCGCTGTCGCACCAGCCGGACGAAGTTCTGGGCGCCGCCGGTCAGCTGGAAGCCGACCAGGTCGGCACCGAGCAGC
The DNA here is from genome assembly GCA_963815585.1 of uncultured Actinomycetota bacterium. Taxonomy (GTDB): domain Bacteria; phylum Actinomycetota; class Actinomycetes; order Propionibacteriales; family Nocardioidaceae; genus Marmoricola. The sequence continues at coordinate 49,186 of CAWFHJ010000007.1, read as the reverse complement.
CCCTCGAGGATCTGCCGACGCCACGGCAGCTGCTGGAACAGCTCGGCCGGTGGGAACGGGATGTGCAGGTAGAACCCGATCCGCAGGTCCGGACGCAGGTCGCGCAGCATCTGCGGCACCAGCTGGAGCTGGTAGTCCTGCACCCACACCGTCGCGTCCTTCGCGGCGACCTCGGCGGCTCGCTCGGCGAACCGCTGGTTGACCCGGACGTAGGCGTCCCACCACTCGCGGTGGAACGACGGCTTGGCGACCAGGTCGTGGTAGAGCGGCCACAGGGTGTCGTTGGAGAAGCCCTCGTAGAAGTCCTCGACCTCGGCCTGGCTCATCGCGATCGGCACCAGCTGGAGGCCATCCTCCTCGAACGGCTCGAGGTCCTCGTCGGTGCCTCCGGGCCAGCCCAGCCAGGCGCCCTGGTTGGCCTGCATCACCGGCATCAGCGCCGAGACCAGGCCGCCGGGGGAGCGTCGCCAGCTGGAGTTGCCGTCGCCGTCGACCACCCGGTCGACCGGCAGCCGGTTGGCGACGACGACGAGGTCCGCGCCCTGCTGCATGCGTCGGGAGGGGCTCACACAGCCACCCTAAGTCTTGTCGGGCTGGCCCGACACGAGGTGTCGGGCTGGCAGGATCGTGCAGGCGCTCGGCGCTCCCTAGCGTCGGTCCCATGACGCACACGCTGACCCAGAGACTGGACATGACGACTCTCGACGACGCCCCCACGGCCGCAGGGCCGCGGCCGACCTGGGGCCGGCAGGTGCTGCTCGACGCGGGCTACAACGTGACCGCGTTCGCGATCGCGGTGCCCGCGTTCGTGATCGCCGTGACCGGGGTCGCGCTCGGTCTGGGGCTGGTGGTGGTCGTCGTCGGGCTGCCGGTCCTGACCCTCACCGTGTACGCCGCCCGCGGCTTCGCGCACCTGGAACGGCTCCGGCTGCGGTCGATGATGGGTCGCCCGGCTCCGCGCCCGTCGTACGTCGAGGCCGGGCCGGACGCGGGCATCGTCCGCCGGGTGCTGACGCCGTTGCGGGACCCCGGCTCGTGGCTCGACGTGATCTGGACCCTGGTCGGGTTCGTGACCGGCACCGTGGCCTTCGTGGTCACGATCAGCTGGGCCGCGGGGGCGCTGGGTGGCCTCACGTACTGGTTCTGGCAGCGCTACATCTCCTTCGAACCCGACTCCACGACGCTGGCCGAGCTGATCGGTCTGGGCCGCGGACGCGAGCCGGAGAGCTGGCTGAATTTCGGGTTCGGGGTGGTGGCGCTGCTGACGCTCCCGGTGGTGATCCGGCTGATGGCCTTGATGCATGCGGGTGTCGGGACCGCGCTGCTGTGCAGCCGGGCCGAGCTCCAGCGGGAGGTACGACGGGCCCAGGGCGGCCGGGACGCGGCCCGCACCGCCGAGGCGGACTCGTTGCGCCGGCTCGAGCGCGACATCCACGACGGTCCACAGCAGCGGCTGGTGCGCCTGCAGATGGACCTCGGCCGGGCCGGCAAGCAGCTCGACCAGGACCCGGAGCAGGCCCGCGCCACGATCGAGGGCGCTCTCCAGCAGGCGCGTGACGCAGTCGACGAGCTGCGGTCGCTGTCCCGTGGGATCGCGCCACCGGTGCTGGTCGACCGCGGGCTCGAGGCCGCCCTGCACGAGGCCTTCGCCCGCTCGCCCATCCCGGTGCACGCCCGGATCGAGCTGACCGGCTCGCTGCCGCCGCACCTCGAGACCACGGTCTACTTCCTGGTCGCCGAGGCCCTGACCAACGTGGCCAAGCACAGCGGCGCCCGACGGGTCGACGTCGTGGTCCACCAGGCCGGTCGGCGGGTGCAGGTCGAGGTCACCGATGACGGTGCCGGTGGAGCGCAGGTCGGCAAGGGCCACGGCCTCGCCGGGCTGGCGCAGCGGGTCCGCGCCGCCGACGGCACGCTCGAGATCCACTCACCCTCCGGCGGCCCGACCACCCTGCGAGCGGAGGTCGGATGAGACTGGTGGTCGCCGACGACTCCCTCCTGCTCCGTGAGGGACTTCAGCTGATCCTGACCGAGGCCGGCCACGACGTGGTCGCCTCGGTCGGCGACGGTCCGTCGTTCGTGGCCGCCGCGCTCGATCAACGGCCCGACGTCTGCCTGGTCGACGTCCGGATGCCGCCGTCCCACACCGACGAGGGGCTGCGGGCAGCGGTCGACGTACGACGCCAGTGGCCCGAGTCCCGGGTGCTGGTGCTCTCGCAGTACGTCGAGATGTCCTACGCCGACGACCTGCTGGCCGGGGGACAGGGCGGCGTCGGCTACCTGCTCAAGGACCGGGTCAGTGACATCGACGCGTTCCTGGCGTCGCTGCAGCGGGTCGCCGACGGTGGCACCGCGCTCGACCCGGAGGTGATCGAAAGGCTGATGGTGCGCCGCCGCGACCCGCTCGAGCAGCTCACCCCGCGCGAGCGCGAGGTGCTCGGGCTGATGGCGCAGGGCATGGGCAACCAGGCGATCGCCGACCACCTCGTGGTGACGCTGGCGGCGGTGGAGAAGCACACGCAGCGGATCTTCGCGAAGCTCGCGCTGCTGCCCGACGACTCAGGACACCGTCGGGTGCTGGCGGTGCTCGCCTACCTCCGCGGTCATTCTCCGGGGTAGACGATCCCGAGCTGGGCACGGACGGCGTCCATCTGCCGCATCAGGGCCAGCGTCCGGTCGAGCGGCACCAGCGGGCTCTCCTTCTCACCGGCCCGCAGGCACCGCATCACCTCGGCGGCCTCGTTGCCGTAGCCCGCGCCGATCAGTGGCTCGGGCGGATCGATCCGCTCCGGCGCCAGCGGCGTGGCTCCGTCGTACGGCGTCCAGGTGACGTACGACGGGTGGTGGAACGGGTCCGGGAAGTCCAGCCGGCCGGTGTCGGTCGCGATCGTCGCGGTGCGGGGCGAGTTGGCGGTCATGCTGGTCGTCATCGCGGCGACCGCGCCGTCGTCGTAACGCGCGGCGAGCACCAGGTTGAGGTCGATCCCGGTCTCGGCGAGGTGCGCGACCGCGGTCAGCTCGGCCGGTTCGCCGAGGAACAGCTGGGCCAGCGTCATCGGGTAGATCCCCATGTCGAGCAGCGCGCCGCCGCCGAGATCGGGCGCGAACATCCGGTCCGTGGGCGGCTTCCGGACCACCCAGCCGAGGTCGGCGACGAGCTGGCGCAGGGCGCCGAAGTCGCCAGCCTGCGCGCGCTCGCGCAGGTGGAGGACCAGCGGATGGCAGGCCATCCACATCGCCTCCATCAGGAACAGGTCCTTCTCCCGCGCCAGGGCGACCAGCTCCTCGGCCTGAGCGGCGTTGAGCGTGATCGCCTTCTCGCAGAGCACCGGCTTGCCTGCGTCGAGCAGCATCCGGACGTGCTCGAGGTGCAGGCCGTGCGGGCTGGCGACGTACACGACGTCGACGTCCGGGTCGGCGGCCAGCGCGTCGTACGACCCGTGCGCGCGCGCCGGAGCGCCGTCGTCGGGGGCGAACTCGGCCGCGAAGGCTTCCGCGGACTCGAGGGCGCGGGCGCCCACGGCCTCCAGACGGGCGTCCGGCAGCAGTGCCAGGTCGGCCGCGAAGCTGTGTGCGATCTTGCCGGTCGCGAGGATGCCCCACCGGATCGTGTCCATCCGGTCACGGTAGCCACACCCGTCCCTGAGCGTCAGCGGGGCCCCGGCGCGGCGTGGAACGACTCGCGGCGGTTCGAATGACATCGATGTGTTTCGTCGCCTAGACTTCCTCCAGTACCACCGACTTCCCCGCGCGAAGGAGCCGACGAGCATGGTCGCCGAGCACGTTGCCCATCCGAGTCAGCCGGAGCGCGCCCAGCTGTCCGAGCGCGACGCGGCGATCCTCGACTTCGAGCGCCAGTGGTGGAAGTACGCCGGTGCCAAGGAGCAGGCGATCCGCGAGAAGTTCGACATGTCCTCCGCGCGCTACTACCAGGTGCTCAACGCCTTGATCGACCGTCCCGAGGCGCTCGCCGCCGACCCGCTGCTGGTCCGCCGGCTGCGTCGGCTCCGGGCCTCCCGCCAGCGCCAGCGCCAGGCGCGCCGCCTCGGATTCGACGTCTGAGCATGAGGCGCTGGTTCGCGCAGCGTGACGAGCGCGGGGTGGTCGCACCCTCGCGGGTGATGCTGGTCGCCATCGTCGGGGTCGCCATCGCCGGCGCCTCCTTCATCGCCACCACGCCGCACCCCGAGCAGCAGGCCCGCGTGGTCGCCTCCGACACGCAGCCGTCCGCAACCCCGACGCCGACGCCGACCGCCACCCCCACGAAGAAGCCGTCGAAGAAGCCGGCCGTGGTCAAGCGCGCCGACGTCATCGTCGAGGTCTTCAACAACTCCGGCATCACCGGACTGGCCGGGCGCACCTCCGGCACCGTCAAGAGCGCCGGCTGGAACGTCGTCGGCTCCGACAACTGGTACGGCACGATCCCGGCCACGACGGTCTACTACCCGAAGCGGCTCGCGGCGGCCGCGAAGATCCTCGCCCGCGACCTCGGCATCCAGCGGGTCATGCCCGCGATCGACCCGATGCGGTTCGACCGGCTGACGGTCATCCTGACCACTGATTACACGTCCTGACGGCTGATGGGCCAGAGTTGGGCCCGTGGAGTTCTCCTCGGCTGACGGTGAACGGCAGTACGCCGCCGTCGTGCGCGCCGCGGACTCACTGGTCGTAGGCCTCGACTTCGACGGGGTCCTGTCCCCGATCGTGGACGACCCGGAGAAGGCCGAGATCCACGCCGACGGCCCCGACGTGCTGCTCGACCTGGCCGAGGCGGTGCACGGCGTCGCCGTCGTCACCGGCCGCCCGGCGCGCCAGGTGCTCGCCCTCGGCGGCCTCGACGAGATCGGCAACGAGCTCGGCGAACGAGGCCGCGACCTCTACGTCTTCGGCCAGTACGGCAACGAGCGCTGGTCCTCCCACGACCGTCGGGTGATCTCGCCGAAGCCGCCGCACGGGCTGGCGACGCTGATGAGCGAGCTGCCCCGGATCCTGCGCCGGTACGACGCCGCCGACGCCTGGATCGAGGAGAAGGGCCTGGCGATCGGCGTCCACACGCGCCGGATGGTCGACCCGCAGGCCGCCTTCGACCGGCTGATCGACCCGGTCACCGCGGCCGCCAGGAGCCACGACCTCACCGTCGAGCCCGGCCGGATGGTGATCGAGATCCGCGCGGGAGGCATGGACAAGGGCAACGCCGTGCACAAGCTGGCAGAGGACCTGAGTGCCGGCGGCTTCGTGTTCGTCGGCGACGACCTCGGTGACGTCGAGGCGTTCAAGGCCGTGCAGGAGCTGCGTGGCGGCGGGATGCCGACGCTCCTGGTCTGCTCCGGCTCCCACGAGCAGCACGTGCTCCGCGACATGGCCGACGTCGTCGTCCCCGGCCCGGACGGCGTGATGATCTTCCTGCGCGGGCTGGTCGACGACATCCGCCACATGCGCGCCTGATTGCTACGGGCTGGGGGGTAGTCCGTGACGTTCGGCGCCTCGCGCGGGTAGTCCGTGACGGTTGGCGCTTTCTCGGCATACTCCGTGACGTTCAGCGCCTGGATCGGGCGGATGGAGGCGCTTTTCGTCACGGACTATCCCGGCGGGCGAGACGGAAGCACGCCCAGGCCGCCCGCTGCGTCCCACATGGCGGACGCGATGTGCACATAGTGAGACGGCTGCCTACTGTGGAGCACAGCTCATCGAGAGGGGCAGAGGGACACGGCCCGCTGAAGCCCCGGCAACCACCGTCGACGTACGCCGTCGGCCGGAAGGTGCCAATTCCGTCCCATGGCAGAGAGCCTGCGTGTGGGGAAGATGAGAAGGAGGCCTCCTTGAGCACCCAGGTCCTGCAGCGTCCGGCGCTTCGCGAAGGCGCGTTCGGCAACGCCACCCACCTCTCCTGCCGCGAGTGCGGCGCGACCCACGACCTCGGACCGTTCTACGCGTGTCCGGAGTGCTTCGGTCCGCTGGAGATCGCCTACGACTTTCCGCAGGTGACCCGCGCCCAGATCGAGGCCGGTCCGAAGAACATCTGGCGCTACCAGGCGCTGCTGCCGGTCCCGACCGACATCGTGGACAGCCCGAACATGGAGCCCGGCTTCACCCGGCTGCTCCGCGCGGGCAACCTCGGTCGCGAGCTCGGCATCGACAGGCTCTGGGTCAAGGACGACTCCGGCAACCCGACCCACTCCTTCAAGGACCGTGTCGTCGCGATCGCGCTGTCCGCGGCCCGCGAGCTCGGCTCGAAGGTGTTCGCCTGCCCGAGCACCGGCAACCTCGCCAACGCGGTGGCCGCGGCCGGTGCGCGCGCCGGCATCCCGACCGTCGTGTTCATCCCGCACGACCTCGAGGTGCCGAAGATCGTCGCCAGCGCCATCTACACCAACCGCCTGGTCGCGGTGCGCGGCAACTACGACGACGTCAACCGGCTCGCCTCGGAGATCGCGGGCGAGGAGGACGGCTGGGCGTTCGTCAACGTCAACGTCCGCCCGTACTACGCCGAGGGCTCCAAGACGCTCGGCTACGAGGTCGCCGAGCAGCTCGGCTGGCGGCTGCCGGACAACGTGGTGATCCCGGTGGCGTCCGGTTCGCAGCTGACCAAGGTGGACAAGGCGTTCCAGGAGCTGATCCGGCTCGGCCTGGTCGACGAGAAGCCCTACAAGATCTTCGGCGCGCAGGCGACCGGGTGCTCGCCGATCTCGGCGGCGTTCAAGGAGGGCCACGACGTCGTACGCCCCGTGCGTCCGGACACGATCGCCAAGTCGCTGGCGATCGGCAACCCGGCCGACGGCCCCTACGTGCTCGACGTGACCCGCCGCACCGGCGGCGCCGTCGAGGACGTCGACGACGAGCTGGTCCGCCAGGGCATCGAGCTGCTGGCGCGCACCGAGGGCGTCTTCGCCGAGACCGCCGGTGGTGTCACCGTCGGGGTGCTGAAGAAGCTGGTGGAGACTGGCCAGCTCGACCCGACCGGTGACACCGTGGTGTTCAACACCGGCGACGGGCTGAAGACGCTCGACGCGGTGGCCGACCGGGTGGGTCCGGCTGCCACCATCGACGCGTCGTACGACGCGTTCACCGCGGCCAACCTGATCTGACAACGTGTTCGGTGGTCGAGCTTGTCGAGACCATGACGGAGAGAGGCACCCCATGAGCGTGAGCGTCCGGATCCCGACCATCCTGCGCACCTACACCGGCGGCGAGTCCGAGGTGAGTGCCGACGGCGCCACCCTCTCCGAGGTGCTCGACAGCCTCGAGTCCAGCCACACCGGGATCAAGGCGCGGGTGCTCGACGACCAGGGCGCGATCCGCCGGTTCGTGAACGTCTACGTCGGCAACGACGACGTCCGCTTCCTCGACGCGCTCGACACCGCGACGCCCGACGGCACCCAGATCAGCATCATCCCGGCAGTCGCCGGGGGCTGACGCGGTCGTCCGGGCTCAGGCCCGGGCGCGCTTGTGCAGCCGGTCGCGGGCGCTCTTCCCGACGCGCTTCCAGTAGTTGCGCCACGCCTTCACGTGCAGGCCGGGCCGGCTGGTCCAGTCGAGGACCTCTGGTGCGAGCGACTGTGACAGCGTTACTGTCACAGTCATGGCGCTGGATCGCATGCACTGGCTGAGGACGATCGCGACCCTCGACCCGGAGAAGGACTACGAGGAGATCTACCGGATCGACACCATGCACGAGTTCCCCTGGGACATGAACCAGTCCCTCGGCCTCGCGCTCTACCGGACCTACGCCGTGCCCAGCATCGGCAACCTGCTGTACCGCACCGGCGAGTTCACGGAGCGCACGCAGAAGCGGTACGACGACACCGGCCTGATCCTCACCGCCATCGGCACCCATGGCCTCGGCTCGCCCGAGGGCAAGGCCGCGATCCGCCGGATGAACCAGATGCACGGCCGCTACGGGATCTCCAACGACGACCTCCGCTACGTGCTGACCACGTTCGTCAGCGTGCCGATCCGCTGGCTCGACGAGTACGGTTACCGCGCGTTCACCGACGCCGAGAAGGTGGCCAGCGCCAACTACTACCGGCGGCTCGGCGAGCTGATGAACATCAAGGACATCCCCGCCACCTGGCAGGAGTTCGGCACGGAGATGGACGCCTACGAGCGCGACCACTTCGGGTACGACGAGGGCGCCGTGGCGGTGTCAGAGGCGACGCTCGCGCTGATGGCGACGTTCCCGCCCAACGCCAAGGCACCGAGGCGAGCCGTGCGCCGGTCAGCGCTGGCGCTGATGGACGAGCCGCTGCTCGCGGCATTCGGCTACCAACCCGTGTCGCGCGCCGAGCAGGTCCTGTTCCGCGGGGCGATCAAGGCGCGCGGCCGGCTGCTTCGGCACTTCCCCGCGCGGAAGGAGCCGCTCCACTTCGAGGACCTGCCGCAGGTGCGCAGCTACCCCGGCGGCCACCGGATCGAGGAGCTCGGCACCTTCGAGGACACGCGGACATGAACGACGAGTCGGTCCGCTCGCTCCAGGACTACTGGCAGGCCAGCGCCTTCACCGCGGCGTTGTGCTGCGTGGTGCTGATCGGGGCGGTGCTGGTGGTCGCGGCGGTGCGCCCGGCGGGACGCTCGCGCGGCCCGTCGCTGCTGGCGCTGCTCGTGGTCCTGCTGCTCGCTGGGCTGGTGGTGCTGAGCGTCGGCCAGTCCGAGGTGGCCCTCGGGCTCGAGATCGCGGTGCTCGGTCTCGGCCTCGGGATCGTGACCGGCGTGCAGGCGGCGACGAAAGTCGGCACCGAGCCGCTCTGGCGGTCCCTGTCCGCGATGCTCCCGGCCGCCGCGCTCGTCGTGGGCGGGATCCTGCTCGAGACCGACTCGACGTCGGGGTTCCTGTGGACGTTCGCCGCGATCGCGCTCGGCCTGGTCCTCGCGGTCGAACGCGCGTGGGCGATGGTCGCCGCGGACCTCGGCTGAGTCACGCCGTCGGTCGCCCTGGTCACGCCCTAGACCTGATCGGCCTCCTGCCGGCGGACCTGGCTGCGACCGACGACGAGGTACAGCAGGAAGGGCAGCACCAGCGCGACCAGCACCCCGAGGTTGGCGAACGTCCACGGGCCGTCGAGCTTGGGGCCGAGGCCGAGCGGTGCCAGCAGGTAGCCCTGCCAGGTGAAGCCGCTCTGCAGGTTCACCACCAGCCCCCAGCCGATCGCGACCGCGAGCAGGAACAGGCCCATCGAGAGCATGTTGACCGAGCCGTAGCGCCCGCGCGGGTCGGCGAGCGCGACCGCGTCGTAGTCCTTGCGCCGCAGGAAGTGGTCGGCGAGGTAGATCCCGGACCAGGCAGCGATCGGCACCGCGAGCGTGACCAGGAACGCGAAGAACGGGGTCAGGAAGTCGCCGGCGAACCAGACGATGTAGATGGTGCCGGCGATCATGATCACGCCGTCGATCGCGGCAGCCATCCAGCGCTGCACCGGCAGCCCGAGCGTGAGCAGGGTGAGGCCGGAGGAGTAGATGTCGAGCAGCCCACCCGAGATCAGCCCGGCGACGGCGACCACCGCGAACGGCAGCAGGAACCAGGTCGGCAGCGCCGGGGTCAGCGCCCCGATCGGGTCCGCGGCCAGCGCCTCGGACAGCTTCGGGTCCGACCCGGCCAGCAGCACGCCGTACGCGATCAGGATCACCAGCGGCAGTGCGCCACCGAACGTGGTCCACCCCACGATGCCGCGGCTCGAGGCGGAGCGGGGGAGGTAGCGCGAGTAGTCGGCCGCGGAGTTGACCCAGCTGATCCCGAAGCCGGAGAAGACGACCACGAAGGCGCCCAGCACCGCCGCGCCCGAGCCGGTGGGCAGGTCGGCCAGGGCGGAGCCGGAGATCTCGTCGACGGTGAGCGCGATGTAGCCGATGGTCACCACGACCGTGAGGATCGTGAGCCACTTCTGCAGCCGCATCACGGTCTCGAACCCGAGGACGCCGCCGCCCACGATGATCGCGGCCACCACGACGAACGCGATCACCTTGGTGGTGTCGCCCGAGCTCCAGCCGAGGCGGTCGAAGACCGTGGCCGTCGCGAACGTGGAGAGCGCGACCAGCGCCGTCTCGTAGCCGACCAGGATCAGGTAGGACACCAGGCTCGGCAGAGCGTTGCCGCGGACGCCGAACGCGGCCCGCGAGAGCACCATCGTCGGCGCCGAGCCGCGCTTGCCGACCAGCGAGACCAGGCCGACCAGCAGGAAGGAGAGGACCACACCGACCACGCCGACGAGGAGGCCCTGCCACACGTTGATCCCGAAGCCGAGCGCGAACGAGCCGTAGGAGACGCCGAACACCGAGATGTTCGCCGCGCACCACGGCCAGAACAGGTCGCGGGGGCTTCCCTTCCGCTCGCTCTCGTCGATCGTGTTGATGCCGTTGCGCTCGATCGCGAAGGTCGAGCGCGCACCCGCTGGAGGTGCCGTGGTGGAGGGACTCGTCACCCCTGCACCCTCTCCTGTCCCCACCGGCCCTGTACAGATTCGCCGGGGTGGTTCGGAGTGTTTGCACTCGGTGGGTGCGAGTGCTAATACTTGGGTTAGCACTCTCCTGTCGAGAGTGACAGAACCAGGATCTCCGAGGTGAGGTCCCAGGCGACTCCGGGAAGGGTCCGGGGTGCGCGGGGGCCGTCCGTCGCGGGCACCGACGAGGTCATCCGTCTCAGCGTGAGGAACCGCAGAGAACATGTCGAAGCTGATTGCTTTCAACGAGGAGGCCCGGCGCGGTCTGGAGCGTGGCATGAACACGCTCGCCGACGCCGTCAAGGTCACCCTCGGCCCCAAGGGCCGCAACGTCGTGCTCGAGAAGAAGTGGGGTGCGCCCACCATCACCAACGACGGTGTGAGCATCGCCAAGGAGATCGAGCTCGAGGACCCCTACGAGAAGATCGGCGCCGAGCTGGTCAAGGAGGTCGCCAAGAAGACCGACGACGTCGCCGGTGACGGCACGACGACCGCCACGGTCCTGGCCCAGGCGATGGTCCGCGAGGGCCTGCGCAACGTGGCCGCCGGTGCCAACCCGATGGCGCTCAAGCGCGGCATCGAGAAGGCCGTCGAAGCCATCTCCGAGCAGCTGCTCGCCATGGCCAAGGACGTCGAGACCAAGGAGCAGATCGCGTCCACCGCGTCCATCTCCGCGGCCGACACCACGGTCGGCGAGATCATCGCCGAGGCGATGGACAAGGTCGGCAAGGAAGGCGTCATCACCGTCGAGGAGTCGAACACCTTCGGGCTCGACCTCGAGCTCACCGAGGGGATGCGCTTCGACAAGGGCTACATCTCGGCGTACTTCTTCACCGACCCGGAGCGCATGGAGGCCGTCCTCGACGACCCCTACATCCTGATCGTCGAGAGCAAGATCTCGAACGTGAAGGACCTGCTCCCCCTCCTCGAGAAGGTCATGCAGTCCGGCAAGCCGCTGCTGGTCCTCGCCGAGGACGTCGACGGCGAGGCGCTGTCCACGCTGGTCGTGAACAAGATCCGTGGCACCTTCAAGTCCGTGGCCGTCAAGGCGCCGGGCTTCGGTGACCGCCGCAAGGCCATGCTGCAGGACATCGCGATCCTGACCGGTGCCCAGGTGATCAGCGAGACCGTCGGCCTCTCCCTGGAGTCGGCCACGGTCGACATGCTGGGCCAGGCCCGCAAGGTCACGGTCACCAAGGACGAGACCACGATCGTGGAGGGTTCCGGCGACGCCGACCAGATCCAGGGTCGGGTCAACCAGATCCGGGCCGAGATCGAGAAGTCGGACTCCGACTACGACCGCGAGAAGCTGCAGGAGCGCCTGGCCAAGCTGGCCGGCGGTGTTGCGGTGATCAAGGTCGGCGCGGCCACCGAGGTCGAGCTCAAGGAGCGCAAGCACCGGATCGAGGACGCCGTTCGCAACGCGAAGGCGGCCGTCGAGGAGGGCATCGTCGCCGGCGGCGGCGTGGCCCTGGTGCAGGCTGCCGACGCGGCCTTCCTCAAGCTCGAGCTCACGGGTGACGAGGCCACCGGTGCCGCGATCGTGAAGTTCGCGTCCGAGGCCCCGCTCAAGCAGATCGCGATCAACGCCGGTCTCGAGGGTGGCGTCGTGGCGGAGAAGGTGCGCAACGTGGAGCCCGGCTTCGGTCTCAACGCGGCCACCGGCGAGTACGTCGACATGATCAAGGTCGGCATCATCGACCCCGCCAAGGTGACCCGCTCGGCACTGCAGAACGCCGCGTCGATCGCCGCGCTGTTCCTCACCACCGAGGCCGTTGTGGCCGACAAGCCGGAGAAGGCCGCCCCCATGGGTGGCGACCCGTCCGGCGGCATGGGCGGCATGGACTTCTGATCTCGAAACCTCGTCCGCTGCAACGCTCGACACGAACCACCACGAAGGCCCCCGCTCACGCGGGGGCCTTCGTGCGTTCGGCAGGTCAGGTGCTCAGGTGCCGGGCTTGGGGTACAGCTTGGTCAGGATCGTGAAGTCCTGGCTGCTCGGGTGCTGGGCGGTGGCGAAGTTCGAGCCGTTGACCATGCAGCTCGAGGTCGAGGTGTTGTGTCCGACCCCGAGTGCGTGTCCGAGCTCGTGGCAGGCGACCTTGCGTCGCGCCGAGTAGGTGTTCGGCGTCACCTGGTTGTTGAGGCTGATCGTCGCCGAGCTCCGGTACACGTGGGTGGAGCTGGTCCACACGTACGACGTCTGGCCGTACCACTCGGTCCCGAAGTTGCCCTCGTAGACCCAGACGGGGTGGTAGGACGACGAGCAGCCGTCGTAGTAGTGGTAGTAGAGGTCGATGCCCGGCGCCTGGTACCAGTCCAGCCGGGCGTCCTTGACCGGCCAGGTCGAGCCCGTGTAGTCCTCCGCGCAGACCTTCGGGTCGTTGTAGGCGCCGTACGACCACTTGCCGGTGCAGGCGGTCGACGCGGTCCCGTAGTACGGAGCGCAGTCCGGCGTGCCGTACGACGCCCGCGACGCCCCGGCCCGGCGCGCCCTGCCGGTGGCCTCGACCGCCTCGTCGCGATCCACGTAGGTCGTGACGGTGGCGTGCCCGGACCCGTCCGGTGACACCGTCGCCACGGTCACCTCGTTGCCGTCCAGGGACACCGAGGTCGTGGTCGACGGCGCTTCGCCGGTGTCCCGATAGGTGACGGCCGAGGCCGGCACCGCGGAGCCCAGCGCCAGGCCGGCGGTGACCGCCAGGGCGCCGATGAAGGTTGGACGTCTCACATGTTCCCCCTTGTTCCGAGTCGGGCACGCTCCGTGCGCGCCCGACGGGAGCATAAGGGGCAACCCGGCTCCCGCCGCGTGTCTGGAAGGGTGGGGCCCATGACCGATCCTGCCGTCCGGTACGGCGTCCACGGCCGTGTCGCCGTCCTCACCCTCAACCGGCCCGACGCGATGAACGCGGTCAACGCCGCGCTCTCGACCGCGCTCGGCGAGGGGGTCGAGCGGGCAGCTGCCGACCCGGCGGTGCGGGTGCTGGTGCTCACCGGGGAGGGCCGGGCGTTCTGCGCAGGCGCCGATCTCAAGGCACTGGCCGCCGGCGAGCCGATCGGGGCGGCCGGGCACGACGAGTGGGGGTTCGCCGGGTTCGTGCGGCACTGGGTCGACAAGCCGGTGATCGCCGCCGTCAACGGGTTCGCCCTCGGTGGCGGCACCGAGCTGGCGCTGGCCTGCGACCTGGTGGTGGCTTCGGAGCAGGCCCGCTTCGGGCTGCCCGAGGTGCGGCGCGGACTGTTCGCGGCTGCCGGCGGCGTGGTCCGGCTCCAGCGGCAGGTGCCGGTCAAGCGCGCCGCCGAGATCGCGCTGACGGGCGAGCCGATCGACGCCGCGACGGCGCTCGACTGGGGACTGGTCAACCGGGTCACCGACCACGACGAGGTGCTGGCGACCGCGATCCTGCTGGCCGAGGTGGTGGCCGGCAACGCACCCACCGCCGTACGCCAGACCAAGCGGATGCTGCACCGCGGCGCTGCCGGCGGCTCCGACTGGGAGGCCGGCTGGACCGGCGAGGACCCGTGGACCGCCAACCAGGAGGCGGTGACGGCCGTGTTCGGCCACCCCGACGCGGTCGAGGGCCCGACCGCGTTCGCGGAGAAGCGGGAGCCGCAGTGGCGCGACGAGTGAACCGACCCCACGTGGTGGTCCGCACCGCCCGCGAGCTGCTCGAGGTCACCGACCCGGCCTGGCCGGAGGTGCAGGCCGCGGTCGCGGCCAGCCCGCTCGACGTCCGCGTCCTTCCGATCGCCCCCGAGGCCGGGGCCGAGGTGGTGTCACGACTCCAGGTCTCCGCCCGCTCCACCCTGGGGGCGCTCGCGAGCGCCAGCGGCGGGATCCTCGTCGACCACGGCTGGCTCCGGATCCTCGGCGGCGGCCACGACGGGCTGCCCGACCTCGCGTCGGCGAACAGCCTCGACGTGCCCGGGCCCGACGCGAAGCCGCCCCCCGCGCTGGTCGTCGCGTACGACGTGCTCGGTGGCCGGTTCGCCCTCGACGCAGGTGGCCTCGGTGTCCAGGAGGGCGAGGTCTGCTACCTCGGACCTGACTCGCTGGCCTGGGTCGGGCTCGGCGCCGGGCACAGCGCCTTCGTGCACTGGGCGCTCGCCGGAGCGGGGCTCGACGACTTCTATGCGTCCCTGCGCTGGCCGGGCTGGGTGGAACGGGTGGCAGGGGTCGCGCTCGACCAGGGCCTGTCCACCTTCCCGCCGCCGTTCACCGAGGAGGGCCGCGACCTCGCCGCCACGACCTTGCGTGAGGTGCCGTTCGTCGAGCTGTTGTCCTGGCACGACGAGCTGCGCGAGCAGATCGCCGGCCTCGGCGAGGGCGAGACGTTCGAGCTGCGGCCCACCGACTCCTGACGCAGGACTAGAACACGTTGAGCGGGCGGAACTGCACGCTCACCCGTGGGCCGACCGGTCGCGACGTCTTCGGGATCGCGTGTTCCCAGGTGCGCTGGCAGGAGCCGCCCATCACGATCAGGTCGCCGTGGCCGAGCGGGTAGGCCGCCTCCGTGTGCCCGCCGACCGGCCGCAGGGTCAGCTTGCGCGGCGAGCCGAACGACACGATCGCGACCATCGTGTCGGCGGTGCGGCCGCGGCCGATGTTGTCGCCGTGCCAGGCGACCGAGTCGCGGCCGTCGCGGTAGTAGCAGCAGCCGGCGGTGACGAACGGCTCGGCGAGCTCGTCGGCGTAGTGCTGGGTCAGCGCGTGCCGCGCCTCGACCAGCGCCGGGTGGGGAAGCGGGTCGCCGACGCCGTACTGGTGCAGCAGCCGCGGCACGTCGACCACGTTGTCGTACATCGGTCGTTGCTCGGCTCGCCACGGCACGTCGGTCAGCAGCGACGCGAACAGCTCGTCGGCACCCTCGAACCAGCCGGGCAGCACGTCGACCCAGGCGCCGCGGCTCAGCCAGCGCCGCTCCAGCCGGCCCTCGAGTGGGCCGACGCCGATCGCCGGGGCGTCGAAGAGGGACGCCTGGAAGTCCACCGTCATGACGTCGAGCGTACGCCCAATCGAACAGATGTTCTAGTGAACCTGGTGGGGCGCGTCGGCGGCCTTGACGGCCGGCCCGGGCATCGGGGCGGGTCCCTCGGGCTCGGCCGGCACGTTGACGCCGTTGGCGGCCCGAGAGAGCCGCGGCTCGAGCAGGGTCACCGCGAGCACGGCCACCGCCAGGCAGCCGAGCACCAGCATCGCGACGTACTCCGTCTGGTGGCCGTGACCGAGCATCCACCCGGCGACCGGGGGAGCCAGCACCATCGGCAGCTGGAAGGCGCCCGACGTGAGCGCGTTGGTGCGCCCGCGGAGCTCGTCGGTGGTCAGGTCGTTGGTCATCGCCGGCAGCGTCGGCTGGAGCAGGGTCTCGCCGAGCGCGAACACCGAGGCGCAGGCGGCGATCAGGACCGTCGCGCCCAGCGTGCCGGGCACCAGTCCGGAGGCCCCCATCAGCAGCCAGGCGAACGCCCAGATGGAGGCCATCACGACCATCACACGGGTGCGCCGGCGTCCCTCGATCCGCTGGAGCACGACCAGCTGGAGCACCACGATCACCAGGGTGTTGCAGGCGAAGGCGAAGCCGAGGCCGCGGGTGGAGACGTCGCTGACCACGCGCGCGAACGCGGGCATGCCGGTGTTGAGCTGGGCATAGGCGACGAACGACGCCACGAACGTGAGCACGGTCAGGGCGGCGATGCCGGGCAGCCGCAGGACCTCGCGGTAGCTGGGCTGCGGCCCGTCGTGCTGATCGCGCTCGGGACGGCCGGCCACGTGGCGCAGGGGCACCAGCATCAGGAACAACGCCGGCAGGAAGGTGACCGCGTCGGCCAGGTAGATGACCTGGAAGGTCCAGGTGCGGTCGACGTCGACCCAGACGCCGCCGACCAGGCCACCGAGGCCGATGCCGAGGTTGAGCAGGCTGAAGTTGACACCGAAGTAGCGCTGCCGGATCGCCGACGGCACGACGGTGGCGACCATGGTCTGCGACGCCGGCCAGGAGACCCCGAAGGCCATGCCGGTCAGGGCCATCGCGAGCACCGCGACCGGCACCGTCGACGCGAACGACATCACGACCTCGCCGGCGGTCACCGCGACCAGCGACGCGATCAGCACCAGCCTCGCGCCGAGCCGGTCGATCAGCGCGCCGCCCGGTCCGACGACCAGGAGCCCCACGAGCGGCTGGACACCGAGGATCAGGCCGGTCGTGCCGAGCGAGAAGTCGCGCACCTCGTGCAGGTAGACGACCCAGAACGGAAGCACCAGCCCCTGCCCGAGGAACTGCACGACCACCACCGACAGCAGCAGCTTGCCCTCGCGTGGGAGGTCGTGCCAGAACGCGCTGAGCGGCGGCTTGGAGATCTGCTCGGTCACTTGAGCAGGATCGCAGGAGGTGCCGACACCGCGCGATCGAGTTTGCTGAGACTCCCTTGAACCTGCGTTGAGGTTGCCCGGCTCCCTGGCCCGTAGCGTCCTGGTCACCGTCGACGAGGAACCATGGTGACTGTCCGCACTGTCGGCGGGTCACGCCAGAGGCAGCGCACCGGGGGAGGCGCCGTGCGGCGGCGGCTCGCCCCGATCGTTCTCGCAATCGTCCTTCTGGGGCTGGTCGGCCTGCCCGCAGCCGTGCTGCTGGCACTTCCCGCCGCCTGGCACGAGCCGCTGTGGCACGTGGTGTCGCTGGTCGCCGCGGTGGCTGCCTCGGGACTCCTGCTGCTCACGTTCGTGCTGCCCAGCCGGATCCGGCTGATCACGTCCTCACTCGGGGTGGAGCGGCTGCTGTTGCGGCACCGGATGATCGCGGTCGCGGCGATGCTCCTGGCGCTCGGCCACGTGCTGGTGGTGCTCGTGCGTCCCGACGGCGGCCTGGGCGTGCTCGACCTGCGCGTGGCCCCGCCCCGGGTGTGGGCCGGCTCCGCGGCGACGCTCGGGCTGGTGCTGCTCATCCTCCTCGGGCTCACCCGCCGCCGCCGGCGCCCGCGGTACGAGGGCTGGCGGCTGGTGCACGTCGTCCTCGCCAACACGGTCCTGTTCGGGGTGCTGCTCCACGTGTGGTGGCTGCGGCACCTCACCGAGTACCGCGTGGGGCTGATCTGGTTCTCGTGCTTCGCCGCAGGTGTGGCCGGCGTGACCGGTTACCGCTGGATCTGGCGGCCGCTCCGCTCACGTCGTCGGCGGTACGTCGTGGACGAGGTGCGCGAGGAGTCGCCGACCGCGGTGACCGTCGTCCTTCACGCGGTCGGCCACCACGGCACCGAGTTCCAGCCGGGTCAGTTCGCGTGGCTCAAGATCGGCTCCTCGCCGTTCGTGTTCGAGGAGCATCCCTTCACGATCGCGTCGGCGGCGACCGAGCCGTGGCGCAAGGAGTTCACGATCAAGGCCCTCGGCGACTTCACCGAGGTGCTGGCCGGGCTGCGACCGGGTCGGCCGGTGCACCTCGACGGGCCCCACGGCTCGTTCACCCTCCAGGGTTCCCGGGCCGTCGGCTTCGTGATGGTCGCCGGCGGGGTCGGGATCACCCCCATGCTCAGCATGCTGCGCACCCTCGCCGACCGCGGCGACCCACGCCCGGTGCTGCTGGTCGTGGCCGGCCGGACCGCCGACGACCTGCTGCACCGCGCCGACCACGAGAACCTCGACTCGCGGCTCGACCTGCGGGTGGTAGAGATCCTGGAGGAGCCACCCGAGGCGTGGGACGGGGAGGTCGGCAGGTTGACCGAGGCCGTGCTGGGGGCCAACCTGCCGGGCCGCCGCTCCCGCAGCCGGATGGAGTACTTCATCTGCGGGCCGGCGCCGATGGTCGTCGCGACCACGCGCATCCTGCGTGCGTGGGGTGTCCCGCCCGCGCGGATCCGCTCGGAGCTCTTCGACGTCGTGTGACTCGCGGCGGTCGACTGCCGCTCAGTGGGCCCAGCGCGTGGCGTCGGCGACCTCGTCGTCCGAGGCGTCCGCGAACAGCTCCAGCTCGGACTCCCGGACCGCCGTGATCGCCCCGACCAGGCGCGCCCCGAACGCGGCTGCGAGTGCCTCGTCGGCGACGAACGCGTCCAGCGACTCGCGCAGCGTGGCCGGCAGCCGGTCGATGCCGCGCTCGGCCAGCACCGCCTCACCCAGCGCCGCCGGGTCGACGTCGACCGGCTCGGGAAGCGCCGTGCCGCGGGCAACGCCGTCGCTCCCCGCAGCGAGCAGCGCGGCCAGCACCAGGTAGGGGTTGGCATGGAGGTCGAAGCACTTCACCTCGAGGTTCGCGGCCCAGTCCTCGCTGCCGGTCGAGCCGGTCACCATCCGCAGGGCGGCCTCGCGGTTCTCCAGTCCCCAGCAGCGGTAGGCGCCCGCCCAGTGCTGCGGCACCAGCCGGAGGTACGACGCCACGCCCGGGGCGCCGATCGCCAGCAGGGCCGGCAGGTGCTCGAGCACGCCACCGGCGAACGCGGCCGCCTCGTCGGCCAGCCCGAACGTCGATGAGCCTCCCGACATCAGGTTCCTGCCGTCGCGCCACAGGCTCAGGTGCACGTGACCGCCGTTGCCGACGCCGGCAGTGTCCACCTTCGGGGAGTACGACGTGCGGTAGCCGTGGCGCTGCCCGACCGACCTGACCGTCTGCCGCACCAGGACGGAGGTGTCGGCCGCGTGCACCGGTGACTCGGGCGCCACGGAGAGCTCGAATTGTCCGGCGGCGTACTCGGGGTGGTACTGCTCGACCACGACTCCCTGGGCGGCGAGCGCGCTGATCACGTCGCGCGAGTAGTCGGCCGCGGCACCGAGCCGGGCCAGCCCGTAGCCCGGTCCGCTGACCGCGGCGGAGAACCCGTCGCCGTCGCCGGCCGAGACCACCCACTCGATCTCGATCGCCGCCTGGAACGTGAGTCCCTGCGCGGCGTGGTCGTCGACCATCCGGGACAGCAGCAGCCGGCTGTCCTGGTCGTGGTCGTCGCCGCTCTGGGCGTAACGCTCACCGGGCGCCCAGGCCCAGCCCGGCTGGGCTGCCAGCACCACGAGCCGGCCGATGTCGGGCACGATCCGCTGGTCGCCGACCGGGCCCTCACCGGTGGCCGGCGCGGCCACCCAGTCGTCGAAGCGGAAGTAGTCGAACGCGGTCGAGAAGCCCACGCCCCAGGCGGCCAGCGACGGCAGCCGGTCCAGCGGCACGGCCTTCACCCGCGAGATCCCGGAGTTGTCCACGAAGCTGGTGGCGACCGCCACCACCCCCTGCGCGGCCAGGTCGGGCAACAGTGCCTCGGCCATCCTCGTGCGCTCTTCGCGTGCGGCGAGATCCACCTGCGCTCCTCCGGGGACAGGGCTTCGCGGCCCACGTGACGTGATCTGGACAAAGAATAGGGTCGCCGCCAGACTCCCAGAGTCCGCCGTCCGCGTGTGAAGGGGAACGACATGAGCACACCGACCCGCGAGACGACCTCCCTGCGCCGGAGCCTCTCGGTCTGGCAGGCCGTCGGGATCTCGGTGGCACTGATGGCGCCGAGCATGGCCGCGAACATCAACCCGCAGGGCACGGCCGGCCTGGTCGGCCGGGCGACCCCGCTCGCGTTCTTCATCGCCGCGCTCGCGGTGCTCCTGATCGCCTACGTGTTCGTGCGGCTGTGCCAGTACTACCGGCACGCCGGCTCGGTCTACGTCTTCGCCGGAGCCACGCTGGGGGCCAGGACCGGAGCGATCGCCGGCCTGGGCCTGATGGCGACGTACGTGTTCTACGCGCTGGTCACCGCGTCCGCGGCCGGCATCTTCGGCGCCTCGTTCCTCGACATCGTCGGGATCTGGAACGACCAGCCGGTCTGGGCCGGGTTCCTGGTCGGTGGCATCGCGCTCGCGCTGAGCCTGGTCCTGGCGGTCGTGCCTGCGCGGCGCGCGGCGTCGGTGCTGCTCAGCGTCGAGGGGATCACGGTCGCGCTGATCCTGGTGATCGCGGTCGTGGTGCTGGTCCGGATGCTCTCCGGCAGCGCACCGGGCGACGCGACGTTCACGATGAAGGTCTTCTCGGTCCCCGCAGGCACCGACTCCTCGAACCTGTTCCTCGGCATCATCTTCGGCCTGCTCTCGTTCGCCGGCTTCGAGGCGGCGGCGACGCTCGGCGAGGAGGCTCACGACCCGCGCCGGGACATCCCGCGCGCGATCCTGGGCACCGCGATCTTCGGCGGCATCTACTTCACCGTGGTCACCGCGATCGAGATGATGGCGTTCAAGCCCGACGCCGAGGGCGTGAAGGCGTTCATCGCGTCCCCGGCGCTGATGGGTGACCTCGGCACGTCGTACATCGGGGCCTGGGTGGGCGACCTGATCACGCTCGGCGCCTGCGTGAGCGCGTTCGCGTGCTGCCTGGCGTGCGTCGTCGGCGCGTCTCGACTGCTGTTCGCGATCGTCCGCGACCTGACCCCCGGCCACGCACTGGGCCGCACCGGCAGCAACGCCACCCCGGCCGCCGCCGCGGTTGCGGTATGCGCCACGGTGGCCGTGATCGCCCTGGTCTGCGCGGTGCTCTTCGGCGCCGAGCCGTTCGACACGTTCCTGTGGAGCGGCACCATCGGCACCCTGATCCTGCTCGTGGCCTACGTGCTGGCCACCATCGGTTGCATCAAGCTGATCTGGATCGACAAGAAGATGGACGTGCCGCTCTGGCAGGTCTCGATCCCGTTGCTCGCCCTGGTGGTGCTGGGCTACACGATCTTCCGCAACGTGAGCCCCTACCCGACGGAGGGCCCGGCTCGCTGGTTCCCGGTGGTCGCCTTCGGGTGGCTGGCACTGGTGGCCGTGGTGATGGTCGCGGTGCCCGGCCTCGCGAAGCGGCTCACTGCCGGACTCACCGCCCTCGACGAGCGCGGTGCGGGGTCGCTGCATGACTGAGGGCGACCGCCCGACGGGGCGACGCGCGCAGGCCGCGACGTTCACCCCGCGCACCACCCCGGTGGTGCCGCCGATCCACCAGTCCGTGACCTACCTGCTCGACGAGCAGTCCTACAAGGACGTGCAGGCGGGCGGTCTCGACGAGATCTGGTACGGCCGTTTCCGCAACCCCACGGTCGATGTCGCCGCCGACGAGGTGGCCCGGCTCGAGGGCGCCGAAGCGGCGTTCATGACCTCGTCGGGCATGGGCGCGATCGCGACCACCCTGCTCACGCACCTCGGCGGCGGCGAGCGGGTGGTCGCCGCGACGCAGGTTTACGGCGACACGCGTGACCTGCTGGTGCGTGACCTGCCGGCCTGGGGTTTCGACGTCGAGCAGGTCGACGCGGCCGACCTCGATGCCTGGCGCGCGGCGATCGGCCGCCGGCCGACGCGGCTGGTCTACGTCGAGACGCTGGCCAACCCGCAGCTGGAGCTGGCCGACCTGCCGGCGATCGCGGCGCTCGCGCACGAGGCGGGCGCGCTGCTGCTGGTCGACAACACGTTCGCGACGCCGTACTGCGTGCAGCCGCTGGCGCTGGGCGCCGACCTCGTCGTGCACTCGGCGACGAAGTTCCTCAACGGCCACTCCGACGTGATCGCCGGTGTCGTCGCCGGCGCCTACGACCTGGTCCGCGAGGTGCAGCGGCGTGTGGTCACGCTCGGGACCTGCCTCGACCCGCACGCGGCCTACCTGGTGTGGCGCGGGCTTCAGACGTTCGACCTGCGGATGGCGCGCTCGGTCTCGACCGCCCGCACGCTCGCCGAGGCGCTGGCTGCCCACGACGACGTGACCGGCGTGCGGCACCCGGCGATCCCCGGCAGCGACGCCGCCGAGCGGGTGCTGCGCCGCGACGCGGACGGCTCGCTCCGGGCAGGTGGCATGGTCAGCTTCGTGGTGGGCGGGGGCGACGAGCGCGCGCTGGCGGTGATGCGCGCGCTCCAGATCGCCTGTGAGGCAACGAGTCTGGGTGGAGTGGAGACGCTGGTCAGCACGCCGTTCAACTCCTCGCACTTCTCGCTGACGCCGGACGAGCGGCGCGCCAGCCGGATCGACGACGGCATGATCCGGGTCTCCTGCGGCGTCGAGGACCCGGCGCTGCTGGTCGAGGACTTCCGGCAGGCGCTGGAGGTCACGTCGTGACCGTCGACCTCGGGCGGCTGGTCGACCACCACTGCCACGGGCTCGTGGTCGACGACCTCGACCGTGCCGGCTTCGAGGCGCTGATGAACGAGGCGACCCGGCCCTCGCCGCTCGGCACCACGCTGTTCGACTCGATGCTGGGGCTGGCGATCCGGCGGCACTGCGCGCCGCTGCTCGACCTGGAGTCGCTGGCCCCGGTGGAGGAGTACCTCGCCCGTCGTACGGCGCTCGGGGCGGCCGAGGTCAACCGGCGGCTGGTCGCCGCGACCGGCATCGAGCTGTTCCTGGTCGACACCGGGCTCACGCCCGAGCTGATCTGCCCACCCGAGCACCTGGCTGGTCTGACCGGTGGCACCAGCCGTGAGGTGATCCGGCTGGAACGGGTCGCCGAGGAGGTGCTGCAGGCGGGCACCTCGGACTTCGCGGCGGAGGTGCGACAGCGGCTCGAGGCGTCCGGTGCCGTCGGTGCCAAGAGCATCGCGGCCTACCGGGTGGGCCTGGCGGTGCCCGGCTCCAAGCCGACCCCCGACGAGCTGGACAAGGCGCTGGAGGGCGTCCTCCCGGAGCGGGTGGAGAGCATGACCGTGAGCGCCTGGCTGGCCTACACCGCGGTCGAGCTCGGGATGCCGCTGCAGTTCCACGTCGGCTACGGCGACAGCGACCTCGACCTGCTCGCCTGCGACCCGCTCCACCTCACGGACTTCCTGAGGGCGACCGAGGAGCGGGGCGTGCCGGTGATGCTGCTCCACAACTACCCGTTCCACCGCAACGCGGCGTACCTCGCCCAGGTCTTCGACCACGTGTTCATGGACGTCGGGCTGGCGGTGCACAACACCGGCGCCCGCTCGGCCGCGCTGGTGCGCGAGGTGCTGGAGCTGGTCCCGTTCGGCAAGCTGCTGTTCTCCTCCGACGCCTACGGGCTCGCTGAGCTGTACCTGGTCGCGGCCGTGCTGTTCCGCGAGGGGCTGGGCGACGCGCTGGCCGACCTGGTCGCCTCCGGGGACATGACCGAGGGCGACGCGTCGTACGTCGCAGCCTTGGTCGCGCGCGACAACGCCCGTCGGGCCTACTCCCTGTGAGTGTCGACCCGGCCGAGCTCGCAGCGACGTGGCGCGACGAGGTGCAGGCCGAGCTCCCCGCCGCCGTCGGCCTCCGGCACGCCCTGCACGCCGATCCGCGGGTCGGTGGCGAGGAGGGCCCGACCACGCGGGCCGTCGTGGACTGGCTCGGCCTCGGCGAGGGGCGCGTGGTGGCAAGCACCGGCAGGCTGCTCAGGGCGACCGACGCCGACGGATCGGGCGTCGCGCTGAGGGCCGAGCTCGACGCGCTGCCGATCGTGGAGACCACCGGGGTGCCGTGGGCCTCCGGCAACGGAGCGATGCACGCCTGCGGCCACGACGTGCACCTGGCCGGCCTGGCCTGCGCCGTGCGTGCTGCCCGGCGGCTCGACCTGCCGCGGCCGCTGGTGGTGCTGCTCCAGCCGCGCGAGGAGGGCGCGGACTCCGGGGCGCGTGACGCACTCGCGGACGGTGCGCTCGACGGCATCGGCTCGATCGTCGCTGCGCACGTGCAGCCGCGACTGCCCGCGGGGGTGGTGGCCGCGACGCCGGGCCCGGTCAACGCGGCCACCGACGAGTTCACCGTCACGGTGTCCGGCCGCGGCGGCCACTCCGGCTACCCGCACACCGTCGACGACTCGGTGCTGGCGCTCTCGGCCGTCGTGGTGGCGCTGCAGCAGGTCGGCGCGCGCCGGATCGACCCGACCGTGGGGGTCGCCTGCATGGTCAACCAGGTGCGCGCGGGCAGTGCGAACAACGTCGTGCCCGGCTCGGCCGTCGGGTCCGGCACCGTGCGCACGATGCGGACCGAGGACCGCGAGGTCGCGCACTGCGCGATCACCGAGATCGCCACCGCGGTGGCGGCCGGCTACGGGTGCACGGCGGAGGTGAGCATCGACCTCGGCGAGCCGGTGCTGGTCAACGACGTCGACCTCGCGGTGCGTGCGGGGGAGATGCTGACGTCGCTCGGGCACGAGGTCGACCCCACGTTCCGCTCGTTCGGCTCCGACGACTTCTCGCACTACGGGGAGACCACGCCGTCGCTGATGATGTTCGTCGGCACCGGGGCCGAGCGGGGCGGGCTGCACGACGCGTCGTACCTCCCTGACGACGCGTACGTCGCGACCGTCGCGGAAGCGCTGATCGCCGGCTACTGCGCGGCGGTGGCCACGTGACCACCCTCGGTCTGCTGCTCGCGGCCGGCGCCGGTCGCCGGATGGGACGGCCCAAGGCGCTGGTCGACGACTGGCTGGTCCGCTCCGTCGGCACGCTGACCGACTGCGACCGGGTGGTCGTGGTGCTCGGCGCCAGCGCCGACGAGGCGCGGCCGCTGCTCGACGCGTACGACGTGACGATCGTGGTCGCCCACGACTGGGCCGAGGGCATGGGCGCCTCCCTCGCGGCGGGGCTCGGCCACGCCCTGCACGGGGAGGAGCACCGCTGCCTGGTCACGCTGGTCGACCTGCCCGACGTGGGTGCTGACGTCGTACGACGCGTGCTGGCGGAGCCCGACACCGTCGACGTGCTCGCCCGCGCGTCGTACGACGGCGTGCCGGGTCACCCGGTGCTGCTCGGCCGCACGCACTGGTCCGGCGTGCTCGCGGTCAGCCAAGGCGACCGGGGCGCCCGCGACTACCTGCGTGCCCACCCGCCCACCGACGTCGAGTGCGGCGACCTCGCCACGGGACGCGACGTCGACACCCCGCGCTAGCGGAGGCGAATCCGCACCGGGCCGCGTGCGGAGGCGAGGTCGACCACGTGTCCGCGCTGGGTGATCACGACCTGGCCCTGGTCGACGAGTCGTTGGGCTGCCTGGCGGGACGGTTCCATCAGGTCGCGCCAGCCGTCACCCCCGACCTGGCGGGCAGCGTCCGAGGGGCAGATGGTCGCTCCGTCGCGCCGGGCGGCCAGCAGCGCGAGGATCGCCGCCTCGAGCCGGGGTCCCGCGTCGGTGGTCGTCATGGTCCGAGTCTGCCAACCCGCGACCAACCTCCCGCTGAGTAGCGTTGCCGGCATGGACTCCCCGCAGGCCGTGACCGATGCCCTGGCGTCGACGGGCTATCTCGGCGACGACGCGTTGGCGACGGTCGTCTTCCTGGCCGAGCAGATGCAGCGGCCCGTGCTCCTCGAGGGTGAGCCCGGCACCGGCAAGACCGCGCTGGCCGAGGCGATGGCGCAGGTGTACGACGTGCCACTGATCCGGCTCCAGTGCTACGAGGGGATCGACGCCAGCCAGGCGCTCTACGACTGGGACTTCCCGCGGCAGATCCTGCACCTGCGCACGCTCGAGGCGGCCAGCCGGGCCGGGGAGCTGGACCCGACCGAGGCCGAGAAGTCGCTGTTCGACGAGCGCTTCCTGCTCGCCCGGCCGGTGCTCCGCGCGCTGCGGGAGAGCCCTGCGGTGCTGCTGATCGACGAGGTCGACCGGGCCGACGACGAGTTCGAGGCGTTCCTGCTCGAGGTGCTCTCGACCTGGGCGGTGAGCATCCCCGAGCTCGGCACCGTCGCAGCGGCGACCCCGCCGTTCGTGGTGCTGACCTCCAACCGCACCCGCGAGCTCCACGACGCGCTCAAGCGGCGCTGCCTCTACCACTGGATCGACCACCCGGGACTCGACCGCGAGGTCGCGATCGTGCGCAGCCGCGAGCCCGGCATCGGGGAGACGCTGGCCCGTCAGGTGGTCGGGATCGTCCAGCAGCTCCGCCACGAGCAGCTGCTCAAGCCGCCCGGGGTCGCGGAGACGCTCGACTGGGCGCGCGCCCTGACCCGGCTCGGCGCCGAGGAGCTCGACCTCGAGTCGGCGGCCCGCACTCTCGGTGCGGTGGTGAAGTACCGCGAGGACGCCGACCGCGTGAAGCACGCGCTCGACCGGATGATGGCGGGTTCGTGACCGACGTCCTGCACCAGCCCGACGAGGTCCTGCTCGGCTTCACCCGGGCGCTGCGCAGTGCCGGCGTGCCCGTGACGCACGACCGGGCGACGACGTTCCTCACCGCTACCTCGCTGGTCGGGCTCGACGACCGCCGGCACACGTACTGGTCCGGTCGCGCCACCCTGTGCGCCGGGCCCGACGACCTGAACCGTTACGACCAGGTCTTCGAGGCCTGGTTCGGCTCCCGCGAGGGTCTGCCACGGTCGGTGCCCCGCGAGCAGCAGCGCGAGGTGAGCTCGCCGCTGCCGGCCGACGACAACGGGGGCGACGCCTCCGCGACCGACTCCGAGATGCTGCGCGCCGCGGCCAGCGCCACCGAGGTGCTCCGGCACCGAGACGTGGCGTCGCTGGACTCCGACCAGAAGGCGCTGCTCGACCTGATGATCCGTTCACTCCGGCCGCGTCCGCCGATGCGCCGCGACACCCGTCGTACGGCCTGGCGGAGGGGTGAGATCGACCTCGGCCGCACGCTGCGTCGTACCCTCCGGCAGATGGGTGAGCCCGGCCGCGCCGCCCACCGCAGGCGGGGCACCCAACCGCGCCGGATCGTGCTGCTGGTCGACGTGTCAGCGAGCATGCGGCCGTACGCCGACGCGCTGCTGCGGCTGTGCCACCGGATCTCGACCACCCCCGTCGGCGGGAAGACAGCGCCGACCGAGGTGTTCACGCTCGGCACCCGGCTGACCCGGATCACCCGCGCGATGCACACGGCCGACCCCGAGCGGGCGCTGGTGCGGGCCGGCGACGAGGTGCCGGACTGGTCCGGCGGCACCCGGTTGGGCGAGACGCTGGCCGCGTTCCTGGACCGCTGGGGTGCCCGTGGAATGGCGAGGGGGGCTGTCGTCGTTGTGTTCAGCGACGGCTGGGAACGCGGTGACGCGACGCAGCTCGGCGAGCAGATGCAACGGCTGAACCGTCTGGCGCACAAGGTGGTGTGGGTCAACCCGCACCGCGGCAAGGACGGCTACCAGCCGGTGCAGCAGGGCATCCTGGCGGTGCTCCCGCACTGCCACGAGTTCGTCGCCGGTCACTCCCTGCGGTCCTTCGAACAGGTGCTGGAGGTCATTGCTGATGCGTGAGGTGCTCCCCGAGCTGATGCGCTGGTACGACGCCGGCGAGACGATCGGCGTCGGCACGGTCGTGGCGACCTTCCAGTCCGCCCCGCGGCCTCCAGGTGCGTCGATGCTGGTCGGCCCCGACGGCGAGGCCGTCGGCTCCGTGTCCGGCGGCTGCGTCGAGGGCGCCGTCTACGAGCTGGCGGGCGACGTGGTGGGCTCCGGTGACCCGGTGCTCCAGCGCTACGGCATCTCCGACGACGACGCCTTCGCCGTCGGCCTGACCTGCGGCGGGATCCTCGACGTCTACGTCGAGAAGATGAACAAGGAGACCTTCCCCGAGCTCACCGAGATCGCCGCCGACATCGAAGCCGGCCGCCCCGTCGCCCTCGCCACCGTGATCGAGCACCCCGACCCGGCCTGGCTCGGCCGGCGGCTCGTCGTACGCCCGGAACTGTCGGTCGGCGGGTCCCTCGGCAGCAGCCGGGCGAACGACGCGGTGACCGACGACGCGCTGGGGTTGCTGGCCCACGGGCGCAACGCGACGCTGGGCTACGGGCCCGACGGCGAGCGCCGGGGCGAGGGCATGCGGGTGTTCGTGTGGGCGTTCGCGCCACCGCCGCGGATGCTGGTGTTCGGGGCGATCGACTTCGCGGCCGCGGTGGCACGGGTGGGCGCGTTCCTCGGCTACCACGTCACGGTGTGCGACGCGCGTCCCGTCTTCGCGACGAACTCCCGCTTCCCCGAGGCCGACGAGGTGGTCGTCGACTGGCCGCACCGCTTCCTGGCGGCCGAGGCCGAGGCCGGCCGGGTGGACCCGCGCACCGTGCTCTGCGTGCTCACGCACGACCCGAAGTTCGACGTCCCCCTGCTCGAGGTTGCGCTCCGGCTGCCCGAGGTCGCCTACATCGGCGCGATGGGTTCGCGGCGCACCCACGAGGACCGGCTCGACCGGCTCCGCGAGGCCGGCGTCACCGACAAGGAGATCGAGCGGCTCTCGAGCCCGATCGGTCTCGACCTCGGTGCCCGTACGCCGGAGGAGACCGCGGTCAGCATCGCCGCGGAGATCATCGCCCTCCAGTGGGGCGGCACCGGAGACCGGCTCGGCGGGCGCGAGGGACGCATCCACCACTGACGCAGACCTTGCCCCTCCGATCGGGGGGTCACCGTCGTCGCGAACCCGGCTAGCGTCGGCACATGGGTAGCTCAGGCTGGTTCGAGACCGTCGCCGAGGCGCAGCGCCGCGCGAAGCGGAGGCTGCCGAAGTCGGTGTACGCCGCGCTGCTCGCCGGCTCCGAGCGCGGCCTGTCGTACGACGACAACACCACCGCCTTCGGCGAGCTCGGCTTCGCGCCGCACGTGGCCGACCTGTCGGCCAAGCGTGAGCAGGCGACGCGCGTGATGGGCCAGGACATCTCGATGCCGGTCGTGATCTCCCCGACCGGCGTGCAGGCCGTGCACCCGGACGGTGAGGTCGCGGTGGCGCGCGCCTCCGCCGCGCGGGGCACGGCGATGGGGCTCAGCTCGTTCGCCAGCAAGCCGGTCGAGGACGTGGTCGCCGCCAACCCGCAGACCTTCTTCCAGATGTACTGGCACGGCGACAAGGACACGATGTCCCGCCGGATGGCGCGGGCGCGCGACGCCGGCTGCGTCGGCCTGATCGCCACCCTGGACTGGTCGTTCAGCCACGGCCGTGACTGGGGCAGCCCGTCGATCCCGGACAAGATCGACCTGAGGACGATGGCGAAGTTCGCGCCCGAGGTGCTCCGCAAGCCGCGCTGGCTGCTGGACTTCGCGCGCAGCGGCGAGCTGCCCGACCTGTCCACGCCCAACCTTCAGGAGCCCGGCGAGGAGGCACCCACGTTCTTCGGCGCGTACGGCGCCTGGATGGGTACGCCGCCCCCGACCTGGGCCGACGTGAGGTGGATGCGCGAGGAGTGGGGCGGACCGTTCCTGCTCAAGGGCATCTCGCGGGTCGACGACGCACTGGCCGCCCGCGACGCCGGCGTCACCGCGGTGTCGGTGTCGAACCACGGCGGCAACAACCTCGACAGCACCCCGGCCCCGATCCGGATGCTGCCGTCGATCGCCGACGCGATCGGCGACGACGTCGAGGTGCTGCTCGACGGCGGGATCCGGCGCGGCAGCGACGTGGTCAAGGCGGTCGCCCTCGGCGCCAAGGCGGTGCTGATCGGCCGCGCCTACCTGTGGGGGCTCGCTGCCAACGGGCAGCCCGGTGTGGAGAACGTGCTCGACATCCTGCGCGGCGGCATCGACTCGGCTCTGCTGGGGATGGGCCACTCCTCGATCCACGACCTCCGCCCGGACGACATCGTCGTGCCCGACGGCTTCACCCGCACGCTCGGAGTGCCTCGCTGACCGACGACCGGGTCGCCCTCGTCACCGGTGCTGCCCGCGGGATCGGCGCCGCGACCGTGCGCGCCCTGGCGGCACAGGGATTCCGGGTGCTCGCGGTCGACGGCTGCCTCGGTGACGGCCACGGCCTGGCCGGCGTGGACTACCCGCTCGGCAACCGCGCGGAGCTCGAGGCGCTGGCGGGCGACAACGTCCGCACGCTCGTGGTCGACGTGCGGGACCCCCGGGCGACGCAGCACGCCGCGCAGCACGCCGTCGACACGTTCGGGCGGCTCGACGTCACGGTCGCGGCGGCGGCCGTGATCGCCGGCGGCCAGCCGCTCTGGGAGACGCCGCCGGCCGACCTGGAGACGCTCTGGCAGATCGACCTCCTCGGCGTCTGGCACACGGCGGCGGCCGTCGTACCCCTGATGCTGGCCGGCCCCGATCCGTCCGGCTGCCGGTTCGTCGCCGTCGCGTCGGCCGCAGCCAGTGAGGGGCTGTTCCACCTCGCGGCGTACACGACCGTCAAGCACGCGGTGCTCGGCCTGGTGCGCGGGCTCGCGGCCGACCTCACCGGCACCGGGGTCAGCGCGATCGCGGTCTCACCCGACGCGACCCGCACCCGGATGCTCGACGCCACGGCCGCGCTCTACGGACTGGACTCCACGGCGCCGCTC
Source organism: uncultured Actinomycetota bacterium (assembly GCA_963815585.1). Lineage (GTDB taxonomy): Bacteria > Actinomycetota > Actinomycetes > Propionibacteriales > Nocardioidaceae > Marmoricola. The sequence continues at coordinate 18,641 of CAWFHJ010000007.1, read as the reverse complement.
GCGAGGGAGCTGCCCGGCGGCACCCCCTACGAGCCGGAGGATGCGGCGGCGACCATCGTCCGCTGCTGCGAGGTGGGCGGGCCCGACCTCAACGGCGTCGAGGTCAGGGTCGGGTGGCTGCCGCCCGACTGAGGCGACCAACCCTTTTGCAACCTCGGTGCGTGCACTGTGGCTGGCGTCACACATCGGGAGGTGGGATGACGATCCTGTCGGCGCGCATGTCGCTCGGCGCGCACCAGCGCGACGCGACCACGCCTGGAACGCTGCCGTCGGAAGCCCGGCTGCGCAGTGCGGTCCGCGCGATGGACTCGATCTCCAGGTCCCTGGTCCGACCGGTCGAAGGCCCCCGCGGTCTGCTCCAGCAGGTCGTCCGCGCCGCTGGCCACCACCTGGGAGCGAACTGGACGGTGCTGGCGCTTGCTGACGGGCAGCTCAGCAGTGCAGGTCCCCGCTCGATGGTCGCCGACGCCGGCGGGCGCGTGCGCGAGCCCGACGTGCTTCCGGCTCTGGTACGACGCGAGCTGGCCGCGATCCGGGCCGGCCACCTGCACCGGAGCGACGAGCGGTGGGTGCGCGTGCCGATGAGCCTGGAGGGCCGGCCGATCGGCAGCCTCAGCCTGGACTGTGGCGACATCGACCTGGAGCCGGGCGACGTCTACGTGCTGCGCATCCTCGCCAACCAGGCGGCGGTCTCGCTGCACACCGCCGAGCAGTACCGCACCGGTGTGGCGCTGCACCACCTCGCGCAGCGTCGGCACGACGAGGCCCGGCTGGGCCAGGAACCGGTGGTCGAGGTGAAGCGCTCCGCCCAGCCCGAGTGCGCCCTCACCACGCGGGAGTGCGAGGTCCTCGGACTGCTGGCACAGGGCTGCTCGAACCGCGACATCGGCGGCCGGCTGTTCATCTCCGAGACCACCGCGAAGTTCCACGTCGGCAACATCCTGCGCAAGCTCAGCGTCTCGAGCCGGGCCGAGGCGGTCTACGCCGCGGCGAAGCTCGGCGTCATCTGACCCACCGAAGAAGCACCCCACCACCGAGGAGAGCACCATGACCGATCCCGAGGAGACCACCGAGCAGGAGACCCCGGACGCCGACCTCGGTGCGGAGGCACTGGTCGAAGAGGTGTCCATCGACGGCATGTGCGGCGTCTACTGAGCACCGTGCCCGTCCACGAAGCGGCCGCCTGGCGGCTGGCCGACTCGGTCGAGCTGCGACCCGAGCCGTTCGGTGCGCTGGCCTACGACTTCCACACCCGCAAGCTCAGCTTCCTGAAGACACCGACCCTGGTCGACGTCGTCCGCCTGCTCGGTGAGAGCGGCACCGTCGGCGACGCGCTCGTGGGTGCCGGCGTCACCGACGGCGAGCGTGCGGCGTACCTGCAGGCACTCGGCACCCTGGCCGACGGCGGACTGATCGAGGAGCGCGGATGACCGTCTCACTGGAACGACCCAAGGGCGGCACCCTCGTCGAGCAGTTCGAGTACGGCCTCGACGCCCCGATCTGCCTGACCTGGGAGCTCACCTACGCCTGCAACCTGGCCTGTGTGCACTGCCTGAGCTCCTCGGGCCGCCGCGACCCCGACGAGCTCTCGACCGACGAGTGCAAGGCACTGATCGACGAGTTCGAGCGGATGCAGGTGTTCTACGTCAACATCGGTGGCGGCGAGCCGACCGTGCGACCGGACTTCTGGGAGCTCCTCGACTACGCGGTGGCGCACCACGTGGGCGTGAAGTTCTCCACCAACGGCTTCCGGATCAACCAGGAGCGAGCGGAGCGGCTGGCCGCGACCGACTACGTCGACGTGCAGATCTCGCTGGACGGCGCGACGGCCGAGGTGAACGACCCGATCCGCGGCGAGGGCACGTACGACGCCGCGCTGCGGGCGATGGCCAACCTCCAGGCGGCCGGCATGAAGGACTTCAAGATGTCGGTGGTGTGCACGCGCCACAACATCGGCCAGCTCGACGAGTTCAAGGCGATCGCCGACCGGTTCGGCGCCCAGCTCAGGCTCACCCGGCTCCGTCCCTCCGGCCGCGGCGCCGAGGTGTGGGAGGACCTGCACCCGCTGCCCGAGCAGCAGCGCCAGCTCTACGACTGGTTGATGGCCAACGGTGACAAGGTCCTGACCGGCGACTCGTTCTTCCACCTCGCGGCCTACGGCGAACCGCTGCCGGGCCTCAACCTGTGCGGCGCCGGCCGGGTCGTGTGCCTGGTCGACCCGGTGGGCGACGTCTACGCCTGCCCGTTCGCGATCCACGACCGGTTCCTGGCCGGCAACGTCCGCGACCTCGGCGGCTTCGACACGGTCTGGAAGCACGCGCCGCTCTTCCAGGAGCTGCGCAGCCCGCAGACGGGTGGCGCCTGCACCAAGTGCTCGGCGTACGACGCGTGCCGGGGCGGGTGCATGGCGGCCAAGTTCTTCACGGGTCTCCCGCTGGACGGGCCCGACCCGGAGTGCGTGAAGGGCAACGCGACGGAGGCGCTGGCGGGGGAGCGGATCCGGCCCGACAGCTCGCGCGACCACTCGCACACCGGCACCGTCCGCAACGCGCCGGTGCCGATCACGCTGCTGCGACGGCGTCCGGACTCGGCCTGCGACGAGTCGCCGCTGGCGACCGCCCGGACGCTCGGGACCTGAGCCGGACCACGGTCATGCCCGAGCCCACCGACGTCCCGGCACTGGGACAGCTGCGCTGGCCGGTGCTCGACGGCACCCGGCCGCTGCTGCTGGTGCCGGTCGGGTCGCTGGAGCAGCACGGGCCGGCGCTGCCGCTGGGCACGGACACGATGATCGCCGCGGCCGCCACGGACGATGCCGCGCGGCGGGTCACCGCGAAGGGCCGACACGTCGTGGTCGCGCCGGCGCTCGGCTACGGCGCGAGCGGCGAGCACGAGGACTTCCCGGGCACGATCTCGATCGGCCACGACGCGCTGCGGCTGGTGCTGCTCGAGTTCTCGCGGTCTGCCTGCCGCTGGGCCGGGGGACTGGTCTTCGTCAACGGTCACGGTGGCAACGCGCTCAGCCTGCGCAGCGCCGTCGAGCAGCTGCGCGCCGAGGACCGCGCTGTCGCCTGGACGGACTGCTCGGTGGCCGGTGCCGACGCGCACGCCGGCACCACCGAGACCTCGATCCTGCGTTTCATCGCCCCGTGGACGGTGCGCACCGACCTGCTCGCGCCGGGACCGACCACCCCCATCACCGAGCTGATGCCGACCCTGCGCTCAGCCGGCGTGCGTGCGGTCTCCGACAACGGCGTGCTGGGTGATCCGACCGGGTCGAGCGCCGAGGAGGGCAAGCGGCTGCTCGGAGAGATCGTCGGCCGCCTGGTCCGCGAGCTCACCGACCTCGACGTCGGGCCCGACGGTCGGCTCGTCGACGCCCACCTGCACGCCGCCACCCGGTGACCCCGGTGGCGTCCCCGCTGCACCCGGTGCCCCGGCCGCTGCCGGAGCCCTCGCTGCGCCGGCTGCCTGAGACCTTCGGGGTCGCCCTGTCCGACCGCGTGCGCGTCTGCGACGGCGGACGCACCCTCGTCGGGGGAACGGCGGGCAAGGTGCTGTTCCTCGCGCCCGAGGCCGCCGACGTCGTGGCCGCTCTGCCCTCGCGGATCGACGACGGGGCGCTGGTCGGCCGCGTCGCCCGGCTGCTGCTCGATCGCGGCTTCGCCGACCCGTGGTGGTCGGCGCCGGCGGTCCCCGACCCGGACGTCGCCGACGTCACGGTCGTCGTACCCGTGCAGGACCGGCCCGACGCCCTCGACCGGTTGCTGTGCACCCTGCCACCCGAGCTCCCGGTGGTGGTGGTCGACGACGGCTCTGCCGACCCCGGTGCCGTGGCCGAGGTGGCGACCCGCCACGACGCCCGGCTGGTCGTGCACCGCCGCAACCTCGGCCCCGCGGCCGCCCGCAACACCGGCCTGCGACGCGTGGCGACGCCGTTCGTCGCGTTCTGCGACTCCGACGTGGTGCCCGAGAACGGCTGGCTCGGCACCCTGCGCCGGCACCTCGACGACCCCGCCCTGGCCCTGGTGGCGCCGCGGATCCTCGGTCCCGAGCCACGTGACGACGACGCCTGGCTCGAGCGCTACGAGCAGGCTCGTTCCTCGCTCGACCTCGGCTCTCGGCCGGCCGCGGTCCGCGTGCACGGCGCCGTGTCGTACCTCCCGAGCGCCTGCCTGCTGGCCCGCGTGGACGCGCTCGGCGACGGCTTCGACGAGCGGATGCGGGTCGGCGAGGACGTCGACCTGGTCTGGCGCCTGCTCGAGTCCGGCTGGGGCGTGCGTTACGAACCCGCCGCCTCCGTGCGGCACACGCACCGCACCCACCTGGGGGAGTGGCTGCACCGCAAGGCGTTCTACGGCACCTCGGCCGCAGCGCTCGCGGCCCGGCACGAGGGCGCGGTCAGCCCGATGGTGGTGGCGCCCTGGACCGCGGCGATGTCGGTCGCGCTGATCGCCCAGCGCCGCTGGTCCGTCCCCGTCGCGCTCGGCGTCGCCGGTGCGGCGACCGTCGCCACCGCCTCGAGGCTCGAGCGCAGCGACCGGCCGCTGCGCGCCGCCGCCGTCCTCACCCTGGAGGGAGCGGTTGCGACCGGGTGGCAGACCGGAGCCGCGCTGACCCGGCACTACTGGCCGCTGGCCGCCTTGGCCTGCCTCGGCTCGACGCGCGCCAGGAGGGCGGTGCTGGTGGCCGCGGTCGTGGACGGTGTCGCCGACCACCGGCGTACGGCGCCGCGGCTGGACCCCGCGCGCTACCTGGTCGCCAGGCGTCTCGACGACCTCGCCTACGGCGCGGGTGTCTGGTGGGGCGCTGCCCGGTCCGGGTCGCCGCGCGCCCTGCTGCCCCGGCTGCAGGGCTTTCCGGCGCTCCGGAGGCGACCAGTGTCCAGTCGTCCGGTGCGGGGGGTTGGCACCTCGGCTAGCGTGGGAGCGACTGCCCTTCCACGGGAGCACTGATGCCGACAAACCCCACTGACCTCCAGGGTCGCCGCGTCGATGCCGTGCGTGCCTGGACGGCCTTCGTCGAGCAGGGTGACGGCGCCGAGGGGCTGGTCCGACCCGAGATCCTGCACAGCTGGCAGCGCTCCAAGGCCGCGCAGACGCTCGAGGTCACCGAGGCTCCGCTGGCCGACGAGTCCGAGACCGCGGCCTTCTGGAACGGCTCGCCGTTGCAGACCGCTGTCGAGCGCGTGGAGGGTGACCTCCGGCGTACCGCGGAGGACGGCGACCTGGTGATCGCCGTGACCGACGCCGAGACCCGGGTGCTCTGGACCTACGGCGGGCGCGTCATGCGCCGCAAGGCCGAGACCGTCAACTTCGTGCCCGGCGGCCGCTGGGACGACGCCAGCGTCGGCACCAACGCGCTCGACCTGGCCGGCCGGGTCGGCGCGCCGGCGATGGTCTTCAGTGCCGAGCACTACGCACCGATCGTGCACAACTGGGTCTGCTGGGCGGCCCCGGTGCACGACCCCGTCACCGGCGAGCAGCTCGGCGTGATCGACCTGTCCACCACCTGGGACCGCACCCACCCGATCGGGCTCGCCACCGCACGCGTGATGGCCCGCCTGATCGAGACCGCGATGCCCGACTCCCGTGACCACTCGCGCACCCCGATGCAGGTGGCCCCCGACGACCAGCCCGGCCTGGTCCTGCACCTGCTCGGCGCCGCCGAGGCCCGGCTCGACGGCCAGCGGCTGCTGCTCAACCGGCGGCAGACCGAGATCCTGGCCCTGCTCGCGATGCATCCGGAGGGGCTGTCGCTGGAGCACCTGCACGCGCTCCTCTACGGCGACCAGTCGGTGACCCCGTCGACGCTCAAGGCCGAGGTATCGCACCTGCGCTCGGCGCTCGGCGGGCAGCTCGCCTCCCGGCCCTACCGGCTGATGATGCCGACGCTGATCGACGTCGACAACGTGATCGGGCTGATCCGGCAGGGCAAGGTGCGCCAGGCTGTCGCGGCCTACGGCGGCGACCTGCTCCCGGGCACGAACTCCCCGGCGCTGACCGAGCTCGCCGACTACGTCGCCGTCGCCGTGCGTGAGGCGCTGATGACCGACCCGCAGCCGGAGGCCGTGGTCCGCTACAGCCAGATCGCGCCGTACGACACGGAGGTGCTGGAGGTCTGCCTCGCGGTCCTCGGCGCCGATCCGCACCCCGCCAAGGCGCTGCTCAAGGGTCGGCTCGCGGCGGCTCGACGCTGACGGCGGTCCCCGAGGCCGTCCGACGCTGGCACCGAAGCCGGGGCCGTCAGCCCTGGATGCGCGGCAGCACCGGCGGCTCGGCGTGCAGGTGCGCGGACACCTCTCTCGTGCGGGTCAGGACCGCTGCCGCGGTGAGGTCTGGATCGTCCGTGGTCAGGACGCGGCTGCGTTCGGCCGCGAGCTCCAGCACGACCGTGGCGAGCCGTGCGGTCACGACGCTGAACACGTCGTCGTCCGGGCGACCGCACCGTTCGGCGACGGCCTGCTCGAGCAGGGTCCGCTCCTTGATGAACTCCTCGAGGAGCCGGGCTCCCAGTGCCGGCGAGCTGTCCAGGATCGCCTGGACCTGCTGCAGGCGCGAGGAAGTCCCGCGCGGCGCCGTGAGCAGGGCGGTCACCGCGTGCCCGAGGGCGACGTCCAGCGGTTCCTCGGCCGGCCGTCGCCGCAGCTCGTCGGCCATGTGGCCGCCCAGGGACAGCGGCTCGAGGACCAGCAGGTCCTTGGTGGGGAAGTAGCGGTAGAGCGTGGAGGTGCCGATCTGGGCGGCTTCGGCGACCTCCTCCATCGTGGTCGCGTCGTAGCCCTGCGTGAGGAACAACGGCAGCGCCGTCTCCAGGATCAGCTCGCGCGTCTGCGCGGCGTTCCGCTCTCGGAGTCCCATGAGGCCATTCTAGCAGTCTCACCCGAGTTGGTAGTGACTACCATTTCGGGCTAGTGTCCCCACCTCGGCTTCCGTCTCCCCGCGCTAGGACTTCTCATGGCATGGCACCTGTTCCGGCTCGGACGCTGGTCGTTCGGACACCGCAAGCTCGTGGCCGGTGTCTGGCTGGGCACGCTGGTCCTGCTGGGAGTCGGCGCAGCCACCCTGTCCGGGTCGACGACCGACAAGTTCGAGCTGGGCGGCGTCGAGTCGACCCGGGCGTTCACCCTGATCAAGGAGCGCTCGCCGCAGGCCGTCACCGACGGCGCGACAGCACAGGTGGTCTTCCGGGCTCCGGACGGCCAGACCCTGACCTCGGCCGCGAACAAGGCGGCTGTCGTCAAGGCGCTGACGTCCGCGACGACCCGCGACGTGGCCTCCGTCGCGTCGCCCTTCACGGCGGGCACCGTGTCGAAGGACGGGACGGTGGGATACGCCTCACTGTCCTACTCCAAGCCGGCGGTCGACCTCACGGCCGCGGACAAGAGCGCCCTGGAGGACGCCAGGGCGCAGGCCGAGGACGCCGGTCTCGAGGTCGCCATCGGTGGAGACGCGCTGGCCGAGGCCGCCGCCGCGCCCACCGCGGAGCTGATCGGGATCGCCGTCGCCCTCGTCGTGCTGCTGATCACCTTCGGCTCCCTGGTGGCCGCCGGCATGCCGCTGCTGACCGCGATCCTGGGCATCGGGATCGGGGTCACCGGCATCACGACGCTGACCGGCTTCGTCGAGCTCTCCTCGGTGACGCCGGCGCTCGGGACGATGCTCGGTCTTGCCGTCGGGATCGACTACGCCCTGTTCATCATGTCGCGCTACCAGCACGAGGTGAGACAGGGACGCGCCCCCGAGGAAGCGGCCGGGGTCGCGGTCGGCACCGCCGGGTCGGCGGTCATCTTCGCCGGGCTGACCGTGATCATCGCCCTGGTCGGCCTGTCGGTCACGGGCATCAGCTTCCTGACCCAGATGGGTCTGGGCGGCGCCTTCACGGTCTTCCTCGCGGTCCTGATCGCCCTGACCCTGCTGCCCGCCCTGCTCGGTTTTGCCGGCAAGCGGGCATCCGCGGGGAGGCTCAGGTTCCTCAAGGACCGCGACCCCGAGGGCGATGACGTGCGCACCAACGGGCGACGCTGGGCCGAGCTCGTCACCCGGTTCAAGGTACCGGCCCTGCTGGGCGGTGTCGTGGCTGCAGTGGTGATCTCGATACCGGTCACCACGATGGAGCTCGCCCTTCCCGACAACAGCACCGCACCTGCTGGGAGTGACAGCAGGGTCGCCTTCGACACCATCTCGGACAACTTCGGTGCCGGCGCCAACGGTCCCTTGGTCGTCGTGGTCGACACCAAGGGTGCCGACGACCCGGAGGCCGCGGTGGGCATCGCCGTCAGGGAGCTGGGGTCGATCACGACCGATGTTGCCGCCGTCGTGCCGCCCGTGGCCAGTGACGACGCCCGGGCAAAGGCCGCGTTCAAGCGCCAGCTCGACACCGTCCAGTTCGCCACCATCACCGTGATCCCCGACAGCGGCCCCGCGGCTGCCGCGACCAAGGACCTCGTCAACAGCATCCGTGACCGGTTGGCCGACCTTCCCGCCGAGACCGGTGCCCACGCGCTGGTGACGGGACAGACGGCGGTCGGGGTCGACATCTCTCAGTCACTGGCCGAGGTGTTCCCCCTCTACCTCGTGATCGTGGTCGGGCTCGCGATCGTCCTGCTGATCCTGGTTTTCCGCTCGATCCTGGTGCCGGTCAAGGCGGCTCTCGGGTTCGTGATGTCCCTGGGGATCTCGCTGGGAGCGACGGTGGCGGTCTTCCAGTGGGGGTGGCTGAACAACCTGCTGGGACTCGACGCGACCGGCCCGGTCATCTTCATCCTGCCGTTGCTGCTCACCGGCATCCTGTTCGGCCTGGCCATGGACTACGAGGTCTTCCTCGTCACCCGGATGCGCGAGGCCTACGTGCACGGCACGCCCGCTCGTCAGGCCGTGGTCATCGGCTTCCAGCACAGCGCGCGCGTCGTGACGGCGGCCGCCGTGATCATGATGGGCGTGTTCTCCGGGTTCGCCCTCGGCACCGACCCGATCATCAAGACGATCGGCTTCGCTCTCACCGTCGGTGTGCTCGCCGACGCGTTCCTGGTCCGGATGATGATCGTGCCGGCGCTGATGGCGCTCGTCGGGGAGCGCATCTGGTGGCTGCCCCGCTGGCTCGACCGGATCCTGCCCAACGTCGACATCGAGGGTGAGGCGCTGGTCCGCCGGCTCGACGGCCGCTGCAGCGCGGACGCTGCCGACAGGATCGCCGACACCACGAAGAGCACCCCCATGCGGTGAGGTCGTAGACCCGGAACGGGATCGCGACGTGGCTGACCATCGCGCCGAGGTAGAACACGGTGCCGGCCAGGAACAGCAGCCGGAAGTCGCGCCGGGTGCGCAGCAGCGTCGGGTGGACGCGCAGGCCACGGAGCCGGTCTTGCCGGATCACGAATCCCGATGGTGGCACCGGTGCGGCGAGGGGGCGAGCGAGTTACGGCAGGTCGGGCACGGAGCGGCGGGCCTTGGCCACGTAGAGGTCGCGGTCCGCCCGGCGGTAGAGCTCCTCGGCGGTCTCCTTGCGGCGCGGGCCGAGCATGCCGCAGGTGACGCCGATGCTGATGGTGGGGAGCAGACCTGGCGCCAGGTCGTCCCACTCCAGGTGCGCCACCGCTGCGCGGATCGCACGGGCACGCGCGAACGCCACCCGGCGAAGCTTCGTCTCGTCGGCGCCGGGACCGCTGCCGTTGAGGATCACGGCGAACTCGTCACCGCCGAGCCGGAGCGCGCTGTCGCCCTGGCGCACGTGCTGGGCGAGGACCTTCGCCACTCGGCGCAGCACGTCGTCGCCGACGGCGTGGCCGTGGCGGTCGTTGACGTCCTTGAACGAGTCGAGGTCCAGCAGCAGCAGCGCCGTCGGGTGCGACTGGGTCGGCGCGGAGACCAGCCAGTGGTCGAACGCGCGGCGGTTCTCCAAGCCGGTCAGCGGGTCGAGCATCACCTCGCGGGCGAGGATCGCGTGCTCGGCGGTCAGCTTCTCCTCGACGATCTTCGAGCGGGCTGCGGTCAGCACGCCCGTCCTGGCGTTCCAGCGCATCCGGGTGACCAGGTCGCCGTAGGCGCGGCTCGCGGCCAGCGCCTCGTCGGCCTGCTCGGGCGCGAGCGACTCGGCCCGGACCCAGGCCCGGAAGGAACGGGCGCCCGACGACGCGGAGTCGCCCGTGTGGTGGAGCCACGACGCGGCCTGCTCGCGTCGGCCCAGCCGGATCAGCGCGACCGCGACGAAGCCCTCGAGGAACGGGAGCACCTCGACGTCGCCGGCCTCGGCGAGCTCGCCACGCAGCACGTCGAGGCGGAGCAGACGGTCGTCGACGTCGGCCGCATCAGGGGAGGCGTCCATGAAGGAGACCTTCACGAAGTCCAGGAGGTGCCGGCAGGCCGAGGCGTCCAGCCGCCAGAGTCGGGGGAGCCCGCGGGTGCGCAGTGCGTCGCGCACCGCCGAGGATGCCCGTCGTACCTGGTCGAGGGCGTCGTCCTGCTTGCCGAGCTCGAAGAGGGCCGCGGTCCACTCGAGCCGGATCAGGAAGCGGTTGACCACCACGGCGGCCTGCTGGACCGGCTCCTCGCACTCCGGGGCGAGCGCGGCGGCCCGGTCGTAGAGCTCGTCGGCGATCTCCCAGAGACCGAGCGTGTTGTAGGCGCCGGCGCAGAGCACCCAGACGAAGCAGCGGTCGAGCGCGGGCAGGTCGTCGTGCTCGACCAGCGCGACCGCCCGTCCCGCGTCGCCGAGCAGCGCGGGGCTGTCGTGCGCGACGCCGGCCAGGATCGCGCGGATCCCGAGCGCCGCGGCCAGCAGCGTCGGTGCGTCGAGACCGGTCGCCCGGTTGACCAGGTCCTCGATCTCGAACTCGACGGCCTGGCGGTCGTCGCCGTGCACGAGGTCGTAGAGCACGATCCCGGTGGCGGCGAGCTGGGCGGTCTCGGGCGAGTTTTGCTTCGCGCACGAGGCCTCGAGCTCGACCAGCCGGTCACGGACCCCCTGGTGGGTGTCGGACTGGGCCTGCTCCATCAGCTGGTAGGCACGCAGGCGCGCACGAGTCACAGCGTCGGGAGGCATGCCTCGAGTATGCGGGACGATTCATTCTAAATCACCACCTTTCGGGTGTGAAGTCGTTGCTGTCCCGCGCCTGTGACCCCGGTCACGAACAGACCAACCTTTGGCCAACCCCCGGGGCCTAGGTTCAGGCCATCGGACACGTCTGCAGACCCCCGGGAGTGGCTCCATGACCAAGATCGAGATCACCGTCGACGGAGCGAAGGCCTCCGACGACGTCGAACCCCGCATGCTGCTGGTCCAGTACCTGCGCGAGAAGCTCGGCAAGACAGGCACCGTGATCGGCTGCGACACCAGCAACTGCGGTGCCTGCACGGTCCATCTGGACGGCAAGAGCGTGAAGTCGTGCAACGTCCTCGCGGTGCAGGCCGACGGGCACGAGGTGACCACGATCGAGGGCCTGGCCCAGGACGGCGAGCTGCACCCGATGCAGGCCGCCTTCCACGAGTGCCACGCCCTCCAGTGCGGCTTCTGCACGCCAGGCATGATCATGCAGTCGATCGACCTGCTCAATGACAACCCGAGCCCCAGCGAGACCGAGATCCGCGAGGGCATCGAAGGCAACCTCTGCCGGTGCACCGGCTACCACAACATCGTGCGAGCCATCCAGACCGCGAGCGGCCAGGAGGTGAACGCATGACCGTCACCGAGGAGGCCCCGGCAGCGGTCAAGGAGATCGGACGCGACCGGCGCCGCAAGGAGGACCAGCGGCTGATCACCGGCCGGACGCGCTGGACCGACAACATCACGCTGAACGGGATGCTGCACCTCGCCATGGTGCGCAGCCCGTTCGCCCACGCCACGATCACCGCGATCAACGTCGAGGAGGCCAAGGCCGCCCCCAACGTGGTCACCGTCGTCACCGGCAAGGACATCGAGGGCGAGATGGGGGTCCTGATCAACGCCTGGCCGATCACGCCCGACCAGAAGGCGCCGGTGCACACCCCGGTCGCCCTGGACCGCGTGGCCTTCGCCGGCGAGATCGTCGCTGTCGTCGTCGCGCGTACCGCAGCCGAGGCGCGTGACGCTGCCGAGCTGGTCGACGTCGACTACGCCGAGCTGCCCGCCGCGATCGACCTCAAGGAGGCGCTCGCGGACACGGTGCTCGCGCACCCCGACCTGGGCACCAACAAGTCTGCCCTGTGGGTCTTCGACTCCGCCGGCGCCGGCACCGGGGGTGACGTCGAGGAGGCGATCGCCAAGGCGCGCACCGACGGCATCGTGATCGAGCGCGAGTTCCGCCAGCAGCGGCTGATCCCGGCGTTCATGGAGCCCCGCTCCGTGGTCGTCGACCCGACCGGTGAGCAGATCACGATGTGGTCGGCCACCCAGATCCCGCACGTGCTCCGCTTCGCGCTCGCCGCGACGATGGGCATCCCGGAGTCGAAGCTGCGCGTGATCGCGCCGGACGTGGGCGGCGGGTTCGGCGGCAAGCTGCAGACGAACCCGGAGGAATGGATCACGATGGCGCTGGCCAGGCGCCTCGGCAAGCCGATCAAGTACACCGAGACCCGCTCCGAGTCCCTGATGGCCTCGCACCACGGCCGGGACCAGTGGCAGACGATCACCCTCGCCGCCGAGAAGGACGGCACCGTCACCGGCCTCAAGGTCGAGCTCGTGGCCGATCTCGGTTCGCACGTGTCGCTGATCGGTGGGGGCGTGCCGGTGCTGGGTGCCTTCATGTTCAACTCGATCTACAAGTTCCCGGCGTACCACTTCGCCTGCCAGACGGTCCTGACCAACAAGACCTGGACCGACGCCTACCGCGGGGCAGGCCGGCCCGAGGCGACGTTCGGGATCGAGCGGATCATGGACGAGCTCGCCACCGAGCTCGGCGTCGACCCCCTCGAGGTGCGTGAGAAGAACTGGATCAAGCACGACGAGTTCCCGTTCACGACCATCGCCGGCCTGGAGTACGACTCGGGCAACTACGAGAAGGCCACGGCGGACGCCAAGGCGTCCTTCGGCTACGACGAGCTCCGGGCCGAGCAGAAGCAGCGCAGGGAGTCCCACGACCCGGTGCAGCTCGGCATCGGTGTCTCCACCTTCACCGAGATGTGCGGGCTCGCACCCTCCCGGGTGCTCGGTTCGCTCGACTACGGTGCCGGCGGCTGGGAGCACGCCAGCGTGCGGATGCTGGCGACGGGCACGGTCGAGATCGTCACCGGGGCCAGTGCCCACGGGCAGGGCCACGAGACGGCGTTCAGCCAGATCGTGGCTGACCGGCTGGGCATCCCGTTCGAGAACGTCGAGGTCCTGCACGGTGACACATCCGTGGCCGCGAAGGGCATGGACACCTACGGGTCGCGCTCCCTCGTCGTGGGTGGCGAGGCACTGGTCAAGGCCGTCGACAAGGTGATCGAGAAGGGCAAGCAGGTTGCCGCCCATCTGCTCGAGGCCGACATCGGAGACATCGAGTTCGACTCCGGAACCTTCGGGGTCAAGGGCACCGACCAGGGGATCGGCATCGGCGACATCGCCGGTGCGGTGTTCGCGGCGCACAACCTGCCGGACGGGATGGAGCCCTCGCTGGACTCCGACGCGACGTACGACCCCGTGAACTTCAACTTCCCGCACGGCACCCACCTGTGCGCGGTCGAGGTCGACACCGAGACCGGACAGATCACGATGCGCAAGTACACCTGCGTCGACGACATCGGCAACGTGATCAACCCGCTGATCGTGGGCGGCCAGGTGCACGGCGGCCTCACGCAGGGCATCGCTCAGGCGCTCTTCGAGGAAGCGGTGTACGACGAGGCCGGCACCCTGGTCTCCGGGTCCTTCGTGGACTACCTCGTGCCGACGGCTGCCGACATGATCAGCTTCGACATCCACCACAACTCGACGCCGTCCCTGACCAACACGCTGGGCACGAAGGGCGTCGGCGAGGCGGGCACCATCGCCTCGACGCCGGCCGTGGTGAACTCGGTGCTCGACGCGGTCCGCCAGTTCGGTGTCGAGGACATCGTGATGCCGTGCACCCCGCAGCGGGTCTGGAAGGCGATCCACTCCAACGACGGCAAGCGCAAAGCCATGGAGACGCCGGCCTCGGAGCCACACTTCGAGGACTCCGGCACTCCCGTCGCCGACGGTCGTGACAGCACGGAAGGAGCGGGCCAGTGATCCCCGCGAAGTTCGAGTACGCCGCCCCGACCAGCGTCGAGGAGGCCCTCAGCCTGCTCGCCGAGCACGGTGACGACGCCAAGGTGATCGCCGGCGGGCAGTCGCTGCTGCCGGTGCTCCGGATGCGCCTCAACGCGCCGGAGTACGTGATCGACATCGGCAGGATCGACGCGCTGCGTGGCGTCCGCGACGACGGTGACGCGATCGTCGTCGGTGCGATGACCACGCACGCCGAGGTCGCCACCAACCCGTTGGTCAAGGATCACGCCCTGCTGGTGCACAAGGCCGTGCACCACCTGGCCGACGCGCAGATCCGGCACCGCGGCACGTTCGGCGGCGCCCTCGCGCACGCCGACCCGGCGGGTGACATGGGCGCTCCCGCGCTCGCGCTGGGTGCGGAGTTCGTGATCCAGGGCACCGGTGGCTCGCGCACGGTCAGCGCCGACGAGTTCTTCGTCGACCTGTTCGAGACCGCGATCCAGGAAGGCGAGCTGCTGACCGAGGTGCGGATCCCCAAGCACACCGGCTGGGGCGCGCACTACGAGAAGTTCGTGCGCGTCGCCCACCAGTGGCCGATCGTGGCCGTCGCCGCGACCGTGAAGGCCGACGGTGGCACCATCACCGAGGCCCGGATCGGGCTGACGAACATGGGCTCCACGCCGCTGCGCGCCACCGCCGTCGAGCAGGCTCTCACCGGTGGTGCGGCCAGCGACGACGCCGTACGTCAGGCCTGTGCTGCCGCGGCCGAGGGCACCAACCCGCCCTCCGACCTCAACGGCGACGCCGACTACCGCCGGCACCTCGCCACGGTGCTGACCAGGCGAGCCGTGCTCGCCGCAGCCGGAGGCTGATGTGGAGCTGACCCACACGTTCACCGTCCCGGCACCGGTCGAGGAGACCTGGGCGACGTTCAACGACATCGAGGGTGTCGCCGGGTGCTTTCCCGGAGCCACGGTGACCTCGGTGGAGGGCGACACGTTCCAGGGGTCCTGCAAGGTCAAGCTCGGCCCGATCGCCCTTGTCTACAACGGATCTGGCACGTTCCTGGACAAGAACGAGACCAACCACTCGATGAAGATCGAGGCCAAGGGCAAGGACAAGCGAGGCAACGGGACCGCCGGCGCCAACGTGACTGCGACGATGACCGCCAACGGTGACTCGACCGACGTCACGGTGGTCACCGACCTCGCGATCACGGGCAAGCCGGCGCAGTTCGGTCGAGGCGTCATGCAGGACGTCTCCGACAAGCTGCTCGGCCAGTTCGTGGCGTGCGTGGAGAAGAAGCTGGGCGGTGGTGTCCCTGATGCACCGCCGGCAGCCGCCGCGCCCGCCGCCGAGCCTGTCGCGACAACCACCCCCGATCCGGCAGTAGCGGAGGCCGGCCAGGAGCCCGCTGCCGCTGCTGCCGTACCACCTCCCACGACGGCCGCACCGGCTGCGTCGCCTCCGCCGAGGCCCGCACCTGCCCCACCCCGGGTGGAGGAGAACGACGCGCTCGACCTCGGCGCGACGGTCCTGCCCATCCTGGCGAAGGCCTACTGGAAGCAGGCGCTCGGCGCGCTGGTGGCGATCACCCTGGTCGTCGTGGTGGTCAAGAAGCTGCGCTGAGCTCGGCCAGCAGGTCGGCGGCGTCGCGGCTGCCGGGCGTGGCACGCGCGCGGGCCAGCTCGTGCATCACGCGTCGCACCAGGTCGTTCGCCGGCGTCGCGTGGTCGTGCAGGCGTCCCAGCAGGCAGATCTCGCCGTTGAGGTAGTCGGTCTCGACCGAGCCCGTGCCGCGCTCCAGGCTCTGCCAGGTCGAACCGCCACCACGTCCGGCGATGGCGCCGGGGCTGAGCACGTCGCCGCGCCGTTCGGTGTCCTGCTCAGCGCTCACGACCGGGATGCCTGCCGCGGCGAGCACCTCCTCGCCCTCGGCCCGGACCAGCCCGATCAGTGCATCGCGGTCGTCGCCGGGCGCACAGCTCGCCTGGACGCCGTTGCCGAGGTTGGCGATCAGCTTGCGGTGCTTCCAAGCCATCACGTCAGCACGTACGACGCTCTCGAACCCGGCCGACCGCACCGCGGCCGAGAACTCCTCACACCGCTCGTCGGTGCCGGTCGGGTAGCGGCCCACGTCCAGCATCCCCGGCACCGGACCGCTGTTCTGCACCACGACGCCGGGCTCCAGGTGGGTGCTCGGCAGCATCACCGTCACGCCCAGGACGTGCTCGAACGTGCGCAGCAGCGCGCGCTCGTTGGCCACGCCGTTCTGCACGCTCACCACCGTGGTGGAGTCCGCCACGTGTGCGGCGAGGTCCGCGATCACCGTCTGCGTCTGCTGACCCTTGACCGCGAGCAGCACGGCCGTGTCGGCGGACACGTCGAGGTCGGCGACGGACGTGGCTGCCCGCACCTGCACGGTGTGGTCACCGTCGGGCGTCTCCAGCCGCAGCCCGCTGCTGCGGATCGCCTCGAGGTGGGCGCCCCGCGCGACCACCTGCACGTCGTGGCCCGCGAGCACGAGCCGCGCCCCCATCACCCCGCCGACGGCACCGGCGCCGTACATGATGAATCGCATGCGGCCAGCGTAGGCAGGCCGCTACGTGCGGGAGTCGTCGGTGTTGCGGAACAGGTAGACGCCGACGGTGGTGCCCGAGATCGCGGTGTTCTGGCCGCTCCCGAAGATCTGCGCGGTGGAGCTCTCGCCCGTCTGCATGTAGAAGTAGCCGGCGTGCTCCAGTCGCCACCCCACCTTCTCGATCGCGGCGAGGGTGCCGGCCGAGCTCGCGGGCTGCCACTCGCCGCTCACGGACCCGAACGAGGCGGCGCCGCGCTGAGCCCCCACCTCGAGCTGGATCTCGAAGAAGCGCTCCTCGGCGTGCTTGGCCGCGGTGGCCCGTCCGGCAGGTGAAGCAGCGACCTCGGCGGCGGCCTGAGCCTCGGTGGCCGCGCGCTCCCGGGCCTCGCGGTCCAGCGTGGCCTGCGCGTCGGCGGCTTCCTTCTCGCGACGCTCAGCGTCGCGCTCCTCGGCACTCTTGAACATGGCGCCCCCTTCGTCGGCACGAGGGTAGTCCCGGGCATGCCACAGCCCCCGCGCGGTGATGGCTGGCGCGGGGTGTGGGGCGGTGAGTTCAGGTGTCGGGTGGCCTGTTCGGCGGCCTGTCGCGGAAGACGTCGGTGGTGCCGCGGTCGATCGCGGAGGTACTGGTAGCCGTGGGGTGAGTGACCAGAGGTAGGTGCCGGGTTCGAGGACGGTGTAGCTCCAGGGCGAGTGGGTCTTGAGTCGGTGGTGGCGTCGGCACAGCGGTGCGAGGTTGTCCGAGGCGGTGGGGCCGCCTTCGGAGTAGGGGATGACGTGGTCGTCGTCGCAGTGGATCGCTGGTCGGGTGCACCAGGGGAAGACGCAGGTGAGGTCGCGTTCTGCGGTCTGGTCTGCGAGCCGGTCGGGGACTTCGTACTGGGCCACGTGCACATGGTCGGCCAGGTCGATCACCGGTTTGATGATCACTTCGGTGAGCGGGGTGTGCAGCCACTCGCGGACCTGGTCGACGCTCACGATCCGGCGGCCGGAGGCTTCGATGCGGGCGAACGGGCTGTCCGGGGAGAGGTGGACGTGGACGATGGTCTGCCGGGCCGGCACCGGCACCGGCACCGGCGCCGGGTCGGGGTCGTCCTGGTGCGGGGTGAGGTCGAGGCTGGTCTGCTGGCGGGCGATCTGGCCGATCGCCTGGGACCGCCGCACGTCCAACGGCTCCTGGGACCCGCAGGCGGCCAGGACGGCGGCTTCGTGGGCGATCCGGGTCTCCAGGTCCAGGGCGTCGGCGAGGTCGAGCTCCCCGTGGACCCGGGAGGTGCCGGTGAAGGAGACCTGGGTGTGCTCGATCGCGAAGTACCGGCCATCGGAGGCTCGACGGCGCTGTTCTTCGGCTTCGGCGGGCATGAACCGGCCGACCGCGTCGGCGACGAGCCGGTCGACCTCGGCGGGACCGATCCGGTGCGCGAACGGTGCGACCTGGGAGTCCACGAACGACGCCGCCTGCACGGACAGTCCAAGGGTCTCGCGGGCGATCCGCCGGGCCCGCCACGCGCACAGGTCACCGGCCAGGACCCGCTTCCAGGTCCTCGGCAGGCGGTGAGCCAGCTCGACCGCTTCGCCGAGGTAGGCCTTGCCGGTCTCGGTGGGCAGCCCCACCGCGAGCGCGAACTCCGCGACGCAGAACTCCGAGACCAGCGGTGCGCCGGGTCCGGCGACCGCGAACGGCTGGTCGCCGTAGCGGGAGAGCAGGGCGGCGTCGTGGATCGACTCCGCGGGGTGCAGGTCCGCCCAGGTGACGGCGGCCTGGAGGAGCTCGGCTTCGGCGGTGTTGGCTGCGGCTCGACGCTCACGCGCGAAGTCGAGCACCGCGGTGGCGGTGTCGAGGTCGGGTGCCGTCGTGGTCATGGTCCCATTCTACTCGAACACACGTTCGATTCAAGGCTATTTCCGTCGAGTTTCCCGT
>CAWFHJ010000006.1:0-216746 GCA_963815585.1 uncultured Actinomycetota bacterium | reverse complement strand
CGCGACGCCCGGCTGCCCCGGGTGACCTTCCTGGCCAGCGGCCGCAGCGGCTGGGCGGCCGTGTGCCGGCTGGTCTCCGCGACCCATCTCGCCGGCGAGCGGGGCGACCCGGTCTGCTCGCTCGACCTGGTCGCCGAGCACGTCGCCGGACAGGACGTCCTGGTGCTGCTCGGTCCCGGCTCCGAGCTCGGCCGGGCGGCCACGCTGCGCCGCGACGACCTCGGCCGCGCGGTGCTCGACCGCTGGCGCGAGGCGGTCGGTCGCCACGACCTGGTGGTGGAGGCGGTCTCCCACCGGGTCGCCGGCACCGGTCCCGGCTCGTCCACCCACGCCGCCCGGATGGCCGGCCTGGGCCGGGCGTCCGGGCTGTCGGTGGTGCTGTCCAACGCGGTGCGCTACGCCGACCGCGCCGACGCCCCCACCGTCGACGTCCTCGACGCCGCCCGGCGGCTGGTCCCGCTCGACACCCGGCACCTCGACCGCGGCAACGCGGAGGGGTTCCTCAAGTCCGGCAAGGAGATGCACGAGGTCGCCGAGGAGATCTGCCGCTACGCCGGCCTCGACGGCCACCACGACAGCACCCGGCTGCTCGCGCACACCCGCGCGGTCGCCGACCGGTGCGTGCTCGACCCGCGCGAGGACCTCGGGCTGGGAGAGGTGCACTTCCCGGAGTTCGCCCTTCGACAGGCTCAGGAACCGGGGACGGCTGGTCCGAGGCGCGTCCCCGCTCGCGCGACGCCTCGTTCCTCGGTGACGCGCCGGCCGACGCGGCGCTGCGGGCGCGGTGCGAGGCGGCGGTCGGCTGGCGCTACGGCGGCGCGCCCCGGCAGCGCATCTGGAAGCGGCTGGCCGACGAGCTGGAGATCATCCGCGGGCTCGGCTTCGCGTCGTACTTCCTCACCGTCGGCGACGTCACCGACCTGATCCGCGAGCTCGGCATCCGGTGCGCGGCGCGCGGGTCCGGCGCGGGCAGCCTGGTCAACTACCTGCTCGGGGTCTCCGGGGTCGACCCGATCCGGCACAACCTGCTGATGGAGCGGTTCCTCTCGCCGCTGCGCGCCTCGCTGCCCGACATCGACCTCGACGTGGAGTCGGCGCGACGGCTGGAGGTCTACGAGGCGATCCTCGACCGCTACGGCGCCGAGCGCTGCGCGTGCGTGTCGATGATGGAGACCTACAAGGTGCGCCACGCGATCCGCGACGTGGGCGCCGCGCTCGGGATGCCGCCGGGCGAGATCGACGCGATCGCGAAGTCGTTCCCGCACATCCGCGCCCGCGACGCCCGGATGGCGCTGCGTGACCTGCCCGAGCTGCGCGCCTCGGGGCTGGCCGAGGGCCGGCTCGACCTGATGTTCGGCCTGGTCGAGAAGCTCGACGGGCTGCCCCGCCACATCGCGATGCACCCGTGCGGGGTGCTGCTCTCCGACGCCACGCTGCTCGACCGCACCCCGGTCGAGGCCAGCTACGCCGGCTACCCGATGAGCCAGTTCGACAAGGACGACGTGGAGGACCTCGGCCTGCTCAAGCTCGACGTGCTCGGCATCCGGATGCAGTCCTCGATGGCCCACGCGGTGGCCGAGATCAAGCGGATCGAGGGCCGCGACCTCGACCTCGACGACGAGGCGCAGGTGCCGTTCGACGACCCCAGGACCTACCAGATGATCTCCAGCTCCAAGACCCTCGGCGTCTTCCAGATCGAGTCGCCGGGACAGCGCGAGCTGGTCGGCAAGTCCGGCATCGACGACTTCGAGGACATCATCGCCGACATCTCGCTGTTCCGGCCGGGGCCGGTCAAGAGCGACATGATCACGCCCTACCTCGAGGCCAAGCAGGGCTGGAAGATGCCGCTGTTCCTGCACGACGACCTGCGCCCGATCCTGGGCGGCACCCACGGTGTCGTGGTCTTCCACGAGCAGGTGATCGAGATCATCCAGCAGTTCACCGGCTGCACGTTCGCGGAGGCCGACGAGTGGCGGCGCGCGCTCGGCGACGTCGAGGGGATGGCCGACACCAAGCTCTGGTTCCACCCGCGGGCGATGGCGCGTGGCTACGACCGGCCGCTGGTCGAGCGGATCTGGAAGGTGATCGAGGCGTTCGCGTCGTTCGGCTTCTGCAAGGCGCACGCCGCCGCGTTCGCGCTGCCGACCTACCAGTCGGCGTGGCTCAAGGCGCACTACCCGGCGCACTTCCTGTCCGGGGTGCTCACGCACGACCCCGGCATGTACCCCAAGCGGCTGATCCTCGACGACGCCCGCCAGCTCGGGATCACGATCCTCGGGCTCGACGTCAACCTCTCCGAGGCGACGTACGTCGCCGAACGCGTCGACCCGGAGATGGATACCGGGCCCGAGGAGAGCGGGGCGGGGGTCGAGACGCTGCGGTGGTCGCTGGTGCCGGTGCTGGGCGAGCTGCCACCGTGGACCGGGGTCGGCTGGGGGATCCGGCTCTCGCTGGCCGACGTCAAGGGGATCTCCGCGGCCGAGGTGGCCCGGGTCGTGGCCGCACGGGAGGGCACGCCGTACGCCTCGCTGACCGACTTCTGGCACCGGGCGCGGGTGTCCAGGCCGGTGGCGGAGCGGCTGGTGCAGGCGGGGGCGTTCGACACGGTCTACGGGATCGGTGCCACCGGTGACCTGCGCCGGCGCGGCCGGGTCACCCGGCGCGACCTGCTGCTCCAGGTGGCCGACCTCGACCGGCACGGTCGCGCGCTGGAGCGGGCCGCGCGCGGGCGGGCCTCGAGCCGCGGCCGGCGCCCGGCCGGGCCTCCCGCCGGGCAGATCCCGATCGAGGGCCAGGAGATGGCCGGGCCCCAGCGGGGTGACCTGTCGGTGCGGGAGCGGGCGGCGGCCCAGTCCCGGGCCACGCAGCCGGCGCGGCCGATCACCTCGGTCCAGCTCGCGCTCGACCTCGGTGACGGGCCGTCGGAGGGGGAGAGCAGCGGGCTGCCGGAGATGACCGCGTCCGACCGGGTGCGCGCCGAGCTCGACATCCTCGGGCTCGACGCGAGCAGCCACGTGCTCGACTTCCACCAGCGGTTCCTCGACCAGCTCGGGGTGGTGCGCTCGACCGCGCTGCTCGAGCAGCGCAGCCGCTCGCAGATCCTGATCGCGGGGGTGAAGGTGGCCACCCAGACGCCGCCGATCAGGTCCGGTCGGCGGGTGATCTTCCTGACCCTCGACGACGCGACCGGTCCGGTCGACGCGACGTTCTTCGAGGACGTGCAGGGTCCCTACGCCGCCACGGTGTTCGGCTCGTGGCTGCTCGTGGTGCGCGGCGTCGTACGCCGGACCGGGCGGCGTGGCATCTCCGTGCGGGCGACCGGCGCCTGGGACCTCGGCACCCTCACCGACCTGTGGAGCACCGGCGGCGTCGACGCGGCGCTGGCCGAGATCAACCGGGTGCCGGAGTCGCTGGCCGCACCGGCGGCGCAGCGGGTGCTGGTGCACAGCAGCGGGTTCCGGATGTCGCCCTACGCCGACATCAAGCCGGCCGGCCAGGCGACCGGGCAGGTCACCGGCGACGTGGCCCGCAAGCTGTGGCACCGCAGCCCCGGGAGCACGGGATGATTCCCCTAGGGTTGCGTTCATGGACCGCCCCCTCGAACGCCGCGCCGCGGCCCGCACCGCCGTGGTCTGGGACGCCGTGCAGCAGGTGCTCGGCGCACCGGGTGGCCGGATCGTCGACATCGGCGGCGGCACCGGCGGGTTCGCGGTCCGGCTGGCCGAGCAGGGTCACCAGGTCACCGTGGTCGATCCCAGCCCCGACGCGCTCGCTGCGCTGGCCCGGCGGGCCGCCGAGAGCGACGTCGCCGACCGGGTCACCGGCGTCCAGGGCGACCTGGCCGGGCTGCCCGACGTGGTCACCGACGAGGCCGACCTGGTGCTCTGCCACGGCGTGCTCGGGATCCTCGACGACCCCGCCGCGGGCCTGGCCACGATCGGCGGCGTGCTCCGCTCCGGCGGCACCCTGTCCCTGCTGGTCGGCCAGCGGCACGCCGCGGTCCTGGCCCGGGCGATGGCCGGCCACTTCCGGCAGGCCGTCGCCGCGCTCGACGGCACCGGCGACGACGCGTCGGGGGAGCGCCGGTTCACTGCCACGGAGATCACCGACCTGCTCACCGGCAGCGGCTTCACCCCGCAGGCGGTCCACGCCGTCCGGGTCTTCGCCGACCTGGTCCCCGGCTCCCTGCTCGACCTCGAACCCGGCGCCGGTGCCGCCCTGCTCGACCTCGAGCGCGCCGTCGCCGACCGCCCGGAGTACCTCACCCTCGCCGCTCAGCTGCACGTGCTCGCCACGCGCTGAGCGCGCTCGGTCGAATTCCCGAGGTATCCATGTCGTCTGGCACTTCCAGGGGTATGTGTGCCGCTGGAAGCGCCAGATCTCATGGGGAGGCCAGTTCTCATGGGGATGCCTGAAGAATTCCTTGGTACCTGGGGAATTCTCCCGATGACCACCCGCCCGATGACCACCCACTCCACCCCCGACCGCTCCACCGGCTGCCACGTCCTGCACGTCGACATGGACGCGTTCTTCGCGATGGTGGCGATCCGGGACCGGCCCGACCTCGCGGACGCGCCGGTGATCGTGGGGGGCGGGCACCGCGGGGTGGTGCTGTCGGCGACGTACCAGGCGCGGGCGTTCGGGGTGCACTCGGCGATGCCGATGACCCGCGCCCGCCGGATGTGCCCGCAGGCGGTGGTGCTGAGTCCGGACTACACCGACTTCGAGACCGTGTCGTCCTCGGTGATGGAGATCTTCCGGCAGGTCACGCCGGTGGTGGAGGCGCTGTCGCTGGACGAGGCGTTCCTCGACGTGTCCGGCTCACTGCGCCGGTTCCGGACGCCGCTCGCGGTCGCCGAGCACCTCCGTGCCCGGGTGTACGACGAGCAGCGCATCACCTGCTCGGTCGGGGTGGCCGCCGCCCCCTCGGTGGCCAAGCTGGCCAGCCGGCGCGCCAAGCCCGACGGCGTGGTCGTGGTGCCGACCGACCGGGTGACCTCGTTCCTGCACCCGCTCGACGTCGGGGAGCTCTACGGCGTGGGCGAGAAGACCCGCGAACAGCTGCACCGGCTCGGCCTGATCAGCGTCGGCGACGTCGCGCACACCCCGCTGCCGACCCTGCAGCGGGCGCTCGGGCCGCACGCCGGCGCCCACGTGCACGCCCTGGCCTGGGGCGACGACCGCCGCGAGGTCACGGTCCGGCGCAACGCGCACGAGCCGGACAAGAGCATCGGCAGCGACGAGACGTTCGGCCGTGACACCGACGACCGGGAGGTGGTGCTGCGCGAGGTGCTCCGGCTCAGTGCGAAGGTGGCGGCCCGGATGCGCACGGCCGCGCTGGCCGGCCGCACGGTGACCCTCAAGGTGCGGTTCGCCGACTTCACCACGATCACCCGCTCGCGCACGATGCCCGAGGCCACCGACGTGACCAGCGAGATCTACGCGACCGCGGCGGCGCTGTTCAACGGGCTCGGCCTGCAGCGGGCCCGGATCCGGCTGGTCGGGGTGCGGGTCGAGGGACTGGTGCCGCGCAGCAGCGTGCACCGGCAGCTGGTGCTCGGGGAGCGGGAGCGCGGCTGGGCCGATGCCGACCGCGCTGTCGACGCCGCGGTGCTCCGGTTCGGGGGCCACGCCGTGCGTCCGGCGACGCTGCTGGTCGGCGAGCGACCCTAGCCACTGGGCCACCCTTTCCTGTGATTTTCGGCTCCCGGGTACCGAGAGCAGGACAGCCTGCCTAGACTGGAAACCTTCACACGTTGCAGGGAGGATCTCGTGCCACTCTCCGAGGAAGAGATGCGCTTGCTCGAACAGATGGAGCGCGCCCTCGTCGAGGAGGATCCCAAGTTCGCGTCCACCCTGCGCGGCACCACGTTCGCGCGTGCCACCCGCACCCGGATCGTCGCCGCAGGCGCAGCGTTCGTGGTCGGTGTGGTGCTGCTGATGACCGGCGCGATCATGCGCCAGACGTGGCTCGGCATCATCGGTTTCGTGATCATGCTGGCCTCGGCGACGCTCGGGCTCAGCGCCTGGCGGGGTCGTCAGGCCGCCGCGGAGAACCCGCCCAGCGAGGGCCGGTTCGAGATGCCCGACAGTCCGGCCGGGCTGAGCGTGATCCAGGGCGGTCGCACCACCCGCAAGCCCCGGCGCACCGGCGGTCGACCCAAGGGCGGGTCCCGTCAGGGCTTCATGCAGCGGCTCGAGGAGCGCTGGCAGCGGCGGCGCGACCAGAACGGTTTCTGATCGCTCGACTCGCAAACCTGACCCGCCTCAGCGACGCCGGCCTCGCTGCCGCGTCGGCAGCAGGTCCGTGACCGACCGGGTCACCGAGCGCGGGAACCAGCGCGCCCGTCGCGCCCGCTTGGTGTCCACCGCGTGGAAGACCGCCTCGCGCCAGGTGTCGACGTCCTGCTCGATCCGGGCGCGGGTCTCCTCCGAGAGCTCGCGCGGTCGGGCGTAGCGGGTCAGCTCGACGTAGGTGACCACGTCGTCGATCGCTCGCCGCCCCTCGTACGTCGGGACCACCTCGCGCTGCACCACCCTCCCGTTGGCGCGCACCGTGCGCTGGTCGGACCAGTCCAGGTCGAGGTCCACCGCGGTGGCCCGCACCTCTGACCAGGCGGCGTCCGCGAGCGCCTCGGCAGAGTGCGCCGTCGCCCAGCGCCGGCGCGAGGTCGACCCACGCATCACCCGGGGGAGCAGTCCCAGCAGGATCAGCAGGAGCAGCACCAGGATGCCCACCAGCCAGACGTTGCTGCCGCCGTTCTGCTGGTCGGCGGCGGCGCCGCCGTTGGTCGGGTCGACCTTCGGCTTCAGGTTCGAGGGCACTGCCGTCGCCGCGGACGACGCGCTGGGCAGCTCGGTCGGGGCCTGCCCGGCACCGGTCGACGTGTACGCCGGAGCCGAGGCGGTGCGCGCCTGGGGCGTCGGCTCGAAGACGATCCAGCCGACGCCGTCGAAGTAGAGCTCCGGCCATGCGTGCAGGTCGTGCGCGCTGAAGACGTACTGGTCCTTGTCCCGGTCGGCGCGCAGGAAGCCCACCGCGATCCGGGCCGGGATGTTCAGGGTGCGTGCCATCACGGCCATCGCCGCGGAGAACTGCTCGCAGTAGCCGACCCGGTCGGTGGTGATGAACTTCTGCAGGGTCTGGGCGCCCGTGCCCGACGCCGGCCGGAGGCTGTACTCGAAGCCGCCCTCGTTGCGGAACCAGTCCTGGAGCAGCACGGCGCGGTCGAAGTCGTTCGTGGCGGATCTGGTGACCTCGCGTGCGGTGCGCTGGAAGACCGCCGGAAGGCTGTTCGGCAGGTCGGTCATCCGGGCCCGCAGCGACGCCGGCGGGGCTGCGGCCTTGCGCAGCTGCACGCTGTCGATCCGCGGGGACAGCGACGTCGCGTTGTAGGTCAGCCCGGAGGCGTTGGTGTTGCCGACCCCGATCACGTCGAGCGTCTCCGGGTCGTAGCGCCACTTGTCGTCCACGTCCAGCTTGCTGCTCGGGTAGGGCAGCGGCAGCCACTGGGAGCCGAAGGACTCGGAGACCCGGAGCTGCCAGTTGTGGCTCTCCACCGGCGCGTTGGACGTGAGTCCGGGGGGCGGCGGCAGCTGGCCGCCGATCGGGCTGGTGCTGTCGAAGTCGCGGTCGGTGGGCTGCCAGCTCGAGCCCGTGAAGTCGTCGAGCACCGTGGTCCGCAGGTACGACGGGGCGGAGTCGTCGGTCTTCACGTAGATCAGCGGGATGTCCTTGCCCTGCACCAGGTCGCGGCGCAGGTTCAACATGGGGTTGCTGACGTTGATCGAGCTGTTGCCGCCGTTCTGGCCGAAGTCACCGAACGTGCGTCCCTCGGAGGACAGAGCCGCCGAGAGCACCACCGCGATCAGGCCGCAGGTCACCGCGATCCGGGCGGCGAGCCCGCCGACCGCGCTCAGCCGGGTGCTGATGGCGGAGCCACGTCCCCACGAGCTGGCGCGGTCGGTCTCCTGGATCGCGACCAGCGCCAGCCAGCCGAAGCCGGTGAGCAGGAAGACCAGCCAGTCGACCGGGTCGAGCAGGACGCTCGCGGAGATCGTGATCGCCAGCAGCAGCGGCAGCCCGCCGAGCGAGGCGCGCCGCATGCCGCACACGATCAGGTCGACGGCGAGCAGGATGCCGATCCCGCTGACCAGGAGCAGGAAGTGGAACTCGGGGTGGTTCACCGAGACCGGGGAGGCGTAGCGCTGCGCGGCGTCGGCGCCGTCGACGGCCTGGTTCCAGACCTGGCGGAAGCCGGAGGGACGGGGGAGCCCGCCGGTGACCCGGTGCTCGATCCAGACGGCGAGCACCACCAGCTGGGCCAGCAGCGCGAGCGACGAGCGCGAGGTGAACCGGCGCACGCCCCAGCCGACCAGGGCGACGATGAGCGCGGCGGTCAGCAACGGACCCGTGTAGCGGCTGGGCTCGTCGGCCATGCCGCGCCACGAGAGCAGCGAGAACCAGCCGGTCAGGCCGGCCAGGAGGGCGGTGCCGAGACCGGCGAACAGCACCCGGGGATCGCTGAAGTTGGAGCGACGGCGGGTCGCCGGGGCGAGCGCGCCGGGTGTCGGCGCAGCGGGGGCGGTGCTCCCGGTGTCGGGTGCGGTGGTCTGTGTCATCTGTCCAGCTCCCTCCAGACGGCGCCGAAGGCGGCACCCTTGCGCCAGCTCGCGGCGCGCCAGCCCTGGCCGGCCAGCCACAGGGTGGAGGGCGGGTCGGCGTCCTCGCTGGCCCGCTGGCCCCACGACTCGACGTCGAGCGCGAGCGCGAGGCTCTGCGCGCTGTGCCGCGGGAACCGGGCCCACCACGTCGAGTCCTCCGGCTGTACGGCGCCGAGCACGCCGACCACGATGCCGCCCGTGACGTCCTCACCCAGCGTGATGTCGGGGAGCTCGGTGTCACCCGTCGCGGTGACCAGGGCCAGCTCCTCGAGCAGCGGGAACGGGTCCAGCGGCCGGCCCCGCTCGTGCCAGGCGTCGGTGATGCCCGAGCCGCTGACCAGGCGCACCTGGTAGCCCAGGGAGGAGAGGTGGACCGCGACGGAGGCCGCGGCGGAGACGGCGCCCTCGAGCGAGGAGCCGGGTCCGCTGCCCCGGTGGGCGATCGCCCGGTTGTCGAGGATCACCGTGGCCCGGGCCTGCCACAGCTGCTCCTCGTTGCGCACCATCAGCTCGCCCATGCGGGCGGTGGAGCGCCAGTGCACGCGGCGCAGGTCGTCACCGCGGCGGTACTCGCGGACCACGACGTCGGCGACCCGGCCGACCGTGAAGGAGCGGGGGTGGTCGTCACCGGTGGCGAACCAGCCGCCGCCGAGCCGGATCTCGGTGAGCGGGACGACGCGTGGGGTGACCAGCAGGTGGGCGGCACCGGAGATCTCCTCGCGGAGCTCCACCATGCCGAACGGCTCGCGCAGCCGGACCTGCATCGGGCCGAGCGAGTGCCGGCCGCGGATCTCCGGCCGCACGGTGTACTCGAGCCGCTCACGGGCGCCGCGACCCATCGGCTGGATCACGAAACGAGGCCGGCCGCCCAGGGCGTAGGGGAGCTGCTCCTCCATCAGCAGCACGCTGGTCGGGGCGCCGCCGTTCTCGACGCTGACCAGAACCTTCGCGGACTCGCCGACGGTCAGGTGCGGGGGAGTGACGGTGCGACGCAGCCGCAGGTGGTGCGACCGCCCGGCGACGTACATCGCCGAGACCAGGGGCAGCGCGGCGACCAGGAGCCCCATCCGGGTGAGGTCGCGCTCGATCAGGACCAGCCCGCAGGCGATCGAGGTGATTCCGGACGCGAGGAAGGCCCGTCCCCGGACGGTGAGGGCCTTCAGCGCTGTTCTCACATCAAGGCTCCGGCTCAGTCCTGGTGGATCGGCACCTGCGCGAGCAGGCTGGTGAGGACCTCGCGCGGACCGCGACCCGAGGCGGCCGCCTCGACGGTCGGCAGCAGTCGGTGCGAGAGCACGTGGGGCGCCAGGGTCAGCAGGTCGTCGGGGATCACGAAGTCGCGACCGTCGAGCGCGGCCGACGCCTTCGCCGCACGGACCAGGTGGAGTGTCGCCCGCGGCGAGGCTCCGAGCCGGAGGTCGTCGGAGTGCCGGGTCGCCTCGGCGATCGCGACAGCGTGCCGCTGGACGGCGACCGAGACGTGCACGGTGCCGACGGCGGCGATCATGTTGCGCACCTCGGCCGCGTCCGTGACCGGCTCCAGGTCGCTGAGCGGACTGGTGGTGGTGTGCGAGGCGAGCATCGCGATCTCGGCGGCCTTGACCGGGTAGCCCATCGACACCCGCGCCATGAAGCGGTCGCGCTGGGCCTCGGGCAGCGCGTAGGTGCCCTCCATCTCGATCGGGTTCTGGGTCGCGATCACCATGAACGGCGACTCGAGGTGGAACGTGGTCCCGTCGACGGTGACCTGGCGCTCCTCCATGCACTCGAGCATCGCCGACTGCGTCTTGGGCGACGCGCGGTTGATCTCGTCACCGACCACGATGTTGGCGAACACGCCGCCGGGCCGGAACTCGAAGTCGCGCGTCTCCTGGTTGTAGATGGAGACACCCGTGACGTCGGAGGGCAGCAGGTCGGGGGTGAACTGGATCCGGCGCACCGAGCAGTCGATGGCCTTGGCCAACGTCTTGCTCAGCATCGTCTTGCCCACACCGGGGACGTCCTCGATCAGCAGGTGGCCCTCACCGAGGAGGACGACCAGCGCGAGCCGGGTGACGTCCGGTTTGCCCTCGATCACCTGCTCCACCGCACTCTGGATGCGCTTGGCGACCGCCCCGAGCTCGGCGAGCCCCTCTGCGTCGGGCTCCCGCTCCAGCGACTGCTGCGTCGTACTCAAAGCTTGTCGACCCCCAAACTTCGCACTGCTGAGTACCGCCGGTCCGAACCGGGCCGGCGGGTGGGTCCTAGTGAACCGCATGGCTCCTCACAGTGTCCCCTGCCGGAGCGGATGCGCGACCGAACCGTGACCGGGAGGTGCCTCTGGGGAGGACGAGGACGCGCGGGAGGACACGAGGGTGGAAATGGTTGACGGTGGAGCAAAGTGGAGTAGAGTGGAGCGCAGTGGAGGGAAATGGCGCTGTAGGTGGACGCCGGGCGGCGGAGTGGGGAGTGACCGATGTTCTTCACGGGCACTCACACGCCGAAGCTCGACGACAAGGGGCGTCTCTTCCTCCCGGCGAAGTTCAGGGATCTGCTGACGGAGGACGTGATGATCGCACCGGGCCAGGAGCACTGCCTCCAGGTCTGGTCTGTCGCGGGCTTCCGGTCGATGACGTCCGACCTGGCCCGCAAGAGCCAGGCCGACAAGACGACGCGGCAGCACATCCGCTACCTGTTCTCGAACTCCGCACAGCAGGCGCCCGACAAGCAGGGCCGGATCACCCTCCACGAGGGGATGCGGAGCTACGCCGGCCTGGACCGTGACGTCCTGGTCGTCGGAGTGATGGACCACGCCGAGATCTGGGACCCGGAGACCTGGCGCAGCCAGCAGTCCGGTGCCGAGGAGACCTTCGCCAACCTCGACGGGCCGTTCGGGTTCGTCGAGGACTGAGAGCACCAGCATCAGCACCAGCGCACGACAGCACCACACAACTGCACAGCGGCGGTCGCAGGACGAGGCTCACGTCCGCTCCGGCTCCCTCACGTGAACAACCCCAGTTCAGCAGGGGAGGGCACTCTGGCGCACCTTCCCCGGTGCCAGATCGCCCCCCACGTGGGACACACCCCGGAGCGGAGCGGACGGAGAACCTGGCTCTACGAACGCCGCACCGCACCGCAACGCTTCTGGGGGTCGAGTCCGATGAGTGGGATCACGCCGGCACGGCGCGTACGTCACGACGTACGCGACGGGCTGATGGTGATGGCGTTCTCGCTGACCACCTCCAGCGTCCTGGCCCTGGTCCTCGTCAGCCTCGTCCACGTCGGTCGCTGAGATGACGAACCCCCGCCACGTTCCGGTGCTCCTCGACCGGATCGTCGCCCTGGTGGCGCCCGCCCTCGAGCGTCCCGGCTCCGTGCTGGTCGACGCGACGCTCGGCCTCGGCGGCCACACCGAGGCGGTGCTCGAGCGCTGCCCGGCGGCCCGGGTGATCGGCGTCGACCGCGACCTCCACGCGCTGGACCTCGCCGGCGCCCGGCTCGCGTCGTACGGCGAGCGGATCACGCTGGTGCACGCCGTCTACGACGAGATCCCCGACGTGCTCGCCGAGCAGGGTCTCAAGGCAGTCGACGGCGTGCTGTTCGACCTCGGCGTCTCCTCCATGCAGCTCGACGTCCGCGAGCGCGGGTTCGCCTACGCGGAGGACGCGCCGCTCGACATGCGGATGGACGACAGCACCGGCCCGACCGCGGCCGACGTCCTCAACGGCTACTCCGAGCAGGACCTGGCCCGGCTGCTGCGCACCTGGGGCGAGGAGAAGTTCGCGCGCCAGATCGCGCGGGCCGTCGTCCGGGAGCGGGCCACCTCGCCGTTCGACCGCTCGGCCCGGCTGGTGGACCTGATCCGGGACACCATCCCGGCGCCTGCCCGTCGCACCGGAGGACATCCGGCCAAGCGCACCTTCCAGGCGCTGCGGATCGAGGTCAACGACGAGCTCGGCGTGCTGCGCCGGGCGATCCCGGCGGCGATCGACGCGATCGGCGTCGGCGGCCGGGTGGTGGTGATGAGCTACCACTCGCTCGAGGACCGGCTGGTCAAGCAGGCCTTCACTGCGCGCACCCGGTCGACCGTGCCGGTCGACCTGCCAGTCGTGCCCGAAGGCTACGAGCCGGCCCTCCGACTGGTCACCCGCGGGTCCGAGCAGGCCTCGCCCGCGGAGATCGAAGCCAACCCCCGCGCCGCCTCCGTGCGGTTGCGCGCCGTCGAACGAGTCCGGAAGGACGCTGCATGAGCACCTTGTTCAGCCAGGCCCGCACCCGCATCCCGAGGTTTGCCGACGCTGCCGTCGAGCGCGCCCGGCTGACCGTGGTGCCGAGCCGACGCGTCGACGCCCCCAGGGCGCCGTTCGTCGCGCTCGTGGTGCTCCTGCTGGCCGGTGGCGTCGCCGGGCTGCTCGCCTTCAACACGACCATGCAGCAGAACGCGTTCACTGCCACCAAGCTGCAGCACCGGGCCGACGCGCTGGCCGCACGCGAGCAGTCGCTGTCGATGGACCTCGAGCGGCTGCGCGACCCGCAGCAGCTGGCCGCGCGGGCGAAGAAGCTGGGCATGGTGCCGCCGCCCAACCCGGCGTTCGTGCGGCTCTCCGACGGCAAGGTGCTCGGCCAGCCGCTCGCGGCCACCTCCCTCAACGGGATCCGGATCACCACGCTGCCGGCGGTGAAGCCGAAGGTGCTGGCCCCGAAGCCGCGCATCGTCAAGGTGGTCGTCCCGCGCACGTCCGGCCAGAAGACCGACAAGAAGAAGTCCGCGGCCGTCCGCAGTGGCTCCACGGATCGGGCCGCAGGCTCGGGTAGTAACGGGACTCCGTCCGGCGGGCAGGAGACCAACCGGTGAGCCCAGCGCCTCGCACCCGATCCCGCAGGAGCGCGCCCGGGACCGGCCGCGGGTCGTCGCACAAGCGGCTGCGCGTCTTCATGATCGTGATCACGATGGTGCTCTCGGTGTTCGGTGTGCGGCTCTTCCAGCTGCAGGGCCTGGACCCGAAGGCCTACGCCGCGCGCGCCCAGGCGGCTGGCGCGGCCACCGTGGTCCTCCCCGCCAAGCGCGGTGCGATCCTCGACCGCAAGGGCGTCGCGCTCGCGGAGTCGGTCGACGGCCTGATGCTGATCGCGGACCCCAAGGTCACCAACAGGTACGGCGGCATGATCGCCCGCATCCTCGCCGACGAGCTCGACCTCGACTACTTCGACGTGCTCGCCAAGGTCACCAAGTCCGGCAGCCGGTTCCAGTA
Organism: uncultured Actinomycetota bacterium; assembly: GCA_963815585.1. Classification (GTDB taxonomy): domain Bacteria; phylum Actinomycetota; class Actinomycetes; order Propionibacteriales; family Nocardioidaceae; genus Marmoricola. The sequence goes on along the minus strand of CAWFHJ010000006.1, from coordinate 202,851 downwards.
CCTCGACCGCCGGGTGCCGTCCACCCTGGCCACCCACGTGGTCAGCCGGATCCAGACCGCGGTCAAGGCGAAGATCACCGACCCCAAGCTGCGCAAGATCCCGTTCGGCGGCGTCTACACCGAGCCCGACCCGCTGCGCGACTACCCGGCCAAGGACGTGGCGGCCAACCTGATCGGCTTCCTCGGCGACGGAGGTGACGCGGGGGCGGGCCTCGAGCTCGCCTTCGACAACCGGCTCAGGGGCAAGGACGGCCAGGAGACCTACGAGGTCGGTGACGGCAACCGGATCCCGCTCGGGGACAACAGCACCGTCGACCCGCGCAACGGTCGCTCACTGCAGCTGACCATCGACCGCGATCTCCAGTGGTACGTCCAGCGCGTGCTGCGCAGCGCCGTCCAGAACTCGCGCAGCGACTCCGGCTCCGCGGTCGTGCTCGACACCCAGACCGGTGAGGTGCTCTCGCTCGCCGACTTCCCGACGTACGACGCGAACACGCCGGCCCGTGCCGCCAAGGGTGACCTCGGCAGTCGTGCGCTGCAAGACGTCTACGAGCCCGGCTCGGTGGAGAAGGTGCTGACGTTCAGCGCGCTCCTCGACGAGGGCAAGCTGACCCCGCGCACCCCGATCACCGTGCCGGCGACGCTGCCGGTGCAGGACCGCGTGATCCACGACTGGTTCCAGCACGACCGGCTGCACCTCACCACGACCGGCGTGATCGCGAAGTCGTCCAACATCGGCACCACGCTGGCGGCGACGCAGATCTCCTCCGAGGACCTGTTCAAGCACCTCAGCGCGTTCGGGCTCGGCACCCGCACCGGTGTCGGCCTGTACGGCGAGACCAACGGACTGCTGCCCGACTGGCGCTCCTGGGGCAAGGTCGGCCACGCGACGATCTCGTTCGGCCAGGGCATCGGCGTCAACACGCTGCAGATGGCGACCGCCGTCAATGCGATCGCCAACGGCGGCGAGCTGGTCACGCCCAGCGTGGTCAAGGGAGCCGCGGTCACCGACGGTGGGGCCAAGGTCGGCACCGACTACACGACCAAGCACCGCGTGATCTCGGCGAAGGCCGCGCGCCAGATGTCGAAGATGATGGAGATGGTGCCCAACCCGGAGACCGGCACCGCACCGGGCGCCCAGGTGATGGGCTACCGGGTCTCCGGCAAGACCGGCACCGCGCAGCGCGTCGGCAAGAAGTGCCGCTGCTACGACGGCACGTTCACGGTGTCCTTCGCCGGCTTCGCACCGGCCGACAAACCCCGCTTCACCGTCTACGTGGTGATCCAGAACCCGCGCAACGGCGGTGGCGGTGGCTCGATCGGCGGGCCCGCGTTCAGCAAGATCATGTCCTACCTGCTGGCCCGCTACGGCGTGGCCCCGACCGGCACCAGGCCGGCCAACCTGCCGATCGAGTGGTGACTTCGATAGCGTCGCCGGCGTGTCAGAACCCGCGTCCGACCTGAGCTGGACCCGCCCCCGGCACCCGGTCAGCACCGGGCTCACCGAGGTCGCGGCGTGGCTCGGCGTCCCGGCCCCCGAGGGGGCCGACGAGGTGACGGTCACCGGGATCAGCCTGAGCTCGCAGCGTGTCGTCCCGGGTGACCTGTACGCCGCGCTGCCGGGTGCACGCGCCCACGGGGCGTCGTACGCCGCCGATGCCGTGGCCGCAGGTGCGGTCGGGGTGCTCACCGACCCGGAGGGTGCCCGACGCGTGACCGCGCCGGCGCTCGTGGTGGACCGGCCGCGTGCCGTGCTCGGCGACCTGGCCGCCAAGGTCTACGGCAACCCGGCCGAGCACCTCACGCTGATCGCGGTGACCGGCACCCAGGGCAAGACCACGACCACCCGGCTCGCCGAGTCCGGGCTGCAGGGGTCCGGCACGACGTCGGCCGTGATCGGCACGGTCGGCACCCGGATCGCGGGCACGGACGTGAAGACCTCGCTGACCACGCCGGAGGCACCCGACCTGCACGCGCTGTTCGCGGTGATGCGCGAGCACGAGGTCACCACCTGCGCGATGGAGGTCTCGAGCCACGCCCTGGTGATGGGCCGGGTCGACGGCGTGGTGTTCGACGTCGCCGCCTTCACCAACCTCGGCCGCGACCACCTCGACTTCCACGCGGACCTGGAGGACTACTTCCGGGCGAAGGCATCGCTGTTCACGCCGCAGCGGGCGCGACGCGGACTGGTCAACCTCGACGACGCCCACGGCCGGCGCCTGCTCGACGAGGCGTCGATCCCGCTGTGCACCTTCTCGGCGTTCGGCAACGACGCCGACTGGCGCGCCCTCGACGTCGTGCTCGCAGCCGCGGGTGCAACGTTCGTGGTCGAGGGTCCGGACGGGCAGCGATTCCCGGCGGGCGTGCCCCTGGCCGGCGACTTCAACGTGGCCAACGCGCTCTGCGCCATCGCCGCCACCGGCGAGGCCGGGCTCGACGCCGCCGCCGTGGCCTCGGGCATCGCGGTCGGCGGGGGAGTCCCGGGTCGGCTCGAGCGCGTCGACGCCGGCCAGGCGTGGCTGGCGATCGTCGACTACGCGCACAAGCCCGACGCGGTCACCGCCGCGCTGGAGGCACTGCGCCCGCTCACCCGGGGGCGGCTGATCGTGGTGCTCGGCGCCGGCGGCGACCGCGACCACGGCAAGCGGCCGCTGATGGGCGAGATCGCGGCCCGGCTGGCCGACCTGCTCGTGGTCACCGACGACAACCCCCGCACCGAGGACCCGGCGGCCGTCCGCGCCGCGATCCTGGCCGGCGTCCCGGACGGCGCACCGGCCGAGGTCGTGGAGATCGGTGACCGCCGGGCCGCCATCGCCCACGCCGTGGCGCAGGCGCGCACCGGTGACACGCTCCTGATCGCGGGCAAGGGGCACGAGGCCGGCCAGGAGGTCGCCGGGGTGGTCCACCCGTTCGACGACCGCGACGTGCTGCGCGAGGAGATCAGCCGATGATCCCGATCCGGCTCTCCGAGATCGCCTCCGTCGTCGGCGGACGGCTCGAGGGGGACGACGCCGTGGTCACCGGACCGGCGTTCCTCGACACACGCAGCCCGGAGCCAGGCGGGCTCTTCGTCGCGTTCGTGGGGGAGCGGGTCGACGGCCACGAGCACGCCGTTGCTGCCGTCGGGGCCGGTGCGGTCGGCGTGCTCGGCTCGCGTGCGACCGGCGTGCCGACGGTCGTCGTCGACGATGTGCAGCAGGCGCTCCAGATGTTGGCCCGCGAGGTGCTCGCGCGACGTCGTACGTCCGCGGAACCCCTGTCGGTGTTCGCGATCACGGGCTCCCAGGGCAAGACCAGCGCCAAGGACATGCTGTCGATGGTGCTCGCCGACAACGCGCCCACTGTCGCCACCGCGGGCTCCTTCAACAACGAGATCGGGATGCCGCTGACGGTGCTCCGGGTGGAGGACGCGACCCGCTACCTGGTGATCGAGATGGGCGCCCGCGGGATCGGCCACATCGCCGAGCTCTGTGCCATCGCCCGGCCGGACGTGTCGCTGGTGCTCAACGTCGGAGTGGCCCACCTGGGCGAGTTCGGGTCCCAGGAGGCGATCGCGCAGGCCAAGGGCGAGCTGGTCGAGTCGCTCCCCGACGACGGCGTCGCCGTGCTCAACGCCGACGACCCGCTGGTGCGGGCGATGGCGTCGCGGACCCGCGGCCGGGTGACCACCTTCGGCACGGCGGACGACGCCGACGTACGACTCGACGAGGTCACCCTCGACGACCTCGGGCGACCCACTTTCGACCTCGCGTACGACGGGGCGACCGAGCACGTCCACCTGGCACTGCTCGGCGAGCACCACGCCCGCAACGCGGCCGCTGTGGCCGCCGCTGCGATCGCGGCCGGTCTGCCCCTCGACGCCGTTGCGGTGAGTCTCCACGCCATAACGGCACTGTCGAAGTGGCGGATGCAGCTGCTCGAGGGTCCCGACGGCCTCCGGGTGATCAACGACGCCTACAACGCCAACCCGGACTCGGTCCGGGCCGCCCTGACCACGCTCGCCGGCATCGGTCGTCGCACCGGAGCCCGCACGGTCGCCGTGCTCGGCGAGATGCGCGAGCTAGGCGACGCGGCCTCCGACCAGCACCGAGCCGTCGGCCGCCTGGTCGGTGAGCTCGGCATCGACGTCCTGGTCGTGGTCGGGCCCGACGCGGCCGAGATCGGTGAAGGCGCCCGGGAGTGGGTTTCGCCACTCCACGTGGGGGACGTGCACGAGGCGGTGGTCCGCTTGCGCGAGACTGTTCGCGCGTCCGACGTCGTGCTGGTCAAGGCTTCGCGCGGCGCGGCACTCGAACGGGTCGTCGAGGGCCTGCTCGCGACCGACGACCGAGAGGAGCCCAGCAGATGAGAGCGATCCTGCTCGCAGGCGGTCTCTCCCTGGTCCTCACCCTCGTCGGCACCCGACTCGCGATCCGGGTCCTGTCCAAGCACGGCTACGGCCAGCTGATCCGCGAGGACGGCCCGACCACCCACCACGTCAAGCGCGGCACCCCGACCATGGGCGGGCTGGTCATCGTGCTGGCCAGCGTCCTGGGCTACTTCCTGGCCAAGCTGATCACCGGCTCGGCGCCGACGGCGTCCGCGCTCCTGCTGCTGTTCCTGTACGTCGGGCTGGGCTCGGTCGGCTTCCTGGACGACTTCATCAAGATCTACAAGCAGCGCAACCTCGGCCTGCGCAGCAAGGCCAAGTTCATCGGCCAGATCGTGGTCGCGGTGACCTTCGGGATCCTGGCCCTGCTGCCGGGGCTCGAGGACGGCCGTGGCCAGACTCCCGCCGGGCACACGATCTCCTTCATCCGCGACACCGAGCGCTTCACGCTGCCGATGGTCGTGCTGGTGATCTTCATCGTGATCCTGGTCGCCGGCGCCAGCAACGCGGTCAACCTCAGCGACGGCCTCGACGGCCTCGCGACCGGCGCCTCCACGATGGTGTTCGGCGCCTACACGCTCGTGAACATCTGGCAGAACAACCAGTCGTGCGAGCTCAACCCGAGCAACGCCTGCTACGAGGTCCGCGACCCGCTCGACCTGGCGGTGGTCGCCGCCGCGATCACCGGCGCCTGCTTCGGCTTCCTGTGGTGGAACGCCTCGCCGGCCCAGATCTTCATGGGCGACACCGGGTCTCTGGCCCTGGGCGGCGCGCTGGCCGGCTTCGCGATCCTGACCCGCACGGAGTTCCTCCTCGCGCTGCTGGGCGGGCTGTTCGTCATCCAGGCGTTGTCGGTGATCGCCCAGGTCGGGTTCTTCAAGATCACCAAGGGCAAGCGGCTGTTCCGGATGGCGCCGCTCCACCACCACTTCGAGCTGCTCGGCTGGGAAGAGGTGACCGTGACGATCAGGTTCTGGATCGTCACCGGGCTGTTCGTGGCCGGCGGCCTCGGCGTCTTCTACGCCGAGTGGGTCGCAGGCACCTAGATGTACGACGACTCCCTCGGACGCACCTCGGACTGGTCCGGGGTCCGCGCTGCGGTGGCCGGCTTCGGCGTCTCCGGCTACGCGGCCGCCGACAACCTGACCTTCCTCGGCGCCCGGGTCGCCGCCTTCGACGAGTCCGACGCCGGCGACCGCGCCGAGCGCGCGACGCTGCTCGAGAGCCTCGGCGCCACCGTCCGGCTGGGGGAAGGGGCCACCGCCACGCTCCCCGACGACGTCGACCTGCTGGTGACCTCGCCGGGCTGGTCGCCCAGCGCGCCCCTGCTCGCGCAGGCCGCCGCCCGCGGCGTCCCGATCTGGGGCGAGGTCGAGCTGGCCTGGCGGCTGCGCGACCCCGAGCGTCCCGCGCCCTGGCTGGCGGTGACCGGCACCAACGGCAAGACCACCACGGTGCAGATGCTCGAGGCGATGCTGCGCGCGGCCGGCCTGCGCACGGTCGCCGCCGGCAACGTCGGGCTTCCGCTGGTCGAGGCCGTGATGGACCCGGACGCCTACGACGTGCTCGCGGTCGAGCTCTCCAGCTTCCAGCTCCACTACACCTCGTCGGTCGCCGCCGAGTCCGCGGCCGTGCTCAACGTGGCCGAGGACCACCTCGACTGGTACCCCGACCTCGCGGCGTACGCCGCCGACAAGGGCCGCATCTACGAGCGGGTGCAGCGGGCCTGCGTCTACAACGTCGCCGACCCGGTGACCGAGGACCTGGTGCGCGAGGCCGACGTGCAGGAGGGCGCCCGCGCGATCGGCTTCACGCTCGGCATGCCCGCGGTCGGGATGCTCGGCGTGGTCGACGACGTGCTCTGCGACCGCGCGTTCGTGGAGGAGCGGCAGACCAGCGCCGCCGAGCTCTGCACCCTCGACGACCTCGCCACCCCGGCTCCGCACTACGTCGCCAACGCTCTCGCGGCCGCAGGGCTCGCGCGCTCGCACGACGTGCCGGTCGAGGCCGTGCGCGAGGCACTGCGCGCGTTCCGGCCCGACGGCCACCGGATCGCCCACGTCGGCACCTACGACGAGGTGACCTGGATCGACGACTCCAAGGCCACCAACCCGCATGCGGCGCTGGCGTCCCTGCAGGCCTACGACCCGGTGGTCTGGGTGGCCGGCGGGCTGGCGAAGGGCGCGCGCTTCGACGACCTCGTGACCCGGGTGCGCGACCGGCTCCGGGGAGTCGTCCTGATCGGCCGCGACGCGGAGGTGATCCGCGAGGCGCTTTCGCGACACGCGCCGGATGTTCCGGTGATCACCGTCGGGGCCGGGGAGACTCCTGTCATGGATCGTGTGGTGGCCCGGGCCGGCACGCTGGCCCGGCCGGGGGACACGGTGTTGCTGGCCCCGGGTTGTGCCTCCATGGACATGTTCACCAACTACGGAGAGCGTGGCGACGCGTTCGCCGACGCCGTCCGGCGGCACGCAGCCGCGTGAGGCGGATCGGCACGAAGGGGAAGGGCAGCAGGTGACCACGAGCATCGACTCGCCGCCCCGGCCCCGCCCACGCAGCTCGCCCGCCGACGCCGCCCACCCGGGCCTGGCCGGCTGGCTGGACTCGCTCCGGTCTGCGCTGGCCCGCCCGCTGACGCCGTACTACCTGCTCCTCGGCGCCACCGCGCTGCTGCTCGCGATCGGGCTGATGGAGGTGCTCAGCGCCTCCAGCGTCTCGTCGTTCAAGCAGTACGGCAGCAGCTACCACTGGTTCTTCCGGCAGCTCACCTGGGTCGCGATCGGCGTGCCGGTCGCGCTCATCGCCAGCCGGATGCCGCACCGGGTGCTCCGCTGGTTCGCGTGGCCCTCGATCTTCCTCAGCCTGGTGCTGGTGATCGGCACCCAGACCTCGCTCGGCGTCACCGTCAACGGCAACCGCAACTGGCTCGCGATCGGCCCTCTCCAGGTGCAGCCGGCCGAGATCGCGAAGTTCTCCCTGATCATCTGGTGCGCGCACATCTACGCCAAGAAGGAGCGCCTGCTCGGCGACTGGAAGCACACCTTGGTGCCCGTCGTCCCGTTCGTCGCGCTGCTGACCGGGCTGGTGGTCGGGCTCGGCGGCGACCTGGGCACCGGGCTGGTGCTGTTCGCGATCATGCTCGGCATGCTCTGGGTGGTCGGCGCCCCGGCGAAGCTGTTCCTCGGCGCCGTCACCATGGTCAGCGTGGTCGCGCTGTTCCTGGCCACCACCAGCAGCGAGCGGCTGTCGCGGCTGACCAACTTCGTGGACCCGTTCCGCGACTTCGAAGGCGCCGGCTGGCAGAGCGGCCACGGCATCCTCGGCATGGCCAGCGGCGGCATCTTCGGCAAGGGCATCGGCGCCTCGCAGCAGAAGTGGGGCAACCTCCCGGAGCCGCACACGGACTTCATCTTCGCGGTGCTCGGCGAGGAGCTCGGCCTGGTCGGCACCCTGCTCGTGCTGGTGCTGTTCCTCGCCATCGCCTACGCCGGCGTCCGGATCTCGCTGCAGGCCCGCGAACCGTTCGTGCGCTACATGGCGGCCGGGATCACGGTCTGGCTCACCGTGCAGATGATGATCAACATCGGCATGGTGCTGGCGCTGCTGCCGGTGATCGGCATCCCGCTCCCTCTCGTGTCGTACGGCGGCTCCTCGCTGGTGCCCGAGCTGGTCTCGATCGGCCTGCTGATCTCGTTCGCCCGCCACGAGCCGGCCGCTGCCCGCGAGCTGCGCGACCGGCGTCGTCGTGGCCGTGGGCGTTCCGGCGTCACCGCCCGCCCGGCCCGGACCTCACGAGTCGGCTGATGCGCGTGCTCCTCGCCGGTGGGGGCACGGCCGGCCACACCTCGCCGCTGCTCGCCACCGCCGACGCCCTGCGTCGCCGCGACCCCTCGATCGAGGTCACGGCGCTCGGCACCCCGCGCGGGCTGGAGAACCGCGTGGTCCCGGCCGCCGGCTACGCGCTCGAGCTGGTGCCGCCGGTGCCGCTCTCGCGCAAGCTCGACGGTGACCTGCTGCGCACGCCGATGCGGCTGCGCGCCACCGTCAAGGCAGCACTCGAGGTGATCGACCGCGTGCAGCCCGACGTGGTCGTCGGCTTCGGGGGCTACGTGTCCGTCCCCGCCTACCTCGCGGCCCGCCGTCGCAGGGTGCCGATCGTGGTGCACGAGGGCAACGCGATCGCCGGCATCGCCAACAAGCTCGGCGCGCGGTTCACCCGGTTCGTGGCCACCAGCTTCCCGGGCACCGATCTTCGCCACGCCACCTACATCGGGCTGCCGATCCGGCGGATGATCGCCACGCTCGACCGCGGCGAGCTGCGCGAGGTGGCGCGTGCGCACTTCGGGCTCGAGCCCGACCTGCCGACCTTGCTGGTGACCGGCGGCTCCCAGGGGGCACGCCGGCTCAACCAGTCCGTGGCCGCCGCTGCACCCGCCTTTGCCGCGGCCGGCGTGCAGGTGCTGCACGTGTCCGGGCCGGCCGGCGAGGTCGACGCACCCGCCAAGCAGGGTCCCTCCGGCCCGCCGTACGTCGTGGTGCCGTTCGTCGACCGGATGGACCTCGCCTACGCCGCCGCCGACGCGGTGCTCTGCCGGGCCGGCGCCAACACGGTCACCGAGGTGTCCGGGGTGGGCCTGCCCGCGATCTACGTGCCGCTGCCGATCGGCAACGGTGAGCAGGTGCAGAACGCGCGTCCCGTGATCGACGCCGGCGGCGGGCTGCTGGTCGACGACGCCGACCTGACCGCCGCGTGGGTGACCGAGCACGTGCCCGCGCTGCTCACCAACCCGCTGCGGCTGGCGGGCATGGCCAGGGCCGCGGCCGACGTGATCCCGCTCGACGCCGACGAGAAGCTCGTCGACATGATCCTCGAGGCGGCCCGATCATGAGGGTGCCGGTGCCCGACGACCTGCTGCCCGCCGAGGCACTCGGCCGGGTGCACTTCGTCGGCATCGGGGGAGCCGGGCTCTCCGGCATCGCCCGGATCATGCTCGCCCGCGGGATCACCGTCTCCGGCAGCGACGCCAAGCAGTCGCTCACCCTCGATGCACTGCGGGCTCTCGGCGCGACCTGCTTCGTCGGCCACGACGCGAGCCAGGTGCGCGACGCCGACACCCTCGTCGTCTCGACCGCGGTGCGCGCGACCAACCCCGAGGTGGTGGAGGCGCAACGTCTCGACCTGCGGATGCTGCCCCGCTCGGCGGCGCTCGCGTCGGTGATGCAGGGTCGCCGGGTGGTGGCCGTCGCCGGCACCCACGGCAAGACCACGACCACGTCGCTGCTGACGGTGGCGCTCCAGCACTGCGGTGCCGACCCGTCGTTCGCGATCGGCGGCGAGCTCAACGAGTCCGGCTCCAACGCCCACGACGGGTCCGGCGACCTGTTCGTGGCCGAGGCCGACGAGAGCGACGGCGCCTTCCTCGTCTACTCGCCCCGCGTCGGGCTGGTCACCAACGTCGAGGCCGACCACCTCGACAACTGGGGCACCGAGGCCGCCTACTACGCGGCGTTCGAGGAGTTCCTGGGCCGGATCGACCCCGACGGCTTCCTGGTCGCCTGCGTGGACGACGACGGTGCCGCCGACCTTGCGAAGACCGCGCGTGCCCGGGGCCTGCGGGTGGCGACGGTGGGGGAGTCCGAGGCCGCCGACGTGCGCGCCGTCGACGTGCGGTTCGCAGGCGCCACCTCGACCTTCACCGTGATCGACCGTGGCCGGCGGGTGGGCGAGGTGCACCTGCAGATCCCCGGCCGCCACTACGTGCTCGACGCGCTCTGCGCGCTGGCCGCAGGGCTCGGGCTCGGCTTCCCGTTCGCCGACCTGGCCCGCGGGCTGGGCTCGTTCAGCGGCACGCGGCGCCGGATGGAGCTCAAGGGCGAGGCGGGCGGGATCCGGGTCTACGACAGCTATGCCCACCACCCCAACGAGATCGCCGGCGACCTGCAGGCCGCCCGGTCGCTGGCGGGGGAGGGCCGGGTGCTGGTCGCGTTCCAGCCGCACATGGTCTCGCGCACCAAGATCTTCGGCGTGGCGATGGGCCAGGCGCTCGGCGCGGCCGACATGGTGGTCGTGATGGACGTCTACGTCGCCCGTGAGGATCCCGAGCCGGGCGTCAGCGGAGCTCTCGTCGCGGACGCCGTACCCCTGCCGCCGGAGGCGGTCGTCTTCGAGCCGCGCTACGCCAGCACCGCCGCTCACCTGGTCGAGCGGGCCCGCCCCGGCGACGTGGTGCTCACCCTCGGCGCCGGCGACGTGACCCTGCTCGCGCCCGAGGTGCTCGCCCAGCTCGCCGAGGAGGTGGCCGGTGACTAGGCGGTCGACCCCGACGGGCGCCGGTCAAGCGAGCGGCTCATCCGCGCCCGATCCGGCAAGGCGGAGGAGCGAAGGCGATGCGGAGCATCGTCGAGTCGACGACAACGCAGCCGGTCGGGATGCGGGGAGGCGCGAGTCAGGCGACCCCGTCGGGGTCGCCCGCCTTGGCCTGATGAGTAGGCCGGGCCCGGCCGGCGACCCCGACGAGGAGACGATCGCGCTCGAGCGCAAGCTGTTCCGCAAGCGTCGGCGGTGGAGCCGCTTCGGCCGGATGCGCCCGTTGTTCGCGGTGCTGCTCGTGCTGGTGCTGCTGGTCGTCGCCGTCTACGTCGTCTGGTTCTCGCCGGTCCTGGCCGCCGAGAAGGTGACCGTCTCGGGCACCGACGTGCTCGCCCCGGTCGAGGTGCGCAGCGCCGCCGCGGTGCCGGTCGGCCAGCCGCTGGCCCGGCTCGACCTCGACACCGTCCGCGGACGGGTGGCGTCACTGCCCGCGGTGAAGTCCGCTCGCGTGACCCGCGCCTGGCCGCACGGGATCGCGATCGAGGTGACCGAGCGGGTCGCCGTCGCCGTCGTACCCCGCGATGCGGGCTTCCGCGGGCTGGCTCCCGACGGCGTGCTGTTCCGCACGTACGACGCGCGCCCGCCCGGCCTCCCGGTGATCCGCGACAAGAAGGGCGCCGACACCGCCGCGCTCCAGGAAGCGGCACGGGTCGTGGGCGCGCTGCCGCCGGGCGTCCTCGCGCGCGTCGACCACGTGTCCGTCGCCACGATCGACCAGATCCGGCTGGTGATGCGCAGCGGCCGGTTGGTGATGTGGGGTGACTCCACCCACTCCACGCAGAAGGCCGAGGTGCTCACGGTCCTGATGCGGCAGAAGTCCTCGGTGATCGACGTCCGGGTGCCGGGCCGGCCGACCACGAGGCCCTGAGGCTTCTGCGTGGGGCTCAGTGCACGACGACGGGAGGGACGCCCTGGTCGTCGAGCAGGTGCGTCTCCTCGTGGCGACGGGGCAGGAACAACGCCGGCACGACCGTGAGCAGCACCATCGCCCACGCCACCCAGTAGGTCGCCGCGAAGGCGTGGCCGGCGTCCTCGAGTCCCTGCGCGATCGCGGCGGCGGGGATCTTGTCGGCCAGGGGCGGGAGGCGGAGCGAGGCCATGGCCGGCCCGGCCAGCTGGGAGGCTTGCAGGTGGTTGGTGAGCAGCACCGACATGATCGCGACCCCGCACGAGCTGGCGATCTGCTGGGTGATGTTCAGCAGCGTCGAACCACGGGCCACCTCGTGAGCCCTCAGCGTCTTGAGCGCGGAGGTGAAGAGCGGCATCATCGTCGCGCCCATCCCGAGGCCCATCACGAACAGCTCGGCGATGATCACCGGGTAGGGCGTGGTGGCCGTGAGCTGGGTCAGCCCGAACATGCCGATCAGGATGAGGACCAGCCCGAACGGCACGATCTGCCCGATCGGGCGCTTGTCGACCTGCGCGCCCGCGATCGGCATCGTGAGCATCGCGCCGATGCCCTGTGGAGCGACGAGCAGGCCCGCCTGCAACGTCGACTCCCCGCGCACCTCCTGGAAGTACGTCGGCACCAGCAGCAGCCCGCCGAAGAACGCAGCGGCGAACAGGAACATGGTGATCAGCGAGACCGTGAGGTTGCGGTTCTTGAACAGCCGCAGGTCGAGCAGCGGGTGCTCGGGCCTGAAGGAGTGGAAGACGAAGAGCACCATCAGCGCGGTGCCGATCAGCATCGAGACCCAGACCCGCGGCGCGGTCGCCGTGCCTTCGGAGGGGATCGAGGACACGCCGAACAGGAACAGCGCCAGCCCGGGCGACATCAGCGCCATGCCGAGGAAGTCGAAGGACTCCGACGGCTCGGGGGTGTCCCGGGGGAGCACCCGCCAGGCGTAGACGATCGCGACCAGGCCGATGGGTGCGTTGATCAGGAAGATCCAGTGCCAGCTCGCGACCTGGATCAGCCAGCCGCCGATGATCGGGCCGAGGATCGGGCCCAGCAGCATCGGGACACCGAGGATGGCCATCAGCCGTCCCATCCGGTGCGGGCCTGCGGCGCGGGTCATGATCGTCATGCCGAGCGGCATCAGCATGCCGCCGCCGAGTCCCTGGAGCACCCGGAAACCGATCAGGGCACCGATGCTCCACGACGTCGCGCACAGCACCGAACCGGTCACGAAAAGCGCGATCGCGGTCATGTAGAGGCGCTTGGTGCCGAACCGGTCCGCAGCCCAGCCCGTCATCGGGATCACCGTCGCCAGCGCGAGGGTGTAGGCGGTGACCGACCACGCGACGGTGGAGTAGGCGATCGGGTCGCTGGTGGAGCCGAAGACCGTCTGGAAGGTGGGGAGTGCGACGTTGACGACGGTGATGTCCAGGATGGACATGATGGCGCCGATCACGACCACGCCCGCGATCTTCAGGACGGCGGCGTCGATGTGTTCGGGGAGGTCGGGTGCACCGACCTTGTTGTCAGTGGACATCGCGCTGCTCCTTCGATCACGGCTCTCGCCAGTCTAGGGCGACCTGCTCAGCCGGGCGCCGCGGTGAGGTAGTAGCAGCCGAGGTCCGCCATCCCGCCGTCGGCCTTCGGCAGGTACGGCGCCGGCCCGGCGACCTCGAGGGCGGTCCACACGCCTTCCGCCTCGAGCCGGTCGACCACGTCCTGGCAGTGCCGGGACGCCCAGACGTCCTCGCGCTGGGTCACCACGACGAGGCCTCCGGGTCGCACCACGCGCGCGAGCTCGCGCCACGTCGCCTCGACGTCGGGGAGGTAGGTCATCACGCCCACGCAGACGAGGGCGTCGACCTCGTCGCTCTCGGCGTCGAGCGGTTGCTGGAGGTCGGCCGGTTCGAGCACGTCGTACGCCCCGCTCCGCTCCGCCACCCGGAGGGACGCCCGGGAGATGTCGAGGCCTCTCAGCCGACGCTTGTAGCCGTGTGCGCGCAGCGCCTGACCGACCATCCCGGTGCCGCACCCGACGTCGAGCACGGAGCGTGCGGTCGGGCAACGGGTGCGGACGATCTCGGCGACGACCACGGGCGCCTGGTACGACCACGCGGCGAGATCGGCGTCGTACGCCTCGGCCCACGCGTCGTACCGGCCGGCGACCTCGGTGGCGTCGGTGGTGCCCCGGAGCAGCCAGTCGCCGCCGCCAGGCTCGTCGGTGCCGGGCTCGTCGCTGCTCACCGGTCCAGCATATTTCTCGAAACTCGCGGCAGCGTTCCGCGTGTTGCCCGGGTTGCGGGTGGGTCGATGCCTACCTTTGCTACACGACCTCAGGTTGACATAACTATAACCTTCTACTTCAGGGTTAGAGTTCTTCGGCCAGGTCGGACTTCCCCGGACCGCACCACACTTTCCGACCACACGAGAGGCAACCGCCGTGGCAGCACCACAGAACTACCTGGCCGTGATCAAGGTCGTAGGTATCGGTGGAGGTGGAGTCAACGCCGTCAACCGGATGATCGAGGTCGGTCTGAAGGGTGTCGAGTTCATCGCCATCAACACCGACGCCCAGGCGCTCCTGATGAGCGACGCCGACGTCAAGCTCGACATCGGCCGCGAGCTCACCCGGGGGCTCGGCGCAGGCGCCAACCCCGAGGTCGGCGCGAAGGCCGCCGAGGACCACGCCGACGAGATCGAGGAGGTGCTCAAGGGCGCCGACATGGTCTTCGTGACTGCTGGCGAGGGCGGCGGCACCGGCACCGGTGGCGCGCCGGTCGTGGCCAAGATCGCGCGCTCGCTGGGCGCCCTGACCATCGGCGTCGTGACCCGCCCGTTCGCGTTCGAGGGACGTCGTCGGGCCGGCTCGGCCGACGAGGGGATCGAGGGCCTGCGCGAAGAGGTCGACACGCTGATCGTCATCCCCAACGACAAGCTGCTCTCCATCTCCGACCGCAGCGTGAGCATGCTCGACGCGTTCAAGCAGGCCGACCAGGTGCTGCTCCAGGGCGTCTCGGGCATCACCGACCTGATCACCACGCCGGGCCTGATCAACCTCGACTTCGCCGACGTGAAGTCGGTGATGTCCAACGCCGGCTCGGCGCTGATGGGCATCGGCTCGGCGCGTGGCGAGGACCGCGCGGTCTCCGCCGCCGAGATGGCAGTCTCCAGCCCGCTGCTGGAGGAGTCGATCGACGGCGCCCACGGCGTGCTGCTCTCGATCGCGGGCGGGTCCGACCTGGGCCTGTTCGAGATCAACGAGGCGGCGGCGATGGTCGCCGACGCGGTCCACCCGGAGGCGAACATCATCTTCGGTGCCACCATCGACGACGCCCTCGGCGACGAGGTGCGGGTGACGGTGATCGCGGCCGGCTTCGACGGCGGACGCCCGAAGCGGCAGAGCGAGTCGCCGCAGGCGCGTCGCCCGGTCGTGCCGCAGCAGACCCAGGCGGAGACCCGGGCAGCAGCCCAGGCTCAGGCAGCGGCCAGCCGCCCGGCCGAGGAGCGGGTGCCGGTCGGTGCGCCGCAGGCGAGCCAGCAGAGTCGGCCGCAGGCTCCCGTGCAGCAGGCACCGCCCGCAGCACAGAAGCCGAAGCCCACGCCCTACGGGGGCGACGACGACCTCGACATCCCCGACTTCCTGAAGTAGGCACTGCTCGGCTTGTACGCACATCGCAGCTCACTCGGCCCCGTCGACCTGGCCTTCACGGACAGGCTCGGCGGGGTCAGTGCTGCCCCCTTCGACAGCCTCAACCTCGCGCTCACCGGTGCGGACGATCCGGCCGCGATCACCGAGAACCAGCGCCTGGTGCTCGCGGACTTCGCTCCCGGCGACAGCCTGGTCGGCATGCACCAGGTGCACGGCGCCGACGTCACGGTGCTTCGCGACCAGCGTCACGACGACCTGCCCCGCTGCGACGGGCTGGTCACCACCCGGCCCGGCCGGGTGCTGATGACCCGCGCGGCCGACTGCGTGCCGGTGCTGCTGGCCGACCCTGACGCCGGGGTCGTCGCGGCCGTCCACTCCGGGCGTCCCGGGCTGGCCGCTGGCGTGGTCCCCGCGGCGGTGGCCACCATGCGTGAGCAGGGCGCCCGCACGATCACCGCCTGGGTCGGGCCCCATGTCTGCGGACGTTGCTACGAGGTGCCGGCCGAGATGCAGGCCGAGGTCGGGGCGCTCGAACCCGACGCGGTCTCCACCACCAGCTGGGGCACGCCGGCGCTCGACATCGGTGCCGGCGTCCGCGCCCAGCTCGCACGCGACGGCGTCACGGTCGTCGACGTGTCGCGGTGCACGCGGGAGTCTCCCGACCTCTACTCGCACCGCCGGGACGGTGCGTCCTCCGGTCGGCTGGCCGGTCTGATCCGGTTGCGGGCCAACGCATGAGCCGGGCCGACGAGGTGCGCGGCGGACTGGTTGCCGTCCACGACCGCATCGCGCGCTCCTGCGACGACGCCGGTCGCGACCCGGCCGAGGTGTCGCTGATCGTGGTCACGAAGTTCTTCCCTGCCTCCGACGTGCGGATCCTGGCCGACCTCGGCGTCACCGACGTGGGCGAGAACCGGCACCAGGAGGCCGAGGCGAAGGCCGCCGAGCTCGCCGACCTCCGACTCACGTGGCACTTCATCGGCGGCCTGCAGAGCAACAAGGCAGCCGCCGTCGCGCAGTATGCCGACGTCGTGCAGTCGGTCGACCGCGCCAAGCTCCTCGGTGGGCTGAGCCGTGGCGCGCACCAGCGCGACCGCACCGTCGACTGCCTGGTCCAGGTCGACCTCGACCCCGACCCGAAGCCCGGTCGCGGCGGCGCCGCACCCGCTGACGTGGCCGAGCTGGCCGCTGCGGTCGAGGTCGCGGACGGCCTGCGGCTGCGCGGGGTGATGGCGGTGGCGCCGCTCGGCGCCGACCCTGCCGACGCGTTCGCCGTCCTGGCCCGGATCGCCGACGACGTACGACGCGCGCACCCCGACGCGACCTGGCTCTCGGCCGGCATGAGCGCCGACCTGGAGGCCGCCGTCGAACACGGCGCGACACACCTGCGCGTCGGCAGCGCGGTCCTCGGTCAGAGACCTCCGGTCCAGTAATGTCCCGATCAGTGGTTCAGCCACACACGAGTGCAGAGGAAGAGAGTCAATGAGCGGCACGATGCGCAAGATGGGTGTCTACCTCGGGCTGCTCGAGGACGCCAACGGGGACTACCTCGACGACGAGGCTGCCTACGACGAGCCCGCTCGTCGCGAGCCTGCCCCCACGGCTGCCCGCGAGACCGTTCCGGCGCCCCGCGAGGTCTCCAACCTCGCCGACCGCAGGCGCCCCGGCGCCGCCGGCCCGGCGCCCACGGCCGTGGTCGCACCGATGTCCCGGATCACCACGCTGCATCCGCGCACCTACAACGAGGCCCGGGTGATCGGCGAGAACTTCCGCGACGGCGTGCCCGTGATCATGAACCTCTCGGAGATGTCCGACGGCGACGCCAAGCGCCTCGTCGACTTCGCGGCCGGTCTGGTGTTTGCCGTGCGTGGCAGCATCGAGCGTGTGACCAACAAGGTGTTCCTGCTCTCGCCGCCCAACGTCTCCGTCGCCGCTGAGGACAAGCAGCGCATCGCGGAGGGCGGCTTCTTCAACCAGAGCTGATCGGTATGTATGCCGTTGGCTCTGTCCTGCACCTGGTGCTCTGGATCTTCATCCTGCTCCTGATCGCCCGCTTCATCGTCGACTGGGTGCAGGTGTTCGCGCGGCAGTGGACGCCGCGCGGTCCCGCACTGGTGGTGCTCGAGGCGGTCTACTCGACCACCGACCCGCCGATCAAGGCTGTGCGGCGGGTGCTGCCACCGATCCGTCTGGGCGGCATGGCACTCGACCTGAGCCCGATGGTGGTGCTGATCGTGTGCTACCTCCTGCTGTCCCTGACCGGTGCCATTTTCCTCAGGTGACTTCTGTGACGAATGTTGCTCCTGATCCCTGAACAGTCGGGTCCGATCGGGCTATGGTTCGGGGTGACGTATTTCCGAGCAGTAATCAACGACCAGATGTGGGTGGGGTGAAGTCATGCCGTTGACGCCTGAGGACGTGAGCAACAAGCGGTTCACGCCGGTGCGGCTGCGCGAGGGCTACGACATGGGCGAGGTCGACCAGTTCCTCGACGAGGTCGAGGCTGAACTGGCGCGGCTCCTCAAGGAGAACGACGATCTCCGCGAGAAGCTGAGTGCTGCGCAGGAGTCGCCGTCAGGTGCTCCTGCCGCTGCCGCACCTGTCGCCCAGGCCGAGCCGGAGCCTGCTCCCGAACCTGAGCCGGAGCCCGAGCCGGAGCCCGAGCCGGAGCCCGAGCCGGAGCCGGAGCCCGCTCCGGTCGTGGCTGCCGCTGCACCGCCGCAGGAGATCAAGGTCGCGACCGTGTCCGAGGCGTCCTCCGCCGCGGCCCGGCTGCTCGAGATCGCGACCCAGAACGCCGACCAGCTGGTCGGCGAGGCGAAGGCAGAGGCCGACAAGATCCTGGCCGAGGCCAGGACCACCGCCGACCGGGTGGAGAACGAGAGCAAGACCAAGTCCGATCGGCTCGAGGCGGATGCCCGCACCCGGTCGCAGATGCTCGACTCCGAGACCGCCGAGCGGCGCACGCAGCTCTTCGGCGACCTGGAGAAGGAGCAGGGTCGGCTCAACACCGAGATCGAGAACCTGCGGGCCTTCGAGCGCGAGTACCGCAGCCGGCTGAAGAGCTACTTCAGCCAGCAGCTCGCCGCGCTCGAGACCGACGAGCCGTCGAACGCCGCGTCCAACGCGGCGGCGTCGCTCGAGGGTTCCAGCGACCCGGCGCCGAAGCGGCTCCGCTCCCTGCTCGGCGAGGAAGAGGCCTGAGCCTTCGCCACACACGCGAAACGACGAGGGGTCACCCAGCCGGGTGGCCCCTCGTTGCGTCCGGTTGACCCGTCGGCGGGTCAGCTGCGGGACACGGTGAACGCCAGCCCGAGGTCGTCGTCGCGGAAGACCTGACCGTCGCCGTCCAGCGTGGCCGCGTCGGCCACCCGGCTGCTGGCGGTGGCCAGCACCTCTCCGGCGACCAGGTCCGACTGCTCCGCCAGGGCGACGCCGAGGTCGCCGTCGGCCCACCAGGTGAGCGTGATCCGGTCGCTGACCTCGAAACCGCTGTTCTTGCGGGCTTCCTGCACCAGCCTGATCGCCTCGCGAGCGAGTCCGGCCCGCACCAGTTCGGGAGTCAGGTGCAGGTCGAGCGCCACCGTCTCGCCCTGCTCGTTGACCACCGACCAGCCCTCGCGCGGTCGCTCGGAGACGATCACCTCGTCGGGCAGCACCTCGACCGTCTCGCCGTCGACGGTCACCGTTGCGCGGCCCACGGTCGCGAGCGCGGCTGCCAGCGCGGAGGCGTCTGCCTCGGCGATCGCCTGCGCGACCTTTGGTGTCTGCTTCGCGAAACGCTTGCCGAGCGCGCGGAAGTTGCCCTTCGCGCTGTGGTCGACGAGATCCGCTCCCGCGGCCGAGAGCGCCTCGAGGCTGCCGATGTTGAGCTCCTCGGCCACCTCCCGGCGCAGGTCGTCGTCGAGGGCCGCGTAGGCCGCCGTGCCGACCAGTGCGCGGGACAACGGCTGACGGGTGCGCACCTTCGCCTCCGCCCGCGCCGCCCGACCGAGCTCGACCAGCCTCCGCGCGACCCGCACCCCGGTCGAGAGGTCCTCGTCGACCAGCGAGCCGTCGATCCGCGGCCAGCTGGCCAGGTGCACCGACTCGCTGACCTCCGAGGAGGTGGCGGCGAACAGGTCCTGCCACACCCGCTCGGTGATGAACGGAGCCATCGGCGCCATCAGCAGCGTGACCACGTAGAGGCACTCGTGCAGGGTGGCGAAGGCGTCCGGGTCGCCGCTCCAGAAGCGCCGGCGCGAGCGCCGTACGTACCAGTTGGAGAGGTCGTCGACGTACGCCGCGATCGCGTTGCCCACGCGCTGGGTGTCGAACTGCTCGTACGCCGCCGTGACGTCGCGCGCGACGCGGTGCGCCTCGGAGAGCGCCCACCGGTCGAGCACCGGCCGGTCGGCCACCTCTGAGGCCGGGGTCTCGTGGGGGGAGAAGCCCGCGAGGTTGGCGTAGAGCACCTGGAAGGAGACGGTGTTCCAGTAGGTCAGCAGCACCTTCCGCACCGTCTCCTGGATGCTGGCGTGCCCGACCCGGCGCGCGGCCCACGGGGAGCCGCCGGCCGCCATGAACCAGCGGACCGCGTCGGCGCCGTGCTCGTCCATCAGCGGGATCGGCTCCAGGATGTTGCCGAGGTGCTTGGACATCTTGCGACCGTCCTCGGCCAGGATGTGGCCCAGGCAGAGCACGTCGCGGTAGGACGACTCGTCGAAGACCAGCGTGCCGATCGCCATCAGCGTGTAGAACCAGCCGCGGGTCTGGTCGATCGCCTCGCAGATGAAGTCGGCCGGGTAGGCGCGCTCGAAGCGCTCCTTCGAGCCCTCGACGTGCGGGTAGCCCCACTGCGCGAACGGCATCGCGCCGGAGTCGAACCAGGCGTCGATCACCTCGTCGACCCGGCGGGCCTCGGCGCCGCAGGTCGGACACGGGAAGACCACGTCGTCGACGTACGGACGGTGCGGGTCGAGCGCCGACTGGTCGGTGCCGGTCAGCTCCGAGAGCTCGGCCAGCGAGCCGACACAGACCTGGTGGTCGTCCGAGCACCGCCAGATCGGCAGCGGCGTACCCCAGTAGCGCTTGCGCGAGAGCGCCCAGTCCACGTTGTTCTCCAGCCAGTCGCCGTAGCGGCCGTGCTTGATCGTGGCCGGGTGCCAGGCGGTGCCCTCGTTCTCGCGGAGCAGCGCGT
The DNA here is from genome assembly GCA_963815585.1 of uncultured Actinomycetota bacterium. Lineage (GTDB taxonomy): Bacteria > Actinomycetota > Actinomycetes > Propionibacteriales > Nocardioidaceae > Marmoricola. The sequence goes on along the minus strand of CAWFHJ010000006.1, from coordinate 182,383 downwards.
CCTTCACCTGGGTCGTCCGGATGTACCAGGACGGCTGGGCGTAGTAGAGCAGCGCCGTGTGGCAGCGCCAGCAGTGCGGGTAGCTGTGCTCGTAGGGCACGTGCCGGAACAGCAGCCCGCGCGCGGTCAGGTCCTTGACCAGGTCGCTGTTGGCGTGGCGGAAGAACTGGCCGCCGACCAGCGGCACCTCGGGCACGAAGACGCCCTGGCTGTCGATCGGGTTGACCATGGCGACGTCGTTGCGTCGGCAGGACCGGAAGTCGTCCTCACCGAAGGCAGGGGACTGGTGCACCAGGCCGGTGCCGTCCTCGGCGGTCACGTAGTCCTCGTTGACCACGTAGTGCGCACCGCCGCCGTTCGGTCCGGCCGGCCACTCCACCAGCTCGAACGGGCGCTGGTAGGTCCAGCCGACCATGTCGGCTCCGGAGAACGTGTCCTGCACCGTCCAGCCGTCGCCGAGCGCCTTCTCGACCAGCGACTGCGCGACGACCACGGTCTCCTCGCCGTCGGTCACGGTCACGTAGTCGAAGTCGGCGTGCGCTGCGACCAGGGCGTTGGAGACCAGCGTCCACGGTGTGGTGGTCCAGATCAGGAGGGAGGCGCTTCCGGCGTAGGGCCCGGAGGTCAGCGGGAACCGCACGTAGACCGACGGGTCGGTGACGGTCTCGTAACCCTGGGCGAGCTCGTGGTCGGACAGTCCGGTGCCGCAGCGCGGGCAGTACGGCGCCACGCGGTAGTCCTCGACCAGCAGTCCCTTGCCGTGGATCTGCTGGAGCGCCCACCAGACCGACTCGACGTAGGAGGAGTCCATCGTCCGGTAGGGATCGCGCATGTCGATCCAGCAGCCCATCCGCTCGGTCATCTGCTCCCACAGGTCGACATGGCGGAGCACGGACTCCCGGCACTGCGCGTTGAACTGCGCGACGCCGTACGCCTCGATGTCGGCCTTGCCGGCGAACCCGAGCTCCTTCTCGACGGCGAGCTCGACCGGCAGGCCGTGGCAGTCCCAGCCGCCCTTGCGGTTGACCTGGTAGCCCTGCATGGTGCGGAACCGCGGGAAGATGTCCTTGAACGTGCGGGACTCGACGTGGTGCGTGCCGGGACGGCCGTTGGCGGTCGGCGGGCCCTCGTAGAAGGTCCACGCGTCGCCCGGCTTCTCCAGGCTCTTCTCGAAGATCTGCCGTTCGCGCCACAGCTCGAGGACGCCGCGCTCGAGGGCGGGCAGGTCGACCTGCGGGGGAACGGGGAGGTACTGGGTCATCTGCGTCCTTCGTCTTCAACGGCGGTCGACGCTCGGCCGTGGTGGTCGAGCCTGTCGAGACCTGACGAAGGGACGAAGTCCTGACCGTCCGGCCGGGTCCCCGCGGTACCACCCTCCTTGGCCGGCCCGATCGAGGCCGACCCACTTCCTTGCTGCGGCCGGTTCTAGTCCGGTGCACCGTGTTGCGGGGCATCGTTTCTTCCGGCGACTCCGGGCTGATCTTCGTCCCTGACCGTGCCCCCGGGCTCCCACCGTCCCCGGGTCGCTTCTGGCCGTGTCGGGGACTACTGGTCCCGTCGGCGTCTGCTCGCGGAACAAGTCTGCCAGACGGAAATCGGCCGCGCCTTCCGGATTACCTCCCTTCGGGTCGGCTGGGCGAGTTGTCTGGCTCACACCCAGCCGCATATCCTCTCCGCTGTTCGATAGCCGCGCCACAGACGACGACGGGCACACAGGTGCCCGGATCGCGGTGCTCCGGAGGGGACAGCAGATGGCGAAGACCGCAGGCAGGTCGCTGGCGGGCCGCGCGGGCTCGGTAGCCCGTCGAGTGGTCGGTCGCCGCGCGTCCGGCGCGACCGCTGGCTCGACGACGAAGCAGGCCGCTCCCGCGAAGAAGGCGGCTCCGGCCAAGAAGGCCGCGGCCAAGAAGGCGGCTCCCGCCAAGAAGGCGACGCCCGCGAAGAAGGCGGCTCCCGCCAAGAAGGCCGCGCCCGCGAAGAAGGCCGCGCCGACGAAGAAGGCTGCGCCCGCGAAGAAGGCTGCGGCGAAGCAGGCGGCCGCCGAGCGCAGCGAAGAAGCCGGCGCCCGCGAAGAAGGCGGCGGCGAAGAAGGCTGCGCCCGCGAAGAAGGCGGCGGCGAAGAAGGCTGCGCCAACGAAGAAGGCCGCGCCGGCGAAGAAGTCGGTCGCGAAGAAGACCACGCCCGTGAAGAAGGTCGCGTCCACGACGGCCGCACCCGTGAAGAAGGCGGCACCCGTGAAGAAGGTCGCTGCCAAGACTGCGGTTCCCGCGCCAGCTCCGGTGGCTGCGGCGCCGGCCAAGAAGTCCGCGCGCAAGGGCAGCCCCGGTGCGCTCGTCGTGCGGGCGGGGGAGAAGCCCTGGAACAAGGAGGAGCTCGCGGAGGTCCGCGGCCACCTGCGCGCCGACATCAAGCGGCTGACCGACGAGCTCAGGATTGCCGACGGTGACCTGCACGACCTGATGCGCGACGCCGGCGACGGCGCCGGCAACGACCAGGCCGACGTCGGCTCGAGCACGTTCGAGCGCGACCAGGAGATGACGATCGTCAACAACGCGCGCGACATGCTCGAGCAGAGCCAGCACGCGCTGGACCGGATCGCGGACGGCAGCTACGGCGTCTGCGAGAACAACGGGGAGCCCATCGGCAAGATGCGGTTGATGGCATTCCCGCGTGCGACACTCTGCATGTCATGCAAGCAGCGCGAGGAGCGTCGCTGAGTTCCAGCGACCCGGAGGTCCCGGCGACCGCTCCGGCCCTGCCGCGGCGCCGGATCGTCCTCTTCGCCGCAGTTGCGGTGGTGGCGTTCGCCGTCGACCAGGTCACCAAGCACCTCGCCGTCGATCGGCTCACCGACCGTCCCAGCGTGCACGTCGTCGGCGACCTGCTCCAGCTGACGCTCGCGCGCAACCCCGGTGCCGCGTTCAGCACCGGCACCGGCTTCACGCAGGTCTTCTCCGTGATCGCGATCGTGGCGACCCTGGTCGTGCTCTGGTTCGGCCTCCGGGCCCGCTCGGGGCTGTGGGCGTTCGGGCTCGGCATGCTGCTCGCCGGTGTCACCGGCAACCTGGCCGACCGGATCTTCCGGGCGCCCGGACCGCTGCGCGGCCACGTCGTCGACTTCCTCGCGCTCCCGCACTGGCCGATCTTCAACATCGCCGACGTGAGCATCAACGTCGCCGCCGTCGTGATCGTGGTCCAGGCGCTGCGGGGTGCCCGGATCGACGGCACTCGCGGCGGGGTGGAGGCGGGCGCCGCCGACGAGGAGCGCTCGTGAACGACGCCGAGCGCCGCACCGTGCTGGTCCCCGACGGGCTGGCAGGCGAGCGGGTCGACTCCGGGATCGCCCGCATGTTCGGCCTCTCGCGCACCCGTGCCGCCGAGCTCGCCAGCGACGGCCGCGTTGCCCTCGACGGCGTCACGGTCGCCAAGTCGGAGCGGATGCACTCCGGGTCGATGCTCGAGGTGAGCATCCCGCTGCGGGCCGACCCGCTCGAGGTGCGCGCCGAGATGGTCGAGGGGATCACGATCATCCACGACGACGATGCCATCGTCGTGATCGACAAACCGATCGGCGTCGCCGTGCACCCGTCGCCCGGCTGGACCGGTCCGACCGTCGTCGGTCACCTGCGCGGGGCCGGCTACCAGATCGCCACCAGCGGTGCGTCCGAACGCCAGGGCATCGTGCAGCGGCTCGACGTCGGCACGTCCGGCGTGATGGTGATCTGCAAGTCCGAGCGGGCGTACTCCGTGCTCAAGAACGCGTTCCGCCGTCGCGACGTCGACAAGCTGTACCACGCACTGGTGCAGGGACATCCCGACCCGTCGCGGGGCACGATCGAGGCGCCGATCGGTCGGCACCCGCGATCGGACTGGAAGTTCACGGTGCGCGAGGACGGCAAGCACAGCGTCACGCACTACGAGACGCTGGAGGCGCACCGGTTCGCGAGCCTGCTCGAGGTGCACCTCGAGACCGGCCGCACGCACCAGATCCGCGTGCACATGGCGGCGCTCAAGCATCCGTGCGTCGGAGACCTGACGTACGGCGCCGACCCGACGCTGGCCGAGCGGGTGGGGCTCGAACGGCAGTGGCTGCACGCCGTACGCCTCGGGTTCGAGCACCCCGAGTCGGGTGAGTACGTCTCCTACGAGTCGCCCTACCCGGCCGACCTGGCCGACGCCCTGGAAAAGATCCGGCATGCCGCGTGAGGAGCTGACCCTCCGACCGGCGACCGCCGACGACCTCAGCGCCGTCGCGGACCTGTTCCTGGCCAGCCGCGCAGCGGCGGTGCCGCAGATGCCGCCGGTGGAGGACCCTGAGGGCGCCCGCCGTTGGGTGCTGGGCTGGGAGCTCGATCCCCGTGAGCTGTGGCTCGCCATCTCGGGTGAGGACCTGGTGGGCTTCGCCTTGCTCGAGGCAAGCTGGCTCGCCGGCCTGTACGTCGACCCCGCCTGCCAGCGCAACGGCATCGGCGGCACGTTGCTCGACGTGGTCAAGGCGCAACGCCCCGGCGGGTTCGCACTTTGGGTGTTCGAGAGCAACCAGCCGGCGCGGGCGTTCTACCGCCGGCACGGGATGGTCGAGCTCGAGCACACCGACGGCGCCGACAACATGGAGCGCAGCCCCGACCTGCGGATGGCGTGGCCCGGCTCCGACCCCGTCGCGTACTTCCGCGGCGAGATCGACGACGTCGACCAGACGCTGGCCGTCCTCCTCGGCCGCCGCTCCGCCCTGACGGGCGCCATCCAGGACCACAAGGGCGTCTCCGGCCACGCCGGCCGCGACCCCGAGCGCGAGCGGGAGATCGCCCTGCGGATGAGCACGCACGCCCCTGGCCTCGGCCCGGACGCGATCTCCCGGATCATGCGCACGGTGATCGCCGAGTCGCTCGATGCCTGGGAGGCCCGCGACCAGGCCTGATGGCTGTGCTGGTCGACCAGCGAGCGCCAGCGGTGTCGAGAAGCGCTCGGCGGTGGTTGAGGAGGCGCGCCAGCGCGCCCTACTGGTGGTCGAGCTTGTCGAGACCTGGCGGCATGCGGGTGGTCGAAAGGCGCAGCGACCGGGGAGAGGTACGCCGGCTTGCGGTGGTTGAGGAGGCGCGCCAGCGCCGTCGTCGAAACCTCCGGCCCTTCCGTTGGTCGAGCTTGTCGAGACCCGGCGGCATGCGGGTGGTCGAAAGGCGCAGCAACAGGGAGAGGTACGCCGGCCCTTCTTGGCGGTCGAGCTTGTCGAGACCTGGCGGCATGCGGGTGGTCGAAAGCGCAGCAACAGGGGACGGGTACGGCGCGGGTCCGGGTGGGCTGCCGGCATCGCGCTCCTCGGTGGTTGAGGAGGCGCGCCAGCGCCGTCTCGAAACCTCCGCCCTTCTTGGCGGTCGAGCTTGTCGAGACCTGGCGGCATGCGGGTGGTCGAAAGGCGCAGCAACCGGGGAGAGGTACGGCGCGGCTCCGGGTGGGCTGCCGGCTTGCGCTCCTCGGTGGTTGAGGAGGCGCGCCAGCGCCGTCTCGAAACCTCCGCCCTTCTTGGCGGTCGAGCCTGTCGAGACCCCTACGGAATCCCTTCTCACACAAGGGAAACTCGACGGAATCATGGCTTGATTCGAACGTGTGTTCGAGTAGAATGGGACCATGACCACGACGACACCCGACCTCGACACCGCAGCAGCGGTGCTCGACTTCGCGCGTGAGCGTCGAGCCACTGCCAACACCGCCGAAGCCGATCTCCTCCAGGCCGCCGTCGCGTGGGCGGACCTGCACCCGGCGGAGTCGATCCACGACGCCGCCCTGCTCTCCCGCTACGGCGACCAGCCGTTCGCGGTCGCCGGACCCGGCGCACCCCTGGTCTCGGAGTTCTGCGTCGCCGAGTTCGCGCTCGCGGTCGGGCTGCCCACCGAGACCGGCAAGGCCTACCTCGGCGAAGCGGTCGAGCTGGCCCACCGCCTCCCGCGCACCTGGGCCCGGGTCCTGGCCGGTGACCTGGCCGCGTGGCGGGCCCGGCGGATCGCCCGCGAGACCCTTGGACTGTCCGATGCAGGCCGCTGTCGTTCGTGGACTCCCAGGTCGCACCCTTCGCGCACCGGATCGGTCCCGCCGAGGTCGACCGGCTCGTCGCCGACGCGGTCGGCCGGTTCATGCCCGCCGAAGCCGAAGAACAGCGCCGTCGAGCAGCCGACAGCCGGTACTTCGCGATCGAGCACACCCAGGTCTCCTTCACCGGCACCTCCCGGGTCCACGGGGAGCTCGACCTCGCCGACGCCCTGGACCTGGAGACCCGGATCGCCCACGAAGCCGCCGTCCTGGCCGCCTGCGGGTCCCAGGAGCCGTTGGACGTGCGGCGGTCCCAGGCGATCGGCCAGATCGCCCGCCAGCAGACCAGCCTCGACCTCACCCACAGCACGAACGACGACGACCCGACGCCGACGCCGGTGCCGGTGCCGGTGCCGGCCCGGCAGACCATCGTCCACGTGCACCTCTCCCCGGACAGCCCGTTCGCCCGGGTCGAAGCCTCCGGACGCCGGATCGTGACCGTCGACCAGGTCCGCGAGTGGCTGCACACCCCGCTCACCGCGGTGATCATCAAACCGGTGATCGACCTGGCCGACCATGTGCACGTGGCCCAGTACGAAGTCCCCGACCGGCTCGCCAGACCAGACCGCAGAACGCGACCTCACCTGCGTCTTCCCCTGGTGCACCCGACCAGCGATCCACTGCGACGACGACCACGTCATCCCCTACTCCGAAGGCGGACCCACCGCCTCCGACAACCTCGGACCGCTCTGCCGACGGCACCACCGACTCAAGACCCACTCGCCCTGGAGCTACACCGTCCTCGAACCCGGGTCCTACCTCTGGTCCTCACCCCACGGCTACCAGTACCTCCGCGACCACCGCGGCACCACCGACGTCTCCCGCGACAGCCGCCGACCGGCCACCCGACACCTGAACCCACCGCCCCACACCCCGCTCGACCACGACGAGCGGGGGCACAGGCATGTCGACCCGGCAGAGACTCGGATGGGCCCAGTGTGAGCTGGCCTGGCGCGTCGCGCCCGGGACGCCCACTCAGAGGTAGGCGCCGTGCACCAGGTTGTCCACCCACGCGCCGTCGGCGACCGCGTCGAGGAGCGCCCGGGTGGTGACCTTGCCCTCGGTGGCGAGCACCGCACGCCGTGCCACGTCGCGCAGGTCGGCTCCGGTCGCGCCGTCGGTGGCAGCTGCCACCCGCACCAGGTCGACGTCGGGGAACCGGGAGAGGTAACGGCGGAGCACGAGCACCCGTCCCTCGAGCTCCGGCGCGCGCATCTCCACCACCGCGTCGAAGCGTGAGGCACGGATCGCGGCCGGGTCGATGCTGCCCGGGTCGTTCGTCGATGCCAGCACGACCACACCACGCGCCCGCGCGGCACCAGCACCGTCGCGATGCCGTCGAGCTCGGCGGCGACGACGCGGGCGAGCTGGCTCTTGCCGGTGCCCGGAGGACCGACCAGCAGCACCCCCGAGGAGGACGCGAGGCCCTCGGCCGCCAGGATCCCGGCCAGCCGGAGGGGGCCGTGCGTGTGCCGGTCCACGGCCCGCCACACCGAGGGCGGCAGCAGCAGGTCGGCGCGTGTCGCGTCGCCGTGGTCCCAGCGCTCCAGGACCAGCTCGTTGTGCTGCCCGCCGCGCACCTCGAAACGACCGAGCCGCAGGAACGAGCCCGGCCCGGTCACGTGCTCCACCCAGGTGCGCAGCGACGTTGCCAGCCGCCCGATCGCGGCGAGCGGTGCGAGGAGCTCGACGTGGTGGCCCCAGTCGTCCTCGTGCAGCCGGGCAACGACCACGACGTCGCCGTGTGCGCCGGGGAACACCTCCCAGCGAGGGCCACCGCGCCCGGACCCGTCGGCGAGGCCGTCACCGTCGGAGGCGAGCTGCCTCAGGGCGTGCCCCACGGCCCGGCCCTCGTGTCTGGCTTCTCACATCCCCGTGCCTCGCAGCGGTGCCGGTGCCAGCGTGGGGACAGTGAGCGCCGACCTGCACCTGCCCGGGACGACCGGCTTCCGCCGGCTCAACCTGGCGATGGTGCTCGCTGGACTGGCGGCGTTCGGCATCCTCTACGCCACCCAGCCGGTGCTGCCGCAGATCGGCGCGGAGTACGGCGTAGGGCCGAGCCGGGCCAGCCTGACCGTGTCCGCGACCACCGGCGCGCTGGCGCTGGGCGTGCTCCCGATGGCGGCGCTTGCCGTGCGGATCGGGCGGGTGCGCTCGATGCGGGGCGGGTTGCTGCTGGCCGTCGCGCTGACCGCCCTGGCCGCGGTTGCCCCGTCGTTCCCGCTGCTCGTCGGGCTCCGCGCGGCGACCGGCCTCGTGCTGGCCGGTGTCGTGGCGGTCGCGATGGGCCACGTCGGCGCGGAGGTGGAGCCGCGCGGGCTGGGCTCCGCCATGGGTCTGTACGTCGCCGGCAACTCGCTGGGCGGCGTAGCGGGCCGGGTGCTCGCGTCGCTGGTCGCGGACGGCACCTCGTGGCGGTGGGGCGTGGCCGCGGTCGCTGCGGGCGGGCTGGTCGCGACGTTGGCGTTCTGGTGGCTGCTGCCCGAGCCGGTGGCCGAGGAGGAGTCCGCGGCTCCCGAGGGCACCGGAGGCGCGTTCCGTGTGCTGCTGCGCCGACCCGCGCTGCTGGCCCTGCTGCTGGTGCCGGTGACACTGATGGGCGGCTTCGTGACCGTCTACAACTACCTCAGCTACCGGCTCGTTGCTGCGCCCTTCGACCTGCCGGTGGCCGTGGTCGGGCTGGTCTTCCTGGCCTACCTCGCCGGCACCGGCAGCTCCACGATCGCGGGGCGCGCCGCCGACGCCGTGGGTCGGCCGCGCGTGATCCTGGTGGCGGTGCTGGTGATGGCGGCCGGGCTGGCGCTCACGCTGCCCGACCGGCTGGCCCTCGTGGTGGTCGGGCTGGTGGTGTTCACCGGCGGCTTCTTCGCGGCCCACGCCACCGCCAGCGGGTGGGCGCCGGTCGTCGGCGCGCCGTACGGCACCCGCGCGAGCGCGCTCTACGTCGCCGGCTACTACGCCGGCTCCAGCATCTTCGGCACCCTGCTCGGCGGCGCCTGGTCCGCCGGAGGCTGGCCCGCACTCGTCGGCGGGGTGGGCGCCCTGGTGCTGGTCGGGATGCTCGCAGCCGTGACGGTGGCCGTTCAGACCCGGACCGAGATCTCCTCGCCGAGTCGCGCACCGGCGAGCAGCTCGAGCCGCCCGCCGGACCAGAAGCTGCCCGGGTCGTAGGAGTTGGTCGGCAGGCCGTCGTCGAGCAGCCCCATCGCCGTGTACGACGCCGCGACCACCTCGGCGCAGTACGTCACCTCCGCGCCGGCGTCGTGCGCGAACCGGCCGCGCGCCCAGCGCGCGGCCAGCGCGGCCGTCGGCGGGAACGGCGTGCCGTCCAGCCGCGCAATCGTCTTCAGCACCGCGTTCTCCTGCGCCGTCGACACCGGTGCGTCGAGCTGCCGCAGCCAGGCCCGCTGCTGGTACCGCCCGCACCACTGCACGACCGCCTCCCGCAGGTCGTGCAGCTGGACGCCGCGGTGGTGGCTGTCGGTCCACACGTCGCGCAGCCCCTTGCCGAGCTCGGCGTGCCACATCAGGGGCGGCATGTCGTCGAGCACCACGGCCATCCCGACGTGGTTGACGGGCGCGTTGGTGAGCACCCGGATCGCCTGGTCGGCGCCGGAACGGCCGCGGAACAGCCACAGGTCCCCGGTGCGCGTCAGCTCGACGGCGTCGTCCAGACTGATGCTGCTGTCCATCGAGGAGGTCCTCCCGTGAAGATGCCGTGGAAGCTGATCGGTCTCGCCGGCGTGGCCGGGGTCGCGGCCACCGGGGTCATCATCGCCCGTGACCAGCGCCAGCGCGCGGAGCTCACGCCGGACGAGATCCGCGAACGGCTCCAGGAACGCCTCCGTGAGGCCGAGTCCGCCGAGGACTGATCATGGAGATGTACGGCGAGATCGCCGAGCGCTACCGCGACTTCGCGGCCTTCGCCCGTGACGACTCGCCGTGCTTCGACGCCTGGGCGCTCGGCGTGGCCGAGGACGCGGAGGTCCGGGCCTGGCTCGCGCGCCTGCCCCGGATCAAGCAGCAGCCCAACCTGGTGTTCGCCGCCGCGCGCTGGCACGGCGCACCCGCCCCCGCGCCGTACGACGCGCTGAGGGAGGTGCTGCTCGGGCCCGAGGACCTGACCGGCACGATCCTGGCCCGGTCCACCCAGACCAACGAAGCCGGCCGGCTGGCCACCCTGACCCCGGTGCTCGCGTCGTACGCAGGGCCGCTGGCCCTCGTGGAGGTCGGCGCCAGCGCGGGCCTGTGCCTCTACCCGGACCGCTACGACTACCACTGGCCGCCGCTCGGCGAGCTCGTCGGCAGTGGCGGCCCGAGCCTGACCTGCGTGGCCCAGGGCGGGATGCCGGTGCCCGGCCAGCACCCCGAGGTCGCCTGGCGTGGTGGCGTCGACCTCAACCCGCTGGACGTGACCGACGCCGACGCCACCGACTGGCTGACCACGCTGGTCTGGCCCGAGCAGGACGACCGGCGCGACCTGCTCCGGTCCGCGCTCGAGGTGGCCCGCGCGGACCCTCCCCGCCTGGTGCGCGGTGACCTGCTCGAGGAGCTGCCCGGCCTCCTCGACGAGGCGTCCCGGCACGGCACCCCGGTGGTCCTCCACAGCGCCGTCGTCGCCTACCTCGACCACGCAGACCGGGGTCGCTTCGCAGACGCGATGCGGGCCCACGTCGCCGCCGGCCGCTGCCACTGGGTCGCCAACGAGGCGCCGGGCGTCGTGCCCGGGATCGAGCCGCCCGAGCCGCGCCTCGCCGCGCGCTTCGTGCTCGCCGGCGACGGCGTCCCGGTAGCGTGGACGCACGGCCACGGGCACGCGATCGACTGGCTCTGAGCACCCGCCGGAGGGGGTTGTTCACCTCGGTCCGGCATGCTGGCCGTTCCCACCACGGAGGTACCGATGGCCAAGAAGAAGTCCGCCGGCAAGCCCGACGCCGCGACCAGGAAGCTCGGCGCCGCGCTGGAGAAGGCCGAGGCCAAGGCGGCGCGCTGGAAGGCGAGGGCGCAGAAGGCACGCGCCGCCGCGGACCGTGCCGAGAAGCGGGTGGCGAAGCTGGAGAAGCAGGCCGCCAAGGGCGACCGCGCGGCAGGCCCGGCGCAGCCAGCGTTGACGGTCGCCGAAGCACCCGCACCGAGCGCCCCGGACAGCTCCTGGACGGTCGCCAGGCTCCGCGTCGAGGCGCGCTCGCGTGGGCTCGAGGGCTACTCCCGCAAGACCAAGCAGCAGCTCATCGACGACCTCGCCTGACTCCGGGTCACGTCCGGACGACACCCGCCGTGTCCTGTCGGAAGCCCCTGCCAGACTGACGTAGGCTGACGGCTCTTCCCCGGGAGAGCGCCCGTCACGCGTCTCCCCAGCGGTTCGCCGCGCACTCCTGACGACCCTCCGGGAAGGTGTTGAGAAGGCCCCCATGTCGACCGGCTCCAAGGACGGCTTCGCCCACCTCCACGTGCACACCGAGTACTCCATGCTCGACGGCGCGGCCCGGTTGACCGACCTGTTCGAGCGCACCGCCGAGCTCGGCATGGACACCATCGCGATGACCGACCACGGCAACGTGTTCGGCGCCTACGAGTTCTGGTCCAAGGCGCGCGACTTCGGGATCAAGCCGATCATCGGCATGGAGGCCTACGCCACGCCCAACACCCCGCGCGGCGAGCGCAAGCGGGTCCGCTGGGGCGACGGCGGCAACGACGACGTATCGGGCTCGGGTGCCTACACCCACATGACCCTGCTGGCCGAGAACACCCAGGGCATGCACAACCTGTTCCGACTCTCCAGCAGGGCGTCCCTCGAGGGCTTCTTCTACAAGCCGCGGATCGACCGCGAGCTGCTCTCCGAGCTCGGCCAGGGCCTGATCGGCACCACCGGCTGCCCCTCGGGCGAGGTGCAGGTCTGGCTCCGCCTCGGGCACTACGACAAGGCGCGTCAGGCGGCGGCCGACTTCCAGGACATCTTCGGCAAGGGCAACTTCTTCATCGAGCTGATGGACCACGGGCTGTCGCTGGAGACGCGGGTCCGCGAGGGGCTGCTCCGGCTGAGCAAGGACCTCGGCATCCCGGTGATCGCCACCAACGACTCCCACTACGTGCGAGCCGAGGACGCCGACGCACACGAGCACCTGCTGTGCGTCTCGTCCGGCTCGACGATGGCCGACCCCAAGCGGTTCAAGCTCGACGGCGGCGGCTACTACATCAAGTCCCCGGCCGAGATGCGCGAGATCTGGCGCGACCTGCCCGAGGCCTGCGACAACACGCTGCTGGTCGCGGAGCGCTGCGAGGTGACCTTCAACGAGAAGGCCAACTACATGCCGCGCTTCCCCGTGCCCGAGGGAGAGACCGAGGACTCCTGGTTCGTGCAGGAGGTCGAGAAGGGGCTCCGCTACCGCTACCCCGACGGCATCCCCGATGCCGTGCGTGCGCGCGCCGAGTTCGAGACCGACGTGATCATCGGGATGGGCTTCCCCGGCTACTTCCTGGTCGTCGCCGACTTCATCAACTGGGCCAAGGACAACGGCATCCGGGTCGGGCCCGGCCGCGGCTCCGGTGCCGGCTCGATGTGCGCCTACGCGATGCGGATCACCGACCTCGACCCGCTGCACCACGGGCTGATCTTCGAGCGCTTCCTCAACCCCGACCGGGTCTCGATGCCCGACTTCGACATCGACTTCGACGAGCGCCGGAGGGCCGAGGTGATCCGCTACGTCACCGAGAAGTACGGCGACGACCGGGTCTCGATGATCGTCACCTACGGCACGATCAAGGCCAAGCAGGCGGTCAAGGACTCCTCCCGCATCCTCGGCTACCCGTTCGCCATGGGCGACCGGATCACCAAGGCGATGCCGGCCGCGGTGATGGGCAAGGACATCCCGCTCAAGCAGCTCTTCGACACCGAGCACAAGCGGTTCGGCGAGGGCGGCGAGTTCCGGTCCCTCTACGACGCCGACCAGGACGTCAAGACCGTCGTCGACACCGCGATCGGGATCGAGGGGCTCAAGCGCCAGTGGGGCGTCCACGCGGCCGGCGTGATCATGTCCAGCGAGCCGATCATGAACATCATCCCGGTGATGAAGCGCGAGGCCGACGGCGCGATCATCACGCAGTTCGACTACCCGACCTGCGAGAAGCTCGGCCTGATCAAGATGGACTTCCTCGGGCTCCGCAACCTGACGGTGCTCGACGACGCGCTGATCAACATCTGCCAACAACCGTGGCGAGAAGATCGTGCTCGAGGAGCTCGAGCTCACCGACCCGGCCACCTACACGCTGCTCCAGCGCGGTGACACGCTCGGCGTCTTCCAGCTCGACGGCGGCCCGATGCGGGCGCTCCTGCGCAGCATGCAGCCCGACACGTTCGAGGACATCTCCGCGGTCGGTGCGCTCTACCGGCCGGGGCCGATGGGCGCCGACTCCCACAACAAGTACGCCCGCCGCAAGACCGGCCGCGAGCCCGTCGTACCGATCCACCCGGAGCTGGCCGACGCGCTGGAGGACGTGCTGGGCGAGACCTACGGCCTGATCGTCTACCAGGAGCAGGTGATGGCGATCGCCCAGCAGCTGGCCGGCTACAGCCTGGGCCAGGCCGACATCCTGCGGCGCGTGATGGGCAAGAAGAAGAAGGACGAGCTCGCCCAGCAGTTCGCCGGCTTCTCAGCGGGCATGAACGACCACGGCTACAGCGACGCCGCGGTCAAGACGCTCTGGGAGATCCTGGTCCCGTTCTCCGACTACGCCTTCAACAAGGCGCACTCCGCCGCCTACGGGATGGTGTCCTACTGGACCGCCTTCCTGAAGGCCAACTACCCGGCCGAGTACATGGCAGCGCTCCTGACGTCCGTGAAGGACGACAAGGACAAGATGGCGATCTACCTCAACGAGTGCCGCCGGATGAAGATCCAGGTGCTGCCGCCCGACGTCAACGAGTCCGAGGCCAACTTCACCCCGGTCGGCAAGGACATCCGCTTCGGCCTGACCGCGATCCGCAACGTCGGCTGGAACGTCGTCGCGCAGATCATCGAGAGCCGTCGCGAGAAGGGCCGGTTCGCCGACTTCGCCGACTTCATGGGCAAGGTGCCGCCGCAGGTCTGCAACAAGCGGCTGATCGAGTCCCTGGTCAAGGCCGGCGGCTTCGACTCGCTCGGTCACGGGCGGCGTGCGCTGGTCGCGATCCACGAGACGGCCGTCGACCAGTACGTCGACATCAAGCGCAACGAGGCGATCGGCCAGGACTCCCTGTTCGGGGGGCTCGACGACGAGGAGGGCGCGTTCGGCGTCAACGTCGCGGTGCCCGACATCCCCGAGTGGGACAAGCAGACGCTGCTCGGCCACGAGCGGGAGATGCTCGGGCTCTACGTCAGCGACCACCCGCTGATGGGCCTCGAGCACGTGCTCGCCAACGCCGCCGACAGCACCATCGGCCAGCTCCTGACCGACGAGAGCCGGCGCGACCGGGAGCAGGTCACCATCGCCGGACTGATCACCGGCGTCCAGCGCAAGATCACCAAGCGCGGCGACGCCTGGGCGATCATCACCGTCGAGGACCTCGAGGGTGCGATCGACGTGCTGCTGTTCCCGAGCAACTACCAGTTGGCCTCGACGATGCTGCTCGAGGACACGATCGTGGTGGTCAAGGGCACGCTCAACCGCGACAAGGACCAGCCGGAGATCCACGGCCGCGAGGTCAGCCAGCCGTCCCTGGAGTCGGGGGCCGCCGGCCCGGTCGCGATCACGCTGCCCTCGACGCGCTGCACGCCACCCGTGGTCGAGCAGCTCAAGGAGGTGCTCCGCACCCACCCCGGCACGACCGAGGTCCGGCTGAAGCTGATGGCCCGCGGCGGCACCACCGTGCTCCGGCTCGACGACCGGCTGCGGGTCACCCCGTCGCCTGCGCTGTACGCCGACCTCAAGCACCTGCTGGGTCCGGGCTGCCTCGGATGAGGCGCCTCACCACCCGTCGCGCAGAATGCTCTTCGTGACCGATCAGTCGATCTGGCCCGCCGAGGCCGCACCGGAGAAGCCTGCCCGCCTGGGCTCCTCGGGCGTGCTCGCCGACCTTGCCTGGGTGCTCGGGCTCTTCGCCGTGGCCGGCGCGGCCGCGGGCGTCGCGTGGTGGAAGCTCGCGAAGCCGGCGTTGTACACCCGCACCAGCGACAACGCCGTGATGTTCCAGGGTGAGCTCGGCAACCGGGTGCAGTCCGACGGCTGGTTCGTGGTGATCGGCCTGGTCGCCGGGATCCTGGTCGGGGTGGTGCTGATCCAGTGGCGGCGCGGTCACCCGCTGCTGGTGGTCCTGGTCGGCTACGCCGCCAGCCTGGGAGCGGCTGCGCTCGCGATGTGGCTGGGTCGGATGCTCGGCCACCAGGATGTGGCGGCACTGCTCCGCAAGGCCGCGGTCGGTGACCACATCCCCGACTCGCTCAACGTGATCTCCCGCCTCGTGGTGGTGGCCTGGCCGATCGGCTTCCTGATCGGATCGGTGGTCATGATCTGGGGAACCAAGTCGGTCCCCCGAGACGTCGAACCGTTGTCGAACCGCGCCTGAGAACCGCCTCCGGCGGGTACCCTGACGGCCGGACGAACCCGACATCCGGGGCGCACCGAGGGGGAACCACATGTCTGACACCACGATCCTGCCCGAGCCCGGGAGCAGTCCGACACCGCCGTCGAGCGGGAGGCGCACCGCCGTCGTGGCCGGCATCACGGCCGGCACCCTGGCGATCGTGGGAGCGGGGGCGTTCGCTGCCTTCCAGTTCCTCGGCGCAGGCCCTGCGGCCGAGGGGGCGCTCCCGGCGGAGAGCACGCTGGCTGTGGTCAGCCTCGACCTCGACCCCTCGGCGCAGCAGAAGATCGAGGCGTTCAAGACCCTCCAGAAGTTTCCCGCGATCAAGCAGGAGCTCAAGCTCAGCTCGGGCGACGACCTGCGCAAGAAGTTCTTCGACGAGGTGCTGAGCGGGGGTGACTGCAAGAAGCTCAGCTACGAGAACGACGTCAAGCCCTGGATCGGCGACAACGTGGCGGTCGCGGCGGCCTCCTTCGAGAAGGGCAAGGTCAGCCCGCTGGTGGCGCTGGCCGTCACCGACGAGGACAAGGCGGCGCTCGGCCTCGGTGCCCTGATCGACTGCGCGGACGCCGGCAACGAGACCGGCTACGCGTTCCACGACGGCTTCGTGCTGGTCAGCGACACCAAGGCGCACGCCGAGAAGGCTGTCGAGCAGGCCACCGCGCGACCGCTCAGCGGCGACGCGACCTACCGGGCCTGGGCGGACAAGGTCGGCGACCGCGGCATCCTGAACTTCTACGTCGCCAAGCAGGCGGCCAGCGCGATCGCCGACGGCATCGAGGGGTTCGACCCGTTCGGCGGCAACCTGGAGCCGGGCACGTTCTCCAGCGAGGACTTCCCGTCCGACCTGCCGAGCGACTTCCAGACGTCGGTGCCGGGCGAGCTCCCCAGCGACTTCCCGAGCGACTTCCCCAGCGACTTCCCCAGCGACTTCCCGAGCGAGCTGCTCACCTCGGACCCGGACGGCGCCAACAGCGGCGCGACCGTCGTGACGCCCAACGCCGCCCCGGCGGCGTACACGCGCGACGACCCCAGCGACGACCCCTCATCCGCCACCCGCAAGGCGCTCCAGGACTTCCAGGGTGCCGCCGGCACGTTGCGGTTCGCCGACGGAGGAGCCGAGCTGCACGTGGTCGGTGGCCTGGGCAAGGCGACGGTCGCGCCCGAGCACCCCGTGTCCGACGTGGTCGGCACCCTGCCCGCGGACACCACCGCGGTGGTCGGGTTCTCCCCGCCCGAGGACTGGGCCAACCGGCTGACCTCCGAGCTCGACGGTCTCGACATCTTCTCCAGCGGCAACGGTGGCGTCCGGCAGCTGATCGAGGACCAGCTCGGCCTGAGCGTCCCCGACGACCTGCAGACGCTGCTCGGTGAGGGTCTCGCGCTGTCCGTGCGCGGCACGCCGCCCGCAGACCTCGCCGACATGAACGGGCCGGAGGAGATGCCGGTCGCCCTGACCATCAAGGGCGACGCCGACGCAATCAAGCGCGTGATCGCCCAGGTCGAGGCGAAGCAGGGCCGCACGCTGGCCGACCAGGGCGTCGCGGTGGCGTCCGGCTCGGACCGGGTGACGCTGTCGTTCGACAAGACCTACGGCAGGGACCTGTTGGGCGAGGGCACGCTGGGCGACGACGACACGTTCAAGAAGCTGGTGCCGGAGGCGGACAAGGCCACGGCGGTGCTGTACGTCGACCTCAACTCGGCGTGGCGGCAGGCGATCGCGGACACGCTGACCGACGGCCCGGAGGAGATCCTGCTGACCAGGACGCAGTTCCTCGAGAACACCGCGGCGCTCGAAGGGGTCGGCATCTCCAGCTGGGTCGACGGCGGCGACTCCCACGTGCTGGTCAAGGTCACCACGGACTGAGCAGGGTTCAGCTCCGGCCGATCCGGGCCACGTGCGCGTCGAGCACGCGGACCAGGTCGGCCGGGGCGAGGCCGAGGTCGACACCGCGCCGGCCACCGCTGACGAAGACGGTCGGATGGGTGTGCGCGGTCTCGTCGACCACGGTGCGCAGCCGCTTGCGCTGTCCGATCGGGGAGATCCCACCCACCACGTAGCCCGTCGTACGCTCCGCGGCGGCGGGGTCGGCCATCGCCGCCCGCTTGCCGCCAAGCGCGAAGGCGAGCGCCTTCAGGTCGAGCTGCCCGCTCACCGGTACGACCGCGACCACGAGCTCTCCGTCGACCTCGGCCAGCAGCGTCTTGAAGACGCGCTCCGGCTCGACCCCGAGCGCCTCGGCCGCCTCCAGCCCGTAGGACTCGCTGCGCGGGTCGTGGTCGTAGGGATGGACGGTGAACTCGACCGCCGCCCGCTCGAGGGCGAGCGTCGCCGGCGTCCCCAGCGGCCTCTTCCTCGACATCAGTTGGGCGACCAGCGGGTGCGCGCGACCTCGGTCGCGGGCAGCGAGGGCACCGCCTTCATCGCCCGCAGCTCGTTGACCAGGGACCTGCGCAGCAGCACCAGCCGGGTCGCCGCGTCGGGCGCCTCCAGCAGTGCCTGCCGTTCGGGCAGGGTCAGCAGGCAGGTGGTCGACAGCGACCAGGAGAGGTACGTCGGGTCGCGGGGGAGGTCGCCGGAGAGCACCGGGCCTCCGCGCAGCTCACCGAGCCGACGCCGGTAGGTGTCGAAGGTCGCCAGGGTGCGCTCCGCCTCCGCCTCGGCCTCGGGCTGCTCCGGCTCCTCGAGCACGTCGACCACACCCACCGGGTAGGTCCCCGACGTCTCGAGGTCGTGGAGCCGCAGCCGCTGCCGGCCGACCACCTCGATGTCGAAGGTGCCGTCGGGGTACTGCTCGACCTCGGTCAGCTGCATCACGGTGCCGGTCGTGTGCAACGACTGCACGCCGCGGTCGCCGACCTCGTAGCCCTCACGGATCGCCGTGACCCCGAACAGCCGCTTCGCCGGGTCGTCCTGGGTCAGCAGGTGGTGCACGAGCGCGCGGTAGCGGTCCTCGAAGACGTGCAGGGGAGTGGCCACCCCGGGGAACAGCACGCTGTTGAGCGGGAACATCGGCATCCGGACCGTCACGGGACCCAACGTAGTGCCGTCCCTAGAATGGACCCATGATTCGCCGGATCGATCTCCGTGGAGCCGCTGCCGACTCCCCGGACTACCGCACCCTGGTGCCGCGCGCCGACGTCGACGTCGAGGCCGCGCTGGAGGTCGTGCGCCCGATCTGCGACGCGGTGCGGCTGCGCGGCGTCGAGGCGGTCCGGGAGTACTCCGAGCGCTTCGACGGCGTCGTCCAGGACGAGATCCGGGTGCCCGTCGCCGCGCTCACCGCGGCACTCGACGCCCTCGACCCGGTGATCCGGGCCGGGCTCGAGGAGTCGATCAGGCGGCTGCGCATCACCTGCGCCGCCGAGCTCGAGTCCGACGGCGCCACCGACCTCGGGCCGGGCGCCCGCGTGACCAAGCGGATGATCCCGGTCGACCGGGTCGGGCTCTACGTGCCCGGCGGGATCGCGCCGCTGGTGTCCAGCGTGCTGATGAACGTGGTGCCCGCGCAGACCGCTGGCGTCGGCTCGATCGCGCTGACCAGCTCGCCGCAGAAGGACCATGGCGGCCTCCCGCACCCGACGATCCTGGCTGCCTGCGAGCTGCTCGGCGTCGACGAGGTCTACTCCGTCGGCGGTGCGCAGGCGATCGCGATGCTGGCGTACGGCGCGGGCGAGTGCCGTCCCGTCGACCTGGTCACCGGGCCCGGCGCGATCCACACCGTCGCCGCGAAGCGGTTGCTCAAGGGCGTCGTCGGCATCGACTCCGAGGCCGGGCCGACCGAGATCGCGATCCTCGCCGACGACTCCGCCGAGGCGGCGTACGTCGCGGCAGACCTGGTCAGTCAGGCCGAGCACGACCCGATGGCGGCCTCGGTGCTGGTCACCGACTCGCTCCGGCTGGCCGACGACGTCGAGGCCGAGCTCGAGAAGCAGGTCCACGCGACCCGGCACACCGACCGCATCCGCACCGCCCTCGGCGGCAGCCAGAGCGGCATTGTGCTGGTCGACGACATGGACCAGGGCCTCGACGTGGTCAACGCCTACGCCGCCGAGCACCTCGAGATCCACACCGTCGACGCCCCCGGTCACGCGGCGCGGGTGCGCAACGGCGGCGCCGTGTTCGTCGGCGCCTACGCACCGGTCTCGCTCGGCGACTACTGCGCCGGCTCCAACCACGTGCTGCCCACGGGTGGCTGTGCCTGCCACTCCTCCGGCCTCTCGGTCCGCTCGTTCCTGCGGGCCGTGCACGTGATCGAGTACGACCGCGCCGCCCTCGAGGAGGTCGCCCACCACGTCGTGGCGCTCGCCGAGGCCGAGGACCTCCCCGGGCACGGCGCCGCCGTCCGGGTCCGGTTCGAGGACCGATGACCCCGGTGCAGTGGACCCCTCCGCTGCGCGACGAGCTGATCGGCATCGAGCCGTACGGCGCGCCGCAGCTCGACGTGCCGGTCCAGCTCAACGTCAACGAGAACCCCTACCCGCCGAGCGAGGAGTGCGTCGCCGACATCGCCCGGTCGGTGATGTCCGCCGCCGCGTCGCTGAACCGCTACCCCGACCGGGAGTTCACCGAGCTCCGGGCCGGGCTCGCGGCGTACCTCTCCACGGAGTCCGGCGTCTCGCTGGTGCCGGAGCAGATCTGGGCCGCCAACGGGTCCAACGAGGTGATGCTCCAGCTGCTGCAGGCGTTCGGGGGGCCGGGACGCACCGCGGTCTCGTTCGCGCCGACGTACTCGATGTACCCGGAGTACGCCCGCGACGCGATGACGACCTGGGTCGCCGGCCGCCGGCGCGAGGACTTCGGCTTCGACCTCCCGCACGCCCGCGAGCTGATCGCCGAGCACCGGCCCAGCGTGGTGCTGCTGCCGTCGCCCAACAACCCGACCGGCACCGCCCTGCCGCACGACGTGGTCGGCGCGCTCTGCGACCTGGTCGGCGACAGCGGCGTGGTGGTGATCGACGAGGCCTACGCGGAGTTCCGGCGCACCGGCACCCCCAGCGCGCTGGAGCTGCTCGGCGAGCACCCCAACCTGGTCGTCTCGCGCACGATGAGCAAGGCGTTCGCGCTCGCCGGTGCACGACTGGGCTACCTGGCCGCGGCGCCTGCGATCTGTGACGCGCTCCGCGTCGTGCGGCTGCCCTACCACCTCTCCGCCGTCACCCAGGCCACCGCAAGCGCCGCGCTCCGGCACGCCGATGCTCTCCTCGCGAACGTCGACGTGCTGCGCAAGGAGCGCGACCGCACGGTGGACGCGCTCCGTGAGGGGGGCTACGCGGTGGCCGAGTCCGACGCCAACTTCGTACTGTTCGGGCGATTCGCCGACCGCCATCTCGTCTGGCAGGGCCTGCTCGACCGGGGTGTCCTGATCCGGGAGACTGGACCCGAGGGCTGGCTTCGGGTCTCGATCGGCACCGAGCAGGAGATGGCAGCGTTCCACGCCGCACTGGAGGAGGTAGACCGATGACGCACCGCACCGCACGGATCGAGCGCCAGACCAAGGAGTCGAAGGTGCTGGTCGAGGTCGACCTCGACGGCGCCGGACGCACCGACGTCTCCACCGGCGTGGGTTTCTACGACCACATGCTGACCGCGTTCGGCCGACACGCGCTGATCGACCTGACCGTGCAGACCGAGGGCGACACCCACATCGACGCGCACCACACCGTCGAGGACACCGCGATCGTGCTCGGCGAGGCGCTGCGCGAGGCACTCGGCGACAAGGCCGGCATCCGTAGGTTCGGCGACTCCCTGGTGCCGCTCGACGAGGCGCTGGTGCAGTGCGCCGTCGACGTCTCCGGCCGGCCCTACTGCGTGCACACCGGCGAGCCCGAGGGCCAGGAGTTCGTGCTGATCGGTGACCAGTACCTCGGATCGCTGACCCGCCACGTCTTCGAGACGGTCGCGCACCACGCGCAGATCGCGCTGCACGTGCGGGTGCTGTCCTCGCGCGACCCGCACCACCTGGTCGAGGCGCAGTTCAAGGCCTTCGCCCGGGCGCTGCGCGACGCGGTCGCGATCGACCCGCGCGAGACCGGCGTGCCGTCCACCAAGGGCTCACTCTGATCTCCGTCACCGTCCTCGACTACGGGTCGGGCAACGTCCGCTCTGCCGTCCGGGCCCTCGAACGCGCGGGTGCCGACGTCACGTTGTCGGCCGACCGCGCAGCCGCGACGGAGTGCCACGGGCTCGTGGTCCCGGGCGTGGGCGCCTACCGGGCGTGCATGGACGGGCTCCAGGCGGTGCACGGCGGCGAGATCATCGGCCGTCGGCTGGCGGGCGGACGCCCGGTGCTCGGGATCTGCGTGGGCATGCAGGTGCTCTTCGAGACGGGCGTCGAGCACGGCGTCACCACCGAGGGCTGCGGCGAGTGGCCGGGCACGGTCGAACGGTTGCGCGCGCCCGTCGTACCTCACATGGGGTGGAACACCGTCGACGTCGCCGAGGGCAGCACGCTGTTCGCCGGGGTCGAGCAGGAGCGCTTCTACTTCGTGCACTCGTACGGCGTGCGCGACTGGACCCTGGTCACCAACGACCGCACCCGGGCGCCGCGCGTGCACTGGACCGAGCACGGGGGCGACCGGTTCGTCGCGGCCGTCGAGAACGGGCCGCTCTGCGCGACCCAGTTCCACCCGGAGAAGTCCGGCGACGCCGGTGCCCGCCTGCTCCGCAACTGGGTGGAGTCGCTGTGAACACCCCCACCGACCACTCGCTTCGCTCGGGCTCGGCCGGGGACCCCGAATGAGCAAGGAGCGTGCCGTCCGTCGCGCCGAGCGGGAGCGTGAGGCCGCGGCCCGGCAGGCCGCCCGTGCCGCCGCACAGGAACGTGCCGAGCGCACCCGGTCGCGCAAGCGGGCGCTGACCGGCTGGCTGCCCCGACGGCCTGGTGGTCGCCCGACCGGCATCCTGGCCGAGCGCCGTCGCACCCGGATCCGGCTGCTGGTCTCGGCGCTGGTGCTCGTGCAGGTGCTGGTCTGGATCTTCCGCGACGACTGGCCGGCCCGGTTGGCCGCGCTCGCCGTCACCCTGCTGCTGCTCCCGCTGCTCGTCGCGTTCACGGCCTGAAAGGACCTCATGCCCCACCTCGAACTCCTCCCCGCCGTCGACATCGCCGACGGCCACGCCGTCCAGCTCGTGCAGGGCGTGGCCGGCTCGGAGAAGCACTTCGGTGACCCGGTGGAGGCGGCCCTGCGGTGGCAGCAGGCCGGTGCGGAGTGGCTGCACCTGGTCGACCTCGACGCGGCGTTCGGGCGGGGCGACAACCGCGAGCTCCAGGCCAGGATCGTCGGCGCGCTCGACATCCGGGTCGAGATGAGCGGCGGGATCCGCGACGACGAGTCGCTGACCGCGGCGCTGGCCACCGGCTGTCGCCGGGTCAACATCGGCACCGCCGCGCTCGAGCAGCCGGAGTGGTGCGCGGCCGCGATCGCCGAGCACGGCGACCGGATCGCGATCGGGCTCGACGTCCGGGGCCGCACCCTGGCCGCCCGCGGCTGGACTCGTGACGGCGGCGACCTCTACGACGTGCTCGCCCGGCTCGACGGCGAGGGCTGCGCGCGCTACGTGGTCACCGACGTCAACAAGGACGGCATGCTCCAGGGGCCGAACCTCCAGCTCCTGCGCGACGTCTGTGCCGCCACCGACGCCCCGGTCGTGGCGTCCGGCGGGATCACCGAGCTCGCCGACCTCTCCGCACTGACCGAGCTCGTGGGCGACGGCGTCGAGGGCGCGATCATCGGTACGGCGCTCTACGAGGGCCGCTTCACGCTCGAGGACGCGCTGGCGCTGACGTGGCCGGACCGCGGATGAGCCTCGCCGTGCGTGTGATCCCGTGCCTGGACGTCGACGCCGGACGCGTGGTCAAGGGCGTGAACTTCCGCGAGCTCCGTGACGCCGGCGACCCGGTCGAGCTGGCCCGGCTGTACGACGCCGAGGGCGCCGACGAGCTGACGTTCCTCGACATCTCCGCCTCGCACGAGGGTCGCGCGACGACGCTGGACATCGTGTCGCGCACCGCGGAGCAGGTGTTCATCCCGCTGACCGTCGGTGGCGGCATCTCCTCGGTGGACGACGTCGACACGCTGCTCCGGGCCGGCGCCGACAAGATCGCGGTCAACACCGCCGCCATCCACCGGCCGGAGCTGGTCGCGGAGATCGCCGACCGGTTCGGCAACCAGGTGCTGGTGCTCTCGCTCGACGCCCGCCGCGGCGGCGACACCGACTCGGGCTTCGAGGTGACCACCCACGGTGGGCGCAAGAGCGCCGGCCTGGACGCCGTCGAGTGGGCTCGTCGGGCGACCGACCTCGGTGCCGGCGAGATCCTGCTCAACGCGATGGACGCCGACGGCACCACCGACGGCTTCGACCTCGAGCTGATCCGGCTGGTCCGCGCCGAGGTCACGATCCCGGTGATCGCGAGTGGGGGAGCGGGGGCCGTCGAGCACTTCCCGCCCGCGGTCGACGCCGGTGCCGACGCTGTCCTCGCTGCCACCGTGTTCCACTTCGGCACGCTCCGGATCGCGGACGTGAAGTCCGCCCTCGCGGACGCGGGTCACCCGACGCGCTGACCTCAGGTCTCGTGATGGATCCTCGCGCGGAACGTCGCCTCCAGCGTCGTGAGGATGCTGTTCACCGTCACGGCGAACTGCTCGTCCTGGAGGACGACGGGCTCGAGACTCGTGCGCGCGCCACCCCCCGGAGCGGCCGGCTGGCTGACGACCGCCCACCCGATCAGCGGCAGGATCCACGAGTCCGGATGATCGGGCGAGTGGTCGGTGCTCTCGAACTCGACGACCGCACCGGTCGGGTCGAGGGTGAAGCTGATCACCTGGTCGGGGGCGTACTCCATCGGTGACTCCCTTTCGTCGGTTCCTACTCTGCCTGTTCGCTGACCTCGCGCAACGCGGTTTCGATCGTCGACGTGGCACCGGCGTCGTACGCCTCCTGCCACGCCTGCTCGGACAGACCCTCGCGGGCCCGGGCCATCGGCCCGGCGATCTCCGCGGCCTGCAGGTGGTGCCGCGGGTAGCCGACACGCTCCCGCAGGCCGTCGGCGGCGCCGACGAGCCGGACGGCCGACGCGTGGTCGCCCACCTCGGCGAGGATCGCGGCGTAGTCCTCCGCCAGCGCCGCCAACGCCGCCGGGCCGGCGATCTCCAGGCTGTGCGGCACGAGGCTCCGCATCTGCTCGAGTGCCTCGTCGACCCGGCCGAGCTCCCGGAGGGTGACCGCCATGTTGTGCTCGGAGGTCATCGCCCCGATCGGGTCCTCGAGCTCACGGGAGATGGCCAGAGCCTCCGTGTCCAGCTCCAACGACCGTTCAAGCCGGCCCTCCGTCGCCTCGTGGATCGCGAACTCGCCCAGCACCACCCGGAGCTGACTGCGGTCGCCGGCCCCCCGGGCCACGCCCACCGCCTCGGCGAAGAAGGACCGGGCGGCCGCGAGGTCCCCGCGCTCCGCCTCGACGTCGGCGAGCTCGGTGAGCGCCAGGGCAAGACTGCTGTTGTCGCCCATGCGTCGCCACATGTCGACGCTGGCAGTGGCCTGGAGCTCGGCGCGGTCCAGCATGCCGGCGACCCGAAGGGTGGCCGACAACAGGGTCAGGCACCGGGCCACGCCGGGTCGGTCCTGACCACCGGCGCGGGACAACCCCAGCTCCAGCCAGCGCCGGCGCTCGACGAAGTACCCGCTGACGTGCCACCACAGGCCGAGCGCCTTGCACAGGCGCAGTCCGAGGACGACGCGCTCCCCGGGATCGATGCCGTCCGCGGGAGGGTCGAAGGCCCACTCCAGCGCGTCCCGCATGTTGTCGTGCTCGGTCTCCAGGCGGGCACGAGCCCGCGTGTGCTGGTTGTCCCCGACCAGAGGCCCCAGCTGTTCGGCGAGACCCAGGTAGTAGCGGGCGTGAGCGTCTCGCGCCGGGTCGAGCTCACCGTGGACCCGCAGCTGCTCGACGGCGAACGCGTTGACGGTCTCGAGCATCCCGATGCGGGGCTCGTCGTCCATGGACTCGGCGACCGTGACGAGACTGGCCTCCATCAGGTCGGACACCACCGACAGCGGGTCCGACGAGACGACCAGCTCCGTGACGGCGTCGAGGTCGGCGCCTCCGGAGAAGACGCCGAGACGGCGGAACGACTCCTGCAGCTGCGGGGTCAGCAGGTCGTAGGACCAGGCGAGCGTGTTCCTCAACGTCTGCTGGCGCGTGGGTCGGTCGACGGCCTTGTCGCTGAGGTCCAGCAGGTCCCCGAGGTGCGCCAGGAGCGCCTTCGGGGAGAGCAGCCGGGTCCGGGCGGCGGCCAGCTCGATCGCCAGCGGCAGACCGTCCAGCCGGCGGCACACGGCCGACACGTCTGCGGCGTTGGCGGCGGTGAGCGCGAACCGTGAGTTGACCTTGCGCGCGTGCTGGACGAACAGCTGCACGGCGGCGGAGTGCCCGGCCCCGTCCACGTCGGCCGTGAGCGGGAGGTCCAGGGGAGGTACGGCGTGCTCGTGCTCGGCAGCGACGTGGAGCGGTCGGCGCGACGTGGCCACCGCGACCAGCTGCGGGCATCGGGTGAGCAGCTCGGAGACCACGGCGTCCGCACCCGGCAGCTGCTCGAGGTTGTCGAGCACGAGCACCGCGCTGCGGTGGGCCAGGTGCTCGAACAGCCGCGGCGGCATCCGGTCGGCGGCCGGCACGTCGAGAGTCGTGGCGATCGACGTCCACATCACCTCGGCCGTGGTGGCTGCTGCCAGCGGCACGAAGTAGACCCCGTCGGGATGGGCCGTGGTCAACCGTTGGGCGAGCTCGATCGCCAGTCGGGTCTTGCCGGTCCCACCGGTGCCGGTCAACGTCACCAGACGTACGCCGGGAGCCTGCATCAGGGCCTCCAGCTCGGCCAGCTCACCCTCACGACCGACCAACGGGGTGGGTGGCACCGGCAACCCGGTGGCTGCGCCGAGACTCCGCAGCGGGGGGAAGTCGCGTGCGAGGCCATCACCCGTGAGCTGGAACAGGTGCTCGGGCGCCGGCAGGTCCTTCAGCTTGTGCGACCCGAGGTCCACCAGGCGCACTCCGTCGACGGCACCCCGGTCGACGAGCACGGCGGTCGCCTCGGACACCACGATCTGCCCGCCGTGTGCTGCCGAGGCGATGCGGGCGGCCCGGTGCACGTCCATGCCGACGTAGCCGCCGTCGTGCGTTGCCGGGGAACCGGTGTGCACACCCATCCGGACCCGCATCGGCAGCCCGTCTGGCCACGCATGGGCAGCGAGTCCCCGCTGCGCCTGCACGGCGGCCTGAACGGCATCCGTCGCCGACTCGAACACGACGAAGAAGCTGTCGCCCTCGGTGCCGAGCTCCCGGCCGTGCCACCGGCCCCACGCCTCCCGCAGCAGACGGCGGTGGGCGTCCAGTGCGTCGACGTACCGGTCACCGAGCCGGGACAGCAGCAACGTCGATGCCTCCATGTCGGAGAACAGCAGTGTCACCGTCCCTGACGGCAAGCCGGTCACAAGGCACGAGTGTGCTCTGGTGCGTGCCCGGGCAGCAAGACCGATGACTGCGGGCACGCCGGCTCCGGCTCACGACGGGCCTGCGGAAGGACGACGGCCAGTGGAAATTCTCCCAGCCGTAGACCCGCACGACGCGCGGACTTGTCCGTTGGGAGCGCGAGCCTGTCCGTCTGACGGGAGCCGGGAACCGGACGGCCCGGCACGATCGAGATCCCACGCACCTCGTCGTCTCGACTGTCAGGAGAAACCATGCTCATCGCCGTCCTCGATCTCCGCACCGCACCAGCCGATCGGGCCGCCGCCCTCGCCCAGCTCGAAGGCGAGCGCGACGAGATCCGCGCCATGCCCGGCAACCTCGACTTCCGGGTCTACCTCGCGCACGACGACGCGGAGGCCGTCGCCGTCATCCACGAGTGGGCCGACGAGACCTTGTTCGCGGCCTACCTCTCGTCGGACGCGTTCGCCCGCTCAGGTGAGGTGCTCCGGCCGTTGATGACAGCGCCACCGGTGAGCCGTCGGTTCCGCGCCGATCTGCTCGAGACGGTCTGACCGCCAGCCCGGTCTACGCTCAGCGGGTGCGAGGCAGTCCGTGAGACGTGAGGCGTTCGCGTTCGCCCGGGAGTTCGCGGCCGCCCCACCCTCGGAGCTGAGAGTCGACCGGCACTACCTGCTGTGCGCCGCGCAGGGCGCGCTGCGGCTGGAGGCCCACGGCAGGTGCTGGGTGCTGCCCCCGGCGCGGGCGGCACTGATCGCAGCCGGGCAGCCGATCCAGGTGGCGATCCCGCAGCCGGTGACGACCTCGTCGGTGCTGTTCGACCCCGACTTCGCTCCGCAGCCTCCGGCGCCGCTGACCGTGTTCGACCTCAGCCCGCTCGCGCGGGTCCTGGTGTCGGAGTGTGTCGCCTGGCCGGACGCCGAGGAGCCGCTCCCGCCCTACGCACGCACCATGTTCGGTGCGCTGGCGGCGGCGACGTGGAGGCTGGCAGAGCACCCCAGCCCGGTCACGGTCCCCGCCGGTCAGTCGCCGGAGCTGCGTCGGGCACTGGCCCTGACCGGTGACGCGCTGGGTGAGGACGTCCGGTTCGAGGACGTCGCCGGCGACGTCGGGCTGGCGCCACGGTCGCTGGCCCGGCGCTTCGAGGAAGAGTGCGGTATGACCTGGCGCGCGGTGCTCCGCCGGATGCGGGTGCTCCGTGCGGTCGAGGAGCTCGCCGCGAGCCAGCAGTCCGTGACCACGATCGCGCACGCCGTCGGGTACACCTCCCTGTCGGCGTTCAACGCCGCGTTCCTCGACCTGACGGGTCGTACGCCGACGCAGTACCGCGCGAGCTTCCGTGCCTGAGATCCGGTCTTCGGCGGTGCCGCTGACTTCGACCTCGGACTGATCGAGCAGGTGACCCTCGACGGTTGCCCCCAGGAGCTCGTCCACCGCCCTACGATCCACTGACATGACAGAGGTACGACGCTTCGACCACATCGGCATCACCGTCGCCGACCTCGACGCGGTGACGGCGTTCTTCGTGGCGCTGGGCCTGGAGGTGGAGAACAGGATGTTCGTCGAGGGCGAGTTCCTCGACACGGTGATCGGCATACCCGGCTCGCGCACCGAGATCGTGATGCTCCAGCCACCCGACGGAGGCACCCGGCTGGAGCTCTCCAGCTTCGACCGGCCTGACCACCTGCCGGGTTCGCCGGCCGCTCCCGCCAACGAGCTGGGGCTGCGCAACGTGGCTTTCGAGGTCACGGACCTGCACGCGGTCCTCGATCGCGTGGCGGCGGACGGCTTCGGGCTGGTCGGGGGCGTCGGGGAGTACGAGAACTTCTGGCGGATGGCCTACGTCCGGGGCCCGGAGGGCATCATCGTCTCGCTGGCCCAACGGATCGACTGAGCGGATCGGCCCAGCATCCGGGCTACGGACTCGCTGACATTTGTCACCCAGGGATCGTGAGCCGCGGGGGAGGCGGTGCGCGGCCGGAGGCAGCACGCTGTGCACATGACAGTTCAGACGCACCAGGCCTCGGGGTCGTCCACGGGGGTTGCGCTGCCCGCCGTACGCCTCGGCGGAGTGACCAAGGTCTTCGGGTCGGTCCGCGCGGTCCGCGGGATCGATCTCGAGCTCGAGCAGGGCGAGATCGTGGCCTTCCTCGGGCCCAACGGGGCCGGCAAGACCACCACCATCGACATGGTCCTCGGGCTCTCGAAGCCCACGCAGGGCGAGGTCGAGGTGTTCGGCATGCAGCCGCGGCAGGCGATCTCCCGCGGGCTGGTGGCCGCCGTGATGCAGACCGGCGGCCTGCTCAAGGACCTGTCGGTGCGCGAGACGGTGGAGTACACCGCCAGCCTGTTCGCCGACACCAAGCCGGTCGACGAGGTGCTGGCCAGCGCCGGGATCGCCGCGATCGCGGACCGCAAGGTCGCGAAGTGCTCGGGCGGCGAGCAGCAGCGGCTGCGGTTCGCGATGGCGCTGCTCTCGGACCCGGCTCTGCTGCTGCTGGACGAGCCGACCACCGGCATGGACGTCGAGGGTCGGCGCGCGTTCTGGAGCGCGATCCGGCGTGACGCCGAGCAGGGCCGCACGGTGCTGTTCGCGACGCACTACCTCGAGGAGGCCGACCAGTACGCCGACCGGATCATCCTGGTCAGCAACGGCCGGATCGTGGCCGACGGCAGCGGCAGCGAGATCAAGGCGCTGGCGGCCGGTCGCACCGTGAGGGCAACGCTGCACGACGCCGACACCTCGGCCCTGTCCGCCTTGGGGGGAGTGGACAGCGTCGAGGTGCGCGGGGACCAGGTCCACGTGCATGCCAAGGACAGCGACGCCGTGGCCCGCTACCTGCTCACGAAGACCGACGCCCGCGACCTCGAGATCATCGCCCGGGGGCTGGAGGAGGCGTTCCTCAGCCTGACCGGACGCCCCGACGACGACGAGGGAGACGCGGCATGAGCGCCGCGACCGGCACCCCGATCGACCCGACCACCCGCCGGGTGCCGCCGATGGGCGGCTTCAACACGACCGTGCTGCGGATCGAGCTCAAGCGGATGCTGCGCAACCGGCGCACGATCATCTTCACGCTGGTGTTCCCGGCCGCGATGTTCTTCGCGTTCGGCGGCAGCGGCGGCACCGACGAGCGCGTCGGCAGCGGCAACGTCTCGGCCTACATCATGGTCTCGATGGCGTTGTACGGCGCCGCGCTCACGGCCGCGGCCGGTGGCGCGATGGTGGCGCTCGAGCGTTCGCTGGGCTGGTCCCGGCAGCTCCGGCTGACCCCGCTCAACCCGGTCGCCTACATCATGATCAAGGCGCTGGTCGCGCTCGTGATGGGCGCAATCGCGATCACCGTGGTCAACCTCGCCGGCATCGTCCAGGGCAGGCCGGACATGCCGATCCACCTGTGGGTCGCGTGTGCGCTGGTCACGCTGGTCTGCACCCTGACGTTCGCCGCCCTCGGCGTCTTCGTCGGCTACGTGGTGCCCGGCGAGAACGCGATGCAGATCCTCGGCCCCGGCCTGGCTCTGATGTCCTTCCTGGGCGGCGTGTTCATCCCGCTCACCGAGGGCTCGACGGTCTGGCACGTCGCGGTCTTCACGCCGATGTACGGCGTTGCCGAGGTGGCCCGCTCGCCGCTCACCCACGAGCTGCCCTGGTACGCCCTGGTCAACGCGGTCGGCTGGTTCCTGGTGTTCGTGGCCGGCGCCGCGTGGCGGATGAGCAAGGACACCGCACGGGTCTGACCCGGTCGGTCTAGCGTGAGCACGATGAGCCAGCCGGTGACGAGCCACCAGAGCGGCTGGGGTGACGACAGCGGTCGCCCCGGCCGCTGGGGCATGTTCTTCATCTCGATCTGGACGCTGTTCCTGATCCAGCCGCTCGCGGCCGGCTGGGACCAGCGCGGCAGCGTCTCCGGCTGGGTCGGGATGGTGGGCACGCTCGCGTTCACGGCGGCGTACATCCTGGTGTTCGCGCGCCGCCGGATCGAGATGCGCAACGGCTCGCCGTGCCAGCCGGTCGGCCGCTCGCTCGCCAACATCGCGATCCTGGCCGCGCTGGCCCTCGTGGTGATGGTCAGCATCGGCCAGCCGGGCACCGCGACGGCTGTCTACCTGTGCGTGGTCTGCGCGATGACGCTGCCCAACCCGTGGGCGATCCCGGCCGCGCTGGTGATGGCCGGCCTGTTCTACCTGTCCGGCTTCGTGGTCTCGGGCTGGGACCACGATCCCGGCCTGCTGCTGAGCATGCTGGCTGCGACCGTCGCGGTCTGGGGCATCCAGCAGATGCTGATGCGCAACGCCCAGCTCCTGGTCGCCAACGACGAGAACCGACGGCTCGCGATCTCCGACGAGCGCAACCGCTTCGCCCGCGACCTGCACGACATCCTCGGACACTCGCTGACCGTGATCACCGTCAAGGCGGAGCTCGCCCAGCGGCTGCTCGACGTCGACCCGGCCCGCGCGCGGGCCGAGGTGGCCGACCTGGAGCGGCTCTCGCGCGACGCGCTCTCCGACGTACGACGCGCGGTGGAGGGCTACCGCGAGCTGACCCTTCCGGGCGAGCTCGCCCGTGCCCGCACGGCGCTCGCCGCGGCGGAGATCGACGCCGACCTGCCGAACTCCACCGACGAGGTGCCGAGCGAGAAGCGCGAGCTGTTCGCGTGGACGGTGCGCGAGGGCGTCACCAACGTGATCCGGCACAGCGGGGCGCAGCGCTGCACCGTGCGGCTCACGCCCGAGGCGGCGGAGGTGCTCGACGACGGCCGCGGCCCCAAGGCCGAGCCGATCGGCGGCAGCGGGCTGCTCGGGCTGCGCGAGCGCGCCGCGGCCCTCGGCGGCACCGTGGTCACGCGCGCGGTCGAGCCGTCGGGCTACGCGCTCCAGGTGCTCGTGCCATGACCATCCGGCTGCTGCTCGCCGACGACCAGGCGCTGGTCCGCGGCGCGCTCACGGCGCTGCTCAACCTCGAGCCCGACCTGCGCGTGGTGGTGGAGGTCGGCTCCGGCGACGCGGTCCTGCCCGCTGTCCTCGAGCACCGTCCCGATGTCGCCCTGCTCGACGTGGAGATGCCCGGGCTCGACGGGATCTCCGCGACCGCGGAGGTGCGGGCGGCGGTGCCGGAGACGAAGGTGCTGATCGTGACCACGTTCGGCCGGCCGGGCTATCTGCGGCGGGCGCTGCAGGCTGGGGCCAGCGGGTTCGTGGTGAAGGACACGCCGTCCGGCCAGCTCGCCGACGCGGTGCGCCGGATCCACCAGGGACTGCGGGTGGTCGACCCGGCGCTGGCCACCGACAGCCTGCTGGCGGGGGAGTCGCCGCTGACCGGCCGGGAGACCGACGTGCTCCGTGCCGCGCGCGACGGCTCGTCGGTCAACGCGATCGCGAAGAAGCTGTTCCTCTCCGAGGGCACGGTGCGCAACCACCTCTCGGCCGCGATCGGCAAGACCAACGCGGGCAACCGTGCCGAGGCGGTGCTCGTCGCCGACGGCAACGGCTGGCTGTGACCTCGCCACGGCCGGGTCGGTGTTCGGCTCGCTGCTGATCGGCTGCCGGATCGTGCCCGACGGGAGCCGGCAGCCGGCTGCTCGCGGTGCTCCGGCACCCGCGCCACCGAGGCCTCCATGCCGCGCTCGACCACGCTCGCGTCCGGGCGGCAGTAGCCTCGGACTGCGATGGCCACCTGGGACGACCTCTACGACGCCGCCTCCCGGGCGCGCTGGGTGGACGAGCCCGCCAAGCGGGTGCCGGCCCCGGAGCGCACCCCGTTCGAGCGCGACCGCGCTCGCGTCGTCCACTCAGCCGCGCTGCGCCGGTTGGCCGCGAAGACCCAGGTGGTCGGGCCGGCCACGGACGACTTCGTCCGCAACCGGCTGACCCACAGCCTCGAGGTGGCGCAGGTGGCGCGCGACGTCGCGCACGTGCTCGGCTGCCACCCCGACCTGGCGGAGACAGCGGCGCTGGCCCACGACCTCGGGCATCCGCCGTTCGGCCACAACGGCGAGCGTGTGCTCGACGGCCTGGCTGCCGACTGTGGCGGTTTCGAGGGCAACGCGCAGACGCTGCGGATCCTGACCCGGCTGGAGGCCAAGTCCACCGACGCCGACGGTCGCTCGATCGGGCTGAACCTGACCCGGGCCACGCTCGATGCGTGCACCAAGTACCCGTGGAGACGCGGTGCCGGACCCGACCCGGCCAAGTTCGGCGTGTACGCCGACGAGGCGCCGGTGTTCGGCTGGCTGCGCGAGGGCGTCGAGGGTCCCCGCCTGTGCGTGGAGGCGCAGGTGATGGACCTGGCCGACGACGTCGCCTACTCGGTGCACGACATCGAGGACGGTGTGGTCGCTGGCCTGGTCGACCTCACCGCTCTGGCCGACGAGGGCCTGCGGCACGACGTCTGGACGACGGTCCGCGGTTGGTACCTGCCGGACTCCGACGACGAGGAGCTCGATGCGGCCTACCACCGGCTGTCGGCGATCGAGGCCTGGCCGACGGCGCCGTACGACGGGAGCCGGGCGGCGTCAGCGGCCCTGAAGAACCTGACCTCCGACGTGATCGGCATCTTCTGCGGCAGCGTCCAGCACGCCACCCGCGCGGTCCACGGGGCCGGGCCGCTGGTGCGCCACGACGCCGACCTGGTCGTCCCGCCGGAGACGGCGGTCGAGATCGGGGTGCTCAAGGGCGTCGCCGCGCGGTTCGTGATGGAGGCACCCGGACACCACCAGGTGATGGAGCGGCAGCGGGTGCTGGTGCACGAGCTGTTCGAGGCGCTCGCCTCCGGCGGCCCCGACCTGCTCGACCCGGCGTTCCGGCTGGACCACGCGGCGGCGACGGACCAGGCCGCCCGCACCCGGGTCCTGCTCGACCAGATCTCCTCGCTGACCGACGTCTCCGCGGTGGCCTGGCACGCCCGGCTGACGCGCTAGCGGGGGGCCACCAGGCGATCGTGCGCTCGGCCTGCTCCTCGAGGGGTGTCGGTCGCAGGTCGAGCAGTGCCTGGCTCTTCGCGGACTCCATCACGAACGGCTGCGGCGAGCTGGTAGCGCCATCACCGCCAGCTCCCGCGTCGCCGGGTGCACGACGCCGATCGCGCGCAGCAGCCAGCCCGGGATCGTGCCCAGCTTCGGCGTGGGCCGCGCCCGCCGCCCGGGCGAGCGCCTCGACCATCTGGCGCTGGGTGCGCGGCGGCGCTGTCGGCGCGTGGAGGACGGAGTTCCACACGTCGCGCCGCTCGGAGCCGCGGACCATCGCGGCCGCCAGGTCGGGGAGGTAGGTCCACGAGTGCGGCTGGTCCAGCGACCCGAGCACCCGGATCGTGCCGCCGTCGAGCACCTTGGAGACGACCCGCTCGCCCAGGTAGCCGTTGGCCAGCAGCCGAGGCCCGACGAAGTCGGAGGACGACCACACTGACCGTGTCGGTGGGGGAGTCGGCGCGCGCGCCCAGCAGGTCCCGTCGCACGGCACCCTTGCCGTGGTCCCAGTCGCGCGGGTTGTCCTCGTCCATCGGCTCGGTCGGGTCGCGTGTAGGAGTACAGGCTCTCGGGGAACACCACGACGGCACCCGCCTCGCCGGCTGCGCGCAGCACGGCCTGCTCGGCGGCCGGGCAGCTCGCGGCGCCAGACCTTCTCGGAGTACGCCGCTCCCGTGCACGCAGTGGAAGACCGCCGTGGCGCCCGGCCACCGCCTCTGCGAGCGGCGCCCGGCTGCGAGACGTCGACGGCCCGCCGCTCGACCGAGCGGGTGCTCCGGGCCGGATCCGGAGCGGGTGAGCACCCGCACCCGGTGGCCGGCGGCGGCGAGCTGCTCGGCGACGGTCCAGCCGACGGGGCCGGCACCGGTGACGATCTGGAGATCGGACATCTGGTCCTCCTGGGAGTCGAGAGCTGCCCGGTGGTCGGGCACGACGATCCAGCGTGCACCCGATTCCTTCACAAAAGCAAGAGCACTGCTCTCTAAAATGAGCAGCGCTCACAAATGTTGACAGCGGTCTCGATTCTGTCGACCATGAGCACATGCCCACACCCCGCCAGCGTGCCCGCGAGCAGACGCTCGACGACATCCTCCGGCTCGGTCGCGAGCAGCTTGCCGAGCGTCGGCGCCGCTTCGACCTGTCACTGCGGCTCGATCGCGCGCGACCTCGGCGTCGTGTCGTCGGCCGTCTACCGCTACGTGAAGAGCCGCGACGACCTCCTCACCCTGCTCGTCGTCGACGCCTACGACGAGGTCGGCGACCACGTCGACGCCGCTGTCCGCCCGCCGCCGGGTCGGTGACCACGCCGGCCGGTTCCGCGCCGCCGGTCACGCGGTCCGGGACTGGGCGCTCGCCGAGCCGGCCCGCTACGCGCTGATCTTCGGCAGCCCGGTGCCCGACTACCGGGCCCCCGCCGAGCAGACCACGGTGCCCGGCACCCGGGTGGTGTTCGCGCTGGCCGGCGATCGTCGCGGACGCCTGGCTGCGACGGCGTCGTCGCCCAGCCCGGCCAGGCCGACGAAGGTGCCGCGCAAGCTGTCCGCCGACTTCGCCCGGATCCGGCGAGGAGATCGGCGATCGACGTGCCCGACGGCGTGCTGGCGCGAGCCATGCTGGCCTGGACGTCGCTCTTCGGCTCGGTGAGCTTCGAGGTCTTCGGGCAGTACGGCGCTGACACCCTGACCGAGCCGCGGCAGCTGTTCGACCACCACCTCGACCGGCTCGTGGAGCTGACCGGGCTCGCCTCCTAGGGTGGACCGGTGACCTCGGAACCGCTCGTCTGGCTGCCCTTCGGCGCCGACCACCTCGACCCCGCCCCGGCCGGCCTGCGCTACGAGTCGGTGAACCCGACCGAGGACGACTGGCAGCGCCCGGAGTCGATCGACGAGGTCGAGGTCTACGTCCCGCCGTACAACTTCGCGCGCGGGGCGGCCGAGCTGATGGCCGCGATGCCGCGGCTCAAGGTCGTGCAGACCCTGACCGCCGGCGTCGAGCACATCGCCCCGCACGTGCCGGCCGGCGTGCTGCTCTGCAACGGCCGCGGCATCCACGACACCTCCACCGCCGAGCTGGTGCTGGCTCTCACGCTCGCGTCGCTGCGGGGCATCCCGCAGTTCGTGCGCGAGCAGGACCGCGAGGAGTGGCACCAGCGGCCGCTGCCCGCGCTGGCCGACAAGCGGGTGCTGATCGTCGGCTACGGCGCCATCGGCGAGGCGATCGAGCGTCGGCTGCTGCCGTTCGAGGTCGACGTGGTCAAGGTCGCCCGGAGCGCACGTGACGGTGTGCACGGGTTCGACGACCTGCCCGGCCTGGTGCCGGACGCCGACGTCGTGGTGCTCGTCGTGCCCCTGACCGACCAGACCCGAGGGCTCGTCGACGCCGGCTTCCTGGCCCGGATGAAGGACGACGCGCTGCTGGTCAACGTCGCCCGGGGTGGGGTGGTCGACACCGATGCGCTCCTCGCCGAGCTCACCTCGGAGCGGATCGCTGCGGCGATCGACGTCGTGGAGCCGGAGCCGCTGCCGGCCGGCCACCCGCTCTGGAAGGCGCCGCGACTCCTCGTCTCGCCGCACGTCGGCGGGGCCAGCAGCGCGATGTGGCCGCGGGCCTACCGGCTGGTGCGACAGCAGCTCGAGCGCTTCGCGGCGGGGGAGCCGCTGGAGAACCAGATGACCGGGGACTACTGAGAGCGGTCCCTACGTCCCTAGGGCAGGTCGCCCTGCGGGAAGGGGTCCTTCTGGAAGTGAGTGCTGTCGGGGTTGAGCTGGTCGCCCGGGTCGCTCGAGCCGGTGGCGTTCTTCACCTTGCCGGCCGCGGCCTGTGCGCCCTCGGTCACCTTGTCCTTGACCACCGGCGCCTGCTCGCGGGCCAGGTCGGCGGCCTGCTGCGCCTTCTCCTGCACCCGGGGGTCGTTGCGCACCTTCAGGGCCGCGTCGCGGATCTGGTCGTAGCGCTCGCGGCCGGCCTTCGTCCCGAAGACGTAGCCGATGCCGGCGGCGATGAGGAGAGGAAGTTTCTTCATTCCCCCACCCAAGCAGGAGGCTGGTTGCGCCCGACACCCCCGAAGGGACGGTCAGGCCGGTCTGCGGACGTCGTAGTCCAGGCGCACGCGCTGCCCGACCTGACGGACCTCGCGCAGCGAGACCCGGTCGGAGGCGAGCCGACGAGGGAGCAGCGGTGCGCCGGCGCCGAGGAAGACCGGCACCACCGAGACCACGATCTCGTCGAGGAGCCCGGCGTCGTCGAACTGACCGACCAGCTCGCCGCCGCCGATCACCCA
Source organism: uncultured Actinomycetota bacterium (assembly GCA_963815585.1). Classification (GTDB taxonomy): domain Bacteria; phylum Actinomycetota; class Actinomycetes; order Propionibacteriales; family Nocardioidaceae; genus Marmoricola. Next base: position 145,008 of record CAWFHJ010000006.1, on the reverse strand, counting down.
GACGTCGCGCTCGCCGGCCGAGGCAACGATCTCGGCCGCGTGCTCGCTGACGTCTCCCTGCACGAACCGGAGGTCCGATCCGGGCAGGGGCGGCAGGTCGTGGTGGCTGAACACCCAGCTCGGCCGGTCGCCGTACATGGTGTGCCAGCGCTCCGGGTGGGTCAGCAGGTCCTCGTGGTCGAGGACCCACTCGTACGTCGTACGGCCGAGGACGAGCGCGCCGACGCGGCCGATGAACGCGTCCCACTCGCCTTCGTCGTCGTCGTCGATGTGGGGCACGTCGAACAGCCACTGCAACGAGTTGTCGGGGTCGGCGATGAAGCCGTCGACGGTGGTCGCGGTGTAGTAGGTCACCTTGCTCATGGTGTGACGTTACGAGCGACCGCCGACAGGTCCGTGCGCCCCCGTAGACTCCGCGACGTGGCAGGCCGGATCCGCGAGGAGGACATCGCAGAGGTGCGCGAGAAGGCGCGCATCGACGAGGTGGTCTCCCAGTACGTCACGCTCCGCAGCGCCGGCGGCGGGTCCTACAAGGGCCTGTGCCCGTTCCACGACGAGAAGTCGCCGTCCTTCAACGTCAACCCGGCCAGGGGGTTCTACCACTGTTTCGGCTGCCAGGAAGGCGGCGACGTCATCTCCTTCCTGATGAAGATCGACGGCCTGACCTTCACCGACACCGTTGAGCGGCTGGCCGAGAAGGTCGGCGTCCAGCTGCGCTACGAGGAAGGTGGCCCGGCCCGCCCCAGCGGAGGCCCGCAGCGGCCCCGGATGATCGAGGCGCACAAGGTCGCGGCGGCCTACTACGTCGACCAGCTGGCCACGCCCGAGGCGCTCGCCGCCCGGCAGTTCCTCGACCAGCGTGGCTTCGACCAGGAGGCCGCGGCGACCTTCGGGGTCGGCTTCTCCCCGCGTGGCGGCGAGGACCTCTACAAGCACCTGAAGGCACGCTCGTTCGGCGACGAGGAGCTGGTCGCGTCCGGGCTGATCGGCCTGGGGCGCGGACACTACGACCGGTTCCGGGGCCGGCTGATGTGGCCGATCCGCGACACCAGCGGCGACACGATCGGGTTCGGCGCGAGGCGGATCTTCGACGACGACCGGATCGAGGCCAAGTACCTCAACACCCCCGAGACGCCGATCTACAAGAAGAGCCAGGTGCTCTACGGCATCGACCTCGCCCGGCGAGACATCGCGCGGTCCTCCCAGTGCGTCGTGGTCGAGGGCTACACCGACGTGATGGCCTGTCACCTGTCCGGGGTGATGACCGCGGTCGCGACCTGTGGCACCGCGTTCGGTGACGACCACGCGCGCGTCGTACGCCGGCTGCTGCACGACCACGAGGAGTTCCGCGGTGAGGTGATCTTCACCTTCGACGGCGACGAGGCCGGTCAGAAGGCGGCGCTTCGGGCCTTCGGTGGTGACCAGCAGTTCGTGTCCCAGACCTACGTCGCGATCGAGCCCGACGGGCTCGACCCGTGCGACGTACGCCTCCAGAAGGGTGACGCCGCGGTCCGCGAGCTGGTCGCCCGACGGGTGCCGCTCTACCGCTTCGTGCTCGGCAACGTGGTCAACCGCTACGACCTCGACCGCGCCGACGGTCGCATCGACGCGCTGCGCGAGGCGGCCAAGCTGGTGATCTCGATCCGCGACCGGTCCAAGGTCGACGCGTTCGCGCGCGAGCTGGCCGGCATGCTCGGGATCGAGGTGGACGACGCCCGCCGTGAGGTGCGTCGCGCCGCCGCGAAGGCGAGCCCGGCACCGGTGCAGGCGGCCGCGCGGGCGACCTCGCAGGGCACGCCGATGCCGGATGCTCTCGACCGGCTGCTGCGCGAGGAGCGGGGCACGCTCAAGCTGGTGCTGCAGCAACCCAAGGTGATGATCAACCCCACCCGCGATGTCGACGAGTCAGACTTCACCCACCCGGCCTACCGGGCCATCTGGAGGGCCATCGCAGCCCAGGGAGGGCCGGAGAAGGCGGACGCCCAATGGCTGAACAGGGTCATCGACGGCGCCGATGACGACGGAGTGCGCAGCCTGGTGTCCGGTCTGGCCGTGGAGCGCATCGAGTCGAGCCGTGACGGCGACGAGACCGCCGTCCTTGCCTATCGGCTGCAGGAGCTGACCGCCCAACGCAAGGTCGCCGACCTCAAGTCCAAGCTCCAGCGCACCAACCCGGTCGAGCACGCCACCGAGTACAACCGGATGTTCGGTGAGCTGGTCGCGCTCGAGCAGCACCGGCGCAACCTGCGCGAGCTCGCCGTCGGCGGAGCGTGACGGTGGTTGAGGAGCGACGAAGGAACGTCTCGAAACCACCACGCGACGTCCTGACCCGCGCCGGGCTGGCCCGCGGCGAGAAGGTGCTGGCCGCGGCCGAGAGCGACGGTGTCTGGTTGCTGGGCACGCGATCGGCGTTCGTGGTGGTCGGTGAGGCCCAGCACAGCCGGATCCCGTGGGAGCAGGTCGAGCAGGCCAGCTGGCAGCTCGACGACGCTGTGCTCGAGCTCTCCGAGGTGGGGGAGTGGGGCCTGTCCCGTCCGGTCCACCGGTTCACCCTGGCCGAGCCGGGTCGGCTGCTGGAGCTGATGCGCGAGCGGGTGACCGCGTCGGTTGTGCTCCAGCGGCGCGCCGTCGTACAAGGGCGCAGAGGGCTCAACGTGATCGCCCGCCGGCCACCCACCGGCGGCGACGTCGGCTGGTTCGTGGAGTACGACGAGGGCGTCGATCCCGACGACCCCGCCGTGCGTGACCTGGCCGACCGGGCCCTGGCGCAAGCGCGGTCCGAACTGGGTTAGCCCGCCACCTCGTGGGTTGCTATGGTGTCCGTCGCTGAGAAGCGATCCCCTGTAGCTCAATTGGCAGAGCATTCGGCTGTTAACCGGAGGGTTCCTGGTTCGAGTCCAGGCGGGGGAGCAAGCGAGGGTCTGACCGCTGGTCAGGCCCCCTTTCTGCTAGCTGCAGCAGGCCGCCGTGATGCCGTCGTCGCCGTAGACCGGGCTGTCCGCGAGGACGGTGTAGATCTCCCACTGCTCGCCGTTCGGGGTGCCCTGCACCCAGAACTTGTCCTGCTTGGCGTAGCAGCAGACCGTGTCGCGCTCGTCGACCGAGGCCAGTCCGGCGGTGGCCAGCCGGGTCTGCTCGGCGTCGACCGTGTCGACGTCGGCGACCTCCACGCCGAGGTGGTTGACGCTGCCGCCCTTGCCGGGGTTCTCGATCAGCACCAGCTTGAGCGGCGGCTCGGCGACCGCGAAGTTGGCGTAGCCGTCGCGGACCTTGGCCGGCTCGGTGCCGAACAGCTTGCTGTAGAAGGCGATCGAGGTGTCGAGGTCGTCGACGTTGAGGGCGAGCTGAAGTCGGGACATGAGGTCCTCCTTGATATCGATGCTGGTCTATGTCTGAGGTTGCCACGGACATCGACATCCGTCAATATAGACGCATGACCAAGTCCCTGCTGGAGCTGTCGCCGGTCGAGACGGTGGCCTGCTGCTCGCCGCTCACCAAGGAGCCGCTGAGCCGCGAGAGCGCCGAGGGCGCCTCGACCCTGCTCAAGGCGCTCGCCGACCCGGTGCGGCTGCGGCTGCTGTCGCTGGTCGCCTCCCACGCCGACGGCGAGGCCTGCGTCTGCGACCTCAGCGACGCCTTCGACCTCTCGCAGCCCACGATCAGCCACCACCTCAAGGTGCTGCACGCCGCCGGCCTGCTGGAGCGCACCAAGCGCGGCGTCTGGGTGTTCTACCGGGTCGACGCCACCGCCCTCGGCAATGTCAGCGCGTTGCTCGGTGGAGTGGCCGGATGAGCCTCGCGCGCAGGTCGACGGCCGAGCTGGTCGGCACGGCGTTCCTGGTCGCCGCGGTGGTCGGATCGGGCATCGCCGCGACCCGTCTGAGTCCCGGTCGCCCGGGCCTGCAGCTGCTCGAGAACAGCCTCGTGACCGGGGCAGCCCTGGTCGCGCTGATCCTCGCCCTGCAACCCGTCTCGGCATCGTTCAACCCGGTGATCACCCTGGTGGAGCGGCTGCGCGGCCAGATCGCCTCCCGCGAGGCGGGACTGCTGGTGGCGGCGCAGCTCGTGGGAGGTGTGCTCGGTGCGGTGCTCGCGAACCTGATGTACGGCGGAGCGGCTGTGTCGTGGTCCACGCACGTCAGGTCCGGGCCGGACCTCTGGCTGGGTGAGGCCGTGGCGACCCTGGGACTCGTGGTCGTCGTCTTCGGCACCCTCCGGCAGGACCGGATCCAGTCCGTGGCGTTCGCGGTGGGCGGCTACATCACGGCGGCCTACTGGTTCACGAGCTCGACCAGCTTCGCCAACCCTGCGGTGACCGTGGCCCGGATGTTCTCCGACACCTTCGCCGGCATCGCACCGTCGTCGGTGCCCGGGTTCGTGCTGGTGCAGGTGGTGGCCGGCGCTGCGGCGGCCGGGCTGGTCGGCTTCCTGTTCCCCGTCAGGCGCGCGACATGACACGTCCCACCGTGCTCTTCGTGTGCGTGCACAACGCCGGTCGCTCGCAGATGGCGGCCGGCTTCCTCCAGTACCTCGCCGGTGACCGGGTGGAGGTGCTGTCGGCCGGCTCCGAGCCGGCCGCCGAGGTGAACCCGGTCGCGGTCGCCGCGATGGCGGAGCTCGGCATCGACATCGCCGCCGCGTCGCCGAAGCTGCTCGGCGAAGGCGCCGTACGGGCATCGGACGTGGTGGTCACGATGGGCTGCGGCGACGCCTGCCCGTTCTTCCCGGGAACGCGCTACGAGGACTGGCCGCTCGATGACCCGGCCGGACAGGGGATCGAGGCGGTGCGTCCGATCCGCGATGAGATCCGGCGCCGGGTGGAGGCACTGGTCGCGGAGCTGGTGGCTGGCCAGGCCTGAGCGGTCGCGATCCGGTTGTGGTGGACCTGCAGCCCAGCGCGACGGGCTAGTCGCCCCAGCCCATCGGGAACACCTCGAACGGCGCGGCGAAGGCGACCCCCATCCGCTGGCCGGTGGCGCGGGCCATGCCCTCGAGGAACTCGCGCTCGTCCCAGTCCTCCCAGCCGAGGCCCTGGATGTACGCCGCGTGCGCCTTCAGCGACTCGACGCCGGCGTCGAAGGTGTCCGTGGTGTCGACGCCGTGGCCGGCCATGGGGGAGCCGAACGCCCAGACCTGCTTGACGCCTCCCCAGGGCGCGAGGTCGCCGGTGAGCTGGTCGTTGAACACCCAGCGGTTGCCGGCGTCGCGGACCGCGTCGACGACCGCGCGGCCGGTGGCGATGTGGTCGGCCTGGTTGAGGTTCTGGCCACCCCACGTGTCGCGGAAGTTGCCGGTCACCACGATGTCGGGGCGGTGCCGGCGTACGGCGGCGCAGATCGTCCTGCGCAGCGGCACGCCGTACTCGAGCACGCCGTCGGGCTCCTCGAGGAAGTCGACGGTGTCCACGCCGACGATCCGTGCCGACTCGACCTCCTCCGCCTCGCGTACCCGCCGGCACTCCTCGGGCTCCATGCCGTCGATGCCGGCCTCGCCGCTGGTGACCATGACGTAGCCGACCCACTTGCCCTGCCCGGTCCAGCGGGCAACGGCGGACGCGGCGCCGAACTCCATGTCGTCGGGGTGCGCGACGATGCAGAGCATCCGCTCCCAGTCCTCGCGGAGCGGCTCGAGCGGGGCGGGTGCGGCAGGTGAGTCGGGCATGACCTCAGGCTAATCCGCTGGCGGCGGCCGCGGCACACGGCGACCATCGGAAGGTGCCCTTTCCGCTGCCGCCGGCCGAACCGTCCAGCACCCTCCGCTGGTCCGGCCCGGAGTTCGAGGCCGAGCTGCGCACGTGGGTCGAGGCCGAGGTCGGTCCGGTACGGCTGGAGCAGTTCAAGCTGCGCGGCTGGGCGACCGTGCTCAAGGCGTACGCCGCCGAGGGACTGTTCTGGGCCAAGCAGAACTGCTCGCTCAACCTGTTCGAAGCGGCGCTCGTCGACGAGATCGGGAAGCTCGAGCCCGACCGGGTGGTGCGGCTCCGGGCCGTCGACCACGAGCGCGGCCTGTTGCTGATGCCCGACGAGGGCGAGGTCTTCGGCGCCGATCACACGGACCTCGGCTCGTGGTGCGAGGTGGTCCGGCAGTGGGCGCAGCTCCAGCGGCTGCTGCTGCCGCACACCGACCGGCTGACGGCCGCGGGGGTCCACACGATGCGTCCCGAGGACTCCGAGGAGCTGGTGGTCGAGCGCACCGAGGCGTTCCACGCGCTTCCCGTCGAGGACCCGCGCCGGCTGGCGGACGACGCCGTGCCCGCGATCCGCGCAGCGCTGCCCGAGCTCCGGCGGTCGGTCGACGTCGTCTCGGCGCTCGGGCTGCCGATGGCTCTCAACCACAACGACCTGCACGGCGGCAACGTGTTCGCGACCCCGGGAGAGGTGATGCGCTTCTTCGACCTCGGCGACGCCATGCTCACCGACCCGCTGGGGGTGCTGCTGATCCCGTTGGGCCACCTGCATGCCCAGCTCGAGTGCGCTCCCGACGACCCGAGGCTCTGGCAGGTGGCCGACGCGTTCGTCGAGGTCTGGAGCGACCTGGCGCCTGCTCGTGAGCTGAGGGAGGCGCTGCCGCACGCGCTCCGGCTGGCCCGGCTGCCAAGGCACGAGGCCTGGGTGCGCGCGACGCCCCCGATGTCACCCGCCGAGCTGGCCGACTGGGGGAGCGCGTCCAGCGACTGGCTGGCGGAGGTGCCTCGGCCTCCGCTGCTCAGTCCAGCAGCGACCTGAGGTTGTCGTCCCACCCGGTCAGAAGGGCTACGGGACCGTCCGGCAGAGCGACCCGGTCGGTGTCTGCCATCACACGATCGTAGGGACTTCGGATGAGGCCCGTTCAGCGCGCTGCCACTAGTCTTGGGCGGTGTCCGACGACGAGCAGCAGCAGACGATCTCCTTCGACGAGCTCGGTCTCTCCGACCGCGTGATGAAGGTCCTGCGCGACGTCGGCTACGAGTCCCCGTCGCCGATCCAGGCGCAGACCATCCCGCACCTCCTCGAGGGCAAGCACGTGGTCGGTCTGGCGCAGACCGGCACCGGCAAGACCGCGGCGTTCGCACTGCCGATCCTGTCCCGGATCGACACCTCCGCGAAGACCCCTCAGGCACTGGTCCTGGCCCCGACCCGCGAGCTCGCGCTCCAGGTCGCGGAGGCCTTCGAGAAGTACGCCACCCACGTCAAGGGCCTGCACGTGCTGCCGGTCTACGGCGGCCAGGGCTACGGCGTCCAGCTCTCGGCACTGCGCCGCGGCGTGCATGTCGTGGTCGGCACACCGGGCCGCGTGATGGACCACCTGGAGAAGGGCACGCTCGACCTCTCGCAGGTGCAGTACGTCGTGCTCGACGAGGCCGACGAGATGCTCAACATGGGCTTCGCCGAGGACGTGGAGACGATCCTGCGGACCACGCCGCCGGAGAAGCAGGTCGCGCTGTTCTCCGCGACGATGCCGCCGCAGATCCGCCGGATCGCCAGCAAGTACGCACCGAACGCGGTCGAGATCACGGTCAAGAACAAGACCCGCACCGCGGCGAACGTCGCGCAGCGCTACCTGTTCGTCTCCCACCAGCAGAAGGTCGACGCGCTCACCCGGATCCTCGAGGTGGAGAACTTCGACGGGATGATCGTCTTCGTCCGCACCAAGCAGGCGACCGAGGACCTGGCCGAGCGGCTGCGTGCGCGCGGGTTCTCAGCGTCCGCGATCAACGGTGACGTCGTACAGAACCAGCGGGAGCGGACCATCGAGGCCCTCCGCAAGGGCAAGCTCGACATCCTGGTCGCCACCGACGTCGCCGCCCGCGGGCTCGACGTCGAGCGGATCAGCCACGTGATCAACTACGACATCCCGACCGACGCCGAGGGCTACGTGCACCGCATCGGTCGCACCGGTCGCGCCGGCCGCAGCGGTGACGCGATCTCGTTCGTGACCCCGCGCGAGAAGTACCTGCTCCGGTCGATCGAGAAAGCCACCCGGCAGCCGATCACGGAGATGCCGAAGCCCAGCGTGGACGACGTCAACGCCAACCGGGTCGCCAAGTTCACCGAGGCGATCACCCAGGCGCTCGGCGACTCCCAGCTCGGGTTGTTCCGGGAGCTCGTGGAGGCCTACGAGCAGGAGCACGACGTGCCCGCCTCCGACATCGCGGCCGCGGTCGCGGTGCTCGCCCAGGACGGCGCGCCGCTGTTCCTGGCCGACGACCCCGAGCCCGTACGACGCGAGTCGCGCGAGCGACGTGAGCCCGGCTCCGGCCTGACCATGTACCGGATCGCGGTGGGCAAGCGACACCGCGTCGAGCCCCGGATGATCGTCGGCGCGCTCGCCAACGAGGGCGGCCTGCGGCGCGGCGACTTCGGGCGGATCGACATCAAGCCCGGCTTCTCCCTGGTCGAGCTCCCCGCGGACATGTCGCAGCAGACCCTGTCCGCCCTGTCGACGACCCGGATCTCCGGCATCCTGATCGACCTGAAGCCTGACGACGGCCGCCCGCCCCGTGGAGGCAGCTCGTCGGGTCCCGGCAAGAAGCCGCGGCACAAGCACCGCGGGTAGTCGGCGACAAGGGGCTGCAGCCCGCGCCACCGGGAGCCGCGACGGTCGCCGCCCCATGATCGGGCCCGTGTTCGAGGTCGGCGGAACGGTTCCGCGCGAAGGGCCCGGTGGCGCAGCCTCACGATCCCGTCCGCTCATGGGACGGCAGCGGTGCGTTCCGCAGCACGATCGCGGCGCTTGAGGCGGTGGCCGTGAGGCGGGGACACCGACTCGTGCACACCGACCTGACCGGCACCAACGCCTTCGTCGTGGCCGAGGAGGACTGGGCGCTCGTCGGCGTCTCCGACGTACGCCGTCGCAACCAGAACCACGGCCTCACCGGGATCACGCAAACTGCTGCCACGTCGCCCGGTGGTTGGCACGTGGTCACCTGAATGGACGACCCCGCTGACGCGCCGACCCTGGTCCGGCTCTTATCCGAAGATCCCTCGGCCGCCCAGGTGCCGACGTCGATCACCATCCCGACCGGCAGCGCACCTGGCGTCGTAGCCCGCGGCGCCCCGCCCACTCGCTAGGCTCCCCGGCGGGGCGGTAGCTCAGTCGGTCAGAGCAGGGGACTCATAATCCCTGGGTCGCGGGTTCGAGCCCCGCCCGCCCCACCAGACAGAACCGCGCGTCAGGAAGCAGACCCTGAGCCCAGGCTCGCCTCTTCTGCGTGCTCACCTGCGTGGCCGAGATCGATGCCACGGAGCCCGAGGTGCTGCTCGAGATCAGCGGCAGGAACGGGGCGACCGACATGCCAACCCTGCACCAGGTCGGTTCCGAGATCGCGAAGCACGGCCAGAGTTGGCTCGTCCTCGACGCCTTCGGCAACCATCCGAAGGCCGAGGGCATGGGTGAGGTCGATCGTGGATCGCACGATGGCGGCCGCGCGGCCGTCGGTCACCAGGTCCTGGATGAAGGTGCGGTCGAGCTTCAGTTCGTTGATCGGCAGGCGGTAGAGGTACTCCAGGCTGCTGTACCCGGTGCCGTAGTCGTCGATCGCGAGCCGAACGCCCAGCTCGCGCAGGCCGGCGAACACCGCACGCGCACGTTGCGGGTCCTGCATGATCGCCGATTCGGTGACCTCGATGGTCAGGGCGTCGCCCGGCAGTCCGGTCTCCATCAGTGCGGCCGCCACTGCGTCGATGAGTCCTTCGTCCCGCACGTCGGAGGGCGAGACGTTGACGGACACGCCCAGCGCCGCCCCTCTCGCCCGCCAGCTCGCGAGATCGCGCAGGGCCACTGCGAGCACCCGCTTCGCGACGGCAGGCGTCAGCCGGTAGTGCTCGGCGACCCCCAGGAACTCCAGCGGGGCCAGCCGTCCCCAGACGGGATGGTCCCAACGGACCAGCGCCTCCACGCCGACCATCTGCCGGTCGACCGTCGTGATCGGCTGGTAGACGACATTCAGCTCGTCGCGCTCCAGCGCGGCGTACAGGTCCTCCGCCAGCTGCAGCCTCTTGCGCTGGTCCCCGCCGGTGGTGGGCGAGTACACCTGGACCGATCCGCCGGCCGTCTTGGCGGCGTACATGGCGGAGTCGGCTGCGAAGAGCAGGTCGCTGCGGCTGGTGCCGTGCGAGGGCGCAAGCGCCACACCCATGCTCGCGTTCGCGTGCAAGGTGATCCCGCCCAGATTCATCGGACTCTTCAGGCTCTCCTGCAACGCAGCGGCCACACCGGAGGCGATCCGCTCCTCGGAGCAGTCCGGCAGCACCAGGGCGAACTCGTCCCCGCCCAGCCTGGCAAGCAGGTGGGGCATCCCCTGCTGGCTCAAGGCGGCTTCGAACCGCTCGACCACGCAACGCAGCAGCTCGTCTCCGATGGCGTGACCGAACGAGTCGTTGACCTCCTTGAAACGGTCCAGGTCGATCAAGATCAGCGCAGCGTGGCGCTGCCTGGCCCCCTGGGCCTCAGCGGGCGGGCCGAAGTAGCCGTCCAGGCACCGGTAGAGGGACCGCCGATTCGCGATGCCGGTGAGCTCGTCACTCATGGCCTGCTGCTGCAGCGTGGCCAGATCTCGTAGCCGCACGAACGAGAGCACCGCACGCAGGCCACATCCGAGCAGCGCCACCAACGCCAGGACGACGGAGAGCAGGGAGTCGTGCCAGATCGACGCCAGGGCGAGCACCACCGTGGCTGCCAGGCCGGCCGAGCTGATCACGACCAGAGATGCGAGGCCGGGTATCCCGGCGCGGTCGCCCGGGCTCTTCGCACTGCTGCTCCCCAGGGCCACCAGGGCGAGGCCAACGGCCCACAGGGCATCGAGCCAGGTGCCCACCTGGTAGGTGTCGAACGCGAGGCGGTAGGCGTACACCATGTCGGCGACCGCGAACACCAGGAGCCCCATCGCCCACAGTCCGAAGACGCGACCCCGTCCGCGGCCGACCAACCCCAGGGCGCTGAGCGAGGCTGCCACCAGGAGGCCGTCACAGACGGGGTAGGCCACGCTGACGACCGCTGCCGCGCTGCCGTCCCAGAGTCTGACCACCAGCGGGTTGATCGCCGTGGCCACGACGGCGGCCGCGGCCGCCGTGCCGATGAAACCGTCGAGCAGCATGACCAGACCGGAGCCACGCAGGTGCTGGCGCAGAGCCAGCAGAAGACCAGCGAGCAGACAGGGGTAGATGCCCAGGTAACCGACATCGGCCCAGGAGGGATAGGGGGCTTCGCCGACACTGCTCAGGTACAGGAAGATGACGTTGCCGACCAGGAACGACAGCACGCCGGCCGCGATCACCAGCCTCCAGGCGCGGCCTTCCTCCCGGTTCCGCGCCTCGCGCAGCAAGACCGCAGCCGGTAGCAGGTAGACCACGTTGCCGACGACGATGTCCCGGATCCAGTCAGGTCCCAAGGGGACGGGCGACAGCAGCAGGACGCAGAAGACGAACACCGCGCCGACGGTGGCCATGCGTAACGTGCGTCCGAGACACACGATGGCCCCCGTGGAAGTTTGTCCAAGCTGCTGACTCCCTGACAGTAGGCGAGACTCGCTCGCACCGACGCAGATCGTACATTTCGGTCCCCGGTGGGGCCCTCACGCCGTCGCTCCGTGCAGGGCGACCGGCCCGCTAGCGTGCCTCGAGGTGCGACCGCAGCCAGGGCAGTGCGTACGACGTGAGCGCGCCGAGCACGTCGTCAGCCAACGGGTCGAGCGACGCGGCGGGCGTGACCTCCCACCACTTGTCGCCCTCGGCGCCGGGGAGCAGTCGGCCGATGCGGGACTGCTCCGCCCAGGTGCCGTAGAACGTGTTCGCGTCAGGCCGCTCGCCGAGCGCCGGCTTCTCGGCCGTCGCCGTCATCCAGGCGTCGCGGTCGATGGCGCTGACGTTGACGGTGAACAGCACGCGCTGTCGGTCGCTGACCCGGCGGCGCAGGAACCCGAGCAGGACGAAGTGGCTCTCGGACGGCAGTGTGAACACCTGCCCGGAGCCGCGGAACCCCTCCTCGTGGAGCGCGGGAGCGATCCGGTCGCGCATCAGGGAGGTGTACGCGTCCTTCGCTGTGTCGGCCACCTCGCCATCATCGCGTACGCCGACCTCCGGGTGATCTGTCGTGTCACCTCGGCACCTACCTACCCCTTCGGACCTAGAGGACCGCGGTGCGGTGCGGCATCCTTGACGCGATCACCTCCGGATCACGGAGGGAAAGGATGTGAGGTCATGTCCGACGTCGAATTGCGCCGCCGCCGGCGCGGAGGCGGTCTCAGCCGCCTGATCGGCCTGCTCGTGGTGATCTGGCTGGTCATCGGAGCCGTCGCTGCGTACCAGCGGGACTACTTCAAGAGCGGCAACGACAACTGTGGGGATGTCGGAACGATCATCGTCACGATCATCGCCGGGCCGCTGAACTACGTGGGCCTGAACCCCAAGGTCAAGGACTGCAACGTCAACGTCCCCCAGCCGAGCAAGTAGGCGGTTCTGTCCGACCGCCGCGCTAGCGTCGACACCATGGGTGCTGCGAACGACCTCCTGCTCGATGGCTACGACCGGATCGGCCAGTCCGTGCCCGACGTCCTCGACGGCCTGGGCACGGACCAGGCCGCCTGGCGTCCCGACCCGGAGGCCAACTCCGTGGGCTGGCTGGTCTGGCACCTCACCCGGGTGATGGACGACCACCTCGCGGGCGTGACGGGGGAGGAGCAGGTGCTCACCTCCGGTGCGTACGACGAGCGGCTCGGTCTCGACCTGCCCGCGAGCGACACCGGCTACGCGCACGACGCCGACCAGGTCGACAAGGTCCGGTTCGCCGACGTCGGCGAGCTCGCGGCCTACCACCGCGCCGTCCAGGAGCAGGCGGCGTCGTACCTCTCCACGGTCAGGGATCTCGACCGGGTGGTCGACGACCGCTGGGACCCGCCGGTCACGCTCGGGGTGCGCCTGATCAGCGTGCTCGACGACGCGGCCCGCCACGTCGGGCAGGCGCAGTACGTCCGGGGGCTGATCGACCGCGGTGCGTGAGCGTCGGCACGCTCACGAGCTCGCCACCCGCACCTCCGCGCGGGCGAGCTGGCCTGACGTCGGCGGCTCGTCGGTGCCCGCACGGTCTGAAGCGCCGTGGCGGCCCTGATCCCGCCGACCGCAGCCATTCTCGGCAACCGCGGCCACGGCGCCTGAAAGCAGACATCTCGCCCCGGGCGTAGCCCTTTCCACTCGTACTCGTTGGTAACGAGAGAGAGGGAAGGCGAGTCGATGATGCGCACAAGCACGATGAGGGCCGGTTTCGCGGCCATGCTGGTGACCGGTCTGGTGACGATGGGGGCCGGCGCGGCACATGCCGACGGCACCGACCCGGTCGGCGACGTGGTCAACCAGGTCAAGAAGTCGGTCGATGACGCGACCGGCAAGAAGAGCACCGGTGCGACCGTGCCGTCGAAGGACGCGCCCGACCCGCCCGTCTCCGACGACGACTCGCCGGGCTACGAGTCGACCAACCCGAGCTCACCCGACCATGCCTCCTCGCAGGCCGGTCACGTCGAGGTCGGCGGCCAGGACGTCGTCGGCATCGGCAGCGACAAGGCCACGACCAACGACGACGACTCGTCCGAGGCCGACTCCACGCTCCTCGCGGTCGGCGGCCAAGAGGTCATCGGCGCCCATGCGAAGTCCGACGGCGGGCCTGGGTCCAGCCACGGCGGTGCCCCCGAGATCCCCGCGTGCGAGCAGTCTGACGGCGCGTTCTGCCTCGACCTGCTCTACTCCGACGCCTACGCGACCGACGACGGCACCAGGTCCGACTCCAAGAGCCAGAGCGGCCTCGCCAACCTCTGCCTCGGTGGCAGCGACGCGACCGGCGAGACCTGCGACGGCGGAGCCACCGTCGACCTCGCGTCGAGCCGCTCGGTCACCCACCGCAACCAGCACTCCGGTCGTACGACGGGCTCCGCGCGCAGCGGCCTCGCCAATGTCTGCGTGCAGCGTGAAGGCGACGCGTGCACCGCGACCGCCGACGCGATCTCCTCGAGCGGCCGCTCCGACTCCGACGGCAGCACCAGCCGTTCCTCGCAGGTGGCGAACTTCGCCATCGCGGGCCAAGCCCTCGGCGCTCCCAACGACGCGTTCGCGATCGCGGTCCCGCCGCCGGTGCCCGGTGGTGAGGTCGACTGCACCCACCCGACCACACCGCCGACGCTGCTCTGCCTGTTCGGCAACCAGGGGGAGACCTACTTCGGCGACAACGTCGTCGGTCACTCGCAGACCGCGCTGACGGCGATGGGCCTGGACCAGAACCTGCTCGCCATCCTGGGGCACTCCGAGACGCTGGTGCACAACGACGGCGGCGAGGCGGTCGTGCGCCCCCCGAGCACCCCGAACCACCCGACGAACCCGGCGCACCCGCGGCCGGCCACCCAGGTCCACGATGGCCTGCTGCCCAACACCGGCGGCGTGTGGTCCGGCCTGCTCGGTATCGGGTTGGCGCTGTTCGGGATGGGTGCCGTGGCGACGGCGTGGGACCGCCGTCGCGTGGCAGTCTGACCCTGGCGTCCTGACCGGGCCGCTGCGGTGGTGGGGGAGGGCGTCATGGGTTCACGCGTCAACGGCCCCGCCATCGTCGGCGCCGTCGCGCTGATCGTCGCGGGCTGGCTGCTCTGGCTGACCCTGCAGAAGGACGACGACAAGCCGGTCACCCTCGACACCGCCAAGGTGGTCAACAAGGCCGGCGGGTACTCGATCCTGGTGCCCGACGGCCTGACGGCCAGGAAGTCCGGCAAGGTCACCCGCATCCGGGACAAGGCCCGGACCGTGGTCATCACGATCACCCCGACCACGGGCGGGTCGCCGGCGAGCACGAACACCAGGGTGCTGGCGCAGATCGGTTCGACGTACCGCACCGTGGACCTGCTCCGGAGCCAGAAGCAGAAGGTCGACGGCCGTCCAGCCGTTGCCAGCTACGGTCGGGCCACCACCACGAAGGGCGTGAAGCTGCGCTTCGTGCTGATCGCGGTGAAGGGCTCAGGCCGCAACTTCGCCCTGAGCACGTTCGCGGCGGCTGACAGCGACCCGGGCACCGTGCTGCCCCGGGTGCGCGCGGTCACCAACGGCTTCCACGTGCTGCGCGCCCGGTAGCGGGACGGTCAGTGGCCGTCGGCGTGGGCGGCGTCGCGGATCTCGCCGACCAGCTCCTCGATCACGTCCTCGAGGGTGACGATGCCGAGCAGGGTGCCCTCGTCGTCGACGACCCGCGCCATGTGGGCCCCCTTGGCCTGGAGCACCGCGAGCGCGGTCTGCAGGGTGTCGGTCGGGCGCACGTTGGCGAACGAGCGGATCCACTTGTCCTCGACCACCCGGGCGCGGCCGTGCGGGTCGGTCTCGAGCACGTCCTTGATGTGCAGGTAGCCGACCAGCTCGTCGTCGTCGTCGCCGTCGGCGGTGACCGGGAAGCGCGAGTAGCCGGTGGTCGCGCAGATCCTCTCGACGTCGCCGACCCGGGCGCCGCGACGTACCGTCTGCAGGTCCGAGATCGGCAGCAGCACCGACGACACCGGCCGAGAGGTGAAGCCGAGCGCGCCGGAGAGGCGTTCGTACTCGCCCTCCTCGAGCAGGCCCTCGTCGCGGGACTCGTCGACCAGTGCCTCGACCTCCTCGCGCGTGAACGTGGAGGCCACTGCGCTCGCGGGCTCCAGCCGGAGGAGTCGTACGACGGCGTCGGCGGTGCCGTTGAGCGCGACCACCACCGGCTTGAAGACGGTCACGAACGCCATCAGCGGCGGCCCGAGCGCCAGGGCCGCGCGCTCGGGGCCGGCGAGCGCGATGTTCTTCGGCACCATCTCGCCGAGCACCACGTGCAGGTAGACCACGATCGCCAGCGCCAGCGCGAACGACACCGGGTGCAGCAATCCGTCGGGCACGTTGACGGCGTGGAAGGCCGGCTCGATCACGTGCGACAGCGCCGGTTCGGCGATCGCACCGAGCGCCAGCGAGGCCAGCGTGATCCCGAGCTGGACGGCCGCTATCACCTGGGAGACGTTGTCCATCGCCCGGAGCGTGGTGCGCGCCATGCGTGAGCCGGCGGCTGCCTTCGGCTCGATCTTGGTGCGACGGGCGGTCACCAGCGCGAACTCGCCGCCGACGAAGAACGCGTTGGTCGCCAGCAGCAGGACGCCGACCAGGATGGCGGTCTGGGTGCTCATACGTCACCTGCCTGGTCTCCGGCATGCGCGATGGCGTCGGCGTCGACCTTGCGGATCGTCAGCCGGTCGACCCGCAGCCCGTCCATGCGTACGACGCGGAGCCGGGCGAACTCCTGGACCGGCTCCTCGTCGTCATCGTCCGGGATCACGATCGGCAGCGGCACGTCGGCCTGGTCACCGCGCGCGGGGATCCGGCCGAGTGCGCGCACCAGCAGGCCGGCCACGGTGTCGTAGTCCTCGTGCTCGGGGAGCGCGACCCCGGTCGCGTCGCGCACCTCGTCGGGCCGGAGCAGCCCGGAGACGATCCAGCTGCCGTCGGGACGCTGCCGCAGCCGGGACCCGTAGCGGTCGTGCTCGTCGGAGATGTCGCCCACGATCTCCTCGACCACGTCCTCGAGCGTGACCACGCCCGCGGTCCCGCCGTACTCGTCGGACACGATCGCCAGCTGGAACCCCTCACCGCGCAGCAGCCGCAGCAGCGGGTCGAGCCGCAGCGACTCGGGCACCACCGTCGCGTCGACCATCACCTCGCGGACCTGGGTGGAGCTGCGCTCGGAGCGGGGGACCGCCACGGCCTGCTTGACGTGCACCGACCCGACGATGTGGTCGGTGGAGCCCTTGATCACGGGGAACTTCGAGTAGCCGGTCGCCGAGGACAGCTCGATCACCTCGGACACCGGGTCGCCGGAGTCGACGCACGCCATCTGCACGCGCGGGGTCATGATCTCGCCGGCGGTGCGCGGGCCGAATGCGACCGAGCGCTGCACCAGGTGGGCGGTCTCGCTGTCGAGCTTGCCCTCGGAGGCGGAGCGCCCGGCCAGGGAGGCCAGCTCGTCGGAGGAGCGTGCGGAGCGGAGCTCTTCCTGGGGCTCGACGCCGAAGGCCCGGACCACGGCGTTGGCGGAGCCGTTGAGCACCTTGATCGGCAGCTTCATCACCGTGGTGAACGTGCGCTGGAAGCGCTGGGTGGCGCGGGCGGTCGCCAGCGGCGAGGCCAGCGCCACCTTCTTCGGCACCAGCTCGCCGAACAGCATGGTCGCGATCGTGGCCAGCACCAGACCGACCGCGACAGCGACGCCGGGCACCCACGTGTCCGGCAGACCGGTGGCGCCGAGCGGGCCGTCGATCAGCTCCGCGATGGCCGGTTCGGCCAGGAAGCCGATGATCAGGTTGGTCAGGGTGACGCCGACCTGGGCGCCGGAGAGCTGGGTGGACAGCGACTTGAGCGCGATCCGGACGCCCTCGGCGGAACGGTCGCCGGCCGCCACCGCGCGTTCGACGGCGGCCCGGTCGACGGTCACGAGGGAGTACTCGGCAGCGCCGAACACCCCGCACGTGAGCATCAGAGCGACCGAGACCCCCAGCAGCACCCACTCCATGTCCGCCATTGTGTCGGACGGCCAAGGCCTGTCGCGCTGTCGGTGTGCTGTGGCAAGGTTGTGCACCTCGGGATCGGGGAACCATCCCACCCTGCCCGGCCGTTCCACAGGCAACAGCCCGGGCACCGGTACGACGACGGAGGTGGTTCACGTGATGCGGTTCTCCGCCACGGGTCGCACGCACGTCGGACTGGTCCGCAGCGGCAACGAGGACTCCGGGTTCGCCGGGCCGACGCTGCTGCTCGTCGCCGACGGCGTCGGCGGCAACGCAGCGGGCGAGGTCGCCTCGGCCACCACGGCCTACGTCGTCTCCGCCTCCGCCCTGGCCCGGGTCGGGCTCCGCCCGGCGAGCGTGCTCGGCACGGCCGTCGGCGAGAGCCAGCGGCAGGTGCGTGTGGGCGTCCAGCGCGACCCGTCACTGACCGGCATGTCGACGACGCTGACCGCGCTGCTCACCGACGGCCAGCGGTTCGCGCTGGCCCACGTCGGCGACTCCCGGGCCTACCTGTTCCGCGACGGCAGCCTCTCCCGGCTCAGCAGTGACCACACCTGGGTGCAGGAGATGCAGGACGAGGGCAGGATGACCGCGGCCGAGGCCCACGTGCACCCGTGGCGCAACGTCGTGATGCGCACGATCAACGCCGACGACCCGCACGGTGCCGACCTGCTGCCGCTCGCCCTGCGGCTCGGTGACCGCGTGCTGCTCTGCAGCGACGGACTGACCGACCTGGTCAGCGAGGGCCGGATCGAGCAGGTCCTGGCCAGCCACCCCGACGACGCCGCGGCCGACCTGCTCCTCGACACGGCGCTCACCGCTGGCGGTCGCGACAACATCACCTGCGTCCTGGGCACCGTGATCGACGGCCCCGCCGTCGTCGCCGACGGACTGCTGCTCGGCGCCGTGCGCGACCCGGCGAACATCGTCGACCCCACGGCCGTGCGTCACCGCGCCTCGGCCTGAGCTGAGCCGGGCCGGCGCGGTCGGCTGCCGCTGCCGGTCCACCACGGTATGCAGACGAACATGCGCTCCCCACGACGAGCACATCGTGGGGAGCGCATGTTCGTCGTGGGACCTGCAGGTTGCTCTGCATACCGTGGTGAACCCGCACCCCGGCCCCCACGTTGTCCAGACCGGAGCGGCAGCTGATCCGGGTGTCGGGCTGGCGCGAAGCGCCCGGCGTACCCCACAATGGGCCACACAAGTGCACACCCGTCACAGACGACCGTGACATCTCCGCACCGAGACCGCTGGGGAAGGCGTTCCTCGACGCCGGAGATATCAGGAGGTCATCGTGACGCGTCCAGCGACCCGTGGAGTCATGTACGTCCACTCGGCGCCCTCTGCGCTGTGCCCGCACGTCGAGTGGGCCGTCGGCGGCGTGCTCGGCATGTCCGTCGGCTTCGACTGGACGGTGCAGCCGGCCCAGGTGTCGACGCACCGCACGGAGTACTCGTGGGTGGGCGAGAGCGGCACCGCGTCCGCCATCGCCTCCGCACTGCGCGGCTGGAACCACCTGCGCTTCGAGATCACCGAGGAGCCGACCAGCGGCACCGAGGGGGCGCGGTTCTCCTACACACCCGACCTCGGCATCTTCCACGCCGTCACCGGCATCCACGGCGACATCATGATCCCCGAGGACCGGCTCAAGGCCGCGGTCGTGAAGGCGGCCCTCGGCGACACCACGCTGCTGCTCGAGATCGACAAGCTGCTCGGCAAGCCCTGGGACGACGAGCTGGAGACGTTCCGGCACGCCGGCGACGGTGCTGCGGTCCGCTGGCTCCACCAGGTCGTCTGATCGTGAACCCGGCACCCGAGGCCCCGCCCCGTCACGCGGCCGTCCAGAGGCCGTTCCGCGAGCCCACCGACGTGTCGTCCTGGGCGACGGCCTACTCCGACGGCGCCGATCGTGCCCGCCGCGCACGCGCCCGGATGCGCCCCGAGACCAAGGTCGACCGACGCGGACGCCGGCGGCGTCACGACCGGGTCTGAGCACCCGCGGGCACGATCGGGACAACCGGTCCAGACGGAACGTCACAGTTCCGCAAAGGCGTGAACAACAGGGTCGCCCGAGCCTGACGATGTGCTCGTGCGTTCCCGGATGGCGCCCCTGCTGGTCGCTGCGCTCGCCTTCGTCCTCGGCTTCGCGCTGATCAGCGCCGACGCCACCTCGAGCGACCCCGACGCAGGTCCCGGTCGCCCGCTGTCCGGCGCGCACGACGACACCACGACGCCGTTCAACCTGGTCGACGTACCGTCCCTGATCCGGCACACGTACGACGGGCACGCACTGCGCCGTACGCGCGTCCTCGAACGCTCCGCCAGCACGGTGCGCTGGGCGATCACCTACCGCGGCGACGGGCTCCGGCTGACCGGCACCCTGGCCCGGCCGCGGACCCCGGGCCGGCACCCGGTCGTGGTCGCGATGCACGGCTGGATCCGCACCGACCGCTACGTGCGCGGCGCCGGCCTCGCCCGCGAGGAGAAGCGGTTGCTCGGGGACGGGTTCGCGGTGCTGCACCCGGACTACCGCAACTTCGCCGGGTCCGACCGCGAGACCGGGCGTGCGGTCGCGCACCCGCTGGGCTACCCGGCCGACGTGCTCAACGCCGTCGTCGCCCTGCGTCGGGCGCACGTGCGCGGGATCGACACGTCGCGGGTGGCCCTGCTCGGTCGCTCGATGGGCGGTGGCGTCGCGATGCAGGTGGCCGTGGCCCGGCCGTCGTGGTTCAAG
The DNA here is from genome assembly GCA_963815585.1 of uncultured Actinomycetota bacterium. GTDB lineage: Bacteria > Actinomycetota > Actinomycetes > Propionibacteriales > Nocardioidaceae > Marmoricola. Next base: position 124,753 of record CAWFHJ010000006.1, on the reverse strand, counting down.
GCGGTCGTCCTGTACTCACCCGTGGCCTCCGACGCGACCGCCGACTACGACCGCTGGGTGCTGCCCAACCCGGCCCTCCGGGACCGCGTCCGGCGCGCCTACGGCACACCGGAGACTCGCCCCGTCCTCTGGCAGCGGGCCAGCGTCGCGAACTACCTGTCCCGGATCACGGCGCCGGTGCGGATCCACCACGGCACCGCCGACCCGACCTGCCCCGAGGCATGGAGCGTCGCGACCACCGGCGTCCTGCGGGAGGCCGGCGTCGACGTCCGGTTGCGCACGTACGACGGGGAGCGGCACCACTTCGACCGGCAGTGGCCGGTGTTCATGGGGCGGGCCGACCGGTTCCTCGCGGCCCACCTGGGCTGAGCGGCTACAGCGGGATGTTCCCGTGCGAGCCTCGGGTGACCAGGCCGGAGCCGGCGATGGCCTTGGCGATCGCGCTGCGCGTCGCCGAGGGGGAGACCACCTCGTCGACGACGCCGATCTCGACGGCCTTGTCGATGCCGCCGGCGATCCGGGTGTGCTCCTCGGCCAGCTCGGCCTCCACCTGCGGGCGGACGTCGGGGTGGACCTCGGCCAGCTTGCGACGGTGCAGGATGCGGATCGCGGCCACGGCGCCCATCACGGCCACCTCGGCCCCGGGCCACGCGAACACCTTGGTCGCGCCCAGCGAGCGGGCGTTCATCGCGATGTAGGCGCCGCCGTAGGTCTTGCGGGTGACCACGGTGACCGCGGGCACGACGGCCTCGGAGAACGCGTGGAGCAGCTTCGCCCCGCGTCGTACGACGCCGTCCCACTCCTGGCCCACGCCGGGCAGGTAGCCGGGCACGTCGACGAGCACGATCAGCGGCACCCCGAACGCGTCGCACATGCGCACGAACCGGGACGCCTTCTCCGCTGACGCCGAGTCGAGGCAGCCACCGAGCCGGAGCGGGTTGTTGGCGATCACGCCGGTGGTGCGGCCACCGAAGCGGCCGAGCGCGGTCACGATGTTGGGCGCCCACTTGGCGTGGAGCTCCTGCATCGAGTCCTCGTCGAGCACGGCGTCGACCAGCGGGTGCACGTCGTAGGCCCGCTTGGCGGACTCGGGCAGCAGGTCGGCGAGGTCCTTGTCCTCGACCGCGCCCACGTCGAGCGTGCCCTGGGCGCCGAGCAGGAACGCGATGCGGCGGGCCTTGTCGAGCGCCTCTCCCTCGGTGTCGGTGAGCACGTGCACGACGCCGGAGCGCCGGCCGTGCGGCTCGGGACCGCCGAGCCGGAGCATGTCGACGTCCTCGCCGGTCACCGAGCGCACCACGTCGGGCCCGGTCACGAAGATCCGGCCCTCGGGACCGAGGATCACGACGTCGGTCAGCGCCGGGCCGTAGGCCGCGCCGCCGGCCGCCGGGCCGAGCACGACCGAGATCTGCGGGATCACACCGGAGGCGTGGGTCATCGCGTGGAAGATCTGGCCCACCGCGTGGAGCGACAGGACGCCCTCGGCCAGCCGGGCGCCGCCGGAGTGCCAGAGCCCGATGATCGGCACCCGGTCGGTGAGCGCGCGCTGGTAGGCGGCGACCACGACCTTGCAGCCGTCGACGCCCATCGCTCCGCCCATGATCGTGGGGTCGGAGCAGAACGCGACGACGCTCTTGCCCTGCACCCGGCCGAACACCGCGAGCATGCCGGAGTCGTCGACCGGGGTGATCGTCTCCAGGGTGCCCTCGTCGAGGAGCGCGCCGAGCCGGTTGAGCGGGTAGCGCGGGTCCTCCTCGCGCGGGGGCTTGGTGGCTGCGGGTCGGGCGGGTGCCTGTGTCACCTCAGAAGCTCCCGAAGGCGACGGCGACGTTGGCGCCGCCGAAGCCGAAGGAGTTGTTGAGCGCCGCGATGTCGCCGTCGGGCAGCTTGCGGGCCGAGGTCGGGATGTCGAGCTCGACCGCCGGGTCGAGGTTGTCGAGGTTGATCGTGGGTGGCGCCAGCCGGTGGTGGAGGGCGAGCACGGTGGCGATCGACTCGAGGGCACCGGCGCCACCGAGCAGGTGGCCCGTCATCGACTTGGTGGAGGTGACCACGACGTCGTCGGCGTGCTTGCCGAGCGTCGCGTGGATCATCAGCCCCTCGGCGATGTCGCCCTTCGGTGTGGAGGTCGCGTGGGCGTTGACGTGGACCACGTCGCCGGCGCCGATGCCGGACTCCTCGAGCGCGCGCTTGATGGCACGGGTGCCGCCACGGCCCTCGGGGTCGGGCTGCGCGATGTCGTGGGAGTCGGCGGTGATCCCGGCGCCGAGCACCTCGGCGTAGATCTTCGCGCCGCGGGCCTGGGCGTGCTCCAGGGACTCGAGCACCAGGATCCCGGCGCCCTCACCGAGCACGAAGCCGTCGCGGGCGGTGTCCCAGGGACGGGACACCGTGGTCGGGTCGCCGCCCTCCTCGCTGCCGGTCTTCGAGAGCGCCATCATGTTCGCGAAGGCGGCCATCGGGAGCGGGTGGATCGCTGCCTCGGTGCCGCCGGCGAGCACGATGTCGGCCCGGCCGAGCCGGATCTGGTCGAGCGCCAGGGAGACGCCCTCGTTGCCGGAGGCGCAGGCAGAGACGGGGGTGTTCACGGCGGCGCGGGCGCCGACGTACAGGCTGATCTGGGCCGCGGGGGCGTTGGGCATCAGCATCGGTACGGCGAGCGGCGAGACCCTGCGGGGGCCCTTCTCCTTCAGCGCGTCGTAGTTCTCGAGCAGCGTGGTGACACCGCCGATGCCGGAGGCGCAGGCCACGCCGAGCCGGTCCTTGTCGATGTCGGCGTCGGCCAGGCCGGAGTCGGCCCAGGCTTCCATCGCCGCGACCATCGCGAGCTGCGAGGAGCGGTCCAGCCGTCGGGCCTTCACCCGCTCCAGGACCTCGGTGGGCTCGACCTTGACGCGTCCGGCGATCTTCACCGGCATGTCCTGGGCCCACTCCTCGGTGAGGCGGCGGACGCCGGAGGTGCCGGCGACCAGGGCGTCCCAGGTGCTGGCGACGTCGCCGCCGACGGGGCTGGTGGTGCCCATACCGGTCACTACGACTCTGGTTCGACTCATCGGTTCCTCACTTCGGGGAGTCGGCGGCCCGGTCGTCCCTGTGGGGACCGGACCGCCGGCTGCTCACGAACGACTGCGACAACTACAAGGGGGTCAGGACTGCTGCTTCTCGATGTACCCGACGGCGTCGCCGACGGTCTTGAGGTTCTTCACCTCGTCGTCGGGGATGGTGACGCCGAACTTCTCCTCGGCGGCGACCACGATCTCGACCATCGACAGTGAGTCGACGTCGAGGTCCTCCGTGAAGGACTTGTCGAGCTGGACGTCGCCGCCGTCGATACCGGTGACCTCGTTGACGAGCTCGGCCAGGCCGGCGCGGATCTCCTCGGTGGTGGCCATGTTGGCTTCCTCTTTCGGTTGGTTGGTTGAGCTTCCATCGGGGTGGTGCAGTGGTGCAGAACTTGGATGGTGCGTTCTCAGGTCACGGCTCGGGTCAGGGCTCGGGTCACGGCTCGTCCGCTCAGGGAACGGTGATCACCTGGGCGGCGTAGGCCAGGCCCGCGCCGAACGCGATCAGCAGCGCCGTGTCACCGGGCTTCGCCTCCCCGCTCTCCACCATGGCATTGAGCGCCAGGGGAACGGAAGCGGCGGACGTGTTGCCCTGGTAGGCGATGTCGCGCGCGATCTTCACGTGGGGCGGGAGCTTGAGCGCCCGTGCCATCGCGTCGACGATGCGCATGTTGGCCTGGTGAGGGACGAACACGTCGAGGTCGTCGACGGTGACGCCGGTGCGGTCGAGCGTCTCGCGCGCCACCTTCGCCATCTCGTAGGTCGCCCAGCGGAAGACCTCGTTGCCCTTCATCGTCAGGTGCGGCATCCGGGGCGAGTCGGAGGCGACCACGTCGCGCCAGTCCTCGCGCTGACGGATGTGGTCGTAGTGCTCGCCGTCGCTGCCCCAGACGACCGGGCCGATGCCGGGCTCGTCGGACGGCCCGATCACGACCGCACCCGCGCCGTCGGCGAAGATGAAGGCCGATCCGCGGTCGTCGGGGTCGGTGATGTCGGAGAGCCGCTCGACGCCGATGACCAGGGCGTACTTGGCGGTGCCGGTGCGGACGAAGTCGGAGGCCATCGCGACGCCGTGGCAGAAGCCGGCGCAGGCGGCGGAGATGTCGAACGCGGCCGCCTTGTCGGTGCCGAGCTCGTGGGCGATCGCGGTGGCGATGGCCGGCGTCTGCAACATGTGGGACACCGTCGCCACGACCACGCAGTCGACCTGGGCGGCCTCGATGCCGGCGTAGGCCAGTGCGTCACGGGCCGAGGAGACCGACATCGACTGCACGGTCTCGTCGTCGTCGCACCAGCGGCGCTCGATGATCCCGGAGCGCTGCTGGATCCACTCGTCGCTGGAGTCGATCGCGTCGACGATGTCGGCGTTGGGGATCACCCGGCTGGGCCGGTAGGCGCCGATGCCGAGCACCGCGGTGTTGCGCATCGTGTCGCCGATCTTGAGGGCAGTCACTGTACGACTCACTGGGCGTCTCCCTCCGGGTGCAGGCGGAGCAACGGCTGGCCGGGGGAGACCAGGTCGCCGTCCTCGACCAGCCACTCCACGACGGTGCCGCCGTGGGGGGCCAGCACCGGCGACTCGTCGCGCAGGCTGCGCACGGTGCCGATCGGGTTGCCCGGGGTCAGCGACGTCGCGTCGTCGATGGCCTCGTCGCGGACGAACGTGCCCTTCGCGGGCGAGACCAGCATGCGCCAGGTGGGGGAGGTGTCCATCTGCGAGTGGGAGCCGTGCTTGTCGCAGAAGTCGCGGGCGTCGTCGAGCTGGTCGGGGGTCTTCAGTGCGAACGTCTCGACACCCTTGAGCGCGCGCTTGGCGATGCCGGTCAGGGTGCCGGCCGGCGGGATCTCGAGGATGCCGGTGACACCGAGGTCACTCATCGTCTCCAGGCACAGGTCCCACCGGACCGGGTTGGCGACCTGCTTCACGATCCGGCGTACGACGTCGCGTCCGTCGTGGACGACCTTGCCGTCGGCGTTGGAGATCAGCGCGAACCGCGGGTCGTGCGTGGAGACGCCGCGGGCCAGCTTGCCCATCACCTCGACGGCCGGGGCCATGTGCTCGGTGTGGAACGCACCGGCGACCGACAACGGCATCAGCCGGGCCTTCTCCGGCGGCGCGTCGGCGAGCGCCTGGAGCTGCTCCATGGTGCCGGCCGCGACCACCTGGCCGGGGCCGTTGATGTTGGCGGGGGTGAGGCCGTGCTTGTCGAGAGCCGCCAGCACCTCCTCGGCGTCGCCGCCGAGCACCGCGGTCATGCCGGTGGGGGTCACCTTCGCGGCGTCGGCCATCGACCTGCCGCGCTCGCGCACCAGCACCATCGCCTGCTCGGCGGTGATCGCGCGCGCACCTGCGGCGGCCGTCAGCTCGCCGACGCTGTGGCCGGCAACGGCGCTGACCCGGTTGAACGCGTCGGCCGGGTGCGGGAAGAGCGAGAGTGCGGCGACCAGGCCCGAGGCCACCAGCAGCGGCTGGGCGATCGAGGTGTCGCGGATCGTGTCCGCGTCGGCCTCGGTGCCGTAGTACGCCAGGTCGAGACCGGCGACCGCACTCAGCCAGCCGAGCCGCTCCTCGAAGGCCGGGTCCTCCAGCCACGGTGACAGGAAACCGGGCGTCTGGGCGCCCTGACCGGGAGCGACGATGATGAGCACAGATCCATCCTTGCGAAGTCGGAGCCCGTGACGCGCATCCGGCACGTACGAAAACGCCCGACCCAGATTTGTAGGGTTCCTACAAGTTAGACCCGCCACCCCTCAGCCGACCAGTGGTGAGCGCCACACGCAGGGTGTAGGCGTCGCGGGGATCGCCCGGATCGAGCCCCGTGACCTCGTGGGCGCGGCGCAGTCGGTAGCGCACGGTGTTGGCGTGCACGAAGAGCGCCCGGGCCGTGGCCTCCAGCGAGCTGCCTCGATCGAGGTAGGTCTGCAGCGTGTCGAGCACCACTGCTCCGGCGGCGTCCAGCGGCTCGTGGATCTCGGTGACCAGGTGGGTGATCGCCTGCTCGTCGCCGCCTAGCGCCCGCTCGGGGAGAAGGTCGTCGGCGTTGACCGGGCGCGGGGCGTCGGCCCAGCCGCGCGCCACCCGGTAGCCGGCGAACGCGGCGGTGGCGCTCCGGGGCACGTCGACCAGGTCGTCGACCAGCGGCCCGACCACCACCGGTCCCTCGCCGAACACCTCCGCGAGGTCGGTCAGCGACGCGTCACCTGCGCTCGGGCCCCCGACGATGACGACGAGACGGTTGCCCTGCACGGCGCACAGCGCCCGTAGTCCGGCGTCGTGCGCGATCCGGCGTACGTCGTCGGTGGCGTCGTGTCCGGGCACCTCCGACATCGGACCGACCACGGTCAGCACCCGGCCCTCGTCCTGCCAGCCCAGGGCGCTGGCCCGGGACTCCACGGTGCCGTCGCTGTCGCCGCGCAGCACCGAGTCGACGACCAGCGCTTCGAGCCGCGCGTCCCAAGCGCCCCGCATCTCGGCGGCCCGCGCGTAGATCTCGGCGGTGGCGAACGCGACCTCGCGGCCGTAGCGGGTGATCCCCTCGAGCACGGGCTGGGCGTCGGTCTCGCCGAGCACGTCGACGATGTTCTCCTCCATCACATCGATCGAGAGCCGCACCATGGCGACCGTGCGCTGCAGGCTGATCCGGCCCGCGAACGCGCGCGGCGCCGCCCCGAACACCTCGGCGCGCAGCGCGGCCGTCGGGTGCGGGTCGCGGTACCAGTCCACGAAGGCCGCGATACCGGCCGTCACGATCATTCCGATCCAGGAGCGCTCCTGGGCCGACAGGTCGCGGAACCAGGTCATCTCGCGCTCCATCCGCTGGAGCGCCGTGGTGCTGAGCCGGCCGACCGACTGCTCGAGCCGCTGCGCGATCTCGGCTCGACTTGCCGGCTGGGTCGTGGTCACGCTGCGACTCTATGGCGGGTGGCGGCTGGTTCCGGGCGCGGCGGCTCTGCCGGTCCACCACGGTATGCAGACGAACCGGCGCTTCCCATGACGAGCTCATCGTGAGGAGCGCCTGTTCGTCGTGGGAAGCGTGGCCGGTCGCCCCCTTGGAACGACACAATCCAAGCCGGCAAGGGGTTCGCCACGAACACTGGAACAAGTTCTGATTAACTTCTCAGGTTCCTCCCTCACACAGACGGGTGACACATGGCGCATCGGGTGCAGAAGGTGGTCATCCACGGGCACGAACGTGCCTACGTGAAGATCGGCACGGGCCCGGCCCTGCTGCTCCTCCACGGGCTGGGCTGCGACCACACGACCTGGGACCCGGTGATCGACTCGCTGGCCCGGCGCTACACCGTGATCGCGCCCGACCTGCTCGGGCACGGCGCCTCGGCCAAGCCGCGGGCGGACTACTCGATCGGCGGCTACGCCAACGGGATGCGCGACCTCCTCACGGTCCTCGGCATCGAGACCGTGACCGTGGTCGGGCACAGCCTCGGCGGGGGAGTGGCGATGCAGTTCGCCTACCAGTTCCCCGAGCGCACCGAGCGGATGGTGCTCGTGGCACCCGGCGGGATCGGACCCGACGTGACCAGGGCGATCCGCACAGTCACGCTGCCGCTGTTCCAGCAGGTGATGGGCATCGCCACTCTTCCCGGCATCCGGCACGTCAGCGCCGCCGCGCTCCGCGCCCTCTCGCGCACCGGCATCTCCCGCACCCGCGACCTCGACGAGGTGGCCGACATCTTCGAGTCGTTCAAGGACCCGGCGGCCCGCGCCGCGATCGCCCACGTGGTGCGCGCGTGCGTGGACTGGAAGGGCCAGATCGTCACGATGGCCGACCGTGCCTACCTGACCGCCGCGATGCCGATGTGCGTGATCTGGGGCAAGGAGGACGCCGTGATCCCGGTGTCCCACGCCGAGATCGCCGCCGGCATCGCACCGGGTGCCGACATCGAGATCGTCGAGAACGCCGGCCACTTCGTGCACAAGGACCATCCCGAGCGGTTCGTGAAGCTGCTCAACGACTTCGTGCGCACGACCGAGCCCGCCTCCCACGACCGGGCCGACTGGCGCGAGCTGCTCACGCACGGCCCGGACTACCCCGCCGTGCGCGAGCTGGCCGGCGAGCGCCCGTTGCGGCCGGTCACGCGGCTCGCGCGGCGTCGTACCCGCTCGGCCTGAGGGCTACCGGTCGTCGTCGGCCGGCGCACCCGGCTGCCTGTGCAGCCAGAGTCCGATGCAGGCGAAGATCACGCTCATCGCACAGCCGATGAGGCCCAGCGGACGGATCAGTCTCATCGTTGCCTCGCCTACCACGAAGGACGCCCCGAGCAGCAGCACACCGGACACGAGGAAAACGAGGGCCCGCCGGTACGCCGCCCGAGCCAGAGGCGGGACGTCCGCGCCCACCAGCCTCACTAGGCGTCGCCGCCCTCCTGCTTGACGTCCGAGACGGCAGTCGGGTCGTCGATCCGGTAGCGGTCGAACGCCTCCTGCACGATCTCCGCCTTGATCTCGCCGCGCTGGGCCAGCGCCTGGAGCGCCTGCACCACGACCGACTCGGCGTCGACGTGGAAGTACCGCCGCGCCGCAGGCCGAGTGTCGGCGAGGCCGAACCCGTCGGCGCCGAGCACGTGGTAGTCCGATGGCACCCAGCGGTTGATCTGCAGGGGTACGGCGCGCATGTAGTCGCTGACCGCGATCACCGGACCGGCCACGTCCTTCAGCTTGTCGGTCACGAACGGCATCCGCGGCTCCTCCGAGGGGTGCAGCAGCGCCCACTCCTCGGTCTGGATCGCGTCGCGGGCCAGCTCGTTCCACGACGTGACCGACCAGGTGTCGGCGGCGACGCCCCAGTCCTCGGCGAGCAGTCGCTGCGCCTTGGTGATCCACGGGAACCCGACGCCGGACGCGAGCAGCTGCACCCGCGGCGGGTCGTCACCGTTGCCCTGGCGGCCCTCGATGCTGGGAGCCACGGCGACGTGGTGCATGCCGCGCAGGATGCCCTCGACGTCGACGTCCTCGGGCTCGGCCGGCTGGTCGACGGGCTCGTTGTAGACCGTCATGTAGAAGATGACGTCCTCGCCGTGCGGGTGCTCGTCGGTCGAGCCGTACATGCGGCGCAGGCCCTCCTGCATGACGTGGCTGACCTCGTACGCGAACGCCGGGTCGTAGTGCACGACAGCCGGGTTGGTCGCCGCGAGCAGCGGCGAGTGGCCGTCGGCGTGCTGCAGTCCCTCGCCGGTCAGCGTCGTACGACCCGCGGTGGCGCCGATCAGGAAGCCGCGGGCGAGCTGGTCGGCCATCGCCCAGATCGAGTCGCCGGTGCGCTGGAAGCCGAACATCGAGTAGAAGATGTAGAACGGGATCATGTGCTCGCCGTGCGTCGAGTACGTCGACCCCGCGGCCGTCGCCGACGCCATCGCGCCCGCCTCCGAGATGCCCTCGTGGAGCATCTGGCCCTTCTCGGACTCCTTGTAGGCCAGCAGCAGCTTGCGGTCGACAGACTCGTACTGCTGGCCGCCGGGGTTGTAGACCTTGGCGTTCGGGAACATCGAGTCCATGCCGAAGGTGCGGTACTCGTCGGGCGCGATCGGCACCACGCGGGAGCCGATCTCGGGGTCCTTGATCCAGTCGCGGAGCAGCCGGACCGCCGCCATCGTGGTGGCGATCTTGTTCTTGCCGCCACCCTTCTTCAGCTCGGCGTAGACCTCGTCGCCGGGCAGCTTCAGCGGCTTTGCGCGGACCACCCGGCGCGGCAGCGAGCCACCGAGCTGGCGCCGACGCTCGAGCATGTACTCGATCTCCGGGGAGTCCTTGCCGGGGTGGAAGAACGGGGCCATGCCGGTCTTGTCGTAGTAGTCGTCGAGCTCCTTGTCGCTGATCGGCAGGTAGAGCCGGTCGCGGAAGGTCTTCAGGTCCTTCGGCGTCAGCTTCTTCATCTGGTGGGCGGCGTTCTTGCCCTCCAGGCCCTCGATCGTCCAGCCCTTGATCGTCTTCGCCAGGATCACCGTCGGCTGCCCGACGTGCTCGCTGGCCGCCTTGAACGCGGCGTACACCTTGCGGTAGTCGTGGCCACCGCGCGGCAGCTTCACGATCTGGTCGTCGCTCATCTGGTCGACCATCTTGCGCAACCGGGGGTCGCTGCCGAAGAAGTGCTCGCGGATGTAGCCGCCGTCCTCGTTGGAGTACGTCTGGTACTGCCCGTCGGGCGTGGAGTTCATCCGGTTGACCAGGACGCCGTCGACGTCACGCGCCAGCAGCTGGTCCCACTCGCGGCCCCAGACCACCTTGATCACGTTCCAGCCGGCGCCGCGGAAGTACGACTCCAGCTCCTGGATGATCTTGCCGTTGCCGCGCACCGGCCCGTCTAGCTGCTGCAGGTTGCAGTTCACGACGAAGGTCAGGTTGTCGAGCTCCTCGCGGGCGGCCAGCCCGATCGCACCGAGCGACTCCGGCTCGCCCATCTCGCCGTCGCCGAGGAACGCCCACACGTGCTGCTGGCTGGTGTCCTTGATCCCGCGGTTCTGCAGGTAGCGGTTGAACCGTGCCTGGTAGATCGAGTTGAGCGCGGTCAGGCCCATCGAGACCGTCGGGAACTCCCAGAACTCCGGCATCAGCCGCGGGTGGGGGTACGACGGGAGGCCCTTGCCGGGACCGTGCTGCACCTCCTGACGGAAGTGCCGCAGCTGCTCCTCGGTCAGCCGGCCCTCGAGGAACGCACGGGCGTAGATGCCGGGGGAGCCGTGACCCTGGATGTAGATCTGGTCGCCGCCTCCCTCGTGGTCCTTGCCGCGGAAGAAGTGGTTGAAGCCGACCTCGTAGAGCGACGCGCTCGACTGGTACGTCGCGATGTGGCCGCCGACCTCGAGGCCCTTGCGGTTCGCGTCGGAGACGGTGACCGCGGCGTTCCAGCGGATGAACGCGCGGATCCGGCGCTCGATCTCCTCGTCACCGGGGAACCACGGCTCTCGCTCGGGCGGGATCGTGTTGATGTAGTCCGTGCTCCGCAGGGCCGGGACGCCCACCTGCTTCTCGCGCGCTCGCTCGAGCAGCCGCAGCATCACGTAGCGCGCGCGCTCGCGCCCGCGCTGCGCGACCAGCTCGTCGAAGGAGTCGACCCACTCGCTGGTCTCTTCGGGGTCGATGTCCGGCAGCTGCGTCGGAAGGCCCTCGTGGATGACCGGGGTCACCGGTCGTGCCTGGCCCTCGGGCGTCTTGTCTGAGGTGTCACTCACGCACTCATCGTTGCACTTCCGGCGGCGTCTCGAAATCTACTCCGGGGTAGTTCGAGATCGACAGTTCTCCGCAAACACCCTCGCCTGACGGGCACAGGGTTGCGTCTGGGGCGGTACTCCGGTGGACTACCTCCACGATCCGCGGCGACCAGCGGCGGACCGATGGACCTGAAGTGGAGGCAGTCACGTGAGCGCGACCGCGGGTGGTGCGGACCTGCATGCCGGTGAACGGCTGGGTTTCAAGCCCGGGATGGTTGTCCAGGAGCTCGGTTGGGACGAGGACGTCGACGACGACGTCCGGGTCAAGATCGAGGACTCGATCGACAGCGACATGGTCGACGGCGACCACGGAGACGTGGTCGACGCGGTGGTCCTGTGGTGGCGCAAGGACGACGGCGACCTCGTGGACGCGCTGGTCGACTCCCTGACCGACCTGGTCGGCGGTGGAGCGATCTGGCTGATGACGCCCAAGGTCGGACGTCCGAACGCCGTCGACCCCGCCGACGTGGCCGAGGGCGCCCCGATCGCGGGGCTCTCCACGACCACCACGGTCGCGGTCAGCAAGGACTGGTCGGCGACCAAGCTGGTCGCACCGAAGTCGCGCTAGTGACGACACCGCTCTCCTCCGGGCTGGCCAAGACCGTCCTGGACCGGGCTCTGACGCCCGCGATCGCGCTGAAGGTGCTCACGGAGTCCGGCGTGATCCGGCCGCACTCCCCGGTTGCCCTGGGCGGCGTCGTACTCGCCCTGCGGCAGTGGGGCATGGGTGTGGCGGGCGGCTTCAAGTCCGTCGCGCTGCGGTTCCCCGACCGGGTCGGGGTGATCGACGAGCTCGGCGAGCTGACGTTCGGCGAGATCGAGCGGCGCAGCAACGCGCTCGCCGACTCGCTGTCGCGGCTCGGCGTGGGGGAGGGCGACGGCGTCGCGATCCTGATCCGCAACCACCGCGGCTTCCTCGACGCCTCGCTGGCCGCGGCCAAGCTCGGCGCCGACATGCTCTACCTCAACACGGCCTTCGCCGCTCCGCAGCTCGGTGAGGTGTGCGAGCGCGAGAAGCCGAGCGTGATCATCTACGACCAGGAGTTCACCGATCTGATCGACCAGGCGGGTGTCGAGCAGCGCCGGATCCTGGCCTGGGTCGACGACGACGCCGGCGACCTCGACACCCTCGAGAGCCTGATCGAGAAGGGCGAGCCGAAGGCCCGCAAGGCGCCGGCCAAGGAGGCCCGTGCGGTGATCCTGACCTCCGGCACCACGGGCACGCCCAAGGGCGCACCTCGCGGCGGCGGCAACCTGAGTGCCGCGGTCGCGCTGCTCTCGCGGATGCCGCTGAAGTCCGGCTGGAAGACGCACATCGCGGCCCCGCTGTTCCACACCTGGGGCTGGGCGCACCTGAGCATGGCGATGCTGCTCGGCAGCACCTCCGTCCTGACCCGCAAGTTCGACCCGGAGACCTGCCTGAAGACCGTGCAGGACAACCACTGCGAGTCGCTGGTGGTGATCCCGGTGATGTTGCAGCGGATGCTCAAGCTGCCGCAGCAGACGCTGGACGCCTACGACCTGTCCGCGCTGAAGGTCGTGGCCGCGTCCGGCTCGGCACTGGCCGGCAGCCTGGCCACCGACTGGATGGACCAGTACGGCGACAACCTCTACAACATCTACGGCTCGACCGAGGTCGCCTGGGTCTCGATCGCGCAGCCGGCCGACATGCGGGCCGCGCCCTCCACCGCCGGCAAGCCGCCGCTGAACACGATCGTCAAGCTGTACGACGCCGACGGCAAGGAAGTGCCGACGGGGGAGCCGGGCCGGATCTTCGTGGGCAACTCGATGCTGTTCGATGGCTACACCGGCGGCGGCCACAAGGAGAGCATCGACGGGCTGATGAGCTCCGGCGACATCGGCCGCTTCGACGAGGACGGCCGGCTGTTCGTCGAGGGCCGTGACGACGAGATGATCGTCTCGGGCGGGGAGAACGTCTTCCCCAAGGAGGTCGAGGACGTGCTCGCCCGGCACGACCAGGTGCACGAGGTGGCCGCGATCGGCGTCGACGACGACGAGTTCGGCAAGCGGCTGCGCGCGTTCGTGGTGCTCGACGGCGGCGAGCCGGACGACCCCGAGGCGGTCACCGACACCCTCAAGGCCCACGTCAAGGACAACCTGGCCCGCTACAAGGTGCCGCGCGACTTCGTCTTCCTCGACGAGCTGCCCCGCAACGCCACCGGCAAGGTCCTCAAGCGCGAGCTCGTCGACCACGACGAGGACTGAACTCCTCCACAGATCCTTCCGTCCTCCGGGGTGTGGTGGAGTCGGTTCGGAGGCCTGCCACAATGCAGACCTTAGACAGACCTTCGACAACGGCGAGCCGGGGACGGGAGCAGGCGTGGCAATCCAGGTGGGCGACCAGGCTCCGGACTTCGAGCTCGTCGACCAGCACCGGCAGGAGTTCCGGCTCTCGTCGTTCCGCGGCGACAAGGCGGTGCTGCTGGTCTTCTACCCGTTCGCGTTCAGCGGGGTGTGCACCGGCGAGCTCAGTGGCCTCCGTGACCGGCTCGGCGACTTCGAGACCGACGACGCGACCCTGATGACGATGTCCTGCGACCCGGTCTTCACCCAGCGCGCCTTCGCCGACCGTGACGGGCTGTTCTTCCCGTTGCTCTCCGACTACTGGCCGCACGGCGAGGTCGCCTCGGCGTACGGCGTCTTCGACGAGGAGACCGGCTCCCCGAGCCGTTCGTCGTACCTGATCGACAAGGACGGCATCGTGCGCTGGGTCGTGCACAACGACCGCGGCGAGGCGCGTGACCTTGACGCGCACGCCGCTGCTGTCAAAACCCTCACCACATAACGGCATCTGAGCGTGTTCCCGCTCACACGCGTCTAGTCATTTCGGGCCATTTTCGCCCCGGAACGCACTTTCCGCTGGAACCCGGGGCCCAAGTCCGTCATGATTCATCTTGTTACGACCGCTGGTGACCCGAGACGCCAGCGGTCGTAACTTTTTTCATGCCCGGCGAGATGCTCCCGTAGTCTGTGCGCGGCCCGATCCGGGGCGTATAGCTCAGCGGTAGAGCGCTGCCCTTACAAGGCAGATGTCGCAGGTTCGATCCCTGCTACGCCCACCCCACGTGCAGGGCCTCAGGCGTGCACGCCGACGCCGGGCGTCCCGACGGCGCGGGATCAGCTCCGCGGTCAAGGTAGGTCTCCGAGCGGTTGCGCAGTCACGACGCGTAGACCACGGTCGAGATCGCGATGCACGCGAGTCACGCAGATGCTGAACTCCGGCAGTTCACCAGGAACCTTCTTGGCGATGCCCCGTAGACCAAGGGACCAGCGCCGCCGAGGCCGAGCTGATCGAGGTGTAGCCGGTCAGGATCACGTAGCTGCAGCGCATCAGCATCACGAGAGCCGCGAGCGGCTCCGGTGGCACGCATCCCCGGCCCGTCGTAGCCGCCATGACCGTGGCAGGTCCGTGACGCTGTACGTGTAGACGCGATCGTGCCGCCGAGCGTCACCAGGAAGCAGATGGCCAGCTGCTTCGGGTAGCGGCGGAGCACCTCGCTCAGCGAGCCGGAGGTTGCCCCGTCGGCGTCGGTGGTCGGCATCGACTGGTCCATCGACGTCCGCAGCCAGAGCACCACGAGCGCGAAGACCGAACCGAGCCCGAAGGCGATGCGCCAGCCGAAGCTCTCGATCTGCTGCTCGCTGAGGAACGCCTGGAACAGCAGCAGCACGGTCTGCGCCAGCACCTGCCCACCGACCAGCGTGACGTACTGGAAGGAGGAGAAGAAGCCACGGCGCTCCGGTGTCGCGGCCTCGGACATGTAGGTGGCGGACGTGCCGTACTCGCCGCCGGTCGCGAATCCCTGCACCAGTCGGCAGAGCACGAGGATGACCACCGCAGACCCGCCGATCGCGTCACGGGTGGGCGTGATCGCGATGACCAGTGACGCTGCCGCCATCAGCAGCACACTGATGATCAGCGCGGTCCGGCGTCCGCGCCGATCTGCGAAGCGGCCGAAGAACCACGACCTCGGGCCCCCGAGTGGGACGAGTCGGATGTCGCTCCGCGCGATCCTACGCGGAGCCGTTCCTCAGCCGCGTGACTCGAGCACGGCCAGGTCGCGCTCGGCGTAGAGCCGGTGCTGCCACTCCTCGTTGACCACGGCCCGCAGGCACCGCATCACCGCGAAGCTCTCGCTCGCGGGGTAGCCGGGGGCCTCGACCGGGGTGGTCTGCCCGGCGAGGACCTCGTCGGTCAGCTCGGTGAACGCCTGACGCACCACGCCCACGCGGTCGGCTCGCAGCGCCAGCACCTCGTCGAGCGACGGCCGGGCGTCGAGGTCACGCGGCACCCCCGGCACCTCGCCCATCTCCGTGTGGGGCAGGTCGAGGGCGTCGTACGGCGAGGGCCGGCCGAGGAAGGCCCGGAGCGCCCAGGCGTCGGTCGCGAAGAGCAGGTGGCGCAGGGTCTCGATGAACGACCACTCGTCATCGACGCGCTCGTGAAGCAGGTCGGGCGGCAGCCGTCGCGCCCGCTCGACGGTGCCGGCCCAGAGCGACTCGAGGATCGCCCAGGCCTCGCGGAAGCCGGCGGCATCCGTGGGACGCATCTTCTCCCGGTGGGGGTGGCGACGGTCGAGCTCGGCCTCGATCAGCGGCACCACGTCGACCCCGTTGATCCGGAGCCGGTCGAGGAAGCCGGTGATCTCGACGTCGACCAGGTCGACGTCGGTCAGCCTCGCCCCGCTCAGGTCGACGTTGCGCAAGGTCGCCCCGCTCAGGTCGACGTGCCGGAAGCGTGAGCCGGTCAGATCCTGGTCCTCGTACTCCACCATGTCCTCAGACTTCCATCGACCTCCGACAATGCCCAACCACCGTCCGACGCTCCGCCCGAGCGGGACGTTCGCGCTGGGCCCGCACCCACGGGCAACCTTCGGCCAACGTGGGCGTCATTACAGTGGGCCACGTCACACGTGTCTGCCAGGAGGCCACCGGATGATCGTCCCGTTCAGCGTCAACGACTTCCTCGACCGCGCCCTTGCCGTGTACGGCGAGCGCACCGGGATGCACGACGAACCCACCCAGCCTGCCGACTCGCTCGGCGACCTCAGCTATGCCCGGGTCGGCGAGCTCGCGCGGGCGATGGCGGCCAAGCACGACCAGCTCGGGCTCGAGGTGGGCGACCGGGTCGCCTTCGTCTCGCACAACAGCGCTCGCCTCTACACCGCGTTCTTCGGCGTCTGCGGCTTCGGCCGGGTGCTGGTGCCGGTCAACTTCCGGCTCTCCCCCGAGGAGGTCGGCTACATCGTCGAGCACTCGGGCGCCCGCGTCGTCTACATCGACCCCGAGCTGAAGGACTCGCTGGGCGACGTGAACGCGGAGCACGTGTTCGTGCTCGGCGAGGACGACGACCTGTTCGCCGAGGGCGTCGACCCGCAGCCGTGGGAGCCCGACGAGAACGCCACCGCGACGATCAACTACACCTCCGGCACGACGGCGCGGCCGAAGGGCGTGCAGATCACGCACCGCAACATCTGGACAAACGCGCTGACCTTCGCGCTGCACGCCGGCGTGACCGACCGCGACGTCTACCTGCACACGCTGCCGATGTTCCACGCCAACGGCTGGGGGATGCCGTTCGCGATGACCGGCTGCGGCGTGCCGCAGGTCGCGCTGCGCAAGGTCGACGGCACGGAGATCCTCAAACGGGTCGAGAAGTACGGCGTGACGGTCATGTGCGCCGCGCCCGCGGTCGTGGCCGCCGTACTCGACGCCGCCCCGGACTGGGACGGCGAGATCCCCGGCCGCGACCGCACCCGGATCATCGTCGCCGGCGCCCCGCCGCCCACCAAGACCGTCGCCCGGGTGGAGGTCGAGCTGGGCTGGGAGTTCGTGCAGATCTACGGCCTGACCGAGACCTCGCCGCTGCTCACGGTCAACCGCACCCGCGCGGAGTGGGACGACCTCGACCCCGAGGAGCGCGCCCACAAGCTGGTGCGGGCCGGCCAGCCGGCGATCGGGGTGACGCTCAAGGTCGACGACCAGGGCGAGGTGCTGGCGCGCAGCAACGTGATCCTGGAGGGCTACTGGGAGCAGCCGGAGGAGACCGAGCGGGCGCTCAAGGACGGCTGGTTCCACACCGGCGACGGCGGCGTGATCGGCGACGACGGCTACCTGACCATCCAGGACCGCAAGAAGGACGTGATCATCACCGGCGGCGAGAACGTCTCCTCGATCGAGGTCGAGGACGCGATCTTCTCCCACCCCGACGTCGCCGAGGTCGCCGTGATCGGGGTCCCCGACGAGAAGTGGGGCGAGACGATCAAGGCGCTCGTGGTGAAGGCAGAGGGGTCCGAGCTGACCGAGCAGGAGCTGATCGACTACGTGAAGTCGAAGGTGGCCCGCTACAAGGCGCCGTCGTCGGTGGAGTTCCGCGAGGTGCTCGCCCGCACCGCGACCGGCAAGCTCCAGAAGTTCAAGCTGCGCGAGGAGTACTGGAAGGGCCGCGACCGCCAGGTGAACTGACGCGCCACCGGATAGATTCGCGGCCATGCCAGCGCTGCGCGACGTGATCGCCCTGATCGAGGAGTGGTACCCGCCCCGCTGGGCCGAGGACTGGGACGCCGTGGGCCTGGCCTGCGGTGATCCCGACGGCGAGGTGCGCTCGATCCTGCTGGCGGTCGACCCGGTCGGCGCAACCGTCTCCGAGGCGCTCGAGGCACAGGCGCAGCTGCTGGTCACGCACCACCCGCTGCTGCTCCGGGGCGTGAGCAGCGTCGCGGCCACGACGCCCAAGGGCCGCATCGTGCACGGCCTGGTCAGCGGTGGCTGCGCGCTCTACACCGCGCACACCAACGCGGACGCGCCCACCGACGGCGTCTCCGAGTCACTGGCGCTCGCGCTCGGGCTCCGCGAGGTGACGCCACTCCAACCTGCTCCGACCGAGCCGATCGACAAGGTCGTGGTGTTCGTGCCGGCGGCTGACGCCGACGACGTACGACGCGCGCTGGCCGATGCCGGTGCCGGGCAGATCGGCGACTACGACTCGGCGTCGTTCACAGCACCGGGGGAGGGCCGGTTCCGTCCGCTGGACGGCGCCCAGCCCACGATCGGCGCCGTCGGCCGGCTCGAGGTGGTCGACGAGGTGCGGGTCGAGGCGGTCTCGGCGCGGAGCCGGCGCGACGCCGTCGTTGGCGCGATGCGGGCGGCCCACCCCTACGAGGAGCCGGCGTACGACGTGGTCGAGCTGGCGTCGACCGACGAACCGGCACGTGGGCACGGCCGGATCGGCACCCTCGCGGAGCCGATGTCGCTGCGGGAGTTCGCCGGGCACGTGGCGAGGGTCCTCCCGGCCACCGCCCACGGGGTGCGCGTCGCGGGCGAGCCCGACCGCGTGGTGCGCACGGTGGCCCTGTGCGGTGGCTCCGGAGACTTCCTGCTGGACCGGGTCCGGCGCACCGACGCGGACGTCTACCTGACCTCGGACCTGCGACACCACCCGGCGAGCGAGCTGCGCGAGCACCCCGACGCGCCCGCGCTGGTCGACGTCGCGCACTGGGCGGCCGAGTGGACCTGGCTGCCGGTCCTCCGCCGGAAGCTGGCCGGTGCGCTGGGCGATACGGTGGAGATCCACGTGAGCACGACGCCCACAGATCCGTGGACCTTCCGCACGGACCAGCCGAGGAGCACCCCCTGAAAGCCGACCCGTTCGCCCAGCTGAAGCTGCTCGACGTCCAGGAGCTCGACTCCCGTCTCGACGCCCTGGCCCACCAGCTGCGGACGATGCCGGAGATCGCGCAGCTCGCCGACAACGAGACCCAGCGCAAGCAGCTCGACGACCGTGCGCGCGACCTGCGGATCGCTGTCGGCGACCTCACCTCCGAGCAGCGCAAGGCCGACGCCGACGTGGAGCAGGTCAAGGCCCGCCGCGAGCGTGACCGCAGCCGGATGGACCAGGGCCTGATCACCAACCCCAAGGACCTCGACCGGATGGGTCACGAGCTCGAGTCGCTGGAGCGCCGGATCACCTCGCTCGAGGACACCGAGCTCGAGGTGATGGAGAAGCTGGAGGAGGCCCAGACCGAGCTGGAGAAGGTGACCGGCGAGCTCGGCGGCTTCGAGGAGCGCGCGATGAACCTCACGGCCGCGCGCGACCAGAAGTCGGCGGGGATCCGCGACGAGGTCACCTCCGTCGAGCGTGAGCGCGCTGCGGCTGCCGCCGACCTGCCGGCCGACCTGACCACGCTCTACCAGCGGCTCCGCGAGCAGAAGGGCGGCGTCGGTGCTGCCGAGCTGCGGCGCGGCGAGTGCGGTGGCTGCCGGCTCTCCATGAACGCCGCGGACCTGCGGGCGATGGCAGCCGCGCCGTCCGACGAGGTGATCCGCTGCGAGGAGTGCCAGAGGATCCTGGTGCGCACCGCGGAGTCCGGTCTGTGACCTCTCCTTCTTCGGTCTTGATCGAGGCCGATGGAGGCTCCCGCGGCAACCCCGGCCCCTCGGCGTACGGCGCCGTGCTGAAGGACGCCGCCACCGGCGAGACCATCGCTGAGCGTGGCGAGACGATCGGGGTGGCGACGAACAACGTGGCGGAGTACCGCGGCCTGATCGCCGGTCTCGAGCTCTACCGGCAGCACACACCGGACGCCGCGCTCGAGGTGCGGATGGACTCCAAGCTCGTGGTCGAGCAGATGTCCGGCCGCTGGAAGATCAAGCACCCGGACATGAAGCCGCTGGCGGCGCAGGCGCAGCGACTGGCGCCGGCCGGCACCACGTTCAGCTGGGTGCCGCGCGAGCGCAACAAGCACGCCGACCGGCTGGCCAACGAAGCCCTCGACGGGTCGCCGACCGAGTTCTCGGTGGGGGTCTCGACGAGCGCGGACTCCGGGGTCTCGACAGGCTCGACCACCGGGAGCTCGGCCACCGGGGTCTCGACAAGCTCGACCACCGGGAGCTCGGCCACCGGGGTGCTCGACCACCGGGAGCTCGACCACCGGGGTCTCGACAAGCTCGACCACCGGGGTCTCGACCACCGGGGTCTCGACAAGCTCGACCACCGGGAGCGCGGACTCCGGGGTCTCGACAAGCTCGACCACCGGGAGCTCGACCACCGGGAGCTCGACCACCGATGCGCCACCGCTCTCCGTCGCCGAGTACCGCGGCTGGGCCGGCGGCGGCAGCGCGCCGACCACCTTCGTGCTGGTGCGCCACGGCGTCACCGACCACACGCTGGACAAGCGTTTCTCCGGCGGGCTGGCCAGCTCCAACCCGGGACTCAACGACGAAGGACGAGCGCAGGTGCGAGCCACCGCCGCATGGCTGGCGCCGATCGCGGAGGGGATCGACGCGGTCGTGAGCTCGCCGGTCCGCCGCACCCGCGAGTCGGCCGAGATCATCGGCGAGGTGCTCGGTTTCGAGATCGGGGTCGAGGAGGGGCTGGCGGAGATGGAGTTCGGCAGCTGGGACGGCCTGACCTACCTCGAGGTGCGCGACCGGTTCCCCGACGAGGTGCGGGCCTGGCTGGGCAACCTCGACCACGCGCCCGGCGGCGGGGAGTCGTTCCGCTCGGTGCAGGATCGGGTGCTGGCCGGGCGTGACCGCCTGCTCGAGGAGTACGACGGGCGGACGGTGCTGCTGGTCAGCCATGTGACCCCGATCAAGACCCTCGTCGCCGACGCGCTCGGTGCGCCGCTGGAGTCGCTGTACCGGATGGAGCTCTCGCCGGCGTCGGTGACGGTGCTCAGCTACTACCCGGCGTCGCCCGAGGGTCGGCCGGCGATGGCGTCGATGAGGATGTTCAACGCGCGGCCGACCGAGGTGCCGTTCCTCGCCCGCTGACCCCTGGCCGGGGCTCAGATCTCCTGCACGACCACGTCGAGCGGGGTGCCCTTGGCGGTCGGCGTGCCGGTCTCGACCTTCCAGCCGAGCGAGCCGAGGTGGTCGGCGAGACCCGCCGGCGTGCGCGGCGCCGTACCGTCCTCCAGCAGAGCGCGCACCAGGCGGCCCTTGGTGGCCTTGTTGAAGTGGCTGACGACCTGCCGTCGGCCGTCCACCTCGTGCAGCACGCGCACCATGGCGACCCGGCGCACGAGGTCGGCCGACGGCCGCCAGAACGCGGCATACGTCGAGGACCGCAGGTCGACCAGCAGGCCGTTGCCGAGCGCCTCGCGCACGACCGGGTCGAGATGGCTGCGCCAGTGCGCGGCCACCCCGCCGAGACCGGGCAGGGTGACGTCACCGGCCAGCCGGTAGGCGGGGATCGGGTCGCCCGGTCGCACCAGCCCGAACACCGACGAGGTCACCGCCAGCCACCGCGTCGCCCGCCGGCGCGCGGCAGCCTCGAGCGAGGAGACGTCGAGCGCCTCGTAGAGCACGCCGCTGTAGACCTTGTCCGCCCGGGCCGTCCGAGCGGTGCGCAGGTCGGCGTTGCGGGTCACCTCGGCGGCCTGGCCGGGAGTCAGGCCGAGCACCTTGAGCGGGTCGGGGTGGTGGGTGCAGGTCTCGACGAGAGCGTCGATGACGGCGGTGCGGGCGTCGGTCAGTGCGGGGAACGCGAGTCGCTCGACGTCCAGCCGGTTGCCGCGCCGGGGAGCCGTCTTGCCCTCGGAGGGCGGCAGCAGGATCAGCACGGCGCCAGCGTAGGACGCGGCACGCCCCGCTAGCGTGGCGGCCATGACGAGCTCGGGAGCCAGCTGATGGCGGCGCGTGTCCTGCGGGTGCGCGACAGCGCCAACGACGAGCTCCGCAAGGGGATCGCGACCATCCAGCAGGAGCAGAAGGTCGGTCCGGAGTTCCCCGACGACGTCGAGAAGGAGGCGGCCGAGGCGGCGAAGCAGCCCCAGCTGCCCGAGAAGGACCTGACCGACCTCGCGTTCGTCACGATCGACCCCGAGTCGGCGATGGACCTCGACCAGGCGATGTTCCTCGAGCGCGACGGTGACGGCTACGTCGTCCACTACGCGATCGCCGACGTGGCCGCGTTCGTCACGCCCGGCGGGGCGGTCGACACCGAGGCGCACCGCCGCGGCGAGACGCTGTACGGCGCCGACTCCAAGATCCCGCTGCACCCCACCGCGTTGTCCGAGGGTGCCGCGTCGCTGCTGCCCGACGAGGTGCGTCCGGCCCTGGTCTGGCGGGTCGGGCTCGACGCGAAGGGTGCGATCACCTCCCGGACCGTCGAGCGGGCTCGGGTGCGCTCCCGCGCCAAGCTGTCGTACGACGGGGTCCAGGCCGACCTCGACGCGGGCAGGGCCGAGGAGGTGTTCACGCTCCTCGAGGAGATCGGCACCCGGCGGATCCAGCAGGAAGCCGATCGCGGCGGCATCTCGCTGCCGATGCCCGAGCAGGAGATCGTGATCGACGGCGACACCTGGCGGCTGGAGTTCCGCGACCTGAAACCGGTCGAGTCCTGGAACGCCCAGATCTCGCTGCTGACGGGGATCGCCGCCGCCTCGATCATGCTCGAGGGCAAGGTCGGCATCCTGCGCACACTGCCCCCGGCCGACCCGAAGGCGGTCGAGCGGCTGCGTCGTACGGCCAAGGCGCTGCGGATCGACTGGCCCCACGACGAGGACTACCCGGCGTTCATCCGGTCCCTCGACCCGTCGAAGCCGAGCCACCAGGCGATGGTGGTCGCGTGCACGTCGCTGCTGCGGGGTGCCGGCTACGCCGTGTTCGACGGCGAGCCGCCGAAGATCACCGAGCACGCCGCGCTCGCGACGACGTACGCCCATGTCACGGCGCCGCTCCGGCGCCTGGTCGACCGCTACGCGGAGGAGATCTGCGTCGCGCTGTGCGCCGGTGAGCGGCCGCCGGCCTGGGTGCTGGAGGCGATGCCCGACCTGCCCGCCACCATGCAGGAGGCCGGACGTCGGGCGAACGCCTACGAGCACGCCGTGACCGACCTGGTCGAGGCCGAGCTGCTCAAGGCGTCGGTCGGCGAGCGGTTCCGCGGCGTCGTGCTGGAGGCCGAGCATGACGACCCGACGCGCGGCACCCTGCAGATCGCCGAGCCCGCGGTCGAGGCCCGGGTGGTCGGCGAGGATGCGCTGCCGCTCGGCGCCGAGGTCGAGGTCGTGCTGGCCGTGGCCGATCCGGCGCAGCGGAAGGTCGAGTTCCGGGTCTGAGCTCAGCCCCGCTCCAGGACGTCGGTGATCGCGGCAACGGCCACGTCGGGCCGGTCCTGGTAGATGAAGTGGCCGGCCCGGGGCACCATCTCGAAGCGTCCCTGCGGTGAGAGCTTGCTCAACGCGACCTGGCCGCGGTGCCAGCGCCGTTCCTCGTCGGCCGGGGTGCCGTCGGTCCTCACCGAGAAGTCGCGCTGCAGGATCCGCACCGGCACGTCGGGCCACGCGCTGACGGCGCGTGCCTGACGGATGGTCGCGGCGGGGTCCCAGTCCAGCTCCCGTTCCAGCTCGGCCGGGTCGGCCTCCACGATCTCGACCGGGGTGCCGTCGAAGAGGACCACACCCGCGACGTCGTCCGGGTGCTCGCCCACGAACACTCGCGTGCTCAGCCCCGCCAGCGAGTGCCCCACGACGACGTACGGCGCCGGGACGTCCGCGGCGGCCAGGGTGTCGTGCAGCGTGTCCGCGACGATGCGCGGCGTCATCTGCCCGGAGGCGGCCGACGACGGCCCGACCCCGGGGTAGTCGAACGCGCAGGTGTGCACGTCCGGCCCGAGCCGCCGGACCAGCTCGGTCCAGTCGTCGGTGGTGTCGCGGCCGCCGGCCAGCAGCAGCACGACCGGGCTGCCGGTGCCGTGGCAGTCGAGGTGCAGGGACAGCTTGCCGACCCGGTACATGCCCGGCTCGGCTCGCGGTCGGGGAGCCGGGCTCGATCCGCACGCCGCCAGCACCAGGACCACGAGGACCAGGGGCAGCAGGGCGCGCATCCGGGGCACGTGCCGAGTATGACCCTCGTCCTCGGCGCTCGGTCAGTGCCCGTTGGCGCGCTCGAGGTCGACCTGGTCGCGGTACCTCTCGTGCAGGTGCACCGGGTCGCTCCGCCGACCGCGGCGCTGCGCCGCCCGCTTGCGGTAGGTGAGGTTGAGCGCCTCCACGCCGATCGCGAACGCGATCGGGCCGTAGATCAGCGGTTTCTCGACGTGCAGGTCGAATCCCTCGGCCACCAGCGTCGAGCCGATCAGCACCAGGAAGCTCAACGCCAGCATCTTGACGGTCGGGTGCCGGTTGACGAACTCGCCGATGCGCTCGGCCATCACCATCATCAGGCCGATCGAGAGCATCACCGCGGCGATCATGATGTAGAGCTCGTCGACCATGCCGACGGCGGTGATCACCGAGTCCAGGGAGAACACCGCGTCGATCAGCAGGATCTGCACGATCACCTTGAGGAACGTCGTCCCGGTGGTGCCCCCGGCGCCTTCGTGCTCCTCCTCGCCCTCGAGCTTGGCGTGGATCTCGGTGACCGCCTTGTAGATGAGGAAGAGGCCGCCCACGATCAGGATCAGGTCGCGCCCGGACAGGGCGAGAGCGTCGGCAGAGCCGATCGAGATCCAGGCCGCCGTCAGTCCGATGATGTACGACGCCAGGAACAGCAGGATGATCCGCATCACCAGGGCCAGCGACAGCCCGATGATCCGGGCCCGCTGACGCTGCTCCTCGGGGAGCCGGTTGGTCAGGATCGAGATGAACACGACGTTGTCGATGCCCAGGACCAGCTCCAGGGCGAACAGGGTCAGGAACGCGACCCACAGGTCCGGGCTCGAGAAGAAGTCCACATCCGCCCCAACGACGTCGGGTGGGGGCGAGTTCCGGGCCGGGGTGCCCGCGGAAACGACGAACCCGCCTGCTCTGGCCCGGGGGGAGGGCTGGCGGCCGGGGGATGGCCTCGGAGCGGCGGGTTCGCGTCGTTTCCTCAAACTGGGCGGGGGGCCCAAGAAGAACGTTAGAAGGCCGCCGAGGGCTCCGCGGCAGAATTGTGCAATCAGGACATACAGGTTTGTGCGCGTGCATGTTTGTGCAACTCCGCGTGGTTTGCGACGTTCGTCCTTAGAGTCGTCCCAACGGCCGGGGGGCCCGTTCGATGCGCGTGGACCTGGGGGCCACGCGCATCGTGGCTTTCTCGGGGCTGGACGAGTTTCCGCGTTCTTGCAAAAACAGGACATTTGCGACGCACACTGGATGACACTTGACCCGATAATGCACCCAATCTGGGGGGACCCGTGATGTACACCGACAAGGCCTGGACCGAGGACGACGCCACGTCCGCTCCCACCGGCGAGCACGAGGCCGCTGCGCACGTGTCGGCCGTCGAGCCCGTCGAGCCCGAGGCAGCACCGGAGGCGCCCGCCGAGCTGACCGTGGTCGCCGACGCCCCGGTGGTCGCAGCCTCGCGCGTGCTCGACGTGGCCGTGGCAACCGCCGACCAGCTCGTCGCGGACGCCCAGGCCGAGGCCGACGAGCTCCGCGTGGAGATCCGCGAGGAGACCGAGCGGGTCGCCACCGAGCTGACCCGGCTTCGCGAGGAGCAGATCGCCGACCTCCACCGTGAGCGCACGGCGGCTCTCTCCGAGCTGGCCGACCAGAAGGCGGCGCTCGAGGCCCAGGTCGCGACGCTGCGTCAGCAGGAGGCCGACTGCCGATCCCAGCTGCGCGGTCAACTCCACGAGCACCTTGCCCTGCTCGGCGACGCCGAGGAGCCCTCGCTCTCCGTCGTCGGCTGACCGTGACCCGCTGAGGCCCGGGTGCGGATGGGCTGGCTCATAGGCCGGGTTCTGTTCGCCGTACGTCCTCACGGGCGCACGGTCGGCGACCATCCATCTGGGACGACCGTTGCCGGCCGCCTCGTGCAGTCCACCCGCGGATTGTGGGCGGGCCGCCCATCCGCGCACGTCCTTCGACCGTAGTCTCCGGACGCTTCTTGACCTTGCTCCAGGCGGGGTTTGCCGAGCCACGACGGTCGCCCGCCGCGCTGGTGGTCTCTTGCACCACCGTTTCACCCTTACCAGTGCAAGCACTGGCGGTCTGTTCTCTGTGGCACTTTCCCGCGGGTTGCCCCGGGTGGGTGTTGCCCACCACCTTGCCCTGTGGAGCCCGGACCTTCCTCGACACCCGTCCCGGAGGACGAGGACCGCGGTCGCCCGGCCAGCCCATCCGCCTGCACAGCGTAGCGGCCCCGGAGGTTTCGAAGACGGGTTGCTGCGCAACCTCCTCAACCACCGCCGCGAAGGCCTGCGAGACTCGGCGCATGCCGCACGCACCAGCTCGGGCCGAGATCGCCGTGATCGGCGGCTCGGGGTTCTACGCCTTCCTCGACGATCCGCAGGACCACCGGGTGCCGACGCCGTACGGCGAGGTCGACGTCGCGACCGGCGAGGTGGCCGGCCGCTCGGTGGTGTTCCTGCCGCGCCACGGCGCGCACCACGAGCACCCGCCACACCGGATCAACTACCGCGCGAACATCTGGGCGCTCCGCACCGTCGGGGTCCGCCAGGTGCTGGCACCGTGCGCGGTCGGCAGCCTGCGGCAGGACCTGCTGCCGGGCTCGCTGGTGCTGCCGGACCAGCTCGTCGACCGCACCAGCGGCCGGATCCAGACGTACGTCGACCGCGGTGCTGCGCACGTGCCGTTCGCGGACCCGTACTGCGCCCGGATCGGGGGACACGTGCTGGCCACCGAGCCGGACGTGGTCGGCGGGGGAGCGATGGTCGTGATCGAGGGCCCGCGCTTCTCCACGCGCGCCGAGTCGCAGCACTACGCGGCGCAGGGATGGTCGTTGGTCAACATGACCGGCCACCCCGAAGCGGTCCTCGCCCGCGAGCTCGGGCTCTGCTACGCCGCGCTCGCGCTGGTGACCGACCTCGACGCCGGCATCGACGCCGGCGAAGGCGTCGGCCAGGCCGAGGTCTTCGCGATGTTCGAGCAGAACATCGAACGGCTCAAGTCGCTGCTCGAGCGCGTGATCGGTGGCCTCCCCGACCCGGCCGGCTGCACCTGCGCGACCTGGATGGACGGCATCGAGCTGCCCTTCGAGCTCCCGTGAGGGTGCTGGTCACCGGCGCGGCCGGGTTCATCGGCACCGCGGTTGGCGAAGCGCTGACCGCCGAGGGCCACGAGTGGGTCGGGCTGGACGCGCTGATCCCGGAGGCCCACGGCGCCGACGCCGAGCTGCCGGACGGGGTCGAGCACGGTGACCTCCGGGCGCCCGACGAGTGGGAGCACCTGCTCGACGGCGTCGACGCGGTCTGCCACCAGGCCGCGATGGTCGGCGCCGGGGTCACGGTCGCCGACCTCCCGTCGTACGCCGCCCACAACGACTGGGGCACCGCCGAGCTGCTGGCCGCGATGAGCCGTCACGGCGTCGACCGGTTGGTGCTCGCCTCCTCGATGGTCGTGTACGGCGAGGGCCGCTACGCGTGCGCCACCCATGGCGTACGACGGGCCGGCACGCGCTCCCGCGAGGACCTCGACGCCGGACGGTTCGACCTCGCCTGCGACGTCTGCGGCGAGCCGCTGGACTGGGCACTGGTGCCCGAGGACGCACCGATGGACCCGCGCAGCAGCTACGCCGCGAGCAAGCTGGCGCAGGAGCACTACGTGCGGGCATGGGTGCGGCAGGCGCCCGCATCGGCGATCGCGCTGAGGTACCACAACGTCTATGGGCCAGGAATGCCTCGTGACACCCCCTACTCCGGCGTCGCGGCGATCTTCCGCTCGGCGCTCGAGCGCGCGGAGCAGCCGCGGGTGTTCGAGGACGGCCGCCAGATGCGCGACTTCGTGCACGTCTCCGACGTCGCCCGTGCGAACGTGCTGGCGCTCGAGGCGGTCGTGGAAGCACCGGCCGAGCACGCCGCCGAGTCCTGGGCGGCGTACAACGTCGCCTCCGGACACCCGGTCACGATCGCCGACGTCGCCCGGATCCTCGCCGACGGAGGCGAGCCGCAGGTGACGGGGGAGTACCGCCTCGGCGACGTCCGCCACGTCGTCGCCTCCCCGGCAGCCGCCGCCCGCGACCTCGGCTTCACGGCGGCCGTCACGCCCGAGCAGGGGATCGCCGAGTTCCGCACCGCGCCGCTGCGGGCGCCGGCCTCGTAGTCACCAGCCGGTGTCGAACAGGTGCTGCACGACGAGGGCGAAGACCACCTGGGCGGCGAGGCCTCGGCGGCGCCAGCGTTCGGGGAGCAGGGCGCACGAGACCAGCAGCCAGGGCACGAAGGGCAGCCAGATCCGCTCCACCTCGGCCTTGCTCATCAGCGACAGGTCCGCGGCGGCGACCATCGCGGCACCGGCGAGCGCGAGGGACGCCGCGACCCGGGTCTCGGCGTCGCGCAGCCACCCGCGCGCGCGACCGAGCAGCACGGCGAGTCCGGCGCCGAGCAGCGGTCCGGCGGAGATCGCGAGCAGCGCAAGGTCGGCCCAGGACCAGTACCAGAACTGGCGGCGACCGCCGACCGCCTCGAAGTAGCGCGTGTGCAGCACACCGAGCGCTTCCAGGTAGTCGAACCCGTACGCCGCGAACCCGAGCACCACGCCCAGCGCCCCGGCGGCGACGATCGGCAGCGGCCACCACGAGCCACCCCGGCCGTGCGCCAGCCAGAGCACGACCAGCGCCAGGATCCCCATCAGCGGCAGCCCGTAGGACATCATCACGGTCGCCCCGAGCAGCAGGCCCGAGACCAGCGACCAGCCGACCCGGCGCGGCCGGCCCCGCGCGACGGCCGCGAGGGCGAGCGCTGCCATCCCCCACGCGGCAGCGGCGGCGAACACCGCGTCCGCCGACACCGCAGACCAGATCGCGGCCGGCCCGAACACCAGGAACGGCGCTGCCCGGCGGGCGTGCAGCTCGGCACCGAGGGTCCGGAGCACCGACATCACGGCCAGCGGCGTGGTCGCCGCGATCACCGTCACCACCAGCCCGGCCGCCATGCCGCTGCCGAGGTCGAGCCGGACCAGCACCCAGAAGAAGAAGGTCGCACCCGGCGGGTGGCCGGCGACGTGCACCGACCAGTTGTGCGGGACTGCGGCGTAGGGGATGCGCCGCGTCCAGTCCGGGAGCAGGGAGCCGAAGTCGCTGTAGCTGCGTGCCGTCCGGAGGTACTCGTAGGGCTCATCGAGGAGCTGCCGGATCCCGTCCAGCCCGTCGACCAGCGCCAGCGCCAGCAGCCAGGCCAGCGCGGCGAAGAATGCCCAGCCCAGCAGTCGTCGCCACGACGCCTGGTCCGCGACCTCGAGCGCACGCCACGAGGCGAGGCTCGCCAGCAGGATCGCGGGCAGCGTGCCCGGACCGATGCGGGGCGACCAGACCGCGTGCAGTGGCGGGAACGCGTCCACGTGCACGTTCAGCGACAGCGCCGCCGGAAGCGCGATGGCGACCGCGATCAGCCCGATCGTGACCCCGGTGCCGAGCCACGGCAGGCGGCTGCTCGAGACCGGGGACATGGGAGCGACTGTAGGGACCAGCACCTCGGGGACCGAACCAAAACCGCCGCGGCAGCGAACCACAAGGTGTTCGTAACCCTTTGCCCCCCTTCTGGCGCCCTCACCGACCCTAGGTTCACCTCATGACCTCCTGCGACCTCGTGATCCCATGCCGCGACGAGGCGGCAGCGCTGCCGTCGTTGCTGGCTCGGGTGCCCGACGGTTTCGGCGTGGTCGTCGTCGACAACGGCTCGACCGACGGCACCGGCGAGGTCGCCGAGTCCCTCGGGGCGCTCGTCGTACGCGAGGAACGGCCCGGGTACGGCGCCGCGGTGCATGCCGGGGTGACCGCCTCGCGGGCCGACTACGTCGCGGTGCTCGACGGCGACGGGTCGATGGACCCGCAGGAGGTGCCTGCGCTGCTGGACCGGGTGCTCCTGGGCGAGACCGACATGGCCTGCGGCCGACGTCGACCCACGGAGCGCGGGGTCTGGCCGTGGCACGCCCGCGCCGGCAACGTGGCAGTGCTCTGGTGGCTGCGCCGGCGCACCGGGCTGCCC
The DNA here is from genome assembly GCA_963815585.1 of uncultured Actinomycetota bacterium. GTDB lineage: Bacteria > Actinomycetota > Actinomycetes > Propionibacteriales > Nocardioidaceae > Marmoricola. The sequence goes on along the minus strand of CAWFHJ010000006.1, from coordinate 94,567 downwards.
GTGCACGACATCGCCCCGGTCCGGGTCTGCAACCGGCAGCGGCTGCTCGACCTCGGTGTCGCCGACCGGCGCTTCGGCTACCCGGTGGAGCTCCTGACCAAGGCCCAGCAGGCCGGCTGGCGGCTGGAGGAGCACGACATCAGCTACGCCCCGCGCGCCGCCGGCACGAAGTCGAAGGTGTCGGGCTCGGTGCGCGGCTCGTTCCGCGCCGCCCGCGACTTCGCACGGGTGCTGCCATGACCCCCGCCGTGCCCCTGGTGCTGGCCAAGGCACCGGTCCCCGGCGAGGTGAAGACCCGCCTCGCGGCCACCGTCGGCACCGAACGGGCCGCCGACCTGGCGGCCGCCGCGCTGCTGGACACCATGGACCTGGTCGAGTCTGCGTTCCCCGACGGTCACCGCTTCGTCGCACTCGCGGGCGACCTCTGGCAAGCCGCCCGGAGCAAGGAGATCCAGGCCCGGTTGCGGACCTGGACGGTGCTGGCGCAACGGGGTGCGACGTTCGCCGACCGGATCGTGCACGCCCACGCCGACCTGCACGACGTCACCGGCGGCGGAGTCGTCCAGATCGGGATGGACACGCCCCACCTGCCGCCCGCACTGCTGCGTGAGGCGGCCGACGGGCTCGACGCGCACGACGGCGTGCTCGGGCCGGCCGAGGACGGCGGCTGGTGGGTGCTGGCGCTGGCCGACCCGCGACAGGCCCGGCTGCTGCGCGACGTACCGACCTCCGAGTCCGACACCGGCGCCCGCACGATGACCGCCCTGTCCGGCTCGGTGACGATGACCACCGCACCGACGACGTACGACGTGGACACGGCCGAGGATGCCGCACGGGCCGCTGCAGACGCGCCGGACTCCCGGTTCGCCGCCGCCTGGCGAGCGGTGGGTGCGGCATGACCACCATCGACATGTGCACTCCCGCTGACCTGTTCGCCGAGGCCCTGCGCGGGCAGCCGGTCGAGGTGGTCGACGACGCCGACCGCAGCCGCCCGCTCGCGGTGTGGCGGTGGAGCGTGATCGACGACTCCGACCAGGCGCTGCTCGACGCCTGCACCGGACCGACCCTCGACGTCGGCTGCGGTCCCGGCCGGATGACGTCGGGCCTGGCCAGGACCGGCCAGGTCGCGCTCGGTATCGACGTCGTCGCGGAGGCGGTCGACCAGACCCGCGCGCGCGGGGCCAACGCGCTGCTCCGTGACGTGTTCGACGACGTGCCCGGCCACGGTCGCTGGCGCACGGTCCTGCTCGCCGACGGCAACATCGGCATCGGCGGCGACCCGCTGCGGCTGCTGCGCCGCGTCACCGACCTGCTCGCGGTCGGCGGCCACGCCGTGGTCGATCTCGCCGCGCCTGGCCACCACGGGGGTGTGCGTCAGTGCCGGCTGTCGATCGAGGGTCGTGTCTCGCACACGTTCCCGTGGGCGGTCGTCGGGGTGGACACGATCGAGTCCCTCGCGGAAGAGGCCGGGCTCGTGCTGCTCCGCACCGAGGTGTACGACGGACGCTGGTTCGCCGTCCTGGGGAAGCAGGCCTGACGTGCCTCCCGCCATCCGCCCTCCTCGCGAGTCGGACTTCACCTCCCACCTGCGCAGCCCCGCCGTGGCCGCCCGCATCGGCATCGCGCTCGGCACCTGCTTCGGCATCGCGTTCCTGACCGGCGTGGTCAGCCACTGGGCGCAGGACCCGACGCCGTGGTTCTTCGTGCCGACCAGCCCCTCGTGGGGCTACCGGGTCACCCAGGGGCTGCACGTCGCCTCCGGCACGGCCGCGATCCCGCTGCTGCTGGTGAAGCTCTGGACGGTCTTCCCGCGCCTGTTCACGAGACTCCCGTCGCCGAAGCAGGTGCGGGTCTTCGGTTTGCACCTGCTGGAGCGCGGCTCGATCGCGGTGCTCGTGGCGTCGGGCATCTTCCTGCTCACCACCGGGCTGCTGAACACCTCGCAGTGGTACCCGTGGAGCTTCACCTTCCGTCGCACCCACGACGCGCTCGGCTGGATCGCGATCGGCTCGCTGCTGGTGCACATCGCGGTGAAGCTGCCCGTGATCCGCGCCGCGCTCGGCGACGACGTGACCTCCTCCGCCCAGGACCGTGCGGAGACGGCGACGGCGCCGACCGGGCTCAGTCGCCGAGGCCTGCTGCGCACGACCTGGGTCGCGGCCGGGGTTGCTGTCCTGGCCAGCGCGGGTTCGACCGTCCCGCTGCTTCGCAAGGTCTCGGTGTTCGGCGTTCGCTCCGGCGACGGTCCGGCGGGCATCCCGATCAACAAGTCCGCGAAGGCGGCCGACGTACTGGCCTCGGCGACCTCCGGTGACTACGTGCTGACGATCGTGGGCGCCGATCGCGAGGTACGGCTGACCGCCGAGAAGCTGCTCTCGCTCAGCCCGCACGAGGCGCACCTGCCGATCGCGTGCGTCGAGGGCTGGAGTGCCAGCGGCACCTGGACCGGCGTCCGGATGCGCGACCTGGTCGCGATGGTCGGTGCACCGGAGCGCTCCGCGGTGCTCGTCACGTCGCTGCAGGCCCACGGTCCCTACCGAGAGACGCACCTGCCGGCGTCGTACGTCGCCGACGGGGACACGCTGCTCGCCACCCACCTCAACGGTGAACGGCTCTCGATCGACCACGGCTTCCCCTGCCGCGTGATCGCGCCCAACCGGCCCGGCGTGCTACAGACCAAGTGGGTCACGAAGCTGGAGGTGCTCTGATGCGGTGGGCGGTCGGGGGCGCCGGTGTCCTGGTCGGCCTGTACGGCGCGTACCTCCTGCTCGAGCTCGGGCTGTCCAACCTGGTCTCGGCGGTGGTGTGGCTGGGCGGCGGCGTGATCCTCCATGACGGTGTCCTCGGTCCGGCCCTGGTCGCCGCCGGCGTGGCCGTGGCAGCGCTCGTCCGCGGTCCAGCGCGGGCGCCGGTGACCGCCGGACTGGTGGTGCTCGGCACGGTCACCGTGACCGCGATCCCCGTGCTGACCCGGATGGGCGCGCGTGCGGACAACGCGACGTTGCTGGATCGGCACTACGTGTGGGGCTGGCTGGCGTTCGCCGCAGCTACGGCGTTGGCGGTGGCGATCGGTGTGCTCCAGGGCCGACGACCCCGCAGTCGCGAGGATGCCGGAGACTGAGACATGGCCCGGATCCTCGTCGTCGACGACGACCTCACCGTCCGCGAGGTGGTGGTGTCCTACCTTCGCGCCGCCGGGCACGAGGTCGACGAGGCCGGTGACGGTGAGCACGGGCTCAAGCTGTTCGCCGACCGGCGGCCCGACCTGGTGGTGCTCGACCTGATGCTGCCGGGGATCGACGGGCTCGAGACCTGTCGCCGGATCCGCACCGCGAGTCAGGTGCCCGTGGTGATGCTGACCGCGCTCGGCGAGGAGGGCGACCGGGTGGCCGGGCTCGAGCTCGGCGCCGACGACTACCTCGCCAAGCCGTTCAGCCCCCGCGAGCTGGTGCTGCGCGTGGGCTCGATCCTGCGCCGCGTCGGCGAGGCCGAGCGCCCCGACCGCGAGGTGCTCACCGACGGCACCCTGGTCGTGGACGGCTCCCGCCACGAGGTGACCCTCGACGGTGCCCCGCTGGCGCTGACCACTCGCGAGTACGACCTGCTCCGGCACCTGCTGCACCACCCCGGCGAGGCGCTCTCCCGCGACCAGCTGCTGCGCGACGTGTGGGGCTGGTCGTTCGGTGACGAGTCGACGGTGACGGTGCACGTGCGCCGGCTGCGCGAGAAGGTCGAGGCCGATCCGACGCGGCCCACCCGTCTGGTCACGGTGTGGGGCGTCGGCTACCGATGGGAGCCCAGCGATGGATGACTTCGCCCAGATCGCGCTCGTGACCGCGCTCTACTCAGGCTCGGTCGGACTGCTCGGCTGGTTCGCCGCCCACGCCCTGCGTCGCCGCTCGCTCCGGGTCTCGACCGTGACGGTGGCCGTCGTCGCCGTCGCCGTCCTGGTGGCGGGTCTGGTCGGCACCTCGCGGGCGATGTTCTTCTCCGGACACGACCTCCAGGTGACGACGGAGGTGGCGGGGGTGGCCGGGGTGGTGGCCCTGATCTTCGCGATAGCTGTCGGCGAGACCGTGGCGAAGCGGTCGCGGTCCCTGCAGGAGGAGGCGCGCCTGTTCGGGGAGACCGGCTCCTTCTCCCCGGACCTCAAGGGCGCACCCGCCGAGCTCGCCGACCTCTCCGCCGAGCTCGAGCGCACCTCGCAGCGCCTGCGCGCGGCCACCGACCGGGAGCGCCGGCTGGAGGCCTCGCGCCGTGACCTGGTGGCGTGGGTCTCGCACGACCTGCGCACGCCGCTGGCGGGGATCCGGGCGATGGCCGAGGCGCTCGAGGACGGGCTGGCCGAGGACCCCGACCGCTACCACGTGCGGATCCGCAGCGAGGTCGAGCGGATGACCCGGATGGTCGACGACCTGTTCGAGCTGTCCCGCATCCACGCCGGCGCGTTCGAGATCATGCCCGAGTCGGTGGCCCTGGGTGACCTGGTCAGCGAGGCGATCGCCGGCGCCGACCCGATCGCCCGCGTCCGCGGAGTCCGGATCGGGGGATCGGTCGAGGGCGACGTGATGGTCCGGGTCGACCCCGCACGCATGTCCCGCGTCCTGCTCAACCTGCTCACCAACGCGATCCGGCACACCCCCGACGACGGCACGATCGAGATCACCGGCCGGGCAGGTGTCGACGGCGTCGAGCTGTCTGTGCACGACGCCTGCGGCGGCATCCCGGACGACGAGCTGGGAAAGGTGTTCGACGTCGCCTGGCGGGGAAGCGCCGCGCGCTCCCCCGAGGACGCCAACACCCGGATCGACGGCACCGGTGCCGGCCTCGGGCTGGCGATCGTCAAGGGCATCGTCGAGGCGCACAGCGGCAGCGTGGCCGTCAGCAACGAGGCACCGGGCTGCCGGTTCCTGGTCCGGCTGCCGGTCGAGACCGCCGCCTGACCCCCTCCGCCGACCCGTCGCAGATGGTGGTGATGTGCCCGCCGACCCGGCGCAGATGGTCGTGCTGGTCTCGCTGACCCGGCGGAAATGGTGGTGATGTGCCCGTCGAGCCGTCGCAGATGGTGAGGTTGGAGAGCGCCATCTGCGACGGGTCGCCGTACTTGTGAGCGCCATCTGCGACGGGTCGCGGACGTTTGGGGGCGGCACTACTGGAGGCGGGTGACCTGTACGTCGACGAACATGTGGCTGGTGCCGCTGCCCGAGAAGATCCCGCTGAGCGGCTTCACGTCGGAGTAGTCGCGGCCGGTCGCGATCAGCACGTGCTGGTCGCCCACGTCACGGTCGTTGGTCGGGTCGTAGCCGCACCAGCCGTCGTCCCACCACTCGACCCAGGCGTGCGACTCGCCGCGCACCGGCTCGCCGACCGGAGCCGACTTCTTCGGGTGCAGGTAGCCGGACACGTAGCGGGTCGGGATCCCGACGGAGCGGAGGCCGCCGATCACCAGGTGTGCCATGTCCTGGCAGACCCCACTCCGGCTCGCCCACGACTCGGCGGCGACGGACCTCACGTCGGTGGCTCCGGCGACGTACTTGACCTCCCGGTGGACCAGCGAGCAGATCTCGCGGGCGGCGTCGCCCGGGCGCTCGCTCCGCTGCGCGATCGCCTGCACCTCGGCGACCAGCTCCTCGGGCGGCGCGACTCGGGCGGGCAGGCTCAGGTACTCGGTGAAGCGGTCGACGGTCGCCGGGTCCCGTAGGTCGTCCCAGCCGAGCTGCGGAGCGGATGGCTCGCCGCGGTCGGTGTGCACCGTCGCGGTCGCCGAGACGGTCAGCGACTCGTGCGGGTCGAGCACCTCGAACGCGGTCACCTGCGTGCCCCAGTAGTCGCGGTAGGTGTAGGTCCACGGTGTCGGGTGCACCTCGAGCCGTGTGTGCACGACGATCTGGCCCGGCGTGGTCTGCGGAGTGAGCCGCGCCTCGTTGAACGACGCAGCCGCCTTGCCGGCGTACTCGAAACCGGTGGTGTGCACGATGCGGAGCTGCATGTTCAGGCCCTCCCGCCGAGCCAGGCCACGGCTTCGGCACCGGCGAAGTAGCGCCGGGTGATCGCGTCGGTGGCCATCGCGCAGGTGCGCTGGAGCCGTTCCATCTCGTTGGGCAGGTCGGCGACCACGTCGGAGAGCGAGCGGTACTCGAGCTCGGCACGGGTCCGCCCCAGCAGTCGCTGGGCCTCGTTCTGGAAGCCGGCCCGCTGGCCCGCTGACTCGAGGTTGTCCAGGCACAGCTCGGCCCGGCTCAGGCCGTAGACCACCGACCGCGGAAACAGCCGGTCGAGCAGCAGGAACTCGGCGGCGCCGCGCTCGGTCTCCAGACCTTTGTAGGTGCGCAGGAACGCCTCGTAGGCACCGCACGCGCGCAACGTCGTGCCCCAGGCCGAACCGGAGGTCAGGGACGCGGTGGCGACCAGCCGGGCGGTCATGTCGGCGCGTTCGATGGAGCGACCGAGGACCAGGAACTGCCAGCCCTCGTCGCGGGTCATGGTGGCGTCGGCGATGCCGTTGATCTGGGCGGCGCGGTCGCGCACCCAGCGGAACGCGGTCGGCGGTCGCATCGAGCGGAACTGGCCGGACGGGATCGCGCGCCACGTGGTGTTGATGCCCTCCCACATCGAGGTGGAGAGGGTCTCGCGGGCGCGGCGGGCGCTCTCGCGCGCGGCGGCGAGGGTGGCCGCGATCGAGGCGGGCGACTGCCGGTCGTAGGCGAGCAGCTCGAGCAGGTCGACCACGTTGTCGGCGCGCTCGCCCTCGACCCCCATGATGGAGAGCAGCCCCTGACAGGTGGCGGCCTCGTCGACCGCGGGGTCCTCCAGCACCAGCTGGGTCTGGACGTCGAGGATCCGCGCGGTGTCCTCCGCGCGCTCGACGTAGCGGCCGATCCAGAACATGGACTCCGCGATCCGGCTCAGCATCCCGACACCTCCTCGACCTCGGAGTCCAGCTCCTGCTGCTGCTGGTCCTGCTGGGAGGCGAACGACTCCAGCGCCGGGCCCACGTCCTGCGGGGACGACGGGAACACCGTCGGGTGCTGCGGCTCGGCGCGGTGGAGCGCCGGCGCGGTGCCGGCCAGCACCCAGGTGTCCTTGGAACCGCCGCCGCGCGAGGAGTTCACGATCAGCTCGCCCTCGCCCATCGCGACCCGGGTGAGGCCACCGGGCAGCACCCACACGCGGTTGCCGTCGTTCACGGCGAAAGGACGCAGGTCGACGTGGCGGGGGCGCAGGGTGCCGTCGATGTACGTCGGCACGGTCGACAGCTGCACCACCGGCTGGGCGATCCAGGCCCGCGGGTCCTCGAGCACCTTGGCCCGCAGCTCGTCGAGCTCGGCGCGGGTGGCCCGTGGCCCGATCACGATGCCCTTGCCGCCGGACCCGTCGACCGGCTTGAGCACCAGCTCGTCGATCCGGTCGAGGACCTCGGCGCGGGACTCCGGGTCGTCGAGCCGCCAGGTGTCGACGTTGCGCAGGATCGGCTCCTCGTCGAGGTAGAACCGCACCAGGTCGGGCAGGTAGGTGTAGACGAGCTTGTCGTCGGCCACGCCGTTGCCGATCGCGTTGGCGATCGTCACGTTGCCGGCGCGGGCGGCGTTGATCAGGCCGGAGCAGCCGAGCAGCGAGTCGCCGCGGAAGTGCACCGGGTCGAGGAACTCGTCGTCCACCCGTCGGTAGATGACGTGGATCGGCTCGAGGCCGTTGGTGGTGCGCATCATCACGCGGCCGCGGCGGCACTCGAGGTCGCGGCCCTCGACCAGCTCGACGCCCATGGTGCGGGCGAGCAGTGCGTGCTCGAAGTAGGCGCCGTTGAAGACCCCGGGCGTCAGCACCACGACGGTCGGGTCGGTGACACCGGCGGGGGCCGCCGCGCGGAGCGCCGTGAGCAGCTTCTGCGGGTAGCCCGCGACCGGGCGGATCCGGTGGTCGCCGAAGGTCTCCGGGATGGCCGCCGCGATCGCCCGACGGTTGGTCATCACGTAGGACACCCCGGACGGCACGCGGACGTTGTCCTCGAGCACCCGGAACTCGCCGGCGTCGTCGCGGATCAGGTCGATCCCGCTGACGTGCACCCGGACCCCGTTGGGCGGCTCGATCCCGGCCGCCGCGCGGTGGAAGTGGGAGGAGGTGGTGACCACGTTGCGAGGGACCACGCCCTCCTCGAACACGCGTCCGGCGTCGTACACGTCGTCGAGGAAGCGCTCCAGCGTCTTCACGCGCTGCTGGACGCCGGCCTCGACCCGCGCCCACTGGTCCATCTCGATGACGCGCGGAAGGATGTCGAGCGGGAACGCCCGCTCCTCGCCACCGATGTCGAACGTGACGCCCTGGTCGAGGTAGCTGTTCTGCAGGGCGTCGACCCGACCGTGGATCTCCGTCGAGGACATCTGCTGGAGCGAGCTCCTCAGGCGGGTGTACGACGTGCGGAGGTCGTCGCCGTCGAACATCTCGTCGTAGGCCTCGCCCATGGCATCGCCGTAGCCCGCGAACATCTCGTCCATCCGGCGACCCTAGCGAGGCTGGGGCCTGCGCTCAGGGCAGGGTGAGGACCTCGGCCCCGGAGTCGGTGACCAGCAACGTGTGCTCGAACTGCGCGCTCACACGGCGATCCCTGGTGACCACGGTCCAGTCGTCGTCCCACATGTCCCAGGTGTGGGTGCCGAGGTTGAGCATCGGCTCGATCGTGAACGTCATCCCCGGCTCGATGACCATGTCGTAGCGCGGGTCGTCGAAGTGCGGGATCACCAGCCCGGAGTGGAACGCCGAGCCGATGCCGTGACCCGTGAACTCGCGTACGACGCCGTAGCCGAACCGTCGCGCGTAGGCCTCGATCACCCGGCCGATCACGTTGATCCGCCGACCCGGCTTGACCGCGTTGATCGCTCGACGGAGCGTCTCCTCGGTGCGCTCGACCAGGTCGCGCACGTCCTGCTCGACCCCGGGCGTGAGGAACGTGGCGTTGTTGTCGCCGTGCACGCCGTCGATGAAGGCGGTGATGTCGATGTTGACGATGTCGCCGTCCGCGACCACCCGACTGTCGGGGATGCCGTGGCAGATCACCTCGTTCGCGCTGGTGCACAGCGACTTCGGGAAGCTCTTGTAGCCCAGCGTGGAGGGGTAGGCGTCGTGCTCGACGAGGAACTCGTGGCCGATCCGGTCGAGCTCGTCGTGCGTCACGCCCGGCTCGACCGCCTTGCCCACGGCCCGCAGCGCCTGGGCCGCGATCCGGCAGGCGACACGCATCTTCGCGATCGTCTCGGCGTCCTTGACCTCGGGTCCGGTGAAGGGCGCGGGACCGGGCTGGTCGACGTACTCCGGCCGCGGGATGTGCGCGGGCACGGGGCGACGAGGGGAGATGGTTCCGGGGGCTACAGGGGTCACGTCGGACGAGTGTAGTTTCCAGCCATGAGCGAGTTCTGGTACTGCCTGGATCATCACCGCGTCGAGCCCTCCGAGGGTTGTCCGGTCATGCAGCGGCTCGGTCCCTACCCCTCGGAGGAGGAGGCGTCCCGCGCCCTGGAGAAGGTGCAGGAGCGCAACCAGGAGTGGGACAAGGACGACGCCTGGGGCGACGACGAGCTCGAGGACTAGTCTCGATCAGTCGCAGAACCTCACGCACGGAGCGGCGGCGGCGAGGCTGGGCCCGTTGGTGGCGTCGAAGTGCTGCGAGTCCTCGGTGCCGTAGGTCCAGCGGAAGCCGTGGTCACGCATGATCGTGACCACCGTGCTGGAGCTCGAGCGCCACGCGATCTTGCCCTGCGACCGCGTGTGCCACCAGACGTCGGGCAGCCAGCCCTCGGCGGAGTGGTACGGGTTCTCCCAGGTGTTCAGGTCCAGCGCGTAGCCGTAGGAGTGCGGTGACCGCACGCCGTGCCGGCCGGTGACCCAGCGGCAGTTGAAGGCCGAGGTGTTGTCGTGCCGCATCGACTTGTAGTCGTTGCCTCCGCCGGACTTCTTGCCGTAGCCGAACTTGTCGACCCGGTACATCCGTCGGATCGGCACGTGCGAGGCGTAGAGGTCCTGGAACGCCGCCTTGAACCGCGAGGCGGCGTTCTTGTTGACGATCAGGGCGCCCCGGTAGCGGTAGCCGTTGAAGCCCCAGTAGTTCACCCGCAGCATCCGCAGCCCGCTGCGGCCGACGGGGCAGCCGGAGTGCCAGCTGATCCCGCTGATGTTGTTCCACACCGAGGTCGTGATCGTGGAGACGGAGGCGTTGGCGCCCGGTCCCAGGGAGGTGCGCGACTGGCTGGCGATGTAGTCCGGGTCTGGTGCGTCGCTCGGGTAGGAGACCGGGTCGCCCGGGGGCTGGTTGTCGACGTAGTGCGCCACGTCGGTGTCGTCGCCCTGCCACCAGGTGCCGGCCGCGCCGGTGGCCTTCCACCAGGTGTCGTAGCGCGGGGTGGCCGTGAACGACACGGTGCCGTCCGCGCCCGGCACCAGCTGGTGCCACGCCTTCCACGAGCCGCCTGCCTTGCGCAGGTAGACCGTGATCGTGCCCGGCACCCGCTCGTCGGACTCGACGGAGCGCCAGCGCAGCGTGATCGTGATCTCGTGCTCGTCGACGACGCTCGCGGGGGTGTCGATGGCGAGCACGGTCGGCTGCCGCTGGCCGGTGACGCCGGCGGCGGGGGAGACGGAGGCGGCGTGCGCCTCGTCCCCGTCGTACGACGCCCGGAAGCTGGAGGCCGGCTGCGTCACCGGCGCGTCGTACGACGCCGTGCCGTCGGCGCCGGTCGCGACCGTGCCGAGAGCGGTCCAGGTGCCGTCGGACTGGTGCCGCTCGAACCGGATGCTCGCATCCGCCACCGGGGCGCCGGCACTGGTGAGCGTCGCGGTGAGCGGCACGGTGCCGTGCAACGAACCGGTGGACGGTGCGCTCAGTGCGAGATCGGTCGCGGCCGGTGGCGCCGGGTCGGCGACAGCGGTGGTCTGTCCGAGCAGGAGCAGCGCGACGGCGGCGGCCACGGCCGCGGCGAGATGGCGAACTGGCACGAGATCCCCGAATTCCTCAGTTGGTGTCGGGGACCACACTAGGTTTCTCCTGTCACGCGCGCAGGGAACCGGAGAACGACATGCCAGCACCGCCGCCCGAGGTCCGCCGGCTGCGGCCGTCGTTCGTGGGCATCACGGGGCTCGCCTGCGTCCTGTTCCTCGACCTCGGCGTGGCCTCGGTCCTCGGCGTCGGCTGGACGGTCGGGCTCTGCGTGCTCTGGCTGGTGCTGCTGCTGGTCGGGGTCCGGCTGTTCATGACCAAGCCGCGCGTGGTGATGGCGCTGCCCCTGGTCGGGCTCGTCGCATGGCTGGCCGCCATCCTCGCGACGCGCTAGCTCAGAACGTGTGCTCTGGCCCGGGGAACGTGCCGTTGCGGACGTCGTCGGCGTAGCCCTTCGCCGCGTCGAGGAGCACCCCGTGCACGTCGGCGTACTGCTTGACGAAGCGCGCCATTCTGCCCGTGCGCAGCCCGAACGCGTCCTGCCAGACCAGCACCTGGCCGTCGCACTCCGGGCCGGCCCCGATGCCGATCGTGGGGATGGTGAGCTCCTTGGTGATCCGGGCCGCGACGTCGCCGGGCACCATCTCCATCACCACCGCGAACGCGCCGGCAGCCTCCACCGCCCGGGCGTCGTCCAGCAGCCGCTGCGCCGTGTCGCCGCGCCCCTGCACCCGGTAGCCGCCGAGTGCGTGCTCGCTCTGCGGGGTGAACCCGATGTGGGCCATCACCGGCACGCCGCCACGGGTCATCAGCTCGATCTGCGGCGTCATCTCCTGGCCGCCCTCGAGCTTGACCGCGTGCGCGTTCGCCTCCTTCATGAAGCGGACGGCCGTGTGGTACGCCTGCTCGGGTGAGGCCTGGTAGGAGCCGAAGGGAAGGTCGCCGACCACCAGCGAGCGCCGGACCGAGCGGGTCACGGCGCGGGTGAGGGGGAGGAGCTCGTCGACCGTCACCGGGAGCGACGTCTCGTTGCCGTAGACGTTGTTGGAGGCCGAGTCGCCGACCAGCAGCACCTCGACGCCGGCCTCGTCGAAGGTCTGCGCGGTGTACATGTCGTACGCCGTCAGCATCGCGAAGCGCTCGCCGCGCTCCTTCATCTCGCGCAGGTGGTGCGTGCGGATGCGCCGTACCGGCGCGCGGGTCGCATCAGACCCGGTGCCGTACGGCGCCGTCTCTTCGGCCATGCCGAGCTCCCTGGGGTGATCGAGGCTCCCGGGTGGAGTCCCCGTGCCCCTCACACGGTAGTTCGGTCAGGCGCCGGTGGCGTGTGTGTCGCTCGTCACGCAGTGACGGTCTCGACCGCACGACGGCGCGAGTGCTTGGGCACCGGACGCACGTCCCAGCCGTCGTACTTGCCGTGGGTGGCTGCGGCGACCTGCTCGAAGAAGGCGCGAGCGTTCGCGACCACCTCGGCGTCGATGACGGTGTTGCGTGCGGGACGTAGCACCCAGCCGACGAACGGCTCGGGCTGGGCGTCCAGCCAGTCGATGCTCCAGCCGTCGGACTCCGCGCGGACGGCGGCTTCCATCGCCGTCTCCTGGTCGCGGAAGAACAGGTGGTGCACGAAGCGGGCCTCGGCGCCGAGCTCCCCGCGCCCGTCCATCGCCTGGAGCATGATCGCGTCGGCGGGGTGGCTGACGACGTCAACCTTCCGCTTCTGTGCCGTGCCCTTGAAGATTCCCATGGGTGGTCCCCTTCCCCCGCGACCCATCATGGAACAGAACACGCATTCCGGGGGGAAAACGACACAACGCCACGGACAAATTTCAACGAACCTCCCGAAGACCCGGTCTGGTCGTTCTGGTCGGTCGTCGGGCGGTGCCGGTACGACGGGTGACACACTCGTCCCGTGGACTTCCGATCCGCCTACGACCACGGGTTCGCGCGCGTGGCGGCGTGCACCCTGCCGGTCGCCGTCGCCGACCCCGCCACCAACGCCGTCCGGGTGCTGGAGCAGGCCCGAGCCTGCCATGACGACGGCGTCGCCGTGGCCGTGTTCCCCGAGCTGACCCTCTCCGGCTACGCGATCGACGACCTGGTGATGCAGGACGCCCTCCTCGACGGCGTGCTGGCGGCCGTCGACACCGTGGTCGAGGGGTCGCGCGACCTGCGTCCGGTGCTGGTGGTGGGCGCCCCGCTGCTCGTCGACAACCGGCTCTACAACTGCGCGGTCGTGATCCACCGCGGCGAGGTGCTCGGGGTCGCCACCAAGTCCTACCTGCCGAACTACCGCGAGTTCTACGAGCGCCGCTGGTACGCCCCCGGGGATGACCAGCGCTACGGCCTCATCGAGCTCGGTGGCGAGCAGGTGCCGTTCGGCAACCACCTGATCTTCAGCGCCACCGACGTGCCCGGGCTCCACCTGTTCGTGGAGATCTGCGAGGACATGTGGGTGCCGGTGCCGCCGAGCGCGGGTGCCGCACTGGCCGGGGCGACCGTGCTGGCGAACCTGTCCGGCAGCCCGATCACGGTGGCCCGCGCCGAGGACCGACGACTCTTGGTGCGGTCGGCGAGCGCACGCTGCAACGCGGCGTACATCTTCGCGGCGGCCGGCCAGGGGGAGTCCTCGACGGACCTCTCGTGGGACGGCCAGACCATGGTCTACGAGCTCGGTGAGCTGCTCGGCGAGACCGAGCGGTTCCCCGACGGGCCGCGGCGCACCGTGGTCGACGTCGACCTCGACCGGATCCGGCAGGACCGGCTGCGGCAGGGCACGTTCGACGACAACCGGCGCGGCGTCGACCACGACGTCACCGACTTCCAGGTCGTCGGGTTCGCGCTCGAGCCGCCGACGGGTGACATCGGGCTGCGGCGCAAGGTCGACCGGTTCCCGTTCGTGCCCGACGACGTGGAGCGGCTGGCGCAGGACTGCTACGAGGCCTACAACATCCAGGTGTCGGGGCTGGAGCAGCGGCTCTCCGCGATCGGCCAGCCCAAGGTCGTGATCGGCGTCTCCGGCGGACTGGACTCGACGCACGCCCTGATCGTGGCGGCCAAGGCGATGGACCGGCTGGGTCGTCCCCGCAGCGACATCCTCGCGTTCACGATGCCCGGGTTCGCGACCGGCAAGGAGACCAAGGACCGGGCGACCCGGTTGGCGAAGGCGCTCGGGGTCAGCTTCGAGGAGCTCGACATCAGGCCGGCCGCGCAGCAGATGCTCTCCGACCTCGGCCACCCGTTCGCCGACGGCGAGCCGGTCTACGACGTCACCTTCGAGAACGTGCAGGCCGGGCTGCGCACCGACTACCTGTTCCGGATCGCCAACCACCGCGGCGGCATCGTGCTCGGCACCGGAGACCTCTCCGAGCTCGCGCTGGGCTGGTGCACCTACGGCGTCGGCGACCAGATGTCCCACTACACGGTGAACTCCGGCGTCCCGAAGACCTTGATCCAGCACCTGATCCGCTGGGTGGTCTCGAGCGGGCAGGTCGAGGACGACCCGCAGGGGGAGGCCAACCGCACCCTCCAGGAGATCCTCGACCAGGAGATCACCCCGGAGCTGATCCCGACCGAGGCGGGCAAGAAGCCGCAGGCGACCGAGGACACGATCGGCCCCTACCCGTTGCAGGACTTCACGCTCTTCCACGTGCTCCGCTTCGGCTTCCGGCCGAGCAAGATCGCGTTCCTGGCGATGCACGCCTGGGCTGACGCGACCACGGGGGAGTGGCCGCCGGGCTACCCCGACGAGCGCCGGGCTGCCTACGACCTGCCCACGATCCGGGGCTGGCTGGTGGTCTTCCTCGAGCGGTTCTTCGGGTTCAGCCAGTTCAAGCGGTCCGCGATGCCCAACGGCCCCAAGGTGTCCTCGGGTGGGTCGCTCTCCCCGCGCGGCGACTGGCGGGCTCCGTCCGACGGCAATGCGCGGGTCTGGTTGGCCGAGCTCGACGCCCACGTGCCCGAGGACTGAGCGACGTGGATCCCACCGTGCTCGTCGTCCAGCACGCGGACGACTGCCCACCCGCCTGGTTCGGTGAGTGGCTGCTCGCGGCCGGCTGCACGGTCGACGTACGCCGCCCCTACGCCGGCGACGACCTGCCCTCCGACCTCACGACGCACGACGCCCTGCTGGTCCTCGGCGGCCCGATGGGGGCGTACGACGACGCGAAGCACCCGTGGCTGCGCGAGACCAAGGAGCTGATCCGCGAGGCCGCGGGCGTGGGTGTCCCGACGCTCGGCATCTGCCTCGGCCACCAGCTCTGCGCGGTGGCGCTCGGCGGGCACGTGGTCCGCAACCCGCGCGGCCAGCAGATCGGGCTGGTGGCGACCGGGTGGCTCGAGGTGGCGACCGCCGACTCCCTGGTCGGCACGCTGACCGACGTGAAGCGCGGTGTCCAGTGGAACGACGACGTCGTCGACCGGCTCCCCGACGGTGCCGAGCTGCTCGCCGAGACCGGTGCCGGCGAGGTGCAGGTGGCCCGGTTCGCCCCGACGGTCTGGGGCGTGCAGCTGCACCCCGAGGCCGACGACCGGGTGCTGGCGCCCTGGGCGGCCGAGGACACCCGGCGCTATGACGACGACCGGATCGAGCGCGGCCTGGCCGACGTGGCGGCGGCCAGGCCGGAGCTGGAGGCAGCCTGGCGACCGCTTGCCCTCGCTCTCGCCCGCCTCGCCCACGCCCGATAGTCCTGCCCTAGGCTCGCCACATGGGTAAGCAGGAGGACTTCGTGCTGCGTGCGCTCGAGGAGCGCGACGTGCGGTTCGTGCGGCTGTGGTTCACCGACGTGCTCGGCTACCTGAAGTCGGTGGCGGTCGCACCGGCGGAGCTCGAGGGCGCGTTCATCGAGGGCATCGGCTTCGACGGCTCGGCGATCGAGGGCTTCGCCCGCGTGACCGAGGCCGACATGCTGGCCCGGCCCGACCCGGCGACGTTCCAGATCCTGCCGTGGCGCGGCGACGGTCCGTCGACGGCGCGCATGTTCTGCGACATCGCGATGCCCGACGGCTCCGCGTCGTACGCCGACCCGCGCTTCGTGCTCAAGCGCACGCTCTCCCGGGCGGCCGAGAAGGGTTTCACCTTCTACACGCACCCCGAGATCGAGTTCTACCTCTTCAAGGGCAAGCCGGAGGCGGGTGAGGAGCCGGTGCCGGTCGACCGCAGCGGCTACTTCGACCACACCGCGCAGAGCATGGGCTCCGACTTCCGCCGCGAGGCGATCACGATGCTGGAGTCGATGGGCATCTCGGTCGAGTTCAGCCACCACGAGGGCGGCCCCGGCCAGCAGGAGATCGACCTCCGCTACGCCGACGCGCTCTCGACCGCCGACAACATCATGACCTTCCGCACCGTGGTCCGGGAGGTGGCGCTGAGCCAGGGCATCTGGGCGACGTTCATGCCGAAGCCGTTCACCACGCACCCGGGCTCCGGCATGCACACGCACGTCTCGCTGTTCGAGGGCGACCGCAACGCGTTCTTCGAGGCCGGGGCGGAGTACCAGCTCTCCAAGACCGCCCGGCACTTCATCGCCGGCATCCTGCACCACGCGGCCGAGATCACCTGCGTGACGAACCAGTGGGTCAACTCCTACAAGCGGCTGATCGGCGGCGGTGAGGCTCCGTCGTACATCTGCTGGGGCCACAACAACCGCTCGGCCATGGTCCGGGTGCCGATGTACAAGCCCAACAAGGGCCCCTCGACGCGCATCGAGCTCCGCACCATCGACGCCGCCTGCAACCCCTACCTCGCGTTCGCGGTCGTGCTGGCCGCGGGCATGAAGGGTCTGGAGGAGGAGTACGAGCTCCCGCGTGAGGCCGAGGACGACGTCTGGTCGCTCACCGACTCCGAGCGCAAGGCACTGGGTCTCCAGCAGCTGCCGAAGAGCCTGTACGACGCGATCGGTGTCGCCGAGAGCTCCGAGCTGCTCGCGGACACCCTCGGCGAGCACGTCTTCGACTTCTTCCTGCGCAACAAGCGTGCGGAGTGGGAGGAGTACCGCGGCCAGGTGAGCGCCTTCGAGCGCGACCGGATGCTGCCGCTGCTCTGAGCTCGTGCTCGTCGGGAACTGAGTACCTGCACGGATAACGGTCCGTGGATCCGTGTCCCACGCTGGTGCCATGGAGAACCCCACGTGGCCGCCCCGGCAGACCTCGCCGTCCCTTCCCGTCGCCCTCGTTGTGCTTCGGGTGGTGATGATCGTCCAGATCCTGCTCGCGATCGCGGTCCTCCCGGTGGCGGCCTTCTTCGTCGTGGGCGACCTCAGCGACCGCACCGACGAGTGGGACGGCCTGGTCGCGTTCCTCGGTGCGCTGGCCGGGGGACTCGCCCTGGTGCTGATCGGGGTCGGGGTTCTCGTGCTCAGGCTGCTGCGTCGCAACCCGGTCGCGGCGGGTGCGATCGCCATCGCGCTGGGCGGCTTCGCGCTGCTGCAGGGTCTGCACCAGGGCTCGAGCATCGGACTGGGCGCCGCGGATGCATGGGCGGTGCTCGTCGGCCTGGTGCTGGCGGTGCCCGGTCTCGCGGTGGTGGTGGCCGCCCGCACCGGAGGTTCCCGATGAGGCTCCTCCTCTGGGTCAGCCGCGTGGCCCTCCGACGCTCGACCGCCGGATCCGCGGCGTACTCCGCACGGGAGTTCACCGCTTCGCCAGCCAGATCTCGCTGGTGAAGCAGCGAAATACCACGTGAACGTGGTAATTCTCCCGGGCTCCCACTCACTACGCTGACCCGGTGAGCAGACAGGGGTCGGTGGTCACCTCCGGCAACCTCGTGCGCATCGGGTTCCGCGACGGCGACCGTGCGGCCGGCCGGCTCCAGCACCTCGGGACCGCGGCAGAACCGCTGGCGCCGCTGCTGGCGAAGACCGCCGATCCCGACCAGGCGCTCGACGGTCTGCTCACGCTGGTCGAGCAGGTGCGCGATCCCGCGGAGCTGCTGGCCGCCCTCGTCGACGACGAGGGCACCGCGATGCGACTGTTCTGCGTGCTCGGGATGAGCCTCGCTCTCGGTGACCACCTGCGAAGGCACCCCGAGCACTGGCGTGAGCTCACCGACCCGACGTTGGGGTCGGCCCGCCCGGTGGCGTTCGCCGTACGCGCCGGCCTGATGGAGGCGGTCGGCGCCGACCCCTGGGCGGCCGAGCCGCGGGCCACCCTCGAGCACCGCGCCGCCTGCGACGCGCTCCGGGTCGAGTACCGGCGGGTGCTGCTGCGCCTGGCCAGCCGCGACCTCGCCCACCACGTCGACGTCGACGACGTGGCGGCAGAGCTCTCCGACCTCGCCGCGGGCACCCTGGACGCCGCCCTCGCGGTCGCCCGGAGCAAGGTCGGCGCCACCGCGGACGCCTGCCGACTGGCGGTGATCGCGATGGGCAAGTGCGGCGGTCACGAGCTCAACTACGTCAGCGACGTGGACGTGATCTTCGTGGCCGAGCCGGTCGACGGCGCCGACGAGCAGGTCGCACTGCGTAGTGCCGCGCAGCTCGCCTCGACGCTGATGCAGGTCTGCTCCGACCACACCTCTGAAGGCACGATCTGGCCGGTCGACGCCGCCCTCCGTCCGGAGGGCAGGTCCGGCCCGCTGGTGCGCACCCTGGCCAGCCATGCCGGCTACTACGGGCGCTGGGCGAAGACCTGGGAGTTCCAGGCGCTGCTCAAGGCGCGTCCGGTCGCGGGGGACAAGGACCTCGGGCGCGCGTACGTCGACACGATCGGGCCGCTGGTCTGGTCGGCGGCGGAGCGGGACGGCTTCGTGGCCGAGGTGCAGGCGATGCGCCGACGCGTCATCGAGCACATCCCCGCACGTGAGGCCGGGCGCCAGCTCAAGCTCGGCTCCGGCGGCCTGCGCGACGTCGAGTTCGCGGTCCAGCTGCTGCAGATGGTGCACGGTCGCGCCGATGCGACCGTGCGCTCGCCTACCACGCTCAGTGCGCTGGCCAAGCTCACGAAGGGCGGGTACGTCGGCCGTGAGGACGGACAGTCGCTGCACGACGCCTACGCGTTCCTGCGCAAGCTCGAGCACCGGATCCAGCTGTTCCAGCTGCGGCGCACCCACGTCGTGCCGGACGACGAGATCTCGCTCCGGCGCCTCGGCCGCTCGCTGGGACACCTCAACAAGCCGGTGGAGAAGCTGGACAAGGAGTGGGCCCACCACCGCCGCGAGGTCCGCCGGCTCCACGAGAAGCTGTTCTACCGGCCGCTGCTGGCGGCCGTGGCCCGGATCCCCGGCGACGAGGTGCGGCTCTCGACGGAGGCGGCCCTGGTCCGGTTGTCAGCCCTGGGCTACCTCGATCCGAAGGCCGCGCTGAGGCACCTCGAGGCGCTCACCGCCGGCGTCTCCCGCACGGCAGCGATCCAGCGCACGCTGCTGCCGGTGATGCTCGAGTGGTTCGCCGACGCACCCGACCCGGACGCCGGACTGTTCGGGTTCCGACGCATCTCCGACGCCCTGGGCAGCACCCACTGGTACCTCTCGATGCTCCGCGACGAGGGCAGCACCGCCCAGCGGATGGCCCAGGTGCTCGCCACCAGCCGCTACGCCACCGACCTGCTGCAGCGGGAGCCGGAGGGGGTCAGGATCCTCGGCGGGGAGGAGAGCCTGGTGCCCCTGGACCGGGACGCGATCCAGGCCGAGATGACCGCCAACTCGTCACGTCGGGACGACCGGCTGGCCGCGATCGCGAGCATCCGCGCGATCCGGCGCCGCGAGCTGCTGCGCGTGAGCGTCGCCGACCTCTGCGAGCCGTTCGGGGTGGCGGAGGTCGGCTACGCGCTCACGGACATCACCAGCGCCACGCTCGAGGCGGCGCTGGACGTGGCCACTCTGGCGGTGGAGTTCGACCGCGGCACGGAGCTGCCGACCCGGATCGCGATCGTGGCGATGGGCCGGTACGGCGGGCACGAGCTCGGCTACGGCTCGGACGCCGACGTGATGTTCGTGCACGACCCGCTGCCGGGCGCCGACCCGCAGACGGCGTCCAGCATGGCCAACGCCGTCGCCAACGAGCTCCGCCGGCTGCTCGCCCTACCCGGCAGCGACCCGGTGCTCGAGGTCGACGCGGCCCTTCGGCCGGAGGGAAAGCAGGGGCCACTGGTGCGGACCCTCGAGTCCTACGCCGCCTACTACGCGAAGTGGTCGGCGGTCTGGGAGGCGCAGGCGCTGCTGCGGGCCGAGGCGGTGGTCGGAGACGACGATGTGCGCCGCCGGTTCACGGACCTGATCGACCCGATGCGGTTCCCCGAGGCCGGGCTGAGCGACCGCGACGTGATCGAGATCCGGCGGATCAAGGCGCGGGTGGACGACGAACGGCTGCCACGCGGTGCCGACCCGGCGACGCACTTCAAGCTCGGTCGCGGCGGACTCGCCGACGTGGAGTGGACGGTGCAGGCGCTCCAGCTCAAGCACGCCCACGCCGTACCTGACCTGCGGACCACCAAGACCCTCGATGCCCTCGACGCCTGCGTCCGCCACAGCGTGCTCGGCAGCGAGGACGCTGACGCGCTCAGCCGTGCCTGGAAGGCCTCCAGCCGCGCCCGCAACGCGACCGTGCAGGTGCGGGGGAGACCCGCCGACCAGCTGCCCCGCGATTCCCGGGAGCGCGCGGCCGTGGCCGCGATCCTCGGGTACGGCGCCGGAGAGGCCGACCGGATGCTCAACGACTACCAGCGCACCGCCCGGCGCGCCCGCGCCGTGGTCGACCGTGTGTTCTGGGGCTGACCTCGGGCAGGCCCGCCGACGGCTACGCGTCCCGGCCTCCCCCCCGGGAGGCCGGGACACGTCATCTCGCCACGTCAATGCGTGGACGAGATTGGCCAGCTCGCCGGTGCGTGGGCCCGGGCGCCGCCGATGCGCCCCCTCGGCATCAATGGCTGCGCCCCGCGCTCCGGCGAGCTCCGTTCAACGGCTCACGATCACGCCTGGCAGGCGCCGAGGTGGTCCTTCACGGGATGACGGGAGGCGCGACATGGCGCCCAGCACGATCCGTGCCAGTTCGGCCTGCATGGGAGCATCCCGCCGTGCGTTTGGGTACAAACAATTACGCCGGGGTCCGGGGCAGTAAGGTCATTCAACCACGGGTGCCGATCGTGTGCCAGTGCACCAAGGGCCGGCGTGCATCGTCACGGTCGGCGCGTTCGTCGCCTCGTGGGCAGGGGCAAGGAGTGGTGCCAAGTGATTGCTCACGAACGGTTGATGGCCGCCTTCGTGGAGATGGCCGACACGCTGGTCGACGACTTCGACGTGATCGACTTCCTGCACCACCTGGCCGAGCACACGGCGGCAATCAGCGGGGCCAGCTCGGTGGGGCTGCTGCTGGGCGACGAGTCTGGCCAGCTGAGCCTCGTGGCGGCGACGTCCGAGGGAGCAGAGCAGCTCGAGAAGCTTCAGCTCCAGCATTCGGAGGGCCCCAGCCTCGACTGTCTTCGCACCCACCATCAGGTGCTGACGAGCGACCTGAACCGAGCCACGTGGCGTTGGCCGTCGTTCGCCCCGCTCGCGGTCCAGGCGGGGTACAGGTCGGTGCACGCGTTTCCGATGCGCTTGCGCGACGAGGCGGTCGGCGCGCTCAACATCTTCGGGGAGACCGAGACGTCGCTCGACAACGGCGAGACCAGGGTGATCCAGGCCCTGGCCGACGTCGCGACGATCGGTCTGCTGCAGCAGCGTGGGCTGTCAGCTGCGGACACCGTCACACTCCAGCTCAAGAGTGCCCTCGACAGTCGGATCCTGATCGAGCAGGCCAAGGGACTGGTGGCCCACGGCAACGACGTCGACATGCGTGAGGCGTTCGAGCTGATGCGGGGTTACGCCCGCTCCCACCACGTCCTGCTCACCAACCTGGCGGACGCGGTGGTCAGGCGCGAGCTGGACCCGCAAGTGTTTCGCACGTGATGCCCGCTGGGTAGCTGCGTCGTGTGCCGTGCAGTAGTCGCGGACGAGCGGCTGTACCCCGGCGAGTAGCCGGGGGGTGCACGCGTTCCAGGCCGGCAAGTCGAAGACCTGCTGGTGCGCGGCGTCGTGACCGAGGAAGCCGAACTGCGTGACCACCACACCCAGCACCGCGGCCAGCGAGAGCTGCGCCCACGAGTCCGAAACGGGCGCCGGCCCGGCCGGGGCAACACCGCCCAGCGGGGGCCCGAGCGATCCTGCGACATGCCCCGACGAGTCGTTCCCGCAGCCGAGGCGGGTAGCGTGACTAGCAGGATGAACAAGCCGTCCGCTACCCCGATCCCGGTGGCCGCACTGGGAAGGGGAATGATGTCGACCTCGCACAGCGAGTGGGAGCGTCGTTACTCCTCGGCGCGAGCGGCCATCCAGGCACAGCACGACCCGGCTGACGTCGACCACCGGGACGGCGTCGCAGGAGATCTGCGCCGGTTGTGCTGGGCGCTCGTCGAGCAGACGGGGCAGTCCGGCGCCGCGGTCACCCTGATGGACCGCACCGGCTCCCAGGGTGTCGCGGCCGCGTCGGACGACCGCAACCGCGCCCTGGCCGAGCTGCAGTTCACCACCGGGGAGGGGCCGTGCCACGAGGCGTTCGCGGCCGGCCGTCCGGTGCTCGTCGCCGACCTCCAGGGTTCGAGTGGGGAGCGCTGGCCCGGGTTCCGTTCGGCCGCCCTGGAGTCGGGCATAGGTGCGGTCTTCGTGTTCCCGCTCCAGGTGGGAGCAGTGGCACTGGGAGTGCTCGACGTCTACGCACTCGAACCGGGCCCGCTCACCGCTGAGCAGGTGGCGACGATCCTGACCTACGCCCAGATCGCCACCGAGATCCTCCTCGACGGCACGCTGACCACGAGCGCCGGCGACCTGACGCCCGGACTGGCCACTGCGCTCGACGGTCGTGCCGAGATCCACCAGGCGCAGGGCATGGTGATGGTGGCCCTCGGGGTCACCCTGGCCGAGGCGCTCGTGCGGATGCGCGCACACGCGTTCGCCTCCACGCAGCCTCTGATCGACCTGGCACACGAGATCATCGCCGGTCGAAGTCCGTTCGACACGGGCCCCTGAGGTCTGGAGAAGCGCACCTGCTGACCGCACACTGGGATCACACCGAAGGGACAGAACGAACATGATCGCAACGGACCGGCTGCTGGACGTCTTCGTCGAGGTGGCCGACACGCTGGTCGACGACTTCGACCTGATTGACTTCCTGCACAGCCTCACCGACCACGTGGCCACGATCAGTGGAGCGAGCTCGGTCGGGCTGATCCTGGCCGACGACCAGGGCCGGCTCCACTTCATGGCGGCCTCATCGGAGGGAGCGCGGCACCTGGAGATCTTCCAGCTCCAGTCCTCCGAGGGTCCGTGCCTGGACTGCTTCACCAGCGGCAAGGCCGTCGTCAACGCCGACCTCGGCACGGCTCACGAGCGCTGGCCGCGGTTCGCCCCGGTCGCTGCCGCGGCCGGCATCGAGTCCGTGCACGCCTTCCCGCTGCGGTTGCGGGAGCGCAACATCGGGGCGCTCAACGTCTTTGGTGAGCACCCGCTCCCGCTCACCGAGCCGGAGGCGAAGGCGATCCAGGCGTTGGCCGACGTCGCCACGATCGCGATCATCCAGGAACGTGCGGTGGCGGCGGCCGAGACGCTCACCCAGCAGCTGCAAGGTGCGCTGACCAGCCGGATCGTGATCGAGCAGGCGAAGGGTGTCATCGCCCAGAGCCTCGGCATCGACGTGCAGACCGCGTTCCTCACGCTGCGCTCCTACGCGCGCAACAACCACCTGCGACTGACTGACGTCGCCTACCGCGTCGTCACCAGGGATTTCGACCCGGCGCTCCTGCGCCGCTGACCAGCTACTGGCCGACCGTCCTCCGGTCCCACCGCGTGCTGACCGAGGGCCCGGCGACTTCGGCCGGCGGGGTGAAGGACTCGCGCGGCCCGAGGTCGGGGTGCAGTCCGTGCGCGACGCCCCAGAGCACCGCCCGGCTCCGGGTGGTCACGGTCATCTAGCGGTAGCTGGACCGGATGTAGGACTTGACCGAGTTGATGCTGAGGAATGAGCGGGAGGCGATCTCCTCGTTGCTCAGGCCACAGGCGATCATCTGCACGATCTCTCTCACGCAGGGACAGACCATCCGTCTGACCGGACCATTCCTCGATGGCGTCCGGCTCGGGCTCGGCGTCGGCGTCGGCGTTCAACCCTAGGGGTGTGGGCCGCCGCCAGCGGTCTGTCAGGACAATTGTGGCGTTGCCCGTCCCGGCGACTCCTTCGGAGTCAAGTCGGACGGGGTTTCTCTTCGGTATGGCGTCTCGCGTGTCTCTACACACGTCTCACCCTCGTCGAGCCACCAGGAGGTCTGGGCCAAACCCTCGTAGGCAAGTGGATCTGCCGTGTCGTGGCGACAGCCTGGAAGGAGGCGAACTCCCACGATCCCTTGGTCAGGGGTGTGCCGTCACGAGGGTCGTCATCGTGATCAGTATGGTCGCCCCACGCCAGACGGGCGGGCGTCCGCCCGTCACAGAGGGCCATGGATACGTCAGACGCCAGCGCCCATCGCGAGTGCCTTCACGTCCGCGGTGGTCAGCGGTTGCCGCCCCCCGCTTCCGCTGCGGACCTCCTCGACCACGCACCAGGTGAAGGCTCGCATGTGCTCACCCTCGATGTTCACCATGGCGTCGGTGAGGCTCCCAACGATGTCCTGTTCCTGAGCTTCACTGAAGCCGTCCTCGATGACCTTGACCTGAATGAACGGCATGCTTGAGCTCCTTGGTCGGGCTCCGCTGCGATGCGAGGCCGATCCAACGACCATGGGTTCGGCTGGCTGATCCGCGCGTCGGCAGAACGGGCCATCTTTTCCCAGCGCGGTGGTGGCCCGAACGGGCCACGGCCGTCCAGTACCGGAGGCGGCCCTCAGACGTTCGCACGGGTGAGACGGCGAGCCGGTCGAGGCACCGCGGCGAGCGGAGACAGCTTGAGCCACCCCGGCAGCGCGCGACGGGCTGGTGAAGCGCCGTGCAACTCCAGGTTGCCCGACTGCAATGCAGCGGCCCAGGTGAGGTCGCCTCGCCACACCAGAGTGAGCGTCCGCAGGCCGGTCTCGACGGCGACGCGAATGTCGAAGCCCGGATCTGCGTCGCAGACGTCGATGCCCTCGGCGCTGATCACGATCCACCACTGATTGTTCCCGGACGGCACGTCGGTGAACTCGAACTGCAGCACCGTGCGCCCCTTGGGTAGGGCGTCAACGGCGATGTTTCGATGGATGTCCCACATCAGAAGGTGCGGATCGAGGTCCTCATCGCCGATCTCGGGGACCCAGCGGATGCCCCATGATCCCAGCGCCTCGACAATGGGTTCCAGCTCCTTGCCGGCCCGGCTCAGCTCGTAGCACACCCGGTTGCCCTCCTCTGACCGCTCGATGACGCCAGCACGCTCCAGGGTTCGTAGCCGCTTGGCGAGCAGGCTTGGGGACATCCGCGGCAGTCCTCGCCGGAGATCATTGAAGTGGTGGCCGCCACTCATCAGCTCCCGAACCACCAGAAGCGTCCAGCGTTCGTCCAGCAGTTCCATCGCCTTCGCGACTGGGCAGAACTGTCCGTAGCTAGCGGGCATGCCGCCGCCTTCCCTAGGGAACGCCCGCGACCCGACGCTCAACCGGGGCGTTCACTGCACGCTACCCGCAGCCGATGCTCCAGCTGCAACGACGTGTCGGGTCTAGTACAGATCGAGACCTATGCCGCGGTCCTCTCTTGTCGCGACCATCGAAGGGACAAGGACAGCCCATCGAGAAGGAGCGCATGATGACGAACGACCACACAGCGACAATCGCCAACGCAATCGACAAGCTCAACACCGGGGACGTGCAGGGCTACGTCACGAGTCTGTATGCGCCTGAGTGCCAGTTTCATGGCTTTCCCGACGCCTTCCCTCCTACCCGAGACGGCATCGCCGACTTTTTCCGCTCGCTGATCAGCGGTGTCCCTGACGCACGGATCACAGCCCGAGATGTTCTCGTCGAAGGCGACCGGGTGGCACTCCGCTTCGTGCTCACCGGCACCCACCGAGGAGACCTGTTCGGTGTTGCGGGCACAGGCCGCTCACTGGAGGTCGAAGGCATCACCATGGTCCAGTTCGCAGACGGGTTGGTCGTCGAGCGGTGGAACCGTCTTGACGACATGGGACTGCTCACACAATTGGGTGCACTCCCGGTCTCGACGCCGGCCTGATGTCCGCCACCGCGCACGCAACGCACAGCCGGGAAGGCACGCTGATGGAAGCGAACAAGGAACTCGTCCGGCGCTTGTTCCACGACATCGACGCCCTCAGCCCCACTCTCCACGCCGACTTCTTCGACGCGGGCTACGTGGACCACACACCGCTGCCGATCCCTGGCCTCGCGTCCGGGATCGACGGCGCTCGCCAGGTCTACGCGGTCAACCAGGCGGCGTTCTCCGAGCCGTGGCACGCCATCGAGGGACAGGTCGCGGAAGGCAATCTGGTCGTCACCTGGCTCACCGCAGGCGGCAGACACACCGGTGAGCTTCTCGGCGTCGCCGCCACCGACAAGGACGTGTCGATGCGGGGAGTCACGATCTTCGAGGTCGTCGACGGCAAGATCATCAGCCGTTGGGGCATCAGCGACCTGCTCGACCTCTTCGTCCAGCTGGGGGCAGTGCCGCCGCCTGGCGCACCCCGGGGCGATGAGTCATGACCCAGCACGCAGCGACCGTGTCCGACATCAAGGTCAGGCACCGAGCGATGTGGGCGATGGGCGACTACGGCTCCGTCGCAGCCGACCTGATCCCGACCCTCGGCCAGATCCTGGTGGATGCCACCGGCATCGCAGCCGGCGACCACGTGCTCGACGTCGCGGCAGGCTCCGGCAATGCCTCGCTGCCCGCGGCAGCACGCGGAGCACGCGTGGTGGCCTCTGACCTGACACCGGAGCTGTTCGACGCCGGCCGCCAGCAGGCCGCCTCCCGGGGTCTGACCCTCGAGTGGCTTGAAGCCGACTGCGAGGCCCTGCCCTTCGGTGACGGCGCGTTCGATGCGGTGATCAGCTGCGTGGGCGTGATGTTCGCGCCCCTCCACCAGAAGAGCGCGGACGAGTTGGTCCGTGTGGCCCGCCCCGGCGGCACCATCGGCCTGCTGAACTGGACGCCGACGGGATTCATCGGGCAGATGTTCACGAAGATGAAGCCCTACGCTCCGCCGCCTCCTCCCGGGGCGCAGCCGCCACCGCTGTGGGGCGACGAGGAGCACGTCCGCAGGCTGCTCGGCAATCGGGTGACCGACGTCGTGTCACGCCGACAGCACGTCCGAGTCGACCACTTCGTCGACGCTTCGGCTTTCCTGGGCTACTTCAAGGAACAGTTCGGACCGACGATCGCGGCCTACAAGGGCATTCAGGACGAACCGCACCGAGTACGGGACCTCGACGAGGCGCTGATCGAGCTCGCCCGGTGCCACGACCTCGGCGGCGGCGTCATGGAGTGGGAGTACCTCCTCCTCACCGCACGCCGTCAGTGAGTGGTCCGTTCCTCGCCCGAACCAACCCGGCCGGACCTACCGGCGAAGCGCGATCGGTTGGGCGGCGACGAACACGTACTAGGCGGATGCCGGGTCGGCAGTTTGGTCGACCAAGGTCACATCGACGACTCTCGGAATTACGAAGGCTCCGGCTGTTGCCGGGCCTTCGTTCGCACAAGTCGCGAGTTCGAGCTCTACTCCTCTAGGTCGTGGTGGTGACGGGGGCACCCCGTCGATCCAAGCGGACACCTCAAAGGGCAGCCGCCGATCCGGTCGAGGCTGGGCTACGTGAGGTGTTCGCGGCGTAGAAGGGCGATGAACTCGTCGGCCATCGCGAGCTGTCGTTGGAGTTTGGCGCGTCGGTCTTGGGCTTCGCCCATCAAGGCTGTGAGTTGCTCGCGCGCTTCAACCACCGCAGCCTTGTCGGGCGATTGGAGGGCGGTGATGGTGGCCAAGGCGTCGGCCATCTCGTCGAGGGTGAAGCCGAGGGGCTTCATCCGGCGGATGAGCAGGAGCTTCTCGACGTCGGCCTCTTCGTAGAGCCGGAACCCTCCGTCGGTGCGTCCAGAGGGGCGGAGCAGTCCGACCTCGTCGTAGTGGCGCAGGGTGCGCAGGGACAGCTCGGTCCGTTGGGCGACCTCGCCGATGTGCATGGCGGTCATGGGGCTGTCCGCGGCGGAGGGGGACGGCGGCGCGGCGGTCGAGGCGCGTTCCCGGTTCACCTGGTCGCCCTTTCGCTGGATCGGATTTCAACTCTACCCTCACGTGAGGGTAGAGTTGATCTCGGACTTCGCCGACCAGAGTCGGCTCGCGTGCATCGTGGCACGCATCCCACGCGTGGAGTCACGCATTCCACAGCGGTCGGAACCCTCGTGTGCGAGCTGCCGGCCACTGTCCTGAACGGAGCAATCCTCGTGAGAACCGCAACGCCATCCGGCCGGCCCGGGACCGCAGCCCACTCTCCCCGCGAGGCCTCGGTGATGGCTGCGTTGCGGTCACCCGCGATGCTGCGCACCGAGGTCCTTGCCGGGCTCGTGGTCGCGTTGGCGCTGATCCCCGAGGCGATCTCGTTCTCGATCATCGCCGGCGTCGATCCCCGGGTCGGGCTGTTCGCATCGTTCACGATGGCGGTCTCGATCGCCTTCCTCGGCGGCCGCCCGGCGATGATCTCCGCCGCCACCGGTGCGATCGCCCTGGTCATCGCCCCGGTGATGCGCGACTACGGCATGGAGTACCTGATCGCCACCGTGATGCTGGGCGGCGCCATCCAGATCGCCCTGGGCCTCGCCGGAGTGGCTCGGCTGATGCGGTTCATCCCGCGATCGGTCATGGTCGGCTTCGTCAACGCCCTGGCGATCTTGATCTTCCTGGCCCAGCTGCCCTACCTGGTCGACGTGCCCTGGCTGGTCTACCCGATGGTCGCGGTCGGCATCGCCGTGATGGTCGGGCTGCCGCGGGTCACCAAGGTCATCCCGGCGCCGTTGGTGGCGATCGTGGCCCTGACCGGGTTCACCGTTCTGGCCGCGCTGAGCGTCCCGAACGTCGGCGACGAGGGCGAGCTGCCCGACAGCCTTCCCTCGTTGTTCATCCCCAGCGTGCCCGTCAGTCTCGAGACCCTCAAGATCATCGCCCCGTACGCACTGGCCATGGCCCTGGTGGGACTGCTGGAGTCGCTGCTCACGGCCAAGCTGGTCGACGACATCACTGACACTCATTCGGAGAAGACCCGTGAGGCGTGGGGCCAGGGCGCCTCCAACATCATCACCGGGTTCTTCGGTGGCATGGGGGGCTGCGCCATGATCGGCCAGACGATGATCAACGTGAAGGCCTCCGGTGCCCGCACCCGCATCTCCACCTTCCTCGCCGGGGTTTTCCTGCTCATCCTGGTCGTCGGGTTCGGCGACGTCGTGGCCATCATCCCCATGGCCGCCCTGGTTGCGGTGATGATCATGGTCTCGGTCGGCACCTTCGACTGGCACTCCGTCCAGCCCGCCACCCTGCGACGGATGCCGAAGTCCGAGACCACTGTCATGCTGGCCACGGTCGTGGTCACGGTGGCCACCCACAACCTCGCCATCGGCGTGATGGTGGGTGTCCTGGTGGCGATGACCCTCTTCGCCCGCCGGGTGGCGCACCTCACCGAGACCCACCGCGAGATCACCGAGGACGCAGACGGCACCGCCACCGCGGTCTACACCGTCACCGGCGAGCTGTTCTTCGCCTCCAGCAACGACCTCTACACCCAGTTCGAGTACGCCGAGGACCCCGACCGGGTGGTCATCGACCTGACCGCCTCCCACGTGTGGGACGCCTCCACCGTGGCCTCCCTCGATGCCATCAGCACCAAGTACGCCCGCAAGGGCAAGACCGTCCGGATCGTCGGCCTCAACGAGGCCAGCGCCGACCGGCACGGCCGGCTGACCGGGCAACTCTCGTCACACTGAGCCTCGAAGGTTCGCTCCGGTCGTGCGACGCCCCGGGTAGGAACTGGTGGAGTTCGTCGCAGCCGCCGACGTCCTCGAGGACCTGCGCACCGCCTCCGGCACATCGGCGAAGAATGACGCAGCGGTGGAGGAGGTCCTGCGACTCCTCGTCGGAGACCTCGGCGTTCCCCACCACCGACGTCCTCTCACCGCGGGGCCGACGCCGTTGCCGAGATCGGGGATCGGGGATCGGCAGTGCGTAGCGCTGGGGGTTGTTGGCCGGCAGAGGCTTTGCTCGAACCCCGCGCGAGCAGGCTTCTCGGCTGCCTTGGCAGACCTCGACGCAGTCCCAGGGCTCGTTCCACGGCCGGTTCAGCGGCGCGGTCCTGATCGTAGGGCCGTCGTACCGCTGCAGAAGATCGCTCACGGGCACAGCGTGCCTTCCCACGCGGCTCGAACCCCTCGACCCGACGGTGATCGCACCGGCCCACTGGTCGAGCTGTGAGGAGTTCAACCCCGATGGAGTCGTGCTCACGACCTTGGCCCTGGTCTTCGAGGCCAACTTGCTGAACGAGACGGCGTCGAGCGCTTCG
The DNA here is from genome assembly GCA_963815585.1 of uncultured Actinomycetota bacterium. Classification (GTDB taxonomy): domain Bacteria; phylum Actinomycetota; class Actinomycetes; order Propionibacteriales; family Nocardioidaceae; genus Marmoricola. The sequence continues at coordinate 64,170 of CAWFHJ010000006.1, read as the reverse complement.
TCGCAGAGATCGTGGGGACACTTCCGGACGCTCCCGACGCTTGTGACACGATTCGTCTCGTCAACGCCGGCCAACTGAAGCCGGCTGAGGACGAGCTGAAGACGCTTGGCGTGGGCCGCCACCAGTGTGCCGCCACGAACACCACGGAGAGACGAGGAGCCGGCAGCCGATGAGCACCGACAACACGGCGCCAGCAGCACCTCGGGAGTCGCCCGAGGTGGTCGGGGACAACCCGGACTACCGGTTCAGCCTGGCCAACGAGCGCACCTTCCTGGCGTGGGTCCGGACGGCGCTCGCCATGATGGCCGCCGGTGTCGCCGTCATCCGCTTCATCCCGGGCCTAGCGGTGATCCGCCACGCCCTGGGCTTCCTCTTGATAGGTCTCGGAGGACTCTTGGCGGCTGTCTCGTACCACCAGTGGCAGCGCAACGAACTCGCCATGCGTATGGGCCAGCAGCTGCCGCGTTCGTTCATCCCTCGCCTGGTGGCATTCTCGCTGGTGCTGGCCGCGGCCGTGGCGCTGACACTCGTCATCGCGGATCTGGTGGACGGACGATGAGGCGGCTGCCTGGATCCACCGGAGACCGATCGGCGGCGTCGTACGACGCCGGACTCCAGGCCGAGCGGACGTCCATGGCGTGGCAACGAACGGCCCTGGGCGTTGCCGGCGTGTCCGCGCTGCTCCTGCACGACGCCGGGGACGTCCCGCTGACAGCGATTCCGGGTGTCGTCGGCCTCAGTGTCGCGTTGTCCTTCCTGGTGATCACCGAGCTGCGCTACGAGCGCACCGTGCGCATGGTGGCCGCCGGCGAATCGCCTGTGTCGGCAAGCCTGATGCGGCTGCTGTCAGCGTCGGTCGCGGCGCTCGCGGTGTCGGCGATCGCACTCGTACTTGTGTCAGGCAGCTAGGCGTGGCGGCAATCGAGCCATCCACAACGGTCAGACGGATCCCGCGATCACAGGACCAGTGAGGGACCACTGTCGTCCTGAGGCGACCGGGGGGGCTCGCATCCGTGGTCGGCGACGAACCGCTCACGCGCGACCTCGGAACGGAACGCACCCCGGCGACCACGTCGTACGGCGGCTTCCCTGTGGTTGAGCCGCCCTCGGTGATTGAGCTTGTAGCAACCTGAATCCGCCGGACGACCTCAGCGTTGGCCGGACTCGTCGTGACCAGCCAGGCGGATCTCCTGCGGATCCCTGCGGATTCTGGGTCTCGACAGGCTCGACCGCCGGAGGCTCGCTCAACGGCAAAGGGCCCCTGACCCGCGTGTTTGCAGGATCAGGGGCCCCTTCAGGCGGAGGCGATGGCCTAGATGTCGTAGTAGAGCTCGAACTCGTGCGGGTGCGGGCGCATCTGCACGGGGAGGATCTCCTGTGTGCGCTTGAAGTCGATCCAGGTCTCCACCAGGTCGGGCGTGAACACGTTGCCCGCGGTGAGGAACTCGTGGTCTCGCTCGAGGTTGTCGAGCACGGCGTTGAGCGAGGTCGGCACCTGGTCGATGTCGGCCATCTCGTCCGGCGGCAGCTCGTAGATGTCCTTGTCGATCGGGTCGCTCGGCTCGGTCTTGTTCTGGATGCCGTCGAGGCCGGCCAGCAGCAGCGCGGAGAACGCGAGGTAGGGGTTGGCCGACGGGTCGGGGCAGCGGAACTCAATCCGCTTGGCCTTGGGGTTGGAGCCCGTGATCGGGATCCGCACACAGGCCGAGCGGTTGCGCTGGCTGTAGACCAGGCTGATCGGCGCCTCGAAGCCGGGCACCAGCCGGTGGTAGGAGTTCACCGTCGGGTTGGTGAACGCCAGCAGCGACGGCGCGTGCTTCAGGATGCCGCCGATGTACCAGCGGGCCATGTCGGAGAGACCCGCGTAGCCGGTCTCGTCGTAGAACAGGGGGTCGCCCTCGTTCCAGATCGACTGGTGCACGTGCATGCCGGAGCCGTTGTCGCCGAAGATCGGCTTGGGCATGAAGGTGGCCGTCTTGCCGTTGCGCCAGGCGACGTTCTTGACGATGTACTTGAACTTCATCACGTCGTCGGCCGCGTTGAGCAGCTCGGCGAAGCGGTAGTTGATCTCCGCTTGGCCCGCCGTACCGACCTCGTGGTGGGCGCGCTCGACCTGGAGGCCGGATTTCTCCAGCTCGATCGTCATCTCGTCGCGCAGCTCACCGAAGTGGTCGGTCGGGGCGACGGGGAAGTAGCCGCCCTTGTACTTCACCTTGTAGCCGCGGTTGTCGTTCTCGAACGCGTCGCCGGTGTTCCAGGCGCCGGCGGACGAGTTGATCTCGTACATGCCGATGTTGGCCTTGGTCTCGAAGCGCACGTTGTCGAAGACGTAGAACTCGGCCTCCGGCGCGAAGTACGCCGTGTCGCCGATGCCCGTGCTGGCGAGGTACGCCATCGCCTTGCGGGCGATGTTGCGCGGGTCGCGGGAGTAGGCCTCGCCGGTGATCGGGTCGTGGATGAAGAAGTTCACGACCAGCGTCTTGGCGCTGCGGAACGGGTCGAGGTACGCCGTCGTCGGGTCCGGGAACAACGACATGTCGGACTCGTGGATGGCCTGGAAGCCGCGGATCGAGGAGCCGTCGAAGTTCAGCCCGTCGTCGAAGACCGACTGGTCGAACGAGGACACGGGCACCGTGAAGTGCTGCATGACGCCGGGCAGGTCGCAGAACCGGACGTCGACCATCTCGACGCCCTCGTCCTTGACGTACTTCAGCAGCTCGTCGCTGTTCTGGAACATTCGTCCTCCTTGGTCGCTCGCGCGACCGAACGTGTCTGGGTGCAACCGAACGTATGCAGCAGTGGTTTCTCGACCGTATCCGCTTTGTTTCGCCCGTGTAACGCCTGCCCGGGGCCGCTGGATAGCGTGGCGGAGTGGAGACCGTGGAGAACACCGCGTCGTGGGCACGACGCCTCGTGGCGCTGGCCGTCGACTGGGCAGCGTGCTCCCTGGTCACCCTGGTCGTGCTGGGTCCCGGGGGCTACACGGGGAACCCTTACTCCGGCTGGGTCACGCTCGGCGTGTTCTGGCTCGAGACGTCGGTCGGCATCGCGGTCGCCGGTGGCTCATTCGGCCAGCTGGTCGCCCGGGTGCGGGTGCTGCGGCTCGACGGCCGGCCGGTGCCGCTGCTGCCGGCGCTCGCCCGCCAGCTGCTGGTGTGCGTGGTGATCCCGCCGCTGGTGTTCCGCCCCGACGGGCGGGGGCTGCACGACCTGGCCGCGGGTACGGCGGCGTACAACCTGGTGGCGAAGGGCTAGGTCTGTGCTCGGACGCCGGCCGGGCTGGTGTCGGCGGTGCGGATGCGTCGTTTCTCAACACTTGTTGGGAAAGTGCACCCGATCCGCCGATTCACGTGCACTTCCGGGACAAGTGTTGGGAAACCGCATCCCCGGCTCGGCTCCGCGGCCTAGCGGCCGCGCATGTTCTGACGCGAGCCCTTCATCGAGGTCGGGATCGGGCCCTTGGGCAGCGGGATGTTCGAACGCGTCGAGTCCAGCGCCTTCAGCCGGGCGAGCACGTCGGTCATCGCGGCCGGCTTGAGCGTCTTCGGCAGCTTGGTGACGTGCTTGACCAGCCGCTGCAGGGGCACCTGGCCCGGGTCGTCGCCGATCATGATCTCGGTGATGGTGGCCTCGCTGACCACACGCTCGTGCTTGCGGCGCTCGCTGGTCAGCAGCGGGCGCACCCGGTTGGGGTTGCCCTCGCCGATCAGCACGATGCCGGGAGGACCGACCAGCCGGTGTGCGACGTCCTGGTGCCGGTTGAAGGCGATGCCGGGCTCGACCTTCCAGCCGCGTCGGAGCAGGCCGAGCACCGAGGCAGCCGCGCCGGGCTTGCCCTCGATCTGGGAGATCGCGGAGCGCTGGGCACGGCGGCCGAAGATGATCAGCGCGGCCAGCAGGCCGACCATCACGCCGAGCACGGCGGCGTACGCGATGGTGTGGACCAGCACGTAGGCGAGGCCACCCGCGACCACGACACCGAGCACGAACACGCCGAGCAGGATCAGCCCGATCCGCGGGTCGGTCTTCTTGGTGAGCGTGTAGCTCTCCCTGATCTGCTTGATCCGGGACGGCTTCTTCTGCTTTGCCGGCTTGGCTGCCTTCGCAGCCTTCTTCGAGGTGTCCTTCGTAGCCATGGGCGAACTCTCTCAGATCGCGACGGACTGACCGTCGCGGGCGGCGATCGCCTGCTGGTACAGCCGCCCCGCACGGTACGACGAGCGCACCAGTGGGCCGCTCATCACACCGGCGAAGCCGATCTCGTCGGCCTCGTCGCGGAGCTCGACGAACTCCTCGGGCTTCACCCAGCGCTCGACCGGATGGTGGCGCAGGGTCGGCCGGAGGTACTGGGTGATCGTGATCAGCTCGCAGCCGGCCTCGTGCAGGTCGCGCAGCGCCTGGCTGATCTCCTCGCGGGTCTCGCCCATGCCGAGGATCAGGTTGGACTTGGTCACCAGCCCGAACTCGCGGGCCTGCGTGATCACGTCGAGGGACCGCTCGTAGCGGAACGCCGGGCGGATCCGCTTGAAGATGCGGGGCACCGTCTCGACGTTGTGCGCGAGCACCTCGGGCCGGGACTCGAACACCTCGCGCAGCAGGTCGGGCACACCGTTGAAGTCGGGGATCAGGTTCTCGACGCCGGTGTCGGGGTTGAGGTCGTGGATCTGCTTGACGGTCTCGGCGTACAGCCAGGCTCCGCCGTCGGGCAGGTCGTCACGGGCGACGCCGGTGATCGTGGCGTAGCGCAGGCCCATCTTCTGCACGGACTCGGCGACCCGGCGCGGCTCGTCACGGTCGAGCGGCTGCGGCTTGCCGGTGTCGATCTGGCAGAAGTCGCAGCGGCGGGTGCACTGGTCGCCGCCGATCAGGAAGGTGGCCTCGCGGTCTTCCCAGCACTCGAAGATGTTGGGGCAGCCGGCCTCCTGGCACACGGTGTGGAGTCCCTCGGACTTCACGAGTGCCTGGAGCTCGTTGTACTGCGGGCCCATCTTGGCGCGGGTCTTGATCCAGGCCGGCTTGCGCTCGATCGGGGTCTCCGCGTTGCGGACCTCGAGTCGGAGCAGCTTGCGGCCTTCGGGAACGGGTGCGGCACCGTTGGTGGAGGTGCTCTCGGGAGCCTGTGTCACTCGCCCCACTGTACGCGGGGACCGGTGGCCGACGAACCCGCACTCGGCCGCCGTGCCACCCTGCTCGGGCAACGGCCCGACCCCCGAAGGAGCACGCCATCTGCGACCTGACCCTCGAGGTCGCACGAGTCGGGCACGGCGACGTGGTCGTCATGCACTCCGTCTGACGAGGTCGTCTGGGGCAGTCCGTCTTGCACGGTGCAAGCGCACCCTTGCTGGCCCACTCGCCGGTCCCTAGTTTGGAACCGTGGCCCTGTGCGAAGCCTGCGGCGAGCACAACCCGGCCCGGGCGAGGTTCTGCCTGACGTGCGGCACTCCGTTTGCTGGGGAGCTGCCGAGCGCCCAGGCTCGGGAGGTACGCAAGGTGGTCACCGTCGTGTTCTGCGACCTGACCGGGTCGACGGAGCTCGGAGAGCGCCTGGACGCGGAGTCGTTGCGAAGCCTGCTCGACCTCTACTTCACCACCGTGTCGGACGTGCTGCACCGGCACGGCGGGACGGTGGAGAAGTTCATCGGAGATGCCGTGCTGGCCGTGTTCGGGGTGCCGGTGGTCCACGAGGACGATGCCCTGCGCGCGGTGCGCGCGGCCATGGAGATGACCAGCGCGATGAGGGACCTCATGGTCGAGACCCGGCACAGGTGGGGCGTCGATCCCGCCATCAGGATCGGGGTCAACACGGGCGAGGTGCTCGCCGGTGACTCGGCCGGGCGTGAGCGGCTGGCCACCGGGGACGCGGTGAACGTGGCCGCCCGGCTCGAGCAGGCAGCGCGCCCGGGGGAGGTCGTCCTCGGTCCGGAGACCTACCGGCTGGTGCGGGACGCGGTGCGCGTCGAGGTGCTCCCGGCGACGTCGTTGAGGGGGAAGTCGGAGGCGGTGTCACCGTACCTGGTGAGGGAGGTCCTGACGGGGGTCGAGGGGCACTCCCGACGCCTGGACCTGCCCCTGGTCGGGCGTGCGGAAGACCTGGCGACCCTTCGCCGTTCCTACGAGGAGGCTGTCACGAGCGATGCGTGTCGCCGTTCGCTTGTCCTGGGCGCAGCAGGGATGGGCAAGTCACGGTTGGTGGCCGAGTTCCTGGCGACCCTGGACGGCCGCGCCACGGTGATGTCGGGTCCCTGTCTTCCCTACGGTCGCGGAATCACCTTCTGGCCCCTCCGGGAGATGCTGCGGCAAGCCTCCGGCTGGGCGCCGGAGGACAGCGCGGAGCTTGCTCAAAGCCGGCTCGCCGACCTGCTCGCCGGGGACGTGGACAGTGCTCTCGTCGCTGAGAACCTTGCGGCGCTGATCGGCGTGGGCCCGACCGTCGGACGGATCGAGGAGGGGTTCTGGGCGGTTCGCCGGCTCCTGGAGAGTCTGAGCCGATGGGCCCCGGTCGTCCTGATCGTGGACGACCTGCACTGGGCCGAACCCGCCTTGCTCGACCTGCTCGACGACGTCCTCCGCGCGCGGGGACCGATCTTCGTGCTGTGCGCCGCACGACCCGAGATCTTCGACGACCACCCTGACTGGGCTGCGAACGATGTCAGGGTGACCCTCGGACCCCTTCCGGGTGATCTGTGCGACCGGCTCATCGACAGCCTCCTCGGGTCCTCGATGGTGCCTCCGTCGGTGCGGAAGCACGTCAGCACTGCGGCCGAGGGCAACCCGTTGTTCGTCGAGGAGATGCTGGCGACGCTCCGAGAGGAGGGTGTGCTCGTCGCGAGCTCGACGGGGTGGACGGCCACCCGTCAGCTGACCCCGCAGATGGTCCCGCCCTCGATCCAGGCCCTGCTGCGCGCTCGCCTCGATCGGCTCACCGTGGACGAGCAGGCGTGCATGCAGATGGCGGCGGTGATCGGCCGGGTCTTCTGGCAGTCGGCGGTGGCCGAGCTTGTCGGGAAGGGCGAGGCCGACCGGGCGACACCCTTCCTCGCGGCCCTGGTGACGCGTGACCTGATCAGTCGCGACCTGTCGACCTTCTTCGAGGACCATGCGTTCCGGTTCCGCCACATCCTGCTGCGCGATGCTGCCTATTCCTCGCTCCCCAAGATCGTCCGAGCCGAGGCGCACGAACGCTTCTGCTCCTGGCTGGAGGGTGTGGTGGGTGACCGCGCCGCCGAGTACGACGAGATCATCGGCTACCACCTGGAATGCGCCCTCGAGCTCCGCTCGGGACTGGCGATGGCCGGAGGTCGCGAAGCTGCCCTTGCCGTCGCCGCCGGCGCGCGCCTCTCGGCAGCGGGCACGCGTGCCTTCACACGGGGTGACATGGCGGCTGCCGTCAACTTGCTGGGTCGGGCTCACCGGTTGCTGGAGGGGGACCCCCCTGCCCGCCTGCACCTGGTGCCCACCCTCAGCCAGGCCATGCAATGGCGTGGCGACAACAAGGGTGCGCGGTCCCTTCTCGACACCTCGCTCGTGGAGAGCGCCCGGCTGCAGGACCCGCGGGCGGCGATGTCCCTGAAGCTGACCAGGGCTTCGCTTCGCGACGGCGAGGACGCGGCAGAGGTCCAGGTGCAGACGGGGCTGGAGGCCGTGCAGGTCTTCACCGAGGCAGGGGACGACGAGGGACTCGCCAGGGCCTGGATGCTGGTCGGTCTGGCCCAGCTCGAACAGGGCCGCACAGCCCTGGCGGAGCAGGCGTGGACGCGGGCGATCGGGCCTGCCAGTCGCGCAGCCCCCGCGCTCGCCGAGGAGACGGAGATGTGGCTCAACAGCTACTGCGTCTACGGGTCCACGCCCATGGCGGAGGTCGCGACGCGCCTCGACGTACTTTGCAGGAAGGTGGGCGGGCAGCCCTTCCGCGAGGGCACCCTCCTTCGTGGACGCGCCTTCGTCGCCGCCACCCGCAGCGAGTTCGCCACGGCCTACCGGTTGCTGGCCCGTGCTCGCGAGACGTATGCCGACCTGGGCCTCGACTACGCGGGGGCCATCGTGTCGCAGACGTCGTACGAGGTCGCGTTGCGGGCGGGCGACCTCAGCGCCGTGGTCGCCGAGCTGCGCGACGACGAACAGGCGTTGGCCCGGATGGGGGACGAGTGGGTCCGCTCCACGACCCTCGGGATGCTGGCTCACGCGCTCCACGCCTCCGGCCAGCGGCCGGAGGCGGAGGAGGCGGCCGCGCTGAGTCGACGGCTCACGACCTCGGGAGACGTCTTCAGCCAGGTGATGTGGCGAACGGCGAGCGCGAAGCTGCTGAGCGGCGCCGGACGACACGACGAGGCCATGGCTCTGGTGCACGAGGCGGTGGAGCTGCTCGCGGGAAGCGACTGGCTCTGCATCAGGGCGGACGCGCTGCTCGACCAGGCGCACGTCCTGGCCCTGGCCGGCCACCGGGAGCAGGCGCTCGCCGCCGCCCGGGCGGCGCTGGACCTCTACGTCCGCAAGGCCGACCAGGCAGCGGCAGCCCGCGCGGAACGCCACCTGGCCGAGCTCGGGTCGGGGTGAGCTCAGGGCAGGTCGCGCCGCCGGAACGAGATCACGGAGACCACGACCACCACCACGAACACGACGCCGATCAGCAGCCCGGCCGGCCACATCGTGAGCGTCCGCAGCTGTTCGCAGCCGCCGACGCCCGGGCAGGTGATCGAGGAGTCGAAGTAGCGGGTCTCGCCGAGCAGCCAGGCGAACGCGTTGTGGCTGGGGGAGATCCGGCCGGAGCCGGAGAAGGGCAACAGGCTGAGCAGGATCTCCGCCGCGACGCTTGCGCCGAACAGCAGCGCGACCGTCGCCACCGTGTGCCGGAACAGCATGGTCAGGCCGTAGGCGAGCACCGCCGCCACCGCGCCGAGTGCGAGCGTGCGCAGCAGGTGCCAGCCGACCGCGGCCTCGAGCGAGCCGCTGAGCGGGATGCCGCGCTGGACCGTGATCAGCCACACGGGCACCCAGAAGGCGGCGAGGGCGAGCACCGCGACCGCCAGCGATCCGATGGCGAGGGCGATCGCCTTCGCCCACCAGATGCGTGATCGTCGTGACTCGAACAGGAGCTGGTTGCTCATCGACCCGGACGCCCAGTCCGCGCCCGCGAACGTGGTCCCCGTGATCACCAGTAACGCCAGCAGCAGGATCGCGACCGCGATGCCGTGGTCGGGCAGCACCTGGCCGACGTCGAGCGGCCCGCGGTCGAGGTACCACTCCGGCTTGGGCAGGACCGTGTCGGCGCACTGGTCGGCGGTGCCGCCGTCGCCGATGTACTCCTCGGGGCGGTCCTGGCAGGCCTTGAGGTCGGCCTGCACCTGTGAGTCCTTGGCGTTGATCTCCGCCTGAGCCTGCGCGGTGGCGAAGTCCTGGGCGGAGATCGGCCGCGTGTCCCAGGCGAGCTTGGCGGCGAAGACCCCGCTCAGCACGATCGCCGCAGCGGCCAGCAGCAGGATCGCGCGGCGGCTCCGGAACCGGGTCAGCTCGACCCCGATGAGCCGCCTCATCGGGCCGCCTCCGCCGCGTGGTCGTGGGTGAGCTGGAGGAAGACCGTCTCCAGGTCCGGGCGGACCGCGGAGAGCTCCGAGACGTAGTGCCCTTCACCGGCCAGCAGCCTGCTGATCTCCTCGGGATGGTCGTGCCCCTCGACCAGCACGTCGGCGCCGTCGCGCTCGACGCCGTAGCCGGCCCGCTCGAGCACCTCGGCCGCTCGCGCCGGGTCGGCGATCCCGACCCGGGTGCGCGAGCGGCTCTCGCCGAGGATCGAGTCCACCGACCCGGAGGCGACCGTGCGACCGTTGCCGATGATCGTCACCGAGTGGCAGACCTGCTGCACCTCGGCCAGGATGTGCGAGCTCAGCAGCACCGTGACACCGGCGTCGGCAAGCCCGGTGACGAGCTCACGCATGTCGCGGATGCCGGCCGGGTCCAGACCGTTGGAGGGCTCGTCGAGGACCAGCAGGTCGGGCTCCTTGAGCAGCGTGGCCGCGATGGCGAGCCGCTGCTTCATGCCCAGCGAGTAGGTGCGGAAGGCGTCGCGCTCGCGGCCGGTCAGGCCGACCTGCTCGATCACCGCCGGGACGCGGGCCGGGTCGACCGCCGCCGTACGTGCCAGGAGGCGGAGGTTGCGCCGGCCGGAGAAGGACGGCGCGAACTTCGGCTGCTCGACCACGGCCCCGATCCGCTGGATCACGCGGGGGAGCGCGGCCGGCACCCGCTCGCCGAAGAGCGTCATCTCGCCGGCGCTCGCACGGGCCAGGCCGAGCAGCATCCGGATGGTCGTGGTCTTGCCGGAGCCGTTGGGCCCGAGGAATCCGTGCACGCCCCCGGACGGCACCGCGAGGTCGAGCCCGTCGACGGCCACCGTCCGCCGCCCGCGCAGGGACCGGAACTCCTTGCGGAGGCCGTGGGTCTCGATCACCAGCGTCATGCGGTCAGCATCGAACACCGCGCCGCCCGGCCGTCGGACCCGGACTCCGGGACGAAAGGCGTGTCGTCGGCAGGGCCGGTCGGTCAGGCCAGCGGGTTCAGCACCGGCACACGCAGCTCGCGACCCGGCTCTGGACGTGGCTCGTAGTCCGGCGTGGCGTCGTACGGCGCCCAGGCGAGCATCTCCTCGAGGTGCGTCTGCACCGACGGGATCACCTCGGCGACGCTCACGTCGCGGCCGAGCTCGGTGCTGAGTGACGTGACGCCGGCGTCGGCGATCCCGCAGGGCACGAAGCGGTCGTACCAGCCGAGGTCGACGTCGCAGTTGAGCGCGAAGCCGTGCATCGTCACGCCGCGGCTGACCCGGATGCCCAGGGCGGCGATCTTGCGCTCGGGGCCGAGATCATCCGCGCGCAGCCAGACGCCGCTGCGGCCGGGCACGCGGGCGGTGGTGACGCCGAAGTCGCGACACACCCCGATCAGCGCCTCCTCGACCCGGCGCACGTAGTCGACGACCAGCACGTGGTCGGGCAGTCGCACGATCGGGTAGCCCACGAGCTGGCCCGGTCCGTGGAACGTGATCTTGCCGCCACGGTCGACGTCGATCACCTCGGCGCCGCCCGGGTCGAGCGGTCGCTCGCCGGGATCGGTGCGCTTGCCGCAGGTGAAGACGGGCGGGTGCTCGAGCAGCAGGGTCCGGTCGGGGCCCCCGTCCACGACGCCCGCGTGTGCCTCGCGCTGGACGTCCCAGGCGGCGCGGTAGTCGACGCTGCCGTGGTGCTCGAAGTGCATGTCCGAAAGCCTACGCGCGCCCTCTTGTGAGCGGGTTCGGCGGCGTCCTAGACTCGGGTCAACAGTTTCTAATGACGGAACAGATTGCATGATACGCAACAAATCCGCCCGCGAGGCGATGGTCCGGCTGGTCCGGAACGCACGCTACGAGGTGCTGCCGGTCGCCAGCACCGAGGAGAAGGTGCTCACCCACCTGCCGACGGATCGCGTGGTCACCGTGACCGCGTCCCCGACGAAGGGACTGGAGCCGACGTTCGCGCTCGCCGAGACGCTGGTCCGCGAGGGGTACGACGCCGTACCGCACATCGCGGCGCGGATGGTGACCGGTCGTGGCGAGCTCAAGGAGATCTGCGACCGGCTGGTCGAGGCGGGCATCACCACCGTGTTCGTGCCCGGCGGCGACGCCGAGCCGGCCGGTGACTACCCCGACGCGCTGAGCCTGCTCGAGGACCTGACTGTGCTCGGCAAGCCGTTCGCTCGGGTCGGGATCACCGGCTACCCGGAGTCGCACCCGACGATCAGCGACGACGAAACGGTGCAGTCGATGTGGGATAAGCGCAGGTACGCGACCCACGTGGTGAGCAACCTGACGTTCGACCCCAAGTCGGTCGGCACCTGGGTCGGCCGGCTGCGCCGGCGAGGCGTCGCGATGCCGGTGCTGCTCGGCATGCCCGGCCCGATCGAACGCGCCAAGCTGCTCACCATGGCCACCCGAATCGGCGTCGGCGAGTCCACCCGCTTCCTGGCCAAGAACAAGGGCACCTTCGCCCGCCTCGCCGCCCCCGGTGGCTTCACCGGCGAGCGGTTCCTGGAGAAGTGCGCGCCCCTCGCCGCGCGCCCCGAGATGCTGATCGAGGGACTCCACGTGTTCAGCTTCAACCAGGTCGCCGAGACCGAGGCGTGGCGCACCGACCTGCTGCAGCGGCTCGGGTCGCCTATCTGACCAGGGCCTCGAGGGCTGCCTCGAGCTGGGCGTCACCGGTCTCGACGACGGTGAGGGGGAGGGCGATCCGGGCGGCGGCGTCCTCGGCGAGGGCACGGAGCTCGGGGGTGGGTTCCTGGGCCAGCCAGACCACGCGTGTGTAGTGGCGGAAGTAGTCGTCGCGCAGCTCCGGCCAGCGGTCCAGCCCGAGCTCCTGCTCGACGGTGCGGGCGAACGAGCGCACCAGGAAGTCGGTCAGCAGGTAGGTGCCGGGCTGGTCGGCGAGGAACTGCTCGATCCGGCTCGGCCCGGCATAGAGGTCGTAGCAGTGCAGACCCGGCAACCGCGCGACACCGAGGTCGTCGCAGACGCCGTCGAGGGCGCCGTACGTGCCGCAGTCGGCGTAGCCCACCACCACCTCGTCGTACGACGGGCGCAGCCGCGCGACGAGCTCCCGCACAGCGGGCGCGATCTTCTGCGGCTGGTTGTGGAGCAGCGGCGGCAGCGGGTGCACGTCGACGGGCCACCCGCGCCGGTCCACGATCGCGGCGACCGGCTGGGCGATCGCGCCGCAGGCGACGACCGCGACCCTCCTAGAAGGAGAGCTGGTCGACGAACCGGTCGTTGAAGTCGGTGCGGTCGGAGAGCTCGACATAGGCCACCTCCTCGCACAGCGTCACCGCACCCGCGCGCTCGCGCAGGGACAACAGAGCCATCTTCGCGCCTTCGCCGGCGACGTTGCCGGCGGAGACGATCCGCAGCACCGGCAGCGTCGGGACGAGCCCGATCCGGACCGCGGAGCTGGGGGAGAGGTAGGAACCGAACGACCCGGCCAGGAGCACCTGCTGGACGTCGTCGTGCTCGAGACCGAGCTCCTCGAGCAGCAGCGTCCAGCCGGTCGAGATCGCGGCCTTCGCGAACTGGAGCTCGCGCACGTCGCGCTGCGAGAGCACGACAGCCTGGTCGGGCTCGTCGATCGGACCGGCCAGCACGAACACGCGCTCCTCACCGATCCGGGTCAGCCTCGGCGCCAGCGTCGGCAGCGTCTCGGCCATCTTCTCGTCGGGGGTGAAGCGGCCGGACGGGTCGAGGATCTGGTGCCGGACGAGCTCGGAGACGGCGTCGACGAGGCCGGAGCCGCACAGGCCACGCGCCTCGACGTCACCGATCACGCCGAGCTCGACCGGGTTGTCGGCGGACGGGTCGATCTTGACCACCTCGATCGCGCCGTCGGCCGCGCGCATGCCGCAGCGGATCGCGCCGCCCTCGAACGCGGGGCCGGCCGGAGCCGCGGTGGAGAGGATCGTGTCGCCGTTGCTGACCACGATCTCGCAGTTGGTGCCGATGTCGATGAAGAGCCGGGTGCGCTTGTCGCGGTCCATGCCGGTCGCGAGCATGCCGGCCACGATGTCGCCGCCGACGTACGCCCCGAGCGCGGGGAACAGCGCCACCCTCGCCTGCGGGTGCAGCGCGAGCCCGATCTCGGACGCGAGCACCACCGGCGGCAGGGTCGTGGACATCACGAACGGCGCGACGCCGAGCGGTTCGGGGTCGATCCCCAGCAGCAGCGCGGTCATCGTCGCGTTGCCGGCGATCGCCACCTCGTAGACCACGGCCGGGTCGACCTCGGCCTCCTCGCACACCTGCTCGGCGAGCTCGGCCAGGGTCGCGGAAGCCGCGCTCTGCAACCGGCCGAGCGCGTCGGGGTCCATCATCGTGGCGCTGATCCGTGAGATCACGTCGCCGCCGAACGGCTGCTGCTTGTTCAACATCGAGGTGACCGCGACCGGGGTGCCGGAGGTGACGTCGAGCAGGGTCGCGACGACGGTCGTGGTGCCGAGGTCGAAGGCGATCGCGTAGGCGCTGCCGGTCGTGTCGCCCGGCTCCACGTCGACCAGTGCGGTGTCGACGATCACCGCGGTCACCTTGAAGTCGGCCTGCCGGAGCACGGTCGGCAGCCGGCGCAGCGCGTGCAGGTCGGCGGTGAGCTCGAGATCGTCCATCGCCGCGAACAGCCGGTCGAGGTCGGTCTGCTGGTCCTGCAGCGTCGGCTCGGCGAGCTCGACGTAGCGCTTCTGGATCGCCGGACGCAGGATCACCTGTCGGCCGACGCCGACCGTCGCCGCCTTGGGGCGCGTGGTCATCGCCGGGACGGTGACGCCGAGGTCGCCGGTCGCCTGCACCAGGCAGGCCAGCCGGTAGCCCTTCTCGATCTCGCCGGAGGAGAACGTGCGCACGTCGTGCCGGGTGATCGGGGCGGGTACGCCGTTGCGGGGCGCGACCAGCACCTTGCACTTGCGGCAGGTGCCGTGGCCGCCGCAGGTCGAGTCGATCGCGACGCCGTTCCAGGACGCCGCGTCGAACACGCTGACGCCGGGCGGGACGCGCACCGACCGCTGCCCGGCCTCCTCGCCGCTCCGGTCGAGCAGGGTGAAGGCAAGGTCGACCCGGCCGGTGCCGTCGTGCTCGCTCTGCACGGCCACCGGAGGCTCGGTCAGGCCTTCCAGGCGGTACGTCTCGGGGGAGAAGTCCGCCGGTCCCGTCTCCGGTGCAGGCTCCGTGTCGCTCACGCCCCGGCTGCCGTGGCTGCCGCGGTGCGCGCGCGGTGCGCCGCGATCCAGGCCATGCCCCACTCGTCGTGGCCGAGCACGAGGTCGGCTGCCTTCACCGCCTCGACGATCTGCGGCGTGCGGGTGTCCATGATCGCGCTCGTCAGGCCCGCGGTCATCGCCATCGGGAGGTACGCCGCCCCGAGGGTGTGACGTGCGGGCATGCCGAACGAGACGTTGGACGCACCGCAGGTCATGTTCACGCCGAAGCGCTCCCGGATCTGGCTCATCGTGTCGAGCGTGACCAGGGAGGTCGTGGTGTCGGCGCCGATCGGCATGGCGAGCGGGTCGATCACGATGTCAGCCTGGGCGATGCCGTACTCGGTGGTCGCGACGTCGATGATCTTCTGGGTCAGCCGAATCCGCTTCTCGGCCTCCATCGGGATCTCGTCGTGGTCGTTGGGCAGCGCGATGATCGCGGCGTCGTACTTCTTGACCAGGGGGAGGATCGCGGCCATCCGGTCGTCCTCGGCAGTGATCGAGTTGACCAGGGCGCGGCCCTGGTAGACCGACAGACCGGCCTCCAGCGCCTCGACCACCGAGGAGTCGATGCAGATCGGCAGGTCGGTCAGCGACTGGACCATGGTGATCGCCTTGGCCAGCAGATCGGCCTCGTCGGTCAGCGGCACGCCCATGTTGATGTCGAGCACGTCGGCGCCGCCCTCGACCTGCGCCCGCACGTCGCGCTCGATGGCGGACAGGTCGCCGGCGCGAAGCTGCTCCTGGAAGATCCGGCGGCCGGTCGGGTTGATCCGCTCGCCGATCAGGCAGAAACGGCGCCCGTGCCCGATCACGACCTCCTTGGTGGCGGACCGGAGGACGGTCTCGAGCTGGGGGGCGCTCATGCGGGCACCTTGCTGCGCTTCTCGTGGAGCAGCGCCTTGGCGCGCTTGACCGTCGCCGAGGCGTCGGCCGCGTAGCCGTCGGCACCCACGGCGTCGGCGTACTCCTGGGTGACCGGCGCACCGCCGACCATCACGATCACGGTGTCGCGGATGCCGGCCTTCTCCAGGGCGTTCATGTTGGCCTTGAACATCGGCATCGTGGTGGTGAGGAACGCCGAGAAGCCGACGACGTCGGGCTTGTGGAGGTTGATCGCCTCGACGAACTTCTCCGGCGCGACCTGCACGCCGAGGTCGATCACCTCGAAGCCGGCCCCTTCCAGCATGATGTTGACCAGGTTCTTGCCGATGTCGTGCACGTCGCCCTTGACGGTGCCCATCAGGAACTTGCCGATGGTCTGGACGCCGGTGTCGGCGAGCAGCGGGCGCAGCACCTCCATCGCACCGGCCATCGCGCGGCCGGCGATCAGCATCTCCGGCACGAAGAAGTCGCCGCGCTCGAAGCGCGCACCGACCTCCTCGAGCGCCGGGATCAGGGAGTCGAAGAGCAGCGACTGAGGCTCCATGTCCATGCCCAGGGCCTCATGGGTCAGCTCGAGCACCCGCGGGGCGTTGCCCACGAGCGTTTCGTCGTACATCTGCTTGAGAATCTCCTCGGGCGTCATGCAACTCCCTCCTTGCGGGTGCGCCGTCCGAGCAGCACCGACAGCTGCCCGGCCCGGTCCTTGAGCTGACGGCCGAGCTCCTCGAGCCGGTCGCCAAGTCGTTGGGTGGGTCCCGAGATGCCGAGCGCGGCGACGACGTCGCCGTCCGCGCCGTGGACCGGCGCCGCCACGGCGGCCAGTCCCTCCTCGAGCTCGTCGAGGGTGACCGCGAAGCCGCGGCGGCGTACGTCGGCCAGGTCGAGTCGGAGCGTGTCCAGGTCGCGGATGCTGGCCGGGGTCGGCCGGGCCAGGTCGCCCTCCGGCAGGTCGACGGCGTCGTACGCGTAGAGCACCTTGCCCAGCGACGAGCAGTGGTTGGGCACCTCGATCTGCGACCAGTCGCGGCTGCCGAGGAGATAGCGGGAGTCGGTCTGGGCGACCTGCACGATGTGGCCGTTGCGGGCGACGCTGAGGTGCACGGTCTCGCCGGTGTCCTTGCCGACGCGCATCATCGTCGGGCGCGCCAGCCGGACGACGGCCTCGAAGGGGTCGTGCCGGGTCGCGTAGAGACCGAACAGCCGGCCGGCGACGTAGCTGCCGGCATCGGTGCGCTCGAGCAGACCGGTGCGCTCCAGCGCGGAGAGCAGCCGGGACGTGGTGGAGCGGGGGAGACCGGAGGACTCCGCGATCTCCAGGAACGTCAGCGGCACGTCGGCACGGACCACCGTGTCGATCAGCAGCGCGGCGCGGTCGACCGCCTGGGTGCCGGGGGGTGCAACCGTGTCACTCATGACGCCGACACCTCCTCGCTGAGTTCCATGATGTGGGATTCCATTTCCACATGATGAGGCTAGGATGCCTGAGGCACTGGGTCAAGCGCAGGAGGAATCGCTCATGTTCCACAACAAGATGCCCCGCTACGACATCCTCAGCGAGGACGCCATCGCCGCCCTCGAGGGTGGCTGGAGACGCCTGGTCACCGAGATCGGCGTCGAGTTCCTGAGTGACCGCGCGCTGGACCTGTTCCGCGCCGCGGGCCAGCGGGTCGAGGAGAACAAGGTCTTCCTCGACCCCGACTTCGTGCTCGAGCAGGTCGCCAAGGCGCCCCGCGAGTTCGACGTCCAGGCCCGCAACCCCGTCAACAACGTCCACATCGGTGGTGACTCGATGGCCTTCGGCGCCGTCTACGGTCCGCCGTTCGTGCGCCAGGGCGACGTCCGCCGCGACGGCACGATGGACGACTTCCGCAACTTCTCCAAGCTCGCTCAGAGCTTCGCGGTGCTCGACTCCGCGGGGGGCGTGGTCTGCGAGCCCAACGACACGCCGCTGGACAGCCGGCACCTCGACATGACCTACGCGCTCCAGACGCTGACCGACAAGATCTACATGGGCAACGTGGTCTCGGGCGTCAACGCGGCGGACACGATCGCGATGGGCGCGATCCTGTTCGGCGGACGCGACAAGATCGAGCAGACGCCGGCCTCGATCTCGCTGATCAACTGCAACTCGCCGCTGCGCTGGGACGACCGGATGCTCGACGCGCTCTTCGAGTACGTCGAGGCCGCCCAGCCCGTCATCCTCACCCCGTTCATCCTGATGGGCGCGATGTCGCCGGTGACCATCCCGGCGGCGCTCGTGCAGCAGATCGCCGAGGCGCTGTCCGGCATCGCGCTGACCCAGCTGATCCGACCCGGTGCGCCGGTGATCTTCGGGTCGTTCCTCTCCAACATCGACATGCAGTCCGGCTCGCCGACCTTCGGCACCCCGGAGTCCGGCATCGGCCTGCTCTGCACCGGGCAGATCGCGCGCCACTTCGGGCTGCCGTTCCGCACCGGTGGCGGGCTCACCTCCTCGCAGGTGCCCGATGCGCAGGCCGGCTACGAGGCGCTGATGACGATGCTCCCGACGTTCCTCGCGGGCGCCAACTGGGTGATGCACTCCGCCGGCTGGCTCGAGGGTGGCCTGGTCTCGGGCTACGAGAAGTTCATCGTCGACGTCGAGATCCTGCAGATGATGCAGGCGGAGTTCACGCCCCTCGAGATCGACGAGGGCTCCCTGGCCTTCGACGCCCACCTCGAGGTCGGCCACGGTGGACACTTCCTCGGCGCGATGCACACGCTCGAGCGGTTCCGCAGCTGCTTCTACCGGCCGATGCTGTCCAGCTCGGACAACTACGAGCGCTGGATGCGCAACGGCGGCATGGACGCCGCACAGCGCGCGACGGTGATCTACCAGCAGAAGCTGGAGGAGTACGAGGCGCCGCCGATCGACGAGGCGATCCGCCTTGAGCTCGAGGAGTACGTCGTCCGCCGTCGCGCCGAGCTGGGTGACTGAGGCATGTCGACCGACCCCGGCCCTCCCGGAGGGCCGTTCGTCCTGACCCTGTCCTGCCCCGACCGGCCCCGGATCGTCAACGAGGTCACGGGATTCCTGGTCGAGCACTCCGGCAACATCCGCGAGAGCCAGCAGTTCGGCGACCAGGACACCGATCACTTCTTCATGCGGATCATGTTCGACGTAGCCGATGACGAGGTGGACGCGAACACCCTGCGGACGGACTTCGAGGCCGTGGCCCAGAAGTTCGACATGACTTACCACCTGTGGGCCGCGCGGGCGCCGTACCGCACCCTGATCCTGGTCTCCAAGCACCTGCACTGCCTCAACGACCTGCTGTTCCGCTGGGGCACGGGGTCGCTGCAGATCGAGATCCCGGCGATCGTCTCCAACCACAAGGACGCGGCCCGGCTGGCGGCGACGTACGACGTGCCGTTCCACCACGTGCCGGTGACACCGGAGGACAAGCCGGCCGCTGAGGCGCGGCTGCTCGCGCTGGTCGACGAGCACAAGATCGACCTGGTCGTGCTGGCGCGCTACATGCAGGTGCTGTCCGACGAGACCTGCCGCAAGCTCGAGGGCCGGGCGATCAACATCCACCACTCGTTCCTGCCCAGCTTCAAGGGCGCGCGGCCCTACCAGCAGGCGTTCGAGCGGGGCGTGAAGCTGGTCGGCGCGACCGCGCACTACGTGACCGGCGACCTCGACGAGGGACCCATCGTCGAGCAGGACACGCTGCGGGTCGACCACGGCTACTCCGAGCGCCAGCTGGTGACCGCGGGCCGCGACGTGGAGGCGCAGGTGCTCTCGCGAGCGGTGCGCTGGCACTCCGAGTCGCGGGTGCTGATGAACGGCAGCCGCACCGTCGTCTTCCGCTAGCCTCCGGTGCGCCATACGCGATAGCGTTGCGCCATGAGCAACAACTCGGAGGGCAGTGGCTCGGGGTCGGTGCAGTCCGTCGACCGTGCCGTGACCATCCTCGAGCTCCTGGCGCGGCACGGCGAGCAGGGCGTGACCGAGGTCGCCGGCGAGCTCGGCGTGCACAAGAGCACGGCGTTCCGGCTGGTGGCCACGCTCGAGCAGCGGGGGCTGGTCGAGCAGACCGAGGACCGCGGCAAGTACCGGCTCGGCGTCGGCCTGCTCAGGCTGGCCGGCGCGACCACGGCCCGGCTCGACGTGGTGCAGGAAGCGCGTCCGATCTGCCGCCGGCTGGCGCAGGAGACGGGGGAGACCGTCAACATCGCGGTGCTCTCCGAGAGCTCGGCGCTGTACCTCGACCAGGTGGCCGGGTCGTCCGCGCTCCAGTCGCACAACTGGGTGGGCCAGCACATCCCGCTGCACGCCACCTCCAACGGCAAGGTGCTGCTGTCCGGGCTCGACCAGGACCGGTTGAGCGAGGTGCTCGGCCGGCTTCCGTCGTACACGGACACCACGATCACCAAGAAGTCCAAGCTCCGCGCCGAGCTCGAGAAGGTCCGCAACGACGGCTACGCCGTCGCCGTCGACGAGCTGGAGATCGGCCTGGCGGCGGTCGCCGCGCCGATCCGCAACGCCCACGGCGACGTGATCGCCTCGATGAGCGTCTCCGGGCCGACCTTCCGGATGCCCGACGACAAGCTCGACCGCGCTGTGAAGCTCTGCGTCGACGCAGCCGACGAGGTCTCGCACCGGCTCGGCTGGGGCCACCGCTGAGGGTGCGCGGTGAGGATCGCGGACGGCGGCCCGGCAGACCGTGACGCGGTCGCCGAATTCCTCTGCGCGCGCAACGCGCTGCGGGCTGCGCGGGGCGGCGAGCTGGTCGACTCGCTGGCGCACCCTGCGGTGCTCGCCTGGTCGGACGCCGAGCTGGTCGGCGTAGCGACCTACATCGTCGGCGGCGACTCCTGCGAGCTGCTCACCCTGCACGCCACCACGCGCTTCGCCGGCACCGGGTCTGCGCTGCTCACCGAGGTCCAGCGACGCGCAGCCGAGGCTGGCTGCTCCCGGCTGTGGGTGGTCACCACGAACGACAACGTCGATGCGCTGCGCTTCTACCAGCGCCGCGGGTTCCGGCTGGCCAGGCTGCGCCCCGGCGCCGTCGACGTCAGCCGGGAGACGGTGAAGCCCGAGATCCCCGCTGTCGGCGCGCACGGGATCCCGCTGCGCGACGAGCTCGAGCTGGAGATGCGGCTCGGTGAGTGAGCATTCACTACTTGAGGCTCCACCCCGGCAGTGGGTCGCTGTCGGCGAGCGGACGGAGCCGGTCGCGGCTGTGCTCGAACGTGGGGGAGTACTGCACCGTGAACCGCGGACCCAAGGCACCTTTGTGCTCGGCGACTCAAGCGCTGGTTCAGGACCTGAAGTGTGCGCGGACCTGTGCCGCCTGTTCCGGCGTGAGGTACCACCATCGAGCGAAGGTATCCGCGTAGGGCTCGTTCCGAGATCCCGTCACGTGCGGCTGAAGATGACGCGTCCGTTGGGGATGGTCTTCATCTTGTACTTGGGTGAGTGGGCGTAGGAGTGGTGGCGGGGGCAGAGGAGTCGTGCCGTCGGCGACGGTGGTCTTGCCGCCTCGGGACCAGGGCTGGTTGTGGTGGACGTGGCACAGGGCGGCTGGCCAGTCGCAGCCGTGGGCGGTGCAGTGCTTGTCGCGGACCTTGATCGCGATCCGTTGGGCGATCTTGTGGAACCGGGAGTTGCGGCCTTGGTCGAGGATCTCGGAGTCGCCGCCGAGGACGAGGGGGATGATGCTGGCTTCGCAGGCGAGCTTGCGGGCCTGGGCGGCGGTGATCGGCTCGCCGGTGTCGAGGGTGGCGATCCCGGAGGCGTCGAGTCGTCCTTCGAGCTGGTCGAGGGTCATCGTGACCACGACGGTGGCGTCGACGCCGCCGGCTTTGGGGAGCCGGTCGACGGGGTAGCGGGTGACGTACTCGCTGAACGCGTGCCCGAGACCTGTGGGGGTGCCGGTGTGGTGGCGGTGCTGGGGTGAGTTGATCGCGAGCACGGCCTGCTTCAACATGGCGCCCACGGCCGAGGGGAGGGTGAACCGGCCGTGGCACTGGCCGTGGCCGTCGTCGGAGATGGTGAACCGGCAGGCTTCGGCGGCGCGTTCCTCTTCTCGTTCGAGGGCTTCGCGTTCGTGGGCTTCGGCGATCTCGGGGGCGACGGTCTCCAGGATCCGTTTGGCGAGGACCTTGAGCTCACCGGCGTCGTGATGGGCGGCGAGCCGGACCAGCTCGGTCTCGGCCTCGGCCTGCATCACGGGCAGCTGGTCCACCGCGGTGACGATGACCGCGGCCTGGTCCTCGGCGACCGCCCCTGCTGCGAGGGCGGTGCGGGTGGTGCTGGTGCTGGTCGAGGACACCGGCCAGCTTGAGCCGGGCTTTGGCGGCGCGGCGGGTCTGGCGGGTGGTGTTGGCCCACCAGATGCCGGTGTCGGCGGCACCGACCTCGGTGCCCAGCGAACGGGTGCTCGGCGGCGTGGGCGGCGGTGAGCTCGAGGGCGTGGATCCGGTTGGCGAGCCGGGTGATCTCGGGCAGCGCTGCTGCGAGCTCGGTGTCGGTCATCGACCAGAGGCGGGGTTCGCCGAGGTCGTCGAGATCGGCGTGGGAGCGCGCGACGACGGCTGCGACCGGGTGGGTCTCGCCTTCGTCGAATACCGTTGCCATACAGGGAATTCTGGCACCCGGCACCGACAGTTCTCGCCCTCGGAACCAGGCCATTTCGGGCGCTGTGGAGAAGTATTTTCGAGAGGTCTCGACAAGCTCGACCGCCGGGGGCAGGACGCCCTCCTCAACCACCGCCTGTCGGTGGTTGAGGAGCGAGCGCCAGCGAGTGTCTCGAAACCTCCGGCCCGCAGGCGGTGCGGTCGGCGTGGGTTCGAGCCGGGCGCAGAACGCCCTCCTCAACCACCGCCATGCGGTGGGCCGGGAGTCGGCCGCAACACCGCGCCGTACCCCTCCCTGTTGCTGCGTCTTTCAAGCCCACCGACCGCCCGCAGCAGCAACCGATGGTCTCGACGCGCTCGCTGGCGCTCGCTGCTCGACCAGCGGAGGTGGCGGCTTGGACGGAGGTATCGAGACCGGGCGCAGCACGCCCTCCTCGACCACCGGACGACTGGTGCTTCCGACTGGTCTAGGCAGTCCGGCAGGCTGGCACCGCATCGGTCACGATTGGCCCACCCGTCGCCGTGGGTTCTTGACGTCACGCGGGTGCGGCGCAATGCTTCCAAGGCTACGAGGCGTTGCGTCAGTGGCATTGGGTTGCGTGATACGCAACACTGAGAAACCGAGGTGACGGTGCCGGAGATCTACATCGACGGGACGTGGCTGACCGCGCAGTCCTCGGGGAGTCGTGAGATCAGGTGCCCCGCCGACGGGCAGCTCGTGGCGACCGTCGACGAGGCCGGCCCCGAGGACACCGCCGCCGCGATCGGGGCGGCCCGCACGGCCTTCGACGAGGGGCCGTGGCCGCGCACGTCTGCGCGGGAGCGGGGCGACCTGCTGCTGCGCGTCGCCGACCTGCTCGTGCGCGACAAGGACATCGTGGCCCGCGCCGAGTCCCTCGACACCGGCAAGCGCCTGGTCGAGGGGGAGTACGACGTCGACGACGTGGTCTCGGTCTTCCGCCACTTCGGGCACACGGCCGACGACGACGCGGGACGTGTCGTCGACACCGGCAACCCCGACGTGGTCAGCCGCATCGTGCACGACCCGGTCGGCGTCTGCGGACTGATCACGCCGTGGAACTACCCGCTCCTGCAGACCTCCTGGAAGGTCGCGCCCTGCCTCGCGGCCGGCAACACGTTCGTGCTCAAGCCGAGTGAGCTCACGCCCCACACCGCGATCCACCTGATGAAGGTGCTGGAGGAGGCGGGACTCCCGGCCGGCGTCGGCAACCTCGTGCTCGGCGACGGGCGCTCCGCCGGCGCTCCGTTGGCCGAGGACCCGCGCGTCGACCTGGTCTCGTTCACGGGCAGCCTTGCGGTGGGCAAGTGGCTGATGTCCGCGGCCTCCGGCACCGTGAAGAAGGTCGCCCTCGAGCTCGGCGGCAAGAACCCCAACATCGTCTTCGCCGACGCCGACTACGACACCGCGCTCGACTTCGCGCTGACCGCCGTCTTCCTGCATTCCGGCCAGGTCTGCTCCGCGGGGGCGCGGCTGGTGGTGCAGGAGGAGATCCACGACCGCTTCGTCGACGACCTCGTCGCCCGAGCCGAGAAGATCCGGCTCGGTGGCCCCTTCGACGACAAGGCCGAGACCGGTCCGCTGACCAGTGCCGGCCACCGCGACAAGGTCGAGGCGTACGTCGCCGCCGGCGTCGCCGAGGGCGCGGTGCTCCGCTGTGGCGGCACCCGGCCCGACGACCCGTCCCTGGCAGACGGCTTCTACTACCTGCCGACCGTGCTCGACGGCTGCACCAGCACCATGAGCGTCACCCAGGACGAGTCGTTCGGGCCCGTGCTCACGGTCGAGACGTTCACCGACGAGGACGACGCGGTGCGCATCGCCAACGACAGCATCTACGGACTCGCCGGCGCCGTCTGGACGGGTGACTCCGGCAAGGGCCAACGGGTCGCCGCCCGGCTGCGCATGGGCACGGTCTGGATCAACGACTTCCACCCGTACGTCGCCCAGGCCGAGTGGGGCGGCTACAAGCAGTCCGGCATCGGCCGCGAGCTCGGCCGTGCCGGTCTCGAGGAGTACCGCGAGACCAAGCACGTCTGGCACAACATCAACCCGGCTCCCCAGCACTGGTTCGCGCCATGAGTCTCGACAAGCTCGACCACCGCGATCCCCGGAAGCTCGACCACCGCGATCCGGAAGCTCGACCACCGCGATCCACGGAAGCGCTACGACTACGTGATCGTCGGCGGGGGATCGGCCGGCTGCGCGATCGCCAACCGGCTCAGCGCCGACCCGTCGACGACGGTGCTCGTGCTGGAGGCCGGGCGCGCCGACTACATCTTCGACCCGTTCATCCACATGCCGGCAGCGTTGCCGATCCCGATCGGCAACCGGCTCTACGACTGGAAGTACGAGACCGACCCCGAGCCGTACATGAACGGTCGCAAGGTCTTCCACGCCCGCGGCAAGATCCTCGGTGGCTCCAGCAGCATCAACGGGATGATCTTCCAGCGCGGCAACCCGATGGACTACCAGCGCTGGGCGGCCGACCCGGGCATGGAGACCTGGGACTACCTGCACTGCCTGCCGTACTTCAAGCGCATGGAGACCCTGATCCTCGAGGACGGCCGGGTCGGAGCCAACGAGTGGCGCGGCGGCAGCGGCCCGCTGCGCGTGGAGCGCGGCTCGGCCACCAACCCGCTCTTCGGCGCGTTCTTCGAGGCCGCACAGCAGGCCGGCTTCCCGCTCACCGACGACGTCAACGGCTACCGCCAGGAGGGTTTCGCGCGGTTCGACCGCAACATCCACCGCGGCCGTCGCTGGTCCGCGGCACGGGCCTACCTGCACCCGGTGCGCAACCGGAAGAACCTCGACGTCGAGACCTACGCACTGGCCACCCAGGTGCGCTTCCAGGGCAGACGCGCGGTCGGCGTCGACTACACCCGCGCCGGACGGCGGCACCGCAGCGTCGAGGCCGGCGAGGTGATCCTGTGCGGCGGTGCGATCAACACGCCCCAGCTCCTCCAGCTGTCCGGCGTCGGCGACCAGGCGCTGCTCGCCCAGCACGACGTCCCGGTCGTCCACCACCTGCCCGGGGTGGGGGAGAACCTCCAGGACCACCTCGAGGTCTACATCCAGTACGCCTCCAAGCAGCCGGTCTCGATCGCACCCGGGCTGCGCTACCGCTCGCGCCCCGGAATCGGCTACAAGTGGCTGTTCCACCGCAGCGGCCTCGGCGCCACCAACCACTTCGAGGGCGGCGGCTTCGCCCGCAGCAACGACGACGTGGACTGGCCGAACCTGATGTTCCACTTCCTCCCGATCGCGATCCGGTACGACGGGTCCGCACCGGACAACCTGGAGCCCGGTGCCCACGGCTACCAGGTCCACATCGGTCCGATGTACGCCGACACCCGCGGCTGGGTGCGGATCCGCTCCACCGACCCGCGCCAGCACCCGTCCATGCAGTTCAACTACCTCTCCACCCCGACCGACCGCCGGGAGTGGGTGGAGGCGATCCGGGTGGCGCGCGACATCCTGAACCAGCCGGCGTTCGCGCCCTTCAACGACGGTGAGCTGTCGCCCGGTCCCTCGGTCGAGACCGACCAGGAGATCCTCGACTGGGTCGCCAAGGACGCCGAGACCGCGCTCCACCCGTCGTGCACGGCAGCGATGGGCACCGGCGAGATGGCGGTGACGGACCCCCTCTCGATGAAGGTGCACGGCACCGAGGGACTCCGCGTCGTCGACGCCTCGGTCTTCCCCTACGTCACCAACGGCAACATCTACGCACCGGTGATGATGGTGGCCGAGAAGGCCGCCGACCTGATCGCGGGCAACACGCCACTCCCTGCCGCCGACGTCCTCTACTACCGGCACCGAGACGGCATGCCCCTCTACCCGCCCGGCGACGGACGCAACGTCAAGCACGAAGGTGAGGAGCTGCGATGACTGCAGCGTTGAACGTCGACTCGTTGTGGAAGATCTTCGGATCCCATGCCGACAAGGTGATCGGGACCCCGGACGAGAAGCTGTCCCGGGCTGAGCTGAAGGAGAAGCACGGCTGCGTCGTCGGCGTGCGCGACGTCTCCTTCGACGTGGCCCCAGGGGAGGTGTTCGTGGTGATGGGGCTCTCTGGCTCCGGCAAGTCCACCCTGGTGCGCTGCCTGACCCGGCTGATCGAGCCGACCCACGGCAGCGTCTCGATCAACGACCAGGACGTCACCAAGGCCTCGGAGAGCGAGCTGCGCGACCTGCGCCGCAAGCAGGTCTCCATGGTGTTCCAGCACTTCGGCCTGCTGCCGCACCGCAAGGTGATCGACAACGTCGCGTTCGGGCTCGAGGTGCGTGGCGAGGACCGCAGCGCGCGCCGGAACCGCGCCCAGGAGATGGTCGAGCTGGTGGGCCTCTCCGGCTACGAGAACAACTTCCCCGACCAGCTCTCGGGCGGCATGCAGCAGCGCGTCGGCCTGGCCCGGGCGCTCGCCGCCGACCCGGCGGTGATGATGTTCGACGAGCCGTTCTCGGCGCTCGACCCGCTGATCCGTCGCGACATGCAGAACGAGGTGATCCGGCTCCACGAGGAGGTCGGGAAGACGATGGTCTTCATCACCCACGACCTCGCCGAGGCGCTCAAGCTCGGTGACCGGATCCTGATCATGCGCGACGGCGAGGTGATCCAGATCGGCACCCCCGACGAGGTGGTCGGCGCCCCGGCCGACGACTACGTCCGCGACTTCACCAGCGAGGTGCCCAAGTCGCACGTGCTGACGCTCAAGTGGGTCATGCGCTCGCTGCACGGCGAGGAGGTCCCGTCCGACGGGCCGACCCTGCGCTCCGACCAGATCGTCCGCGACGCCGCTCGCACCGTCCTCGACCACAAGGGCCCGTGCCGAGTGGTCGACGGCGACGAGGTGGTCGGACTGGTCGACGACGAGGACATCATGCGCGTTGTCGTGGCTGAGGAGCGACTGACATGGCCACCGCCACAGCGCCACCGCCGGCCCCGCCGCAGCGGCGACCTCCAAGGAGGAGCAGCCCTACGTCGAGCTCGGCAAGAAGCGGCACACCGGCTACAAGCTGCTCGGCATCCTCGTCGTCTGGCTGGTCCTCTACGTCGTCTTCAAGGGGCAGATGACCCGCGCCCTCGGCCTGCAGGACACCACCGGCTTCCACGACTGGCTCAACGGCATCCGCGACTGGGTGCAGCTGCACGGCCCCGACAACTGGTTCTTCGGCGGCGTGCTCGGCTTCATCGGCGACGTCTTCAACGGCATCTTCACGTTCCTCCAGAAGCTCTTCAGCATCCCCGCCTTCCCGCGCCCCGTGCCGCAGATCGGCTGGCTCGGCGTGGTCGCGATCTGCGCCTGGATCTCCTGGGCAGTCGCCGGCATCCGATCGAGCCTGCTGGTCACCTTCTCGGTGCTGATGTTCGGCATCTGGGGTCTCTGGCAGGACAGCATCGACCTGCTGCTGGTGACGATCCTCGCCGTGCTGGTCTGCTTCCTGGTCGGTCTGCCGCTCGGCATCGCGATGGCCCGCCGCAGGTCCGTGTCCGCCGTGGTCACCCCGCTGCTCGACGTCGCCCAGACGCTGCCGCCGTTCGCCTACCTCGCGCCGGTCGCGCTGGGCTTCGGCATCGGCCCGACCACCGCGATCGTGCTCACCGTCATCTACGCGCTCCCGCCTCTGGTCCGGATCACCGAGCACGGCATCAAGACCGTGCCCGAGTCGACGATCGAGGCCGCCCGCTCGATGGGCCTGACCGGCACGCAGCTCCTGCGCCGGGTGCAGCTGCCGATGGCGCGCCGCACGATCGTGGTCGGCGTCAACCAGAGCATGATGGCGGCGCTCTCCATGGCCACCATCGCGGCGCTGGTCAACGGTCCCGGGCCTGGGCAAGGACGTCAACGCCGCCCTGCAGATCCAGAACATCGGCGCCGCATCGGTGGCCGGCCTGCTGATCGTGTTCATGGCGATCATGCTCGACCGCACCACGACTGCGGCGAGCGAGCGCTCCGAGAGCATGGGCCGCGCCAACGTCGCCTCGGTCAGCGGTCCGGGCGTGATGCTCACCGGCGTGATGCTGGAGAAGATGCCGCGCTGGGCGACCGAGGACGCCGGCAAGGGCATCCGCCGGCCGCGGCTCACGCCGGCCGGACAGTGGCTGATCCGTTCCGTCTGGCTGATCCCGGTCGCGATCCTGGTCTACCTCTCCCGCGGCTCAGCTCGACCTGGCGAAGTTCCCCGACCGCGACGTCTGGCCGTTCCTCAAGCCCATCGACGGTACGACGGTCACCAAGCTGATCAACGACTTCTCGAACTGGTTCATCGACAAGGTCGACACGTTCACCCTGGCCCTGAAGAACGATGTCACGAACTGGGTGATCAACCCGTTCCAGGACCTGCTCGCCCAGTCGCCGTGGTGGGTGATGGGCCTGGTGATCCTCGCGTTCGCCTACGTGCTCGGCGGCATCCGGCCGCTGGTCACGACCGTGGTCTGCCTGGCGATCATCTTCCTCACCGGTCTCTGGAACGACTCGATGGTGACCCTCGCGATGACCCTGATCGCGACCGTGCTGGTGATGCTGGTGGCGGTTGTCGCTCGGCGTCGGCATGGGGCGCAGCCGGCGTACCGACACCGTGATCCGGCCGTTCCTCGACGCCTTCCAGACGATCCCGCCGTTCGTCTACCTGGTGCCGGCGCTCGCGCTGTTCGGCGTCGGCCGGTTCACCGCGATCATGGCGGCGCTCGCCTACGCGGTGCCGATCGCCACCAAGCTCGTCGCCGACGGCATCCGCGGGGTCTCCCCGACCACGGTCGAGGCCGCCCGCGCCAACGGCAGCACCACCTGGCAGATGATCACCAAGGTGCAGCTGCCGATGGCGCGCGAGGCGCTGGTGCTGGCCACCAACCAGGGCCTGCTCTACGTGCTGTCGATGGTCGTGATCGGCGGCCTCGTCGGCGCCGGCAGCCTCGGCTACATCGTGGTCTCGGGATTCTCGCAGGACCAGCTGTTCGGCAAGGGCCTCGCCGCCGGCATCGCGATCACCGCGATGGGCGTGATGCTCGACCGGATCGCACGGCACGCGGCGGCGCGCGCCGGTCGCTGACCCAGACGTCTCCGTGAAGCCTTTCGCGGAGCAGAGCAAGGGAGAAGGAACATGGCTCGAGGACACATCCGGGGTCGCACCCGGCTGGTCGCCATCGTCGCCTCCGTCGGCCTCGGGCTCGCCGGGCTCGCCGGCTGCGGTGGCGGCGGGATCAAGGACGCCCCGACGTCCGGCAAGGGTGACTGCGGCGATCTCCGGATCGCGGTGAACCCGTGGACCGGCTACGTCACCAACGCACACGTGATCGGGTACATCGCGCAAGACCAAGCTGGGCTGCAACGTGACCTACCCCGACGTCAAGGAAGAGGTCGGCTGGCAGGGCATGGCCAGTGGCTCGATCGACACGATCGTGGAGAACTGGGGCCACCCCGACCTGGTCAAGAAGTACATCGACGGCCAGAAGACTGTCGTGGACGCAGGTCCGACCGGCGGCAAGGGAATCATCGGCTGGTACGTCCCGGCCGTGGATGGCGAAGAAGTACCCGGACATCACCGACTACAAGAACCTGAACAAGTACGCGAAGCTCTTCAAGACCTCCGAGTCCGGTGGCAAGGGCCAGCTCCTCGACGGCGACCCTTCGTACGTCACCAACGACGAGGCGCTGGTCAAGAACCTGAAGCTGAACTACAAGGTGGTGGTCGGGGGTACCGAGGCCGGCTCTGCTCACCAGCTTCAAGTCAACGCGGAGAAGAACAAGTCCCCGCTGCTCGCGTACTTCTACGAGCCGCAGTGGTTCTCCGACGTGGCCGGCCAGACGCCGACACCCGGCGTGAAGGACCCGGTCCAGATCGCGAACTCAAGCTGCCGAAGTACAAGGACGGCTGTGACGCCGACGCGGCCAAGGTGAACTGCGACTACCCGCAGTACGAGCTGAACAAGCTGGTCTCGAAGAAGTTCGTCCACGTCCAGTTCGCCCGCCGTGGACCTGGTGAAGAACTTCCGTGGAACAACGACGACCAGAACGTGTCGACAATACATCGCCAGGACGGCATGACGCCGGACGACGCCGCGAAGAAGTGGGTCGACGCGAACCCCGACAAGGTCAAGGCCTGGCTCGGCTAGGCAGAGGCCCCGCAGCAGAAAGAACGACGACGCGCCTCCCGCGCCTTGACAGGCGCGGGGGGTTGCGCCGATTCTAGTGGTGTTCCGTATCACGCATCACGTTGCGCATAACGCAACGGTCTCGACAGGCTCGACCACCGAAATGGACTCGGGAGGCTCGACCACCGACAGAGACTCGAGAGGCTCGACCACCGAAAGAGACTCGAGAGGCTCGACCACCGAAAGAGAGAACATGGCACCCGTCCCCGGCTCAGCCCAGGTCGTCGTCATCGGCGCCGGCATCGTCGGCAACAGCCTCGTGCACCACCTGGCGCGCCTCGGCTGGACCGACATCGTGCAGATCGACAAGGGCGCGCTGCCCAACCCCGGTGGGTCGACCGGGCACGCGTCGAACTTCATCTTCCTGACCGACCACTCCCGGGAGATCACCGATCTCACCCTGGACTCGGTCGAGCAGTACCAGGAGATGGGCGTCTTCACGCAGTCCGGCGGCTTCGAGATCGCCCGCACCGAGGAGCGGATGGAGGAGCTGCGGCGCCGGATGTCCAGCGCCAAGGCGTGGGGGATCGAGGCCGAGATCGTCGACCCCGCCTTCGTGAAGGAGAAGGTCCCGTTCATCGAGGAGGACCAGTTCGTCGGCGCCTTCTGGCAGCCCGGGGTCGGCGTCGTCGACTCGCTGCGCGCGGGCACGATCATGCGCGAGCGGGCGATGGAGTCCGGATCGCTGACCGTCGTGGCCAACGTCGAGGTCACGGGCATGGACGTCGAGGACGGGCGCATCCGCCGGGTCCGTACGACGGGCGGCGACATCGAGACCGACACCGTGGTGATCGCGGCCGGCGTGTGGAGCCCCAAGCTCGGTGACATGGCCGGGATCTCGATCCCGCTGACGCCTGCCGTGCACCAGATGATCTCGGTCGGGCCGTGCCCCCAGCTGGTCGGCACCGAGGGTGAGATCACGATCCCGATCGTGCGCGACATGGACACCTACTGCTACGAGCGCCAGCACGGCGCCGACATGGAGGTCGGCTCCTACGCACACCGCGCGATCCTGCACGAGCCCGAGGAGATCCCCTCGATCGAGCAGTCCAAGCTGTCGCCGACCGAGATGCCGTTCACCGAGGACGACTTCGACCCGCAGCTCGAGCAGGCGCTGGAGCTGATGCCCGAGCTGCTCGGCGCCGACGGCGCCGAGATCCGCTACGCGATCAACGGCCTGCTGTCGCTGACGTGTGACGGCAACCCGATCCTCGGCGAGAGCCTGGTCAAGGGCCTGTGGACCGCCTCCGCCGTCTGGATCAAGGAAGGGCCCGGCGTCGGTCGCGCGGTCGCCGAGTGGATGACGCACGGCCACTCCGAGATCGACATCCACCACAGCGACATCGCGCGGTTCTACCCGCACCAGATGCGTCGCGAGCACACCCGGCTGCGCACCACGGAGTCGTTCATCAAGACCTACGGGATCATCCACCCCGCAGAGCAGTACGAGTCCGACCGCGAGCAGCGGCTCTCCCCGATGAACGACGCGCAGAAGAAGCTCGGCGCGGTGTTCTTCGAGGCGGTCGGCTGGGAGCGCCCGCAGTGGTACGAGTCCAACGCCGGCCTGCTCGAGGAGTACGGCGACGCCGTGATGCCGCGGCCGGCCGAATGGGACTCGCGCTGGTGGAGCCCGATCATCAACGCCGAGCACCTGCGCATGCGCGAGGCGGCCGGCGTGATCGACCTGACCGCGTTCTGCATGTTCGACATCACCGGCCCGGGCGCACTCGCGTCCGTGCAGGGCACCTGCGTCTCGCAGTGCGACGTCGCCGTCGGCAAGGTGATCTACACGCCGGTGCTCGACGCCAAGGGCGGCTTCAAGTCCGACCTCACGGTGATGCGCCTGGGTGACGACCACTTCCGCGTGGTCACGGGTGGAGCGCACGGCATGGCCGACCGCAAGTGGTTCGCCGACCACCTCGCCGACGACGCCACGCTCGAGGACCTGACCGACGAGATCTCCACGATCGGCCTCTGGGGCCCGAAGGCGCGCGACATCCTCGCCTCGCTCACCGACGACGACGTCTCCGACGAGGGCTTCGGCTTCCTGTCCTGCCGTGAGATCACGGTTGCCGGCACGACCGTGCTGGCGTCGCGGATCTCCTATGTGGGCGAGCTCGGCTGGGAGCTCTACCTGCCGATGGGTGACGCCGCACGGCTCTGGGACACGTTGCTCGACGCGGGTGCGTCGTACGGCGCCGTACCTGTCGGGATCGGTGTCTACGGCACCACCGGGCGGATCGAGAAGGGCTACCGCGCGTTCGGCTACGAGCTCGACGCCGAGCGCTCGATCGTGGAGGCCGGCATGCAGCGGCCGAAGGTCAAGGTCGCCGACTTCGTCGGCAAGGAGTCCTACCTGGCCCAGCGCGACGCCGCGCCGCAGACGGTGCTGTGCACGCTGACCGTCGACGACCACACCTCGGCGAGCGGCGTGAAGCGCTACATGCTCGGTGGCGAGCCGATCCTGACCCGCGACGGCGGCACCCTGACCGACGGTCACGGGCACCACCCCTACGTGACCACGGCCGGCTCGGCGCCCAACCTGGGCAAGCACGTGCTGCTCGCCTACCTGCCGGTCGACGAGGCGCGGATCGGCAACGAGCTCGCGGTCTCCTACATGGAGGAGCTCTACCCCGTCACCGTGGGCTCCGTCGACGCGACGCCGCTCTTCGACCCGTCCAACGAGAGGATCAAGGGCTGATGGTCGACGTCCTGGTCTGCGTGAAGCGGGTGCCGGAATCCTCCGGGCAGGTACGGCTTACCGATGACGAGCAGTCCGTCGACGGTCGCTACGTCGGGTTCACCGTCTCCGACCACGAGAGCTGTGCCGTCGAGCTGGCGGTGCAGGTGGCCGCGGCGACGTCGGGCACGGCGACCGTGCTGACCGTCGGCGCCGAGGAGGCGACCGAGCAGCTGCGCAGCGTGCTGGCCGTCGGCCCGACCGCGGCGACGCTGGTCCAGGCCGACCCCACGTCGCTCGGCCCGGCCGACGTCGCCAGGGAGATCGCCGCCGTGGTCGAGGCGCACCGCGCCGAGGGTCGTGACCACCAGCTCGTGCTGCTCGGCAACGACGCCGCCGACTCCGGTGACTTCCAGGTGCCGGTGCGTCTGAGCTACCTGCTCGGTGTTCCTGTCGTGACCGGGGTGAAGACAGTCCAGGTCACCGACAACGTGGTCGTGGCGCACGGCGACGCCCCCGACGGCGGCACCGAGCGCTTCGAGCTGCCGCTCCCGGCGGTGGTGTCAGTGCTCGAGGGCGGGGTCGCCCCGCCGTACCCCACGATCAAGGGCCGGATGGCCGCCAAGAAGGTGCAGGTCGAGGCCCGGCAGCCGGTCTCGACTCCGGTCGGTGCGTCGCGCGAGCGGCTGACCCTGCCGCCGGCCGCGCCCGCCAACGTGCAGGTGCTCGGAGAGGGACCGGAGGCCGCCGCGGCGGCCGTCGACGTGCTGCAGGAGCTGGGGGTGGCCCGATGATCCTGGTCTTCGTGGAGACCGCCGACGGGGTGGTCGAGGAGACCTCGCTGGAGACGATCCGGTTCGCCCGCGACCTCGCCGCCGAGGGCGGTGGCATCCCGATCAGCGCGCTGCTGGTCGGTGAGGCCAGCGACGTGGCCCGCAAGCAGCTCGGCGAGCACGGCGTCGCGACCCTGTACGTCGCCGGCGGACGCGACCTGGCGTCGTACGCCGCGGCTGCCTGGGCCTCGGTCATCGTGGCCGTGCGCGCCCAGGCGAAGTCGGTCGTGGTGACCGCCGCGGGCACTCCGCGTGGCAACGAGCTGCTGGCCCACGTGGCCGCCCGGCTCGACGTGCCGCTGGCCGCCAACGCCGTGTCGTTCCACGGGCTCTCGCCGCTGGTGGTCACCCGCCAGGTGATGGGCGGATCGGTCTGGGAGGAGATGCGGCTCTCCCAGCGGCCCGCGATCTTCAGCGTCGCCGGCCACGCCGTCGAGGCGCGTCCCGCGGAGCAGGTCACCGATCCGACCGTGGTCGAGGTGCAGCCCGAGATCGCCGCGGCCGACCTGGTGGCCCGCGTGGTCGCGACCGAGCCCGGAGCCACGGACCACTCCGGCGACCTCAAGTCGGCGCGGGTCGTGGTCGGTGCCGGTCGCGGCGCGGGCGGACCAGACGGCTTCGACGGAGTGCTCGAGCTGGCCGGCCTCCTCGGCGCCCAGCTCGGCGTCTCGCGCGTGGTCACCAGCCTCGGCTGGCGTCCGCACCACGAGCAGGTCGGCCAGACCGGCAGCCGGATCTCGCCCGAGCTGTACATCCCCTGCGGCATCTCCGGTGCGATCCAGCACTGGGCCGGATGTGCGAGCTCCAAGACGATCCTGGCGATCAACACCGACGCCGAGGCGCCGATGGTGACCAAGGCCGACTACGCGATCATCGGCGACATGCACGACGTCGTGCCCGCGATCAGTGCCGAGATCAAGGCGCGCCGCGGGGCGTAGGTCGGGTGTGGGTCGGGGTGTGGGTCGGTCGTGGGGAGCGAGGTTTCCCCACGGTATGCAGGGAAATCTGCGTGCAATCCGGACAGCTGGCGTCGCGTCGACGCGGTTCCCACGACGGACATGCGCTCCCCACGAGCTGCTCGTCGTGGGGAGCGCGGGTTCGTCTGCATACCGTGGTGAACCCGCAGCAGCGGCCCTGTGGACAACCGTTCGCCGATCCCGGCCAACCGCGCGACAGTGGGCGGCATGGGTTCGGTGCGGGTCGTGGTCGCGCTCGGTGTCGTCGCCGGGCTGGCTGCGGCCGGGCTGCTCCAGACCGGGACCGGCGACGAGCGGGCGCCCGAGCCGACGGCTGCTCCTGCTCGCTCAGAGGTGCTCGACGTGCTCCACGGCTGGGACGACGCACGGGCCGATGCCTGGGCGCAGGGTGACGTCGCTGCCCTCCGGCGGCTGTACGTCGCCGGCTCGGCGTCCGGGCGCGCCGACGCCCGGCTGCTCCGGCGCTACCTGGCCCGCGGACTCGTCGTACGCCACCTCGAGATGCAGGTGTTCGCCGTCCGGGTGCTGCGCCACGAGCGCGACCGGCTCCGGCTGGTCGTCACCGACCGGGTTGCCGGGGGAGTGGCTGTGACCGGAGGTCACCGGGTGCGGTTGCCGCGCGACCGCCCGACCACGCACACCATCGCGCTCCGCCGCGTCTCCGGTGAGTGGCGGGTCGTGTCGGTGAGCTAGGTCTTGCGCACCGGCTCGGGTCGGGTGTCTGATCCCAACATGGGCCCCTCGGGATTGCGCGCCGTTCTTGTCCCTGCTGCACTGGCGCTCGTCGTGCCCCTGATCGGAGTCGGTCTCGCCACCCAGCCTGCGGCCGGTGCGCCGACGCAGGCAGCGCCGGGCGGTCCCGGCGAGCTCTCCCACTTCGACCTCGCGCGCAAGGACTGCCTGGGCACTGCCCGCAACCGCACCTCGAAGGTCTGGTACACCGTCGCCGACGGGATCCTCTCCGACGTCTACGCGCCGACCATCGACAACACCAACGTCGAGACCCTGCAGTACGTCGTCACCGACGGCCGCACCTTCACCGACCTCCAGGCTCGCGACATGACCTACACGGTGCGTTCGACGGATCGCAGCGGGATGGCGTGCCGGATCACCAGCACCGACAAGGGCGGCCGCTACCGGCTGGTGACCGACTACGTCACCGACCCCGCTCGCGACTCCGTCGCGATGCGCACGAAGGTCGAGTCGAAGGTCAAGGGTCTGCAGGTCTTCGTGCGCTACGACGCCACCGTCAACGGCAACGGTGGCGGCGGCCCCGAGAACGGCGGCGCCGACGACGCCACCGTCGACCGCACGACCGCGCTGGTCTCCTCCGACACGTCCACGGAGAGCCAGGCGACCAACCGCGACTACGCCGTCCCGCTGTACGGCGCACTGCGTGCCGACAAGCCGTTCCGGGCGGCGTCCAGCGGCTATGCCGGCACCGCCAGCGACGGGCTCACGTCGCTCGACGCCAGCCACGCGCTGACGCCGTCGTACGAGACGGCAACCGACGGCAACGTCGTGCAGACCGCCAGGGTCGACGTCGGCCGCGACGGCAC
Source organism: uncultured Actinomycetota bacterium (assembly GCA_963815585.1). Lineage (GTDB taxonomy): Bacteria > Actinomycetota > Actinomycetes > Propionibacteriales > Nocardioidaceae > Marmoricola. The sequence continues at coordinate 27,705 of CAWFHJ010000006.1, read as the reverse complement.
GTTCACGCTGGGGCTCGGCTACGGCACCAGCAAGGGCAAGGCCGTGGACACTGCCGGCGCCACCTCGCGCGCGTCGTTCGCCCGCACCTACGCGCGCTACGTCGATGGCTGGCGCTCCTACGACCGCACGCTCACCGGTCCGCCGAAGCGGGCCTCCCGCGGTGACTCGGAGGCCTGGTACCTCTCGGCCAACGTGCTCAAGTCGAGCGAGGACAAGACCTTCCCGGGCGCGGTCGTGGCGTCGCTGGCCAGTCCCTGGGGCCAGGCCGTCAGCGCCGGCGCGGAGCCGGGCGGCAAGCCCGTCTACTTCGGGTCCTACCGCGAGGTCTTCGCCCGCGACCTCTACGAGGCCTTCACCGGGCTGCTCGCGGCCGGCGACCGCGCCACGGCGCAGGCGACCACCCGCTTCCTCTTCGAGCGGCAGCAGCAGTCCGACGGCCGGATGCCTCGCAACTCCCTCCTCAACGGCAAGAAGGCGCCCGACACGGGTGGTGACCAGCTCGACGAGACGGCGTACCCGATCCTGATGGCGTGGCAGTCCGGCCTCGCCACCGACCGGGCGCTGTGGCGCGACCACGTCAAGCGCGCGGCGGACTTCGTCGTCGCGCACGGTCCGTCGTTCGGCTCCGAGCGGTGGGAGGAGCAGGGCGGGTACTCGCCCTCGACCATCGCCGCCGAGATCGCCGGCCTGGTCGCGGCCGCGCACATCGCCGACACGAACGGCGACCACGCGTCGGCCCGCGTCTACCGCGCCACCGCCGACGAGTTCGCCCGGTCGATCAAGAAGTGGACCGTCACCACGACCGGCTCGTACGCCGACCGCTACTTCATCCGGCTCTCGAAGGACGGCGACCCCGACGCCGCGACGACGTACAACCTCGGCAACGGCAGCATCGACGCCGACCAGCGTCAGGTCGTGGACGCCGGCTTCCTCGAGCTCACCCGACTCGGCATCCTGGCTCCTGACGACGCCGACGTCAGGGCTTCGCTCAGGGTGGTCGACCAGGTGATCCGCCGGTCCACACCCAGCGGCCCTGGGTTCTACCGCTACGGCACCGACGCGGCAGGCACCGAGGACGGGTACGGCGACTGCTGGGAGCCCGACCCGACGGCCTGCTCGCCGTCCGGCAAGCCGTGGCCGACCGGCAACGCCGGTTCGGGCCACCTGTGGCCGGTGCTGGCGGGCGAACGGGCCGAGCAGGAGCTGCAGCGTGGCCGTCGTGACCAGGCAGTGGCGCTGCTCGATGCGATGCGCCGTTCCACCTCCGGGATCGGCCTCGTTCCCGAGCAGCAGTGGGAGGACCCGGCCCTGCCGGCCGACCCCTGGGGCAGCGACCCGACCACGCGGTCGATCGGTTTCCAGCCGGGCAAGGCGGCCGGCTCGGCGTCACCGCTCACCTGGGCGCAGGCGCAGGAGCTGAGACTGATCTCGTCGATCGGAGCAGGACGGCCGGTCGAGCAGCCCGACATCACGCGCACCCGCTACGTCGAGCACCACCAGGCCGAGGCGCCGCTCACCGTGACCGCGCCGGACGACGGCACGCAGGTCAGCGCGGACCACACGACGGTGAGCGGGACCACCGTGACCGGCGCTCTCGTCGACGTCGCGAGCACCGCCTCGATCACCGGCGACAGCACCACCGTGGAGACGAAGGCCGGGACCGACGGCAGGTTCTCGGTCGACGTGCCGACGCCGTTCGGGACCTCGGTGATCACGGTCGCCGCCACCACGCCGAGCGGCGCGACCGGCTACGAGCGCCGCACCGTCGCCTCTGACGTCGTCACCGGCACCACCGTTCTCGACGTCACTGACCCGGACGGCGACGACAACGGGCCGGGCACGTTCGCCTACCCGACGTCTGGCGACTTCCACGACGGAGCGTTCGACATCCAGCGGTTCCAGGTGATCACGTCCGCTGACACCGTCTACCTGCGCACGCGGCTGCGCGACCTGACGCCCACGTTCGGCTCCCCACTCGGCGCCCAGCTGATCGACGTCTACGTCCACGACCCCGCAGCGGGGTCCACGTCGACGGAGGCGGCGTACGCCTCACGCAACTACACGATCGCCCCCCAGGACGCGTGGGGTCGCCGGATCGAGGTGCAGGGGTTCGCGGATCCGCAGTTCGTCGACGCCCAGGGCAACTCGCTCGGCTCCGCCTCCGTGCAGGCCGACCAGACCTCCCGCTACATCACGATCGCGGTGCCGGCGTCGGCCTTCGGCACTCCGGCCGCGGGGTGGGCGTTCGCGGTGGTCCTGCACGGTCAGGAGGGCGCCAGCCCGGACCAGGCGCGGGGCTTCGCACCCACGCCGCAACCCTTCCAGTTCGGGGTGTGCGACACGGGAGGCACCAGCCCGATCTGCGCCGTGGACCCGTCGACCGTGCCGAAGGCGATGGACGTGATCACGCCGGCGGGTGTCGACCAGGGGAGTGAGCTCGACCCGACGCAGGGGCCGGTGACGGTGCGCGGCGTGCCCGTCCCCTGAGCGCTACTTCCCGGCCTGAAGCGCCCACTCGAGGGAGCTGCGGATGTCGGGGTGCCGGAACTCGAATCCGGCGTCGAGCAGCACCTGTGGCAGCACGCGCACCGAGCCGAGCAGCTCGGGCGCCATCGCGCCGGCAGCGGGCTTCAGCACGGCCTTCGGCACCCGGAGGAACGTCGGCCGGTGCAGGAGGTCGCCGAACGCCTGGGTGAAATCGGCGTTGGTGGCCGGCACCGGCAGCGTGAGGTTGACCGGCCCACTGATGCTGTCGTGCTCGGCGAGGAAGATCACGGCCCGCACCCAGTCGTCAGTGGTGATGCACGGGAAGTACTGGTCGCCGGACCCGAGCGGGCCGCCGAGCCCGAGCGCGAACAGCGGCTTCAGCAGGGTGAGCGGGGCGCTGCGGCGGTCGAGCACCGGTGACGTGCGCATCACGACCACTCGCGCACCGGCGTCGGAGGCCGCCTCGGTGGCGTCCTGCCAGGCCGCGGTGACGCTGGACAGCAGGGTGTCGCCTCGCCGCCTGGACTTCTCGGTCAGCACCTCGTCGCCGTTGTCGCCGTAGTAGGAGATGCCGTTGCCGGCCAGGAACGTCGGCGACGTGGCGGCCTTCGCGATCGACTCGGCCAGGGTGCGCGTCGTCTCCACCCGGCTGCGCAGGAGCTCGTTGGCCCAGCGGGACGAGTGCGGGTTGCCCAACGTGGGGGAGCCGGCCAGGTTGATCACCACGTCGACGTCCTCGAGCACGTCGGGGTGCAGCGGCTCGTCGTACGGCCGCCACTGGATCTCGTCGGCCGCCTTGGGGGTTCCGCGCACCAGCCGGACCACGAAGTGGCCGGCTCCGTCCAGGGAGGAGCGCAGCTGGGAGCCGAGGAAACCCGACGATCCGGCGATGAGGAGACGCATGACTCTCACGTTTGCACGCTCGGGCGGTTGGCGCACCACCCGGGGTGGGGGAATAGGCTCGCTCCGTGAGCCACTTCGACCTCGTCGTCCTCGGTGCCGGCCCCGGTGGGTACGTCGCCGCCATCCGCGCCAGCCAGCTCGGCAAGTCCGTTGCCGTCGTCGAGAAGCAGTACTGGGGCGGTGTCTGCCTCAACGTGGGCTGCATCCCGTCCAAGGCGCTTCTCCGCAACGCCGAGCTGTCGCACATCCTGACCCACGAGAAGGACCTGTTCGGGATCACGGGTGACGCGTCGATGGACTACGCCCCGACGCATGCACGCAGCCGGGAGGTGTCGGACTCCATCGTCAAGGGCGTCCACTTCCTGATGAAGAAGAACAAGATCACCGAGATCCACGGCTGGGGCACCTTCAAGGACGCCAAGACGCTGACCGTCGACCTCGAGGACGGCGGCACCGACGAGGTCACGTACGACGACCTGATCATCGCCACCGGGGCGACCACACGGCTCGTGCCCGGCACCTCGCTGTCCGACAACGTGGTCACCTACGAGGAGCAGATCCTCGACGCCGAGCTGCCGGCCTCGGTCGTGATCGCGGGCTCCGGTGCGATCGGTGTCGAGTTCGCCTACGTGATGACCAACTTCGGCGTCGACGTGACGATCGTGGAGTTCCTCGACCGGATGGTGCCGACCGAGGACGCCGAGGTCTCCAAGGAGCTGCTCAAGCACTACAAGAAGCTCGGCGTCGACGTCCGGCTCTCCACCAAGGTCGAGAAGATCGAGGACCACGGCGACAAGGTCTCCGTCACCGTCAGCAAGGACGGCAAGGAAGAGGTGATCGAGACCGAGAAGGTGCTGCAGGCGATCGGTTTCGCGCCGCGCCTGGAGGGCTACGGCCTGGAGAAGACCGGTGTCGAGACCAGCGACCGCGGTGCGATCGTGGTCGACGCCCGGGGGCGCACCAACGTCGACAACGTCTACGCGATCGGCGACGTGACCGGCAAGCTGATGCTGGCCCACACGGCCGAGATGATGGGCATGGTCGCGGCCGAGACGATCGCGGGCGCCGAGACGGTCGAGATCGACTTCGACATGATCCCGCGGGCGACGTACTGCCAGCCGCAGATCGCCTCGTTCGGCTACTCCGAGGAGCAGGCCAAGGAGAAGGGCTACGACGTCAAGGTCGCCAAGTTCCCGTTCTCCGCCAACGGCAAGGCCAAGGGCCTCGGCGACACCAGCGGCTTCGTGAAGATCATCGCCGACGCGAAGTACAACGAGATCGTCGGAGCCGCCCTGATCGGCCCCGACGTCACCGAGCTGCTGCCGGCGCTGACGCTGGCCCAGAAGTGGGACCTCACGGCCGACGAGGTGGCGCGCAACATCTTCGCGCACCCGACGCTCTCCGAGGCCGTCAAGGAAGCAGTTGAGGGGATCGCCGGTCACATGATCCATCTGTGACCCGGCGCGCGAACGGCCACGTGAAGGGCAGGGTCATCAGCGCCCACGCCGCGGCGACCAGCACCGCGAAGCCGTAGAGCCGCCACGTCGTGCCCGTTGCCGGTGGCGACCGGGTAGCCGGCCGCCCACACGGTCAGGAAGTGCGTCCCCCCCAGAACATGAAGGAGCGCGGGTCCGGGAGAGCTCGCCGAGCGACGGCGTGATGATCCCCTGGATGGTGAGGGTCAGCCCCCAGAAGTAGGTGAGTGCGACCGCCCAGGGTTTTCGCGTCCAGACCGCGTACGCCGCGATCACCCAGGCGAGGTCGCAGTACTGCATCACCTGCATCGGCACCGTGAACACCGGGATCGTGATCGCGAGACCCGCCGGAAGCGCTCGTCGTCACCGCAGACCCGGTCGAGGACCACCAGCGCGACGAACACCGTGAGGAACAGCCCGAGCAGCACGAAGTGCTCCGTGCTGAACGCCTCGGCGGTGACGCCCACATGCGTCGTCGTACTCAGTCACCCTTGACGCCCGGATCTCTGCGCAGCGCCGCGCCCAGACCGGCGACCAGCAGCACGGCGGCGCCCACCGCGAACGCCGAGCCGATCGCGACGTGCTCCACGAGAACGCCTGCGCCCGCGGCTCCGAAGGCGCTGCCGACGTTGCTGACGGTGTTCACCCAGGTGCTCGCCTCGGTGCGCTGGTGCTCGGGCGCCAGGTCGTCGACGGCGAGGTAGGACACCACGAAGAGCGGCGCGACGGCGAGGCCGGTGCCGGCCATGACGACTCCCAGGGTGAGCAGCCCCGGCATGATGCCAGCGAACCCGATGCCCAGGCCCAGCACGGTGACCAGTCCCGCGAGGTGCGCCCGGTGGCCACGTTGATGTCGGCGTCGTCCCCACCAGAGTCCTCCGGCGACGCTGCCGGCCGCGATGGCCGCCTCGATCCAGCCGGCGGCCGCTGGGTCCCCGGCGTCGATCGCGCGGGCGGCGATGCCGGTGTAGGCGAGGCTGACGCCGACCGCAGCGGCCGACACCAGCAGGAGGACGGGTGCCATGCCGGGTGCGGTGAGGGGTCCCCGGCCGCTGGTCGTGGGGACCTCGTCGTAGGACGTGGCCGGTGCCGGGGGAGCGGCCAGCACCATCCCGACCGTGCCCACCAGCATGAGCGCAGCCGTGGCGAGCAGCGCGATGGCGGCCGGCCCGACGAGGAACAGCAGCCCGGCGAGCAGCGGGCCCAGCAGGTAGAGCGACTCCTCGCACACCGAGTCCAGGCTGTACGCGCGGGTGCGCAGCGCCGTACCCCGCGTCAGGCGCCGCCAGGTCGCGCGCATCGCTGGCCCCAGGGGTGGCGCAGCCAGCCCCGCCAGCGTGGCCAGGGCCAGGCAAGCTGCGGCACCCACGGGCGCGCGCAGGACGAGGACGGCGAGCGCGGTCAACGTCGTGGCCGCGACGGCCGCGAGCGCCGGCAGCACCCGTGCCTGACCGTGCCGGTCGACGAGCCGGGACTTGAAGGGAAGGACGAACGAGGTCAGCCCGAGCGCCGCGGTCGCTGCGCCCGCGGTGGCGAACGAATGGGTGGCGTGCTGGACGGTGAACAGGAGGCTGATCGGGAGCAGACCGTAGGACAGCCGGCCGACCAGTGCGAAGCCGAAGGTCGGCAGCGCACGAGGCAAGGTCAGGACGTCGCGGTAGCTCCCAGCACGAGTGCTGGACATGAAGGTCTCCGGGAAGGGGAGGGCAGGTGGGCTCGACAGCGCGGACGTGTCCGCCTGGAGCGCCTAGTGCCGGAGATGGTTCATGGGGTGATCCTAGGGCACGTGGTGGTCGAGCTCGTCGAGACCTTCCCGGTGGTCGAGCTTGTCGAGACCACGACCTCGCGCTCCTCGGTGGTTGAGGAGGCGCGCCAGCGCCGTCTCGAAACCTCCGCAGTTCTGGTGGTCGAGCTTGTCGAGAGCTTGCTGGTGGTCGAGCTTGTCGAGACCTGGCGGCACGCGGTTGGTCGAAATGCGCAGCAACAGGGGACGGGTACGGCGCGGGTCCGGGTGGACTTCCGGCATGCGCTCCTCGGTGGTTGAGGAGGCGCGCCAGCGCCGTCTCGAAACCTCCGCGCGCTTCTGGTGGTCGAGCTTGTCGAGACCCGGCGGCACGCGGGTGGTCGAAAAGCGCAGCAACAGAGGACGGTACGGCGCGGGTCCGGGTGGACTGCCGGCTTGCGGTGGTTGAGGAGGCGCGCCAGCGCCGTCTCGAAACCTCCGCCCTTCTTGGTGGTCGAGCCTGTCGAGACCCCACGACCCCCGGTGGTCGAGCAGCGAGCGCCAGCGAGCGCGTCGAGACCACGACCTCGCGGCTGCGGCTGCTTCGGTGGTGAGAAGCGCAGCAACGGGCGGGGGCGGCAGTGCATTGCGGCTCGCGCCCGGCTCGCGCTCTTTGGTGGTTAAGGAGGCGCGCCAGCGCCATCTCGAAAGCTCCGCGCCCTTCTGGCGGTCGAGCCTGTCGAGACCCCTACGAAATCCCTTGTCCATAAGGGGAAAGTCGACGGAATCCTGCCTTGAATCGAACGTATGTTCGAGTAGAATGGGACCATGACCACGACGACACCCGACCTCGACACCGCCACCAGCGGTGCTCGACGTTCGCGCGTGAGCGTCGAGCCGCTGCCGACACCGCCGAGTCCCGGAGCGCTGCAGGCAGCCGTCGCCTGGGCCGACCTGCACCCGGCCGAGTCGATCCACGACGCCGCCCTGCTCTCCCGTTACGGCGACCAGCCGTTCGCGGTCGCCGGACCCGGCGCACCGCTGGTCTCGGAGTTCTGCGTGGCGGAGTTCGCGCTCGCGGTGGGGCTGCCCACCGAGACCGGCAAGGCCTACCTCGGCGAAGCGGTCGAGCTGGCCCACCGCCTCCCGCGCACCTGGGCCCGGGTCCTGGCCGGTGACCTGCCCGCGTGGCGGGCCCGGCGGATCGCCCGCGAGACGATCAGCCTCTCGATCCAGGCCGCTGGGTTCGTGGACTCCCAGGTCGCACCCTTCGCGCACCGGATCGGTCCCGCCGAGGTCGACCGGCTCGTCGCCGACGCCGTCGGCCGGTTCATGCCCGCCGAAGCCGAAGAACAGCGCCGTCGAGCAGCCGATGGCCGGTACTTCGCGATCGAGCACACCCAGGTCTCCTTCACCGGCACCTCCCGGGTCCACGGGGAGCTCGACCTCGCCGACGCCCTGGACCTGGAGACCCGGATCGCCCACGAAGCCGCCGTCCTGGCCGCCTGCGGGTCCCAGGAGCCGTTGGACGTGCGGCGGTCCCAGGCGATCGGCCAGATCGCCCGCCAGCAGACCAGCCTCGACCTCAAGCCCACAGCACGACGACGAAGACCGCCGGTGCCGGTGCCGGCCCGGCAGACCATCGTCCACGTCCACCTCTCACCCGAAGGCCCGTTCGCCCGCGTCGAAGCCTCCGGACGCCGGATCGTGAGCGTCGACCAGGTCCGCGAGTGGCTGCACACCCCGCTCACCGCAGGTGATCATCAAACCGGTGATCGACCTGGCCGACCACCTCCACGTCACCCAGTACGAAGTCCCCGACCGGCTCGCGGACCAGACCGCCGAACGCGACCTCACCTGCGTCTTCCCCTGGTGCACCCGACCAGCGATCCACTGCGACGACGACCACGTCATCCCCTACTCCGAAGGCGGACCCACCGCCTCCGACAACCTCGCACCGCTGTGCCGACGGCACCACCGGCTCAAGACCCACTCGCCCTGGAGCTACACCGTCCTCGAACCCGGCTCCTACCTCTGGGCCTCACCCCACGGCTACCAGTACCTCCGCGACGACCGCGGCACCACCGACGTCTCCCGCGACAAGCCGCCGAACCGGCCACCCGACACCTGAACCCACCGCCCCACACCCCGCTCACCGTCGGTGAGCGGGGCATCAGGCGTGTTCAGACCTCGAACTGGCCGCTCTCGAGCCGGGCCTTCACGTCGCTGAGGAACCGCGCCGCGTCGGCACCGTCGACCAGTCGGTGGTCGTAGGTGAGGGCCAGGTAGACCATGTTGCGCACCGCGATCGTCTCGCCGAGGTTGTCGTCGTCGATCACCACGGCCCGCTTGACCACCGAGCCGGTGCCCAGGATCGCGACCTGCGGCTGGTTGATGATCGGGGTGTCGAAGAGCGCGCCACGCGAACCGGTGTTGGTCAGCGTGAACGTGCCACCGGACAGCTCGTCGGGGCTGATCTTGTTGTTGCGGGTGCGGTCGGCGACGTCGGCGATCTTGCGGGACAGGCCCGCGATCGACAGGTCGCCGGCGTCCTTGATCACCGGGGTCAGCAGACCCTTCTCGGTGTCGACGGCGATCGCGATGTTCTCGCGGTCGTAGTAGGTGATCTCACCCTTCTCGGTGTCGATCCCGGCGTTCAGCGACGGGTGCGCCTTGAGCGCGTCGACGGCCGCCTTCGCGAAGAACGGCATGAACGAGAGCTTGGTGCCCTCGCGCGCCTCGAAGTCGGCCTTGGCCGCCGCCCGCAGCCGGGCGATCGCCGTCACGTCGACCTCGACCACGGTGGTCAGCTGGGCGGAGATCTGGAGCGACTCCACCATCCGCTTCGCGATCACCTTGCGGAGTCGGGTCATCGGCTCGGTCTTGCCGCGCAGCGGGCTCGGGGTCGACGGGGACGGCGTGGTCGGTGCGGGGGCTGCCGGTGCCGCGGCGGGCTCGGCAGCCGCAGCAGCGGCTGCGGGGCGCTGGGCACGCTTCTCGGCCTTGGCGTCCTCCGACGCCGCAGCGAGCACGTCCTGCTTGCGGATCCGGCCGCCGACGCCGGTGCCCTTGATCGACCCCAGGTCGACGCCGTACTCGGCGGCCATCTTGCGGACCAGCGGCGTGATGTAGACGCCCTCGCCACCCGATGCGGGGGACGGCTCGGCGTGGGCCGGCGCCGGTGCTTCCTGCGCGGCCGGCTTCTCCGGCTCGGGCTCCGGCTCGGGCTCGGGCTCGGGCTCCGGCTCGGGCTCCGGCTCGGGCTCCGGCTCGGGCTCCGGCTCGGGCTCCGCTTCGGCCTTGCCCTCGCCACCACCGCTGTCGCCGGAGGACGCGTCTCCGCTGCCGACCACGGCGAGCTCGGCGCCGACCTCGACCGTCTCGTCCTCCTCGACCTTGATCTCGAGCAGGGTGCCGGCCACGGGGGAGGGGATCTCGGTGTCGACCTTGTCGGTGGAGACCTCCAGCAGCGGCTCGTCGACGGCCACGTCGTCGCCGACCTTCTTCAGCCAGCGGGTGACCGTGCCCTCGGTCACCGACTCACCCAGCGCGGGCAGCGTCACGGACGTGCCGCCACCACCAGCGCCACCGGAACCGCCACCGCTGTCGCCCGAGGACTCCTGCTTCTCCTCGGCCGCGGGCTGCTCCTCCTGCGCGGCCGGCTTCTCCGGCTCGGGCTCCGGCTCGGGCTCTGCCTGCTCCTCGGCCTCGTCCCCGGCCGACTCGTCGGCTGACTCGTCGGCCGGCTCGTCGGCCGGCTCCTCCGAGGCCTGGTCGGAGGAGCTCTCGTCGGCAGCGTCGCCGTCGTCGGAGCCGCCACCCTCGCCCTCGTCACCGATCACGCACAGCTCGGCGCCGACCTCGACGGTCTCGTCCTCATCCGCCTTGATCTCCAGCAGCGTGCCCGCGACCGGCGAGGGGATCTCGGTGTCGACCTTGTCGGTGGAGACCTCCAGCAACGGTTCGTCGACCGCCACCTGGTCGCCGACCTTCTTCAGCCAGCGGGTCACGGTGCCTTCGGTGACGGACTCGCCGAGTGCGGGGAGGTTCACGGGTGTCGACATGGGGGACCTTCCGGTGGGTTGGGGTCAGGAATGGGCGTGGAGCGGCTTGCCTGCGAGCGCGAGGTGGGCCTCGCCGAGGGCTTCGTTCTGCGTCGGGTGGGCGTGCACCAGCGGTGCGACATCCTCCGGGTGGCCCTCCCAGTTGTAGATCAGCTGAGCCTCGCCGATCAGCTCACCGACACGGGCGCCGACCAGGTGGACGCCGACCACAGGTCCGTCGGTACGACGGACCAGCTTCACGAACCCCTGGGTCTTGAGGATCTGGCTCTTGCCGTTGCCACTGAGGTCATAGGTCAGCGACTCGACCGCGTCGTCGCCGTACGTCGACCGCGCCTGTGCCTCGGTCAGCCCGACCGAGGCGATCTCGGGGTCGGAGTACGTCACCCGCGGGATGCCGGCCTCGTCGATCGGCGCAGGGGCGAGTCCGGCGATCTCCTCGGCCACGAAGATGCCCTGCTGGAAGCCGCGGTGCGCCAGCTGCAGGCCGGGCACGATGTCGCCGACCGCGAAGACACCCTCGACGTTGGTGCGGCAGCGCTCGTCGGCGAGCACGAAGCCGCGCTCCATGGCGACGCCCTGCTCCTCGTAGCCGAGCCCTTCGGTCGACGGGCCGCGGCCGACCGCGACCAGCAGCAGCTCCGCCTCGATCGTGTCGCCACCCTCGAGCGTGACCAGCACGCCCTCGTCGGAGGTCTTCACGCTCTCGAACGGGGTGCCGGTGCGGAAGCCGATCTTGCGCTTGCGGAACGCGCGCTCCAGCGCCTTCGACGACGCCTCGTCCTCCGCGGGCACCAGCCGGGGGAGCGCCTCGACGATCGTGACCTGGGTGCCGAACGACGCCCAGACGCTGGCGAACTCGCAGCCGATCACGCCACCGCCCAGCACGATCGCGCTCTCGGGCACCCGATCGAGCCGCAGCGCGTGCTCGGAGGTGATCACACGCTCGCCGTCGAGGTCGAGCCCGGGGAGCGAGCGGGAGTAGGAGCCGGACGCGAGCACCACGTGCCGGCCGACGTACGTCTGCGGTTGGTCTGTGGTCGCTGTCGGCGACGTCACGTTGACGGTCCGTGGCCCAGTCAAGCGTCCTGTGCCTTCCACCACGGTGATCCCGCGTCCCTTGATCAGCCCGGTCAGGCCCTTGAACAGCCGGTCGACGACACCGTCCTTGTAGGCGTTGACGCCGTCCATGTCGATGCCCTCGAACGTCGCGCGGACGCCGAACTTCTCAGACTCACGCGCCGCGTCGGCGACCTCGGCGGCGTGCAGCAACGCCTTGGTCGGGATGCAGCCGACGTGCAGACACGTGCCGCCGAGCTTGCCCTTCTCGACCAGCGCGACCGAGAGACCGAGCTGCGCTGCTCTCAATGCGCACGCATAGCCTCCGGACCCCGCGCCCAGCACCACCACGTCGAACTCGGCTGCCTCCGCCACTGCTGCTCTCGTCCTCCCAAGATCTCCGGCCCGGGACCGGGCACCGGCTCATCCTTGCACTTCTCCGGAGCACTCCACCACCGCCTCTCGGGCCCCTCAACCACCGCGCTGTTCGTCGTGTTCAGCACCCTCCGCTGGTGTGCGTCCGTCACACTTGTGCCCATGGGCCTGTTCGACCGCTTCCGCCGCAGCAGCAAGGGACAGGTGCGACAGTCCGACAACGCGGACGAGAAGCACCTGCGTGAGTGGTCGGCCGCGCGCAAGGGCGTCGAGGGCTTCCTGGAGCCGCAGACGACGGTCTCGTCGGTGACGCTCCTGCTGGTCGCGCACGACGGCGAGTGGACCCGGCGCCGGGTGTCGTCGGTGCGATGGGCGCACGACTTCTGCAACCGCCTCGGCATCCCTTCGTACGACGCCGCGGTCGTGGGCGTGCCCACGCGGATGCGCGAGTACAACCGCCGCCAGACCCAGAAGAAGCCCGGCAACAACTTCTACTGAGCCGCTGCGCCGGGCTCCGCGTCGTGCACCAGCGACGCGACGTACTCCACGATCGTGGCGATGCCGAAGCCGGTGCCACCGGACGGGACGTGGCCCCACGGCGCGCGGTCGTTGTAGGCCGGCCCGGCGACGTCGAGGTGCACGAACGGCTTGCCGTCCACGAACTCCGTCAGGAACCCTGCCGCCCACAACGCACCGCCCCAGCGCACCCAGTTGTGCTGCAGCAGGTCGGCCACCTTGGACTCGGTGCGGATCTGCTCCCGCGTCTCCTCGGGCACCGGCAACCGCCACATCAGCTCGCCGGTGGACTGCGCCGCCGCCTGCACGCCGGCCACGGTCTCGTCGTCGCCGAACACGCCCGCGACCCGGTCGCCGAGCGCAACCACGCAGGGGCCGGTGAGGGTGGAGATCTCGACGATCACGTCGGCGTCGGACTCGGCGGCCATCACGAGCGCGTCGGCCAGGACCAGCCGACCCTCGGCGTCGGTGTTCATCACCTCGACGGTCTTCCCGCCGTACATGGTCAGCACGTCGCCGGGTCGCACCGCGCGACCGGAGATCATGTTCTCGGCCAGCGGCGCGTAGGCGGTGACTGCGACCGGCACCTCCAGCTCCGCCAGGACGTACGTCGCCGCGATCACCGACGCGGCTCCGGCCATGTCGCACTTCATGGTCGCCATGGAGCCGCCGGGCTTGATGGTCAGCCCACCGGAGTCGTAGGTGATGCCCTTGCCCACCAGCGCGACGTGCTTCTGCGCGCCCTCGGGGCGGTACTCCAGCTTCACCAGCCGGGGTGGGTTGTCCGAGCCCATGCCCACGCCGAGGATGCCGCCGCAACCGAGGTCCTCGAGCTCCACCTCGTCGAGCACGGTGACCGTGACCTTGGGCTTCTTGCGCTTGCGCTCGATTGCGAGCACCTGGTCGGCGAACTCGGCAGGGAAGAGCTGGTTGGCCGGCATGTTGACCCAGTCGCGTGCGGTGTCGGCGAACCCGGCCAGCACCTGCGCGGCGTCCAGCGCGTCGACGCAGTCCTTGCGCCGGGCAGCCTCGGAGAGGATCGCCACCTCGGCGACGGGTTTCTTCTTCGCGCCGGCCTTGCTGCCGTGGAACGCGTAGCTGCCGGTGAGGAAGCCGTCGGCGACAGCGCGCACCTGGGCGGCGTCGGCGGCAGGGAGGGCTAGCGCGACGGACGCCGCGTTGCCGACGTTGCGGGCCGCGACACCGGCCGCCCGTCGTACCTGCTCGGCGGTGAGCTGGTGGGTGCCGCGGCCGAGGTCGCCGAGGCCGACCAGCACCAGGGTGGCGGAGGTGACGGCGCCGCTCGTCGGCACCCGGAACGCCTCACCGGCCTTGCCGGTCACGCCGAGCGAGGCCAGCAGCGGGCCGAACTTGCGGCCGTAGGCCTTCTCGACCTGCTCGCCCCCGGGTGCCACCACCGGGCCCTTGTCGTTGCGGGCGATCCCCACGACCACCACGTCTGCGCGGGTCTTGTCCGGGTTGCCCTTGCGAAGCGTGTACGACGTCACGCGGGCACTCTATGCCGCGCCGTGGGGGCAGCATCGGCTGCGGTAGTTTGCCGCGCATGGCCCTCAAGCAGTCCCCCTTGCACGACCGGCACGTCGCGCTCGGCGCGAAGTTCGCGGAGTTCGGCGGGTGGGAGATGCCGCTGGAGTACCCGGCAGGCGTGATCAAGGAGCACACGGCGGTCCGGCAGTCGGTCGGCATCTTCGACGTCTCGCACCTCGGCAAGGTCGTGGTCCGCGGCGACGGTGCCCAGGAGTACGTGAACGCGACGTTGAGCAACGACCTCGGCAAGATCGGCACCGGCAAGGCGCAGTACACGCTCTGCTGCGACGACGCGACCGGTGGCATCGTCGACGACCTGATCATCTACCTGCTCGACGACGACCACCTGCTGCTGGTGCCCAACGCGGCCAACACCGCCGAGGTGGTACGACGCCTCGAGGCCGGCAAGCCCGACAGCGTCACGATCACCGACCACCACGAGACGCACGCCGTGCTCGCCGTCCAGGGCACGAAGTCCGACGAGGTGCTCGACGCGGTCGGCCTGCCCACCGGGCACGGCTACATGTCCTTCGTGCAGCACCCCTACGCCGGTGAGGTGGTCGTCGACTGCCGCACCGGCTACACCGGCGAGCGCGGCTACGAGCTGATCGTCGCCAACGAGGCCGCGCCGGCCCTGTGGGACGCCCTGATGGCGGCGGGGGAGGAGCACGGCATCCAGCCCTGCGGCCTCGGTGCCCGCGACACCCTGCGCACCGAGATGGGCTACCCGCTCCACGGCCAGGACATCTCGCTGAAGGTCACCCCCAACCAGGCCCGCCTCGGCTGGGCCGTCGGCTGGAAGAAGCCCGCGTTCTGGGGCCGTGAGGCGCTGCTGGCCGAGAAGGAGGCCGGCGTCACGATGCGGCTCAACGGCCTGGTCGCCGCGGCGCGCGGCATCGCCCGGCCCGGCATGCAGGTGATGCTGACCCGCGACTTCGCGGCCGGCGAGATCACCTCCGGCACGTTCTCGCCGACGCTGCGCAAGAGCGTCGCGCTGGCCCTGCTCAACCACCAGATCGAGGACGGCGCCGAGGTGCTGGTCGACGTGCGTGGCCGGCCCGAGGTCTTCGTGGTCACCCGTCCTCCCTTCGTGCAGACCGACGTCAAGGAGTCCTGATGCCGTCCTCCGACAACCCCTGGTTCTGGCGGCTCGAGGCCGAGGACGGCTCGGCGATCGAGCCGGCCGACGGCCGGCAGGAGTTCCCGACGCGGGCCGAGGCCGAGTCCTGGGTCGGCGAGTTCTGGGCCGACCTGGCCGAGGAGGGGGCCGTCGCGGTCACCCTGTTCGAGGGTGAGCGCGAGGTCTACGGGCCGATGCGGCTCGACACGCAGTAGCGGGGATCAGTAGCGGTCGTAGCGCTTCGGCAGGGCCTCGCGCACGCGCAGTCGCGGCTTGGGCATCCGCAGCGGACGCAGCTGGATCGCGCGCATCAGCGCGTAGAACCGCCAGCCCCGGGAGTTCTCGTCAGGGAAGCGGGTCTTGATCTCCTTGTTCAGCCGCGAGAGCAGCCACGCCACCTCGAGCACGAGCAGCAGGATCGTGGCCGACCAGATCGCGCCGCTCAGCTGCTGCTGGCCAGCGAACTGGAGCACCATGATGATCACCAGCACCGGCAGCAGGTACTCCATGAACGAGATCCGGGTGTCGACGTAGTCGCGGACGAACGCCTTCACCGGCCCCTTGTCGCGCTCCATCATGTAGCGCGGATTGCCGGTACGCATGCCCTCGCGCACCTTCTTGTTGTCCTCCGAGCGCCGGGCCTTGAGCACCTTCTGGGCGGTCTTCTTGTCCATCCCCATGCGGGCGCGCTCACGGGACGCCGCCTGGGCGTCCTTGCGGGACGGCGTCGGCCGGCCCTTGCCGCCGGGCTTGTAGACCTCGTAGGTCTCGGTCTGCTTCTTCGCGGTGCGTCGGAACACGGGTGTCGTCACGTTGCTTTCGGGTGCGTCGTACGGGAGGAACCTCAGGGTACCTGCGCGATTCGCGCGCCACAGGGGCGGGAACGTGCGGGAACGTTGTATCCAGGCCAACCGTTGCCCTCGTAGGTTGGAGGCAGCACCGTGGCCGCACCGAACGGCTGCGGGGCGCACCCGCACCTGACTGAGAGGGACCACCCGATGGGCCTGTGGCAGCGATTCTCGATGATCTTCAAGGCGAAGGCGAGCAAGGCGCTCGACCGCGCGGAGGACCCGCGCGAGACCCTCGACTACAGCTACGAGCGGCAGCTGGAGATGCTCACCAAGGTACGACGGGGCGTCGCCGACGTGGCCACCAGCCGCAAGCGGGTCGAGATGCAGATCACCCAGCTGGAGACCCAGTCGACCAAGCTCTCCGACCAGGCCCAGAAGGCGATCGACGTCGGTCGTGAGGACCTCGCCCGCGAAGCCCTCACCCGCAAGTCCGGCCTGACCGGGCAGGTGAGCGACCTCAAGGAGCAGCATGCGCAGCTCCAGGGCGAGGAGGAGAAGCTGACCCGCGCCTCGCAGGCGCTCCAGGCGAAGGTCGACGCGTTCCGCACCCGCAAGGAGACGATCAAGGCGACCTACACCGCCGCCGAGGCGCAGACCAAGATCAACGAGGCCTTCTCCGGCATCTCCACCGAGATGGGCGACGTCGGGCAGGCGATCCAACGGGCCGAGGACAAGACCGCGCAGATGCAGGCACGGGCCGGCGCGATCGACGAGCTGCTCGCCTCCGGTGCGCTCGACCAGCCGGGCGCGCTCGGCCGTGGTGACGACATCGGACGCGAGCTGGACGCGATGAGCTCCGAGTCGGAGGTCGAGCGCGAGCTCGCGGCGCTCAAGGCGCACAAGGCACCCGAGGGCCTGCCCGTCGGCAGCGGCGAGACCGCTGCCGAGCCGGCCGCGGAGTACACCCAGCCCGGCGAGCCGCCGGCACCCGACCAGCACACCAGACCGGCCGACTGACGGCCGCCACCGAGAAGGAGCACCACACCATGGCAAGGCCACGCACCCGCTTCGCACCCGACACGGGGCTCACCGTCCGCATGACGTCGGTGATGTTCCTGCTGGGCGCCCTGTTCGTCGGGTTCATGGTCGTGCTGATGTGGATCGCCATCCGGTCCGGCTACGGCGGCCTGGTGCCCCTGATCGGCGCGATCGGGCTCGGGATGGCCTGGTACCAGTGGTACAACTCCGACAAGGTCGCGCTCCGGGCGATGGGGGCCCGTGTGGTGACCCCCGAGCAGGCTCCCGAGCTGCACGGCATGATCGACCGCCTGTGTGCCCTCGCCGACATGCCCAAGCCGGTGGTCGCGATCTCCGACACCGCGTTGCCCAACGCGTTCGCCACCGGCCGCTCGCCGCAGCGCTCCGCGGTCTGCGTCACGACCGGCATCCTGAAGACACTCACCGCCGAGGAGCTCGAGGGCGTGCTCGCCCATGAGCTCTCGCACGTGGCGCACCGCGACGTGCTGGTGATGACGGTGGCGTCGAGCGCAGGCGTGATCGCGGGCATGATCACGCAGATCGGCCAGTACGGCCTGTTCTTCGGCGGCGGCAGCCGGCGCAACAACGACGACGACGGCATCGGCGGCGGTGCCGCGCTGATCCTGGCGCTGGTGGTCAGCCTGGTCGTCTACGCCGTGAGCTTCTTCCTGACCCGGTTGCTCTCGCGCTACCGCGAGCTCTGCGCCGACCGGAGCGGCGCGATGCTGACCCAGCGGCCGCAGGCACTCGCCTCCGCGTTGGTGAAGATCTCCGGCGAGATGTCCGCCGTACCCCAGAAGGACCTGCGCGAGGTCAGCGCGATGAACGCGTTCTTCATCGCCCCGGCGGTGGCCGGCATCTCCCTGCGCACGCTCACCTCGACCCACCCGTCGCTGGAGCAGCGCCTCGAGCAGCTCTCGAAGGTGGCCGCGGAGCTCGGTCGCCCCTTCGACGGCGGGTTCACCCAGACGGGTCGCTGACGGTGGGCTTCTGGCAGGCCCTCAGCGGACGTACGACGCCCCGGCGTCCGGACCTCGACAGCCTGTTCGGCATTCCCGGTGCAGCGATCACGCTCGAGACCGCGATGGACTTCGCGCCCACCGGCATCGGCGCCGTCTGTTACCGCAAGGCCGAGGGCCCGGCGTTCCTCGACACCGAGGCGCGGCTGGTCGCCCTGCTCGACTCCGACGAGGGGCCCGACGTCGAGCGCGTCGACGACGGGTTCGGCTTCACCTGGCTGGTGGTCCGCACCGAGCCGGTCGACCCCGGCGCGCTGGTGACAGACCTGCACGCCGTGAACAGCTCGCTCGAGGCGGAGGGGTTCGCGGGCGGACTGCTGTGCAGCGTGGTCGGGTTCCGTGACCGTGGGGACAGGACGCTGGGGCTCGTCTACCGCTACGGCAAGGGCACCTTCTACCCCTTCGCCCCGGTCGGCCGGCCCGAGGACCGCAAGCGTGAGTCCCTGCTGGAGATGCAGGTGCGCACCACGCTCGAGCACGAGCTGCCGATCGAGCCGGAGCTGGCGAGCTGGATGCCGGTCTGGGGTTGCCCCGTCCTCTAGCCCGCTGCCGGCTCGCCGCTCAGTCGCGGTGGCTCTTGCCGGGCAGGTCGAGCATCCGCTGCAGCGCGATC
Source organism: uncultured Actinomycetota bacterium (assembly GCA_963815585.1). GTDB lineage: Bacteria > Actinomycetota > Actinomycetes > Propionibacteriales > Nocardioidaceae > Marmoricola. Next base: position 8,976 of record CAWFHJ010000006.1, on the reverse strand, counting down.
TTGGCCCAGTGCTCCGTGTCCGGGTCGACCTCGATCACGTTGACCAGGGTGCCGTCGGCCAGGCTCTCCAGCGCCCACACGAGGTGGGGGAGGTCGATCCGGTTCATCGTCGAGCAGTAGCAGACGGTCTTGTCCAGGAACATGATCCGCTTGTCGGGGTGCTCCGCGGCCAGCCGCTTGACCAGGTTGAGCTCGGTGCCGATCGCCCACGCGGAGCCGGCCGGGGCCGCCTCGACGGTCTTGATGATGAACTCGGTCGAGCCGACCAGGTCGGCCCTGAGCACCACCTCGTGGCGGCACTCGGGGTGGACCAGGATGTGCACGTCGGGCACCTGCGCGCGCACGTCGTCGACGACCTGCGCGGTGAAACGGCCGTGCACCGAGCAGTGGCCCTGCCAGAGGATCATCCGGGCGTCGCGCAGCTGCTCGGGGGTGAGCCCACCGTCGGCCTTGTGCGGGTTCCAGACCACGCAGTCGTCGAGGGTGAAGCCCATCTCCAGCACCGCGGTGTTGCGGCCGAGGTGCTGGTCGGGCAGGAAGAGCACCTTGGTGTCCGCACCCTTCTGCGCGTAGGCCCACTCCAGGGCGGCCTGCGCGTTGGACGACGTGCACACGGCGCCGTCGTGCTTGCCGCAGAACGCCTTGATGTCGGCGGAGGAGTTCATGTAGGTCACCGGCACCACGGAGTCGGCGACGCCGGCCTCGGTCAGCGCGTCCCACGCGTCCTCGACCTGGGCGATCCGCGCCATGTCGGCCATCGAGCAGCCGGCCGCGAGGTCGGGCAGGACCACCTTCTGCTCCGGCCCGGTCAGGATGTCGGCGGACTCCGCCATGAAGTGCACGCCGCAGAAGACGATGTACTCCGCCTCGGGCCGCGCGGCTGCGTCGCGGGCCAGCTTGAACGAGTCGCCGGTGACGTCGGCGAACTGGATGACCTCGTCGCGCTGGTAGTGGTGCCCGAGCACGAACACCTTGTCGCCGAGCCGCTCCTTGGCCGCCTTCGCGCGCGCCACCAGGTCGGGGTCGGAGGCGGCCGGCAGGTCACCGGGGCACTCGACGCCACGCTCCGACGCGAGGTCCGTGCCACGGCCGAGCGGGAGCAGGGGCAGGTCGACTGTCGTCATGACAACAAGTCTCCCACGATGGGATCAGAGCCTCTCGCCTGCTTCGACGGGCACGGTGACGGTGTTGCCGGGCTGCGCCAGCGGACAGGTCCAGCGCGGGTCGTAGCGGCACGACGGGTGGTAGGCGAAGTTCAGGTCGACGACCAGGTGGCTCTCGTCGCCGCCGAGCCAGGTGCCCTTGGCGGTGTCCAGCAGGTAGCGCCCCCCGCCGTACGACGTGTCGCCGGAGGTGCCGTCACGCAGCGGCACGAACAGCCCCCCGGCGTAGCCGAGCAGCCGCCAGACGTCGAGCGACCCGATCGGCAGGTCGAGCCGGCCGACCCGGGCGAGCGTGACCACGCCGTCGTCGCCGACGTGGATCGGCAGCTCCTCCGGCTCCGCCTCCAGCACCTCCGCAGTGAACCGGAGGTCCGGGTCGTAGGGCCAGTAGCCGACACCGTGCTCGCGCAGCTCCGGCTGGTGGGCGACGGGACTCTGCGGGTGGGTCGCGAACAGCTCGGTCCGGCCCTCACGCCACACCCGGTGGCTGGTCGCCGGGTCCGGCTCGGTCCGGACCGCGGCGTACAGCGAGGCGATGCGTGCTCGCCAGTCGGCCAGCTGGAGCGAGGCGTGGGCTGGGGACTGGACGGGGTTCATGACACCCACGCTCCCATTGAGAGACTGGGGAGGTGAACCAGCCTTCCGACGTCGCCGGCGATGTGCCTGCCGTGGAGCGTCGGTTGCGGCAGGCGCTCGCGGTCTGGGTGGTCGGCCTGCTGGTCTACCTGCTGGCCGTCTTCCACCGATCGTCGCTGGCCGTCGCCGGGCTGGCGGCGGCCGAGCGATTCGACATCGGGGCCTCCCAGCTGGCCACCTTCACGATGCTCCAGCTGCTGGTCTACGCGGGCATGCAGATCCCGGTCGGGCTGCTGGTCGACCGCTACGGTCCGCGCTCGGTGCTGCTGGCCGGTGCGGCCACGCTGACGCTCGCGCAGGCCGGCTTCGCGTTCGCCGACAGCTACGGGTGGGCGTTGCTGGCCCGGCTGTTCGTGGGCATGGGAGACGCGATGACGTTCATCTGCGTGCTGCGGCTGGTGAACACCTGGTTCTCGCCTCGCCGGATCCCGATCATCACCCAGCTCACCGGCGTGCTCGGCCAGTCCGGCGCGATCCTGGCCGCGATCCCGATGACCTGGGCCCTCTCGCACCTTGGCTGGACCCGCTCCTACCTGCTCGCCGCGTCGTTCGGCATCGTGCTCAGCATCGCGCTGCTGCTGGTGGTGCACGACGCCCCGGGAAGCCGGGTCAGGCGCGGTCCGACGCTGTCGCTGAGCGCCGTGCGCGAGAGCCTGCGGGCGTCGTGGGAGCACCCCGGCACCCGGCTCGGGTTCTGGATGCACTTCTCGACCCAGTTCAGCGCCACCACGCTCGGCCTGCTCTGGGGCTACCCGTTCTTCGTGCGCGGCGAGGGCCGGAGCGAGGAGACGGCCGGCCTGCTGCTCACCCTGATGGTGCTGGCGGTGATGAGTGCCGGGCCGGTGCTCGGTTGGCGGATCACCGTGCAGCCGTGGCACCGCTCGACCCTGGTGCTCGGGATCGTGCTGGCGATCATCGCGGCGTGGACGTCGGTGCTGGTCTGGCCGGGGGACGCGCCGCTGTGGCTGCTCGTGGTGCTGGTCGTGGTGGTCGGCGTCGGTGGACCGGCCTCGATGATCGGCTTCGACCTCGGCCGCACGTCCAACCCTGCCCGGCGCCTGGCGAGCGCGACCGGGATCATCAACCAGGGCGGCTTCCTGGCCAGCCTGCTGCTGGTGATCGCGATCGGGCTGATCCTCGACTGGCGCACCCCCGGCGGTGGCAGCGACTACCCGGCCGAGGCGTTCCGCTGGGCGATGAGCTTCCAGTACCTGCTGTGGGGGCTCGGCCTGGTGCAGATCTGGCGCTACCGGCGTCGTACCCGGGCCCGGATCCTGGCCCACGACCCGGACCTCGAGCAGTTCAACGCCGGGCACTACGTCACCGAGTAGCGGGCCCTAGAGGAGCGCGCCGTGCGGGAGGTACGGCGCTGGCGGCTTCATGTGCCGCACCGCGAGGTAGCCACGCTGGTGCAGGTCGAGCCGGGCAGCCATCCCGACGTCGACCGCCCACTCGTTCTCGACGGTGACATGGAAGATGCCGACCGGCTGACCCGGCGTGGACGAGGCCATTGCCTCCCAGGCCAGCGTGCTCGCGGTGCGCCGGTCGGTCGCGGCGAGCACCAGCGGTGATCCGTCGGCGAGCAGGTAGGCGTAGCCGGAGCCCGACGGCCGGTCGGTCACGACCAGCCGCATCGCCTTCGCGAGCGCCTCGTGGTCGGGCCCGTGCGCGGCACCGCGCGTGCGCCGGTCGATCGAGTCCATCAGGTCGACGTCGCCCAGCGAGCCGTCGCGGACGTGCTCGACGATCGGTAGCACGGAGCGGTCGACGACGCCCCGGAGGTACATCTGAGGGTGCAGCGTGAAGCCGGCCGCACGGTAGCGGCGGGTGGCCCTCGGGTCGCTGGACGCGTTCAGCATCCCGCGCAGGCAGCCCCGGCCGTAAGCCAGCGCCGGCTCCAGCAGCGCCCGCCCGACACCTCCGCCCTGCACGTCGGGACGCACCGCGAACGAGGCCAGGATCCACATCAGCTCACGCTTGAACGACGATGCGAAGCCGACCATCTCGGTGCCCCGCTCCGCCACCCACGAGCCACCGGGGTCGGTCGCCAGCAGGTGCTCCGCCCGGGCCAGCCACGCCGCGGAGTGCTCCGCCGTACGGCGCACCGGTGGTGGCTGTCCCACCACCGCTTCGGCGAGATCCACGGCGTGGTAGCTCTCGCCCGACAGCCGCTCGGCGTCGGCCACGTCCTCGGGCCGCATCGGCCTGATCCTCACCTCGCCCACGATCCGACGGTAACGGCCGGGCTATCGTCCGCGGCATGCGCGTCGTCATCGCGCCGGACAAGTTCGCCGGCACCCTCTCCGCCGTGGAAGCGGCCGCCGCGATCGCCGAGGGCTGGGCGCGTCGGGCGCCGGACGACGTGCTGGAGCAGGTGCCGATGTCCGACGGCGGCCCCGGATTCGTCGACGTGCTGCACACGGCGCTGGGCGGCGAGCTGCTCGGCGTCACCGTCGTGGGGCCGTACGGCGACCCGGTGCCGGCGGCTGTCCTGCGGAACGGCGACACGGCGTACGTCGAGTCCGCGCAGGCGGTCGGCCTGCACCTGACACCGCCGGAGGACCGTCGGCCCGAGCTCGGCACCAGCCGCGGGGTCGGCGAGCTGCTGCTCGCTGCTGTCGCCAGCGGCGCCCGCCGGATCGTGGTCGGCCTCGGAGGATCGGCCACCAACGACGGCGGCGCCGGCGTGCTGGCCGCTCTCGGCGCGACGGCGACCGGGGGTGCGCTGGACGCCGGCCCGGCCGCGCTGGACGGGATCACCGGCGTCGAGCTGGGCCCGGCGCGCGAGGCGCTGGCCGGCGTCGAGCTCGTGGCGGCCAGCGACGTGGACAACCCGCTGGCGGGACTGCTCGGGGCGACCAAGAACTACGGCCCGCAGAAGGGCCTGCCCGACGACCGGCTGCTGGTCGTCGACGGTTGGCTCGAACAGCTCGGCATCGCCGCCGACCGGCACACCGCCGCCTCGAAGGGCGCCGGCGCGGCAGGCGGGATCGGCTTCGCGCTGCTGCTCCTCGGCGCCACCCGGGAGCCGGGCGTCGAGATGGTCGCGGACGCCGTCGGGCTCGCCGACCGGATCCGGGGAGCAGGGCTGGTGATCACCGGTGAGGGGGCGTTCGACTTCTCCTCGCGCTCCGGCAAGGTGCCGTACGGCGTCGCCCAGCTGTGCGCCGCGGGACTCGCGCCCTGCGTCGCGCTGGCCGGCCAGGTGCTGATCGGCTCCCGCGAGATGCGCACGCTCGGTGTCGAGTCGGCGTACTCCGTCGTCGACCTGGTGGGGGAGGAGCGGGCGTTCGGCGACCCGGCGGGATCGCTGGCGGCGCTGGCCGAGCGCACCGCGCGCACCTGGTCCCGTTGAGCGCGCGGCCCCCGAGCCGCTCGTCGAGCACGATCGTGGGCCTGACCGCGCCCCAGTGGTCGGTGTTGGTGCGGTCGTCGCGGCCACCGACGAACGAACCGACGGGTGTGACGCTGAACTCCATGCCCGGATGGCAGGAGACGACCACGTGGAATAACCGCTTGTGTGGGAGGATTGACCTTGCACGGACACCCCCCGATTCCCTTGGGAGCAAAGACGATGACCGAGCAGGTCGAGCACACGCACGAGACTCGCACCGACAAGATCAACCTGAGCGACGGCGCCGCCTCCAAGGTGAAGACGCTGCTGGAGCAGGAGGGTCGCGACGACCTCGCGCTGCGCATCGCGGTGCAGCCCGGTGGCTGCTCGGGCCTGCGCTACCAGCTCTTCTTCGACGAGCGCTCGCTCGACGGTGACGAGGTCATCGACTTCAACGGCGTCGCCGTCGTCGTCGACCGGATGAGCGTGCCCTACCTCAGCGGGGCCACCATCGACTTCGTCGACACCATCGAGAAGCAGGGCTTCACGATCGACAACCCCAACGCCACCGGCTCCTGCGCCTGCGGGGACTCGTTCCACTGAGTCCTCGCTTCCGCTGAGCACGACAAAGGCCCCGTCTCTCGACGGGGCCTTTGCGCTGCGCCTGCGTGGACCGGCGGCCGCCTTCGTGGGGTGATGGGCCTGGTCGGGAGAGGACTCAGTCCAGATGCAGGTGCAAGGCAGTGGCGAGGCGGCGCGCGGCGTCGCTCACGCGGATGTCGCGCTTGACGACCTCGCGGGCGTTGTCCTCGAACCGGATGCTCGGCGCAGCGCGGAGCACGTTGATCTGCAGGGCGGCGGCGTCGCAGTCGCGGCGCATGATCGCGGTGGTGTCGGCGTCGGCGTAGGGCAGCCGCTCATACGGGCGCAGGGGCGTCATGACTCGACGCTAGGCGTTACCTCCCGGTATCCCGTGCGGTACCAGCCGGTAGTGTTCACGGGTCCGCGAGACCGGGCAAGGATGGACTCCCATCACCAAGAACAGGCCCACCAGAACAGGATCCCCATGTCTCTGCTGATCGCCGGCTCGATCGCCTCCGACCACCTGATGTCGTTCGGTGGCAAGTTCTCCGACTCGCTCGTCGTCGAGCAGCTCGACAAGCTCTCGGTGTCGTTCCTGGTCGAGGACCTCGAGGTACGACGCGGTGGCTGTGCTCCGAACATCTCCTTCGGCCTGGCCAGGCTCGGGGTGCGCCCCGTGCTGGTGGGCGCGGCCGGGATCGACTTCGGCGAGTACCGCACCTGGCTGGAGGACAACGGTGTCGACTGCGACTCCGTGCACATCTCCGAGACCCGGCACTCCGCCCGCTTCGTGTGCACGACGGACAGCACGATGGCGCAGTTCGCGTCCTTCTACCCCGGCGCGATGAGCGAGGCCCGTGAGATCGAGCTGGCGCCGATCGTCGCCCGGGTGGGTGACCCGACGTACGTCGTGATCGGGCCCGACGACCCCGACGGCATGCGGCGCCACACCCGCGAGTGCCGCGAGACCGGCTACCCGTTCATCGCCGACCCCGGCCAGCAGCTGGCGTTCGGTGACGGCGAGCTGATCCGCGAGCTCGTGGACGGCGCGGCCCTGCTGTTCAGCAACGAGTACGAGTCGCACCTGATCGAGCAGAAGACCGGCTGGTCGGAGGCCGAGATCCTGGACCGGGTCGGCGTGCAGGTCTCGACGCTGGGTGCGGACGGCGTGCGGATCAAGCAGAAGGGCGAGACGACGATCGAGGTCGCCGCGCTCGACGTGACCGCGGTCGAGCCGACCGGTGTCGGCGACGCCTTCCGGGCCGGCTTCCTGGCCGCGCTGTCGTGGGGGAGCGGCTACGAGCACGCCGCCCAGGTCGGCTGCACCCTCGCGGCGTACGTCGTGGAGAGCGTCGGCACACAGGAGTACGGCTTCACCAAGCAAGAGTTCCTGACCCGCTTCGAGAAGACGTACGGCGCCGCCGCGGCCGCCGACATCGAGCCCAACCTCGTCTGACCGGGCTCAGCTGACCCGGCGCACCCGGTAGGACGGGACGCCGTCGGCAGCCGGCTCCTCGCCCAGGTACTCCTGGGAGCGCATCCGGCACCACGCCGGCACGTCCACCCGGGCCGCTACGTCGTCTGCCTCGACTACGACGACGCCGCCCACGGGCACCTCGCCGATCCGGCGGCCGAGCAGCACGACCGGCATCGGGCAGGCCAGGCCGCGCCCGTCGATCACCAGGTCGGGAGCGGTCACGGGGTGCCGCTCTCGCGGCGCAGCCGGTCGACCACCTCGGGCAGCACCCGGCAGAACGCCGTCACCTGCTCCGCAGTGGTCTCGCGGGTGAGCGACACGCGCACGTTGCCGTGCGTCAGCGCACCCATCGCGGCCAGCACGTGGCTCGGCTCCATGGTGCTCGCCGTGCAGGCCGATCCGCTCGCGACGCCGAACCCGCGCCGGTCCAGCTCGGTCACCAGCGCCTCGCCGTCGAGGTAGAGGCAGGAGAACGTGACCAGGTGGGGGAGCCGGTCGTCGGGGGCGCCGACCACCTCGGTGTCCGGGACCGCGGCCGCGGCAGCCCGGATCCGGCCCACCAGCGTGTGCTGACGGCGGTTGGTGGCCTCCGCCTCCGACACGACTGCCTGCAGCGCGGCCGCGGCAGCGAGCGCAGCGGGCACGTTCTCGAAGCCGATCGTGCGTTCGTCCACCCGGTCGTCGGCCGGGAACGGGTTGCGCCAGCGTGCTCCCTTGCGCACCAGCAGCACGCCCACACCCGCGGGCCCGCCCCACTTGTGCGCCGAGCCGGCGGCGGCGGACCAGCCGGCCGGCAGCGGGAGCCGCCCCATCGAGGCGCACGCGTCGGTGAACAGCGGCACGTCCGGCACGGCTGCCGCGACCTGGGCGACGGGCTGGAGCGTGCCGACCTCGTGGTTGGCGGTCTGGACGGCCAGGACGCCGCCCCCGTCCGTGTCGCTGACGGCGACCACCAGCTCCTGCGGGTCGAGCCGGCCCCGGGCGTCCACGGCCACGGACACGGTGGGTGCCTGCGACCAGGCGGCGGCGTGGAGCACCGCGGAGTGCTCGACCGCCGGGTGGACCACCGTCCTGCCCTCGTCGCGGCGACGCCCGGCGAGCAGCCCGAGGAGGCCGAGGTGCACGGCGTGGGTGCCGCTCGGTGTGAACGTCACCTCGTCGGAGCGCACGCCCAGGCACTCCGCGACGACGGCTCGCGCGTTGTCGAGCACCAGTCGCGCGTTGCGAGCCGGGCCGTGCAGCCGCCTGGCGTCGGCGTACGCCGTGCCCAGCGCGGCCGCGAACGCCTCGCGTGCGGCCGGGTGCAACGGCTCCGACGAGGCGCTGTCGAGGTACGACGGGGCCGGTTCCACACCTCGAAACGTACTCGGAACCTGCCGGGGACCTGCTCCCTCTGCGAGCCGTGCCCAGTAGTAGGGTTTGGCGTGACGTCGGTATGTGTCTGCTGTGCATGACGAAAGAGGTCTCGTTCGTGGCTCCACATCTCCGCAAGCGCTTTCGTCGCGGGGCGCTCGGCACCGTCCTCGGTGTCGCGGTGCTCGTGCTCAGCGGGTGCTCTGCCGAGGGCAAGAACCAGATCGAGCGACTCGCGATGCCTGCCCCGCGCACCAAGGAGGCCCAGAGCATCTACGACCTGTGGCACTGGTCGTGGCTGGCCGCGATGATCGTGGGCGTCCTGGTCTGGGGCCTGATCGCGTGGGCCGTGATCCGCTACCGCCGTCGCAGTGAGACCGAGGTGCCGGTCCAGACCCGCTACAACCTCCCGATCGAGATCCTCTACACGG
>CAWFHJ010000005.1:0-250738 GCA_963815585.1 uncultured Actinomycetota bacterium | reverse complement strand
GGGCGCGTTCCTGCTCGCCTCCTCGACGCTGCCGTTCCTGTGGAACGTCTACAAGTCCGCCCACGGGCCGTTGGTCACCGTCGACGACCCGTGGGGCTGGGGCCGCTCCCTGGAGTGGGCCACCAGCTGCCCGCCGCCGCGGCACAACTTCGTCACCATCCCGCGGATCCGCTCGGAGTCCCCGGCCTTCGACCTGCACCACCCGGAGATCGCGGCGCTCGAGCTCGCGGACAACGAGGAGATGCGCGAGGGCGACGGCGGCGAGGACCAGGGCGGGTTCCAGGACGCACCTGCCACCGAGGGGCGTGCGGGACTGCTGCGCGAGAACCTCGCGGCCCAGGGCAAGGACGTCGCGGAGCCCACCACGGACAAGAAGGACGAGCACTGAGATGAAGTCCGAAGCCTGGATCTTCGCGATCTGCACCGTCTTCCTGGTGTTCGTGTCGCCGGCCTACTGGCTGGTGACCAACGACTGGACCGGCACGTCCGCGCTCACCATGACCACCCTGCTGACCCTGATGGTCACCATCTACCTCGGCTTCCACGCCGCGAACATGGAGCCGCGTCCGGAGGACCGCAAGGACGCCGAGATCGCAGACGGGGCCGGCGAGCTCGGGTTCTTCCCGCCGTACAGCTGGTGGCCGCTGTGGTGCGGTCTCTGCCTCGCGGTGGTCGTGCTCGGGGTGGTGGTCGGATGGTGGTTGTTCATCATCGGCGCCGCACTCGGCGTGGTCGCCCTGAGCGGCTGGATCTTCGAGTACTACCGGGGTGTGCACGCGCACTGAGGGTTATTCCACGCCACGCCGCGGACGGCGGGTGAGCCTCGCCACGGCGGTCGATTCCGGTTCTGGGCCGTGTCGTTGTTACCCTTGACGAGATCCCAGACTCGACCTTTCGGGGGAGCCTTCATGGCCCTGCGCCACCATCGACCCGCCCGCCGTGCACTGACGGGCGCCGTGAGCGCGCTCGCGGTCCTTGCTCTCGCCGCCGGCTGCGGCGGCACACCCGCTGCCGGGCCGGACCTCGTGGCCAAGGACGGCGACAGCCCGTCCGCTTCCGCCACGCCGACCCCGTCGGTCGTGATCACGTCCAACGTCAAGGACAACGCCAGCGGCGTCCGGGTCAACCGGATGGTGGAGCTGAACGCCAGCGACGGCACCTTCCGCAAGGTGTTCGTGCACACGCTCAAGGGCGAGAAGGTCCCCGGTGGGATGAACACCGCGAAGACGAAGTGGACCGCGTCCTCCCGGCTCGAGCCGAGCAAGAAGTACGTCGTGCAGGCCGTGGCCGAGGACTCCGAGGGCACCACCAAGACGTTCAGCTCGCGCTTCAGCACGGCCGAGCTGACCCTGGACCAGCAGACCTTCCCGAGCATCTCACCGCTCAGCGGCTCGACCGTGGGCGTCGGGATGCCGATCATGATCCACTTCGACGTGCCCGTGACCGACCGCAAGAACTTCCAGAAGCACATGAAGGTCACCAGCTCAGCGGGCCAGAAGGGCCGCTTCTACTGGATCGACAACCAGAACGTGCACTACCGCCCGCAGGGCTTCTGGAAGCCCGGCTCCAAGATCAACGTCGACGTCGCCGTCAACAGCGTCAGCGCCGGCAACGGGATCTATGGCCAGGAGGACCGCAAGGTCTCCTTCGACGTGGCCCGCTCGATGGTCAGCAAGGTCAACATCCAGACCCACCAGATGAAGGTCTTCCGCAACGGCAAGCTGATCCGCACGATCCCGATCACGACCGGCGAGCAGCCGAAGTACACCACCCGCTCCGGGATCAAGGTGATCGTCGAGAAGTTCCGGCACAAGCGGATGAACTCCGAGACGATCGGGATCGACCCCAACAGCGCCGACGGCTACGACCTCGACGACGTCGAGTACGCGATGCGGGTCACCTACTCCGGCGAGTTCGTGCACGCCGCGCCGTGGTCGGTCGGCTCGCAGGGCCGCGCCAACGTCAGCCACGGCTGCACCGGCATGAGCACCTCGAACGCCGCCTGGCTCTACGACCAGAGCATGCCGGGCGACGTGGTCGAGTACACCGGCTCCAGCAAGGGCATGACCCTGACCAACGGCTACGGCGACTGGAACCTGTCGTGGGGCAGCTGGGCGAAGGGCTCCGCGCTCTGAGGTGAGCAGGGTCCCGACGCGGCGTCCACTGCTGACCGCACTGGTGCTCGGGGTGTTCGCGGCTGTCTGGCTGAGCTGGGGCGGAGGCGAGGCCCCGGCGTCCTGGGACGTCCCGCTCCGGGTGGCCGGCTGGCTGGCCGTCGCGGTGGCGGTGGTCGCCGGCGTGCTGCTGCTCCGCCGAGGACGCACCGACAACGGCCCCGACCCCTCGACGTCGCGCCGCTACGGCCGCGTGGTGCTGGTCAGCTACCTGGTGATCGCGTTCGGCACGGTCGCGTTGCTGGTGGCCGGGCTGGCGGAGTACGTCGCGCCCTGGGTGGCGTTCGTCGTGGGCGCCCACTTCTGGGCGCTGGCCCCGGTGCTCGGCGACCGGCTTCTGGTGCCACTGGGGCTGGCCGTGCTGGTCGTCGCGGTCGTGGCCGCGGTCGGTGCGGGGTCCACGGAGGCCGATCCGACCTTCCTGACCGGGCTCGGCACCGGCGGGGTGCTGCTGGTCGGTGCCGGCCTCGAGCTCGGCCGGGGCTCAACCTCCGTGCAGCGCCCTGACCGTGGGTGAGCTCTCCACGTCGGGTGCGTCCGGGTAGGTGCCGAACAGCCGGTCTGCCGTGCCCGCGGTGGTGACCGTGAACCAGTAGTGCTCGTTCTTGTAGTGGTGCAGCCGGTGGTTGCGCCACACCGACCGGAACGCCCGGGTCGCCGGCTTGTAGTCGCTGTGCACCAGGTAGTGCACCCACTCGTAGCCGAGCATCAGTCCGGTGACCGCGACCAGGAAGCTGAGCCCGGCGGCCCGGTCGGGGAACACCACCAGTGCCACGGCGACGTACGCCGGCAGCAGCCAGAGCTCGACCTGCCAGGGGATGAACACGAGCGGCAGGTCGCGCGGGTCGGCATGGTGGGCGCGGTGCTTGCGCGCCAGCAGCGAGTCGACCGCGATCGGGCCGAGGCTGCGGGGCCTCCGGTGCAGGATGCAGACGTGGACGACCCACTCGATCACGGGGAACAGCACGACGAGGGCGACCGGCACCAGCAGCTCGGGCCACGAGAACCGCGGCACCAGCACGCGGGCGACGATGCCGCCGACGAGCACCGACCCGATGAGCCAGGGCGAGGGGTGACGCAGGAAGGCCCGTGCAGCCTGGCCCAGCGACTGGCTGGTGCGACGGCCGCCGGGGCCGGACTCCAGGCGGGCGACGTCGCGGGCCAGCCGGGACGCTGCCTTCGCCTCGATCTCGGGGGTGGCCTTGCTCATCGATGGTCTCCTTCGTCGGTGTCGTCGAGCGCGGCCAGCACGGCGAGGATCGCGGTCGTGGCCGGGCGGAGCAGGTCGTCGGCAGCGGTGCGGGCGGCCTCCTCGTCACCGGCGGCGACGGCGTCGCTGAGTGCGCGGTAGCCGTGGAGGTTGCCGACCTCCGCCTCCATCAGCGGGGCCAGGGCCGGGATCGCGGGCTCGTAGGCCAGCCGCAGGCTGTTGAACATCAGCCGGAACACCACCGAGTCGGCGGCGTCCGTGACCGCGTCCCAGAACGCCAGCGCGGCGTGCTGGCGCGCCAGTGGGTCGGCCGCCTCCGCCAGGTGCGTCACCGCAGTGGTGACGGCCGCCAGGTCGCCCTCGCGGCGCCGTACGGCAGCCATCGCCGCCACCGTCGGGCCGATCGCGAGGCGCGCCTCGAGCACGCCGCGCCCGACCGCTGGGTCGATCTCGCCGTTGCGCACCAGGAGCCGGGGGAGCAGGTCGAGCCCCGCGTAGCGCCGGAACTCCCGGACCGTCGTCGCCCCACCGTGCCGCACCTCGACCAGCCGGGTCTGGGACATCCGCTGGAGCGCCTCCCGGACCGCCGGCCGGGACACGCCCAGCATCTCGGCCAGCCGCCGCTCGCTGGGCAGGCTGTCGCCCGCCGTGAGCTCGCCGTCGACCACCTCGTCGAGGAGCTGGTCGAAGACGTCGTCGGGGACCAACTTGCGGGCTACGGGTCGCAGTGCCATGGGTGCGACTGTCGTGCGGCTACTGGTCAGTGGTCAAGTGGTCATACCAGTTGCCGAGACGGTGCAGAGGGGGCGGCGAATTACCACGTTCACGTGGTAAATCTCCGCCGACCTCAGTGCTCGCGGTGGTGCGCCAGGTCGTCGCCCTCGACATCGTGCCGGCCGTCGAACTGGTGTCCGTCGGCGGCGTGGCCGATCATCGGGGCGTCGTGGGCGTCCTCCACCTCGGTGTGGTGGTGGGCGTCCTGGAGCTCCGCCGCGGTGGGCTTCTGCACGTTGTGGGAGTACCACCACCGCGAGAGTCGTGCCTGGACCCGCGCCTTGCGGGTGCCGGGTGCGGTCACGCCGTTGTCGTCGGTGCTGGACTCGAGCTGCCGGATCTCGTCGCGATCGCGCGCGGTGAGGGTGTAGGCCTCGTTGACTGGCAGCGGCAGGTGCCGCTCGGTGTAGCCGCCCATCGCGTCGCGCATGATCACGCCGGTCTCGTAACCGTGCAACAGGTCGTCCTGGTCCTTGCGCTGCAAGGAGATGCACCAGCGCTTCGTGATGATGAACGCGATCACCGGGCCGAGGAATACCGCCACCCGCATGAAGTGGGTGATCTGGTTGATCGACAGGTGGAACGTGATCGCGATGATGTCGTTGCCACCGGCCGCCCACATCAGGCCGTAGAACGTCATCAGCGCCACCATGATCGCGGTGCGCGTCGGTGCGTTGCGCGGGCGCTGGAGCAGGTGGTGGTTGCGCTTGTCACCGGTGATCCAGGACTCCACGAACGGCAGCATCAGCAGGATGGTGAACATCAGTCCGGGCAGCACGATGATCGGCAGGAAGACGTTCCAGCTCATCGTGAAGCCGAACAGGTGGGTCTCCCACCCGGGCATGATCCGTAGCGCCCCGTCGGGCCAGCCCATGTACCAGTCGGGCTGGGAGCCCGCGGTCACCTCGGACGGGTTGTAGGAGCCGTAGCGCCACACCGGGTTGATCGAGAGGAACGCCCCCATCAGCGCGGTCACGCCGAACACGATGAAGAAGAACCCACCCGCCTTGGCGGCGTAGACCGGGAGCATCGGGTAGCCCACGACGTTGTCGTTGGTGCGTCCGGGCCCGGGCCACTGGGTGTGCTTGTGGTAAACGAGCAGCAGCATGTGCGCCGCGATCAGGGCCAGCAGGACGCCGGGGATCAGCAGCACGTGCACCGTGTAGAGCCGCGGGATGATCGAGTCACCCGGGAACTCCCCGCCGAACAGGAAGAACGACATGTAGGTGCCGACGACGGGCATCGACTTCATGAAGCCGTCGGCGGCCCGGATGCCGGTGCCGGAGAGCAGGTCGTCGGGCAGCGAGTAGCCGGTGAAGCCCTCGAGGGTGCCGAGGAGCAGCAGCAGCGAGCCGATCACCCAGTTGAGCTCGCGCGGCTTGCGGAAGGCGCCGGTGAAGTAGACGCGCATCAGGTGCACGAGCATCGCGGCGATGAACAGCATCGCGGACCAGTGGTGCATCTGGCGCATCAACAGACCGGCGCGGACGTCGAAGGAGATGTTCAGCGTGGAGGCGTAGGCCTCCGACATCTCCAGCCCGCGCAGCTGGTCGTAGGAGCCGTTGTAGACGGTCTCGCCCATGCTGGGGCGGAACCACAGCGTCAGGAACGTGCCGGTCAGCAGCAGTACGACGAAGCTCCAGAGCGCGATCTCGCCCAGCATGAAGGACCAGTGGTCCGGGAACACCTTGCGGATCTGCTTCTTGGCCATCGTGGCGAGACCGAGTCGTTCGTCGGCCCACTCCGCGACCGCGCCGACGCGGTTGGGCTTGGGAGTCGCCGCCGCCTTGGTGCCGTTGCTCGTGAATGGCGTCTTCATCTCGGAATCACCCTCGTTCCCAGTAGCTCGGGCCGACTGGTTCGGTGAAGTCGCTCTGGGCCACCAGGTAGCCATCCTTGTCCACCATGATCGGGAGCTGGGGCAAGGATCGAGCGGCGGGACCGAAGATCACTCGGCCGTTGTCTGCCAGGTCGAACGTCGACTGGTGGCACGGGCACAGCAGGTGGTGCGTCTGCTGCTCCCACAGGGAGATCGGGCACCCGACGTGGGTGCAGATCTTGGAGAAGCACAAGATGCCCTCGACGCCCCAGTCCTCGCGGCCCTTGCTGGCCGTGATGTCGTCGGGGTGCATTCGGACCACGATCGCGGCGGCCTTGGTCTTGGCTTGCAGGAGTGCGGTGCCGGCGTAGAGCGGCTCACCGTCGGGGCCGTCCTTGTAGAACACGCCGGGCTCGGCGTTGACCAGCTGGCCGATCTCCATGTCGGACGGCTTGATCGGGGTGCCGGTGACGTCCTGCACGACACGCACGTTCTTCTTCCAGACCGTGTGCGCGAGCTTGTTGCCGGGCAGCGGGCCGAGGTCGCGCAGGAAGATGATCGCCGGGAGTCCGAGCGCGCCCATCGCGCCGAGCAGCGAGTTGCGGATCAGCGGGCGGCGGCCGATGCCGGACTCGGAGACGCCGGAGTTGAACGCCTCGAGGGCCTCGTCGCGGTCCTCGTCGGACGACGACGAGGGGTGCCGCATCTCGACCATCTCGTGGTCGCCCATCAGCTTGCGGGCCCACTGGATGGCGCCGACGCCGATGCAGAGCAGCGCCAGGCCGAGGAAGCCGCCGATCGCCATGTTGGAGGCGCCGAGGCCACCGATCACGTCGGGGTTGTCACCGATCTGGAAGACGAAGTAGGAGACGCAGCAGAGCACCGTGAACACGGCCGAGAGGCCGAAGAGCATCGCGACCTGGCGCTCGGCCCGCCGCTCGGCGGCGGGGTCGACGTCGGTCGGGCGCGGGGTGTGCGGCTCGAGGCCGGGGTCGGCGATCGGGTCGGCCTCGGCACGCTCGATCTCCTTGCTGTCGTGTTCGTCGATCATGCGTCCTCTCCCGTCCTCTTCACGCGTGCCGTGTGGGCGGCGATCCAGACCGCGAAGCCCACCAGGACGCCGATGCCAGCCAGCCAGGCGAAGAGGCCCTCGGACACCGGACCGAGTGCACCCATCGAGAACCCGCCGTAGCCGGGGGTCTTCTCGGTCTTCTTCAGGTAGGCGATCACGTCGCGCTTGTCCTCGGGCGTGAGCACCTGGTTGGAGAACACCGGCATCTGCTGCGGACCTGTCAGGAGTGCCTCGAAGATGTGCTTCTGGCTGACGCCGGTCAGCTTGGGGGCGTACTTGCCCTGGGGTAGCGCACCACCGGACCCGGCGAAGTTGTGGCAGGCCGTGCAGTTGGTGCGGAAGATCTCGCCACCGCGCACGACGCTCTCGTTGCTGGCCCCGCTGACGTTGTACTCGGACGAGGCCGGGACCTCCGGGCCGGGACCGAGGGTGGAGACGTAGGCCGAGAGCTGCGAGATCTCGTCAGCGGTGTAGATGACCTTCTTGCGCGGGATCTGCACGCCGGGCTGGGCCGCGGGCATCCGGCCGGTGCCGACCTGGAAGTCGACGGCCGCGGCCCCGACGCCGACGAGTGTCGGGCCGAGCTGCTTGCCGCGCTTGGTGGTGATGCCCTCGCCGTTCATGCCGTGGCAGGAGGCGCAGCCGACCAGGAACAGCGCCTTGCCCTGGGCGACCGCGCTCGCGTCGTCCTGCTTGGCGGCGTCGGCGGGGGAGAGGGCGGCGTAGACGCCACCCGTGGCGAGCAGACCGATCAGCAGCACCGCGGGCGCCGCGAACCTGCTGCGACGGCGGCGGGAGAGCGTGCCGGCCAGGCGGGCGGTGGAGCGTCGGAGCCAGTTCCGATTGCGCTGGGGCAGCATCTGAGTCGGGGAGCCCTTCTACTTGATCAGGTAGATGGTCGCGAACAGGCCGATCCACACCACGTCGACGAAGTGCCAGTAGTACGACGTGACGATGGCGCTGACGGCTTGCTCATGCGTGAACTTGCGGGCCAGGAAGGTGCGGCCGAGGACGAACAGGAACGCCACCAGGCCGCCGCTCACGTGGATGCCGTGGAAGCCGGTGGTCAGGTAGAACATCGTGCCGTACGACGAGGCGGGGATCGTCACGCCCTCGTGAACCAGGCTGACGTACTCGAAGGCCTGGCCGCCGATGAACACGGCACCCATCAGGTAGGTGAGCACGAACCACTCGCGCAGGCCCCACTTCTTGAACTGGAACACGCTGCCGGCGCGGCCGACCTGTCCACGCTCGGCCGCGAAGACACCCATCTGGCAGGTCAGCGACGAGAGCACCAGGATCGTGGTGTTCGCGGAGGCGAACGGCACGTTGAGCAGGGAGGTGTTCTGCGCCCACAGCTCCGGGCTGACGGCGCGGATGGTGAAGTAGCTGGCGAAGAGCGCGGCAAAGAACATCAGCTCGCTGGAGAGCCACACGATGGTGCCCACGCTCACCATGCTGGGCCGGTCGTGATGACCGTGCAGACGGGACGCCGGGATCGCAGTTGCTGTCGCCACGCAACCATTATGGCGTGACCGGCGACCTTGGCCAGCAGGACCCCCCGGTGGTTCTCACCTCACGCTCAATACTCTGGTCCGGTGCTCGTGTCCGGCGCCGTACCGGCGGCCTTCGAGACCCTCCAGGAGGGTCTGCGCGGGCTGCCCCCCTTCGGACTCTCTCGCGTGGTGACGCAGTCGACGCTGGACCCGTTCCTGTTCGTCGGCACGGTGTGGGTCGCCGGTCTGTACCTCTGGGGTGTCTGGACGCTGCGCCAGCGCGGCGACCACTGGCCCGTGGGTCGCACCCTGGCGTTCGTGGTGGGCGGGATCGGCAGCTTCGCGTTCGCCACACAGTCCGGGCTGGCGGCGTACGACACGGCACTGCTGAGCGTGCACATGGTGCAGCACATGGTGCTGGCGATGGTGGTGCCGGTCTTCCTCGCCCTGGGGGCGCCGGTGACCCTGGCGCTCCGCACGCTGCCGCGCAGACCGCGGGGCTGGCTGCTGGTGGTGCTGCACTCGCGCGTGGCCAAGGTGCTGACCTTCCCACCGCTGACGCTCGCCCTCTACATCGTCTCGCCGTGGGCGCTCTACTTCTCCGGCTGGTACCCGGCGTCTCTGCACTCGGCGTCCGTGCACGAGCTGATGCACGTGCACCTGGTGCTCGTCGGCTCGCTGTTCTTCTGGCCGCTGCTCGGGATCGACCCGCTGCCGGGGCGTGTCGGATACCCGTTCCGGGTCCTGATGGTCGTGCTCACGCTGCCGTTCCACGCGTTCCTGGGCGTCACGATCATGCAGCAGACCAACCTGATCGGAGGGTCCTGGTACCCCGACCTGCACCGGGTGCTGCCCTGGCTGCCCGACGCGGCGGCCGACCAGCACCTCGCCGGCGGCATCCTCTGGGGCTCCGGCGACCTGATCGGGCTGTTGTTCTTCGCGGTGCTGTTCGTGCAGTGGGTGCGCAGCTCGATGCGCGAGGCCGTGCGCGAGGACCGCCGTCTCGACCGGCTGGACGCCCGAGCGGCGCAGCAGCAGCGGACGGGGGATGGGTAGCATTCCCCGCGTGACCAACGCCGCCGCCTCCTCCTCGCCGCTGCAGGTGCTCGTCTACTCCGACGACGCGAACGTCCGCCAGCAGGTGATGTTCGCGCTCGGCCGCCGGGTGCACCCAGACCTGCCCGAGCTGGAGTACGTCGAGGTGGCCACCGAGCCGGTCGTGATCCAGCAGATGGACTCCGGGCGGATCGGTCTCGCGATCCTCGACGGCGAGGCCGTGCCCGCCGGCGGCATGGGCATCGCCAAGCAGCTCAAGGACGAGATCTTCCGCTGCCCGCCGATCCTGGTGCTGACCGGACGCCCCCAGGACGCGTGGCTGGCGACCTGGTCACGCGCCGAAGGTGCCGTGTCCCACCCGATCGATCCTCTCCAGCTCGCCGAGACCGTGGCCCGGCTGCTGCGCTCCCGGGTGCCCGCGACCAGCTGAGATGGCGACGTCGGACGGCACCACCTGGGCCGAGGTGCTCACGAGGCTGATCCAGCGCGACGACCTCGCGGCCGAGCAGACCGCCTGGGCGATGGGCCAGATCCTCGCCGGTGAGGCGACTCCGTCCCAGATCGCCGGCTTCGCGGTCGCGCTGCGGGCCAAGGGCGAGACGATCGACGAGGTCGAGGGTCTGGTCGCTGCGATGTACGAGCACGCCACCCCGCTCACCATCGTCGGCCGCGTGCTCGACGTGGTCGGCACCGGTGGCGACCGGTCGTTCTCGGTCAACATCTCCACCATGGCCGCGATCGTGGCGGCCGGCGCCGGAGCACCCGTGGTCAAGCACGGCAACCGCTCGGCGTCGTCCCAGGCAGGCAGCGCCGACGTGCTGGAGAAGCTCGGCATCCGGCTCGACCTGTCGGCGACGGACGTCGCCCGGGTCGTCGAGCAGGCCGGGATCACCTTCTGCTTCGCGGCCGCATTCCACCCCGCGCTCAGGTTCGCGGCTGTGCCGCGGCGCGAGCTCGGTGTCGGCACGACCTTCAACTTCCTGGGCCCGATCGCCAACCCCGCGAAGCCCGCCGCCCAGGCGATCGGGTGCGCCGACCGGTCGATGGCACCGGTGATGGCGGGCGTCTTCGCGCGTCGGGGCGTCGACGCCTGGGTGTTCCGCGGCGACGACGGACTCGATGAGCTGACCACGACCACCACGTCGTCGATGTGGGCGGTGCACGACGGCGAGGTCACCGAGCACACGATCGACGCGGCCGCGCTCGGGCTCCCGGTCGGCACCGCGGAGTCGCTGCGTGGCGGCGATGCCGACCACAACGCCGACGTCGTACGGCGGCTGCTCGCCGGTGAGGCCGGTCCGGTGCGTGACGCGGTGGTCCTCAACGCCGGGGCCGCGCTGGCCGTCCACGCCGCCGACGAGGGCTCCATCGACGAGCGGCTGGTGGCCGGCATCGCCCGCGCCAACGCGGCCCTCGACACCGGTGCCGCACAGGCGACGCTCGACCGCTGGGTCGCCGCCTCCTCGGTCTAGGCGGTCGTGGACGCCGTGAGGTCCAGGGACCAGCTCGCACCGTCGCGGGCGAAGCCGATCCGCTCGTAGTAGGGCCCGACCATGGCCGGTGACGTCACGACGCGGGCGAACCCGTGGTCACGCAGCATCCCGCTGCTCCGCCAGACGAAGGCGCCGGGGGCGAAGTCGCGGAAGCGCGGGCTGACCCAGTCGAGGTCGACGTACGCCGTGCCGTCGCCGCCGTCGTGCAGCAGCACCACACCGACGGTCTCGTCGCCGCGCTGCACCAGGAAGGCGCTGCGGCCCGGGGCGTTGCCGTCCCAGACAAGATCCGGCTGGTGGGCCGCCATGTCCTTGTGGTGCACCCGGAGCACGTGGCGGAGGTACTCGTCGGCGGGTCCCACCTCGAGCACCTCGAAGACGGCCGCATCGTCGCGGGTCGAGACCAGCGCGCGGATGTGCCAGAGGTTGATCGCGGCCAGGGCGATGTTCATCGCGACCATCGGCCAGATCTGCAGGGAGGCGTTGAAGCCCGTGAGCAGGATGCAGGCGCCCAGGTTGAGCACCCGGAAACGCAGCACGCGCGCCTGCATCACCGAGTAGACGAGGAGGGCCGAGCCGGCCCACCCCAGGATGTCGAGCCAGTGGTCGGAGAGCCAGTTCACCGGCCCACGTTAGCGGCCCGGGTCAGGACGGATAGGTCAGTACGGATCGGGTCTGTGCCGCCCGGCGACCGACACCGGCTCGTGAGGCGTGTCGTGGATCGCCTCGTGCAGTGCCAGTCGCCGGGCAAGCTCGACGTAACGGTCGTGCATCTCGTTGAGTCGCAGGTAGAGCGCGATCGTCACGAACAGGAAGGCCACGCATAGCGCGTAGAGCACCAGGTCGGCGCCACGGCCGACACCGACCAGCTGCGCGACCTCGGTGGTGGTCTCGGGGAACAGGACGGCGAGGATGCCGAGGCCGATCGCGCCCAGGCTCAGCGACCGACGCATCAGGAGCCGGAGCGCTGACCGCCGGCCACGAATGAGCATCACGGCGGCCAGGCCGAGGGTGGCGATCAGGATCAGCTTGATGATCACGACGCCGCCCGCAGCCGGTCGAACATCACGTCGAAGACGATGTTGAGCGCGTTGTAGCCGCGCTGGCCCTTGGCTTGCGAGTAGTCGGTGTAGGTGATCGAGACCGGGTGCTCCCGGTAGGACCAGCCGCCCCGAGCCACCTGGCTGAGGATCTCGCTGGCGTGCGCCATGCCGTGCAGGCGCAGCCTGAGCTCGCGGGCCGCGTCGCGCCGGATCACCCGTAGGCCGTTGTGGGCATCGGTCACCCGCAGGCCCGTCGTACCCCTCGTGAACTGGACGGCCGCCTGCAGCAGCAGCCGGCGTGCGGTCGGCACGTCGCTCCGGCCGGTCTGGAGGAAGCGCGAGCCGAGCACCACCTGCACGTCGTGCGCCTCGGCGGCGAGCACCATGGCGGCCGCGTCGTCGACATCGTGCTGCCCGTCGGCGTCGAAGGTCACCACGTAGTCGACGTCGAGCCGGTCGAGCGCGTAGCGGATGCCGGTCTCCAGGGCGGCACCCTGGCCGAGGTTCGCCGGGTGGCGTACGACGTGGGCGCCGGCGGCGCGCGCCAGATCGGCGCAGCCGTCGGCGCTCCCGTCGTCCACACACACCACATGCTGAAAGCGGGCGCGGACTCCGCGCACCACGTCGGCGATCACCCGCGCCTCGTTGTGCATCGGAATCACGACGCCCGCTCGGGGGCAGGCGGAGGAGGACGAGGACGGTGCCTCGACCAACTCCTGGTTCCAGGTCATGCGCTTGCTCCCTCGACAGCGTTCGACCGGTTCCCTGCCAGAGAGAACGCTAGGGATCCGCCGCGTGGATTCCCGCACAATGCCGACATTCCAGCCGTTCGGCTCCGGACATGGCCCGATCGGGCTATGTCGTCAGCGGGTGACGTCGAGTAGCCAGATCGCAGCCCAAGGAGGTGTGCCGCGGCGGACGGCGGGGGAGGTGAGGTTCTGGTGGTGACCGCGGATCCGGGTGGCGCCAGCCTCGCGGAGGGCCTTCCTCATCACCCGAAGCGGCCAGTCGACGACGTGGTGCGGGTTGAGCTGCGGTCCGGCGGCAAAGGGGTTCGGGTAGGAGATCAGGAGACGCGGAGCCGCTGTCAGCAGCGCGCGGCAGACCTCGGCCGGCTCGTCGACGTGCTCGATCACCTCGAAGCAGGTGACCACGTCTGCCGTCGGCAGGTGGGACTCGGCGCTGTCATGGACGTAGTGCAGGTTGTCGCCGCGGTAGGTGCGCGCGGCGGTGGCGATCGAATCACCGTCCCGGTCGATGCCGGTGGCGCTGCGCGCGACCCACGCCAACAGCGAGGTGCCGTAGCCCACACCGCAGCCGACGTCGAGCACGTCCACGCCCTCGCAGGCGCGGAACGCCCAGGTGTAGCGGGCGAGATGGTGCTCGAGCTCGACCGCAGGCGCGTCCGTGCCTGGCAGCAGGCGCTCGGAGGCGACGTGGCCGAGCGTCGGGTGCCGCACCCGGTTGGTGACGCCGCCGAGCTCCAGGTGCGCGTCGCGCTCGCGGAGACGGTTGCCGATCGTGGCGCGCAGCACGCGCTCCTCGGCCCGCAAGGCCGCCCTGTACCACCCCGGGGCTCTCAGGTGAGAGGTGCTCGGTCGGTGCGAGTCAGTCACGCCGGGTCATGTTAGTCACGACCGGCGCTGCGCTGGTGGAAGAGCACGCGGTACGCGCGGCGCATCAGGGGCTCTGGCAGCAGCCGGAACCCGGTGCGTGCGACAACATTGAGCACCATCCGCGGCCGGGTGACCAGCCCGTAACTGTGAAGGTTGCGCTGGAGCCGGAGCTCGGCCTTGTGGATGCCCGCCTGCCGGCGGCGCGCGAACATCGCGTCGTCGGCCCGGTAGCGCAGCAGCGGCTCGGGCAGGTTCTCCAGCCGCGCGCCGGCCGCCCACATGCGCGCGAACAGGTCGTAGTCCTCCAGATGGTCCAGACGGCGGTAGCCCCCGACCTCGAGCGCGAGGGAGCGCCGGAAGAGCACGGTGGGGTGGTTCAGCGGGTTGTTCCTCCGCATCCGGCGCACGATCGCGTCGTGGTCCGTGGGCATTGCACGCAGGCCGACGTCGACCTGCTCGTCGTCGCCGAACTCGACCATCGCGGTGCCGACGACGTCCACGTCACCGCGTCGTACGACGGCGACCTGGCGCTCGAACCGCTCCGGCATCGCGATGTCGTCGGCGTCCATCCGGGCGATCCACGGGAACCCGGCCGCCTCCACCCCGGCTTGGGTGGCGACCGCCACGCCTCGGTTGCGCTCGAGCCGGATCCGCCGCAGCGAGGGTCGTGCCTGCCCCAGCTCGTCAAGGACCTGTTCGTGGGACGGGAGCAGGGGGCCGTCCTGGACCACCAGCACCTCGTCGGCCGGGTGAGTCTGCGTGAAGACGCTCTCCAGCGCGCGCCGGAGGTGGTCCGGGTCGGCGCGGGCGTAGACGGGCAGGACGACCGAGATGCCGAACCCGGCGTGGTCGGACACCACGCTCAGTCCAGGCCGAGCGAGAACGCTGCCTCGAGGTCGTGCTGGGAGTAGGTGCGGAACGCGATGTGGGTCTCGGTGTCGTGCACCCCCGGGATCTTGTTCAGGTGGTCCGCGATGGTGGTCGCCACGTCGTCGTGCGTGCGCACGCGCACCAGTGCGATCAGGTCGATCTGGCCGGTGACGGAGTAGACCTCGCTGACACCGTCCAGGGCGGCGATCGCCTCGGCCACCTCCGGGATCCGGGCGACGTCGGCCTTCACGAAGACGATGGCGGTGATCATGTCCGAAATCTAGCCGACCCGGCAGATACGGCGCGCGTGCCGGCGAATGCGTTCCGGGAACGCGCGTTTCCTCTAGGTTTGGGGCGTCCAGCGCTCGGCGACAAGGCAGGAACCATGAGTGGCGATCAGGCGGCCGGTGCCCACAGCGCTCGTGACGTCGCCGCGCTCACCCCGATCGAGGGCGACGAGCTCCGGAGCATGCTGCTGGAGATGCTGGTCTCTGTCGACACGTTCTGCCGTGAGCTGGGCATCGCCTACTACCTGTACGCCGGCACCCTGCTCGGTGCTGCGCGCCACCACGGCTTCATCCCGTGGGACGACGACATCGACGTGATGATGGCGCGCGAGGACTACGAGCGGTTCTGCGCCGAGTTCCCGACGACCGGCCCGCTGACCCTGGTCACCCGGACCAGCCACCCGAGCCTCCCGTACGCCTGCGCCAAGGTCTCGAAGGCCGGCACGCTGGTCATCGAGGAGGTGGACCTCGACGAGGCGGACCGGTTCGGTGTCAGCGTGGACGTGCTCCCGTTCGACCCCGTGTCCGACAACGCCCGGGTGTTCCGTGCGCACGTCGCACTGGCCTGGCTCGTCCGCGGGATCCTGCTGCTCAAGGTGGTGCAGGGCAGCGCGAGCCGACCGCTCGTCACCCGGCTGATCCTGGCCGTGACCCGCCGGGTGCTCGGCGTCGTACCCGTGGAAGCGCTGACCGGCGCCCGCGAGCGGATCGCGATGCTGTGGCGCAGGCGACGCTCATCGCACGTGTCGATGCTGATCGCGAGCGCGCCCTGGCGGGTGCCGCAGGACTGGATCACGCCGGCCTCCTCGGTGGAGTTCGAGGGCCGGCTGTTTCCGGCGCCGGCCAACACCGACGGTCTGCTGACCGCGGTCTACGGCGACTACCTGCGTCCGCCGCCTGCCTCGGCGCAGAAGCCGCCGCACCGGGCCTCGGCCTACCGTCTGGAGGAGGCGTCGTGACGCGCGTTTTCGGCGATGGTCCCGACGGGGAGACGACCCGGATCGACTCCGAGTCGGTGGCCGAGTTCTTCGACCGCCGGGCGGAGCGGATCTCCGAGCTCGGCCCGACCCGCGCCGTGATCTACCAGGACAAGCATCCCGACCTCGCCGAGCGACGCGACGCCGCGGAGCGCTCCGCGCTTCTGCCGCGGCTGGCCCTCGACGGGAGCCAGCGGCTGCTCGACGTCGGCTGCGGCACCGGCCGGTGGGTGCCCTCGCTCGCCGACCAGACGGCGGCGTACCACGGCCTCGACCTGACCCGCGGCCTAATCGAGTTCGCCCAGCAGGAGTACGCCGACCGCGACGACGTGCGGTTCTCGGTCTCCTCGGTCGACGACTTCTCGCTCGTGTCGCTCGGCGAGGACAGCGGCTTCGACCGGGTGCTCGCGGCCGGCGTGATGATCTACCTGAACGACGACCAGCTGACCCGGGCGCTGACCTGCATCGCCGCGAGCGTCGCCGGCGACGCACCCCTGCTGCTGTTCCGTGAACCGGTCGCGCAGCGCGAGCGGCTGACCATCGCCGAGCACTTCTCCGACGACCTCGACGCCGTCTACAACGCCATCTACCGCAACCGGGGCGAGCTCGAGGCTGCCTTCGCCGACGTGTTCGGTCCACGTGGACTGGCCATGGTGGACCAGGGCTTCCTCTTCGACGACGACGACCTGAACAACCGCAAGGACACCCGGCAGGAGTGGTTCCTGGTGGGAAGAACGCGATGAGGACGGCGTACTGCTTCGACCTCGACGGCACCCTGACCACGACCGAGCTGTTGCCCTGCATCGCCGCCGAGCTCGGCATCGCCCAGGAGATCGAGACCCTGACTCGGGTGACCATGGACGGGCACATCTCGTTCGATCAGTCGCTCCGGCTGCGCGCGCTGATCCTGGGCATGGTGCCGGTGGCCCGCGTGCACCAGGTGATCGAGGACGTGCCGCTCAACGAGGACCTGGCCGCGTTCATCGACGCGCGCCGCGACGACTGCTTCGTGGTCACCGGCAACATCGACATCTGGATGGAGCCGATGCTCGCGCGTCTCGGCTGCGGCGGTTTCGCGTCGCGGGCAACGGTGATCGACGGCCGGCTCCACGTCCACGACGTCCTGGACAAGCGCAACGCGGTGCACGAGCTACGTGAGCGCGGCTTCGACCGCGTGATTGCGGTCGGTGACGGCGCCAACGACCTCCCGATGTTCGAGGCGGCAGACCTGGCCATCGCCTTCGGCGGTGTCCACTCGCCGGCCCGGGTGGCCACGACGGGGGCGGACTACGTCGTCCACGAGGGGAGGCAGCTGTGTCGGCTCTTGGAGGGGCTGTGATCGCGGCGGCCGGCCTCGGGTCGCGCCTGGGCCACGGTCTCCCGAAGTGCATGCTCGAGATCAACGGGACCCCGATCCTGTCGCGGTTGATCGACGTGATCGCGCCGCACACCGACCGGATCCACGTCGTCGTCGGCTACCGCGAGGAGCTGGTTCTCGACTACGTCGCCGGCCACCACCGCGACGTGGTGCTGGTCCGCAACCCCGAGTTCCGAAGCACGAACACGATCTCCAGCCTGGCGAAGGGAGCCCGCGGTCTGAGCGGCCAGGTGCTCTTCATCGACGGCGACACCGTCGTACGCCCCTCATCGATGACGGAGTTCCTTGAGCACGGCGCGGAGCACCCGGTGCTGGTCGGGATCACGCCGGCGGCCTCCGACGACGGCGTCTACGTCACCGTCGACGAGTCCGGTACGACGCCGCACGTGCAGGCGTTCCACCGTGACAACCCCACGCCCTGGGAGTGGGCCAACACACTGCTTGCACCGCAGGAGGTGCTCGCTGGCTTCTCCAACTTCGTCTACCAGGCGCTGGAGCCGCGGCTGCCCCTGCCCGCCGCCCCGATCGAGCTGGCTGAGGTCGACACCGAGCAGGACCTGGCCCGGGCCCGCGAAGCGTTCAGCCGCTGGGAGGGCCAGCCCGGGTGACCACGTCGTCCCGCGGGCGGCTGCTCCAGACCAACGCGGACCAGGTCCTCGCGAGTGCCTGCTCGTACAGCCTGGTGATGCTGGTGGCGCGGGCGTCCTCGCCGCACGACTTCGGCGTCTTCCTGATCACTTTCGGCACCGTCACCGTGACCACGGCGGTCGGCCGGTCGGCGTTCGGGGCGATCCTCGGCATGGACCTCGCCCGGGCCGATGCCGCGTCCGCCCGTGACCTCGAGACGCGATCGACCGCGGCGGTGCTCGGCCTGGGTGTCGCGGTCGGGCTGCTGCTCGCGGTGCTCGGGTTGGTGGTCGGCGGCGCGATCGAGCCGGCGATCCTGGTGGTCGCGTCCGTGCTGCCGCTGGTGCTGCTCCAGGACCTTGCCCGCTTCGGCCTGGTCGCCAAGGCGCGTCCCGGCCGGGCCCTGCTGGCGGACGCCCTGTGGCTGAGCCCGAGTCTGGTCCTGATCGTCGTCGACCTGCTCCGCGGCGGCGCCACGGCACCGGGCTGGGCCGCTCTGGTCTGGGCTTCCGGGCTGGTGGCATCCCTGCTGCTGCTCGAGTCACAGGGTGCCCTGCACCGCCCGGCGTTCACGGGACTCGTCCCCTGGCTCACCTACGACCGGCGCCGGGTGCACTTGGGCGCCGACGCCGCGATGGCGGGGCTGGCCCCGGTCGGCAACGGCATCCTGGCCGCTGCCGTCTCCGGTGCCAGCGCCACGGCCACGGTCCGCGGAGCGGCGGCGGTTTTCGCGCCGCTGGCGACGCTGGCGCTGGCCATGTCGCTGGGAGCCGTACCCGAGGCCAAGCGGCGGCGCCCCGAGACGGCGCTGCGCTTCCTGCTCGGACTCACGGCCGCCCTCGTCGCGCTGTCGGCGGTCTGGGGCCTGCTGCTGCTCGTGATGCCGGACTCGTGGGGCGAGGCGATCCTGGGCCGCACCTGGGAGCTCGCGAAGCCGATCCTGCCGTTGCTCGCGCTGGAGTACCTCGGGCTCGGGATGTGGACCGGGGCGACCGCGATGCTGCGCTACAGCGACGCGACCCGCACCGCGCTCCGGATGCGCCTCGTGTATGCGCCCGCGTCGCTGGTGCTACCGGTGGTGGCGCTCGGGTTCCTTGGCGGTGTCACGGCTTTCGCCGCGACCCTCGCCGTGCTCGGCCTGCTGGTCGGCGTGATCGGGCTCGTGCTCGGGGTGCGCGCCGTCCGCGCCAAGGTCGACTGAGGACCGGACGCTCCCGGTCCATGCGACGGCGCGGCCGAAGCACAGGCTGGACACCACGCCGAGCGCGATGATCGCCAGGGCCGCAGGCTGGTGCCAGTGGGGGTCGGACGCCGAGGGTCCGCGGTGCGACTCCACGTGCGCGAGGTGGATGACCGCTGCGGTTCCGCCGATCGAGACCAGCACCACCAGCACCTGCTGTGCCAGCCGGTCGAGCCGGCTCTCGTGGCGGACCGCGACGTCGAGGGACAGCCCGATCAGCAGGGGGGCCCCGATCAGGAGCGGCAGGGCGTAACGGCCCTGCCAGAAGGTGCCCTTCTCCGCGATCGTCGCGAACGTGTAGGCCAGCGGAAGCACGAGGCAGGTGATGACCACGCCCAGCGCGACCCACCTGCGCGCGTCGCCGCGGCGCAGTCCGGCGGCGAACAGGATCATGAGCGCGGTCGCGCACGCGCCGTACGTCACCGGACTGGCGGGATGGTCGCGGAACGGGAAGGCTCCGATCCACTGGAACACCCACAGAGGTGCCTGCACCAGGATCAGCCCCAGGCCGTAGACCGTCCGGTCGTCCGAGGCGATCACCGGTGGGTGGGTCAGCATCCAGTGCACCTGGTAGAGAGTGGCCAGCACGGTCACACCCGCCACTGCCAGCACTCCCTTCCAGCGCCTGGCAGTGACCCGGAGCGTGGCGCTCGGTGCGGTCAGGGCCACGAAGAAGAGGATCAGGAGCACGAAGATCGGGCCGGTGAGCCGGATCGACCCGAGAAGCACACCGGCCAGGCCGGCGGCACTCAGCAACCGCCCGTGGAAGCGAGGCTCCGCGGCCTGGAGGGCGAGGAGGGCGCACCACAGCGTCGTCGCGGACGCGAGCTCGATCCCGTTGGGTGAGGGCACCATCGTCGTGTAGAGAGCCATGGGCGTCAGTCCGACCACCAGCCCGGTGAGTGGCCAACCCGTGCGGCTCACCTTCATCAGGCTCCAGGCGGCCAGGCACAGCAGCGCCGCGTTGATCAGGCTGGCCGCGAGCCGCATGACGTAGAGCGCCGTCGCTCCGTCCCAGGGCCGAGCCACGGTGCCGATCACCGCGTAGAAGACAGGGCTGTACGGCGCAGCCGACGAGGAGATCACGACGATGCCGCCGGGGAGCGTCTCGGTCGGCGTGCAGTTGCTGGTGCCGTTGTACTTCAGCGCCTCGCACTGCGCCTCGGCATCGGCGGCCAGTCCGGCCGGGACCTGGCCCAGTGCACCGCGCCCGTCGACCGGCAGCTGGGTCGGTCGTACGTCGCCGAGCGCTACGGACGCCGCGCGGAAGGCATGGTCGATCTCGTCGATCCCGCGAAACGGAGGAGTGCCCCAGATCCAGGCCACCTGGGAGACGACGATGCCGACCATCACCAGGAGTGGGACCCAGCGCCGTCGCGGATCCGGTCCCGGGATCGACGCCGGGGCGAACGCCACCTGACGGGCGCCGTTCTCGACCTCGTTCGTCACGCGTGGAGCCTAGTCGCGAGTGAGGCGTTCAGTACCGAAAAGCACCACTTTGAGCAGGGGTGCGCGGGGTCTCACCTCGCCGGTTGGTGGACGGTGCCCAGCGGTCGCCGCTCGTCGAAGGGCACCAGCATCTGCCGCGAGGCGTTGACCGCGTCGTGCACAGATGCGTGACGGGCGGCACCGCGGATCGGGCAGGCCCACTCGCCGTCGAGGTGCACCAGCCGGATGCCGGGCGACTCCAGCCAGCGCAGCACCTTCTCGGTCTCCTCGGCCGTCGCCGCCGGCGTCGGACCCGGTCCGGTCAGCACGGTCTCGGCACCCGCGCGCAGCGTGGAGACGTACTCGCCGGCGTGGGTGCCGGGCGGGATCACGCCGGCCGCCGCCAGCCGGCCGTAGCGGACGACGTGGACCGCCCAGCGACCGTCGTCCTCGCGGCGGGCGGCGACCATCTCGGAGCAGCTGGTCAGCGCCGAGAGCCGCTGGGTGCGGGTCGCGGCCCGCACGAAGGCGGCCAGCCGGTCGCGGTGGACGGTCGCCTCCTCGTAGCGCTCGCCGAGCGCGAGGGTCGCCATCCGGCCGGTGATCGCCTCGACCACCTCGTCGGCGCGGTGGACCAGGTTGTCGCGCAGGTCGCCGACCATCGAGGCGTAGGTGTCACGCTCGACGCTGCCGTCGCAGGGGGACAGGCACCGGTCCATCTCCGCCAGCGCGCAGGCCGACCGGCTCGGCAGCAGCGGCAGCCGGCCGCTGCACTGGCGCACCGGGAACGCCTCGTGCAGCGCGGCCAGGCACTTCTCCGCTGCCTTGCGCGACGGGAACGGGCCGAGGTAGTCGGCACCCTGGTCGGCGTCGTCGAGCACCTGCCGCACCAGGGACAGCCGTGGCCAGGGCTCGTCGGTCAGCTTGATCCAGTGCACCTTCTCCGGGAACCGGCTGCGGCGGTTGTAGCGGGGCTTGTGGAGCGCGATCAGGCGCAGCTCGCGCACCTCGGCCTCGAGCGGCGTCGCGCACTCGATCGCGGTCACCTTGCTCGCCAGCGCCACCATCTCGCCCATCCGGGACCGGGTCTCCGAGGCGGTGAAGTAGGACCGGACCCGGGTGCGGAGGTCGCGGGAGGTGCCGACGTAGAGCACCCGGTCGCGCTCGTCGCGGAACAGGTAGACGCCCGGCGCGTGGGGCAGCGACTCGGCCAGGTGCCGCTTGCGGCGCTGCGCGGAGGACACCTTGGAGGAGAACGTCTGGAGCTCCTCCAGCGTGTGGACCCCCAGCCCGCCGAGCCGCTCCATCAGCCCGTGGAGGACGTCGACCGTGGCCCGGGCGTCGGACAGGGCCCGGTGGTTGGGCGTGGTCGTCGACCCGAACGCGATCGCCAGCGAGCTCAGCTTGCAGTTGGGCGCGTCGTCGCGGGTCACCACGCGACGCGCCAGCTTGGCCGTGTCGAGCACCTCGAACGTCGGCCACGGCCGGCCCTGCTGGGCGGCGAAGTGCTTGAGGAAGCCCACGTCGAACGGTGCGTTGTGGGCGACCAGCACGCACCCCTGCGCGAACTCGAGGAACGCCGGCAGCGAGGACTCGATCGGGGGCGCCGCGGCCACCATCGAGTTGGTGATGCCGGTCAGCACCGCGATGAACGGCGGGATCGAGGTGTGCGGGTTGACCAGGGTCTGGAACTCGCCGAGCACCTCGCCGGCGCGCACCTTGACCGCACCGATCTCGGTGATCATCGCGCCGCCCTCGGCCGACCCGCCGGTGGTCTCGAGGTCGACCACGCAGAAGGTGAGGTCGCGCAACGGGCGCCCGAGCTCGTCGAAGCTCATCTGCGCCGACCAGCGTGGTGCTGGTGGAGCGCTCAGCGCCTCCTGCGTCGTCCTCACGATCCCGACGCTAGGCGTGGGCACCGACACATACGGGTCGCGGCACGCCGTCAGTTCGATCGGGAGTCTCCTACCCTGTACCGCGTGACGCTGCCTGTGCCCGGTCCCGACCAGCGGTGGCGCTGCGGTGGCTGCGGCAACCTGACCCGGTTCGACGTGACGCGCACCCGGCGTACCCGCGAGTTCTGGCACCTCGACCTGGCCGGTGACCACGTGGTCGAGGACAGCGAGACCCTGGCGGAGACCGTGGAGTCCGTGACCTGCCGGTGGTGCGGTCGCGAGGACTCGATCGAGGTGGTCGCCCGGGCCGAGGCCGCCGAGTCCGCCGAGTCCACCGAGACGAACGGCTGAGGGCCGTGCCCCCCGAGGCCGGACCCGTCACCGAGCGGGTCCGCGCGCGACTGGTGTCGGTGGCCGCCGAGTCCCTGGGCCGGATGGCGGCCGAGCAGGTGCCGCTCCCGCTGCGCCGGTTGGCCAGCTTCGCTCCGGCCCGGCGGGCGCGGCTCGGAGGCGACCGGATCCTTGAGGCGGCGGAGGCCGACGAGCAGTTCCGGGGACGGCTGGCGGTGCAGGCGCGCGCCGTCGTACCGGAGGCGGGGAGGGACCTCGACGCCGGCGAGGCCGACTCCGCGGACGCCGCGGCACTGGCGTGGTTGGAGCGCCCCGACGGCTGGCAGGACGTGCTGGCACGAGCATCGGCGACGGGCCGGGCACGCGACGTGGAGGCAGCGGTGCGCGCCGCCGACGAGCGCGCCGAGCGGCTGCAGCGTCGTCTCGACGACGCCGCTGAGGAGCTGAGGGCCGCCCGGCAGAAGGCGCGGGACGACCTCGATGCGGTGCGGGCCGACAACACCGACCTGCGCCGCAAGCTGGGGGAGTCGCGGCGGCAGGCGAAGGAGGCGGCCGCGTCGGTGGACGACCTGCGACGTACGACGGAGGAAGCGGGCGCGACCGCGCGCAGCGCCCAGGTCGCGGGAGAGGCGGAGCTGCGCCGGCTCCGGGCGCGGATCGCCGAGCTGGAGCAGCGACTGGCCGGTGCTCAGCGTGAGCGACGACTGGACCGTGACGAGGCCAGCATCCGGGCGCGGCTGCTGCTCGACTCGGTGGTCGACGCGGCCACCGGGCTCAAGCGCGAGCTGGGGCTGCCGACCGTGGCCGGAACGCCCGCCGACCTGGTGGTGGCGGACGAGGGGGCGGCTGGCCATCGTTCGTCGTCCGGCTCCGGGTCGCTGCCGGTCGACGACCCGAGGCTGCTCGACGAGCTGCTCCTGCTGCCGCGCGTGCACCTGCTGGTCGACGGCTACAACGTGACCAAGACCGGCTGGCCGGACGCGGCACTCGACGTGCAGCGTGACCGGCTGGTTGCCGGTCTGGCCGCCCTCGCCGCCCGCACCGGCGCCGAGACGACGGTTGTGTTCGACGCCGCCGAGACCGCGACCCGACCACTGGTGAGCCCGCCGCGCGGGGTGCGCGTGCGGTTCACCCCCGCCGGTGTGATCGCTGACGACGTGATCCGGCAGTTCGTCGCCGCCGAGCCCGAGGGTCGCACCGTCGTGGTGGTGACCAGCGACCGGGCCGTGGTCACCGACGTGATCCGCAAGGCCGGCGTACGTGCCGTCGCCTCGGCTGCCCTGGTGCGGCTGCTCGGGCGCTGAGGGGCCCTGGATTTACCACGTTCACGTGGTAAGTCGCCGCTTAGCCAGGGAGATCTCCCTGGCTAAGCAGAGAAGTAACTGGTGAACGTGGTAAATCCCAGCCAGCTCGCCCCCGCGACACGCCGTCCCAGCGCTCGGCCCGGCCGGAGTGTCGGTGGGGCCTGTCAGCGTTCCTGACAACGACGAGACCGAGAAGAAGTGGGGAGCCCACGATGAGTGTTCGCATCGACTGCGACTCGTGCCTGGTGCGCGGGTTGGCCTGTCATGACTGTGTGGTGACCGTGCTGCTGGGTCCGCCACCGGAGCTGAGCTTCGACGACGACGAGCAGCGGGCACTCGACGTGCTCGCCGGCTCCGGACTGGTGCCGCCGCTGCGGATGGTGACACCGGTGGCCAGCCCGGAGGTGGAGTCCGCCTGACAACGCCGATGACCGTGCGCCCCGCGGGAACCTGTGACTGGTGTGACGCAAGTGACAAAGGTCGAGATCTCTTGCTGGTCTAGTGATCCGCACCAATACGGACGAAACACCCTGTCCGTTTTCGCGTTCGGTTTGTACCCGGTTGCCACCTCAACTAACCTGCCGTGAGGTGTCCGCACCAGTTCGCCAGACCGGGCGTTCTCGGGCACCACGTTGAGTCTGGTGTTGACGCGCTTCGGGGGCGTCGGGACCGGAGCCGGGGAACCAAGTACTTGGGGTGAATCCGGTAGGCGTCGGTCAGGCACATCTGGTCGGTCGCGTACTGGTAGGGCGTCGTGGCCCGAATCCGTCAGCTCACCTGGTAAGCGTCTACACGAAGGAGACCGACCGCTCGTGATCGACGGCCGGAAGAGACTTACTGCCCTCGCAACACTGATGATCGTCGGAGGTTCGCTCGGACTCCACTCCGCGACGCCCGCGGTTGCCGAGCCCAACATCGACACCGTGAAGCAGCGAGTCGAGCGCCTCTACGGACAGGCCGAGCAGGCCTCCGAGCGCTACAACGCCGCCAAGGACCAGCTCAAGGCCTCCCAGGTGCGGCTCACGGCGCTCCAGTCAGACCTGACGCGCCAGCAGCGGGTGGTCGGTGAGATGCGCGACGAGGTCGCGACGATGGTCGTGGACCAGTACCAGGGCCAAGGTCTCTCGACCGCGTCCCAGGTCGTCTTCTCCAGCGACGCGCAGTCGTTCCTCGACAACCTCAACGCCGTCTCGTCGTACAACAGCCAGCGTGGCCAGGTGGTCCGCGAGTACGGCGTGCAGCTCAAGCAGCTCAAGCTGCGCAAGTCCGCCGCCGACGACCAGGTCGCCGCCCTCACGAAGACCCGCGAGGTCCTCAAGGAGGAGAAGGCCAAGATCGACGACCGCGCCGCCAAGGCCAAGGCGCTCCTCGGCAAGCTCCAGGAGAAGCAGCGGATGGCGCTGATGAGCGGCACCACGATCTCCAACGTCCCCGACGTCCCCGGCGGTCGCGGCGGCGCCGCGGTCCGCTACGCCATGGCCCAGGTCGGCGACGCCTACGTCTGGGGAGCCACCGGCCCCAGCGCCTACGACTGCTCCGGCCTGACCATGATGGCCTGGGCCCAGGGCGGGGTCGGCCTTCCGCACTCCTCCAGCGCGCAGCAGAGCTCGGGCCGTCGCGTGGCCGAGTCCGAGCTGAAGCCGGGTGACCTGGTCTTCTACTACTCCCCGGTCCACCACGTCGGGATCTACATCGGCAACGGCCTGATCGTCCACGCCGCCAACCCGAGCTCGGGTGTCCGCGTCGCCGGTCTGCACTCGATGCCGTACTCCGGCGCCACGCGTCCGGGCTGAGCCCGGCCCCTTGCTGGACTGACGCACACTGACAGGCATGGCATCCGGAGCCGGCACCCCGCACAGGGTGACCGGCTCCGTGCCGTTGCGGCGGGTTGGCGCCCCGCTGGCGGCACTGGTGACGGTGCTCCTGCTGGCGCTGGCCGGCTGCGGCGGCACCGAGATCAAGCCGCCGCAGGCTCCCGAGGACAGCAGCGACACCCGGGACCAGGGCGCCGTCACCGCGCTGAAGCGGCTCGCCGACGGGCTGACCGCACCGCGACCGGGCGGCGGTGCTGGCCCTGGCCGCTCCCGACCGCGACTCACGCGCTGCCGTCGCTGCCCTCTACACCAACGCCGGCGCGCTGCGACTGCGTGACCTGGACTTCCGCTACGTCGACGAGGAGGCCGGCGACGCCGACGGGAACGCCGACACCCCGGGCACCGGCGCCGGCAGGTACGGCGACAAGGCCTGGTCGGCCTCGGTCACCGGCACCTGGCGGATCGCCGGCTTCGACGACGGCGAGACGCGCCTGTCCACGCAGTTCACGTTCGCCCAGACCGGCGACGGCGTGCGGATCGTGTCGGCCGGCAGGGGAGGCGACCGGAGCGCGCTGTGGCTCGACGGCCCGGTCGACGTGGTGCGCGGCGGCGACAGCCTGGTGATCACCAGCCACACGGACCCGGCCCGGTTCCAGCGACTCGCGGCGCAGGCCGTGACCGACGTCCGCAAGGTCCTCCGGTCCTGGCGCGGCTCGCTGGTCGTGGAGGTGCCCTCGTCGCAGGGCCAGCTCGAGCGGGTGCTCGGTGCCGGCAAGGGGGAGTACTCCGCGATCGCGGCGGTCACCACCACGGTCGACGGCACGTTGGTGACCGGCTCGCCCGTGCATGTCTTCGTCAACCCGAAGGTCTTCGACGGTCTCGGCGCGAGGGGCAGCCAGGTGGTGCTCAGCCACGAGGCCACGCACGTCGCGACCGACGCCTCGTTCGCGTCGATGCCGACCTGGCTGCTCGAGGGGTTCGCCGACTACGTCGCGCTCGACCACGCCGGCATCCCGGTCGGCACGGCCGGCGGGCAGATCCTCCGCCGGGTACGACAGAAGGGTGCCCCCGACGGCCTGCCGACCGCGCAGGACCTCGATCCGTCCGCGCAGGCGCTGGGTGCGACGTACGAAGAGGCCTGGACCGCCTGCCGCTACCTCGGGCTGCGCTACGGGGAGCCGAAGCTGGTGGCGTTCTACCGTGCGGTCGACGACGGGGCGAGCACCACCGAGGCGTTCCGCCGGGTGGTGGGCACCAGCCAGCAGGCGTTCGTCCGCGACTGGCGACGCGATCTCGTTCGGCTCGCTGGTGGCGAGGGCGGCGCCTGAGCCTGCCTACGCTGTGCCCGTGAACCCCGCCGCCGACGACGCCGTGCGTGGCTCGCGTGGCTCGCGTCGCTCAGCGAGCTCCTGGGCATGGGCGCTGGTGCTGCTCGGGGGCCTCGGCTTCGTACTGGTCGCCTGGCTGCGCGTGCCGTGGCACTGGCTGCCCGACGGACAGCAGCTGACACCGGTGGCGCCGTCCGACGCGTTCACCCGCGCCCAGCTCTCACGTGCGGACAGCTACTCGTCGGCGCAGCGGACGCTCGCGCTCTCCTCGTACGCCGTGTCCCTGCTGGTGACCTTCGCGCTGGGGTTCAGCCCACTGGGCGCCCGCCTGCTGGGCCGGCTGCGCGGCTGGTGGTGGGTGCGCGTCACGGTCGGCTGCTTCCTGCTGCTGGTGATCGGCGAGGTGGTGACCCTGCCGTTCGCGCTGCTGATCCGGCGCAACGCGCTCCGGGCCGGCCTGACCAACCAGGATCTCGCCGGCTGGTTCCGCGACGACCTGGTCGCGCTCCTCGTGAACACCGCGTTCACCGCGATCGGGGCGCTGCTCCTGATCGGGCTCGCGCGGCGGCTGCCCCGGGTCTGGCCACTGTTCGCCGGGGTCCTGTCCGCTCTGCTGGTGGTGCTCGGCTCGTTCGTCTACCCGGTCGTGGTCGAGCCGCTGTTCAACTCGTTCCAGAGCCTGCCCGACGGCCCGCTCCGCACCTCGATCCTGCGGCTGGCGGAGGTGGAGCACGTGCATGTCGACGACGTGCTGGTCGCCGACGCGTCCCGTCGTACGACGTCGCTGAACGCCTACGTCACCGGCTTCGGCGGCACCCGGCGCGTGGTGCTCTACGACAACACCGTCAACGACCTGAAGCAGCCCGAGATCGAGTCGGTCGTCGCCCATGAGCTCGGCCACGCGCGTCACGACGACGTGCTCCTCGGCACCGTGCTGGGCGCCTGCGGCGCGGCCCTGGGCGTCGGCCTGCTGGCCCTGCTGGTCGCCCGCGCCGGCGTTCGCCGTCGCTCTGGCATCACCGGCATCGCCGACCCGCGGTCGGTGGCGCTGCTGCTGGCGCTGACCGCCGCCGCGTCGTTGCTGGCCAGCCCGGTCGAGAACACGATCAGCAGGGCGATCGAAGCACGCGCCGACCTGAGCGCGCTCGACGCGACGCGCCATCCGTCCTCGTTCGTCGAGCTGCAGAAGCGGCTCGCCACCTCGTCCCTGCAGGAGCCCGACCCGCCCGCGTGGGACCAGTTCTGGTTCGGCAGCCATCCGACCGCCGTGCAGCGCATCGGGATGGCGCGCACGTTCGAGAAGGCGTCCGACGAGGGCCCCCGATGACGCGCACGCTGGTGGTCACGAACGACTTCCCGACCCGGCGCGGCGGGATCGAGACGTTCGTGCTCTCGCTGTGCCGGCAGCTGCCGGCCGACGAGGTGGTCGTCTACACGGCCGCGATGCCCGGCGGCCCGTCGTACGACGCGACGCTGGCGTTCCCCGTCCACCGTGACCCCACCTCGATGCTGCTGCCCACGCCCCGCGTCGGTGCCCGCGTGGAGCGGGTGCTGCGAGAGACCGGGTGCGACCGGGTGCTGTTCGGTGCCTCGGCACCGCTGGGACTGCTCGCTGGCAGGTTGCGCACCGCCGGCGCGGAGCGGGTGGTGGCGCTCACCCACGGTCACGAGGTCTGGTGGGCACGCACGCCGGGCGCCCGGCAGGCGCTGCGCCGGATCGGTGACGGCTGCGACGTGCTGACCTACGTCAGCGAGTGGTGCCGCGACCACATCGCTCCTGCGCTCTCAAGGCCGGCTGCGGGCCGGATGCAGCGGCTCTCACCGGGCGTCGACCCGGAGCGCTTCCACCCCGGGTGCGGGGGAGACGGCGTCCGGGCGCGCTGGGGGATCGCCCCCGACGCGCCGGTCGTCGTCTGCACGGCGCGGATGGTGCCCCGCAAGGGACAGGACGTGCTGGTGGCCGCCTGGCCGGAGGTACGACGACGCGTGCCCGGCGCCCACCTGCTCCTGGTCGGCGACGGACCGCACCGCGCGAGGCTCGAGCGGTCGGCGGGGGAGTCGGTGGTGTTCACCGGCTCCGTGCCTTGGTCGCAGATGCCGGCGTACACCGACGCGGGTGACGTGTTCGCGATGCCGTGCCGGACCCGGCTCGGCGGCCTGGAGCCGGAGGCCTTCGGGATCGTGTCGCTCGAGGCGGCGGCCTGTGGCCTGCCGGTCGTGATCGGTGACTCGGGTGGTGCGCCGGAGACGGTGCTCGACGGCGAGACGGGGTTCGTGGTGCCCCCGCGGGACGTGGCGGCCGTTGCGGAGCGCCTGGCGCCGCTGCTCACCGATCGTGAGCTCGCGCGCTCGATGGGCTCCCGTGGCCGGGACCGCGTCGCTCAGGACTGGACCTGGCAGCACTCCGGGGCTGGGCTGAGCGCCCTGCTGGCCTAGAGCCGAGGCCCAGCAGGATCGCCCGTCAGCAGCTGCCTGCGGACGTCTGGCCCGCCATGGTGTTGCAGGACGTCTCGAAAAGCGTGCCCTTGACGACACCACCGAACGCGAACACGATCAGCACGATCAGCGCCGCGACGCCGGCCACGAGCAAGCCGTACTCGACGGCGGAGGCGCCTTCTTCGTTGTGACGGATCTCCATCGTGATGCTCCTTGAGCTGAAGAGTGATAAAAGACCCGTGGGCGTGAACCGAAGCCGGTTCACGCCCACGGGGGTTTGCTCTGAGCGGTGCGTCAGCAGGTGGCCGCGGGGCCGCTGGCCCCACCGGAGACCGACTTGCAGGTGCTGTCGAAGACACCCGAGATGACGCCACCGAAGGCGAAGACGATCAGCACGATCAGCGCGGCGATGCCGGCCACGAGCAGGCCGTACTCAACGGCGGAGGCGCCGTCCTCGTCCTTGTTGGTCCAGTTCTTGATGAGCTCCAGCATTTTGTTTCTCCCTTTTCGCATTTGGTTAGGTCCCCCGGCACACCCCACTCCGCCGGAATAACCAAATCTTCTCAGGGATCAAACACCGTGCCTATCGGGCATTCAGCTGAAAGCAAGGGATCACCCGGGATGACCCTGCAGTAGTCCTTTCGGGCCACTCCGCCAACCGGAAAGTCAGGAGATCGGGAAAGCCCGAAAAACCTTGACCGGGAGGGTTATCTTCAGTCGGGATCGTTGTCGTTGCGCAGCAGTCCGAGCCGCATCGCCGACATCAGGGCCTGGGCCCGGTTCGCCGCGCCGAGCTTCTCGTAGATCTTGGTGATGTGCGACTTCGTGGTCGACTCGCTGACGTAGAGCTTGCTGGCGATGGCGCTGACACCGAGACCGGCGGCCAGCAGGTCGAGGACCTCGCTCTCGCGTTCCGAGAGACGCGGCTTGGCGGACGTGAGCTTGCGCATCATCGCGTCGCCGAGACCGACGCACGTGAAGGTGCGTGGCGAGACGGCGGCGTGCCGGGCCGCCATGATCACCTCGGTGCTGGGGGCGTCCTTGCCGACGAACGCCGACGCGCCGGCGTCCATGGCGGCGAACAGCTGCTCGTCGCCGGCGTACATGGTCAGCACCACCAGCCCGAGCTCGGGGCGCTCGCCGCGCAGCGTGCGGACGATGTCGAGGCCGGTGCCGTCCGGCAGCCGGACGTCGGTGACCACCACGTCGGGCTTCGTCTGCCGGGCCACGGCGAGCGCCTCGGCGACCGATCCGGCCTGTCCGACCACGGTGAACTCGCCCGAGGCGTCGAACGCCCCGGCCAGTCCGCTCCGGATCAGCTCGTGGTCGTCAACCATCAAGATCGTGGTCATGCGGTCAAACTCCCTAGTCGATGCCCAGTCGTACTCGCAACCTGGTGCCCCGCTCCGCCCCGGTCAGTGTCTCGACGTCCAGCTGGGCACCGATGTTCTCGGCGCGCTCGCGCATGATGCGCAAGCCGTGGGAGTCGTGTCTGGCCCGTTGCAACCCGGCCCCGTCGTCGAGTACTTCGATCTCGGCGAACGGAGGCCGCACCGTGCAGCTCACCCACAGGTTATGACCTCCGGAGTGCTTCC
Organism: uncultured Actinomycetota bacterium; assembly: GCA_963815585.1. Lineage (GTDB taxonomy): Bacteria > Actinomycetota > Actinomycetes > Propionibacteriales > Nocardioidaceae > Marmoricola. Next base: position 219,455 of record CAWFHJ010000005.1, on the reverse strand, counting down.
GTGCGTTGTTCATGGCCTCTTGGGCGATTCGTAGCAACTCTGCCTCGATGTCCGGGCGCAGCCGGGCCGCGCCCTCGTCGAGCCGAACGTGAACGGTCAGGTCGGATCGGGAGCCGATCTGGCGGGCGAAGGCGGAGACACCCTGCCCGAGTCCCTGGCCGGCCCGCATCTCGTTGCGGAGGTCGTAGACGGATGCGCGCAGCTCGGCCACGACGCGGGTGACCTCGGTGCGCAGGGCCACGAGCTGCTCGCGCTGCCGGTCACTCTCGGCGGAGGCGGTGAGCCCGTCGACGACGTAGCCCAGCGAGGCGATGTCCTGGGCGACGCCGTCGTGCACTTCGCGAGCCAGGCGGTTGCGCTCCTCGCTGGTGGCGTGCGAGCGGACGTTGTCGAAGAGCAGGGCGGCATGCAGCTGGAGGGCGGAGCCGGCCATCGCCTCCTGGAGCCGCAGCAGGGCCTTCTGGTCCGCGTTGTGCGAGAGGTCCAGCACCAGCACGCCGACGGTCCGGGTACCGGTGCGCAGCGGTACGCCGGCGATCATCTCCCGGAGAAGCGGACGGTCGCTTCGCCAGCAGTTCTCGACGAAGTCGTCGAGGCCGCCGAAGCGGGTCGGTGCCGAGAACGTCGAGTACCGCAGAGGCGACACGGCCCCGCTGTTCGAGCGGGTGAACACCGCCGCCTGCTGCACGGGCAGCTGCACCTCGGCCTCGGCCATCATCTGCTCGGCGAGCGTGACCGGGTCGAGGCCGCCGGTCAGCTTGCCGCTGAGCGCGTCGAGCTGCTGGATCAGGCCGATCGCGTCGCGGTACGACGCGGCGTCGGTGTCGCCGCGCATCCGTCGCTGGACGTACGAGCCGAGCAGCCCCAGGAAGAGCCCGACCAGCAGCCAGAGGGCGAGCGAGCTGACGTCGTCCGTGCTCGGACGTCCGAGCACGAGCCAGCCGGCGACACTGGCGACCACGGTGCCGATCAGCACCCGCATCAGGCCCGGACGCCGGTCCGTGAGGCCACCGATCAGCAGCGGCACGACCAAGTAGGGGATCACGCTCGCGCCGTTGGCCTGGGCGCCGACCGCGATCGCCGCGACACCTGCACCTTCGACGACGGCCACCCACTCCTCGCGGAAGCGGGCGGTGAGCGTGACCGCGTTCATCGACGCCGCCAGCGCGATCAGCAGCAGCAGCGCCGGTCCGGAGGCGTGCTCCACCGTCAGCACGACGGGGACCAGCGCGGCGAGTCCGAAGACCCGCACCGCAACGATGATCCGTCGGGAGTCACCCACGATGTCGAGCCTCCGAGATCAGTTCAGGTTGCCCTTGAAAGAAGACATGATGCTGATTCCCGCCGGTCCGAGCACCGCAATGAACAAGCACGGAAGGATGCAGAAGATCAGCGGCACCAAGATTTTAACCGGCACCTTCTGCGCGGCTTCCTCGGCCCATTGACGGCGCTTCACCCGGATCTCTGACGACTGCACGCGCAGCACCGAACCGATCGGGATGCCGAAGGCGTCAGCCTGCACCATCGCACTCACGAACTGGCGCAGGTCGGGCAGGCTGGTCCGCTCGGCCAGCGAGCGCAGCGCGTCGGTCCGGCTGAGACCTATCTGCATCTCCTGGAGCATGCGGGCGAACTCGTCCGCCAGCGGGCCCTCGGTGTTGCGGGCCACCTGGGATACCGCCGCGTCGAAGCCCAGTCCCGACTCCACCGAGATCGTGAGCAGGTCGATCGCGTCCGGCAGAGCCTGGCGCAGCTTGTCGGCCCGGTCGTAGGCGCGCTGGTGGAGGTACATGTTGGGGGCCAGGTAGCCGGCCACCGACGCACCCATCACGAAGAGCATGGTGATCACCAGGCTCAGACCCATGACCATGGAGATGACGAGAGAGCCGACGAGGGCGCCGCCGAAGCCGAGGACCTTGAGTCCGTTGACCCGTTCGACGCTCATCCCGGGAGGGTTGCCCGCGAGCTCCAGCTTCTGCCGGATCCGGTCGCCGGCGTCCGCCGGTGTCAACCGTCGGGTGATGCCCTGCACCCGGGCCAGCAGTGGTGCGAGCACCCGGTCGGCGAACGGCAGGTCCAGCTCGTTGCGCATCTGCTCGGGCGCGTTGGTCAGCGCCTCGAGCACGCTGAGCGACCGGTTGACGCCGGGAATCTCCTGGGTGAGGCCTCCGATCGCCGCGAACGCGACGAACATGCCGCCGAAGATGAAGAAGACTCCGACAAGGAGCACCATGACACTCATGCTCAGACCTCCACCTTCGACACCTTGGACATCCAGATCACGCCGACACCCAGCAGGACGATCATGCCGCCCAGGAGGGCGTAGCCGATCGGCGTCGTGAACAGGGGCTTGACGTAGTCCCACTTGGACAGCGCCAGGTAAGCGAGGAACCCGGGCGGCAGCCCACCCAGCACGTAGCAGCTGAGCCGACCTTCGGCGGACAGGGCCCGGACGTGCCGGCGGATGTACTCGCGCTCGCGGAGCGTGCCGGCCACGGTGAGCAGGAGCTCGGCGAGGTTGCCGCCGACCTCGCGCTGGATCCGGATCGCCATCACGACCCACTCGAAGTCACGACTCTCCATCCGCTCGGCGACTCCTTCCATCGCGTCCTCGAGCGGCACGCCGAGCCGGCTCTCCACGATCACGCGCTTGAACTCCGAGGTGATCGGCTCGGTGCCCTCACGCACGATCGTGTCGGTGGACTGCGCCAGCGACAGACCCGCCGAGAGGCTGCCCGCCATCAGCTGGAGGGTGTCCGGCAAGGCGGACTGGAAGGCCTTGATCCGGCGCTTCGCCTTGAAGCCGAGGAAGAACCAGGGCAGCCAGGCGCCGGCCGCGAGTCCGATCAGGAGGAAGATGATGTTGCCCCCACCGACCAGCAGGAACACGAGTGCGGTGACCAGGGCGATGCCGGCGTGGAGGAGCAGCCACTCCGCCGGGCGGAGCGATGACGCGGCGCCCTCGAGGCGCTTGGAGATCCTCGCCTCCAGCGAGCGGTTGGCGGCCAGCACCTCGCCGGCCTTGGCCGTGGCCGCGCCGGTGATCGAGGTTGTCGCCGGAGCATGCTGCTTCTTGCTCGCGCGTCGCTTGCCGGTCGCGCCGTAGGCATCGATCTGGTCCTCGAGCGAAAGGGTCTCGGCCTTCGGTCGCATCACCAGGGCCATCACGATGCCGATCACGCCCAGCCCGACGGCAGAGACGGCACCCGCCAGCATCGGGGTGGTGAGCGCCAGGCCCGACGTCGGTGCCGCCACCGGGCCGGCGTTCACGACCTTCTTCGGAGCTGCGATCTTCTCCCGGATCGTGGTGAACGCGTGGTCGGAGTACGTCGTTCCTCCCGCGTCGACAGAAACCCCGACGTTGCCGTCGGTCTTCTTGCCCGCTGGCACCTCGGCCGTGAACAGCACCTGCCGCGCGAGCGACTTGGCCTGGTCCCGAAACGTCTGGGTGAGCGCGGCGGGGTCGTCGGTGTTGAACACCATGCCGCCGCCGGCCGTCGCGATCTGGGTCAACGGGTCCAGGCCCTTGCCGGACTGCTGCAGGGCGACCACGTCCACCTTGGTGGCTGTGCCCTTGATCTTGGTCACGACGCTCGACAGCGGGGTCTTGGTGGTGTCGACGCCGTCGGAGAGCACCAGCACGTTGCGCGCGCCGCTGGACCCGGTGGTCGTGACTGCCTTGAGCACACCCTGGTTGAGGGCGGTGGACTCGGCGAGCTTGAGGCCGCCGATGGCCGCGCGCATCTGGTCCCGGTCGAGCGTCGGTGCGCGGGCCACGTCGACGGAGTCGTCGAAGGTGACCAGGCCGACGTAGACGTTGTCCGGCACCGCGTCGAGGTAGCTGAGCGCCGCGGCCTTGGCCTGCGTGAACTTGGCCCCGGCCATGCTGTTGCTGGTGTCGAAGGCAAGCACAGACGTACGGCGCAGGTCGGAGTCGGCGGCGTCCTCGGCTGTTGCGGTGACATCCTGGCCGTCGATCTGCACCGCAGCGCTGGGCAGGTCGACGCTGCCGGTGCCCGGGACCGACAGCAGCACCTCGAGCTGGTTGCCGTCGAGCTTGAGGTGGTCGATCGTGGCCGAGTCGTCCGCCCAGGCGGTGCCGCCGATGCCCAGGAGCGCACCCGAGAGGAGCGTTGCCGCAGTGACCGCGACTGCGCTCCTCAGGGTGCTCCTCCCGGCCCGGGGCTTCGCGCCCGTCCGGCACATCACAGGCTGTCCATGGCAAACGTCATCGGGTCGACCGTCACGTTGTTGGTCGCCATCTTCTCCAGGAACTTCGGCCGCAGGCCAGTCGCTTTCAGCGTGCCCATGGCCTTGCCGTTCTCGTCGAACCCGGCGTGGGTGTCGTAGAGGAAGATGTCCTGCAGGGCGATCACGTCGCCCTCCATCCGCTCCACCTCGGTGATGTGAGTGATCCGGCGCGAGCCGTCCTTCAGGCGAGCCTGGTGCACCACCAGGTCGACCGCGGAGGCGACCTGCTCCCGGATCGCCCGGATCGGCAGGTCCATGCCGGCCATCAGCACCATGGTCTCCATGCGGGAGAGCGTGTCGCGCGGCCCGTTCGAGTGGAGCGTGCAGATGGACCCGTCGTGGCCGGTGTTCATCGCCTGCAGCATGTCCAGCGCGGAGGCGTCGCGGACCTCACCGACGATGATCCGGTCGGGTCGCATACGCAGGGAGTTCTTGACCAGGTCACGGATCGTGACCGAGCCCTTGCCCTCGATGTTGGCCGGGCGGGACTCGAGGCGCACCACGTGGTCCTGCTTGAGCTGGAGCTCCGCAGCGTCCTCGATGGTGACGATGCGCTCGTCCACCGGGATGAACGAGGAGAGCACGTTCAGGGTCGTGGTCTTGCCGGCACCCGTACCACCGGACACGATCACGTTCAGCCGACCCCGGACACAGGCGTCCAGGAAGGCGGCAGAGCGCGGCGTGAGCGAGCCGAAGCCGATCAGGTGCTCGACCGTCAGCGGGTCGGCCGCGAACTTGCGGATGGTCAGTGACGAGCCATCGATTGCCAGCGGCGGCACGACAGCGTTCACGCGGGAGCCGTCGGGGAGCCGGGCGTCCACCATCGGCGAGGACTCGTCGACGCGCCGGCCGATGCGCGAGACGATCTTGTCGATCGTGCGGCGGAGGTGGGCCTCGTCGTTGAAGCGTCCGTTGACCTTGGTCAAGCGGCCGGAGTGCTCGAGCCAGATGTCGAAGGGGCCGTTGACCATGACCTCGGAGACGTCCTGGTCGCGCAGGTACGGCTCCAGCGGGCCGTAGCCGAGGATGTCGTCCGCGATCTCCTGCGTGATCCGGGAGCGGTCGGTCGCCGTCAGCGGTCGGTCGCTGTTGGCCATCACGTCCTGCAGCACGCTGCGGACGCTGGACTCGAGCTCCTCGACCGTCAGGTTGGAGTCGTAGAGCTGCGGGCCGAGCTGGATCAGCAGCTCGTTGTGCACGCTCGCCTTGAGGTCGTCGAAGCGGCCCTTGGCCGGCGCGGGAGCGTTGCGCGAGCGCACGGGCTCCGTGTCGCCAGACTTGCCGTTTCCGTTGCCGTTCGTTGATCCGTGCGCGGCGCCGTTGCCATGGCTCGCGGACGCCGGTGGCGCGCCGTTTCCGGCAGTCGGGGCCGTGGCGACAGTGGGCTTGGGACTGCCGGTGACGACTGCCGGCTCGTCGCCGCGCGCGGCGGCCAGGCGGTCACTGAGGCTGCTCATGCGATCTCCAGACGTCGGCGGCCGAAGAGGCCGCGCTTCCTCTCGTCCGGCGCCAGGGCGGCGGCGGGTGCGTTGTCCTCGGTGGAGAGCCGGCGGCCGAGCTCGCGGATCGCCCGGCTGACCCGGTGGTCCGGCTTGGAGAGCACGATCGGGCGGCCATGGTTGGTCGAGTTGGCGACGTCCATCGAGCTCGGGAACTGCACGGTGACGCCCATCTTGAGGATCGCCTCGACGTTGGCCGGGGTGAGCCCGACCTCCTCATCCGCTCGGTTGAGCACCAGGTAGCGGTGGCCGGTCGCGAGGTTGAGCAGGTCCAGGGTCTCCATCGACATCTTGACGTTCTTGACGGTCGGCACGTCCAGCGTGGCGACGACGACGCACTCGTCGGTCTCGTCGAACGCCGAGAGCACCTGCTCGTCGAAGCCGGGGGAGGTGTCGACCACTATGTAGTCGAAGCTGGTCCGCAGCGCCGCGAGGGCCCGGCGGACGAGGTTGGTGGAGATCCGATCCTTGGCGTCCGGGTGCGTCGGCGCGGCGAGCACGTGGAGCCCCGAGTCGTGCCGGGTGAGCAGGTTGCTCAGCATCGCCATGTCCAGGTGGTCCTCGACCTCGACGGCCTCGGAGATGGTGTGGTCCGGAATCAGCTGGAGCGTGATCGCGACGTCGCCGAAGGCGAGGTCGAGATCGACCAGGCAGACCCGGTTGGCGCCGTTGTCGGAGAGCGCGAGCGCGAGGTTCACCGCGACCGTGGTCTTGCCCACCCCGCCCTTGGGTGAGAACACCGTGATCACGCGGCCGTCGTTGGCGTCCGAGGCAGTCGGGCCGTGGATCGCGTTGAACGTCTCCCGGGTGCGCTCCACCGCTGTCCGCAGCGACTCGTGGTCCCCGAGGGTGAGCACCTCACGGATGCCGGCGCGGATCGCCGTCGTGAGCAGGTCGGTGCCGACCTGGTGCCGCAGCAGGAGCAGTCCGAGACCCGGGCGCTTCAGCCGCAGCTGGTCGGCCACGGCCATCGCGGCCTCGATGTCGACCTCAGGGCCGACCAGGACGGCGTACTCGTTGGGACGACGGGCCAGCCAGGCATCCAGCTGGTCGAGCGTGGACACCACGTGGCTACCGTGCCCGACCGATGATGCCAGCGAACTGGCGCGGGTGGAGTCGGCGTCGACGATGACCGGCATGGTTCCTTCTCTCTCTAGGCTCGGATGATGCGTTCTACTTGAAGAGGTTGGCTGCCGTGGTTCCTGCAGTCTTCGCGACCTGAGAGCTCTGACCTCGGAGCCCGAAGGTGAGCTTCCACTGCTGCGTCTCGGACGGGTAGATGAGCTTCTCCGCGTCTGCCTGCGAGACGGACAGGGTGAAGAGGGTGCGGGGGAGCTGTTCCGTGGTCTGGGCCCCGGACTTGCTGGTCGTCGTGGTCGAGACCACCGTGGTCGTGCCGACGGCGATCACGTCGGCGTTGGGGAGCAGCAGGCGGGTGCCGACCTCGTTCGTCAGGAAGATCGCGACGTGATCACCGGGGTTGACGAACCCAGCCACGCGTTGCGGGTCCGTCAGGTTGACGGACACAGCGATCTTGCTCTTGGCGATGGTGAGACCTGACGACGATGCGCCGCTCCCGAACTTGTTCCGGAGGATCTGCTCACCCGGGTAGATCGTGGTCAGTGCGACGTCCACGTCCGGGATCGCGGCGAGGTCGGTGACGTATCCCGGCACCAGGCTCCCGGCGGTGACGGTCTTGCTCTCGATCTTGCCGGTGCTCTTGGCGACCTTGAGGCTCTCGCCGGGGCTGATCGCGGCGTTGGCGACCAGCACCTGCTTGCCGGAGAACTTCAGGTTCGCGCGGCTGTCGGCCCCGCGGACGTACAGAAACACCACGGCGGTGCCCAGAGCCGCGATCAACGCGGCGACAATCAGAAGAACCTTCCTGCGGTCCATCGGCCGAGGCTCCTGTCTCTCTCACAATCGGTGGTGCCGCGCTCGGTCAGACGGGCGGGATCCTGAACGGTCCCGAAACCCGTACCGGACCAGGTACGCCCGGTGTCTCCACCGGTCAGCGGCTATCGGAGAAAGAGTGACGCGAATCGGGACCTCGCGTTTCGGATATGCGTCTCACATAGTCCGAAATGACCACAAAAGCCGCCCGATCGGTCAGACAGGTTCGGGGTGTCGTCAAGGCTCGGGGGCTCGAGGGTCGCGTCTTTGCTCGACGCCCGGAGCCGCCGACTCACCCGGGAAGGCGCACCACCCACCCACCCCAGCGCCTCCCCGAGCGTGCCGGCGGCCCCGTGCGCCGCCCGGCTCGCGGCCGACTCTCGCGCTCGCGGGCAGGGGTGGGGGAGGTCGGCTCGGTCGCTGGGCGACCTCACCTCCCCACCCAGACTGCGAGCAGCGAGTGTCGATGCGCGTGGGCCGGTGTGGGCGAGGCACTGCCGGCAGGGAGCGTAAAAAGGAGGCGTGGCGGCACCGCCTCCCGTCAGGGGGCGGACGCCACTGCCGACACGGCGACCCAAGCGACTGCCGGTAGTGCCCCGACCGCGACGGGCCGGGGACACCCATGAGCCGCCGAGCCTGACAACCCCCACCCGCCCTCAGCGGCTGTACAGCGCCTCGACGTCCTCGTGGCTCTCGCGCATCACGACGTTGCGCTTGAGCTTCAGGCTGGGCGTGAGCTGCCCACCCTCCTCGGTCCACTGCGTGGGGAGGATCGCGAACTTGCGGATCGCCTCGGCCTTGGAGACGGCCCTGTTCGCGTCGTCGACAGCCACCTGGACCTCGGCCCTCAGGTCCGGGTCGTCGACCAGGGCCTCGACCGAGCCGGACCGGCCGTGCTGCTCGGCCCAGGCCGGGAACGTCTCCGGGTCGATCGTGACCAGGGCCGCGATGAACGGCTTGCCGTCGCCGACGACGATGCACTGGTCGACGAGCGCGTGGGCGCGGAGCCGGTCCTCGAGGACCGCGGGCGCCACGTTCTTGCCGCCCGCGGTCACCAGGATCTCCTTCTTGCGCCCCGTGATCCGGACGAAGCCCTCGTCGTCGACCTCGCCGACGTCGCCGGTGTGGAACCAGCCGTCGGACTCCTTGGCCTCGGCGGTGGCCGCGTCGTCGTGCCAGTAGCCGGCGAAGACCTGGCCCCCCTGGAACAGCAGCTCACCGTCCTCCGCCACGCGGACGGCGGTGCCCGGCAGCGGGCGGCCGACGCTGCCCACCTTCTGGGCGTCGGGCAGGTTGGCGGTCAGTGCGGCAGTGGTCTCGGTGAGTCCGTAACCCTCGAGGACGTTGACCCCGATCCCGCGGTAGAAGTGGCCCAGCCGGTCGCCGAGCGGCGCCCCACCGGACATGGCGTAGGCGCAGCGGCCACCGAGCGCCTTGCGGAGCCGGACGTAGACCAGCCGGTCGAAGACCCGGTGCTGTGCGCGCACCGACAAGGGGGTCTTGCCGGTCTCCAGCCCCCGCGACCAGGCGATCGCCACGTCGACCGCGCGGGCGAAGATCTTGCCGCGCCCGTCGGCGACCGCCCGTTGTGACGCGGTGTTGAAGACCTTCTCGAAGACCCGGGGGACCGCGAGGATGAACGTCGGCTCGAAGGCCGCGAAGTCGTCGAGCAGGTTCTTGATGTCGCTCGAGTGGCCCATCCGGACCCGGGTCTTGACGCACCCGACCTGGATGATCCGGGCGAACACGTGCGCCAGCGGCAGGAACAGGAGCGTGGACGCGACCCCGTCGTCCTCCGCAGGTGCGAACAGCGCGTCGAGCTCCTCGGTGGCGACCGCGAGCTCGAAGAGGAAGTTGCCGTGGGTGAGCATGCAGCCCTTCGGCCGTCCGGTCGTCCCGGAGGTGTAGATGAGGGTGGCCAGGCCCTCCGGGCCCGCCGTCGTACGACGCGCCTCGAGCTCGGCGTCGGCGATGTCGGCACCGAGCCGGCCCAGCACGTCGACCGCGCCGCCCTCGATCGACCAGACGTGGTGCAGCTCGTCGAGCCCGTCACGACACTCCCGGATCCGCGCCAGGTGCTCAGGCGTCTCGGCCACGACGGCTCGCGCGCCGGAGTCGGACAGGATCCACGCGACCTGCTCGGCCGAGGAGGTCTCGTAGATCGGCACCGTCGCTGCGCCCGCGAACCAGATCGCGTAGTCCAGCAGGGTCCACTCGTAACGCGTGCGGGAGATCAGGCCGACGCGGTCACCGGCCTCGAGCCCGGCCGCCACGAGGCCCTTGGCCACGGCGCACACCTCGGCCAGGAACTGCGCGGCGGTGACGTCCTGCCAGGCGCCCTCCACTCGGCGGCTGAACGCCACGCTGTCGCCGTGCTGCTCGCCATTGCGCACCACGTCGTCGGTGAGGTTGCCGGTGAGGTTGCCGGGGCCGGCGACGGCGGCGGCATCGCCGGTGAGCGGGGTGGCGTACTCGCGCACAGCGTCCTCCTCGGGGGGCTCGGTCGTCGAAGCGCAGGTTACCGGTGGCCACCTTCGGTGGTTGAGGAGGTTGCGCAGCAACCGTCTCGAAGCCATCCGGCCGGGGTTTCGAGACGCTCCTTCGTCGCTCCTCAACCACCGGATCATGTCGGCTAGCCTTCCCCCATGGCGGACCAGACCTCCTCGAGCATCGTCGTCGACGCCGCACCCGCGAAGGTGATGGCGGTGATCGCGGACTTCCCGTCCTACCCCGCCTGGGTGCAGGGCATGAAGTCCGTCGAGGTGGTGCAGGAGCGCGACGGGGTTGCCGAGCAGGTGCACTTCGAGCTCGAGGCGACACCGATCAAGGACTCCTACACGCTGGCCTACGACTGGCACGGCGACCAGTCCGTCTCCTGGCACCTGGTGCAGGGCAAGATGCTGAAGGCGATGGAGGGGTCCTACACGCTGGTTCCGAAGGCGGGAAGCACCGAGGTGACCTACCGGCTGGCGGTCGACGTGTCGATCCCGATGATCGGGATGCTCAAGCGCAAGGCCGAGAAGGTCATCATCGACACCGCGCTGAAGGGCCTGAAGAAGCGCGTCGAGTCCCGCTGAGCGGCCCGGGTCCCGTGCGCATCGTCCTGTTCACCGGCAAGGGCGGCGTGGGCAAGACCACCGCTGCCGCCGGTACGGCGACGCTCGCGGCGCGGTCCGGCCACCGCACCCTCGTGATGTCCACCGACGCGGCCCACTCGCTGGGCGACGCGTTCGGGACCGGTTCGGCACCGCTGGGACCGGAGCCGACCGAGCTCGAACCGGGGCTGTGGGTGCAGCAGATCGACGCGCAGCGCCGCTTCGAGCGCTCGTGGGGCGAGATCCAGGGCTACCTGATGTCGGTCCTCGACGCGGCCGGGGTCGACCCGATCACCGCGGAGGAGCTCACCGTGATCCCGGGCGCCGAGGAGGTGCTGGCGCTCCTCGAGCTGCGCGCCCACGCGCTGAGCGACCGCTGGGACGTGATCGTGGTGGACTGCGCGCCCACGGCCGAGACGCTGCGCCTGCTGGCGCTCCCGGAGGCGCTGGGCTGGTACATGACACGCGTCTTCCCTGTCGAGCGACGGGTGGTCAAGGCGTTCCGGCCGGTGCTTTCGCGCGCGGCGGGCGTGCCGATGCCCGGAGACTCCGTCTTCGACGCCGTCGAGCGGCTCCACGACGACCTGCGCCAGGTGCAGCAGATCCTGTCCGGCCCCGAGGCGACGGTGCGGCTGGTGCTGACGCCGGAGACGGTGGTGGTCGCCGAGGCGCGCCGCTCGCTGACGACCCTGTCGCTGTACGGCTACCGGGTCGACGGCGTGGTCGCCAACCGGGTGTTCCCCGAGGGCGACGGCGACGCCTGGCGAGCCGGCTGGGTGGCCGCGCAGCGTGACGTGCTCGCCGAGGTGGACGAGTCGTTCCCCGCGGTGCCGGTGTGGCGCTCGTCGTACCAGCCGGGGGAGCCAGTCGGGCCGGACGCGCTCGCCGCCTTCGCCGCGGCGGCGTACGGCGCCGACGACCCGCTGGCGACGCCCGACGGCGACGGGCCGCTCACGATCACGCGGACCGGCACCGGAGCACTGCTGCGGATCGACCTGCCGTTCGCCACCCGCGAGGACGTCGACCTGGCCCGGCACGGCGAGGAGCTGGTGGTCACGGTCGGGTCCTACCGGCGGCTGTTCGCGCTGCCGGCCGCGCTCGCGCGGCACCAGGTCGCGGGTGCCTCGGTCGAGGGCGGCTCGTTGCAGGTACGGTTCCGGATCGTGCAGGAGGCGACGCATGGCTGAGACACCCCCCGACCCGAACGGCGGTCCGACCGACGACGAGGTCGGCAGCGTCGGCGAGGAGGCCGCGAAGCTGTTCACCGTGCTCTCGGGCTGGGCGAAGGACGCGGGTGTCACCTCCACCGACGCCGCCGGCGAGGCCGCCCAGGGGTTAGCGGAGGCGGTGCGTGGCATCGACGAGCACGTCGCCACCGGCGGCGAGGACTGCCGCTACTGCCCGGTGTGTCAGGTCATCCACGCGGTGCGGGAGACCAGTCCCGAGGTGAAGGCCCACCTCGCCTCGGCGGCGAGCTCCCTGTTGCACGCCGTTGCGGGCGTGCTCGCTACCCCGGCGCCGCGCGCCGACCGGCCGTCCGGGGTCGAGAAGATCGACCTGGACGACGGCCAGTCACCCGCGCCGTGACCGGCTGCGCTACTGGTCGAGGGACGGCAGGAATCGCTTGGAGGTCAGCGTCGCGTCGATGGCATCCGTGATCGTCACACAGCCCTTGGTGCCGTTCCCGGTCGCGGACAGAGCGACCACAGGCCCCTTCCTGAAGCCGAAGCAGGCGTTGCCGTTGAACCCGAGCGTGCTGTTGGGCGCGTAGACGCCTCCCGTGAGGCTGGTGCCGCCGTTGCCCTGCAGTTGGATGTCCTTGGGGTTGAGCCGGTCGTAGACGATCGCCCAGTCGGCGAAGCCGGGTGCGCCCGACGTGATGGTCACCAAGCCGTTCTTGCCGTCGAGCATGCCTGCCGTCGTGTCCGAGGCTAGGCACACGTGGGGCGCGGCGGTCGTGCCGCAGGTGAAGTAGAGCGTGACCCCGGTGCCGATGAGGTTGGAGTTGTTCTTCTCGTCCCAGGTGCCCACGATGATGTAGAGGCCGGGCTGGAGCGTGCACGTGCTGTTCGGGATGGAGAAGGCGCCGTAGATCCCGGGGCCTCCGGTGGGCGCCGCTGCGCACGGGTCGGTCCTGACGGTCAGGCTGCCCTTGGTGGGCAGCACCAGGTCGGCGTACGGGTCGGTGAACGCGGTTGTCTTCGTGACCGCTGGGGTGAACGAACCGCCGGACGTGGTGCCCACGACGCCGATCTGCGAGCCCGACGTCGGCGCGGACCAGATGGAGCCGGGACCTGAGGTGATGTTGCCGTTGACCGCGATCGAGCCGCCGGTCACCGAGAAGTCGGCGTTGCCGTTGCTGACGCTGCCCAGGAAGCACAGGGCGCACCTCCCCACGTTCGGGTTCTTGGCGATCGCCCGTGCCGAGGTGCGGAACTTGACCGTGCTCTTGCCGTACACCTTGCCGAAGCCGGCGGCGACAGAGCTCTGCGGCATGCTGACGCGTACCTTCTTAGGCTTGGTCGAGCTGTCGAACCAGATGCACGAGTTGCTGGCAGCGGTGTCGGTGAGTCCGCCCGCCGGGTTGGCGACTGCAGGCAGGCAGCCGGTCCATGCTGTGGCCGGCACGCCGAGGTTGGCCAGCGCGTAGTCCTTCGCCGCCTTGAGCGCGTCCTTGAAGCACGGGGGCGCCCCGCCGACGGGGTTCGCGCAGGTTCCGGGCGAGCCACTCGCGAGGGTGGGATACAGCTTGTTGGCCGCGGCCAGGGCGGAGGAGTCGGAGGCGATCTGCGAGGCCTGCTTGCCGTCGCGCGCCATGCCCAGGTTGACCACGAGGGCAGCGAGCCCAAGGAAGACCAGGCAGGTGGTCAGGCTCACCACGATGGTGACGACGCCGCGTTCGTCCCGGCGTGGACGCACTCTGTTCAGACGCACCATGACCAGCTTCCTGACAGTGACGTGTCAGCAACGGGCGGCGTGCCCGTCACCGCGGGTGAGTCCACCTCGATCGACATCTGGGTCTTGGACTTGATCACACCGTGCTTCGGGACCGGGAGAAGGCCCACGCTGCTGGCCGCGGACTTGACCTCCGTGCACACGATCAGCCGGTTGCCCTGGACCCACGGACCTGTGTCAGGCACCTTGATCATCACCGCCACGGCTCCGGTCACCGGTGCGGTCTGGGCCTTGACCAGGCACCGGACCTGGATGTAGTAGGTCGCCCCGGTGCAGCCGGTGGCTCCCTGGACGATGGCGGTGCGCGTTGCCTGGCGGATGCCCTGGCGGGCCTGCAGCGAGTCGTTGAAGAAGATGCCGTACTGCATGATCCCGAACATGATCGGGAAGAGGATGACGGAGACCAGCGCGAACTCGACGGCCGTCGCGCCCGACTCCTCGCGCAGGCGTCGTCGCCGACGGAGCCATTCCCCCATGCCCGTTCACCTCGTGTCAGATCGCTGGTGCGACCGAGAGTAGGGATCGGGAACGGGTCGCGAAGGTGCTTTCGGGAAATCGGTTGATAGTGGTCTAAACGTATGAATATCGGCCCCGACTTCCGGTAATCCGTCCGCCCCGGATAATCAGCGACCATGACCTCTGTCCCGGCCCTTCCTGCCCGCGTCGGCGTCGACGTCGGAGGCACCAAGATCGTCGCCGGCGTCGTGGGTGCTGACGGGCGCCTGCTCGACCGCGAGGACCGGGCCACGCCCGAACGCACGTCCGCGCCGGACGTCGTCGAGGGCCTGATCGCGGACGCGGTCGAGGCGCTGCGCACCCGTCACGACGTTGGCTCGGTGGGTGTCGCCGCGGCCGGGTTCGTGGACGCCGACGGCGCGCGGGTGCGTTTCGCACCGCACCTGAGCTGGCGTGACGAACCGCTCCGCGACCGGCTCGGTGCCCGGCTCGGGCTGCCCGTGCTGGTCGCCAACGACGCCAACGCCGCTCTCTGGGGGGAGACCCGGGTCGGCGCTGCCCAGGGCGCCGAGCACGTGCTGATGGTGACGCTCGGCACCGGCATCGGGGGCGCTCTGCTGGTCGCGGGGCGGCTGCACACCGGCCGCAACGGGATGGCCGGGGAGTTCGGCCACATGCGGGTGGTTCCCGACGGGCGACCCTGCGAGTGCGGCCACACAGGCTGCTGGGAGCAGTACTGCTCCGGGAAGGCGCTGGCGCGTTTCGCCCGCGAGGCCGGGCTGGCCGCGGTGGGCCCCGAGATCACCGAGCGGGCCGGACGCCGGGAGACCGTCGCGCTGGGGGCGTTCGCGGAGGTGGGCCGCTGGCTCGGGGTCGGGCTGGCCGACCTGGTGGCGGCGTTCGACCCCGACCTGGTGCTGGTCGGCGGCGGTGTCTCGGCGGCGGGTGACCTGCTGCTCGAGCCTGCCCGTCGTACGTTCGTGGAGGCGTTGGTCGGCAGCGGTCACCGCGAGGAGCCGCCGATCCTGGTCGCCGCCCTCGGGCCCTTGGCCGGCCTGGTCGGGGCCGCGGACCTCGCGGCTGGCGCGGCGGAGGGCCGGTAGCGCCGTGGCCCCCGTCCGGGTGATGACCTACAACATCCTCCTCGGCGGCCGCCGAGGAGCGCCGCTGCACGAGCTGGTGCGCTCGGTCGCGCCCGACGTGCTGCTGGTCAACGAGGCACCCAAGCGACCGTTCCTGTCCCACCGCGACTGCCGCCGGCTGGCCGGGCTCTGGGACATGCGCTACGTCGCCGGCGGCCGAGACGCCGGCTCGAACATGCTCCTCGTGCGCGGCCCGGTCGAGGTGCGCTGGGCACGCACCGAGGTGCTCCGGCAGCCCCGGTTCCAGCCCCGGCGTGGCCTCGTCGCCGCGCAGCTCCGCGTGCACGGCCGGCTGGTCGGCGTGGTCTCCTGCCACCTCTCCCTCGACCCCGCCCGGCGTCAGCGCGAGGTGACCGAGGTTCTGCACCACGCGGCGACGCTCCGAGGCCCGGTGGTGGTCGCCGGCGACCTCAACGAGACCCCCCAGGGTGCGGCCTGGCAGGAGCTGGTCGGGCACGGCTTCGCCGACCACGGCGCCCGGACCTGGCGCACGTTCCCCGCCGAGGCCCCCACCGCGCGGATCGACGCGTTGCTGGTGCGGGGGAGAGCGGACGTGCTCTCGCACGGGGACCCGGGGGTCCCGGCTGCGCTGCAGGCGGCTGCGAGCGACCACCGAGGGGTTCTTGCGGAGTTGGTGTTGTGAGGGGGGATCAGGCTTCGGTGGCTCGAGGGTCTCCTCGGTCCGGCGGCGTCGCGGCACCCCCGGCAGTCGCTGGGGTCGCCGTGTCGGCGACCGCCGCCGTGGGGGTTGGGCAGTCCTTCGCCGCCACGCCGCCCTTTACGCTCCCTGCCGGCGCCGCCGCGCCGCCACCCGACCACGCACCCCGACTCTCGCTCTCGCTGGCTGGGGGGTGGGGAAGCGAAGCACGCTGATGTCTTGCTTTTCACCACCCCCAGCCTGCGAGCTGCGAGGGCTGGTGTGGGCGGGTCGGTGTGGGCGGGGCACTGCCGGCAGGGAGCGTAAAAGGCGGCGTGGCGGCGGCGTACTCCGCAACCGAACTGGACGCCGTCGCCGACACGGCGACCCCAGCGACTGCCGGTAGTGACCCGACCGCGGCGGCCCGAGGAGATCGCCGAGCCGCCGAGCCTGATTCCCCCTACCCCGCCCTACGTCCGTAGGACGGGACGAGCTCCTGGGCGAGCTGCTCGAGGAAGAGGCCGACGTCGGTGACGATGCCGCGGGCCTGGGAGGAGCCCCGGTCGGCGAGCTTGGTGACGGTGGCCGGGTTGATGTCCACGCACACGAGGGGGATCGAGGCGGGGAGGATGTTGCCTGTCGCCACGGAGTGCAGCATGGTCGCGACCATCAGGCAGAAGCCGACGCCGGGAAGCGCCGCGCGCATCGCTCGCTGGCCGTCGAGGACGTCGGTGTAGACGTCGGGCAGGGGGCCGTCGTCGCGGACCGAGCCGACGAGCACGAACGACTTCTCCTCGGTCACCAGCGCGTGCATGATGCCACCGGTCAGGACGCCCTGGTCGACGGCGGCCCGGATGGAGCCGCACTTGCGGATCGTGTTCAGGGCCCGGATGTGGTGCTCGTGGCCGTGCTCGACTCCGCGGCCGACCGCCAGGTCGACGCCGAGCGAGGTGCCGTAGAGCGACGACTCGATGTCGTGAGTGGCCAGCGCGTTGCCCGCGAACAGGATGTCGACGTACCCCGCCTCGACCAGCGCGACCATCGCCGGTGCTGCGCCGGTGTGGACGACGCCGGGGCCGCCGACCCAGAGCACCTTCTGGCCGGCGGCCTTCGCCTCGCGCATGCCGTCGGCGACCTGGCGCACCAGCACCGCCTGGGGCTTCTCGCTGGACACGTCGGACTCCATGAAGCCGAAGGTCTCGCCCACCGCCTTGGCGAGAGGCGGCTCGACCCTGATCCCGTCGGCGCCGCAGACCACCTGCATGCCGGCCTTCACGTCGGCCATCGGCAGCGTGTAGAAGCGGATCGTGTCACCGGAGTCGTCGCAGACGAGACCACAGTCCATCTCGGGGTTGTCGACGATCACCCACTTGCCTTCGAGCCGCACCCGGGTGACCAGGTTGGTCGTGGAGTAGAACCCGTCGGGGAACACGCCGTCCTGCTCGACGACGGACACCGAGGCCTGGCCGGGGTCGACCTGGTTGACACCGCGGGTCTGGAGCCGCATCAGGAGCCGCTGAAGGGCCTCGTCGTCCTCGGCGGACACCGACACCACGGCGTGCGACTCGTCCTCGGCCTCGTGGCCGATGTCGATCCTGGTGATCACGTAGTCGCCGCCGTAGCCGCGGATGTCGCTGAGGACCTGGGAGAGGATCCCGGAGTCCATCAGGTGTCCGGTGATCTCGACGTCCTGCTGGTGCAATGCCGTTCCTTTCGTGTGAACGGCGATCGGTTCAGAGCCGTGCGCCGTCGTCCCAGTCGTCGTCGGGGCCGGGATCCCGTCGCATCGTCGCGACCAGGTAGCCGAACCCGCCCACGAACCATGCCAGACAGAGCATGCTGGCCCAAGGGGGGAGGGACACCCGCAGCACGACGAGGACCAGTACCACCACGGGCACGCCGAAGACACCGGCCCACGCGAGCAGCCGCGGCGGCTCCGGGGCAGCCACCCGCTCCGGCTCCGGGGGCACGAAGTGGTCCTCCGGGTCGTCGTACGCGTCGAGCCAGTCACGGGCGTCGGCAGGGTGCTCGTCGCGGGGTCCGGCCGGCGCAGGTGCGGCGGGCGCGACGGGCTCCGGCTCCTCGGTCACGGCCTCCGGGGTCGCGTCGAGTGACACCCGGTCGCCGTAGTTGTCCACGATCGAGCGCCAGAGGGCGTCCTCGTCACGCGACCCGGGCGTGATGTCGCGTCCGTTGTCGGAGGTGTCGTCGTGCTCGTGTCCCATCGCGGCTCACCCGGTCACGCGGTCGATGAACTCCGCGGACTCGGAGAAGATCTGCGGGGCGTCGTTGTCGAGCGTGGCGACGTGGTAGCTGTCCTCGAGGACCCGCTCGGTCACGTCGCGCGAGGAGATCCCGGCCAGGATGTTGCGGGTGGACTGCTCGTCGACGACGTGGTCCTCGCGGGAGCGGAAGATCAGCACCGGCTGCGTGACCTTGGGCAGGTCGGCACGCACCTGCTTCCAGCCCTGCATCATCGAGTGGAGCGCCTTGAGCGGGGTCTTGGGGTAGCCGTGCTCGGAGACGCCCGGCTTCTTGATGTCGTTGCCGATGCCGTCGAGTCCGGCCACGACGTGCTTCACCAGAGGTACGGCGAGGAGCTGCTTGTTCTGGCTGGAGACGGCGGCGTTGACCAGCACCACGCCGGCCACCTCGTGCGGGCGGTTGGCGGCCAGCCAGAGCGCGAGCCCGCCCCCCATCGACAGCCCTCCGACCACGACCTCGTCGCACTCGGTGCGGAGCTTCTCGA
Source organism: uncultured Actinomycetota bacterium (assembly GCA_963815585.1). Taxonomy (GTDB): domain Bacteria; phylum Actinomycetota; class Actinomycetes; order Propionibacteriales; family Nocardioidaceae; genus Marmoricola. The sequence goes on along the minus strand of CAWFHJ010000005.1, from coordinate 200,778 downwards.
AGGACCGCTCGACCTCGGAGTACCAGTCCGCGAAGCGCGTGCGGTTCATCTCCTGCCAGGTCGTGCCGTGCCCGGGAAGCCGGGGGACCGACACTGCGTAGCCGAGCTCCGCGAGGTGCTCGCCCCAGGGCCGCATCGACGCGGGAGAGCCCGTGAAGCCGTGGCTGAGGAGGACGCCGATCCGCTTCCCGTCGGCTCGCGGAGCCCCTCCGGACGCAAAGGGCTCGGCGAGAGGAGCCAGTTCCATCTGCGGGTCCTCCGGGAGGGGGAGAGGTCGGGTGCGGGCCGGGAGCCTGCGTGACGCGGGCACGTGCGAGCCCGTGGCTGCATCGTGTCATGCGGTGCCGAACCGGGCTAGGGTTCGGGAGACCCGTCATGGGGTGGTCTGGAGGTTTTCGGTGTTCTACTGGTTCTTGAAGTGGGTGGCTTTGGGGCCCCTGCTCAAGCTGGTGTTCCGACCGCACACCGAGGGTGGCGACCACGTCCCCGCTGAGGGGGCCGCGATCCTGGCCAGCAACCACCTCTCCTACGCCGACTGGCTGTTCATGCCGTTGACGCTCAACCGGCGCGTGACGTTCGTGGCCAAGGCCGAGTACTTCAACACCCCCGGGATCAAGGGCTGGTTCCAGAAGAAGTTCTTCTACGGCGCCGGCCAGGTCCCGATCGACCGCTCCGGTGCGGGCGCCGGTGAGGGTGCGCTCAGCGCGGCCACGAAGGTGCTCGACTCGGGCGAGCTGTTCGGCATCTACCCCGAGGGCACGCGCTCCCACGACGGCAAGCTCTACCGCGGCAAGACCGGTGTCGCCCGCCTGGCGCTGGAGACCGGCGCGAAGGTGATCCCGGTCGCCGTGGTCGGCACCGACGTGGTCGCGCCTCCCGGCAAGAAGTTCGGCCGGGTGATCCGGCCCGTCGTCCGCTTCGGTGAGCCGCTGGACTTCTCCCGCTACGAGGGCCTGGAGAACGACCGTTACATCCTGCGGTCGATCACCGACGAGATCATGTACGAGATCATGCAGCTCTCCGGCCAGGAGTACGTCGACATGTACGCGACGAGGGCGAAGGAATCGGCCAGGGAAGCGGCGAAGAGGGACAAGGGCGCGGCAGCCGAGGACGCCCCCGAGTCCAAGGCATCCTGAGCGGGTGACCAAGCCGGTGACGGCCGACCCGGTCTCCTGGGCGGTCGAGAACACGATGTACCGCGCCCTGGCGGTGCTGCGTGTCGTGGTGCTCGTCAACGCGATCGGGCTCGCCTGGTACCGCCGGGACTCCCTCGACCACCCGTGGGCCGCGTTCGCCGTGCTCGCCGCGATGGCGGTCTGGACGGCGGTGGCCACCTGGGCGTACGACGCCCCGGAGCGCCGTCGGGCTCCGCTGCTGGTGACCGACCTGGTCGTCGCGCTGGCCGCGATCGCGGCCTCGCCGTACGTCAAGGGCGACGACCTGCAGGCCACGCTGCCTGGCTTCTGGGTGATGAGCGCGGTGCTCGCCTGGGCGATCCACTGGCGTTGGCAGGGCGGCGTGGTGGCGGCGGTCCTGGTGTCGTTCGCCGACCTCGTGGTCCGTCCGTCGATCACACAGACCAACTACGGCAACATCTTCCTGCTGATGCTCGGCGGGCCGATCGTCGGCTTCCTGTCCGGCCTGCTCCAGCAGATGGCGCGCGACCGCGATCGTGCCGAACGTGCCGCAGCAGCCGCGGGCGAGCGGGCGCGGCTTGCCCGGGTCGTGCACGACGGTGTGCTCCAGGTGCTGGCGCTGGTGCAGCGCCGGGGCACCGAGCTCGGCGGCGAGGCCGCCGAGCTGGGCCGGCTGGCGGGGGAGCAGGAGGTGGCGCTCCGGGCGCTCGTGCAGACCCAGGAGGCGTCGTGGACCAGCACCGGCCCGGGGGAGCGCGACCTCGGTGCCCTGGTGACCGGCCTGCAGGCGCGCACGTCCCCGCGGGTGGAGGTCGCGGTGCCGGGCACACCGGTGGAGGTCGACGGTGCGGTCGCCGAGGAGGCGGTCGCGCTGGTGCGCGCGTGCCTGCACAACGTCTCCGACCACGTCGGCAGCGACGCCCGGGCCTGGGTGCTGCTGGAGGATCTCGGCGACGAGGTCACCCTGTCGGTGCGCGACGACGGCCCCGGCATTCCGGGTGGCCGGCTGGACGAGGCGGTCAGCGAGGGACGGCTCGGGGTCTCCGAGTCGATCCGTGGGCGGGTCGAGGGCCTGGGCGGCACCGCGACCCTCACCTCCGCTCCCGGGCAGGGCACCGAGTGGGAGTTCACGATCCCGAAGAAGGGGCGGCGGCGATGACCGATCAGGACGCCGGGCAGCGCGAGATCCGGGTGATGGTGGTCGACGACCACCCGATGTGGCGCGAGGGTGTCGCGCGCGACCTGGAGGAGTCCGGGCTGCGCGTGGTGGCGACGGCCGGCACCGGCACCGAGGCGCTGGCCCGGTTCCCGGCGGCCCGTCCCGACGTGGTGGTGCTCGACCTCCAGATCCCGGCCCCGAACGGCGTCGAGGTGACCGCGTCGATGGTGCGCGACAACCCCGCCGTACGCGTGCTGATCCTGTCCGCGTCCGGTGAGCAGCAGGACGTGCTCGACGCGGTGAAGGCGGGCGCGACCGGCTACCTGGTGAAGTCCGCCTCCCGCTCCGAGCTGCTCGCCGCGTTGCTGCGGGTGGCGGAGGGCGACACCGTGTTCACGGCTGGCCTGGCCGGACTGGTGCTGGGGGAGTACCGCCGGCTGTCCGACGCCCCGCCCGCGCCGGACCAGCCGGACACGCCGCGGCTGACCGAGCGGGAGACCGAGGTGCTCCGGCTGGTCGCGAAGGGGATGTCCTACAAGCAGATCGCCGAGCGGTTGTTCCTCTCGCACCGGACCGTCCAGAACCACGTGCAGAACACACTGCGCAAGCTGCAGCTGCACAACCGGGTGCAGCTGGTGCGCTACGCGATCGAGCAGGGGCTGGACGACGAGCTCGAGTGAGCAGCCCAGGGGTGTCGGATCGGGAAGATAGAGTCGCCCGGTAGCGTTGGACGAGACGGATCTGGAAGGAAGGCCGCGCATGGTGCTGTTTCGAGACAACCTCGGGGGCGTGCTGCGGGCTGAGCGGATCCGGCAGGGGATGACGCTGCGCGAGCTGTCCGCCGATGCCCGGGTGAGCCTGGGCTACATCTCGGAGATCGAGCGCGGACACAAGGAAGCCTCGTCGGAGCTGCTGGCCGCGCTGTGCGCCGCCCTCGACCTGCGCCTGTCCGAGGTCCTCCGTGAGGTCAGCGCGTCGGTGGCCGTCGAGGAGAGGCGGCTGGCCGAGGAGATCTCCTCGATCGCCCCCGTTCCTGCGGGCACCGTGGTCGCCAGCGCCGCCTGAGCCTGCTGGATCCAGGCCCGCTCAGGCCACCCCGGTGGCCTTCTCGAGCGCCGACACCTCGTTGTCGAGGTGGGTCAGGAGCCGCTGCAGGTGCGGCACGGTGCGCCGGCAGCCGATGAGGCCGAACTCCATGTCGTCGACGTAGCTGTTGCACGTGATGTTCAGCGCCATGCCCTGGATCGGGATCGACATCGGGTAGGTGCCGACCATCTTGGCGCCGTTCATGTAGAGCGGCTTCTTGGGGCCGGGCACGTTGCTGATGATCAGGTTGTACGGCGGGCGCACGATGCCGTGGAGCCGCAGCATCGGGGTGATGATCGCCGGAGCCTGGCCGATCGCGCTCATCGCCAGGATCTGCAACGGCGTCATCGAGCCGAGCGCCTGCTTGCCGTCGAGCATCGAGCGGTGGATCTGCTTGAGCCGTTGGGCCGGGTCGGCCAGGTCGGTGCCGAGCTTGACCATGACGGCGCCGACGGCGTTGCCGCCCTTGTCGGAGGCGCTGCCGGCGCTCTTGGCGTGCAGCCCGACCGGCACCATCGAGATCAGCGTGGCGTCGGGCAGGGCGCCGTGGTCCTCGAGGTAGGCCCGGACGGCGCCGCTGCACATCGCGAGCACCACGTCGTTGAGGGTCGTGCCACTGGCCTTCGAGATGCCCTTCAACCGCTCCATCGGCCAGCCCTGGGCCGCGAAGCGCCGCGAGCCGGTGATCGTGGTGTTGAACATGGTGCGCGGCGCGTGCAGCGAGACCGCGGAGGTCTCGTTGCGCAGCCCCTTCGTCAGGGTCTTCACCAGCGCCGCGGGCATCCCGGCAGCGTCGGCCGTGAGGCCCATCGCGGTGCGCATCGCCTCCATCGGCACGTTGGCCAACGAGTGCTCGGCCTCGTCGCGGGTGCGCTCCGCCTTCGCGGAGGCAGGACGTGCGGCCCACGGCGGCGGCAGGTCGTCCTTGTCCGGGTCGGTGCTGAGCACGCTCTGCAGCAGCCGCATCGCGGAGACGCCGTCGACCAGCGCGTGGTGGATCTTGGTGTACATCGCGATCCGGCCGTCGCGCAGGCCCTCGATCATGTGTGCCTCCCACAGCGGACGCTCGCGCGCCAGCCGGGTGCCGTGTAGCCGGGAGCAGAGCTCGAGCAGCTCGCGGACCCGGCCCGGCTTGGGCAGCGCGCTGTGCCGGACGTGGTGCTCGATGTCGAACTCCTGGTCATCGGCCCAGACGTACTGCCCGGCGGTCCGCACCGAGCGCACCGGGTGCTTGAGGTAGAGCGGCGCGATCTCGTCGACGTCCAGCATCTGCTGGTAGATGCGCCGTACGTAGTCGCGCGGCGCGCCCTCCGGCTTCTCGAACAGCTGGAGGCCGGCCACGTGCATCGGCATGGTGCGGTTCTCGGCGAGCAGGAACCCGACGGAGGTGGGATCGATAGGGGTCGGCACGTGGTGATCCTCGCGTGTTTCCACCGGAAGCGAAACCCACCGGTGACCCGGGAGTAGGTTCGGCGCATGACGACCACCGAGGTCCGCACGTTCGACTCCCTCGACCCCACCACGGGCGCCGTGGCCAGCACGCATCCCGTGCACAGCGAGGAGGAGGTGCGTGCCGCAGTCGCCCGTGCACGCACGGCTGCCACCTGGTGGGCGGCGCTCTCGTACGACGCGCGCGCCGAGCGGCTCGGCGCCTGGAAGGCCGTGCTCGCGCAACGGATCGACGAGCTCGCCGACGTCATGCACCACGAGATGGGCAAGCCGCACGCTGACGGTGTGCTGGAGGCGGCGCTCGCCGTCGACCACGTGGCCTGGGCCGCCGGACACGCGGAGAAGGTGCTCAAGCGGCGCAACGTCATGCCCGGGCTGGTGATGTCCAACCAGGCCGCCACCGTCGGCTACCGGCCGCTCGGTGTGGTCGGCGTGATCGGCCCGTGGAACTACCCCGTGTTCACCCCGATGGGTTCGATCGCCTACGCCCTCGCGGCCGGCAACGCCGTGGTGTTCAAGCCCAGCGAGTACAGCCCCGGCGTCGGCACCTGGCTTGCCGACAGGTTCGCCGAGGTGGTCGAGCAGCCGGTGTTCCAGGTGGTCACCGGCCTCGGCGAGACCGGTGCCGCCCTGTGCCGGGCCGGGGTGGACAAGATCGCGTTCACGGGCTCCACCGAGACCGGCAAGCGCGTGATGGCGGCGTGCGCGGAGACCCTGACGCCGGTGGTGATCGAGGCCGGTGGCAAGGACGCCGTCCTCGTCGACGACGACGCCGATCTCGACGCGGCCGCCGACGCCGCGATCTGGGGTGCCTGCAGCAACGCCGGCCAGACCTGCACCGGCGTGGAGCGGGTCTACGTCCACGAGCGGGTGTACGACGACTTCCTGGCCGCGCTCGTCGACAAGGCCAGGGACCTGCGTGCCGACGACTCCCCGGGCTCGCCGATCGGCCCGATCACGATGCCCAAGCAGCTGGACGTGATCCGCTCGCACATCGCCGATGCGATCGCCAAGGGCGGCAAGGCGGTGCTCGGCGGTCCAGACGCGGTCGGGGAGCGGTTCGTGCAGCCGACGATCCTGGTCGACGTACCCGAGGACTCGACGGCGGTGCAGGAGGAGACCTTCGGCCCGACGGTGACGGTGACCCGGGTGCGCGACATGGACGAGGCGGTCGAACGCACCAACGCGACGCGCTACGGGCTCGGCTCGACGGTGTTCTCCAAGGACCGGGGGATGGAGATCGCCGAGCGGATCCGGTCCGGGATGACCGCGGTCAACGGCGTGATCACGTTCGCCGCCATCCCGTCGCTGCCGTTCGGTGGTGTCGGCGACTCGGGGTTCGGCCGGATCCACGGCCCCGACGGGCTGCGCGAGTTCAGCTACGCGCACGCGATCGCGCGGCAGCGGTTCAAGCCGATGATGAACCTCACCTCGTTCACACGCACGGCCAAGCAGGACAAGCAGCTCACCCGGCTGATCAAGGTGCTGCACGGTCGCGGTGCGAAGAAGACCCGCTAGCCGTCGCCCGTGAACCACCCCTCCTCGTTCGACCTGGCGCTGTCGCGCTCGCGGACGTCCCTGGCGCAGCGCGCCGGGCGGCTCCGGATGAAGTCGTGGCAGGTGGGCCAGTGCGCGGTCGCCGCCGGTGTCGCCTGGTTCGTGGCGGCCGACCTGGTCGGGCACGACCGGCCGTTCTTCGCTCCGATCGCGGCCGTGGTGTCGCTCGGCACCAGCTACGGCCAGCGGCTGCGGCGGGTCGGCGAGGTGACGCTGGGCGTGGCCGTGGGGGTGTTCCTCGGCGACCTGATCACCCAGGTCATGGGCAGTGGCGGCTGGCAGATCGCGCTGATCGTGACCCTGGCGATGAGCACGGCGCTGCTCCTCGACGCCGGCCAGATCTTCGTCACCCAGGCGGCCGTCCAGTCGATCGTGGTGAGCACGCTGCTGCCCGACCCGGGCGCGGCCTTCACCCGGTGGTCCGACGCCCTGATCGGGGGAGCGGTCGCGCTGGTGGCGGCTGCGGTGGTGCCGCGGGCGCCGTTGCGGAGACCACGCGAGCAGGCGGCGCTCGTCGTACGCAAGATCGGGGAGCTGCTCCGGGCCGCCGCCGACAGCATCGAGGACGGCGACGTCGACCGCGCGGTGCGGATGCTGCGGGAGGCGCGGACGACGGACGCCCTGATCCGCGAGCTGCGAGACGCCGCCGACGAGGGCCTGTCGGTGCTCGCGAGCTCGCCGTTCCGGGTGCGGCACCGAGGCGGGGTCCGGGCGATGGCCGAGCTGGTCGAGCCGATGGACTTCGCGCTGCGCAACACCCGCGTCCTGGTACGACGGGTGGCGGTCGCCGCCTACCGCCGCGAGCCGATCCCGACCGGCTACGCCACCCTCACCCGGGACCTGGCGGCCTGCGCCGACGAGGTGGCCGACGAGCTCGCCGCCGGGCGGATGGCGGAGCAGGCCCGCGAACGGCTGGTGATGCTCGGGCGGGCAAGCTCGACGGTCCAGCGCACCGGTGACCTGTCCGGCGAGGTGGTGCTGGCCCAGGTGCGGTCGATCATCGCCGACCTGCTCGCGGTCTCGGGCATGGACCCGTTCGAGGCGACCGACGAGATCCCGCCCCTTGCCGAGGAGTGAGCCTCAGACGACGAGCTCCCGCACCACCGAGTCGACGACCGCGACCAGGTCGCCGCCGGTGTCGTCGGCGACCGCCCGCTGCCGCTGGTACGACGCGCCGCGGCGCGGGATCTCCGCCACGGCGGCCAGCTCGCGCTCGCAGCCGAGCTGCTTGGACACCGGCGCCAGCCGGTCGAGGAGGTCGCCGAGGTCGTCGAGCAGCAACCGCTCCTCGGACCGGTCGTCGAGGATGATCCACGCGTCCAGCCCGTAGCGAGCGCTGCGCCACTTGTTCTCCTGCACGTGCCACGGCGGCATCGACGGCAGCGTCTCGCCCGCGTCCAGCCGCTGCTCGAGGTCGACGACGAGGCAGTGGGTGAAGGCGACCAGCGCCTCCATCTCGGCCATCGTGGAGACGCCGTCGCAGATCCGGACCTCGATCGTGCCGAGCTTCGGTGACGGGCGGACGTCCCAGCGGATCTCGTTGACCTGGTCGATCACGCCCGTGGTGAGCAGGTCGGCGGCGTACCCCTCGAACTCCGCCCAGGTCTGGAACTGGAACGGCAGCCCGGCCGTCGGCAGCTGCTGGAACATCATCGCCCGGTTGCTGGCGTAGCCGGTGTCCAGGCCCGCCCACACCGGTGACGACGCTGAGAGCGCCTGCAGGTGCGGGAACTGGTTGAGCAGCGAGCTGAGGATCGGCAGCACGTGGTCGCGGTGCCGGAGCCCGACGTGCATGTGGACGCCCCAGATCAGCATCTGCCGACCCCACCACTGGGTGCGGGCGATCAGCTCCTCGTAGCGCGGCCCCTCGGTCAGGATCTGCTGCGACCACTCCGCGAACGGGTGCGTGCCGGCGCTGTAGAGGTCGACGCCGAGGTCGTCGGTGATCGGGCGCACCAGCTCGATGTGCTCGGCCAGCTGCTCCATCGCCTCGGCGGTCGTGGTGCAGATGCCGGTGGTGACCTCGATCGTGTTGCGCAGCAGCTCGTGGTGCAGGTGCGGGTCCTCGCCGTACGTCGCGGCGAAGGCGTCGAACACCTCGCGGGAGGCGTTCACCAGGTCACGCGAGGTCTTGTCGACCAGCCCGAACTCCCACTCGACGCCGAGCGTCGGGCCGGCGGAGGCGGCGAAGTCGATGCCCATCGCCCGATCGTTCCACAGCCGGTGTGCCGGGAGCGGGGTCAGGTCGCGCCGCGTCGGAACCGGGCCAGCCAATCCTGGGAGGTGACCGGGTCGAACGGCGGCAGCCCGTCGCGGACGGCAGCGGCGACCCGGTCGCAGGACGCCGTCGCCTCCGCCACCACGTCGGCCGGGTAGCCCAGCGAGACCCGGTGCTCCGCGAACTCGTCCTCGTCGTCGACCCAGACCCGCCCGGTCGTCCCGCGGATCACGTCGAGGTCGAGGTCGACCGCGCACACCCGGGTCTCGTCGTGCCAGACCGCGGGCGTCGCGATGTCGACGTACACGTCGAAGGGCCGCTGCGGATCCCCGCCGTAGAAGGTCGCGAGGTACCAGTCGTCGTACGGCGCCAGAGTCACGTGGTCCGCCGCCGCCACGAGCGTTGCCCCCGGCCGACTCATCGGGGTCCCTCCCGCGATCCCGAGCCACACCCCGAACGCGTCCGCCCCGAGTCGCACCGCGTCGAACTCCCAGTGCTGGTCGTCGGGCCACTTGCGGCTCTCGACCCGGACCTCGCGCATGAGGGACAGGGTAGGGGGTGGAATTACCACGTTCACGTGGTAATCCTGGCCGCTCCACCAGTGCAATCTGACGTGGGAAGCGGCAAGTTCGAGTGGCGAAGTACGACGCCACAGCTGCGTGCACAGCCCATGTGGCCCCGGGGCTGCTATCAGCACCGTCCGGTCGGACTGCGCAGACCCGATCACGGTGAGCTCCACCATCGTGTCCTCATGGACCCACTCCTGCAGCTGATACGCGACACCGGCATTGCCTTGCGACGCGAGATGCTGGAGCTCGGGGCGACGGACAAGGACATCTATGCCTCCTTCGTGCCGGTGTCCTTCACCGTGTGCGGCATGGCGCCTACACCACGCACGGACCAGTGGGCGTCTGCCTCGGAGGTCGAGAAGCCACCGGCTCCGGGCCGTCGCCGTGGCACGCGTGATGCCAGGCCAGGTCGCCCTGACTCACACGTCCGCCCTCGTCGTCCAGGGCATCGCGGTGTGGGGTGCTGACCTGTCGCACGTCCATGTCACCCGCCTGGACGGCATGCACTGGTCGTGCCTGCGCCGGGGTCAGGCACCACGTCGGTTCCCTCGGATCTCGACATGTCGTGACGACTGCCGTCCGGACAGCCTCGTCTCCACGCCAACCAGCGCGGTGTCGAGCACGCCAGCTTGGCGCCGGTCGTCTCCGGCCTCGTCTCGGCCGACCACGCACTGAACCTCGAGCAGTTCACGCGGCCGACGATGCTCGCGACCTTCATACGAGCGACTGCACCAGTGGCCCGGCATGCGACCGGTCCGGCTCGTCGTCCGCCTTGCCGATGGGCGTGCGGAGTCGCCCGGCGAGACGCGCACGCGGCACTTGTGCTGGCGCTGCGGGCTCGCCGAAGCCGGAGCTGCAGTACGAGGTGTACGATGTCGATGGCCGCCTCGTCGGCCGCACGGATCTTCGCGTGGCCGGCGCACGGCCTCCTCGGAGAGTTCGACGGTCGCGGGAAGTACCTGCGGAGCTTCAAGCCCGGACAGTCGGTGACCGACGTCGTCCTCGCGGAGAAGCAGCGCGAGGACCGGATCCGCGAGATCACGCGAGTGGGGCTTCGTCCGCGTCATCTGGCCCGACCTTGCGCGTGTATCGACGAGACGGCGGCTCGCATCAAGCGCCTGCTCCGTGCAGGCCGCTTGAGGGCTTGGTGCTCGTGCTCCACACGAGAATTCGCCGCTTCGCCATGCAGATCTCGCGTGGCGGAGCGGCCAGTTACCATCGTGAACGTGGTATTTTCCGGCGCCCTACGGGCGCTTCGGCATCAGCCGCTGCCCGACGCGCACGATCACGTCCTGGTAGCGGGCGCCGGTGAGGCGGGCGAAGTGGTGCAGCAGGTGGGCGTCGAGGCCGACCAGCTGGCGGGGCTTGTCCGTCAGCACGGCCTTGACGATGATCTCGGCGGCCCGCTCGGGGGTCATCTTGGCCAGCTTGGTGTCGAAGGTCTCGGTCACGTTGGCGTGGCTTTCGCCGGAGGTGACGCGGCCGTTACGGACGATGCCGGTCTTGATCCCGCCGGGGTGCACGCAGGTGACGCCGACCGGGTGCCTGGCCAGCAGCATGTCCTCGCGCACCGCTTCGGTGAAGCCGCGGACCGCGTACTTCGAGGCGTTGTACGTCGCGGAGCCGGGCACGGAGATCAGCCCGAACAGCGAGGAGATGTTGACGAGGTGTCCGTCGCCGGACGCGATCAGGTGCGGCAGGAACTCCTTGGTGCCGTGCACGACCCCCCAGAAGTTCACGCCCATCAGCCAGTCGAAGTCGTCGTACTCCATCTCGGTGATCGGGCCCGTGTGCGAGACGCCGGCGTTGTTGACGACCACGTTGACCCGGCCGAACTGGTCCTGCACCGCCAGTGCGTACGACGCGAACGCGGCCCGGTCGCTGACGTCGAGCACGTCGGAGCGCACCTCGCGCGCGCCGGCGTTCTTGAGCAGCTCGACGGTCTCGGCGAGTCCGGTCTCGTTCCAGTCCGAGACGGCCACGAGGGCACCGCGGGCGGCGACGTCGAGGCTGACCGCGCGACCGATGCCGGAGCCGGCTCCGGTGATCACGACGACCTTGTTGTCGAGCGTCTTCATGCGACGGTCTCCTTCGGGGTGGTGACGTCGTAGGCGTCGGGGTCGAAGCTGGCCAGCCGGCGCCGCATCGTGACGGTACTGCGCGGCCACAGCGTGGTGTTGCGGCCGTGCTCGTCGAGGTACCAGCTCGAGCAGCCGCCGGTGCTCCACACGGTGCGTTCCATCCGCTTGTGCAGGGCACGGTTCCAGGACGCGAGTGCCTCCGGCTTCGGCTCGACCGCCGCCAGGCCGCGCTCACCCATGGTGCGCAGGGCGCTGAGGATGTAGGCGATCTGCGACTCGATCACGAACACCATGCTCGAGTGGCCGAGGCCGGTGTTGGGGCCGACGATCTGGAACAGGTTCGGGAACCCGACGACCGTGGTGCCCTTGTAGGCCATCATCCCGGTCTCGCGCCACGCGTCGGCGAGGGTGCGTCCGTCGCGGCCCTTGATCTGGTGCGCGATCGGCTGGTCGGTCGTGTGGAAGCCGGTGGCCACGATCAGCACGTCGATCTCGCGATGGGTGCCGTCGGTGGTCGTGATCCCGGTCGGGGTGATCTCGGAGATCCCGTCCGTGACCAGGTCGACGTCGTCCCGGTCGAGGGCGGGGTAGTAGTCGTTGGAGATCAGCACCCGCTTGCAGCCGAGCCGGTAGCCGGGTGTCGCCTTCGCCCGGAGCTCCGGGTCGCGGATCGCGCCGGTGACGTGCTTGGCGGCGATCTTCTCGGCCGGCGCAGCGAGGTTGGGCATCCAGGTGAACGCCGGCACATAGCTCTCGCGACCCCAGTAGATGCCGGTGCGGTAGAGGCGCTGCAGCCCCGGCACGAAGCGGAAGCCGAGCTTCTCGATCGTCGTGTACGCGCGGTCGCTGCGCGGCATCACCCACGGTGCGGTGCGCTGGTAGACGTCGAGGTGACCGACCTGCTCCGCGATCGACGGCACGATCTGGATTGCCGAGGCGCCGGTGCCGATGATCGCCACCCGCTTGCCGGTCAGGTCGTAGTCGTGGTTCCAGCGCGAGGAGTGGAAGGTCTCCCCGGCGAAGCTGTCGATGCCCGCGATCTCGGGCAGCCTGGGCTCGGAGAGGCCGCCGGACCCGGTGACCAGCACGTCCGCTCGTACGACGCCGGCCGAGGTGCTCACCGTCCACACCTGGTCCTCCTCGTCCCAGGCCGCGCCGTCCACCGACGTGCGGAACCGGAACCGGTCGAGGGTGCCGGACCTTCGGGCCACCCGCTGCAGGTACTGCTGGATCTCCGGCTGCGGCGAGAACGAGCGCGACCAGTCCGGGTTCGGCGCGAAGGAGAAGCTGTAGAGCTGGCTGGGGACGTCGCAGGCGGCGCCGGGGTAGGTGTTGTCGCGCCAGGTGCCGCCGACGTCATCGCCCTTGTCGACGACCAGGAAGTCGGTGATGCCGGACTCCTGGAGCTTGATCGCGGTGCCGAGGCCGGCGAACCCGGCCCCCACCACGAGGACCCTGACATGAGCGGGGAGTGTGGCCATGTCCTCGAACCTAGGCAGTTGTTGAACGAACGTCAACAGCGTGTTGACACTTGTTCAGTAAGATGCGCCACATGGCCCCGACCCGAACCCGCGTGCGGATGTCACCCGAGTCGCGGCGCGCCCAGCTGCTCGACCTGGGGGTGGAGCTGCTCTCGTCGTACTCGCTCGAGGAGGTGACGATAGAGGTGCTCGCCGAGGAGGCGGGGATCTCCCGCGGCCTGCTCTACCACTACTTCGTCAACCTCCAGAGCTTCCACCGTGCCGTCGTCCGGCAGGCCGCAGACGACCTGATCTCGGTCACCGCTCCCGACGACGGCGACGACCTGGTCGGCGTGCTGACCCGCTCCCTCGAGGCGTACGTCGACTACGTGGTCGCCAACCGCCCCGGCTACGTGTCCCTGGTGCGGGCGGCCGCGGGCGCCGATCCGGTGCTGCGGGAGATCTACGAGGAAGCCCGTACCCAGCTCACCGAGCGCCTGTTCCAGGTCGGCGGAGCCGAGCACGCTGACGACGTCGGTGGCACCGCGCCGGACGTCCGCGACACCCCGGCCGCCCGGCTGATGGTGCGCGGCTGGAGCTCACTGGCGGAGACCCTGGTGACCGAGTGGTCCGCCGACCCGCACGGGATGAGCAAGGACGAGCTGCTCGCCGCACTGACCGGCGCACTGTTCGGCGCGCTCGACTCCGCCCGTTAGCCGGCCGCGGTCCGCACCGCGAGGTCGACCAGCTCGCGTGCGCTCGCCGTACCTCCGGGCGACCAGCCGTGCACGTCGTCGCGCCACGGCGCCGGGACCGCCGAGGCACCCCACCGCGCGCCGAGCAGGCCGCCGGCGATCGCGGCGACGGTGTCGGTGTCGTTGCCGATCCGCACCGCCGCGTGCAGGGCGCTCGCCAGTGTCTCCGGGCCGTCCTCGGGAGTGCCGAGCACGGCCGCTGCCGCCGCCTGGAGCGCGGTCACGGTGTAGCCGTTGGGGTTGAACCTGCCACCGGGCAGCTCGCCCCGGGCGGCACCGCGGGCCTCGTCCAGCCAGGTGGCCCACTGGTCGCGGCGGGAGGGCGGCACCAGGTCGAGCCCCGCCGCCACGTCGACGCGAGCCTCCAGCACGGCGACCCGCACCGCCTCGGTCCAGAGCACGCACGAGTCGCCGGCCGTCGGGTCGGCGTGGGTCAGGGCCGCCACGCGCCGAGCAGCCCGAGCCGCTCGGGCGCGGTCGTCGAGCGCGGCCAGTGCCACCACCGCAGTGCGCATCAGCGCGCCGTTGCCGGCGCTGTGCGGGTTCTCGACCGCGTAGACCTGTGCCTCGTGAGCCATCACGGTGCCCGGTGTGCCACCCGGCCCCAGGAGCTCGGCGCGGGTGCGGCGCAGGACCGCGGACGTCTGGATCCCGACGTCGGCCGGGTCGTCGGCCATCCAGACCAGGAAGTTGCGCGCGATCGCGTCCAGCCCCTCCAGCGTCGCCGGGTCGAAGCCGGCCGCGGTGACATCGGCGATGCACATCGCCATCGCCGTGTCGTCGCTCCACTCGCCGGGCTCGAAGTTGCCGAGGCCTCCACCGAGCATCTCGGCCTGCTCTCCGAGGTGGGGTGGCTGCCCGAACTCGTAGGGGACGCCCAGGGCGTCTCCGGCAGCCTGGCCGAGCAGCACGCCGGCCGCACGGTCACGCTGGGCTTCGTCCAGGTGCACGGTCCACCCCCGATAGTGTTCATCTGACAAGAACGAACTGTAGGCTGTGCGCGTGGTGTACACCAGCGACTACCCGATCTTCTCCGTCACGGTCGACGTGGTCGCGCTGACGATCCGCTCCGACGCGCTGTGTGCGCTCGTCGTACGTCGTGGCGAGGCGCCGCACCGGGGACGCTGGGCGCTGCCGGGTGGGTTCGTGCAGGTCGACGAGGACCTCGCCCCCGCCGCGACCCGCGAGCTCTCCGAGGAGACCGGCGTCCGGGTGGACGCGCTCGAGCAGTTGGCGACGTACGGCGCGCCGAGACGCGACCCGCGTGGACGCACGGTCAGCGTGGCCCACCTCGCGGTGATCCCCTGGGCGCCCGAGGCGCAGGCCGGGTCGGACGCGGCCGACGCCGACTGGCGCCCGGTGGAAAGCCTGCTGCGGCCGAGGGCGCTGGCGTTCGACCACGGGCGGATCCTGGCCGACGGCGTGGAGCGGGCACGGTCGATGCTGGAGTACACGAACCTCGCGACGCGTTTCGTGCCGGACCTGTTCACGATCACCGAGCTTCGCGAGGTCTACGACGTGATCTGGGGGAGCGAGCTCGACCCGGGGAACTTCCACCGCAAGGTGGTCAGCGGCACCGTCGGCTTCGTGGAGGAGTCGGGGGAGCGACGCGAGGGAGGAGCCGGGCGTCCCGCGCGGCTGTTCCGGGCCGGCCCTGCGACGGCGCTGAACCCGCCGATCACGCGGTCCTGAGACGGCACGTGGGCCCTGGCCGGACGGCCAGGACCCACGTTGACGTTTCCGCCAGAGAATCAGGTGAAGATGCTGACGCCTCCGGGCCCGACGAGCAGGCCGACGACGATCAGGACGATGCCGTAGAGGATCTGCCCGCGGATCGCCACCACGATGCCGGCGATCACCAGGACCACCGCGATAAGCCAGAGAAGTGTTGCCATGTTGATTGACTCCCTCCGAGTCTCCGTGCGCGACCTTTCGAGTGTTCTACCCGCGGACACCCCCGCCAACACCCCAACGGGTGCCCAGTTAAGGACCGATAACCGGGTGAACCGGGCGGCGGGTGAAGACCCAGGCGCGCATCAGCAGGAACCGCATGACCGTCACGAACAGGTTGGCCACCGTCAGCACCGCGACCTCGAGCCCGGGATGCGCACCCGCCTGACCAACCTCGAGCAGCCACAGCGCGCCGCTGGTGACGGCGAGCCCGGCGAGGAGGATGGCCAGCCCCTGCGCCTGGTGCCGAACCGCGTGCCTGGGCCCGGTGACGCCGAACGTGAACCGGCGGTTCGCCGCCGTGTTGGCGACAGCGGTCACCAGCAGCGCCAGCAGGTTGGCAGCCTGCGCGGTGACCGCACCGCGGAACCAGAGGTAGAGCAGGCCGTACGCCACGGTGGAGGCGACACCGACCAGCGCGAACATCACCAGCTGCATGCCGAGCCGGCCACCACCCGCGTCGGCGCTGGCACGTCCCAACCTCTCGGAGACCACGTGCAGCGGGATCCGGCCCAACAGCAGGTTGCGGCCGAGGCGCGCGATGCCGCGCACGTCGTCGACGGCGGTGCGCACGATGTCGACCCGGCTGTCCGGGTCGTCGACCCAGTCCACCGGCACCTCGTGGATGCGCAGTCCCGCCCGCTCGGCCACGACCAGCAGCTCCGTGTCGAAGAACCAGGCGTTGTCCTCCACCAGGGGGAGAACCTGGCGGGCCACGTCGGAGCGGATGGCCTTGAAGCCGCACTGCGCGTCGGAGAACCGGGTGCGCAGCGTGCCCCTCACCAGCAGGTTGTAGCAGCGTGAGATCAGTTCGCGCTTCGGACCACGGGAGACCCGGGAGCCGTG
The DNA here is from genome assembly GCA_963815585.1 of uncultured Actinomycetota bacterium. Taxonomy (GTDB): domain Bacteria; phylum Actinomycetota; class Actinomycetes; order Propionibacteriales; family Nocardioidaceae; genus Marmoricola. The sequence continues at coordinate 184,512 of CAWFHJ010000005.1, read as the reverse complement.
CCGCAGCCGGCTGCCGATCGCGAGGTCGGAGTGCCCACTCAGGATCGGCGCCACCAGCGGCAGCAGCGCGTTGAGGTCCGTCGACAGGTCCACGTCCATGTAGACGAGCACCGGCGAGTCCGACCCGGTCCACACCTTGCGCAGGGCTCGTCCGCGCCCCTTCTCGGCCAGGTGCACCACGTGCACCTCGTCGTACGCGTGGTCCAGGCGGCGGGCGATGACGACGGTGCCGTCGGTGCTCGCGTTGTCGGCGATCGTCACCCGGAACGACCAGGGGAGCGTGCGCAGGTGTGCCACCACCCGTTCGACCGATGCGGCCAGGTCGGCCTCCTCGTTGAACACCGGGATCACCACGTCGAGGGTCGCCACGGCGGTCTCGATCGCCGGTTCGGCGCTCATGAACCGCTCAGGTCGTAGAGGGTGACCCCGTCCACGGTCGTGGCGGTGTAGCTGTCCGTGACCCAGCTCGCGATGTCGGTGCTCGAGCCGCCGCCGGCACTCGGTCCGCCGCCGCCGCCGATCCCACCACCGCTGGCGATGAAGTAGTGGATCCGGCCCTCGGCGACCCACGCCTTGAACTGGGCGAGCGTCGGGCTCGGGTCGCTGCCGTTGAACCCACCGATCGCCATCACCGGCTCCTGCGAGGCGAGCTGGTAGCCGGCCGCCGAGTTGGAGCCGACCGCTGCCGCCACCCAGTCGTACGATGTGGCGTCCTGCTGGAGCAGCGCCGTGATCTCGGTCGTCGACTGGCTGCCGGAGAGCAGGCCACCCGTCGTGCCGCCCTGCGTGGTCGTGCCGCCCTGGGTCTGGCCCTGGGTCTGACCGGGCATCGTCGGCGGGTTGCCGCGCGTGCCACCGCCGCCGGGTCCGCCCTGCCCGGTGCTGGGGCCGGCGCTCGGGATCGAGCCGGTGTGCGGCGTGACGGCGGTGTCGACCGCGTACGCCGCCGGGCCGGCCAAGGTGGCCACGAGGGCGGCCGCGCCGATCGCCAGGGCGAACGGGCGGGGGAAGAACGTCACGGCCGCCAGCAGCAGGGCGGAGCAGAGCCCGGCCACCAGCACGAGGTACTTCAGCCAGGGCAGGAAGTCGGAGGTGCGGTCGAGCAGCGCGTAGCCGAGGACCGAGGTGAGGGAGACGGCGCCGGATGCGATGCCCATCGCCAGCAGCGAGTCGCGGCGCTCCCAGAGCAGCCAGGCGCCGGTGCCGACGAGGGCGGCGATCGCCGGGGCGAGCGCGACCGTGTAGTAGGCGTGGAAGATGCCGGCCATGAAGCTGAAGGTCAGACCGGTGACCAGCAGCCACGCGCCCCAGACCACGAACCCGGCCCGGACCAGGTCGGTGCGCGGGTGCCGGCGGGTGAACCACAGTCCCGCCCCGAGCAGCACCAGCGACGCCGGCAGCAGCCACGCGATCTGGCCGCCGATCTCGGAGTCGAAGAGCCGCAGGATGCCGGTCGAGCCCCAGCCGCCGCCGCCGGCACCACCGGCACCGCCGGCGCCACCGCCGACGGAGCCGGTCTCGTTGCCGGTCAGCCGGCCGAATCCGTTGTAGCCGAGCGTGAGCTCGAGGATCGAGTTGGTCTGGGAGCCGCCGATGTAGGGACGGCTGGCCGCCGGCCACAGCGAGACGATCGCGATCCACCAGCCGGCCCCCAGGATCATCGAGCCGAACGCGACCAGCAGGTGACCGAGCCGCTTCAGCACACCGGTGTTCGCTGCGATCAGGTAGACCAGCGCCAGCGCGGGCAGCACCAGGAACGCCTGCAGCATCTTGGTCAGGAACGCCAGCCCGACCAGGGCGCCACCGAGCGCCAGCCAGCGCACCGGGTGCCCGGCGACGAGCTTGGTGGACTCGACGCCGCGCAGGGTGGCGTGGACCGAGCCGACCAGCAGCAGCACCAGCAGAGCGTCGGGGTTGTTGAACTTGAACATCAGCACCGCGACCGGCGTGATCGCGAGCACCAGCCCGCTCAGCAGGCCGGCGAACGCGGAGCCCGTCGTGCGACGGACAGTGGCGTGGAGAAGCGCGACCGCGGCGACACCCTCGAGCGCCTGCGGCACCAGGATCGTCCACGACGAGAGCCCGAACAGCTTGACCGCCAGCGCCATCGGCCACAACGCCAGCGGCGTCTTGTCGACCGTGATCGAGCTCGCCGCGTCGGAGGAGCCGAAGAAGAACGCCTTCCACGAGTCCGAGCCGGCCTGGGCGGCGGCCGAGTAGAAGGTGTTCGCCCACCCGGACGCGCCGAGCTCCCAGAGGTACAGCACCGCCGTGCCGAGCAGCAGCCCGATCAGCGCCGGCCGCACCCACGCGGGGTCGTCGACACGGCCGCGCCAGACCCGGGCGAGCCGGTTGCCGGCGGGTGCTGTCGGGGAGGGGCGAGCCGTCGCAGTGCTCGTGCGTTCGAGCGCGGTGTCGGTGGTCATGACGCTAGGTTCGCCGGCCGCTCTGCGAGGACCGTGTGCCGACTCTGTGGCCGCTCTGTGAGGTCAGGGGGCCCGAAACCCCCTGTCAGGGCAGGGAGATCGTGAACGTCGTGTCGCCAGGAGCACTGGAGATCGACGCGTTGCCGCCGTGCGCCTCGGTGATCGCCTGCACCAGGGACAGCCCGAGACCGGCGCCTCCGGACGAGCGGGTGCGCGAGGTGTCGCCACGGGTGAACCGTTCGAAGACCCGGCCCTGAAGTGCCGCGGGGATGCCGGGTCCGTCGTCGTGCACCGTGATCTGCACGTGCTCGCCCTCGGCCGGCCGCGGCCGGGCACCGACCGTGACCGTGGTGCCCGCCGGCGTGTGCCGGCGCGCGTTGTTGATCAGGTTCGTGACCACCTGGTGCAGCCGCTGCTCGTCGCCGACGACCGTGACGGGCTCCTCGGGCAGGTCGAGTCGCCACACATGGCCGGGGGCGACCACCTTCGCGTCGGCGACCGCCTCCAGCAGCAGCCGGGTCAGGTCGACCTCCTCGCGCTCCAGCGGCCGACCGGAGTCCAGCCGAGCGAGGAGCAGCAGGTCGCCGACCAGGGCCGACATCCGCGTCGCCTCGGTCTCCACCTTGCCCATCGCCTGCGAGAGCATCTCGGCGTCGTCCGGGGTGCGCCGGCTGAGCTCGGCGTAGCCGTGGATCGTGGACAGCGGCGTGCGAAGCTCGTGGGACGCGTCGGCCACGAACTGACGCACCTGCTGCTCGCTCTGGTGGCGTGACTCCAGCGCGGAGTCGACGTGGTCGAGCAGCGTGTTCAGCGCCGAGCCGACCTGCCCGACCTCCGTGAACGGATCGGTGTACTGCTCCGGCACCCGGGTCTCGATGGTCTGGCCGCCGGCGTCCAGCGGCATCGCGGTCACGTCGTAGGCCGTCGCAGCCACCTCGCGCAGCGGCCGCAGCTGGCGACGGACCAGGAGCAGTCCCAGCAGCGCGGCGAGTCCCACTCCGGCGAGGGCGAGCATCAGCGACTGGGCGAGCAGCGAGCCGGTTGCATCCTCGACGTCGCGCATGGGCAGCCCGACCGCGACCACGTCGCCGTCCGGCGCCTTGAGCACCCGGACCCGGTAGTGGCCGTACTGCCCGACGCGGATCGTCTCGGGCTCACCGTCCACCTTGAGCGACCGGAGCTCCCGCAGGGTGCTGGCGCCGACGGGTTTGCGCTCTCCATCGTCGCCGAGCACGCCGTCGCCCGGACGTGCGCCGCCCACCAGGTGGTACGTGAGGTTGTCGAACCCGACAGGCGGACCACCGCCGGACCCGCGGTCGTCACGATCAGGGATCCGCACCGCACCGCTGCTGGCGCGGGTGAGCTCGGCGTCCTTCTGCGAGGTCAGCCGGTTCCTCATCGCGAGCGTACTGAGAGAGGCCACGAGCACGCTGACCAGCGCCACCAGGGCGACGGCGGTGACGACCAGTCGGCTGGTGAGCGAGCGGGGGACGGCGGAGAAGCGCATCGGGCTCAGTCTGTCGGCTTCAGGACGTAGCCCGCTCCGCGCATGGTGTGGATCATCGGCTCGCGACCGGCGTCGACCTTCTTGCGCAGGTAGGAGATGTACAGCTCGACCACGTTGGCCTGGCCGCCGAAGTCGTAGTTCCAGACGCGGTCGAGGATCTGGGCCTTCGACAGCACGCGCTTCGGGTTGCGCATCAGGTAGCGCAGGAGCTCGAACTCGGTCGCGGTCAGGTTGATCTCGTCTCCGCCGCGTCGTACCTCGTGGGAGTCCTCGTCGAGCACCAGGTCACCGACCGCGAGCACGTTGCTGGACTCGTGGTCGGACGCACCGGAGCGCCGCATCAGCCCACGCAGCCGGGCCACGACCTCCTCCAGGCTGAACGGCTTGGTGACGTAGTCGTCGCCGCCGGCGGTGAGCCCGGCGACCCGGTCCTCGACGGAGTCGCGCGCGGTGAGGAACAGGACGGGTACGTCGGAGCGCTGGGCGCGCAGCCGGCTGAGCACCTCCATGCCGTCGAAGTCGGGCAGCATCATGTCGAGCACGACGGCGTCGGGCTTGGTCGCCTTGGCGGTGCTGACGGCCTTGCTGCCGGTCAGCGCGACCTCGACGTCCCAGCCCTCGTAGCGCAGCGCCATCCGCAGCAGCTCGGCGATGTTCGGCTCGTCGTCCACCACGAGCACGCGCAGCGGCGAGCCGTCGGGGCGGGTGAGCTGGGGATGACGGTCCACAAGAGGCATGGAACCACCCTCTCGAACGCTTCCGGAGGTTGACCATGCGTTCGCTGTGAGAATCCTGTGAACGGTAGCGGGCAGCGACCCAGCATCCGGCTTGCGCATTCACAGGTCAGGCACAGCGATCCACGCGACCATGTGGCCATGAGCGACGACAAGCCGGTCGAGGCGACGGCCCACCAGGAGCCGGTGCCCCCGCAGGTGGACCAGGGGACCACTCCGCCCGCGCAGATCACACCGAGACAGCCGTTCACCGAACGGCTGTGGAGTTTTCGCGCGGTGATAGCAGTCGCGCTCGCCGCGGTGATCATCGGCGGACTCGGCGGTGCGGCCCTGGCAAGCCTCGGCGGCAGGCACGACGACGGCCGCTCGGGTCCCGGCTTCGGCCACCAGTTCCGCGGTGGGCCCGGGCACGGGCGTGGGCCGAACGGCTTCGCTCCGCCCGGACAGCAGCGTCGCGGCTCCGGCAACGACCGGGGGCCGGGACAGGGCGACGACGACAAGTCCTAGGCACCTAGGGTTGGCGCATGCGCGCCCTGCTCCTGGAGAACATCCACCCGTCCGCGACAGAGGGCTTCGCGCGCGCCGGTGTCGACGTCGAGACCCGGCAGGGGTCGCTCTCCGAGGACGAGCTGGTCGCGGAGCTGCCGGGCTTCGAGCTGCTCGGCATCCGCTCCAACACGTTCCTGACCGACCGGGTGCTGGAGGCGGCGACCGACCTGGTGGCCGTGGGTGCGTTCTGCATCGGCACCAACCAGATCGACCTCGGCGCTGCGGCGCGGCGGGGCGTGGCTGCGTTCAACGCGCCGTACTCCAACACGCGGAGCGTGGTCGAGCTCGTGATCGGCGAGATCATCGCGCTCGCCCGTCGACTGCCGGAGAAGACCCAGCGGATGCATGACGGCGTCTGGGACAAGTCCGCACACGGCAGCCACGAGATCCGCGGCCGGGTGCTGGGCATCGTCGGCTACGGCAACATCGGCTCGCAGCTCTCGGTCGTGGCAGAGGCCGTGGGCCTGCGTGTCATCTACTTCGACACCCACGACCGGCTCGCGCACGGCAACGCCCAGCGGGTGCCGACCCTCGACGACCTGCTGGCACAGGCGGACGTGGTCTCGCTCCATGTCGACGGGCGCCCGGGCAACGCCGGCCTGTTCGGTGACGAGCAGCTCAAGAAGATGAAGCCGCGCTCGATCTTCATCAACGCCTCGCGTGGCATGGTCGTCGACGACGTCTCCTTGCGCGACCACATCCTGTCCGGCCACATCGCCGGCGCAGCGCTCGACGTCTTCCCGGTCGAGCCGAAGCGGCAGGGTGAGTCGTTCGAGTCCGCCCTGCGCGGGCTGGACAACGTGATCCTCACGCCGCACGTCGGCGGCTCCACGCAGGAGGCGCAGGAGGAGATCGGCACGTTCGTCAGCGGCAAGCTCGCGTCGTACGTCGACCGCGGCAACACCGCCCTCTCCGTCAACCTGCCCGAGCTCCAGCCGCCGCCGCTCGACGGCTCGTTCCGGATCACGCAGCTGCACGTCAACCAGCCGGGCGTGCTCGCGGAGATCAACCAGGTGCTGCTCGACGACGGGGCCAACGTGGTGGCGCAGAACCTGGCGACGCTGGGGGAGCAGGGCTACGTCGTCACCGACGTCGCGACCGCACCGTCGAAGGACGCGCTGGCACGGCTCGGCGCGATGCCTCCGACGATCTGGCTGCGCACGCACTCCTGACCGGTGCGCATCCACTTCCCCCCAGACCTCCCGGTCTCCCAGCGCCGGGACGACATCGCGACAGCGATCCGGGACCACCAGGTGGTGGTGATAGCAGGGGAGACAGGCTCCGGGAAGACCACCCAGATCCCGAAGATCTGCCTCGAGCTGGGCCGCGGTGAGGGTGGCCGTGGCGGCAAGCTGATCGGGCACACGCAGCCGCGCCGGATCGCCGCCCGCAGCGTCGCGGAGCGGATCGCCGAGGAGCTCGGAACCGAGCTCGGGGACGCGGTCGGCTACCAGGTGCGGTTCACCGACAGGACCTCGCCGGCCAGCCGGGTGAAGCTGATGACCGACGGGATCCTGCTCGCCGAGCTCCAGCACGACAAGGAGCTGAAGCGCTACGACACCCTGATCATCGACGAGGCGCACGAGCGCAGCCTCAACATCGACTTCATCCTCGGCTACCTGCGCCAGCTGCTGCCACGACGTCCGGACCTGAAAGTGATCATCACCTCCGCGACGATCGACCCGCAGCGGTTCTCCGAGCACTTCGGGAACGCGCCGATCATCGAGGTCTCCGGGCGCACCTACCCGGTCGAGGTGCGCTACCGGCCGCTGGTCGAGGAGTCCTACGACGACGACGACGGCGAGCCCGTCGTACGCGACCAGACGGAGGCGATCGTCGACGCGGTCCGCGAGCTGGGCCGGGACGGCGACGGCGACGTGCTGGTCTTCCTGCCCGGCGAGCGCGAGATCCGGGACACCGAGGACGCGCTAAAGAAGATCGCCGACGGCCCACGCGGTTTCGACATCCTTCCGCTGTTCTCGCGACTCTCCGCGGCCGAGCAGCACCGGGTGTTCGCGCAGCACGGGCGTCGGCGGGTGGTGCTCGCGACCAACGTCGCCGAGACCTCGCTGACCGTGCCCGGCATCCGCTACGTCGTGGACACCGGCGTCGCGCGGATCTCTCGCTACTCGCTGCGCACCAAGGTCCAACGGCTGCCGATCGAGCCGATCAGCCAGGCCTCGGCCAACCAGCGCGCCGGCCGATGCGGACGTGTGGCCGACGGCATCGCGATCCGGCTGTACTCGGAGGAGGACTACCTCTCCCGGCCGGAGTTCACCGACCCGGAGATCATCCGCACCAACCTGGCCAGCGTGATCCTCCAGATGACGGCGCTCGGGCTGGGCGACGTCGGTCGCTTCCCGTTCGTCGACCCGCCCGACCAGCGCAACGTGCGCGCGGGCGTCCAGCTCCTCGACGAGCTGGGTGCCCTGCGCGTCGCCGGGCGTTCGAACCGCAACCGGTTGACCGAGGTCGGGCGCCGGCTCGCGCGGCTGCCGATCGACCCGCGGCTGGGCCGGATGATCCTGGAGGCCGACCGGCTCGGCTGCCTGCGCGAGGTGCTGGTGGTGGCCGCGGCACTGTCCATCCAGGATCCGCGCGAGCGTCCGGTCGAGCACCGGGCCCGCGCCGACCAGCTCCACGCGCGGTTCCGCGACGAGCGGTCGGACTTCATGGCCTGGCTGAACCTGTGGCGGCACCTGCGGACGGAGCAGAAGGACCGCGGCTCCTCGTCGTTCCGCCGGATGTGCCGCGAGGAGCACCTCAACTACCTGCGGGTGCGCGAGTGGCAGGACTTCGAGTCCCAGCTCCGGCAGGTGGCTCGCCAGATCGGGCTCCGGCCCGGCGAGCCGGCCGACGAGCCTGACGACGACCGGATCCACCAGGCGCTGCTGTCGGGCCTGCTCTCGCACATCGGGCTGAAGGAGGAGCCGGCGCCTCGACGTGGCTCGACGACCGGTGGGAATGGCGGCCGGCGGCCGATGACGGAGTACCTCGGGGCCCGCGGTGCGAGGTTCGCGATCTTCCCCGGCTCGGGCCTCGCCAGGCGGCAGCCGGACTTCGTGATGGCAGCGGAGCTCGTCGAGACCTCGCGACTGTGGGGGCGGCAGAACGCGGCGATCGACCCGGCCTGGGCGGAGCGCCTCGGCGGACACCTGGTGAAGCGGACGTACTCCGAGCCGCACTGGTCGAAGAAGCGTGCGGCCGTGATGGCGCACGAGCGCGTGACGTTGTACGGCGTGCCGCTGGCCGTCGACCGTCTCGTGAGCTTCGGCAAGCACGACGTGGCGCTGGCCCGCGAGCTCTTCATCCGGCATGCGCTGGTCTACGGCGAGTGGGACACGCGCCAGGCGTTCTTCTACGCCAACCGCACGCTCCTGGAGGAGGCGGAGGAGCTCGAGCACCGAGCCAGACGGAGAGGGATCGTGGTCGACGAGCACACGCTGTTCGACTTCTACGACGCCCGGGTCGGGGCGGAGGTCGTCAGCGGCGCGCACTTCGACACCTGGTGGAAGCAGGAGCGGCGGCAGCGCCCGGACCTGCTCACGTTCGACCCGGCGATGCTCGTGCACGAGGGCGCGGAGGAGATCACCGGCACGGACTACCCCGACGCGTGGCAGGAGGGGTCGCTGTCACTGCCGGTCAGCTACCACTTCGAGCCGGGCCACGAGGAGGACGGCGTCACCGTCGACCTCCCGCTCGCCACGCTCAACCAGCTCGACGCCTCCGTGTTCACCTGGCAGGTGCCGGGGCTGCGCGAGGAGCTGGTCACCGCTCTGATCCGGTCGCTGCCGAAGCCGCTGCGCGTCAACTTCGTGCCGGCGCCCAACGTCGCCCGCGGGTTCCTCGACGCGGTTCCTCCCGGTGAGGAGGCGCTCACGGATGCACTGGCGCGTCACCTGCGAGCGCTGACCGGTGTGCACGTGCCGCCCGACGCGTGGGACTGGTCGAAGGTGCCCGAGCACCTGCGGCCCCGGTTCCGGGTGCTGAAGGACGACGGCGCCGTGGTCGCGGAGGGACGCGACCTCGACGCCCTGAAGAAGCCGCTGCGCCCGAGCTTCGACGCCGCCGTCGCGCAAGCCGCCGCCGCCTCCGGGTTGGCCCGGTCGGGGGAGACCAGCTGGGCGTTCGGCACGATCGAGGCGTCGTTCGTGCAGGTGCGCACCGGGCACCAGGTCCAGGGCTTCCCGACGCTCGTCGACGAGGGCGACGCGGTCGGGCTGCGGGTGGTGGGATCGGCCGACGAGCAGGAGGCCCGGCACCGGCTCGGGGTGCGCAGGTTGCTCGCGCTCCAGGTGCCGAGTCCGGCGAAGGTGCTGCTCGGCGGACTCGACAACGCGACCAAGCTCGGGCTTGCCGGCTCGCCCTACCCGACCGTGGCAGCGCTGGTCGACGACGTGGTGCTGGCCGTGCTCGGCGACCTCGTCGACGGCCGTGACCCGGTGCGGGACGCGGCGTCGTACGACGTGCTGCTGGGGGTCGCCCGAGCCGAGGTGCAGCAGCGCTCGCGTGACCTGCTCCTGCTGGTCGGTGACCTGCTCGCCCGCTGGCGCACGACGCACAAGGGACTGACCGGCCGGGTCGACCTGCCGATGCTGCCGGCGATGAACGACCTCCGCGGTCAGCTCGACCGGCTGGTCCGCGCCGACTTCGTCGCCGTGGCCGGTCCGGCCGCCCTGGCGTCGTACCCCCGTTACCTGGCGGCGATGGACGAACGCCTCGCCCGGCTCGCCTCCGACCCCGGCCGCGACCGCGGCCTGATGGACCAGGTCGACGCGCTCCAGCAGGCCTGGCAGCACCGCCTCGACGCGCTGCCGCCGGGCCGCCCGCCCGGCCGTGTGCTGCGGGAGGTGCGCTGGATGCTGGAGGAGTACCGGGTCAGCCTCTGGGCCCAACGCCTCGGCACGTCGCAGCCCGTCTCCGACGCCCGGATCCGCAAGGCACTCGAGCGGGCCTGAGCGACGTTGCGGTTGCGGCGGATCGGGCGGGTCGTATCAGCGGGTGAACGTCCCGAGCCGGTCGTTGAGCAGCTTCACGATGGGCCAGGCACCTTCTGACCAGTTCGAGATGACGGTGTAGGTGATCGACGACGAGGGCGCGTGGAGGCTGTCCATGGAGACGCCCGCGTCGTGCCCCTCGAGCCAGACGGCGTCTCCGGTCGGATGGAGGTGGAAGCCCAGGCCGTAACGCTCGGACTCGGACGGCCAGTCACTGCGCGGTCGCACCATCTCGGCGAGCGTCTCCGGCGAGACGATCCGGCCGGCGTACAGCGCGTCCCAGAACGCACTCAGGTCGGCCACCGTCGAGTAGATGCCGCCGTCGCCGCTGCCGAGCACGGGGAGATGGAAGACGTTCGTTCGGAGGCCGTCGGCGTACAGATATCCCCGGGCGGCGTTTCCAGGGAGCTCATCGGAGCGCAGGAACGCGGTGTCGGCCATGCCGGCCGGCTCGCAGACCAAGGTGCGCACCAGCTCGTGGAAGCCCACGCCGCTCGCGCGTTCGGCCAGGAGTGCGAGCACGACGTAGCCGCCGTTGTTGTAGGCGAACCGCTCGCCAGCCGAGGACACGCTCTCGTGCCCGCCCAACACCGGCAGGAACTGTTCCGTCGTCGCGAGCTCGTGGACCGGTACGGGCAGCACGTAGTCGCTGATGTCATCGACGGCGTCCTCGCCGAAGTAGTCGCCGATCCCGGACCGGTGCGCCAGCAGGTGCTCGATCGTCACGTCGTCGGCGATGAGGGGCAGGTCGTCACCGAGCAACGAGCGGGCTGTCGCGCCGAGCTGGAGCGTGCCCCGCTCGACCAGGCTCATCACCGCCAGTGCGGTCAGGGTCTTCGTGGCGCTCGCGGTCGCGAACACGGTCTCGGCCGTGTTGAGGATCCCGTAGGACCGGTCGGCGAGACCGTACGCCTTCGAGAACTCGATGTCGCCGGCGCGGTCGAGCCTGACCACGCCGGAGAATCCGGTGCGCTCCGCTGTCTCGTCCAGTGCTTCGTGGAGTGGCTGCATTGCCTTGAACCTAGCCGTCGCGGACGCAGCTCAGCTGCGGCTGAAGATGACGCGTCCGTTGGGGATGGTCTTCATCGTCGTACTTGGGTGAGTGCGCGTAGGAGTGGTGGCGGGGGCAGAGGAGACGTCCGTCGGCGACGGTGGTTCTTGCCGCCGCGGGCTCCAGGGCTGGTTGTGGTGGACGTGGCACAGGGCGGCTGGCCAGTCGCAGCCGTGGGCGGTGCAGTGCTTGTCGCGGACCTTGATCGCGATCCGTTGGGCGATCTTGTGGAACCGGGAGTTGCGGCCTTGGTCGAGGATCTCGGAGTCGCCGCCGAGGACGAGGGGGATGATTGCTGCTTCGCAGGCGAGCTTGCGGGCGAGGTGCGGCGGTGATCGGCTCGCCGGTGTCGAGGGTGGCGATCCCGGAGGCGTCGAGTCGTCCTTCGAGCTGGTCCAGGGTCATCGTGACCACGACGGTGGCGTCGACGCCGCCGGCTTTGGGGAGCCGGTCGATGGGGTAGCGGGTGACGTACTCGCTGAACGCGTGCCCGAGGCCTGTGGGGGTGCCGGTGTGGTGGCGGTGCTGGGGGTGAGTTGATCGCGAGCACGGCCTGCTTCAACATGGCGCCCACGGCCGAGGGGAGGGTGAACCGGCCGTGGCACTGGCCGTGGCCGTCGTCGGAGATGGTGAACCGGCAGGCTTCGGCGGCGCGTTCCTCTTCTCGTTCGAGGGCTTCGCGTTCGTGGGCTTCGGCGATCTCGGGGGCGACGGTCTCCAGGATCCGTTTGGCGAGGACCTTGAGCTCACCGGCGTCGTGGTGGGCAGCGAGCCGGACCAGCTCGGTCTCGGCCTCGGCCTGCATCACGGGCAGCTGGTCGACCGCGGTGACGATCACGGCGGCCTGGTCCTCGGCGACCGCCCCTGCTGCGAGGGCGGTGCGGGTGGTGCTGGTGCTGGTCGAGGACACCGGCCAGCTTGAGCCGGGCTTTGGCGGCGCGTCGGGTCTGGCGGGTGGTGTTGGCCCACCAGATGCCGGTGTCGGCGGCACCGACCTCGGTGCCCAGCGAACGGGTGCTCGGCGGCGTGGGCGGCGGTGAGCTCGAGGGCGTGGATCCGGTTGGCGAGCCGGGTGATCTCGGGCAGCGCTGCTGCGAGCTCGGTGTCGGTCATCGACCAGAGGCGGGGTTCGCCGAGGTCGTCGAGATCGGCGTGGGAACGCGCGACGACGGCTGCGACCGGGTGGGTCTCGCCTTCGTCGAATACCGTTGCCATACAGGGAATTCTGGCACCCGGCACCGACATGTTCTGGCTGAGAATGGTGTCATTTCGGGCGCTGTGGAGAAGCATTTCAAGAAGGTCTCGACAAGCTCGACCGCCGGAGGGGGGCAGGACGCCCTCCTCAACCACCGCCTGTCAGTGGGCCGGGAGTCGGCCGCGACACCGCGTCGTACCTCTCCCTGTTGTTGCGTCTTTCGATCCCACCGACACCGCTCGCTGGCGCTCGCTGCTCGACCGCCGGGGGGCAGGACGCCCTCCTCAACCATCGAAGTGGGCGGTCTCGGACGACCGTCAGGCGCGCCGGCGCCGGAGGACAGCGGCGAGACGCGCTCGCACCCGCTCCACGCGGGTCGGGGAATCACGCTGCGCACGCTTCAGCTCGCGCCGGAGTCGCGCCGTGCCCGGTGGGTCGCGGTGGAGCCGCTGCATCTCCACCTCGAGCGGGATGCACGCGTGATCCGGGTGGTCGACCATGTGTCGAATGTAGCCGCCACCCCTGCTTTCAGGGTGCGCCGACGGGACCTTCCGGCAGCACGTCCACGAGGTACGCCGACAGGTCGGGCGACGTGGGCTGCATCGTGTGGCGCACCCACGCGGAGCGTTCGTGCACCAGGGCCGCCAGCTCCCAGACACAGCCGGCGAGGGGTTCCTCGAGGTGGCTGAACGCCATCGGTGAGTCCAGCGCAGCGCGGCTGCAGGCGACGGTCACGATGTCGGAGTAGCGCCAGGTCCACACGATCAGCCAGAGCGCGTCCTCGCCGTGGTGCAGCACGTAGAACCCGTGCGAGGGCTCGCCTTCCAGCGGCGGCTCGACCAGTGTGCCGAGGTGCTGAACCGCAGCGTCGACCGTGGCCGGTGCGATCTCGGCGCCGTCGAGGGTCAGGTGGTAGCCCTTCAGCACCCAGTCACCGACGCGCACCGCCTCGACCGGGGACATGATCCGTTCCTCGAAGCCCATGCGGGCCACCATGTCAGACCGGGTGGTGCCTCCGCGCGGCCTCGACCACTTGTGCGAAGAGGAACCGGTCGATCGCCCCGCCCTCGCGACGTACGTCGCGGTCGCGCAGGCGCACGATCCGGTCGAGGCGTACCTCGCTCGGTCGCCGCGAGCGGTCCCAGGCCCCGGTGCCGACGTCCATCCAGTACCGACCCACGCGCGCCTCCTGCTGCTTGTCGAGGTCGTGGTCCTTGCTGGTGAGCGGCAGGGTCAGCAGGTGGCGTCCCTTGCGGGCGAGCACCAGGACCGGTCGGTCCTTGCCGCGCGTGGCGTCCTCCTCGAACGGCACCCAGGCCCACACCACCTCACCGGGGTCGGCGCGGCCGTTCGCGCGCGGGGCGTAGCGCACGTCGCCGAAGCCAGCCTCCCGGCGACGGGGCAGCCTGGGGAGCGGCCACACCAGCCGGATCCGAGGGAGTCGCACCGAGCCTCCTGAGAGTGAGTGCGCCGGGCCGGGAGCACCTCACGGCGCGTGGCCGCTCTGAGCGGCTTCATTTGGGACCCGGGGCTACCACGACCCGGCGCGCGGCCAACGTTACAACCCGAACAAGGCCGTGCGTGGCACCTTCAGCCGAGGTCGTGCTCGAGCTCCAGCTGACCGGCGCGTTCGAGCTGGTCGGCCATGGTCAGCAGGCGGGCGGCCGACAGGTCGGTGTCGTACGACGAGTCCTCGCCCTCCTCGCGAGCCCGACCGGCCGCCGTCACGCGCGCGAACGCGGCCGCCCGGAACAGCACGTCGGCGTAGTCGCCCCGCACCACCCCCGCGAGCACGTCGTCGACCAGCCGGCGCACCTCGTCGGGCCCGGGCGGGTCGGCCACACCGGCGACCACCTCGGCGACCGGCGTCACCAGCCTGCCGGCGGCGAACTCGGAGGCGGCCTGACTCGGCGCGGCGTGCACCCAGGTGCGCAGCAGGTAGAGCCGCCACAGCGACCCGGCCACCGTGTCCGGGGCGGCGCCCGACCACAGCTCGGCCAGTGTCTCCAGGCCCTCGGTCTCGGCCAGCCCGATCACGCGCGCCACGAGTGCGTCGTCGACGTCGCCGTGACCCCGCACCAGCGCGACCGCGCAACGTTCGGCTGCGTCGCGCAGCACGGCGGGATCGGGTCCGCCCTCGACGGACTCGAAGTGCATGGCGCCGGGCATCGCCGGCCGGTGGTGGGCGCGATCGGTCATCGCCCCCAGACTACGGTCGAGGACATGAGCCAGCCGCAACGCCACATCGGTGACCTGTCCGTTTCCGCGATCGGCCTGGGCGGCATGCCGATGTCGCTGCGCCGACCGTTCGACGAGGCGCAGTCCGTCGCGACCATCCACGCCGCGCTCGACGCCGGCGTGACCCTGATCGACACCGCGGACGTCTACAACCCCGACGACGGCCCGTTCGGCCACAACGAGGAGCTCGTGGCGCGCGCCCTGGCGTCGTACGGCGACACCAGCGACGTGGTCGTCGCCACCAAGGGCGGGATGACCCGCGACGGGGCGCAGTGGGGCACCGACGGCAACCCGGCCCGGTTCCGTCAGGCCGCACAGGACTCCGCCACGCGACTCGGCGTCGACTCGATCGCGCTGTACCAGCACCACCGGCCCGACCCGGAGCACCCGTACGCCGACACGATGGGCGCCTTCAAGGACCTGGTCGACGACGGAATCGTGCAGCGGGTCGGCATCTCCAACGCCAGCCCCGACCAGATCCGCGAGGCCCACGGCATCCTCGGCGGCGCGCTGGTCTCCGTGCAGAACAGGTACAACCCCGGCTACCTCGACTCCCAGCCTGAGCTGGACCTGTGCGAGGAGCTCGGGTTGGCGTTCCTGCCCTACAGCCCACTCGGTGGCATGCGCGGCGCTTCGCAGCTCGCCCAGCAACACGAGGCGTTCGTCGAGGTCGGCGAGCGACACGGCGCCTCGGCCTACCAGGTGGCGCTGGCCTGGGAGCTCGCCAAGTCGCCGGTCGTGGTTCCGATCCCGGGGGCCTCCCGGCCGGAGTCGATCCGTGACTCGGCCGCGGCGACCGACCTGACCCTGAGCGAGGACGACCTCGCGCTGCTGCCGTAGGCGCTAGCCGTCCAGCCGATCGGCGGCGTTCTTGAGCGCCTGCACCATCGGCTCCTGGCCGGCCGGGTAGCCGTAGTCCTGGCCGGTCAGGTTCAGCAGCAGCGTCTCGACCGTGCGGCCGTCGCGCAGGATGCCGAGGGCGTCGAACCGGCCCTCGTCGGCGCCGGCCTTGACGTAGGTGATCAGGTACCACGACGCGGTGCCGGTCGAGGTCTGCACGTTCGTCATCTTGCCGACGGTCTTCTTGGCGTACGCCGTCAGCCGGTCCTTGCAGCGGTCGTGCCACGACTGCAGCACCTGCACCGTCTGGGCGGCGGACTTCTCGTCGACAAACCTGGAGACCAGGTGCCCGCCGGTGCCGCCGGTCAGGTCGCCGGCCGGCTGGTAGCGGCGTACCACCGTCTCGTCGGCGCCGAGCGTGTCCATCGGGAACCGCTGGCAGATCCCGAACGGCGCCTTCTGCTGGCCGGTGCCCTTCACGGCCCACTTCCAGGTGTCGTTGAACCCGGGGAGCCCGGTGGCCGGGAGCAGCAGCGCGTCGATCGCGGGCGGCGACGGGGCCGAGGTCTCGCTCGGTGTCTCTCTGGGTGTCTCGCTCGCCGAGGGCGACTCCGAGGGCGTCTCGGAGACGGACCCGGTCGCCGACGGCGTGTCGCTGGCGGGCGGCGGCGTGGACTCCTGCTTGTTGCCGCAACCGGCTCCCGTGGCGAGCAGGGCTGCCACGGCGAGGGGCGCGAGCAGGCGCAGGGGAGGCGTCGGGAGGGGCATGCGATCACCCTAGGAGTCCGACGTCCCACGACGTGGCACGCCTGCTCCCGGCGCGTCCCCCCTCCGGAGCGGGCATCCTCAGGCGGGGGTGGTGGCCGACGTCACCCGGGATCCGGAGCGCCGGGCCGGGTGGTCGGTCGGCGCCGACGGCTATCGTGACGGTGCTGCCGGGAACTGCCGAGCGGTGGTTCCGTGTTGGGGAGGACTGGGGTCGTGGCACCGCGCATGCGTCGTACGACGGGCGTAGCCGCCGCGCTCCTCGTCGCCGGAGTGCTCGCCGGCTGCACGCCGGACGGGCAGACCCCGCCGGTCACCACCACGACCGCAAGCGCCGGCCCGAGCCAGGTCACCCTGGCCGTCTACGGGCCCGACCCGGTGATCTCGGCCTACACCACGATCGCTGCCCGGTTCTCCGCGGACCACCCGGCGATCTCGGTCAACGTGCGGCCCTACCCCGACCACGAGGCGGCGATGGCCGCACTGCGCCAGGAGGTCGGCACGCCCCGGGCGCCCGACATCTTCGTGTCCGGTGAGAGCGACCTCGACTGGCTGCGCGCCGCGAAGGCGACGCAGAAGGTCGACGACATGCTCAGCGACCGCAACATCGACTTCGGAGACGGCTACGAGCGCGTCGGGCTGGAGGCGTTCAGCGCCGACAGCGCGCTGCAGTGCATGCCGGTCGACGTGTCGCCGCTGGTCGTCTACTACAACGCCCGGCTGGTGCACCTGGCCAAGATCCGCAAGCCCGGCCAGAAGCCGCCGAACTCCGACGACGGCTGGCGCATGTCCGACTTCGTGACCGCCGCCCAGCAGGCGTCGACGGGCAGGACGCGCGGCGTCTACGTGGCGCCCGACCTCGACCAGATCGCGCCGTTCGTGTTCTCCGGCGGCGGCCAGGTCGTCGACGACCTCCAGCAGCCGACCCGGCTCGACCTGTCCAGCGGCGCCAGCGAGGACGCGATGCGCCAGCTGCTGCAGGTGGTGCGCAACCCGCAGCTCACCTTCACCTCCAAGCAGCTCGCGAAGCGCGACGCGGTCGCGCGGTTCAAGGCCGGCCAGCTCGGGATGATCCTCGGACACCGCGCGCTGACGCCCGAGCTGCGCCAGCAGGAGGGCCTGATCTTCGGCGTGATGCCGATGCCGCGGCTCGCAAAGTCCGCGACGACGGGCGACGTCTCGGCGTTCTGCGTCAGCCCCGACCTGGACAACAAGAGCGCGGTCGCCGACGTGCTGGCCTACCTCGTGGACACCCAGGCCTCCAAGCTGCTCGCCGCGACCGGCTACGTCACGCCGGCCAACCTCGATGCGCTGTTCTCCGAGGCCTTCACACAGCCGACCGAGGACCCCATCGGTTCCGGCGTCTTCGCCAGCCAGCTCCGCTTCGTGCGCGACCTGCCCGACAACGAGCCCTGGGACCGGGTCCGCGAGGCCAGTCGGGTGCTGCTGTCGCGGCTGTTCTACGACCCGGTGATCGACCCGCTCGACGAGCGGCTGCAGGCGATCGACGACGCGTCGCAGCTCCTGCTGTCGCCGAGCCCGAGTCCGTCGCCCAGCGGGACATCCAGCGAGTCGCCCGGCGCGAGCCCCACGGGCTAGCTCGCGGTCGGCTCCTCGGCGTCCGGCCCGGTCGCGAGCTCCGTGTCCGGCGCTGCGTCGGGCTCTGCGCTGACCGGAGCCGGTGGGGGAGCCGGGTGCAGGATCGCGTCGACCAGCACCGGCCCGACCAGCTCGACCTGCCACTGGCGGGCACCGTGGTCTCCGAGCACGCCAGCCACGGCGTCGGTGAGCTCGGCGACCTCGCGTGGGGCGGGCGGCGACCAGAGCACGCGTCGTACGACGTCGGGCGTGAGCAGGTTCTCGACCGGGACGCTGCGCTCCTCGGACAGGTCGGCAAGGGCGGCGCGTGCGGCGGTGAGCCGTGCGGCCGCCTCGGGGTCGCGGTCGGGCCAGGCGCGGGGCGGCGGGGGACCGTCGGACCGCACCGCGACCGGCGGCAGGTCGGCCTCCGGCAGCTCGCGAGCGGTGCGGATCGCGTCGACCCAGCGGTCGGCGTAGCGCTCGGCACCGCGGCCGTGGAAGCCCCTCAGCCCGAGCAGCGTGTCGCGGTCCGTGGGCATTGCGGACGCGGCCACCACGATCGCCGAGTCGGGGATGATCCGGCCCGGGGTCACGTCACGGCGCGCGGCGAGCTCGTCGCGCGTCTGCCACAGCTCGCGGACCGCGGCGACAGCGCGTCGGCCGCGGGCCTTGTGCATGCCGGAGGTGCGACGCCAGGGGTCTGTCCGGGGAACCGGACGCTGAGCCATGACGTGGGTGAACTCCTGCTGCGCCCACGCGTCCTTGCCCGTCTCCGCAAGCTCGCTGGCGAGCTGGTCGCGGATCTCGACGAGCACCTCGACGTCGAGCGCGGCGTACTCCAGCCAGGCGGTCGGCAGCGGCCGCCTCGACCAGTCCGCCGCCGAGTGCTCCTTGCGCATCCGCAACCCGCAGAGCTGCTCGACCAGCGAGGCCAGGCCGACCCGCGGGTAGCCGAGGAGCCTCGCAGCCAGCTCGGTGTCGAACAGCGTCGTCGGCTCGAGACCGACCTCGCGCAGACAGGGCAGGTCCTGGCTGGCGGCGTGCAGGATCCACTCGCCGCCGGAGAGCACCTCCTGCAGCGGGGACAGGTCGTCGAAATCGATCGGGTCCACCAGCCAGGTGGTGGAGCCCTTGCGGCGCAGCTGGATCAGGTAGGCGCGCGCGGAGTAGCGGTAGCCGCTCGCGCGCTCGGCGTCGATCGCGATCGGGCCGGTGCCGTTGGCCAGGTCGCGGACCACGGCCTCGAGCTGGGAGGGCACCTCGACCACCTCGGGCAGGCCGTCACGGAGCGTCAGCAGCTCGAGCTCGGGTGCCGCTTCGGCCTCCGGCGTTGCGGAGGGCTCCTCGGGAGAGCCGGACTGCGACATCAGCCCCGGCCGCGCTGCCCGCGCCGGTTGGGGAGCGTCGCCACACCCTCCGGGACCGGGGGCAGTCCGGCCGCGGTGCACATCACCTCGGCCCACGCCTCGACGTGGGCGCCGACGTGCAGCTCGGGGTCGCCGATGGGGGTCCACGAGGCGCGGATCTCGATCTGGGCGGTGGCGCCTTCCGGCGACAGACCGCCGAAGCTCTCCGACGCGACGCAGGTGACGGTGCCGGACGGGGCGACGTACGACGCGCCGTGGGCCTCGAGCGCCTCGGTCAGCCAGCTCCAGCCGACACCCGCGAGCATCGGGTCGGTGACCAGCTCGGGGTCGATCTCGGCGCGGGCGTAGGCGACGCAGCGGAAGGTGCCCTCCCACGCGTCGTTGCCGTCGGGGTCGTGCAGCAGGACCAGTCGGCCACCCCCGACGTCGTCGCCGTCGACGGTCACGTCGGCCGCGATCGCGGAGGAGAAGGGGGCGATCCGCTGCGGTGCCGGCATCTCCTCGGCGAGGATCTCCGGACGCAGCGCAGCCTCGCGCATCTGCCGGACGGCGACCCGGAACTCCTCGGGTGCATCCGGCTCGTCCATCCGGTACTCCTGACGTGCGGACATGTCTGCAGACTAAGCGCGGGCCAGCAGTGCCGATGTCCCGACGCGCCGCCTCACCTGCGACGATTGGCCCTGTGCCACCCGCCTCCGCCACCCGTCCTGACGTCGCCACGTCGGCCTTCCTGAAAGCGGCCCGCGGCGAGCCGGTGCCACACGTGCCGGTGTGGTTCATGAGGCAGGCGGGACGGTCGTTGCCGGAGTACCTGAAGGTGCGCGAAGGCATCACCATGCTCGAGTCCTGCATGCGCCCCGACCTGGTCGTCGAGATCACCATGCAGCCGGTCCGGCGCTACGGCGTCGACGCAGCGATCTTCTTCTCCGACATCGTGCTCCCGCTCAAGGCGATCGGCGTCGACCTCGACATCAAGCCCGGCGTCGGACCCGTCGTCGCCGACCCGGTGCGCACCCTCGATGACGTCGCCCGGATACCCGACCTCACGCCCGACGACGTGACGTTCGTGACCGAGGCGGTGCAGGGGCTGGTCGGTGAGCTCGGGGCCACGCCGCTGATCGGGTTCGCGGGCGCACCGTTCACCGTCGCGTCCTACCTGGTGGAGGGCGGTCCGTCCAAGGAGCACGCCCGCACCAAGGCCATGATGTACGGCGCCCCTGACGTCTGGGACGCCCTGATGCGCAAGATCGCCGGCATCTCCGCGGCCTACCTCGAGGTGCAGGTCGAGGCTGGCGCCAGTGCCGTCCAGCTCTTCGACTCGTGGGCCGGCGCCCTCGACCCGGCCGGCTACGCACAGCACGTGATGCCGCACTCCGCTCGCGTGCTGGAGAGGGCCGGTGCGCTCGGTGTGCCGCGGATCCACTTCGGCGTCGGCACCGGTGAGCTGCTCGGGCTGATGGGCGAAGCCGGGGCCGACGTCGTGGGTGTCGACTGGCGGGTGCCGCTCGCCGACGGCATCGACCGGGTAGGCGACCGAGCCGTGCAGGGCAACCTCGACCCGGCGCTGGTGTTCGCGCCGACCGAGGTGATGCTGGCCAAGGCCGCCGAGGTGATCGAGGCCGGGCGCTCGGCCCGGGGACACATCTTCAACCTCGGCCACGGGGTGATCCCGGCGACCGACCCCGACCAGCTCGCGCGGCTGACCGAGTTCGTGCAGACCTACGACGTCGGCTGAGCCGGCTCCGGCACGACGTGACGGCCGTGCAGCGCCCGTCGTACGGCCCAGGCGAGGGGTGCCAGCACCAGCAGCAGCAGGGTGAACGGCAGCAGCGTGCCGACGAGCGTGACCAGCCAGCCCACGAACGAGGTCAGCCCGTCCCAGCCGGACTGCAGGCCGCCCACGAAACCGGCGGCGTGCGTGGCCGGGGGCGGCGGCGTGCGGTCGACGGTGACCGTGATCGTGGCCAGCGACGTCTGGCTGCGCAGCCAGGCCTGCTGCTGGACCAGTGAGTCGAGGTCGGCCCGACGACGCGTGATCTCGTCCTCGATCCGGAGCACGTCGCGCAGGTTCTGCGCCTTGCCCAGCAGTACGACGGTCCGCCGGAGCCCGGTGCGCTGCACGTGCACGCGCTGGTCGACGTCGATCACCTGGGTGGTGACGTCCTCGGACTTGCGCGACGAGTCCACCAGCCGGGCCATCCCGGAGACCTGGTCCATCACCGCGGCGAAGTCATCGGAGGGCACCCGCAGGACCAGCCGGGCGTAGCTGGTGCGCCCCTTGCGGTCGGTGCTGGTGCGCTCGTCGGCCAGGAAGCCGTCGTGCGCGACGAGCAGGGAGGCGATCCGGTCCCGCACGTCGGCGACCTCCTTGCTGCTCAGCTCGACCGTGCCGGTCGAGATCACCGACCGCTTGGCCACCGCGACCGCGGGCTCGGCCTTGCCGTCGGTGGCGTCGGCTCGGGACGCCGGCGCCTCCGGGGCGGTGGAGCCACCGTCGGCCGACAGTGCGGTGTCGACCGAGAGCGACTTGCTGTCGGCGCTCCCGCCGCAGCCGGTCAGCCCGAAAGTGAGGAGCAGGGCGAGCACGCCCCAGGTCAGGGGTGCGCGACGCCGGTTCATGGGGGTCGGACGCCGGGGAGCCGGTCGTGGTTCCGCTGGTGGGGGATGCCAGTCTGGTCAGGTGAACGCCCGGTCCTTCCAGCACGTCGTCGTGGTCGGCGCGGGCATCGCGGGCGCGGCGGCGGCGCACCGGTTGCGGTCCCTGCGGCCCGACCTGGCGGTGACCGTGCTCGAGGCCTCACCCCGCGTCGGGGGCAAGCTCGCGGTGGCCGAGGTCGGGGGAGTGGTGACCGACGTGGGCGCGGAGGCGATCCTGGCTCGCCGTCCCGAGGGCATCGACCTGGCTCGCGGCTCCGGCCTGGACGACGACCTGGTCAACCCAGCGACGACCAGTGCCTCGCTCTGGACCCGCGGTGAGATGCGGCCTTTGCCGCGGTCGTTGATGGGGGTCCCGCCCGACGTACGGTCGCTGGCCGACGTGCTCTCCCGCGCCGGCCTCACCCGCGCCGCACTCGACGGTGTGCTGCCGCCCCGCACGCTGGCCCCGGACGAGGACGTCAGTGTCGGCTCCCTGGTCGAGGAGAGGCTCGGCAAGGAGGTCGTCGACCGGCTGGTGGAGCCGATGCTCGGCGGTGTGTACGCCGGCCACTCCCGCGAGCTGTCCGCGCGCGCCGCCGTACCCCAGCTGGTCGCGAAGCTCGACGGCGAGCACTCGTTGACCGCGGCGGCGGCTGCGGTGATGACGCCGTCGACCACGAGCACGCCGGTGTTCGCCGGACTGGTCGGCGGCGTCGGCCGGCTGCCGGACGCCGCGCTCGCAGCGTCCGGAGCGAGCGTCGAGACCGGGGCGACGGTCCGGAGTCTCACGCGCACCGCCGATGGCTGGTCGCTCGAGGTCGGACCCACCCGCGACCCGCGCGACGTGCGCTGCGACGCGGTCGTGCTCGCCACGCCCGCACGAGCGACCGCGCGGTTGCTCGACGCCGTGGCGCCGATGGCTGCCCGCGAGCTGGACGGCATCGAGTACGCGTCGATGGCGGTGATCACCCTCGCCTTCGCCGCGCGGGACCTGCCGGAGGTGCCCGGCTCCGGCTTCCTGGTGCCCCCGGTCGAGGGTCGCGCCGTCAAGGGAGCGACGTACTCCTTCGCCAAGTGGCCCTGGGTGCGCGCCACCGGTGGCGGCACCCTGCTGCTCCGCTGCTCGATCGGGCGGCACCGTGAGGAGCACGTGCTCCAGGTGACCGACCAGGAGCTCGTCGACCTCGCGATGCGCGACCTCTCCGACGCGGTCGGGCTCAGCGTCCGCCCCCTCGACGCACACGTGCAGCGGTGGGGCGGGGGCCTGCCGCAGTACGCCGTCGGGCACGTTGCCCGCGTCGCCGCCGTACGACGGGCGCTGGCCGACGTGCCTGGGCTGGCCGTCTGCGGCGCGGCGTACGACGGCGTCGGCATCCCGGCCTGCATCGCTTCCGCCCACCGTGCGGTCGACCAGCTCCTGGCTGAGACACTGGAGCCATGACCGACACGTCGTCCAGCAAGGGCAAGCGAGCCAAGGAGCTCAACGACACCATCCGCTACACGATGTGGTCGGTCTTCCGGCTGCGCGACGTGATCGGGGACGCCGACCGGGGCGCCGAGGGCGACGAGCTGGAGAAGTTCGTGGCCGGCCTCGCCGAGCAGGACGTCGTGGTCCGCGGCTTGTACGACGTCACCGGTCTGCGCGCCGACGCCGACGTCATGGTCTGGTGGCACGCCGCGACCTCCGACGAGCTCCAGGACGCCTACAACGCGTTCCGTCGTACCGCCTTCGGGCGACGGCTCGACCCGGTCTGGTCGCAGCTGGCGCTGCACCGGCCGGCAGAGTTCAACAAGAGCCACATCCCGGCGTTCCTCGCCGACGAGGAGCCGCGGGCCTACATCTGCGTGTACCCGTTCGTGCGCTCCTACGAGTGGTACCTCCTCGAGGACACCGAGCGCCGCCGGATGCTGGCCGAGCACGGCCAGATGGCGCGCGACTACGCCGACGTCCGGGCCAACACGGTCGCTTCGTTCGCGCTCGGAGACTACGAGTGGATGCTCGCCTTCGAGGCCGACGAGCTGCACCGGATCGTCGACCTGATGCGTCACCTGCGGGGCTCCGACGCCCGCCGTCACGTCCGCGAGGAGCTCCCGTTCTACACCGGCCGCCGGATCAGTCCCTCCGACCTCGTCGCGCTGCTGCCCTGACCGGATAGTCCGTCACGTTTGGCACCAGTCGCGAGCCCGATCCGGTGCTTTTCGTGACGGACTATCCCGGTGTGTTCGGGGCTCAGCCTTGCGAGGGCTCCAGCGTCAAGGAGATCGAGTTGATGCAGAAGCGCTGGCCGGTCGGGGTGCCGTAGCCGTCGTCGAAGACGTGGCCCAGGTGGCCGCCGCAGTTGGCGCAGCGGACCTCGACCCGCTTCATGCCCATCTTGCGGTCCTCGATGAAGTCGACCCGGTCCTCGGCGAGCGGCGACCAGAACGACGGCCAGCCGCAGTGCGCGTCGAACTTGGTGTCGGAGCGGAACAGCTCGGCGTCGCACGCCTTGCAGCGGTAGACGCCCTCGGTCCAGGTCTGGTCGTACTCACCCGTGTGCGGGCGCTCGGTGCCGGCCTTGCGCAGCACGTCGTACTCGGCGGGGGAGAGCTGCTCGCGCCACTCGGCGTCGGACTTCTCGACGGCGTAGGACTTCTGCTCGGCGGCCTGCTGATCGGAGGAGGACTTCGACTTCCACATGCCCTTCACGGTACCCGCCGTCGCCACCCGCCCGGGGGGTCTGGTCCTTACGTCCGGCTGACACAGTGGACGGATGGACACCACCCAGATCCGGCTCGCCCAGCGGCCCGTCGGCCCACCCGACGAGAGCACGTTCGAGACGGTCACCGAGACGCTGCCCGACCTGCAGGACGGTGACGTGCTGCTCGCCGTCCGCTACCTGTCGCTCGACCCCTACATGCGTGGCCGGCTCAGCGACGCGAAGTCCTACGCCGACCCGGTCGAGATCGGCGACGTGATCGTCGGCGGCACCGTGGCCGAGGTGCTCGAGTCCCGGTACGACGGGCTGGCCGCAGGCGACCAGGTGCTGTCCTACCTCGGGTGGCAGACGCACGCCGTCGTGCCGGGCACGTCGGTCCGCCGGCTCGACCCCGACGGAGCACCGGTCTCGACCGCTCTCGGGGTGCTCGGCATGACCGGTTTCACCGCGTACGCCGGGCTGCTCCAGATCGGCCGCCCGCAGCCGGGGGAGACGGTCGTCGTCGCCGCCGCCACGGGGCCGGTCGGGTCGGCCGTCGGCCAGATCGCCAAGCTCAAGGGCGCACGTGCGGTCGGCATCGCCGGCGGGCCGGACAAGGTGCGTGCGCTGACCGAGGAGTTCGGCTTCGACGTGGGTGTCGACCACCGCGCCGACGACTTCCGTGAGCGGCTGGCCGACGCGGTGCCGGACGGCATCGACGTGTACTTCGAGAACGTCGGCGGCCCGGTGTTCGACGCCGTACGCCGCCACCTGAACCTGTACGCGCGGATCCCGGTCTGCGGCCTGGTCGCCGGCTACAACGCCACGGAGGCTCCCCAAGGGCCGGACCGGATGCCGGGGCTGATGGGCCAGGTGCTCACCAAGAGCCTCACCATCCGCGGCTTCATCCAGGGCGAGTTCGTGCAGGAGCACTACCGCGACTTCCAACGCGAGATGGGCGGCTGGGTCCGGGATGGCTCGGTGCGCTACCGCGAAGACGTGACCGCGGGCCTGGAGAACGCGCCCGCGGCGTTCGCCGGCATGCTCCGCGGCGCGAACTTCGGCAAGGTGCTGGTCAAGGTCGGCTGATGAGGACTGCTCTCGCCGCCGAACCGCTGGCCCGCGACCAGGCGCGCGACGAGTCCTCGCCGGCCGCCGACGACCTGCTCGAGGCGGTCACCTACTACGCGGAGCTCGCGCCAGCGGACTACCCGTCGGCGTCCGCGACGTCGCCCGACTTCGCGACGTACAAGGAGATCACGCTCGGCCAGTGCGTTCCTCCGGGGCAGGAGCCGGAACCGGGTCCGTCGGAGTCGCCGGGCACCTCCACCTGACGCGCCACGACCGGAGGCGCAGGGTGCTGGTCAACGTGGCGCAACACACACCAGAATCCGGGATCTGCGACCTTCGGGTGGTTGTCAGGCCTCAGTGCACACCTGTTTACTGAAATTCGACCCCCACTGGAGGAGACGCTCACCGTGACCCTGCTCGACCGCGTCACCTGGGACGGCGTACGGCGCGTGGGCGCCCGGCTCACCACCCCGCTGCAGCCCGATGACTACCTGACCCTGATCAACCCGCTCTGGACCACCCGCGAGCTCCGCGGCGTGGTCGAGCAGGTGATCCCTGAGACCGACGACGCCGCCACCGTGGTCATCCGCCCCGGCTGGGGCTGGTCCTACGACCACCACCCCGGCCAGTACGTCGGGATCGGCATCCAGATCAACGGCAAGTTCCACTGGCGCTCGTACTCGGTCAGCTCCCCGCCGGAGCGCGAGGGCAAGACGATCGCGATCACCGTCCGTGCGATGCCCGAGGGGTTCCTCTCGGAGCACCTGGTCAGCGGCGTTGCGCCCGGCACGATCATCCGGCTGGCCCTGCCGTCCGGTGACTTCGTGCTGCCGAACCCGCCGCCGGAGAAGATCCTGTTCCTGGTCGGCGGCAGCGGGATCACGCCGGTGATGGCGATGCTGCGCACGCTCTCGCGTCGGGGCACGATGCCCGACGTGGTGCTCAGCTACTCCTCGACCACTCCGGAGCGGATGATCTTCCGCGACGAGCTGAACGAGCTCGTCGAGAAGCACCCCACCCTGACCCTCCACGAGCGGCACACCGACACCGACGGGATGCTCAAGCTCGACGAGCACCTCGAGGATCTCTGCTCCGACTGGCGCGAGCGCCAGGTCTGGGCCTGCGGCCCGGGCCCGATGCTCGACGCCGCCGAGGAGTACTGGGAGAAGGCCGACCTCGAGGACAGGCTCCACCTCGAGCGGTTCTCGCTCAACTTCGAGGGCGACGGCGGCGAGGGCGGCACGATCACCTTCCGCAACTCCGGCAAGAGCGCCGAGGTCGACGGTGCCACCACCGTGCTCGAGGCGGGAGAGGGCGCGGGTGTCGGGATGCCGTACGGCTGCCGCGCCGGCATCTGCCACACCTGCACGGTGACCATGGTCAGTGGCAAGGTCCGCGACCTGCGCAACGGCACCGAGTACGCCGACCCCAACGAGAACATCCAGACCTGCATCACCGTGCCCGTCGGTGACTGCGAGCTGGACATCTGACGAACCCCCTGGTGGTCGAGCGCGACGAGACCACCACCGACACAGGAGGAAGCGCATGGCTATCGCAGACGTGAAGGAATACACCCATCTCACCACCGAGGAGGTGGAGGAGCTCGGACGCCAGCTCGACGCGATCCGCGCCGAGGTCGAGGAGTCCCGCAACGACGACGACGCGGCGTACATCTACCGCATGATCAAGATCCAGCGTCGGCTCGCCGCGGCCGGCCGGGTCACCCTGTTCGCCAGCTTCTTCCCGCCCGCCTGGGTCGCCGGTACGGCGATGCTCGGCACGGCCAAGATCCTGGAGAACATGGAGATCGGCCACAACGTGATGCACGGCCAGTGGGACTGGATGAACGACCCGGAGGTCCACTCCAGCAACTGGGAGTGGGACACCGCGCAGCCTGCCGAGCAGTGGAAGCACAGCCACAACTACGTGCACCACCAGTTCACCAACGTGCTCGGCTTCGACAACGACATCGGCTACGGCATCCTGCGGATGGCGCGCGAGCAGAAGTGGAGCCCGGTCAACCTCGGTCAGCCGATCTACAACGCGGCCCTGGCCACGCTCTTCCAGTGGGGCGTCGCGCTGCACGACCTCGACATCGAGGCGATCCGCAAGCGCGAGAAGGACCCGCGCGTGATGAAGAAGCAGCTCAAGCAGATCGGGCGCAAGATCCGCCGTCAGATCACGAAGGACTACGTGATCTACCCGGCGCTGACCGGCCCGAACTTCGTGGCCACCGCGAGCGCCAACGCGACCGCGAACCTGATGCGCAACCTGTGGTCGTACATGATCATCTTCTGCGGTCACTTCCCCGACGGTGCGATGCACTTCACCGAGGAGGAGATCGAGGACGAGACCCGCGCCGAGTGGTACCTGCGGCAGATGCTCGGGTCCGCGAACTTCGAGGGCGGCAAGCTGCTCCACATCATGAGCGGCAGCCTCGGCTTCCAGATCGAGCACCACCTGTTCCCCGACCTCCCGAGCAACCGCTACCCGGAGATCGCGGTCAAGGTGCGCGCGCTGTGCGACAAGTACAACCTGCCGTACACGACGGGCCCGCTGCACAGGCAGTACGGCCAGGTGATGCGCACGATCATGAAGCTCTCGCTGCCGAACCGGTGGACGACGAACGACGGCCCCGACCCGACCGAGCCGCTGGCGCCGATCGAGCGCGGCCGCAAGTCCGACGCGGAGCGGCAGGTCCGCCGCGTCGAGACCGGGAAGTACATGCGTCAGGCGTCGGCATGATCGGCACCACCGGCCTGGACGAGCGGCCCCGCGACCCCCAGCTGGGGATCGCGGTGCCCTTCGCCTGCGAGTACGACGACGGGCGCGCGTCGGTGACCCTGCTCAACAAGCGGCGGGTCACCCAGTGCGCACTCAGCCGGATCTGTGGTGTCTGCGGTGATGCGCTCGCGCGTCCCGTCGGCTTCCTCGGCCCGCACGAGGAGCTGCACCGGATGGCCTTCCACTTCCCACCGGTGCACGTGGAGTGCGGTGAGGCCGTGCTCGCCTCCGTGCACGGTGTGGACGCGGGAGTGCTGGGACAGACGGCGTCGGTCGCGCGCTGGGTGCTCGTGACGACCGGGGGGTTCGAGCACGAGCGAGCGCAAGCCCAGGACATCGACCGGCGCCCGACCTTCCGGCCGAACTCGGTGATCGAGGTCCTCGAGCGCTGACGGCGGGTCCCCCTAGGCTCTGCGCATGGCGAAGGCAGCAGCGACCGAGGTCGACGCACAGGGGCAGCCGGTCCGGGTGACCAGTCCGGACCGGGTGATCTACCCGGCGACGGACAGCACGCCCGAGGTCACCAAGCTCCAGGTGGTCGAGTACTACGTCTCGGTCGCCGACGGCGTGATGCGCGCCCTCGGTGACCGGCCGACGGCGCTCGAGCGCTGGACCACCGGCGTCCACCCCGGGATCACGCTCGCCACCGGGCGGGGCGACAAGAGCGACGCGTTCTACAGCAAGCGGGTGCCCAAGGGCGCTCCCGAGTACGTCGAGACCACGCAGGTCACCTTCCCCAGCGGCCGGACGGCGACGGAGGTCTGCGTGCGCAACCTGGCCACCGTCGGCTGGTGCGCGCAGATGGGCACGATCGTGTTCCACCCGTGGCCCACCCGCAGCGGCGACAACGACCACCCCGACGAGCTGCGGATCGACCTCGACCCGCAGCCGGGCACGACGTTCGGCGACGCGGTCCGGGTGGCAGGCGTCGCCGGCGAGCTGCTCTCCGAGCTGGGGCTCGTCGGCTTCCCCAAGACCTCCGGCAACCGCGGGATCCACATCTACGTGCGGATCGAACCGCGTTGGAGCTTCGAGGACGTGCGGCACGCCGCGATCGGCTTCGGCCGCGAGCTGGAGAAGCGCGACGACGGCGTGACCACCAGGTGGTGGAAGGAGGAGCGGGGCGAGCGGATCTTCGTGGACTTCAACCAGAACAACCGAGACCGCACGATCGCCTCGGCGTACTCCCTGCGCCCCCAGCCCGGCGCACCCGTCTCGATGCCGCTGACCTGGGCCGAGCTGTCCGACGTCACCGATCCGAAGATGTTCAACCTCTTCACCGCACCCGAGCTTCTCGCCGACCGTGGTGACGCGATGTCCACGATCGACGACGTCGCCTTCTCGATCGAGCCGCTGCTGGAGCTGTACGACGCCCAGCCCGAGGGCGAGATGAACTTCCCTCCGGACTACCCGAAGATGCCCGGCGAGCCGCCGCGCGTGCAGCCGAGCAAGAAGGTCGCCTCACACTGGGACGACGACGGCAACCGGGTCGAGGACTAGGGCCGCGTCCGGTACCTCAAGAACACGACCCCGCTCTCGAACCGGCGCTCCTCGACCAGGTCGAGGTCGACGCGCACGTCGTCGGGGAGCCAGTGCGTGCCGCCGCCGACCACGACCGGGCACACGCACTGCTGCCACTCGTCCACGATCCCGGCACGTACGGCGTGCGCCGCGAGGGTCGGGCCGGACACGGAGACGTCGCGGTCGGCCTCGTCGACGAAGCGCCGCACGTCCGCCGGGTCGAAGGACCGCTCCAGCCGCGTGCGTGACGTGGAGACGGCGTCGAGCGTCGTGGAGTAGACGACCTTGTCCGCGCCGCGCCAGATCTCGGCGAAGCCGCGCATCTCCGGCGGCTCGTCCTCGACCGGCATCGTCTCCCAGGCCTGCATGACCTCGTAGATGCGCCGGCCGTAGAGGTGGGTGCCGAGCGGGCGCGCGGTCTCGTTGACGAACGCGTGCACCTCCTCGTCGGGCTGGGCCCAGGCGAAGCTGCCGTCGGCGTCGACGACGTAGCCGTCGAGCGACGTGATCACTGCATAGACCAGGGATGCCATCGGCTCACGCTCGCAGGTGTGCGACCGACTGCCAAGCGGGGTCGTCCATCGCCTGCACCTGCGCCTTGCCCTCGGGCCACTGCCGGGCCGCGGACTTGGTGCGGTGCGTCGCACCGGACAGGTCGTCGACGTACACGTGCAGCACCCGGATGCCGTTGCTGGACTGGTGCGCGACGACCTGACCGTCGCCGCCCAGTGACCGGGACAGCTCGTCCTCGAACTCCCGCAACGCGCTGAGCGAGGCGTCCGCAGGGAGCCCCTCGGGCGTGCGGTGCCGGTAGGGGAGCAGCACCGCGACGTGAGTGCCGAGGTGCGGCGCCGTCACGGGGTGGAGCGGCACCTGCGCGGCGGCGATCAGCGGGCCCTGGGGGGTCTCGCCCTGCATCAGGATCCAGCTGGGCAGGCCGTCCTCGTCGACCTTGGCGCTCGTGTGGTCGCGTACGACGGAGCGCAGCGCGGCCAGCCCGAAGCCGTCGACCGGCGACACCTCCGACGGCGTCACCTCGCCGACCCACAGCTCGACGTCGTGCTCACCGAGCGTCGCGTCGAGCACCAGGAACGCGACCTGTGAGCGTGCATGCGGGTCGAGGTCGGGGAAGGACGGGTGGAATACGACGGTGTCGAAGCGCGTGCCAGACAGCCGCGCCGACACGCACACGCGGGCGAAGTCGATGTCCGGTGCCTGGCCGGAGGACAGCCGGATCGACTCAGGATCGTCGGCCGGCGGACGGAAGTCGGTGTAGGACCAGGTCTCGTCGGCCGGGGGAGCGGACAGCAGCCACCGTCGCGCGGCGGCGCGGAGCTCGGGGTTGCCACTCGCGGTCACCACCAGCACGTGCTCGGAGACGTCACCCGCGGCGAGCTCCCAGGCGAGGTCCGGGTGGATGGTCTCGACCGCCGCGGAGATCGCGTCGCTCACCGACATCGGGTCCTGGCGGGCAAGCGCTCCAGTGGTCGATCGCTTCCCGGACTCGGTCCACCACTGCCAGAACGCGTCGTGCTGCGAGTCCGGCGTCCGTGCATGGCTTCGGGAGAAGATGCCCACCCCGCGACCCTAGGACACGTCGACAACCGTGCAGGTCAGCCCGGTCAGAGGCCGGTGACGCCCTCGCCCTGGCCGGCCTGCTCGTCGAAGGTCTCGTGCTCGAGCAGGTGCAGCACGGGTACGCCGAGCTTGCGGCGGGCCCGCGAGGTCCAGTCGAGGTGGAAGAACTCGGAGACGATGTGCGGCCGGGTCAGGATGATCGCCTCACGCGCGTCGGTCTCGGAGACCTTCGTGATGAGTCCTTCGACCGGATCGACCGTGAGCAGGTCGCCGACCGCGGCGGCACCCGCGGACTCCAGCGCGGCCACCGTGTTCTTCAGGGCGCTGCGGGCGCTGTTCAGGATCTCGGACTGCATCTCCTGGATCTCGGCCTCGTCGACCCCCAGGCTGGGGTTGACCATCTCGCCGGAGCCGAGTGCGCCCATCGCGCTCTCGACGCGGTAGGCGGCGTCCTCCACGGGCAGCAGCACGTGGTAGCGCACAGGCTCCTCGATGTCCTCGTGCAGGCTCCGCACCTGGCGTGCGTCGAGAGGGCTCAGCTCCTGCTCGACCAGCAGTACGACGGGGTAGTCATCCATGCCGCAAGTCTAGGGTGGTTCACCCGCCCAGCACCTCACCGAGGTCGTAGCTGACCGGCTCGTCGAGCTGCTCGTAGCCGCAGGACTCGGCATCGCGGTCCGGGCGCCACCGTTTGAACTGTGCGGTGTGCCGGAAGCGCCGGCCCTCCATGTGGTCGTAGCCGACCTCCAGCACCACGTCGGGCCGCAGCGGCACGAAGGACAGGTCCTTGCCCGCGCTCCACCGGCTCTGGGTGCCGGGCACCCGGTCGGGGTTCGCGATCGCCCATTCGGCCCACTCACCCCACGGGTGGTCCTCGATCGCGGTCTCCAGCGGCTTCAGCTCCTCGATCAGCTCGGCCCGCCGCTGGGCGGTGAAGCTGGCCGAGACGCCGATGTGCTGGAGCTTGCCCTCCCCGTCGTACAGGCCGAGCAGGAGCGAGCCCAGCAACGGGTCGTCGGGCGTCGAGGTCTTGTGCAGCCGGTAGCCGCAGAGCACGACGTCGGCGGTGCGCTCGTGCTTGATCTTGAGCATGGTGCGCGCGTTCTCCTGGTACGACGACCCGAGCGGCTTGGCCACCACACCGTCGAGACCGGCACCCTCGAACTGCTCGAACCACGCCTGCGCCTCGGCCGGGTCGGTCGTGGTGCGCGTCAGGTAGCACGGACCGTCGAGCCCGCCCAGCGCCCCCTCCAGCGCCGCGCGACGCTCGCTGAGCGGGCGGTCGACGTACGACTCGTCCCCGAGCGCCAGCAGGTCGAACGCGACGAACCCGGCCGGCGTCTCCGCGGCCAGCTTGTTCACGCGCGAGGCGGCGGGGTGGATCCGCTCCTGCAGCACCTCGAACTCGAGCCTGTCGCCCACGGCCACGAACAGCTCGCCGTCGAGCACGCACCGCTCCGGAAGCTGTTCGAGGACAGCCTCGACCACCTCGGGGAAGTAGCGGGTGAGCGGCTTGGTGTTGCGCGAGGCGAGCTCCACCTCGTCGCCGTCGCGGTACACGATGCAGCGGAAGCCGTCCCACTTCGGCTCGAAGGACAGGCCGCCCTCGAACTTCGTCGGGTCCGGCATGCCCTTCACCGACTTCGCGAGCATCGGCCGCACCGGCGGCATCACGGGAAGGTCCATGCGGGTCAGCCTAGAGAGTGGGCGTGAGAGGTACTACGACCATCGCCCGATGGTGGTGGTGCCCTTGGGGCGTCGATGCTGGCGCGATCCCCCACACAGGAGTCCCCCATGAATCGACGTTCCGTCCGAAGGTGGCTGGCCGTGCCTGCTGCCGCCCTGATGGCTGCCAGCAGCCTGGCCCTGGCCACCTCACCGACCGCGTCGGCGAGCGGCGGCGCCGACCCGTGCGCCAACGGCGACTGGTCGCTGGTGCTCCCCGGGAGCACGGTGAACCCGGCCCGCGGTCAGGACCTGCGCACCACGATCTCCGCGAGCCGGCTCGGCTCGAGCTTCCTGGTCAAGGGTCGCTACATCGAGTTCCGGGTCACCTCGGCGACGCTCGCCGTGACCAACTGGACGCTCACCGGCGCACCCAACGCGGGTGACCTCACCGGCGGCAAGCGCGTGGTGATCTTCAACAGCAAGACGCCCAGCCTCCGCGGGTCGGTGCTCGGTGGCGGCCTCACCCTGCGGTTGCGCGACGGCGGCATCGTGATGCAGCGATCAGGTGGTGGTGCGACGATGAAGGTCCAGTCCGAGGACTGCGCCCAGGGCGGCGTCTTCCAGATGGAGGCGGAGCGCGCCGACGGCCGTTCGACGACCTTCACCCACCGCCTCGCCCCCGCGATGTTCTACTTCGACAACCCGAGCTTCCGCGAGCGCATCGGCACCACGGTGCCGTTCGTGGAGGACGACGGCACGGTCACCCAGATGCCGGTGCCCGCACGCGTCAACTTCGCGAACGACGCCGCTCCCAAGCTGGTCGGCCGCGACAGTGCCCAGGTCGCCCAGCGCATCGACCAGTGCAGCAACGCGTTCGGCACCCATTGCGGCGGCGTCTCGCAGTGGCGGGTGGCCAGCGGTGGACGCATGGGCCAGGTGATGGGCGAGGACGCGGTCGAGGTCTCCCCGGGCGCGACTGACTGCGTGCAGGACTGCCAGGCACAGAACCAGATCCGGGGACGCGCCGTCGTGCTCGGCTTCCCGAGCCCGGTGCCGGCCGCCAGCCGGCTCACCCCGCGCCTGCCGTAGGGAGGGACGCCGTCACCCGTCGCAGGACCGAGTGGTCCTGCGACGGGTGACGGTCACGCGTGCTGGACCAGGCGGGCCCCTATCCTCACGACATGAGCACCCCGATCAGCGACCTGCTCCGCCTGCCGCAGGGCCCCGTCGACCTGACGGCCATCGACACCCACGCGAAACCGGGGTTCGACGGCAGCAAGAAGGACGGCAAGAAGGCCCTGCCCGCGATGGGCGAGCAGCTGTTCGAGCTCCAGGAGAAGCTGTTCGCGTCCGGCTACACCGACGGCGAGCGCCGGATCCTGCTGGTGCTGCAGGGCATGGACACCTCCGGCAAGGGTGGCGTGCTCAAGCACACGACAGGGCTCTTCGACCCCAACGGGCTGCGGATCTTCTCGTTCAAGGCGCCCACCGAGGAAGAGCTCTCGCACGACTTCCTCTGGCGGGTCGAGAAGGAGGTGCCGGCAGCGGGCAAGGTCGGGGTGTTCGACCGCTCGCACTACGAGGACGTGCTGATCGTGCGTGTGCACGAGCTCGCGAAGCCCGCCGAGATCGAGCGGAGGTACGACGCGATCAACGACTTCGAGAAGCGGCTCGCCGACGACGGCACCACGATCATCAAGTGCATGCTGCACATCTCGGCCGCCACGCAGAAGGAGCGGCTGCTGGCCCGGCTCGACGACCCGGAGAAGCAGTGGAAGTTCAAGCCGGGCGACATCGACGAGCGCCAGGAGTGGCCTCATTACCAGGAGGCCTACGAGCTCGCGCTCGAGCGCTGCAACACCGATGCGGCGCCGTGGTACGTGATCCCGAGCGACCGCAAGTGGTACCGCAACTGGGCGATCGGCAGCCTGCTGCTGGAGAAGCTGCAGGCGATGGACCTGCACTGGCCCGACCCCGACTACGACGTCACCGAGCAGCGCGCACGCCTGGAGAACGAGGGTGATGTGGGTCGAGCAGCGAGCGCCAGCGAGCGCGTCGAGACCTCGTGAGCGAGACCCGCACCGACCGCAGGGCCGGCCTGACCCGGGTCAGGGCCACCCGCTACGTCGCACCGCTGCGTGAGGGCGGATCGCTGCCCGGCATCGTCGAGGCCGACGACCTGGGCACCTACGTCTGCAAGTTCCGCGGTGCCGGTCAGGGCCTCAACGTGCTGGTCGCCGAGGTGATCGTGGCGGGCATCGCCAGGCACCTCGGGCTGGACACGCCGCGCTTGGTGGAGATCGACCTCGACGGCGCGATCGCGCGCTACGAGGCCGACGAGGAGGTGCAGGACCTGCTCACCGCCAGCCTCGGCAGCAACCTCGGGGTGGACTTCCTGCCGGGCTCGTTCGGCTTCGACACCTCGGTCGAGGTCACCGCGGACTTCGCCGGTCGGGTGCTCTGGCTCGACGCGTACGTCGCCAACGTGGACCGCAGCTGGCGCAACCCCAACCTGCTGGTCTGGCACGGGCGGCCCTGGCTGATCGACCACGGTGCGTCGCTGTACTTCCACCACGGCTGGAGCGGGGGAGTCGGCTCGGCGGACCGCTTCGCCGCGCAGCCGTACGACGCCTCCGACCACGTGCTGGTGCGCTCGGTGGGCGAGGTGGCGGCGCTGGACACGCAGCTGGCGGCCAGTCTCACCGACGACGTGCTGACCGACGTCGTCGGCGCGGTCCCGGACGGCTGGCTGACCCCGGTGCCCGGCACGGATTCACCTGCTGAGCTGCGCGCGTCGTACGTCAGCTTCCTGCGGGCCCGCCGCGAGAGCCGGACGTGGCTGCCGGGAGCCAAGCCGTGAGTCTCGACCGGCTCGACCACCACCCGTACCAGTACGTCGTCCTGCGGGCCGTGCCGCGCGTCGACCGCGAGGAGTTCGTCAACGTCGGGGTGGTCCTCCACTGCGAGGAGTCGCGATTCCTCGACGTCGCCTGGCAGGTCGACGAGCTCCGGCTGGCCGCGATCGACCCGGGCGTGGACCGCGACGCCGTGTGCCGGGGACTGGAGTTCGTCGCCGGTGTCTGCCGCGGCGACGCGTCGCTCGGCGAGATCGCGGCGAAGGGGCTCGGGGTGCGGTTCGGCTTCCTGAAGGCGCCGCGCAGCACCGTGGTCCAGCCTGGTCCGGTGCACGGCGGGCTCACCGCCGACCCACCCGGGGAGCTGGAGCGGCTGCTCGACCGGCTGGTCAGGTGAGCCAGCGGCTCGCGGCGCGGGTGTGCCGGGCCTTCGTCGCCGGGTCGAGCCCGTCGTACATCCGGGTCATCATGCGTGACCGCGCGTTGCCCTCGAAGACCTCGCGGTGGTCGCGCACGAACGTCCAGTAGAGCCCGTCCCAGTCCTCCGTCCAGCCGCCGGTCGGATGGTCCGACATCTTCCGCAGGTAGTTGCTGCCCGAGACGTACGGCTTGGTGGTGATCGCCTCGCCGGCCGCGAACTGACTCATCGCGTAGACGTTGGGCACCATCACCCAGTCGTAGGCGTCGACGTACATCTCCATGAACCACTCGTGGACCGCGTCCGGCTCGGTGCGCAGCAGGCACATCGCGTTGCCCAGCACCATCAGTCGCTCGATGTGGTGGCTGTAGCCGTGCTCCAGCACCTGGCCGACGGCGTGGTCGACCGGAGCCAGACCGGTCTCGGCGGTCCACCAGCCGGGGGCCAGCGCCCGCGTGTGCCGGAGCCGGTTGCCGCTGCGCATCCGGCGTCCGTAGAGGTGGTAGGTCGCCCGCATGTACTCCCGCCACCCGATCAGCTGCCGGACGAACCCCTCGAGCGAGGGGAGTTCGACCCCGTCGGCGGACCTGAGCGTGCGCTCCAGCACGGTGTGCGGGTCGAGGAGACCGATGTTCAGCGCCGGCGTGAGCAGGGCGTGGAACAGGAACGGGTGCTCGGTGCTGATCGCGTCCTCGTAGGGCCCGAACTGCGCGAACCGCTCGGCCAGGAAGGCGTCGAACGACGACGCCGCCTCGTCCGTGCTCGTCGGCCAGTCGAACGCCTCGGCGTTGCCCGGGTTGTCGGGGAACCGCTCGCGCACCCAGCCGATCGCGTCCTCGACCTCAGGGTGCCGGTCGAGCCGCGGCGCGGCCGGCACCGGATGGCCGCGAGGAAGCTTCCGACGGTTCTCCGTGTCGAACGACCAGCGCCCGCCGACGGGTTGGTCGCCGTCCACGAGCACGTCGAGGCGTTGCCGCTGCCAGGCGTAGAAGTGCTGCATG
The DNA here is from genome assembly GCA_963815585.1 of uncultured Actinomycetota bacterium. Taxonomy (GTDB): domain Bacteria; phylum Actinomycetota; class Actinomycetes; order Propionibacteriales; family Nocardioidaceae; genus Marmoricola. The sequence continues at coordinate 147,051 of CAWFHJ010000005.1, read as the reverse complement.
CGCGCCGGGTGCTCGCCGAACCAGTCGCCGATCTGCTGCCTGCTGGTCAGGAAGTTCGGGGACTCGAGGACGTCCTCCGCCCGCAGGTCGTAGCCGGCGTCCGACAACGCAGACGTGGTGTCGCGCGCGAGCCAGTCGTCGACCACGTCGTACACGGTGACCTGGCTGGGCCGCAGCCGCTCGAGCACCCGGACCAGCCGGGTGCCGGAGGGGCTCCGCCCGTCGGTCTCCACCACCTCGACTTCGTACGACGCCTCGCGCAGCCGTTGAGCGAAGCGCCGCATGGACGCTCGGTGCAGCACCAGCTTCTGGGTGTGGAAGGCGTACTGGCGGAAGAACAGGTCGTCCTCGACGAGCACGAAGGTGGTGCCGCTCGGGGCGTCGAGGTGCTGCTCGAACAGCTGGTGCGGGAAAACCAGCCGGACGTGTCGGGTCATGTCCCGACCATAGGCGGGCAATGATGGCCCGGTGCCTCCTCCTCCGCGCAACCTGACATTCGGCTCGGTCGCCGAACGCTACGAGCGCTTCCGGCCCGGCTATCCCGACGAGCTGTTCGACCTGGTCGTCGGCGACGTGCCGGTGTCCACCGCGATCGAGATCGGCGCCGGCACCGGCAAGGCGACCCGGGTGGTCGCGAGCCGCGGGATCATCGTGACCGCCGTGGAACCGGACCCGCAGATGGGAGCGCTGCTCTCCCGGGCGACGTCCGGACTGCCGGTCACCGTGGTCTCGACGACGCTGGAGGAGCTGCCGGACCAGCCGGCGGCCGACCTGCTGTACGCCGCCGCTGCCTGGCACTGGACGGATCCGGCGACGCGGTGGGAGCGCGCCGCGGCGCTGGTGCGTCCCGGTGGAGTGTTCGCCAGCCTCGGCGGCCCGATCAACATCGCCGACGAGGCGCTGGCCGACGAGGTCGAGCGGCTGCGCGACGAGGTGATCGGCGCCGAGGACATCGCCGGCACCGAGGGCGAGCCCGACGGGATGGCGTGGCCGGGCAACGAGCTCCTCGCCTCGCCGTACTTCACCGACGTGCAGCAGCACGACCTGCCGGCAACGGTGCCGATGGCAGCCGACGACCTGGTCGGCCTGATGTCGACGGTCTCCGCCTACCTGCTGCTGTCCGTGCAGACGCGGACCGACCTGCTCAACCGGATCCGCGCGCTGCTCCCCGAGACCCTCGACGTACGACGCGACCTGACGCTGCACCGGGCCCGTCGCACGGACGTCGCTCAGACCGGCACGAGCTCCACGGCGCCGACGGCGTAGCGGGCCAGCACCGCACGGGCCAGCTCCGGGTCGGCACCGAGCGGCTCGGACACCGCCACCGCACCTGCCTCGTAGGCGAGCTCGGCGGCACGGTCGGGCAGGAAGCCGGGGGCGAGCATCATCGTCGCCACCGCGACGTGCCGGCGACCCTCGGCGCGGAAGGCGCGCACCGCCTCACCCGTCGCCGGGGGAGCGGCCGACGCGAACGCGGCCGTCACGGGCAGCCTGTGCCGGGCGCCCCACACCCGGGCCAGCCGGGCCACGGCCTGGTTGGCGAGCGGGTCGGACGAGCCGGCAGCGGCCAGCACCAGGGCGTCGAGCTCACGGACCCGTGCCTTGCTGAGCGCATCGCGGAGGCGGGTGTCGAGCACCTCGAGGAACGTCGGCTCCATGCCGAGGATGCGGCTGGCGCGGATCTGCAGGTGCTCGTGGCGGGCGGAGGCTTCCGCGATCGCCGACGGCACGTCGACCTTCGCGTGGTAGGCCTCAGTGAGCAGCAGCGGCACGACCACGATCTCGTCGTGGCCCGCGCGGACCAGCTTGTCGACGACCTTGCCGAAAGCCGGCTTGGAGAGCTCGAGGAACGCAGCCTCGATGCGCAGGTCGGGGCGCAGCTCGCGGACCTGGCCGACGAGCGCCTCGATGGTCGCGGCCGACCGCGGGTCGCGGCTGCCGTGGGCGAGGGCGATCAGGGCGGGTGCGGACATGTCAGCCTCCTCGGGGTGCAGGGGGAGCGGTGATCACTGGTGGATCCCGCACTCGGTCTTGTTGGTGCCGGCCCATCGGCCGCTGCGCGGGTCCTCGCCGGGGGCGACCCGGCGGGTGCACGGCCAGCAGCCGATGGACGGGTAGCCGTCGTACTGAAGCGGGTTGACGAGCACGCCGTTGTCGGTGATGTAGCGCTCGACCTCCTCGTCGCTCCAGCGAGCGAGGGGGGAGACCTTCACCTTCTGCTTCTGCTGGTCCCAGCCGACGACCGGTGCGATGACCCGGTTGTGGGTCTCGGCGCGGCGGAGACCGGTGGCCCACGCGTCGTACCCCGACAGCGACTCCTTGAGCGGCGCCACCTTGCGCAGCGCGCAACAGAGGTCGGGGTCGGTCTTGTACAGGTCCTTGCCGTAGGTCACGTCCTGCTCGGCCACGCTCTGCACCGGCGTGATGCTGATCAGGTTGACCGGCAGCGTCGCCTCGACCGCGTCGCGGGTGCCGATGGTCTCGGCGAAGTGGTAGCCGGTGTCGAGGAAGACGACGTCGACGCCCGGCGCGACCTTCGAGGCGAGGTGCGCGAGGACGGCGTCGGCCATCGAGGAGGTGATGCAGAACCGCTCGCCGAAGGTCGCGACTGCCCACTCGATGATGTTCTCGGCAGGAGCGAGCTCCAGCTCGGCGCCGACGTGGGACACGATCTCGCGGAGCTCGTCGGGGCTGCGGCCGAAGGTCTCGGAGCCGCGGGCGAGCCGCGCCCGCTCCGTGGTGGGGACTGTCATCGGGCACGCCCCGGGTGGGCGATCTGGCCGAGCATCGTGAGCTTGAAGGCGCGCAGGCAGGAGCGGCACTCCCACTCGCCGAAGCCGGGGGAGTCCTCGCTTGACTGGTGCGGCCACAGGTTGTCGTCGCCGCAGTAGGGGCAGGCGTTCGGGAAGGCGCGCTCAGACACTGGCGGGCTCCCGGTCTCCCCGTTGGTCGAGCTTGTCGAGATCCTCGCCGCGGAGCAGCTCCTCGTCGGCCCGGGCGACCCAGTCGGCGAAGTGCTCGTCACCCTTGCGGTCGGCGAGGTAGGCCGAGACCACGTTGCTGACGTAGTCGTCGAGACCGACGCTGGTGACCTTGTGGGCCCGGAGCTTGCGGCCGAAGTTGGCGTGCAGTCCGGTGGCGCCGCCGAGGTGGACCTGGAAGCCCTCGACCTGGTTCCTGTCGGCGTCGAGCACGAGCTGGCCCTTCAGCCCGATGTCGGCGACCTGGGTGCGGGCGCAGGCGTTGGGGCAGCCGTTGACGTTGACCGTGATCGGCACGTCGAGATCGGGGAAGCGGCGCTCGAGCTCCGCAACCAGGTCCCGCGCCCGGTCCTTGGTGTCGACGATCGCGAGCTTGCAGAACTCGATGCCGGTGCAGGCCATCGTGTTGCGGCGCCAGTTGGACGGGGTCGCGGTGAGACCGACCTCGGGCAGGCGGGCCACGAACCCGTCGACCTGGTCGGCGTCGACGCCGAGCACGACGATCTTCTGGTACGCCGTGAGCCGGGCGCCGTCCGCGCCGTACTCCTCGATCAGGTCGGCGAGCCCGGTCAGCGTGGCGCCGGAGACGCGGCCGACGATCGGGGCCACGCCGACGTAGAACCGGCCGTCCTTCTGCTCGTGGACGCCGATGTGGTCGCTGGGCAGCTTGGGCGGCTCGGGCGAGGGGTTGTCGACGAGCGCGCGGTCCAGGTACTCGCCCTCGAGCACCTCGCGGAACTTCTCCACGCCCCAGTCGGCGACCAGGAACTTCAGCCGGGCCCGCGACCGCAGCCGGCGGTAGCCGTAGTCGCGGAAGATCGAGGCCACGCCCTCCCAGGCGTCGGCCACCTCGTCGAGCGGGATCCAGACGCCGAGCTTCTGCGCGAGCATCGGGTTGGTGGACAGGCCGCCACCGACCCACAGGTCGAAGCCGGGCCCGTGCTCGGGGTGGACGGTGCCGACGAACGAGACATCGTTGGTCTCCGGCGACACGTCCTGGCTGGGGTGTCCGGTGAGCGCGGTCTTGAACTTGCGCGGGAGGTTGGAGAAGGCCGGGTCGCCGATGTAGCGGCGCTTGATCTCCTCCAGGGCCGAGGTGCCGTCGATGATCTCGTCGGCGGCGACGCCGGCGACGGGGGAGCCGAGGAACGGCCGGGGCGAGTCGCCGCAGGCCTCGGTGGTGTCCAGTCCGGAGGCGTCGAGCTTCTCCCAGATCGCAGGCACGTCCTCGATCCGGATCCAGTGGTACTGGATGTTCTCCCGGTCGGTCACGTCGGCGGTGTCGCGGGCGAACTCGGTGGAGACCTCGCCCAGCGCACGGACCGCGGCGGCCGGCAGCAGCGCGCCGTCGGTGCGCACGCGCATCATGAAGTACTCGTCGTCGAGCTCCTCCTCCTCGAGCATCGCGGTCTTGCCGCCGTCGAAGCCGGGAGCGCGCTGCGTGTAGAGGCCCATCCACCGGAACCGCCCGCGAAGGTCGGCCGGGTCGATCGAGGCGAAGCCGCGCTGGGAGTAGATGTTCAGGATCCGGGCCCGCACGTTGAGCGGGTTGTCGTCCTTCTTGGTCTGCTCGTTCTTGTTCAGCGGCTCGGAGTAGCCGAGCGCCCACTGGCCCTCTCCGCGCTTGGGACGCGGGCGGGAGGTGCGCTGCGGGGTGGTGGTCATCGGACTTCCTGTTCCATGCGGGCGGGTGGCCGGGACGACGGTGTCCGGGCGGCGGCAGGGTCAGCGATGACGACAGATCATGCTGCGGAAACGCCCGAGGTCTACGTGGCGGCGAGCCACGAGCCAGGTCGTCCGGTCAGCACTCATGGCGCAAGTCTCAGGTTTCGGACGGGCGTTCCACAAACGCGAATCTCATGCAGTGAGATGCAAGTCCACGATGTGGACCGCGGCGCAGGCGGGGAAGGACGGGTTCCGCCGCCTAGGGTGATCCAGGACACGTGGGAGGAGCACCGTGGGCGATCGATCCATTCCCGGGCTGCTGGTGGCCGTGCTGCTGGCGGGCACCGCGGCCTGCGGCGGCGGCACGGGTGACGCGGCACCGACGCCGTCCGCCAGTCCGAGCCGCAACCGGACGATCACGGTCTCCGTGGCACCGCTCGCGCCCGGGGTGCGGCTGTCCTTCATCCAGCAGCGCATCGACGAGGGCACGCGACGCACCCAGGTCCGGGTGGTCAACGGCAACGCGGATCCGGTGCACGTGCGCTCCGTGGGAGTCGACTGGGCGGGCTACCCGCTGCGGCTCCACCGCGTGGACTACGACGTCGGCGGCCAGCAGATCGTCGACCTCCGCTACTTCCTGCCGCGTGCGGACTGCTCGGCCGCGGCCGGCGCCGCGCCCATGTACGGCGTCGCCGTCACCCGGTCACGCACCATCCGGTCGCCGATGGCCGCGGACGGCCGGCGCTTCCTGAGCCGGATCTGGAAGACCGAGTGCGCCGCGCGCCGCATCCACCAGGCCGTCTCCGTCCGCTACGGGGACACCTGGACGGTGGCGGGCAAGGGCAAGAAGTCGGTCCTGCACGGAGCGATCGTGCTGGAGCGCCGAGCCGGCGCGGAGGACGTTGCGGTCGACCAGGTGCAGGGCTCGGTCCTCTTCGACCTTGCTCTCGCGGGAGAGACGACGATGCACGGCGAGGAGCCGAGGGCCTCGGTGCCGCTCGACGTGACCTACGGACGCTGCGACGAACACGCCCGCAGCCAGAGCACCACGTCCTTCACGTTCCGGGTGTGGCTGCGGCTGGCCGGGAGCGATCCTCTGGCCGAGGTCGTCGAGCCGACGAAGCCGCAGCAGAAACGGCTGCTGGACTTCCTCGACTTCGCGTGCGGCGACATCACCAGCCACTGATCGCGGCTACTAGGCTGCGGCTCATGACCGAGTCACTGCCCTATGCCAAGGCCGCGTCGACCGCGTACGACGCTGCGCTCGAGGTGATCGCGTCCGTCGAGCCGCGCATCGCCGAGGCCACCCGCAAGGAGCTGGCCGACCAGCGTTCCTCGCTCAAGCTGATCGCCAGCGAGAACTACGCGTCGCCGGCGGTGCTGCTCACCATGGGCACCTGGTTCAGCGACAAGTACGCCGAGGGCACGGTCGGCCACCGCTTCTACGCCGCCTGCCAGAACGTCGACACGGTGGAGGCACTTGCCGCGGAGCACGCACGCGAGCTGTTCGGGGCGCCGTACGCCTATGTGCAGCCGCACTCCGGCATCGACGCCAACCTGGTCGCCTTCTGGTCGATCCTGGCGCACCGCATCGAGACCCCGGCGCTGCAGAGGCTCGGCGCCAAGAACGTCAACGAGCTCTCCGAGGCCGACTGGGAGAGCCTGCGGCACGAGTTCGGCAACCAGCGGCTGCTCGGGATGTCGCTCGACGCCGGCGGTCACCTCACGCACGGGTTCCGCCCCAACATCAGCGGCAAGATGTTCCACCAGCGGCAGTACGGCACCGACCAGGAGACCGGGCTGCTCGACTACGACAAGGTCGCCGAGGCCGCGCGGGAGTTCAAGCCGCTGGTGCTGGTGGCCGGCTACAGCGCCTACCCGCGCCGGGTGAACTTCGCGAAGATGCGCGAGATCGCCGACGAGGTCGGCGCCACCCTGATGGTCGACATGGCGCACTTCGCCGGGCTGGTCGCGGGCAAGGTCTTCACCGGTGACGAGGACCCGGTCCCGTTCGCCCACCTCACCACGACCACCACGCACAAGTCGCTCCGCGGCCCCCGCGGTGGCCTGGTGCTCGCGCAGGAGGAGTTCGCCGCCGACGTCGACCGCGGCTGCCCGATGGTGCTCGGCGGCCCGCTCTCGCACGTGATGGCCGCCAAGGCCGTGGCGCTCGCGGAGGCGCGGCAGCCGGAGTTCCAGACCTACGCGCAGCGGATCGCCGACAACGCCAAGTCCCTGGCCGACGGCTTCCTGACCCGCGACGCGACCCTGGTGACCGGCGGCACCGACAACCACATCGTGCTGCTCGACGTGGCCTCCTACGGCCTCACCGGCCGGCAGGCCGAGTCGGCCCTGCTCGACGCCGGCGTGGTCACCAACCGCAACTCCGTGCCGCGCGACCCCAACGGCGCCTGGTACACCACGGGTGTCCGGCTCGGCACGCCCGCGCTCACCACGCGCGGCTTCGGTCACGACGAGTTCGACAAGGTCGCCGAGCTGATCGTGGAGACCCTCTCGAACACCACGCCCGGCACCACCAAGGCAGGCGACCCGTCGAAGGCGTCGTACGTGCTGGCCGACGGCGTCGCCGACCGCGTGCACGCCCAGGCCCAGGAGATGCTCGACCGCAACCCGCTCTACCCGGGACTCGACCTGGCCTGACCGAGCTTCGTAACGCGACGGAGGCAACGGCTCCCTGTGGCGCTCGCTCAGGCGGCGAGCCGCTTGCCGAGGGCCCCTTGACTCCGTCCTGTTACGTAGCCGACCGCATCGACCAGGATCTCCCGCACCTCGCCCGGCCACTCGAACGAGTCGGCTTCCAGCACGATCCGCAGGTCGACGTCGACGAGGTCTGGTCGCGCCCACACGCGTCGACCGCGGATCACCCGCTGCGGTTCGACCGACAGGCCCTGCACGTCGAGCGCGATCGCTCGCAGCACGGACTCGAACGGGTTCGCCGCCTCGGCCCGAGCCGCTCGGGCCACGCGACGGACCTGCCTCGCTCCGGGTCCACGCGCCGAGAGTGCGAGTCCCTCGAGCGTCCCGGGCAGCACGTCGTCGTGCCGCAGCGCCGAGTCCACGACCGGCAGTCCTCGTCGAACGGCAGCCCGCGCAGGCACATCTCCAGCGCCTGCAACCGCGAGGTCGCGATGCCGTCGACCTGGTCCGGATGCAGGTCGCCGCGGTGGAGCTGAACACGAGACCGGTGGATCGAAGGCACCTTGCGCTTCGTCGGGTACAGCACATGCGGCAGGGCCGGCACCTGCTTGACCTCCCAGCCGTGATGCAGTGCCGCGCTGGTCAGGCACAGCAACCCGCTCGACTCGTGCGCCACCCGGACGGCCAGGTCGACGGCAGGGAGCGTGTAGCGCCCCGGTGCGCCACTCACCACCTCGCCACGGCGCAGCGCCTGGTCAACCTCGGCCCGCGAGGTTGCCGAGATCAGGGCCGCCCGCGTCGCCGCGCCACCCATCGCCTCCAGCACACCCGTGACCGACATCCGGCGATGGTCGCGCAGTCCCGTCGCCGACGCATCCGGTCGTCCACAGGTTCAGCCGAGGGAGCGGTAGACCTGCAGGGTCTCCTCGGCGATCGCGGGCCAGCCGAAGGACTGCTGGGCGCGGGCCCGCCCGGCCTTCCCGTACGACGCCGCGCGGGTCGGGTCGCTGACCGCGTCGGTGAGTGCGGCGGCGAGGTCGGCGACGTACTGCTCGGGCTGGAGCGGCGTGCCGGTGCCGTCCTGGGCCTGCTCGATCGGCACCAGCCAGCCGGTCTCGCCGTGCACGACGACCTCGGGGATGCCACCGGTGGCGGTGGCGACGACGGCGGTCTCGCAGGCCATCGCCTCGAGGTTCACGATGCCGAGCGGCTCGTAGATCGACGGGCAGGCGAACACGGTGGCGGCGGTCAGCAGCGCGACCACGTCGGCGCGGGGGAGCATCTCGGCGATCCAGACCACTCCGCTGCGGGTCTGGGCCAGGCCGTCGACCAGCCCGCGCACCTCCGCCTCGATCTCCTTGGTGTCCGGCGCCCCCGCGCACAGGATCAGCTGGACGTCCGGCGGCAGCTCGGCGGCGGCCTGCAGGAACAGCGGGAGACCCTTCTGGCGGGTGATCCGGCCGACGAAGATCACGCTCGGCCGGTCGGGGTCGAGGCCCAGCTCACGGACCCGGTCGGGGTTGGCGGTCGGGGACCACAGCTCGGTGTCGATGCCGTTGTGCACCACCGAGACCTTCGCGGGGTCGACGTCGGGGTAGCTGCGCAGCACGTCGTCGCGCATCGCGCCGCTGACCGCGATCACGCCGGCCGCGGCGTCGTACGCGGTGCGCTCGACCCAGCTGGACACGGCGTAGCCGCCGCCGAGCTGCTCGGCCTTCCAGGGCCGCATCGGCTCCAGGCTGTGCGCGGTGACGACGTGCGGGACGCCGTGCAGCAGCGACGCGATGTGGCCGGCCATGTTGGCGTACCAGGTGTGCGAGTGCACGACGTCCGCGCCCGCGCAGTCGCCGACCATTGCCAGGTCGACGCCCAGCGTCCTGATCGCCCCGTTGGCGGAGCTCAGCTCCACCAGGTCGGCGTACGACGTGGTGCCCGCCTCGTCGCGCGGGCCGCCGAACGCGTGGACCCGCGCGTCGACGTCGTCTCGGGATCGGAGCGCTCGCACCAGCTCGGCGACATGCACTCCGGCGCCGCCGTAGATCTCGGGCGGGTACTCCTTGCTCAGCACGTCGACTCGCATGCTGGAAACCTAGCCTCGCAAAGTGACCGGAGTCACCACTAGGTTCGACACATGAACACCATCCCGAGCCGCAAGAACGTCCTCGCGATCGTGCTCGCCGGTGGGGAGGGCAAGCGGCTGATGCCCTTGACCGCCGACCGCGCCAAGCCCGCGGTGCCGTTCGGTGGCATCTACCGGCTGATCGACTTCGCGCTCTCCAACGTCGTCAACTCCGGCTACCTCAAGGTGGTCGTGCTGACGCAGTACAAGTCGCACAGCCTGGACCGGCACATCACCACGACGTGGCGGATGTCGACGCTCCTCGGCAACCACGTGACCCCGGTGCCGGCCCAGCAGCGGGTCGGCAAGCACTGGTACCTCGGCAGCGCCGACGCGATCTTCCAGTCCCTCAACCTGCTCAACGACGAGCGCCCCGACATCGTGGTGGTGGTGGGCGCCGACCACGTCTACCGGATGGATTTCGGGCAGATGGTCGACGCGCACGTCGCGTCCGGCGCCGCGGCGACAGTTGCGGCCATCAGGCAGCCGATCGAGCTCGCCGACCAGTTCGGGGTGATCGACATCGACCCCGGCCAGCCCGACCGGATCCGGGCGTTCCTGGAGAAGCCGACCAGCCCCGAAGGGCTCCCCGACGCCCCCGACCAGGTGCTGGCGTCGATGGGCAACTACGTGTTCGACGCCGACGCGCTGCGGGAAGCGGTCACCAGCGACTCGACGCTCGAGGGGTCCAAGCACGACATGGGCGGCGACATCGTGCCCGCCTTCGTCCAGCAGGGGCTGGCCGGCGTCTACGACTACAAGGACAACGACGTCCCGGGGTCCAACGACCGCGACCGTGGCTACTGGCGCGACGTCGGGACGATGGGTTCCTACTTCGCCGCGCACATGGACCTGGTCGCGCCGCTGCCGGTGTTCAACCTCTACAACACGCAGTGGCCGATCTACACGTCGTACGGCCCCCAGCCGCCGGCCAAGATCGTCGAGGGTGACCTGGGCAAGCCGATCAAGATCTTCAACTCGATCCTCTCGCCGGGAGTGGTGGTGACAGGCGGACGGGTCAGCACCTCGATCCTGTCGCCTGAGTGCCGGGTCGAGGCTGGCGCCGAGGTCGCCAACTCGGTGCTGCTCAACGGCGTGCGGCTCGGACGCGGTGCGGTCGTGCGCAACGCGATCATCGACAAGAACGTGGTGGTGCCCGACGGCGCCACGATCGGGGTCGACCCCGAGGCCGACAAGGCGGCCGGCTACGTGGTCGAGGACGGCCTGACCATCCTCGCGAAGGGCCAGAAGGTGCCCGATGCCTGAGTCCCGGGCGGGCACCCAGGCGCTGCCGAGCGACCTGGTCGACGTCCCGCACCTGGTCACGTCGTACTACACGGGCGTGCCCGATCCCGACGACGTCGACCAGCAGGTCGCGTTCGGCACCAGTGGGCACCGCGGCACCAGCCTGAAGACGGCGTTCAACGAGACACACATCGTGGCGACCACGCAGGCGATCTGCGACTACCGCAAGCAGCAGGGGTACGACGGCCCGCTGTTCATGGGCCGTGACACCCACGGGCTCTCGGAGCCGGCGTGGGCCAGCGCTCTCGAGGTGCTCGTCGCCAACGACGTCACCGTGCTCGTGGACGACCGCGACGGCTACACGCCGACCCCGGCCGTCTCGCACGCGATCATCCGGGCCAACGTCGGCAGGTCCAGCGGACTGGCCGACGGGATCGTGGTGACCCCGTCGCACAACCCGCCCTCGGACGGCGGCTTCAAGTACAACCCGCCGCACGGTGGCCCGGCCGACTCTGATGCCACGTCAGTGATCGCGGCCCGAGCCAACGAGCTGATCAAGGGCGGGCTGGCCGACGTGCGCCGCACGCCCTACTCCCGTGCGCGCAAGGCCGCCGGCTCCTACGACTTCCTCGGCACCTACGTCGACGACCTGCCGTCGGTCCTGGACCTGGACGCGATCCGGTCGGCGGGGGTCCGGATCGGCGCCGACCCGCTCGGTGGCGCGAGCGTCGCCTACTGGGGCGAGATCGGTGAGCGCCACGGGCTCGACCTGACCGTGGTCAACCCGCTGGTCGACCCGACCTGGCGGTTCATGACCCTCGACTGGGACGAGAAGATCCGAATGGACTGCTCGTCGCCGTTCGCGATGGCGTCCCTGATCGGACGCAAGGACGAGTACGACCTGGCCACCGGCAACGACGCCGACGCCGACCGGCACGGCATCGTCACACCGGACGCGGGTCTGATGAACCCGAACCACTTCCTCGCGGTCGCGATCGGCTACCTGTTCGGTGGCGCGCGCTCCGACTGGCCGGACACGGCGCGGATCGGCAAGACGCTGGTCTCGTCGTCGATGATCGACCGGGTCGCGACCTCGCTCGACAAGACCATGGTCGAGGTGCCGGTCGGCTTCAAGTGGTTCGTGCCCGGCCTGATCGACGGCTCGTTCGGCTTCGGCGGCGAGGAGTCGGCCGGAGCATCGTTCCTGCGCCGTGACGGCAGCACCTGGACCACCGACAAGGACGGCCTGCTGCTGGCTCTGCTCGCCTCCGAGATCCTGGCCACGACGGGCCGGACCCCGAGCGAGCACTACGCCGACCTGGTGGCCCGGCACGGTGACCCGGCGTACGCCCGGATCGACGCGCCCGCCGACAGGGCGCAGAAGGCCAAGCTCGCGGCGCTCTCCCCGGACGACGTCACGGCCACCGAGCTTGCGGGGGAACCGATCACCGCCAAGCTCACCGAGGCGCCGGGCAACCACGCGAAGATCGGCGGCCTCAAGGTGGTCACCGAGTCCGCCTGGTTCGCGGCCAGGCCGTCGGGCACCGAGGACGTGTACAAGATCTACGCCGAGTCGTTCCAGGGCGGCGACCACCTGCACCAGGTGCAGGAGGAGGCACGCGACGTCGTCTCGGCCGCTCTCGGCTGAGATCCCCACGAAAGAGGAGACATGACGCAGGAGATCTCGGGCAAGGCCACGCGCAAGGACCGCTCCAAGTACCTCTACGTCGCCGTGATCGTGGCGGTGGGGCTCGGCATCCTCGTCGGCTGGCTGTTCCCCGACTTCGCGGTGAAGCTGCAACCACTCGCCGATGGCTTCATCGCCCTGGTCAGGATGATGATCCAGCCGATCATCTTCTGCACCGTGGTGCTGGGAGTCGGGTCGGTGGCCAGCGCAGCCCGGGTCGGCAAGGTGGGTGGCCTGGCGCTGGGCTACTTCCTGGCGATGTCCACAGTGGCGCTCGCCATCGGGCTCGTGGTCGGCAACATCATCAAGCCGGGTGCGGGCCTCAGCCTCAGTGGCGAGCTTGCCAAGCAGGGCAAGGCACAAGCGTCGGGAGAGGGTTCGACCACGGACTTCATCCTGGGCATCATCCCGACGTCGCTGTTCTCGGCCCTGACGTCCGGCGAGGTGCTGCAGGCCCTCTTCGTTGCGCTGCTGGTCGGCTTCGCGCTCCTCGCGATGGGGCCGAGCGCTCAACCGGTGCTACGCGGGCTCGAACACCTGCAACGCGTCGTGTTCCGGGTGCTCGCGATGGTGATGTGGGCGGCGCCGATCGGTGCGTTCGGTGCCATCGCGTCGGTGGTCGGAGCGACCGGTTTCGATGCCCTCAAGGGGCTGCTCCTGTTGATGGGTGCCTTCTACCTGACCTGCTTCCTCTTCGTCTTCGTCGTCCTCGGGGCCCTGCTCAAGGTGGTGACCGGGATCAACGTGCTCAGCCTGCTGAAGTACCTCGCGCGCGAGTTCCTGCTGATCCTCTCCACCTCGTCCTCGGAGACCGCGCTGCCGCGGCTGATCGCGAAGATGGAGCACGCCGGGGTGGAGAAGACGACGGTCGGGGTCGTCGTGCCCACCGGCTACTCGTTCAACCTCGATGGCACTGCGATCTACCTGACGATGGCTTCGTTGTTCGTCGCCGAGGCGCTCGGCAAGCCGTTCTCGATCGGCGAGCAGATCTCCCTGCTGGTGTTCATGATCATCGCGTCCAAGGGTGCCGCGGGGGTCAGCGGAGCCGGACTCGCGACGCTGGCCGGCGGTCTCCAGTCGCACCGCCCCGACCTGCTCGAGGGTGTCGGACTGATCGTCGGCATCGACCGTTTCATGTCGGAGGCGCGCGCCCTCACGAACTTCGCCGGCAACTCGATCGCGACGGTGCTCGTCGGGCACTGGACCGGCGGTCTCGACCGGGCGCGGCTCGACCGGGTGCTCGCCGGCGACGACCCGTTCGACGAGACCACGATGCTGGACGCCGACGAGGAAGCCACCGCTCCGGAGCGGGCCGCGACCTAGCCGACCACCGGCGTCGCGCGGTCGATGATCGCGCGGAAGTCGGTGCCGGCAGGCAGCGTGCCGAGGGTGCCGGAGTAGTCGGTGCCGAGACGGGTGGCGCAGAAGGCGTCGGCGACCGCCGCGGGCGCGAACCGCACCAGCAGCGACCCCTGCAGGCAGGCCGCCATCCGGCCGGCGAGCCGGCGCGCGGACACCTCGAGCGAGCTGGTGTCGGCGAGCATCTCCAGCACGTCCTCGATCGCGCGGTCGAGCCGGTGGTCCTCGCCCCGCGCGCTGCCGACCTCGAGCAGCCAGGCGTCCAATGCCTCGGGCTCGCGGGTCAGGGCCCGCAGGACGTCGAGCGCGTTCACGTTGCCGGAGCCCTCCCAGATCGAGTTCAGCGGGGACTCGCGGAAGAGCAGCGGCATCCCCGACTCCTCGACGTACCCGTTGCCGCCCAGGCACTCCAGCGCCTCGGCCACCATCATCGGGGTGCGCTTGCAGACCCAGAACTTGGCGAGCGGCAACGCGATCCGGCGCAGTGCCGCCTCGTGCTCCTGCCCCCGGTGGTCGGGCCTGTCGAGACCGTCGACGGCGGCCGCCAGCCGGATGGCGAGTGCGGTCGCGGCCTCGGACTCGACGGCAAGGTCGGCGACCACGTTCTGCATGAGCGGCTTGTCGGCCAGGAGACCGCCGAAGGCCGAGCGGTGCCCGACGTGCCACGACGCTTCGGCGAACGCGTGCCGCATCAGCGACGCCGAGCCGAGCACGCAGTCCAGCCGGGTCGCTGCCACCATCTCGATGATCGTGCGCACACCGCGCCCCTCGTCGCCCAGCCGCTGCGCCCAGGTGCCGTCGAGCTCGAGCTCGGAGGAGGCGTTGGACCGGTTGCCGAGCTTGTCCTTGAGCCGGACCACGGAGATCCGGTTGCGCTCGCCGGAGGGCAGCACCCGGGGCACGAGGAAGCAGGTGACGCCGCCGTCCGCCTGCGCGAGCACCAGGAACACGTCGTTCATCGGTGCCGAGGTGAACCACTTGTGCCCGTGCAGCGTGTACTCGCCGTCGACCGAGGTCGGCCGCGCCTCCGTCACGTTGGCACGCACGTCGGAGCCGCCCTGCTTCTCGGTCATCCCCATGCCGGCCAGGGCGCCGGTCTTCTCGGTCACCGCGCGCACGCCCGGGTCGTACGACGGGGCGGCCAGCCGCGGCGTCCACTCCTTGGCGATCGCGTCGTCGACCCGGAGCGCCGGGATCGCGGCGTACGTCATCGAGATCGGGCAGCCGTGCCCCGGCTCGGTCTGCGACCACGCGAAGAAGCCGGCCGCGCGTCGCACGTGTGCGTGCGGGCTGTCGGACTCCCAGGGTGCGGCCTGCAGGCCGTAGCCGACCCCGCGCTCCATCAGCCAGTGCCACGACGGGTGGAAGCGCACCTCGTCGATCCGGTTGCCGTAGCGGTCGTAGGGCGTGAGCTCGGGGTGGAACGCGTTGGCCAGCATCCCGTGCTCGCGGGCCTCTGCCGACCCGGCCACCTCGCCGATCGCGGCGATGTCCGCGACCACCTCGGCGGAGGCGTGCCGCGTGACCGCGTCGACCAGGGCCGTGTCACCGGTCACCACGTTGTGTCCGACCAGCGGCGGGGCCTGGTTCGTGGATCCCCGGTTGTCGATCGGCATGGCCTTACCGTAGTTCCATGGCCGTCGAGAGCAGCAGAGAAGCCCCGTCCTGGGCGCTCTCGCTGACGAAGCTGCGCGACGCTCTCTGGCGGTTGATCGTGTCCACGGTCGGCACCTGCATGCGGCATCGCGTGACCGGCCTGGCGGGAGAGGCCGCGTTCTTCGCCGTGCTTTCGCTGCCGCCGCTGATCTTCGCCCTCGCGGGGTCGATCGGCTACGTGTTCGCGCGGTTCAGCGACACCCAGGTCGGCGAGGTGCGCAACGCGGTGCTCGACATCGCCTCGCAGGCGCTCACCCCGCAGACCGTCACCAGCATCATCAAGCCGACCCTGGACGACGTGCTCGCCGGCGGTCGGTACGACGTGATCTCGATCGGCTTCGTGCTGGCGCTCTGGTCCGGCTCGCGCGCGCTGAACGTGTTCGTCGACACGATCACGATCATGTACGGCCTCGGCGGCCACCGCGGCATCGTCCGCACCCGGATGCTGTCGTTCCTGCTCTACGCGCTGGGCCTGGTCACCGGCGTGATCAGCATCCCGCTGGTGCTCGCAGGGCCGACCCTGGTCAGGGACCTGATCCCCGAGCGGCTGCAGTTCCTCAACTCGGTCTACTGGCCGACGGTGCTGGTGCTCTGCATCTGCTTCCTCGCCACGCTCTACCACGTGTCGGTGCCGGTGCGGACGAAGTGGCGGTTCAACCTCCCGGGTGCGGTCTTCACCTTGTTCTGCTGGGTGTTCGGCTCCGCGCTGCTCCGGCTGGTGCTGGTCGGTACGGCGCGCGAGTCCACGTCGATCTACGGCCCACTCGCCGCGCCGATCGCGGTGCTGCTGTGGCTCTACCTGCTCTCGATCGCGGTGCTGATCGGCGCGGCCCTCAACGCCTCGTTCGACCAGCTGTGGCCGCAGAAGGAGACCTCGAGGGCGCGCCTGGAGCTGGTCCGGCGGATCAACCTCGACGCCGTGCTGCCGTGGCGGACGTCGTCCTCTGCCACCGAGGACCCAGCCGACACCGACGAGCAGGACCTCCCGCGGCGCTCGGCTGCCGAATAACTACCTGCGTCCGGCGGGTCCCCGACGTACATTTCACTCGTGAAGGAGACCCGTACGTGACGGCGATGCGCGTCAGCGGCCGCGAACCGGTGGGCTGCGTCGTACGCGTGGAGGTCGGTGTCGCCGTCGTCCTGACCGACGGAGGAGAGACCCGGGCCAGCTACAGCGGCCGGATGCTCGCCGAGGTCGCCCGCGACCGGTCCCGTGCGCCGGTGGCCGGCGACTGGGTGACCCTGCGCACCTGGCCCGACGGCCGGGTCACGCTCGAGGAGTGTCTGACCCGCCCGACCGGCCGGGTGCTCGCCTTCCGTCGACCGTGAACCAGGTCTCGTCGCGCTGCACAGCCAATGGCGGGCTGCCGCCTGGCACCGTGCCATGCTTGCCGCGTGGGAAACGTGACCTTGCCGACGCCGGTGTTCGTCGCAGGCGGAGCGCTGTGTCTGCTGGCCGGCTACCTGGTAGGTGTCGTCGCGGGACCTGACACGCCCGACCGCACCACCGGCAGCGTGGTCAGCTTCGACTCCGACGACGGCATGCTGTGCCTGGGCGGCGACGGCGTCAAGGACGCCTCCGGAGTCGACGACAACGGCCGGCTCTGCGGCACCTGGCGACGGTCGACCGGCGCGCGCACGCCCGCAGCGGGCGACCGCTTCCGCTTCGTCTCCGTCGTCGACAAGTCGGTGACCAAGGGATCGACCACGGTCATCTACGGCAATGTCGTCGGCTGAGTCGGCGGGGGGCCGCTGAGGTGGCTGCCAACAAGGAACGCTCGATGGTCCGGTTCCCCACCACCGTGCGCTCCCCGTGGTGGGAGCTGGGCCGCCGGTTCCTGCTGGCGCTGGCGATCCTGGTCGGCACCGTGCTGCTGGTCTACCTCGACCGCGGCGGCTACCGGGACAACAACGACCCGGACTTCAAGGTCGGCTTCGTCGACTCGATCTACTACACGACAGTCACCCTGAGCACGACCGGCTACGGCGACATCGCCCCGTTCACGCAGGGCGCGCGACTGGTCAACGCGTTCGTGATCACCCCGGCCCGGATTGCCTTCCTGGTCCTCTTGATCGGCACCACCCTGGAGGTCCTCGCCTCCCAGGGCCGCGAGCAGTTCCGGGTTGCCCGGTGGAGGAAGAAGATGGACGATCACGTCGTCGTCATCGGCTACGGCACCAAGGGCCGCAGCGCCGTCGGACTGCTGCTCAGCAACGGCGTCGACAAGGAGAAGGTGGTCGTCGTCGATCCCGGCTCCACCGCGCTCGAGGACGCCAACGCCGACGGCCTGCCGGTGGTGGCCGGCGACGCCACCAGGCGCGAGGTGCTGCGACGGGCCGGCGTCGACCGGGCGTCGCAGGTGATCATCACGACTGGCCGCGACGACTCGACCGTGCTGTCCACGCTGACCGTCCGTCAGCTCAACCCGGACGCCTACATCGTCGCCGCGGTGCGTGAGTCCGACAACGTGCAGCTGGTGAAGCAGAGCGGCGCCGACTCGGTGGTCACGTCCTCCGACGCGGTCGGCCGGCTGCTCGGTCTGTCGTCGCTGAGCCCGACCCTCGGAGCGGTGATGGAGGACCTGCTGACGTACGGCGACGGCCTGGAGGTGGCCGAGCGTGAGCTGCTGGTCTCCGAGGTCGGCAAGCAGCCGCAGCAGCTGCCCGACCAGGTGATCGCGGTGGCGCGTGACGACAAGGTCTTCCGCTACTTCGACCCCGCCGTCACCCAGCTCGCGAGGGGTGACCGGCTGATCGTCGTACGCCCGTCGAAGGAGCTGCCGTGGGCGCCGCGGCCCGGCACCCACAACGAGGTCGCCTCCGACGAGGACGACGACTGACTCAGCGGCTACGCCGGCTGAGGTAGACCAGCAGCACGATCACTGCGAGCAGGATCAGGAGTCCCCAGACGCCGAGGTGGTGGGCGCCGAAGAGCGAGCCGCGGGGGAGTCGCACGCGGCCCACCAGTGCGGGCGGGACCGTCACAGGTCCACGGTCGCGTTGTCGCCCTCGATCCGACTGCCGGTGGCCTTGGCCTTCACCAGGTTGACGAGCTGGGTGACCTTGCTGCCGCCGGGTGCGTCCCAGTACTCCGCCGTGTCGGGGTCGACCTCGATCAGCACGTTCTCCGGGTTGTCAGGTCCGCCCTCGAGCCAGGCGCTCGTGAACGTGTCCCAGAGCTCGGCCAGCTTCGCCTCGTCGTCGACGATCCGCGCGGTGCCGGAGACGGAGACCCACGACCCGTGGTTGCTGTAGGACACGTTGACCGTCGGTCGCTGCTCGAGGTCCTGAACCTTCTGCGAGCTGCGCTCGGCGATGAAGTACAGCGCGCCGTCCGGGTCCACGTCCTGGGTCGCCATCGGGTGGCTCACCAGCGCTCCGGTGGAGTCGATGTGGGTGAGCATCGCGATCGGTGACGAGCGCATCAGCTCGACCACGCGCTCACGCTCGGTGGTGTCGGTCACGGGGGAGCCTCCTGGTCGGTTCGTCGTACGTCCTCGGTCGAACGTAGCCCGCGCCAACGACCCGCACCCGCGCCCATCCGGGTGAATCCGGGCCACACCCCTTCGGAGGCGTCTCTAGGGTCGGGGCATGACTTTCACCTTCAGCCGTGCGATCTCGGCCGGCACCGCGGCCTACGGCATCTTCGCCCTGGCCCGCCCGCGCCACCTCGCCGACGGCGTGCAGGCGCCGGCCGCGCAGGCGCCCGCGTTCGACCAGTTGGCCTACACCTACGGCGCACGCGACCTCGGCATCTCCGCGCTCGCGATCGGCAGCCGCTCGCCGGCGGTCGTGTCCGCGGCGATGGCACTGCGGATCGTCGGAGACCTCTCGGACGCCACGATCCTGGCCACGAACGCACGCGACTCGCAGGTGCGGCGCAAGGTGCTGGCCGTGACCCTCGGGTGGGCGGCGCTCAACACGGCTGCGCTGCTCGCTGACCGTCGGGCTCTGCGCTAGCCGAAGCCCAGTGCCTTGGCCAGGGCCTGTGGGTCCGCCACGGTGAAGGTCGCCCCCGGGTGCAGGATCCGGCCGGTCGGGTCGATCGCCTTGACCGGCTCTCGGAACTGGACGCAGAGGCCCAGCCTGCCGTTGGTCGCGAACGTGACACCGCGATCCGTGAACGAGAGGTGCGGGGGGCCGGCGGTCTTCAGGTACGCGTAGCTGCCCGACACCTCGGCGCTGCGCACGTTGCCCAGGGCCGTCCGCAGCGACCAGGGTCCGAAGCGCGCGAACAGCTCGGCCGGGCCGACGTCGACGTACGCCGTGGCGGGCACGATGCCGAAGACGAGCGCCGGTGGCCGGTACGGCGCAGCGAAGGCGAACGGGAAGCGGGAGTGCGTCATGCCTCCAGCCAAGCACCCGTCAGCCGGGTTTCTGACCACCCCAACGGGCCTCCTGGCCCGATCCCGGCTTCTGCGCGGACCTACGGAATCACGCGCGAAATGGCCCTACCGCAGACACAACGATGCACGTAACGTCACGGGAAGGAGCAGTTCGGTCGAACCCCGGCGTTACGCGCATCGTCAAGGCCCCCCGGCCCCACGGGAACCATACGGATATCCCGCCGATTCAGGTGATATCTGCACAAACATGCAGGCGCACAAACCTGTATGTCCGGTTTTGCGTATATGTGTTCCCAACCGGTCTTGAGATCCGTACCGTTCTTTTTGGGCCCCCCGCCCACGCGTCAAGCGTCCGAACCCGCCGTTCCTCCAGGCCATCCCCCCGGCCCCAGACCATTTCCCCCGGTCGGAACTGGCGGGTTCGTCGCGTACCGGCCTCCCAACCCGTCGCCAACGTTCGGGTGTCCGGCTGGGGTGATGCTCCGGCGGCGACACGTGCCAGCCGCGCACCTCGAGCCCGTCCCGGGCGGCGTGCACCATCGCAGGGGGCCTTGCCTCCGGAGCCGGGTCGCGGACAACAATTCACGATGAGCAGGGCGATGGGCACGGAGTGCGCGCGTGGGACATGAGCAACCAGACGCGGTGACGTCGGAACTCGGAGAGAGTCTCGCTGCTCTCAGCCACTTCGTGATCACCGAGCAGACGCTCCAGGAGAGCCTGCGTCGCGTGGCTGAGCTCTCGGTCCGTGCCGTGTACGGCGCCGACGGGGCGGGTGTGACCTGGGTGGTGGAGAACCAACCGACCACGGTGTCGGCATCCGGAGAGTTCGTCCATCGCCTCGACGAGATCCAGTACACGCTGGACGAGGGCCCCTGCCTGGAGGCGTACCGGTCCCAGGAGGTCGTCCTGGTGGAGAACTTGGAGCAGGAGCCGAGGTGGCCCCGCTTCAGGGCTGCTGCTGCCGGCTACGGACTCGGCGGTGTGGTGGCCGCACCCCTGACCGCCCACGGCGCTCGTCTCGGGGCGCTGAACATCTACACGAAGACGAGGTGGGTGCTCGACGAGGCGTCGGCCGCGACCTCGGCGCTGTTCGCGGAGCAGGCGGCGATCGTGTTGGCCAACGCCGAGGCGTTCGCGCGCGTCACCTCGGCGGCCACGAACCTGGGAGAGGCACTCGCCTCGCGCGAGATCATCGACATGGCCAAGGGCATCGTGATGGCGCGGCAAGGCTGCGACCCCGAGACGGCGTTCGACGTGCTTCGCCAGATGTCGCAGACGGAGCACCGCAAGCTCCGCGAGGTGGCCCGGATGCTGGTGCTCGAGGTGTCCGAGGGCTGGCAAGAGGTCTAATCACGACCCCACGGCCCTTCTCAGGTGGCCCTCGTGCCGTTAAGGTGAAAAGTGGCTGAACAGCCAGCCGCCCTCTCGGACCTGACGCAGCGAGTGTCGTAGGCGTCATCGGAGGTCCAGGGCACATCTCATCTCCCTCTCACCATGCGGCCGGACTCCGCATCGGACGGGCAGCCTCCCCTCCGTTCTGCCCTCCCAAGGAACACCGATGAAGTCCGCTCACCCCCCGCCCCCCAGCTGGCGGGCTTCATCGGCCTTTGACCACTCGGGCGACGAAGGTGGTGCTGTTCACATCGGTGGTCACGGACAAGAAGTGGTTGGAGGCACAGCCACGGCCGTCTCCTCGGCGCTGTGCCGCATCCCCACGTCTCGTCCTCTGTCCTCAGGGTGCCTCTGGCAGCCCGGGCGCCTTCCGGTGCCGTCTCCAGCGTGAGGCGGTCGCCGGGGGAGTGGTGCCCGATACGACCCTCGGCGCCGGGGCACTCGCCGCCCGTGTGGTCGAGCCACTGTTGAGGTCCTGGTCCGATCGGCCGGGGAGCTCGTCCCGGTCGCGCCAGCCCGCCCGGCGAGGAGCGGAGACCCCCAACGGTAGGAAGAATCCGCCGCGAGCGGTACCCGATAGATCGGTGCACACTGGGGAGATGAGCGAGCGCACCCCGAAGGAAGTCGTCGAGGAGCTGTTCCGACGACGCCAGGGCGGCGACGAGAGCGTGCTGGACGACCTCGTCGCGGTGGAGATGGTGAACCACGCGTCCGGCCCCCAGGGGCGCGAGGGCCTGCGGGGCATCCTGGCCACCATCGACCGCGACCTCGGTCATCCGGTGGCGGACCAGCACCAGCTGTTCGGTGAGGGCGAGCTCGTCGCGCAGCACCTGACCCTGCGTGGCACCCACACCGCCTCCACGATGCCGCTGCTCGCCGACCTGACCGTCTCCGGCAAGGAGGCGGCGTGGACGTTCACCCACATCTGGCGCGTCGTCGATGGCGTGATCGTCGAGCACTGGGCCACCCGCGACGACATGGGGCTCCGCGAGCAGCTGAAGGGCTGACCGCACCGAAACGGTGGAGTGGTCGCGCAGCGGCTCGGCCGGCGGCGGGGCGGCTGCCCCGCCCGCGTGAGGGGGGTCGTTGAGGCGAGGCAGCCTGCGCGGCCCCCGGAAGACTGCGCCAGGCGCGAGATGAGGGCTGCGCTGGGAGCGACAGTGGTCTGAGCAGGTCGGGAAAACGTTGAGGTGGACCACCCCTTGAACAGACAAAAGCCCTTGGAGTCTCGGGTCTCCAAAGGCTGATGACTGGCGAAGCGGGGCAGCTCCCCCCCTCTGCGGTTGAGTCGCCCGGTCCCGTCCACCACAACGTACGTCGCACGGACCTTTCGCGGGTCGAAACAGTGACTTGTCCGGATAGAGAAGAATGTCCCGGGGTCCAGGACAATACGCCGCCGCCGCCGCTCGTTTGCCGCGTCATGCCGAGATGCGTATGTGGGCTCGGGGACCGCCCCGCCCCGTGGACCGGGGGGATGATCTGGGACGGAGCGGCCGAACGGGGAGCTCCACCGGTACCGAGATCAGGGGTGCACGATCGGTTGCAAGGTGCGGACGGTCAGAGGCTCCGCCTTCCCCCCTGGCCGTGCACCAAGAAAGACGGAGCGTCGTTGCCTCCTGCTCAACGACCTGGAACGCGTCGTGTCCTGGTCGGCAGGAGCGAGCCAATTCTTGAACAGCCCGGTGACTCGGACAGTACACCCGCAAGGCTGTACGCCCGAAGCAGACGGACCCTGATCCTGCCTGCCGATTCGAGTGCCGCCTCGGAGCGGGCGCGAGTGCGCCCGACCGCGATGTGTGATTCCGCGTGACCTTGGGCTGCCGACAGCGTTAGCAATGGTGTCAGGCCCTGGCGTGTCGCCCCGTCGCTGATTCGAGGGGTAGCGGCGGTGCGGCACAGGGCTGATCGAGACCCCGACATCGTCACCTGGCGGTTGGACGAGGGGGCCCGAGAGCCGCCCCGGCACTGTCTCTGCCGGGGCTGCGCACGCCGCCGATCGCCTCCGGCCCGCCGGCCTCCGTGCCGCAGATGATGGGACCAAGGCCCCTACGCAAAGCGCCGCGAACCGGACACACTGAGGGTGTAACAACCCGTGCGAGATGCCGGCAGTATCGGCGCTCTCATGGCGGCCCCCCACCCCAACGCCGCAGCAGCGCCCTCTCTCTTGCGAGACGGGGCGCTGTTGGCGTCGCGACGGGCATCGTCCGGCGGCCAAGGCGACATGACCACAGACCGCCCCGGACGCGACGCCGGGGCGGTTCTGTCGTGCCGGCCTCAGGCGTCGTCACGAACTTGGTGACGCCCGACTGCTGTGGCTGTCGGCACGGTTCCGCCTCGATGGCGGCGTCGCGCGGTGCACGCCATGGCACGAGGCCGATCTCAGTCTCCTGAAACCGGCCTCTGACGTGCATCGATGCCTGGTGGGCGATACTGGGTTTGAACCAGTGACCTCTTCCGTGTCAAGGAAGCGCGCTACCACTGCGCCAATCGCCCGTGTTGGTGCATTCAGTTCGAGGTGGGTACGGGATTCGAACCCGTGTTGACGGATTTGCAGTCCGTTGCCTCGCCTCTCGGCCAACCCACCGTGGAGGCTAAAGGCCATCTCCGAGCGGACGACGAGGCTCGAACTCGCGACCTCAACCTTGGCAAGGTTGCGCTCTACCAACTGAGCTACGTCCGCTTGCAACTTCCGGGTCTCCCCGTCGGTGCGATCAGAACCATATCTGATGCCTCAGCCAGCACCAATTCGGTTGCCCGAAGCGTGTTGCGGAGCGCGTCCCGCAACTAGGGTCGAGGCATGCAGGTATGGGCGAACGGACAGCTCCTGGACCATCCCGACCAGCCGGTGCTGAGCATCCTCGACCACGGATTCACAGTGGGCGACGGAGTGTTCGAGGCGATCAAGGTCGTCGACAACGTGCCGTTCGCGCTGACCCGGCACCTGCGCCGGATGCTGCGCAGCGCCGACGGGCTGGGGTTACCGGAACCCGACCCCGATCTCGTACGACGGGCGATCACCGCCGTGCTGGACGCCGAACCCGTGGACCTGGGCCGGCTGCGGATCACCTGGACCGCCGGACCGTCCCCGCTGGGGAGCGGTCGCGACGCGACGGGGGAGCCGACCCTGGTCGTCGCGTCCGCGGCGATGAAGCCGTTCGAGCCGAGCACCTCCGTCGTCAGCGTGCCGTGGCCACGCAACGAGAAGGGGGCGCTCGCGGGTCTCAAGACCACGTCGTACGCGGAGAACGTCGTGGCGCTGGCCCGGGCGCACGAGCAGGGCGCCAGTGAGGCGATCTTCGGCAACACCGCGGGCAACCTCTGCGAGGGCACGGGCTCCAACGTGTTCTACGTCGTCGACGGCGAGCTGCGGACGCCGACGCTGGCGTCCGGGTGCCTGGCCGGGATCAGCCGAGAGCTGCTGGTCGAGTGGATGGACGTGGTGCAGGTCGACGAGCCGTTCGACGTTCTCGGCCGGGCCGAGGAGATGTTCCTGGTGAGCACCACGCGCGACGTCCAGGCGGTGCATTCCTGCGACGGACGCACGCTGCCGGCGCCCGGGCCCGGGACGCAGAAGGCGGCCGACATCTGGGCGATGAGGGAAGCCGAGCACAGCGACCCCTGACGGTGGGGCGAAATGCGACGACAACGGCACGGGAATGGTTCCGGAAATGGTCGAGCCGACCACGGGAAGAGGTCGGCTCGATGGCGTTGCGAGATTGTTCTGTGGTGCGTCAGGCAGCGGGGTCGTCGCTCCACTCGGGAGTCTCGCCCAGCAGCTGGTTGATCGCGGCATCGACGTCGAGGTACTGCTCCTCCTGGCCGTGAGGCACGGAGTCGAGCATGCGACCGACGAACCTGGTGCACTCCCGCAGGCTGGCCTGCACGAGAACCTCACCATCGGGCGAGGAGAACTCGAAGATCACGACGGCTTCGCCGGTGCCCGACAGGCACGGCCACACGTGTACGTCGCCATCACCGATCGGCTCGTACATGCCGGTCATCAGGAGCTCCCGAGAAAACGTCCACGTGACCGGAGGCAGTGTCTGGAACACCATCGACATCGCAAACGGGTCGCGCTGGTCGTAGACCATGTCCGCGTCGACTGCCGCACGGCGGCCCTCGTCGTCCACGAACTCGAGCTCGACGTGTTCGGAGACGATGGTCTCCCTGGCATTGCGCTTCACGATGCTCCCCCTTCCTTTGTGTCTATTCAGACGGCTTCGGAAAGAAAATCTCACGCGAAACGCCGCTCCGACATCAACCGTTCGGCCATGTTATTCCGGCAAATACGGACAAGTCAGGCGAATGACAGGGATGTTGTTCGGTGAGATGGGCTGGAAAGGGGTGGGCGATACTGGGTTCGAACCAGTGACCTCTTCGGTGTGAACGAAGCGCGCTACCACTGCGCCAATCGCCCCCGGTGCCTCACGCGTCGCCTCACGCGTCGCTTCACAGTAGCGCAACCAGTGCCCCCGAATCACATCGGGAGGCTCCGGGGAGACCGGCTGGATATCGGGTACGGCGAACCGTCCGGGCGCGGATAGCATCCAGCGCATGGTCAGCACAGGCACCAAGGCATGGGAGCAGTTCGCCGACCAGCCGGAGGTGATCGCGGCCCGGGTGAACGGCACCCTCCGCGACCTCGCTCACGAGCTGGTGGAGGGCGACACGGTCGAGCCGGTCACGATCGACTCGGCCGACGGCCACGACATCCTTCGGCACTCGACCGCGCACGTGATGGCGCAGGCGGTGCAGGAGCTCTTCCCGGAGGCGAAGCTGGGGATCGGTCCGCCGATCACCGACGGCTTCTACTACGACTTCGACGTGCCGACCCCGTTCGTGCCCGAGGACCTCGAGAAGATCGAGACCCGGATGCGCAAGATCGTCAAGGAGGGCCAGCGCTTCTCGCGCCGGTCGACCACCGACGACGACGCGCGCCACGAGCTCGCCGGCGAGCCGTACAAGCTGGAGCTGATCGGCCTCAAGTCGGGTCTCGACAAGCTCGACCACCAGGTGGACGCCCTCGCCGAGGGCGCCTCGGCAGAGGTCGGCGGCAGCGAGCTCACCATCTACGACAACCTCAAGCGCGACGGCTCGCTGGCCTGGAAGGACCTGTGCCGGGGGCCGCACCTGCCGACCACCAAGCGGATCCCGGCGTTCAAGCTGATGCGCAGCGCGGCGGCGTACTGGCGTGGAGACGAGAAGAACAAGCAGCTCCAGCGCATCTACGGCACTGCCTGGGAGTCCAAGGAGGCGCTCGAGGCACACCTCCACCGGATCGAGGAGGCCGAGCGCCGCGACCACCGCAAGCTCGGCCGCGACCTCGACCTCTACTCCTTCCCCGACGAGATCGGGTCCGGTCTGGTCGTCTTCCACCCCAAGGGCGGCGTGATCAAGCGGGAGATGGAGGACTACGTCCGCCGGCGGCACATCGAGGAGGGTTTCGAGTACGTCGGCACCCCGCACATCTCCAAGGAGGGGCTGTTCCACACCTCCGGCCACCTGCCGTACTACGCCGACGGCATGTTCCCCCCGATGGAGATGGAGGGCGCGGACTACTACCTCAAGGCGATGAACTGCCCGATGCACAACCTGATCTTCAGGTCGCGCGGGCGGTCCTACCGGGAGCTGCCGCTCCGGCTGTTCGAGTTCGGTGGCGTCTACCGCAACGAGAAGTCCGGCGTCGTGCACGGGCTCACCCGGGTCCGCGGGATGACCCAGGACGACTCGCACTCCTACGTCACCAAGGCGCAGGCGCCGGCCGAGATCCAGCACCTGCTGGACTTCTGCCTCGGGCTGTTCCGCGACTTCGGGCTCGACGACTACTACCTCGAGCTGTCCACCCGCGACGACAAGCACAAGGACAAGTTCATCGGCAGCGACGAGGAGTGGGCGGAGGCCACCGCGGTGCTCGAGAGGGTGGCGACCGACTCCGGTCTCGACCTGGTCGCCGACCCGGGCGGGGCGGCGTACTACGGTCCCAAGATCTCCGTGCAGGCCCGCGATGCGATCGGTCGTACCTGGCAGATGTCGACCATCCAGTACGACTTCAACCAGCCCAAGGGATTCGAGCTCGAATACCAGGCGGCCGACGGCACCCGGCAGCAGCCGGTGATGATCCACTCCGCCAAGTTCGGCTCCATCGAGCGGTTCATCGGGGTGCTGGTCGAGCACTACGCGGGCGCGTTCCCGCCCTGGCTGTCGCCGGTGCAGGTGCAGGGCATCCCGATCGCGGAGCGGCACAACGACTACCTCGCGGAGGTGGCGGCGAAGATGCGGGCCGCCGGACTCCGCGTGGAGGTCGACGACTCCGACGACCGGATGCAGAAGAAGATCCGCAACGCCCAGCTCCAGAAGGTGCCGTTCATGGTGATCGCGGGCGACCGCGACATGGAGGAGGGTGCGGTCTCGTTCCGCTACCGCAACGGCGACCAGGACAACGGGGTGCCGGTCGAGGAGGCCGTGCAGCGCGTGGTCGACGCGGTCGCGAAGCGCGAGCAGGTGTGAGCGACACCCGCGACACCCGCGACGGCTTCGAGGGGTTCGACCGGCTGTGGACCCCGCACCGGATGGCGTACGTCGCCACCGCGGCCGACGAGGACGACGAGGGGTGCCCGTTCTGCTCGATGCGTGAGCCGCGCGAGGGTGACCTGGTCGTCGCGCGCGGTGAGACCGTGTTCGCGGTGCTCAATCTGCACCCCTACAACCCCGGCCACCTGATGGTGATGCCCTACCGGCACGTCCCGGACCTCGAGGACCTGACCGACGAGGAGTCAGCCGAGCTGATGGCGGCGACCCGGCGCGCTGTCGAGGTGCTCAAGCAGGTCAGCGGACCGCACGCGTTCAACATCGGGATCAACCTCGGCGGTGTCGCCGGTGGCTCGCTCTCGGAGCACCTGCACCAGCACGTCGTACCCCGCTGGTCGGGCGACGCCAACTTCATCACGGTGCTCGGTGGCACGAAGACGCTGCCGCAGCTGCTCGAGCAGACCGCCGACCTGCTCCGCGGGTCCTGGGCCTGACGCTCACGCCACGCGGTGCGGGTGGGCGTCCTCTCGTCCCTGGAACGCCAGGATCGCCGGGTTCACGACGTGGCCCTCACGGATCTCGATCGCGCGCGAGATCGTCTCGTCGTCGTCCCACGAGGTCGGGCCGGACAGCACGATGTCGAGGAACGGGAGGATCGCCTCGCTGTTCTCCCAGGTCGCTGAGTTCCACAGGTACGACGGGCTGTGGTCCACGCCGTAGTACGCGACCCCGTCACCGACCTCGAACGTGGGCTCGTCGAAGCCGGTCGGTCGTGCCCAGCTGAAGCCCATGCCGAGGTCGCACGAGACGTCGACGACGAGGGTGCCGCGACGGAGCAGCGGCAGGTCGGCCTCGGTCAGGTAGGTCAGGGGTGCCGCGGTGTCCTGCAGCGTGCAGTTGACGATGATGTCGCGCTCGGCGAGGAACGGAGCCAGCGGCACCCGGCCCTTCGCCGTGATCACGTGGCTCAGGTGAGGTGCCGCGGCGTCGTGGTCGAACTGCACGATCCGCACCGAGTGGATCGGCGAGCCGACGGCCGCGACCTTGCGGTTGGTGAGCACGCTGACGTCGTGCACGCCGTGGGCGTTGAGCGCTGTCACCGCTCCGCGGGCGGTGGCGCCGAAGCCGATCACGACCGCGCTGAGCCGGCGACCGTAGTCGCCGGTCAGGCCCTGGAGCTCCAGTGCCTGCAGCACCGAGCAGTAGCCGGCCAGCTCGTTGTTGGCGTGGAAGACGTGCACCCCGACGGAACCGTCGACAGTCCAGTGGTTCATCGCCTCGAACGCGATCATCGTCAGCCGCTGGTCGATCCCGAGCTGGGTCAGCGCGCGGTCCTGCACACAGTGCGGCCAACCCCAGAGCACCTTGCCGGGCTGGATCAGCTCGACATCGGCCAGCTGTGGCTTCGGGAGGAGCACCACGTCGGAGCCGGCGATCACCTCTGCCCTGGGTGCGAACCCGGCCACGAGCGGGGCGAGGTCGGCGTCGGACTGGCCGAAGCGCTCGCCGTACCCCTCCTCGAGGGTGATCACCCGGCGCAGCCGTTCGTCTATCCGGGACAGGTGATCGGGATGGAGAGGGAGCCGGCGCTCGTTCTCCTTCGCGGAGGTGGCGACGACGCCGAGACTGAGCGGAGCCCGGGCCACCTCAGCGTTTCTTGCCGGGCGGGACGATCGAGTCGGCGGGCGCGTTCTTGCCGCGCTTCTCGGCCCGCTTCTCCTTCAGGGACTTCCCGGATTTCTTGGACATGCCTTGTCGGGGGGACTTGTCGGCCATCGTGGCTCCCTGATTGGAAGCCTGGACGGCTCCGTGTGGCCAGACTACGCCGATGGAGGGCGCGGTCCCGACGCGCTCGATGGTGCTCGGTGCTCGACCGCCGCGAGCGGCAGATAGCCTGACGCCGCCATGTTGGAGAGATTTCGTGCGTTCTGGACCGCCTTCTTCAAGCCGGTCGGTGACCTGCTGCTCAAGCTGGGGGTGAGTCCCGACGCGGTCACCCTCGTCGGCACGCTCGGCGTCTCCGCGGGGGCGCTGATCTTCTTCCCGCAGGGCAAGCTGCTGGTGGGCGTGCTGGTGATCGTGGCGTTCGTGTTCTCGGACCTGATCGACGGCTACATGGCCCGCACGTCGGGGCGGGTCTCGGCGTTCGGTGCGTTCTTCGACTCCACGCTGGACCGGATCGGGGACGGCGCGATCTTCGCGGGCCTGGTGCTGTTCTACGCCGGACCGGGGGACTCCCGGCTCTACCTGGCGCTGGCGCTCTACTGCCTGGTCGCCGGTTCGGTGACGTCCTACGCCCGGGCCCGTGCGGAGTCGCTCGGGATGACTGCGAAGGGCGGCATCGCGGAGCGTTCCGACCGGCTGGTGGCGACCTTGTTCATGGTCGGCCTCGACGGGTTGATCGGCACCCACATCATGACCGAGATCGTGCTGTGGGCGCTCGCCCTCGCCAGCACGATCACCGTGCTCCAGCGGATCCTGATGGTGCGCAAGCAGGCACTGGCCGCCGCGCCTCCCCAGCCGTCGCCGTGACCGGCCGGGCCGCGACGCTCGGCTACCTCGCGGGCTGGCGGCTGGTCCGGATGGCGCCCGAGCGGGTGTCGCGGGTCGCGTTCGACCGGATCGCCGACCGGGTGCACGCGGGCAACGGACAGAGCGTCCAGCGGTTGCGCGCCAACCTGGCCCGGGTGGTGCCGGCGGCCGACCTCGAGCACACCGTGCATGCGGGCGTGCGCTCGTACTTCCGCTACTGGTGCGAGTCGTTCCGGCTGCCGGCCTGGCCGATGGACGACCTGGTGCGGCGCACCCGGATCGTCGGCGAGCCGATCATCCGCGAGGCCGCGGCGGCGGGCCGGGGGATCGTGGTCTCGCTGCCGCACATGGGCAACTGGGACTGGGCCGGCGCCTGGGCGTGCCGCGAGGTGCAGCCCCTGATGACGGTCGCTGAGCGGCTGGAGCCGGCGCGGCTGTACGACGAGTTCGTCGACTACCGGGCGGGGCTGGGGATGCACGTGGTGCCGCTGACCGGAGGGCCGTCGCCGATGCTGCCGCTGATGCGCTGGGTCAAGAAGGGTGGCCTGGTCTGCCTGCTCGGTGACCGCGACCTGTCGAGCACCGGGATCGAGGTGGACCTGCTCGGTGAGGCCGCGCGGGTGCCGGTCGGACCTGCGGTGCTGGCCCGTCGTACCGGAGCGGCACTGGTGCCCGTGACCCTGAGCTACGACGGCCCGGAGCTGGTCCTGCGCGTCCACGAGCCGGTGCCGCACGCCGGCGGCGACGAGGGGCTGGTCGCGATGACGCAGCAGGTGACGGACGCGTTCTCGGGCGCGATCCGCGAGCACCCGCAGGACTGGCACATGATGCAGCGCGTGTTCACCTCCGACCTGGAGGGGCGCGCGTGAGGATCGGCATCGTCTGTCCCTACTCGCTGGACACCATGGGCGGGGTGCAGAACCACGTGCGCGACATCGCCGAAGAGCTGATCAAGCGCGGTCACGAGGTGTCGGTGCTGGCGCCGGCGGAGGACAAGACGTCCCTGCCGTCGTACGTCGTCGCGGCCGGCCGCGCGGTGCCGGTGCCCTACAACGGCGCGGTCGGGCACGTGCTGTTCGGCCCGATCGCCAACGCCCGTGTGCGCCGCTGGCTGGAGGACGGTCACTTCGACGTGGTGCACCTGCACGAGCCCGGCACGCCCAGCCTGAGCCTGCTCGCGCTCGGCGCGACCGCCGACCTGCAGGTGCCGGTGGTGGCCACGTTCCACCAGTCCAACTCCCGGTCGCGGGCGATGTCGGCGGCCAAGGCCCTGCTGAGGCCGCGTCTGGAGCGGATCACCGCCCGGATCGCGGTCTCGGAGTTCGCCCGCGAGACCCAGGTGCAGCACGTCGGCGGCGAGCCGGTGGTGATCCCCAACGGGTTGTACGTCGACCGCTTCCGCAGCGCCGAGCCCGACCCGTCGCTGGCCGGTGCGGACGCGACCCTCTGCTTCATTGGTCGGCTCGACGAGCCGCGCAAGGGGCTGCCGGTCCTGCTCGACGCGTTCGCGCTGCTGGCCCCGCGACGCCCCGGGCTGCGGCTGCTCGTGGTCGGCGGGGGTGACGTGGACGAGGCACGCGCGCGGTTGCCGGAGGCGGTGCGCGGGCAGACGACGTTCCTCGGCCGCGTGGATGACGCGGCGAAGGCCCGGGCGCTGCGCACCGCTGACGTCTACGTCGCGCCGAACACCGGCGGCGAGAGCTTCGGGATCGTGCTCGCGGAGGCGATGGCGGCAGGGGCTGCGGTCGTCGCGGCGGACCTCCCGGCCTTCGCGCGGGTTCTCGACGAGGGCCGCTTCGGGGTCCTCTTCCCCAACGGTGACGCGGCCGCGCTGGCCGAAGCGGTCGGCGACCTGCTCGACGAGGACGCCCGGCGTGCGGCGCTGGTCGAGGCCGCGAACCGAGCCGTCTGGCGCTACGACTGGTCGCGCGTGACCGACGAGGTGGAGCGGGTCTACGAGACCGTGGTCGGCCGGTGAGCGCGTCGTGACCGGGCTCTGGATCACGCTGGTCGTGGTGCTCCTGATGGTCGTGGTCGGCATCTGGTTCTCCTGGACCGCTACCCGGCTCGACCAGCTGCACCACCGGATCGACCTCGGGCGCGAGTCCCTCAACACCCAGCTCGCGCTGCGCTCCGGCACCGTCCTCGAGCTGGTCGGCTCGGGTGCGCTCGACGACGCCGAGGTGGTGTTGCTCTCCGACGCCGCGCAGCGCGCCCGTCGTACGCCCGAGGGGCAGGCGGAGTCCGAGCTGTCGCAGGTGCTGCGCGCGGTGTTGGACTCCGAGGAACGCGTCGCGGCGGTGCGCGCGGAGGCGCCCGAGCTCGCCGGGGACCTGTCCGCGGCCTGCCGCAAGGTCGAGCTCGCGCGCCGGTTCCACAACGACCACGTGACCTCGGCGCGGGCGCTCCGGTCGCGGCGCCGGGTGCGCTGGTTCCACCTCGCCGGGCACGCACCCGAGCCGACGACGGTGGACCTCGACGACGCCCCGCCGACTGGTCTCGACGGCCCCTGATCCGGTGTGCGTCGCACGCCCTCAGGACCGTAGGCTGAAGGCATGGACGAGCAGCAGCACAGCACCACCGACACCACCGCCGGCATCGGCACCTCGCGCGTCAAGCGCGGCATGGCCGAGATGCTGAAGGGCGGCGTGATCATGGACGTGGTCACGGCCGACCAGGCCAAGATCGCCGAGGACGCGGGAGCCGTCGCCGTGATGGCCCTCGAGCGGGTCCCCGCCGACATCCGCGCGCAGGGCGGGGTCAGCCGGATGAGCGACCCCGACATGATCGACAGCATCATCGAGGCGGTCTCGATCCCGGTGATGGCGAAGGCCCGGATCGGTCACTTCGTCGAGGCCCAGGTGCTGCAGAGCCTGGGCGTCGACTACATCGACGAGTCCGAGGTGCTGACGCCGGCCGACTACGCCAACCACATCGACAAGTGGGCGTTCACGGTGCCGTTCGTGTGCGGCGCGACCAACCTCGGCGAGGCGCTCCGGCGGATCACCGAGGGCGCGGCGATGATCCGTTCCAAGGGCGAGGCCGGCACCGGTGACGTGTCCAACGCGGTCACCCACATGCGCACGATCCGGCGCGAGCTGCGCCGGCTGCAGGGGCTCGAGGACGACGAGCTGTACGTCGCCGCGAAGGAGCTCCAGGCGCCCTACGAGATCGTCAAGGAGGTCGCCGTCAACGGCAAGCTGCCCGTGGTGCTCTTCACCGCCGGCGGCATCGCGACCCCGGCCGACGCAGCGATGATGATGCAGCTCGGCGCCGAGGGCGTCTTCGTGGGATCCGGCATCTTCAAGGCCGGCAACCCGGCCGAGCGGGCGGCGGCGATCGTGAAGGCGACCACGTTCCACGACGACCCCGACGTGGTGGCGAAGGTGTCCCGTGGGCTCGGCGAGGCCATGGTCGGCATCAACGTCGAGGAGATCCCCCAGCCGCACCGGCTCGCCGAGCGCGGCTGGTAGTCCGGGTGCCGATCGGCTCGAAGCGCTCGCCCGATGAGGAGCTCCAGGACTACGCGCGGCTGCAGGTGCGTGCGGGGTTCCTCGACGAGGCCCGGATGCGGGCCGAGGTGGTGTCCGCGATCGAGGCGGAGATGCCCGGCCTCGACGCCACGGTGCTGGCGCGGGCCTGGCTCGGCGGGGCGCAGGCGCAGCTCCGCCGCGAGTCGGCGACCTGGCCCGCGGAGACCGACTTCGACCGGCTCCAGGCGGTGTTCGCCGAGTGCGAGGAGCACGACGTCCCGGTGGTCCA
Organism: uncultured Actinomycetota bacterium; assembly: GCA_963815585.1. GTDB lineage: Bacteria > Actinomycetota > Actinomycetes > Propionibacteriales > Nocardioidaceae > Marmoricola. The sequence continues at coordinate 113,121 of CAWFHJ010000005.1, read as the reverse complement.
GGGGGTCGACGACCACTGGGCGGCGAAGGCCGAGCTGACCCGTCGTACAGCCGAGGGGCGGACGCCCCGCGGCATCGCCTGGTTCACCGCCGCCGACGTCTGGCACGCGGTCGACGAGGGGATGCTCGAGGTCAACCTGTGGCACGGGAGCACCGCCAACGCCGCCCCGGGCGACCCGCTGCTGACCGCCGTCGTGTCCTGCTTCGAGCGGCACGGACTGGCCGCGCAGTTCGACGAGGGTCGGATCGAGGTCACCGCCCGGTGGCAGCGGCGTCCGGAAACCTGACCTACCAGGCGAACGGGGGCGGGTGTCTGTGGGGGCGTCGTCGTCTGCCCGACGAACTTCTCGAGACCTGGGGCATTCGACCCGTCCCGGCCAGGGTCCCTACGACTGGCCCGCCCAGTCCGGCAGCTCCTGGACGGTCCAGGTGTTGCCGTCGGGGTCGGCGAAGTGCACGAACCTGCCCCAGGGCTGGTCGTCGACGCCCTGGGCGTCGACACCGCGCTCGGTGAGGTCGGCGAGAGCGGCGTCAGCCGAGTCCACGACCACCTGGATCGCCCGGAGCGAGCCGGGGGACATCTCGCTCAGTCCCTTGCCGAACGCGACCGACGCCGCAGAGCCCGGTGGCGTCACCTGGACGAAGCGGATCTCCTCGCTGACCGTCTGGTCGTGGTCGACGGGCCAGCCGAGGGTGTCGCCGTAGAACGCCCGCGCCCGGTCCACGTCGCTGACCGGCAGGAGGATCAGCTCGATGCGGTAGTCGACCATGGTGGTGCTCCTTCGTCTCGATGTTCGGTGGTCCCACGCTAGGCGGCCAACAGGAAGGTTTCGTTCCTGATGGCGAACGAGTTCTGCGGCTCCCTACGATGGATGCGTGACTGCTCCCACGATCGGCGTGCTTGCCCTCCAGGGCGACGTGCGTGAGCACCTGCGGGTGCTCGACGACCTCGGCACCCGTGCCCTCGCCGTACGACGCCCGGCTGAGCTCGAGGCCTGCGACGGCCTGGTGATCCCGGGCGGCGAGTCGACGACGATGGCGAAGCTCGCGCGCACGTTCGACCTGTTCGAGCCGCTGCAGAAGCGCATCGCCGGCGGGATGCCTGCGTTCGGCACCTGCGCCGGGATGATCCTGCTCGCCGACCGGGTGCTCGACGGCACGTCGGACCAGGAGACCATCGGCGGGCTCGACATCACCGTTCGGCGCAACGCGTTCGGCCGCCAGGTGGACTCCTTCGAGGGTGACCTGACGATGACCGGCGTACCGGACCGGGTGCACGCGATCTTCATCCGCGCGCCGTGGGTGGAGTCGGTCGGCGCCTCGGTCGAGGTGCTCGGCCGGGTGGAGGCGGGCGAGGCCGTGGGTAGGATCGTCGCGGTCCGGCAAGGCCCGCTGCTGGCCACGTCCTTCCATCCTGAAGTCGGGGGAGACGTGCGCATCCACCGGTACTTCGTGGACCAGATCGTGCATGCCGACGGAAGGAACAGCTGAATGTCCGGCCACTCCAAGTGGGCGACGACCAAGCACAAGAAGGCCGTCGTCGACGCCCGCCGCGGCAAGATGTTCGCGAAGCTGATCAAGAACATCGAGGTCGCGGCCCGGATGGGCGGCGGCGACATCGCCGGCAACCCGACGCTGTACGACGCCATCCAGAAGGCCAAGAAGTCGTCGGTCCCCAACGACAACATCGACCGCGCGGTGAAGCGCGGCTCCGGCGCCGAGGCGGGCGGCGCCGACTACACGACGATCATGTACGAGGGCTACGGGCCCAGCGGCGTCGCGTTCCTGATCGAGTGCCTGACCGACAACAAGAACCGCGCCGCGATGGAGGTCCGCACCGCGATGACCCGCAACGGCGGATCGCTGGCTGACCCCGGATCGGTCTCGTACATGTTCCAGCGCAAGGGCGTCGTGATCGTCCCGCAGGAGCAGGAGGGCAAGCAGGTCTCCGAGGACGACGTGCTCGAGGCGACGCTCGACGCCGGTGCCGAGGACGTCAACGACCTGGGCGAGGCCTACGAGGTGGTCAGCGAGGCGACCGACCTGGTCGCCGTACGCACCGCTCTGCAGGCGGCGGGTGTCGACTACGACTCGGCTGACGCGTCGTTCGTGCCGTCGATGCAGGTCGAGCTCGATCTGGAGGGTGCGGGCAAGGTGCTGCGGCTCTTCGAGGCGCTCGAGGACCTCGACGACGTGCAGAACGTGTTCGCCAACTTCGACGTCTCCGACGACGTCATGGAGTCGCTCGACGCGTGATCGTCACCGAGCCCTCGGGGCTCTGGCGCAGCGTCTGCCAGACCACGCAGTAGCGCTCGGTCAGCTTCTCGAGCGTCGCCAGCCGGTCGGCGTCCGCGTCGGTGTCGAGGTCGAACGACAGCCGGATCGAGCGGAAGCCGACCGGCGCGTCCTTCGCGACCGCGAGGGTGCCCCGGAAGTCCAGGTCGCCCTCGGCGCGGACGTTTCCGCCACGCACCTCGACACCGAGCGAGGTGGCCACGGCCGCCAGCGTCACGCCCGCGCAGGCGACCAGCGCCTCCAGCAGCATGTCGCCGGAGCACAGCTGGGTGCCGTCGCCGCCGGCCGCCGGGTGCAGCCCCGCCTCGGCCAGGGCCCGCCCGGTGTCGAGCGAGCAGCTCACGCCCTCCCCGAGCCGTCCGTCCGCATGGAGCGTGATCAGGGCGGAGTCGGGGTCGTCGCGGTAGCGCTCCTTGAGCGGGGCCTGGATGTCGCTGAGTGCGGTGCGGTCCATGGACCTCACGCTAGGCGGTCGGGTGGCGGGAGAATTCGACTCCCCCGAGGCCCGGCGCGTCGGACCCACCCGCCCACCCGCCGGGCGGCTAGCGTGGTGCGAACAGGTGTTCGGACGAGCGAGGGGTCCCGCAATGCGCGTGCTGGGGATCGACCCGGGGCTGACCCGGTGCGGTGTCGGTGTCGTCGAGGGCGACGTCGGCCGCCCGCTGTCGATGGTCGAGGTGGGTGTGGTCCGCACCTCAGCCGACCTGCCCGTCGCGCAGCGGCTGGTCGCGATCGAGGCCGGGCTCGAGGAGTGGATCGAGCGGCACCGTCCCGACGCGGTCGCGGTAGAGCGGGTGTTCAGCCAGCACAACGTCAAGACCGTGATGGGCACCGCCCAGGCCAGCGGCATCGCGCTCGTGGTCGCGGCCCGGCGCGGCATCCCGGTCGCGCTGCACACCCCGAGCGAGGTCAAGGCCGCGGTCTCCGGCAACGGCCGCGCCGACAAGGCGCAGGTGGGCGCGATGGTGACCCGGCTGCTCCGGCTCGACGCCCCGCCGACACCGGCCGACGCCGCCGACGCGCTCGCGCTCGCGATCTGCCACATCTGGCGGGGCGGCGCGCAGGCCAGGATCGAGGAGGCGCAGCGCAAGGCGCTGGTCGCCGCACGAGGAGGAGTCAGATGATCGCGTTCGTCCGGGGCCGGGTGGCCCAGATCGACCTGACCTCCGCGGTCGTCGAGGTCGGAGGAGTCGGGCTCCAGCTGATGTGCACGCCGCGCACCCTCGCCGACCTCCGCCTCGGGCAGGAGGCGACGCTGCCGACGACCATGGTGGTCCGCGAGGACTCGTTGACGATCTTCGGGTTCGCCGAGGAGGACGAGAAGCAGACCTTCGAGCTGCTGCTCACCGCCAGCGGCGTCGGTCCCAGGCTCGCGCAGGCGATGCTCGCCGTCCACGCCCCCGACGAGCTCCGTCGTGCGGTCGCCAGTGACGACGTCAAGACGCTGACCACCGTCCCCGGCATCGGCCAGAAGGGTGCGCAGCGGATCATCCTCGAGCTCAAGGACCGGATCGGCTCGCCCGTGGGCGGTGCCACGACCCACCTCGGAGGTACGACGCCCGCGTCGGCCGCCTGGGAGAGCCAGGTCCAGGCCGGCCTGGTCGGACTCGGCTGGTCGTCGAAGGAGGCCGACAGGGCCGTCGCCTCCGTCACCCCGCAGGCCGAGGTGATGCCCGAGCCCGACGTCGCCAGGCTGCTGCGCCTCGCCCTCCAGACCCTGAGCAAGACGTGAACGAGTCCGAGCTCGACGCCGCCGAGCTTGAGGCCCTGTCGCTGGCGGGGGCAGCCGCCGGCGTGTTCGAGGCCGACGCCACCGGGGACGAGCGGGCGCTCGAGCAGGCGCTGCGGCCGCGCACGCTCGCCGAGGTGGTCGGCCAGGAGCGCGTCCGCGAACAGCTGTCCCTGGTCCTCGAGGCGGCTCGCGGTCGTGACCGCGCGCCCGACCACGTGCTGCTCTCGGGCCCGCCAGGCCTGGGCAAGACGACGCTGGCGATGATCATCGCCGCCGAGATGCAGACGCCCCTGCGGCTCACCTCCGGCCCTGCTATCACCCACGCCGGCGACCTCGCCGCGATCCTGTCCGGCATGAACGACGGCGACGTGCTCTTCGTCGACGAGATCCACCGGATGTCGCGTCCCGCCGAGGAGATGCTCTACATGGCGATGGAGGACTTCCGGGTCGACGTCATCATCGGCAAGGGCCCCGGGGCCACCGCGATCCCGCTGGAGATCCCGCCGTTCACACTGGTCGGGGCCACCACGCGCGCAGGTCTGCTGCCCGGTCCGCTGCGCGACCGGTTCGGGTTCACCGCCCACCTGGAGTTCTACGAGCCCCACGAGCTCGACCTGATCGTGCACCGGTCGGCCGGGCTCCTCGACGTACCCCTCGAATCGGCCGGTGCCGCCGAGATCGCCTCGCGCTCCCGCGGCACCCCCCGGATCGCCAACCGGCTGCTGCGGCGGGTCCGCGACTACGCCCAGGTCCGGGCCGACGGCGTCGTCACCCGTGACATCGCCCGACGTGCCCTGGAGCTCTACGAGGTCGACGAGTCGGGGCTCGACCGGCTCGACCGGGCGGTGCTCGACGTGCTCTGCCGCCGGTTCGGCGGGGGACCGGTCGGGGTCAGCACGCTCGCCGTCGCGGTCGGTGAGGAGCGCGAGACGGTCGAGGAGGTGGCCGAGCCGTTCCTGGTGCGTTCCGGCCTGCTGGCCCGCACGCCACGGGGTCGCGTGGCCACCCCTGCCGCCTGGCGGCACCTCGGTCTCGCGGTGCCTGCGGCCTCGCCGTTCGCCGCCGACGGCACCCTCTTCGGGGATGATGACGACGCCGCGGGACCATGACGGCGTGAGGGCCGTTACACTTGCCCGTCGGCCCCGACCCCGAGTCAGGGCCACGTCCTGTCCGCGATAAGTCTGTGAGCCTCTACTCGTGGGTGAGTTAACACCACTGCTCCTGCTCGCGGCCCTGCTGCTGTTGTTCTGGTTGGTCGTCATCCGGCCGGCCCGTCGTCAGCAGTCGGTCGTGTCGGAGATCCAGCGGAACCTCGCGGTCGGCGACCGCGTTGTCCTGTCAGCAGGCATTTTCGGCACCATCGCCGCGATGGACGACTCCCGGGTCCGGCTCGAGATCGCACCCGGCACCGTGGTCGAGGTCGCCCGTCAGGTCGTCGTACGCCGTGCCGACGAAACGCCTGAGGAACAGCGCGCGGTCACCGATACTGACGAGGCCGAACCGGACCACGGCGAGACCAGCACTACCGAGACCACCGAGAACACCGACCGGCCCGACGCCGGCAAGGCCTGAGGAGTACCAGCAACGTGGCGAAGAAGACGCCTCGCGCGGGGCGCACGCTGATCGCATTCGGGATCGCCGTGGCGCTCCTGTACGGCGCGGCCGCCCTCGGCAAGGACTGGACCCCCCGTCTGGGCCTCGACCTCGAGGGCGGCACCCGGATCACGCTCACGGCGACGAAGACGCCGACCCAGACCCAGCTCAAGCTGGCCTCGTCGATCATCGACGAGCGGGTCAACGGCAGCGGTGTCTCGGAGTCCGAGGTGAGCACCCAGGGCAACAAGAACATCGTGGTCGAGATCCCCGGCAAGCAGCGCAAGGACCTGATCGACGCGGTCAAGCGCACCGCGCAGCTCCGCTTCCGACTCGTGGCCGGCTCGCCGCAGTCCGGGCAGCCGCAGGCGACCCCGTCTGCCTCTCCCTCCGGCACGGCGTCGCCCAGCGGCACGCCGAGCAAGGCCGCCACGAAGAAGCCGGGCGGCAAGGCCAGCGTCGGCAAGGGCACGGCGACGCCGAAGCCCCGTCCTGGTGCGCTGACCGACGACAAGGCGAAGGCCAAGGCGACCAAGACGCCGACGAAGTCACCCTCCGCCGCGGCCAGCGCCACTCCGGCGAGCCCCAGCGGCGGGGCCTCGATCGACGACCCGCTGAAGTGGCAGCTCGACCCCGACACCAAGTCGCTGGCCGCCTTCTCCACCTACACGTGCCCACCCAAGGGCGAGGCGCTCGCTCCCGAGGCCGACGACCCGGACCAGCCGCTCATCACCTGCGACGACCAGGGCAACAAGTTCTTGCTGTCGAAGGCGCTGATCGAGGGCACCGACCTGAAGAACGCGTCCTACGGCACGCCGCAGAACAGCGTGGGCTGGGCCGTCGACCTGTCCTTCAAGAGCCAGGCCCGCAACACCTTCGCCGACGTGACCAAGGAGCTGGCCGGCACCGGCCGCACCTTCGCGATCGTGCTCGACGGCAAGGTGCTGTCCTTCCCGCAGGTGACCACGCCGATCCTCGACGGCAACGCCCAGATCACCGGCGACTTCACCCAGTCGGAGGCCCGTGGGCTCTCCAACTCACTGAAGTACGGCGCGCTGCCGGTGAAGTTCAACCAGCCCACGACGGAGATCATCGGGCCGTCCCTGGCTGGTGACCAGCTCGCCGCGGGCGTGCTCGCCGGCATCGTCGGGCTTGCCCTGGTGATGCTCTACTGCCTGCTCTACTACCGCGGACTCGGCCTCGTGGTGATCACCTCGCTGCTGGTGGCGGGTGGGATCACCTACGCGACGGTGCTCGTGCTCGCGAAGACAGCGGGGTTCACCCTGACCTTGCCGGGCATCGCGGGACTGATCGTCGCGGTGGGTATCACCGCGGACTCGTTCATCGTCTACTTCGAGCGGATCCGTGACGAGATGCGTGCCGGCAAGTCGATGCGGGTCGCGGTCGAGACCGGCTGGGCGCGCGCCCGGAACACCTGCCTGGCCGCCGACGCCGTCTCGCTCCTGGCCGCGGTCGTGCTGTTCGTGTTCACGATCGGCGTGGTCAAGGGCTTCGCGTTCGCGCTCGGCATCAGCACCCTGATCGACCTGGCGGTGTTCTTCTGGTTCACCAAGCCGATGATGACCCAGCTGGCGCGGGTGCACTTCTTCAGCTCCGGTCACCGCATGTCCGGTCTCTCGACGGAGACACTCGGGATCGACGAGCCGCGCATCGCCGTGGGAAGCAGGGCCTGATGGGCAAGTTCTCACGACTCGGCAACGCGCTCTACGAGGGTGACGTCTCGATCGACTTCGTCGGCCGCAAGTGGCTCTGGTACGCCATCTCCGGCGTGATCGTGCTGCTCGCCGTCGGCGGCCTGTACTTCAAGGGCCTCAACCTCGGCATCGAGTTCGAGGGTGGCAACGAGTACAACGTCGCCGTGGGCGCCGGCCAGGCGACCCAGAACAAGGTCGAGGTCATCCGCGACGCGGTGGCCAACACCGGCATCAAGGACGCACGGTCACCGATCGTCAACACGGCGGGCTCGACCGGCAAGGACGCGATCAACGTCCAGACCGAGGTGCTCACCACCGCCCAGAGCGACACAGTGGTGAAGGCCATCGCGAAGGCCGCCAACGTCGACGAGAACGACATCTCCGAGGATGCGGTCGGCCCGAGCTACGGCAGCCAGGTCGCCAAGCAGGCGCTCACCGGCCTGGTCGTGTTCCTGGTGCTCGTGGTGCTGTTCATCTGGGCGTACTTCCGGGAGTGGAAGATGTCCGTCGCAGCGCTGGTCGCGCTGGCGCACGACGTGGTGATCACGATCGGCGTCTACGCCCTCTCCGGCTTCGAGGTCACTCCCGCCACGGTCACCGGTCTGCTCACGATCCTGGGCTTCTCGCTCTACGACACGGTCGTCGTGTTCGACAAGGTGCGCGAGAACACCAAGAACCTGCGAGGGCGCCGCACGACCTACGCGAGGGCCGCCAACCTGGCCGTCAACCAGACCCTGGTCCGCTCGGTCAACACCTCGATCGTGGCGCTGCTTCCGGTCGGCGCGATCCTGTACGTCGGCGTCGCCTCCCTCGGCTCCGGCGCGCTCAAGGACCTGGCGCTGGCCCTGTTCGTCGGCATGGCGGCCGGTGCCTACTCCTCGATCTTCATCGCGACCCCGCTGGTCGTGCAGCTGAAGTCGGGCGAGAAGGCGGTCACCGACGCCGAGCGTCGCGAGAAGGCTCGCTCCAAGCGCACCGTCGACCGCTACGCCGAGGTGCCGGTGTTCAGCGAGGACATGCCCGTCGACGACGAGCCGGAGACCGGGGGAGACCCCGGGCGCAACGGCGAGGAGTACTCCACCCCGGTCGCGGCACCCCCGCGGCGTCCGGAGGCGACCGGTTCCGGCCGGGTCGTCCCGACCGCCAAGGCGCCGATGTCCGAGTCGCGCTCTGCGGGTCGCAGCCAGCCGAGCCGGCAGCCGCGCTCCAAGCGACCCAAGAAGTGACGTTCGACGCGCTGATCCGCGACGTCCCCGACTTCCCGAAGCCGGGAGTGCTGTTCAAGGACATCACCCCGCTGCTGGCAGATCCGGCGGCGTTCCGCGCCGTCGTCGCCGACCTGGCACGTGCCGGTCGTGACGAGGCCGGAGCGGTCGTCGTCGACAAGGTCGTCGGCATGGAGGCCCGCGGCTTCATCTTCGGGGCGCCGGTGGCACTGGAGCTCGACCGCGGCTTCGTGCCGGTGCGCAAGCCGGGCAAGCTGCCGTGGGAGACGCGTTCGGTGTCCTACGACCTCGAGTACGGCTCCGAGACGCTCGAGATGCACACCGACGCGATCACGCCGGGGGAGCGGGTGCTGGTCGTCGACGACGTGCTCGCCACCGGTGGCACCGCGCGGGCGACCGTCGAGCTGGTCGAGAGGGCCGGCGGCATCGTGCACGGGATCGTGGTCCTGATGGAGCTCTCCTTCCTGCCCGGGCGTGCCACGGTCGGCGATGTCGCGTTGACGGCCTTGCGCACCTTCTGACTCCGTAGACTGGTGTGACCGCTCCCTGGAGGTTCGTTGGTGCAGGCACCTGTCCCTGAACCCGGTCCGGCCGCACCGGCCCCGACCGGCAGTTCCGTGCGGGCCAGACTGGCCCGGCTGGGGACGCGCAACCAGACCAGCAACCCCGTCCTGGAGCCGTTGTTCCGCGCCGTACGCACGAACCACCCGAAGGCCGACCTGGCGCTCCTGGAGAAGGCCTACCTGACCGCGGAGCGGCTGCACACCGGCCAGATGCGCCGCAGCGGCGACGCGTTCATCACCCACCCGCTCGCGGTCACCACGATCCTGGCCGACATCGGCATGACGGAGCCGACCCTGGTCGCCTCGCTGCTGCACGACACGGTCGAGGACACGCCCTACACCCTCGACGAGCTGCGCAAGGAGTTCGGCGACGAGGTCGCCCAGCTGGTCGACGGCGTCACCAAGCTGGACAAGGTCCGCTACGGCGACTCCGCGCAGTCCGAGACGATCCGCAAGATGATCGTCGCGATGAGCCGCGACATCCGCGTGCTCGTGATCAAGCTGGCCGACCGGCTGCACAACATGCGCACGCTTCGCTACCTCAAGCAGGAGACGCAGGAGCGCAAGGCCCGCGAGACGCTGGAGATCTTCGCGCCGCTGGCCCACCGGCTGGGCATGAACACCCTCAAGTGGGAGCTCGAGGACCTCGCGTTCGCCACGCTGCACCCCAAGATCTACGACGAGATCGTGCGGCTGGTCGCCGAGCGCGCGCCGTCGCGCGACCAGTTCCTGGCCGAGGTGGTCAACCAGGTCGAGGGCGACCTCAAGGACTCCAAGATCAAGGCCACCGTGACCGGACGGCCGAAGCACTACTACTCGATCTACCAGAAGATGATCCAGGGCGGCCGCGAGTTCTCCGACATCTACGACCTGGTCGGCATCCGGATCCTGGTCGAGGACTCCGCCGCCTGCTACGCCGTGATGGGTGTGCTGCACAACCGGTGGTCGCCGATCCAGAACCGGTTCAAGGACTACGTCGCGCTGCCCAAGTTCAACCTCTACCAGTCGCTGCACACGACGGTGATCGGTCCGCAGGGCAAGCCGGTCGAGATGCAGATCCGGTCCTGGCAGATGCACCGCACGGCGGAGTACGGCGTGGCGGCGCACTGGAAGTACAAGGAGGACACGCGGGCCGGCGTCGACACCGACCGCACGGTCGCCGAGGCGGACATGCCCTGGGTGCGCCAGCTGGTGGAGTTCCAGAACGAGTTCGGCGACGCCGGTGAGTTCCTCGACTCCCTGCGCTACGAGATCAACGCCGCGCAGGTCTACGTGTTCACGCCCCGTGGCGACGTGATCCAGCTGCCGTCGGAGCCGACCCCGGTCGACTTCGCCTACGCGATCCACACCGAGGTCGGCCACCACACGATCGGTGCGCGGGTCAACGGCCGGCTGGTGCCGCTGGAGTCGACGCTCGACAACGGCGACGTGGTCGAGGTCTTCACCTCCAGGTCACCCAACGCCGGACCCAGCCGCGACTGGCTGACCTTCGTCAAGTCCCCCCGCGCGCGCAGCAAGATCCGGCACTGGTTCACCAAGGAGCGTCGCGAGGAGGCGATCGAGCAGGGCAAGGACCAGATCGCCAAGCTGCTCCGCAAGGAGGGCATGCCGCTCAAGCGGGTGATGACCCACGACTCCCTGACACAGGTGGCCAACGAGCTGCACCTGGCCGACGTCTCGGCGCTGTACGCCGCCGTCGGCGAGGGCAACCTCGGCGCGCAGACCGTGGTCCGCAAGGTGATCGACGTGTTCGGCGGGGAGGCCGGCGCCGAGGAGGACCTGGCCGAGGCCACCCTGATCCCGCGGGGTCGACGGCGGGCCAAGACCTCCGAGGACTCGGGCGTCATCGTCAAGGGCATCACCGATGTGCTGGTCAAGCTGGCCCGCTGCTGCACCCCGGTGCCCGGTGACGACATCATCGGCTTCGTCACGAAGGCCGCCGGGATCTCGGTGCACCGCAAGGACTGCACCAACGCCGGCGACCTGCTCGGCCAGCCCGAGCGCCTGGTCGACGTCGAGTGGGCGCCCACGTCGCAGTCGACGTTCCTGGTGCAGATCATGGTCGAGGCGCTCGACCGGGCCCGGTTGCTCTCCGACATCACGCTCGCCCTGTCCGAGCAGCACGTGAACATCCTGTCCGCGTCGCTGACCACCACCCGCGACCGGGTCGCGAAGAGCCGGTTCAGCTTCGAGATGGGCGACCCCAAGCACCTGGGAGCCGTCCTCAAGTCCGTGCGTCAGATCGACGGCGTCTTCGACGCCTACCGGGTGACGCAGTAGCCGCACCGGCACCGCGGAGTGCGCGTGCCCACCGTGGGTCAGCCGAAGTCGTCGGCGGCCCGCTTCGCCATCTCCAGGAACGACCGACGTGACGCGAGGTTGTCCTCGAGGTCCTTCACCAGCGTGTCGTTGCCCGCGCCCTTCGCCTTCTCGAGGTCGGCCTCGAGGCCGGCGATCGCGCTCTCGAGCTTGCTGACCATGTCGTCGGCGCGGGCGGACTTCTCGGGGTCGGTGCGCTTCCACTGGGCGTCCTCGACGCCGCGGATCGCCTGCTCGACCTTGCGGATCCGGCCCTCGAGATCCTTCATCCGTTCGCGGGGCACCTTGCCGGCCGCGTCCCAGCGGTCCGCGATGTCGCGGAACTTGCGCTTGGCATCGTCGAGGTCACCCACCGGCACCAGCGTCTCCGCCTCGACCAGGAGCTCCTCCTTCTTCGCCGCATTGGCGGCGAACTCCTCGTCCTGCTGGGTGTTCGCCGCGTCACGGGCACCGAAGAACTGGTCCTGCGCATCGCGGAACCGCTTCCACAGCACGTCGTCCTCGGCCTTGGCGGCCGGTCCGGCTTCCTTCCACTGACGCATCAGCTCGCGGTACTTGCCGGAGGTCGGACCCCACTCGGTGGACGAGGCGAGTGCCTCGGCCTCCTTGATCAGTCGCAGCTTGACCTGCTTGGCGGCGCCGCGCTTCTCGTCGAGCTCGGCGAAGTGCGACTTCCGCGCCCGGGTGTACGACGTGCGTGCGGAGGAGAACCGGTGCCAGAGCGCGTCGTCGGTCGCCCGGTCGAGCCGGGGGAGCGCCTTCCACTCCTCGAGCAGGTCGCGCAGCCGGTTGGCGCCGTTGCGCCAGTCGCGACCCTGGCCGAGCTTCTCGGCCTCGACCACGATCTGTTCCTTGCGCTCCCGCGACTCCTCGACCTTCTTCGCGCGCTCACCGCGGCGGGCCTCGCGCTGCTGGGCGATCACCGGCCCGAGCGCGTTGAGCCGGGCGGTGAGGGACGCGAGGTCGCCGACTGCGTTGGCGTCGGTCACCTGGTCACGGACCTTGGCCACCGACTGCCGCGCCTCGTCGGGCGAGAGTGCGGCGCCGTGGACCCGCTGCTCGAGCAGCTCGACCTCGAACGCGAGGGAGTCGAAGCGGCGGGTGAAGAAAGCGAGCGCCTCTTCGGGCGAGCCCTCGGGGTACTGGCCGACGGATCGCTCGCCGTCGGCGGTGCGCAGGAAGACGGTCCCGTCCTCGGCCACGCGGCCCCAGGCCCCGTCCGGATAGCTGTCGTTGTCGTTCGTCTGAGCGGACACAGGTCCCCACCCTTGGCGTTGCGGCACGTCGCGGTCACCCGCGAACCACCGCCAGTCTAGGGAACGCCCGCGACCGATAGGCTGGCCCCTCCCGACCATCCCCGTGAGCAACAGGAGTCCGACGCGTGCTCATCGCAGGTTTTCCCGCCGGTCCGTGGGGGACGAACTGCTACGTCGTCGCCACCGGCCCAGGCGCCGAGTGCGTGGTCGTCGACCCCGGCAAGGACGCTGCCGACGGCGTCGCCGAGGTGGTCCGCGAGCACCGGTTGAAGCCGGTCTCCGTGCTGGTCACCCACGGGCACATCGACCACATGTGGTGCGTGGCACCCGTCGCCGGGGCCTACGACGCCACCGCCTGGATCCACCCCGAGGACCGGCACCTGCTGGCCGACCCGATGGCCGGCATGTCGCCCGAGACCGCGGGCATGCTCCTGGGCGGCAGCTACGAGTTCTCCGAGCCCGACGACGTCGCCGAGCTGGCCGACGGCCAGGCCCTGGAGCTGGCCGGCCTGGGCTTCGTGGTCGACCACACCCCGGGGCACACCCGTGGGTCGGTCACGTTCCGCACGCCGTACGCCGACCAGGCAGACATCAGCGAGGTCATGTTCTCCGGCGACCTGCTCTTCGCCGGCTCCATCGGCCGCACCGACCTGCCCGGCGGTGACCACCCGACGATGCTGCGCAGCCTGGCCGCCAAGGTGCTGACGCTGCCCGACGACATCGTGGTGCTGCCGGGCCACGGCGAGCAGACCTCGATCGGCCGCGAGCGCGCGACCAACCCCTTCCTCCAGGACCTCGACGATCCCGACGTCGCGCCCGTCACCCGGGGACTCTGATGGCTGGCAGGATCGCGCCGCTCAGCGGCTTCCCCGAGCTGCTGCCCGCCGACCGCTTCGTCGAGCAGCACGTCCTCGAGAGTCTCGCGCGCACCTTCGAGCTGCACGGCTTCGGCAGCATCGAGACCCGCGCCGTCGAGCCGCTCGACCAGCTGCTGCGCAAGGGCGAGACCTCCAAGGAGGTCTACGTGCTGCGGCGGCTGCAGGAGACCGAGGACAAGGACACCGGCATCGGGCTGCACTTCGACCTGACCGTGCCGTTCGCGCGCTACGTGCTCGAGCACGCGGGCAAGCTGGAGTTCCCCTTCCGCCGCTACCAGATCCAGAAGGTCTGGCGTGGTGAGCGGCCGCAGGAGGGTCGCTACCGCGAGTTCACCCAGGCCGACATCGACATCGTGGGTCGCGACGACCTGCCGTTCCACCACGACGTCGAGATCGCGCGGGTGATGGTCGACGCCCTCAACCGCCTCGACTTCCTGCCCCGCTTCACGTTGCAGGTCAACAACCGCAAGCTGATCCAGGGTTTCTACGCCGGCATCGGGGCGACCGCGATCGACGAGGTGATGCGGGTCGTCGACAAGCTCGACAAGCTGCCGGAGGAGGTCGTGCACGGCCAGCTGGTCGATGAGGCCGGACTCACGGCAGCCCAGGCCGACCAGTGCCTGGCGCTGGCCCGGATCAGCACGCCCGACTCCGGCTTCGTCGAGCAGGTGCGGGCGCTGGGCGTCGAGCACGAGCTGCTCGAGCAGGGCCTGGCCGAGCTGGCTGCCGTCATCGACGGCTGCGCACCGCTTGTCACCGAACACGTCGCGGTCGTCGCCGACCTCAAGATCGCCCGCGGCCTCGACTACTACACGGGCACCGTCTTCGAGACCAGGCTCCGCGGCCACGAGCGGCTCGGGTCGATCTGCTCCGGTGGCCGCTACGACGCGCTGGCCACCGACGGTCGCACGACGTACCCCGGGGTCGGCATCTCGCTCGGCGTCAGCCGGGTGCTGGTGCCGCTGGTCGCCCGGGGCGTGCTCACCGCCGACCGGCAGGTGCCGAGCGCGGTGCTGGTGGCGCTCCCCGACGAGGAGTCACGTGCCGCCAGCGACGCGATCGCCGACCAGCTCCGCGGCAACGGAGTCCCGTGCGAGGTGGCCGCGACGCCGCAGAAGTTCGGCAAGCAAATCCGTTACGCCGAACGGCGGGGCATCCCTTACGTTCTCTTTCCCGGGCACGACGGGCACGAGGTGAAAGACATCCGCAGCGGTGACCAGCACTCCGTCGACCCGAGCACCTGGACCCCACCGACCGAGGACCTGCAGCCACGGGTCGTCACGGTCTCGACAGGCTCGACCACCGAGGAGACACTGTGATCCGCACCCATGACGCCGGCACCCTCCGTGCCGAGCACGTCGGCCAGACCGTCACCCTCACCGGGTGGGTGGCGCGGCGCCGGGATCACGGCGGGGTGGCGTTCCTGGACCTGCGCGACGCCAGCGGCGTGGTGCAGGTGGTGGTGCGCGACGAGGAGGTCGCGCACAGCCTGCGCGCGGAGTACTGCCTCAAGGTCACCGGCGAGGTGACCCGCCGCAAGGAGGGCGCCCACAACGCCAACCTGCCCACTGGTGAGATCGAGGTCGTCGCCGCGGCCGCCGGCGGTGTCGAGGTGCTCAGCGCCAGCGCCCCGCTGCCGTTCCCGATCGACGACCACATCGAAGTAGGCGAGGAAGCACGGCTCAAGCACCGCTACCTCGACCTGCGCCGCAGTGGCCCCAACGCGGCGATCCGCCTGCGCAGCAAGGTCAACAAGGCCGCGCGCGACGTGCTCGACGCGCACGGCTTCGTCGAGGTCGAGACCCCCACCCTCACCCGTTCCACCCCAGAGGGCGCCCGCGACTTCCTGGTGCCGGCGCGGCTCCAGCCGGGCAGCTGGTACGCCCTCCCGCAGAGCCCGCAGCTCTTCAAGCAGCTGTTGATGGTGGCCGGGCTCGAGCGCTACTTCCAGATCGCGCGCTGCTACCGCGACGAGGACTTCCGCGCCGACCGGCAGCCGGAGTTCACCCAGCTCGACGTCGAGATGAGCTTCGTCGAGCAGGACGACGTGATCGAGCTGACCGAGGAGATCCTGGTCGCGCTCTGGCAGCTGATCGGGTACGACGTGCCGACGCCGATCGAGCGGATGACGTACGCCGAGGCGATGCGTCGTTTCGGCTCGGACAAGCCCGACCTGCGGATGGGCCTGGAGCTGGTCGAGTGCACCGACTACTTCGAGGACACCCCGTTCCGGGTCTTCCAGGCGCCGTACGTCGGCGCTGTCGTGATGCCCGGGGGAGCGAGCCAGCCGCGCAAGCAGCTCGACGCCTGGCAGGAGTGGGCCAAGCAGCGCGGAGCGCGCGGCCTCGCCTACGTGCTCGTGCAGGACGACGGTGAGCTCACCGGACCGGTTGCGAAGAACATCACCGACGAGGAGAAGGCCGGCATCGCCGCGCACGTAGGCGCCCAACCGGGCGACTGCATCTTCTTCGGCGCCGGAGCCGTGAAGTCCACGCGTGCGCTGCTGGGCGCCGCCCGGCTGGAGATCGGCCGTCGTGGCGGCCTCATCGACGAAGGTGCCTGGAGCTTCGTGTGGGTCGTCGACGCGCCGCTGTTCGAGCCTGCGGGTGACGCAACCGCGGCGGGTGACGTGGCGGTCGGCACCGGCGCCTGGACCGCCGTGCACCACGCCTTCACCTCACCGAAGGACCTCGAGACCTTCGACCAGGAGCCCGGTGACGCCCTGGCCTGGGCCTACGACATCGTCTGCAACGGCAACGAGATCGGCGGTGGCTCGATCCGGATCCACCGCGACGACATCCAGAAGCGCGTCTTCGCCGTGATGGGTCTCGCCGAGGACGAGGCGCAGGAGAAGTTCGGCTTCCTCCTCGACGCGTTCAAGTACGGCGCCCCTCCGCACGGCGGCATCGCACTCGGGTGGGACCGGGTCTGCGCCCTGCTCAGCGGCACCGAGTCGATCCGCGACGTGATCGCGTTCCCGAAGTCCGGCGGCGGCTACGACCCGCTGACCGCGGCTCCGGCGCCGATCACGCCCGCGCAGCGCAAGGAGGCCGGCGTCGACGCCGCTCCGAAGTCGGCGGGCGAGCCCAGCGACGCCTGATCGGGTGGCGTCGTGTCCGGATCGTCATCCGGCGTGACCTGACCGTGTTCTCCCGGTGACCGAAACGTGCTCCTCCGGAGTCCGAATCGTGTCGCTGCGGAGACCGTTCCGCGTCGTACGCCGCCCAGAGTTACCTCCAACGCGGGAGACCCCCGCCGGATGGAGGAGCCTCATGAACAGCAATCGGAATCGGATGCTGGCGGTCCTCGCCGCGGCGTCCATCGCGGCGTCCCTCGCGGCCTGCGGGGGCGGGTCGACGAAGACCCCCTCGGACGCAGGCGGCGGCACTCTCTACTACTACATGGACAAGCCAGTCGAACACGTCGATCCGCAGCGGACATACGCCGGTCGCGACATCTCGAACCTCAACCGGCTGGTCTACCGCAGCCTGGTGTCCTTCCCGATCTCCACGGACGCGAAGGAGGCGAACACGCCCGTCGCGGACCTCGCCACCGACACCGGCACCGCCAGTGCCGACGCGAAGACCTGGAAGTTCACGCTGAAGGACGGCGTGAAGTGGCAGGACGGCAAGGCCATCACCTGCGACGACGTCAAGTACGGCGCCTCGCGCGTGTTCGCGACCGACGTGATCACCGGTGGCCCGAACTACATCCTCAGCTACCTCGACGTGCCCGAGGGCTCGGGCGGCCTGCCGTCCTACAAGGGTCCCTACAAGAAGACCGGCCAGGCCGACTTCGACAAGGCGATCACATGCGAGGGGAAGACGGTCACCTACCACTTCAAGAAGCCGTGGCCGGACTTCAACCTCGCAGCCGCGGCGCTCCTGATGATGAACCCGTTCCGGGCCGACCTGGACAAGGGCGACAAGTCCAACTTCGCGATCTTCTCCGACGGTCCCTACAAGCTCGACGGCGAGTGGAAGAAGGAGAAGGGCGCGACGCTGGTCCGCAACGCCAGCTACGACGCGGCGTCGGACAGCAAGGACCTGCGCAAGGCGTTGCCGGACAAGATCGTGTTCAGCGTCGGCAACCCGGCCGAGACGATCTACGACCGGCTGATCGCCGACGCGGGCAACGACAGGTTCGCGGTGACCTCCGAGCGGATGCCGCCGGCGTACTACAGCCAGATCCAGGGCGCGGTCGCGGACCGTGCGGTCAACGTCGAGTCGCCGTTCGTGAACTACCTGGTGCCCAACTTCGCGCGGCTGAAGGACCCGAAGGTGCGCGAGGCGCTGGCGGTCTCCACCGACGTGAACTCGTGGATCACCGCCGGTGGTGGCGAACGGGCCTACCTGACGGCCAAGTCGATCGTGAACCCGGCGGTCGTCGGCTACCAGGACAACCCGTCCTTCACGGCACCCGAGAGCGGCGACCCGGCAGCGGCGAAGAACCTGCTCGACGAAGCCGGCGTGCAGACGCCGTACCCGATCACCTTCCAGTACCCCAGCTCGCCGACCGCGGACAAGCAGGCCGCCGGTCTGAAGCAGACGTGGGATCGCGCCGGTTTCAAGGTGACCCTGGACGGTCTGGGCGACACGTACTACGACGTGATCCAGAAGCCGAACAACAACGGTGACGTGATGTGGGGCGGATGGGGTTCGGACTGGCCGTCCGCCATCACCGTGACCGCGCCGCTGTTCGACTCCCGGCCGAACGGGGTAGGGGTCAAGGGCGCCACGTCGAACGGCCAGGACTACGGCAACTACAAGAGCGACGCGTTCAACAGGCTGGTCGACGAGGCGCAGTCCGCGGCGTCGCTCGACGACCAGACGGCGGCGCTGCAGAAGGCGGACATCCAGCTCGGCAAGGACACCGCCTACATCCCGCTGGACGTCCAGAAGTTCAACTTCCTTCGGGGGTCGAAGGTCACCGGGTACGTCAACACCCCGCCCTCGGCGATGAACCCGGACCTGGGTGCGATCGGGCTCTCGAAGTGAGCCGGGAACGTGCGTCCCGACGCGACCCCGGGGTGATGCAGACCTGAACCACTCCGCAGCCGGCGGCCCGGGGAGGGCATCTGGGGGTCTCGCGCGCCCCGGTCGTCGTGTCCAGATCGTTACCGCGCGGTGACCGACCGTGCGCCCTGCGTCACATAGAGTCACCGTCGGTGCGGGCGATCCCTGCCCCGCCGTCCGACCGCCGCCCACGAGCTCGAGGTGCCCATGTCTCTGCAGGAGTCGCAGTTGGAGAGTCTCGAGAGTGCCTCCCTCAACGCTTCCGCAGGGAACCAGAAGGTCACCGGCCTGTCGCCGACCCAGCTGGCCGTGCGGCGGTTCCGCAAGGACCGGCTCTCGATGGTCTCGTTCGTGATCGTCGCGCTCTACCTCGTGGCCGCCGTCGCGGCGCCGCTCCTGGTCAAGGTGGGCGTGATCAACCCGTTCGCCTTCAACAACAGCAAGGAGCTGCTCGACATCGCCAACGGCGGCATCCCGAAGGGCAGCCTCGGCGGGATCAGCGCCTCCCACCCGCTCGGCATCGAGCCTGGCACCGGCCGCGACGTGATGTCGCGCCTCTGGTACGGCGTGACCTTCTCGCTGACGATCGCGCTCTCCGCGACCATCATCGCCGTCGTGATCGGCACGGTGATGGGCATCATCTCCGGCTTCTCCGGCGGCAAGGTCGATGCCGTCATCGGCCGGATCATCGACCTCACGCTCTCGTTCCCGCAGACCCTGATGCTGCTCGCGCTCTCCGGCGTGATGATCGGTCTGATGACCGAGTACCTCCACGTCCCCGGCGGTGACATCGCCAACGGCCTCTACGTCGTCCTGGTGCTCGCCATCTTCGGCTGGCCGGGTGTCGCCCGGCTGATCCGAGGGCAGGTGCTCTCGATCCGCGAACGCGAGTTCATCGACGCCGCTCGCCTGCTCGGCGCCTCTCGCCGCCGGCTGTACTTCAAGGAGGTGCTCCCGAACCTGTGGGCGCCGGTCCTGGTGTCCTTCACGCTGACGATGCCGGCCTACATCTCCGCCGAAGCGGCGCTGAGCTACCTCAACGTGGGCATCAAGCCGCCCACGCCGACGCTGGGCAACATCCTCAAGGACTCGATCAACTACGCGAGCGCGGACTTCGCGTTCTTCTTCTTCCCGGCATTTCTGATCGCGATCATCGTGGTCAGCTTCAACCTCCTCGGCGACGGCATCCGTGATGCCCTCGACCCCAAGGCGGACAGGTAATCACCCCAACAGACTCGGCAACGCAGCGTTGCCGACATGTGCCGCCGATCTCGGCGCGACACACATCAGAGGAGAGGTAATGGCCAGCTATAAGAAGCGGGCGTTCGCAGTCGTGGCTGCGGCGTCCATGGCTGTCTCGCTCGCCGCATGCGGCGGCGGCGGTAGCAGCGACAACAACAAGGCGTCCGGTGGCGGGACGCTCTACTACTACGTGTTCAAGCCCTACGAGCACTTCGACCCGCAGCGCACCTACCTCGGTGTCCAGATGTCGAACTACTCGCGGCTCAACTACCGCAGCCTGGTGGCGTTCCCGATCTCGACCGACCCCAAGGAGGCCGCCACTCCGACTGCCGACCTCGCGACCGACGCGGGCACGGCCAGCGACGGCGCCAAGACCTGGAAGTTCACGGTCAAGGACGGCGTCAAGTGGGAGGACGGCAAGGACATCACGTGTGAGGACTTCAAGTACGGCGCCTCGCGTGTCTTCGCGACCGACGTCATCACCGGCGGTCCGAACTACATCCTGAGCTACCTCGACGTGCCCGAGGGCAAGGACGGGCTCCCCTCGTACAAGGGTCCCTACAAGAAGACCGGCCAGGCCGACTACGACAAGGCCGTCTCCTGCGACGGCAAGACCATCACGTACAAGTTCAAGAAGCCGTGGCCGGACTTCAACCTGGCCGTGGCGGGGCTGCACATGATGGACCCGTACCGTCAGGACAAGGACAAGGGCGACAAGTCCAACTACCAGGTCTTCTCCAACGGTCCCTACAAGCTCGAGGGTGGGACCTGGAACAAGGAGAAGGGCGGCACGTTCGTCCGCAACACGAACTACGACCCGAAGACGGACTCCAAGTCCCTGCGCGAAGCGAACATGGACAAGGTCGTCTTCCAGGTCGGCAACCCGTCCGAGACGATCTATGACCGGATCATCGCCGACGCGGGCAACGACAAGTTCGCGGTCACCTCGCAGAGCCTGCCGCCGGCCTACTACAACCAGGTCACTGGTGCAGTCGCCGACCGTGCGGTCAACGTGGAGTCGCCGTTCGTCGACTACGTGGTCCCGAACTTCCGTCGTCTGACCAACCCGAAGGTCCGCGAGGCCCTGAAGGTGTCGACCGACGCCGAGTCGTGGATCACCGCTGGTGGTGGCGAGAAGGCCTACGGTCCGGCCGAGTCGGTCGTGAACCCGGCGGTCGTCGGCTACCAGGACAACCCGGCGTTCTCCGGTCCCCAGAGCGGTGACGCGGCGGCTTCCAAGAAGCTGCTCCAGGAGGCCGGTGTCCCCACGCCGTACCCGATCACCTTCCAGTACAACAGCTCGCCGACCATGGACAAGCAGGCTGCCGCCCTGAAGCAGGGCTGGGAGCAGGGTGGCTTCAAGGTCACGCTCGACGGTCTGGGTGACACGTACTACGACGTGATCCAGAAGGTCGACAACAAGGCCGACGTCATCTGGGGTGGCTGGGGTTCCGACTGGCCGTCCGCGATCACCGTGACGCCGCCGCTGTGGGACAGCCGTCCCAACGGTGTGGGCGTCAAGGGTGCGACCACCAACGGTCAGGACTACGGCAACTACAAGAGCGACGCGTTCAACAAGCTGGTCGACGAGGCGCAGTCCGCCACGTCGCTCGATGACCAGACGAAGGCGCTGCAGGAGGCTGACGTCCAGCTCGGCAAGGACGTCGCCTACATCCCGCTGGAGATCACGAAGTTCAACTTCGTCCACGGGTCCAAGGTGACCGGCTTCACGAACACCCCCGCTTCGGCGATGTACCCGGACCTCGGTCCGATCGGCGTCTCGAAGTAGCAGAGTTCGTCAAGCAAGTTCCACGTGAGCCGGGTGGCTGTCCTTCGGGAGAGCCACCCGGCGACCGGGGTGGGAGGCCGACCGCCTCCCACCCCGATCGCGTGACACCAAGGGGGAGCGCCGGCACGTTCGCGGCGTAGTCTGATCCGATACACCAACTGGCCCGCTCCGGGCCCGTCGTGAGGTGGTAGACCGTGTTCGCCTACATCATCCGCCGGACGTTCGCCGGGCTCATCATGCTGATCGTGATGAGCTTCGTGACCTACATGCTGTTCTTCCTGGGTCCGATCCACCCGGAGCGTTACGCGTGCGGCAAGAACTGCTCGCTGGCCCAGCAGGCGCAGGTCAAGAAGGCGCTCGGCTACGACAAGCCGGCGGTCGTGCAGTGGGGCGACTTCATGAAGGGCATCGCGCAGGGCCGCCAGTACCCCGACGACCCGGCGCTCCGCAAGTCCGCGCCGCAGCTCGTCACCGACTGCCCGGCTCCCTGCATGGGCTACTCCTTCCTCAACACCAGGACCGTGAACTCGGAGATCAGGGAGACGTTCCCGGTCTCCATGTCACTCGCCCTCATGGCGTTCTTGATGTGGATCGTCGGCGGGGTTCTCTTCGGGGTGATCGCTGCCCTGAAGAAGGGCACCATCATCGACCGCGGGATCGTCGGCATCTCGCTGGTCTTCTACGCCTTCCCCACGTTCTTCGTGGGGCTGTTCCTGCTCAAGTTCCTCGCGATCAAGTGGCAGATCGTGCCACCACCTGCCTACGTGAGCATCGCCGACGGCGGGATCGGCAACTGGCTGGTCGGCCTGCTGCTGCCGAGCCTGACCCTGGCCCTGTTCTTCATGGCCGGCTACGTCCGGATGACGCGCGCCTTCGTGCTGGAGTCGCTGGGTGAGGACTACCTGCGCACCGCGAAGGCCAAGGGTCTCGCCCCGCGCCGGGTGCTGATCAAGCACAGCATGCGTGCCGCGCTGACTCCGCTGGTCACCATGGCGGGCCTCGACCTGGCCGGCCTGATGGGCGGTGCGATCATCACCGAGCAGGTCTTCAACTACTTCGGCCTGGGCAAGCTCGCGGTCGACGCGAACCAGACTTTCGACCTTCCCACGATCATCGGCCTCGTGTTGCTCGTCGCAACCTTCGTGATTGCTGCGAACATCATCGTGGACATCCTCTACGCCTTCATCGACCCGCGCGTGCGGGTCGGCTGACGAGCACTCCTACAGATAGGAATCGGCAATCGTGTCTCCTTTCCTGTCGGTCAAGGACCTCATGGTCCACTTCCCGACCGTGGACGGCGTCGTCAAGGCCACCGATGGAATGTCCTTCGACCTCGAGCGTGGACAGACGCTCGGGATCGTGGGCGAGTCCGGGTCCGGCAAGTCGGTGTCGAGCTCCGCGATCCTCGGCCTGCACCGGGGCACCAACGCCATGGTGAGCGGTCAGATCCTGCTCGACGACACCGACCTCCTGCTGCTCAACGACGAGCAGATGCGGCAGCGCCGCGGTCGCGACGTGGCGATGATCTTCCAGGACCCGCTGTCGGCGATGCACCCGTACTACACGGTGGGCAACCAGATCGCCGAGGCCTACACGGTGCACAACGACGTCAGCAAGAAGGTCGCGAAGGCGCGCGCCATCGAGATGCTGGACCGGGTCGGCATCCCGCAGCCGGACCGCCGGGTCGACGACTACCCGCACCAGTTCTCCGGCGGCATGCGGCAGCGCGCGATGATCGCGATGGGGCTGATCAACGACCCCGGCCTCCTGATCGCCGACGAGCCGACGACCGCACTCGACGTGACCGTCCAGGCGCAGATCCTCGACCTGCTCCAGGACCTGCAGCGGGAGTTCAACTCCGCGGTCATCATCATCACCCACGACCTCGGCGTGGTCGCCGAGATGGCCGACGACGTGCTGGTGATGTACGCCGGCCGCGTCGTCGAGTACGGCCCGTGCAAGGAGATCCTGGTCCACCCGGAGATGCCCTACACGTGGGGCCTGCTCTCCAGCGTGCCCGACGTCGCCGGTGACACGGAGTCGCGACTGATCCCGATCCCCGGCAACCCGCCGAGCCTGCTCAACCCCCCGTCCGGCTGTGCCTTCCACCCACGGTGCACGCACCGCGACAAGGTGCCGGGTGACCTGTGCAAGACCGAGCTCCCCGAGCTCAGCTCCACCCGCAGCGGCGGCAACCACATCAAGCGCTGCCACCTTGCGAACCCGGATCAGGTCTACGAGACCGAGGTACTGCCCGAGATCGCGCCCGAGCTGGTCGAGGAGAACTGATGAGCGACCCGATCACCCACAACGACGAGCAGGCGGCAGACGACCTGACCCGCGAGCACGTGATCGAGGACCAGTCGGACGGTGCAGACGCCGACGGGTCCCTCGACATCGACACCGGCGCGATCTTCGAGCCGCACGCGATGACGAAGGCCGACTTCTCGGCTCCTCCGATCCTCACCGTCGACAACCTCAAGATGTACTTCCCGGTGAAGAACTCCGGGATCATCCGGCGCACCGTGGGCCACGTGCAGGCCGTCGACGGGATCTCGTTCCAAGTGCCCAAGGGCGGTTCGCTCGGACTCGTGGGCGAGTCCGGCTGCGGCAAGTCGACCACCGGTCGGCTGATCACCCGGCTGTACAAGCCGACCGAGGGCACGATCGACTTCGACGGCCACGACATCGCCAACTACTCGCCCCGGCAGCTGATGCCGCTGCGGCGCGAGATCCAGATGATCTTCCAGGACCCGGCCACCTCGCTGAACCCACGGCACACCGTGGGCACGATCGTCGGGGCGGCGCTGATGATCCACAGCATCGTGCCCAAGGACAAGGTGATGGGCCGGGTCAAGGAGCTGCTCGAGGTGGTCGGCCTCAACCCCGAGCACTACAACCGCTACCCGCACGAGTTCTCCGGCGGCCAGCGTCAGCGCATCGGCATCGCGCGGGCGCTCACCCTGCAGCCCAAGCTCCTCGTCGCCGACGAGCCGGTGTCCGCGCTCGACGTGTCGATCCAGGCCCAGGTGATCAACCTTCTGCAGGACCTGCAGAAGGAGTTCGACATCGCGTTCCTGTTCATCGCGCACGACCTCGCGGTGGTCCGTCACTTCTGCCCCGAGGTGGCGGTGATGTACCTCGGCAAGATCGTCGAGGTGGCCGACCGCGAGACGATCTACCTGCGGCCCAACCACCCCTACACGCAGGCGCTGCTCTCAGCGGTGCCCGACGTCCGCCAGGCGGCCGTCGGTGGTCGTCGGGACCGGATCCGGCTCGAGGGCGACGTGCCCAGCCCGATCAACCCACCCTCCGGCTGCCGGTTCCGCACCCGCTGCCCGATCGCCAAGGACGTCTGTGCCCGGGTCGAGCCGCCGCTGATGCAGATCGGCAAACGGCACAAGGTCGCCTGCCACTTCGCCGGCGAGCTGGGACACCACCCGGCCCAGCCGGTGACCCAGCGACTGCTCGGCATGGATGCCGACGGCACCCCGGTCTCCGGGCAGACCTCGGCGACCGCCTCCGACCTGCTGGACCACCCGGGGTACTCGAAGTCCTGGATCGACGTGAAGACCGGCGACACCGTCGACCACTGACCGGTCCGACGTCGTGGGTGGCACGTCCTAGGGTGTTCGCGTGCCCACCCACGACGACGATGACACTGAACCGACCCTGGACATGAGCGTCCCGGGTGCCGCCCCGGCGGCCAGGACGGTGGCGACCGGCGGCGGCACCCTGGCCGGCAACCGGCACGCGTCGGCGCCGCTGGCGGTGCGGATGCGGCCGCGGACGCTGGACGAGCTGGCCGGGCAGAAGCACCTGCTCGCGACGGGGGCACCTCTGCGCCGTCTGGTCGAGGGTGACCAGCCGATGTCGTTGCTGCTCTGGGGACCGCCCGGCACCGGCAAGACCACGATCGCCTCGATCGTGAGCGGGCAGACCAACCGGCACTTCGTGGAGGTCTCGGCCGTGGCGGCCGGGGTCAAGGAGGTGCGGGCCGCGATCGACTCGGCTCGGCACCGGCTCGCCAGCACCGGCGACGAGACCGTGCTGTTCGTCGACGAGGTGCACCGGTTCACCAAGGCCCAGCAGGACGCCCTGCTGCCGGGTGTCGAGAACCGGTGGGTGACGCTGGTCGCGGCCACCACCGAGAACCCGTTCTTCTCCGTGATCTCGCCGTTGCTGTCCCGGTCGCTGCTGCTGACCCTCGAGCCGCTCACCGACGAGGACGTCGGCGGCGTGGTGGACGCCGCTCTCACCGACGAGCGCGGGCTCGGCGGCGCCGTGGCTCTGGCCGACGATGCGCGCGACCACCTGCTGCGGCTGGCCGGCGGGGACGCGAGACGGGCGCTGACCTACCTCGAGGCGGCCGCAGGGGCGGCGCAGGCGGCCGGCCTGGACAAGGTCGACCTCGCCACGACGGAGACCGCCGTCGACCGGGCGGCGGTCCGCTACGACCGGGACGGCGACCAGCACTACGACGTGACCAGCGCCTTCATCAAGTCGATCCGGGGCTCCGACGCCGACGCGGCGTTGCACTACCTGGCCCGGATGATCGAGGCCGGGGAGGACCCGCGGTTCATCGCACGGCGGCTGGTGATCCTGGCCAGCGAGGACATCGGGCTGGCCGACCCGACGGCGCTGACCACGGCGGTCGCGGCGGCTCAGGCGGTGCAGCTGATCGGGATGCCGGAGGGCCGGCTCAACCTGGCCCAGGCCACGATCGCGCTCGCCGTCGCACCCAAGTCCAACGCCGTGACCACAGCGATGGGGGCCGCGAGCGCCGACGTCCGGCGCGGCCTGGCCGGGTCGGTGCCGCCGCACCTGCGCGACGCGCACTACGCCGGTGCGAAGAAGGTCGGCCACGGCACGTCGTACGCCTACGCGCACGATGCGCCCTACGGCGTCGCCGAGCAGCAGTACGTCCCCGACGAGCTGCTGGACGCGGAGTACTACCGCCCCACGGCGTACGGCGCCGAGGCCGCGGTCAAGGAGCGCTGGGAGCGCATCCGGCGCATCGTGCGGGGACGATAGGGTCGATCGCTATGGGATCGGCGTTCTGGGTAGTCGTGTGCCTGCTCGCCGCGATGACGGTGCTGGTGGTCACGCTCGCCGCCCTGTTCGCGGGTGAGCGGCGGCGTGGTCGCGCCGAGCGCGCGGCGCTCCTCGCCGAGCAGCTGCAGCTGAGCGCGCGGGTCGAGGAGCTCTCGCGCGCCGCGGCGACGCAGCGGCAGATCGCCGACGACCACGCCGACTGGGTGATCACCCGGCTCGGCGAGGGGGAGGACGACGCCACCACTGCCCGCCCGGTCTCCGACCAGCTGGTCCTCTCGGCGGCCTTCGGCGAGCCGCTGGTCAAGGCCCTCGCGCTCGGCCACGGCCTACGACGCGCCCTGTCGGCCGAGTCCCGCAACCGGATCAGGTTCGAGGTGCGACGCGAGGTGCGTCGCACGCGCAAGGTCCGGCGCAGGGAGATGAAGCAGGCCTGGCGCCAGATGCGCTCCGAACGCGGCGGCCGGCCGGTCGACGTGCAGGAGGACGGCGCCTGATGCGCAGCTTGTGGTTCGTGGCCGGCGCGGGAGCCGGTGTCTACGTGGTCGTCCGGGCGCGACGGGCGGTCGAGGCGTTCACGCCCGAGGGCCTGCACGACCGGCTGGCGGGGCTCGATCTCGGCTGGCACCTGTTCGCCGACGAGGTGCGCGCGGGCATGACCGAGAAGGAAACCGAGTTGCGCGATCGGCTCCTGATCGGACTCGATGGACCGAAGGCGCTGCCCAGCGCCGGGCGCCACGCGCGAGACGAACCAGGTCTCGACAAGCTCGACCACCGGAGGAACTGATGGACACCGCCGAGATCCGCCGCCGCTTCGTCGAGCACTTCGAAGCGGCCGGCCACACGCGCGTGCCGTCGGCGTCGCTATTGCTCGACGACCCGAACCTGCTGTTCGTCAACGCCGGCATGGTGCCGTTCAAGCCGTACTTCCTGGGTCAGGAGCAGCCGCCCTACGACCGCGCGGTGAGCGTGCAGAAGTGCGTCCGAACGCCCGACATCGAGGACGTCGGCAAGACCACTCGGCACGGCACGTTCTTCGAGATGTGCGGCAACTTCTCCTTCGGCGACTACTTCAAGGAAGGCGCGATCGAGCTCGCCTGGGACTTGGTCACCAAGTCCCACGCGGACGGCGGCTGGGGGTTGGAGGAGTCCCGGCTCTACCCGAGCGTGTACGTCGACGACGCGGAGGCGGTCGAGCTCTGGAAGAAGGTCACCGGTCTGCCCGACGAGCGGATCGTTCGGCTGGGCAAGAAGGAGAACTACTGGTCGATGGGCGTGCCCGGACCGGGGGGCCCGTGCTCGGAGATCCTCTACGACCGCGGTGCGGAGTTCGGGCCCGACGCCGACTTCGGCAGCTGGACCCGGCTGGACATGCCGACCGAGCTCGAGGACCGCTACCTGGAGTTCTGGAACCTGGTGTTCATGCAGGAGGAGCTCAGCGCGGTCCGCAGCAAGGAGGACTTCGACATCGCCGGCCCGTTGCCGAAGCGCAACATCGACACCGGCATGGGCCTGGAGCGGGTCGCGTACCTGCTGCAGGGCAAGCAGAACATGTACGAGATCGACACCATGTTCCCGGTGATCCAGAAGGCGGAGGAGCTGACCGGCCGCCGCTACGGCGCCGGAGAGCAGGATGACGTCCGCTTCCGCGTGGTCGCCGACCACGTGCGCAGCTCGATGATGCTGGTCGGCGACGGGGTGACGCCGGGCAACGAGGGCCGTGGCTACGTCCTGCGCCGGCTGCTGCGCCGCGCCGTACGATCCATGCGGTTGCTGGGCACGGAGGACCGCGTGCTGCCCGAGCTGCTCCCCGTGAGCCGCGACCGGATGTCGCCCGGCTACCCGCAGATCGCGGCGGACTGGGAGCGGATCTCGTCGGTGGCGTACGCCGAGGAGGACGCGTTCCGGCAGACGCTGCGCACCGGCACCCAGATCTTCGACGTGGCGGCGACCCGGGTCACCAGCGGCGGCGGCACCCAGCTGTCGGGGGACAAGGCGTTCGCACTGCACGACACCTACGGCTTCCCGATCGACCTGACCCTGGAGATGGCGGCGGAGAAGGGCCTCTCGGTCGACGAGGACGGTTTCCGGCGGCTGATGGGGGAGCAGCGCGACCGCGCGAAGGCGGACGCGAAGGCGAAGAAGAGCCAGCACGCCGACGCCGGTGCCTACCGGGAGATCGCGGCGGCGATGGGCACGCGCGTGCAGTTCACCGGCTACGACGAGGTGGTCTCCGAGGGCGTCGTGCGCGGCATCGTCGGTGCCGACGGCACCAGCATCGGCGCCGCGCACGAGGGTGACCAGGTCGAGGTCGTGCTCGACCGCACCCCGTTCTACGCCGAGGGCGGCGGCCAGCTCGCCGACCAGGGCGTCATCGAGCTCGCCAACGGCGCCCGGCTCGAGGTCGACGACGTGCAGTCTCCGCTCACCGGTGTCGTCGTCCACCGTGGGCGCGTGGTCGCGGGCGAGGTGCAGGTCGGCGCGTCCGGTCAGCTCCTCGTCGACGTGGAGCGTCGGCGCTCGATCAGCCGGTCGCACACCGCGACCCACATGGTGCACAAGGCGTTCCGCGAGGCGCTCGGTGACACGGCGACGCAGGCCGGCTCGGAGAACTCGCCGGGACGGTTCCGGTTCGACTTCTCCGCCAGCGGCGCGGTGCCGGAGGCGGCGATGCACGACGTCGAGGCGCGGGTGAACGACCTGGTGCTGGCCGACCTGGCCGTGCACGCCGAGGTGATGACCCAGGCCGACGCGGTGAAGTCCGGCGCGATGGCCCTGTTCGGTGAGAAGTACGGCGACGAGGTGCGCGTGATCTCCGTCGGCGAGTGGGCCCGCGAGCTCTGTGGCGGCACCCACGCGGGCAGCTCCGGCCAGCTCGGCGTGGTCAAGCTGCTGGGCGAGTCCTCGATCGGCTCCGGCGTACGACGGGTCGAAGCGCTGGTCGGTGGCGACGCCTACCGCTTCCTGGCGCGCGAGCACGTGCTGGTCGCACAGCTCAGCGACCTGCTGAAGGTGCGGCCCGAGCAGCTGCCCGAGCGCGTGTCCGAGACCCTCGACCGGCTCCGTGCGGCGGAGAAGGAGATCGAGAAGGTGCGGGTCGGCCAGCTCCTTTCCGGCGGTGCGGCGCTCGCGGACGGCGCCGAGGACGTGCACGGCGTCAGCTTCGTGGGACAGCGGCTCGACGGTGCGGGAGGCGGCGACGTCCGCACCCTGGCGCTCGACGTGCGCGGACGGCTGCCCGGCGACCGGCCGGCTGTGGTCGCGGTGATCGGGGTCAAGGACGGCAAGCCCGCGGTCGTGGTCGCGACGAACGACCTGGCCCGCGAGCGCGGCCTGAGCGCGAACACCCTGGTCCGCGCGGCCTGCGGCGAGCTCGGTGGTTCCGGCGGCGGCAAGGACGACGTCGCCCAGGGCGGCGGCGCCGACGCCGGCGGTGTCGACCGGGCGATCGACGCCGTCCGCCACGCCCTCACGTGAGGCACGGCGTACGTCTCGGCATCGACCCGGGAGAGGCCCGGATCGGGGTCGCCACCAGCGACCCGACCGGCTTCCTCGCCACCCCGGTGGAGACCGTGCAGCGCGGCCGGGGGGACCTGGACCGGCTGGCAGCGCTGGTCGCGGAGCACGAGCCGCTCGAGGTGGTGGTGGGACTGCCCGTGTCGATGTCCGGGCGTGAGGGGCCTGCGGCGGGTAGGGTGCGGGAGTTCGCGGACCAGCTCGCGGCCCGGTTGGCGCCGGTCCCGGTCCGGCTCTGCGACGAGCGCCTCAGCACGGTGAGCGCCGAGGCTCAGCTGCGAGACCGGGGGAAGAAGGGCAGGAAGCGTCGTGCCGTGGTCGACCAGGCAGCAGCCGTGGTGATCCTGCAGCACGCGCTCGACACCGAACGAGGCTCCGGACGAGCGCCCGGCCAGCTGGTCGCGGCGCCGCCGAGGGAGGACACCCCAGGTGAGTGACTTCGGCCTGATCCGCGACGAGGAGCTCGACCAGCACCACGACGACGCCCCTCCGCCGCATCGCTCCGGAGGCGGCGGTGGCCGCCGTCGACCGCGTCGGCGCCGGGGCTGGATCCCCGCGTTGCTGGTGCTGCTGCTGATCGGCGGTGGCCTGTACTACGCCGGGTCCTACGGCTTCGACAAGCTCAAGGAGCACTTCGCGGCCGCCCCGGACTACGCCGGCCCCGGCACCGGCAAGGTCGTGTTCGAGGTCAGGAAGGGCGACAGCGTCGCGACGATGGGCCGCGGCCTGCGCAAGGCCGACGTGGTGCAGTCCGTCGACTCCTTCGTCGAGGCGGCCCGCAAGGACTCCAGGTCCAGCTCGATCCAGGTCGGCTTCTACCAGCTCAAGAAGCAGATGAAGTCCGCCGACGCCCTGGCCGTCCTGGTCAAGCCGGACAACCTGATCCAGAACACCGTGACCGTGCCCGAAGGCTCGCGCGTGGTCAACATCGTGGCCGCGATCGTGAAGAGGACCGACTTCAAGAAGGCCGGCCTCGAGCGGGCGCTGAAGCAGCCGGGCACGCTCGGCCTGCCCGCGTCGGCCAAGGGCAACCCGGAGGGCTACCTCTATCCGGCGACGTACGTCGTCACGCCGAACATGACCGGGCCCGACCTGCTGCGCCAGATGGTCGCGAAGACGATCTCGGTCGAGAAGGACCTCGACCTGGCCACCAAGGCGGAGGCGGTCGGGAAGACCCCGGAGGAGGTGCTGACCATGGCCAGCATCCTCGAGTTCGAGGCCAGCCGGGACGTGGACTACCCCAAGGTCGCCCGGGCGATCTACAACCGGCTCGACAAGGGCATGGCACTCCAGTCCGACGCCACGGTGGCCTTCGCCAACGACAAGTCCGGCACCGTCTACACGTCGGCGCAGGAACGGGCCATCGACTCGCCGTACAACACGTACAAGAACACCGGCCTCCCGCCCGGACCGATCGGCTCACCCGGCGAGAAGACGATTCGCGCGGTGCTGAACCCGTCGTCCGGCGACCAGCTGTTCTGGGTGGTGGTCAACCTGCGCACCGGGGAGACCCGCTATGCCGACAACTTCCAGGACCACCTGAAGAACGTCGCGCTGTTCCGCAAGTACTGCCAGACCTCGGACGCGTGCTGAGGCCCGGATGACCACCACACGCTGCGCCGTCCTCGGGAAGCCGATCGAGCACTCGCTGTCCCCGGTGCTGCACCGGGCGGCGTACGACGCGCTCGGGCTGAACTGGAGCTACCAGGCGATCGAGATGGACGAGGACGGGCTCCCCGACTTCCTCGCCGGGCTCGACCTGTCGTGGCGGGGCCTTTCCCTGACGATGCCGCTCAAGCGCTCCGTGCTCCAGCTGCTCGACTCGGTCAGCCCGGTCGCGGAGGCCGCCGGCGCGGTCAACACCGTGCTGTTCGGCGACGGCCTGCGGATCGGCGAGAACACCGACGTGCCGGGTGCGGTGGCCGCGATCCGTGAGCGCTACGACGGGCGGATCCGCACCGCGGTCGTGGTCGGGGGCGGCGCCACGGCCGCCTCGATGGCGATGGCCCTCGGTGAGCTCGGCTGCTGGGTGGCGACGCTGCTGGTGCGCGAGCCGGAGCGGGCCGCCGACACGGTGAAGCGGGTCACCTACAACGAGGGACCGCTGCTCGCCGTCGGCTCGCTGGACGGCGAGCCGCTGGACGCCGACATCGTGGTCTCGACGGTGCCCGCGGATGCCCAGACCCCCGAGCTGCTGGCGCGGCTGGCCGGCATCCCGGTGGTCTTCGACGTCGTGTACGACGGGTGGCCGACGCCGCTGGCCCGTTCGGTCGGCCCGGACCACACCCTGGTCAGCGGGCTGGACCTGCTGGTGCACCAGGCCGCGCTCCAGGTGGCGCTGATGACCGGCCTGCACGAGATCCCCCTCGAGGTGATGCGCGCCGCCGGTGAGCGGGCGCTGGCCGAGCGCGGCGACCGCTGACAGCTGCGCAAAGGTCTGTGGAGAACCGCCCCGGGCGGCTCACGGTGCCCTAGGGTCGCTGCGACATGGCCGACATTCTCACTCATCTCGACACCGCTGCGGCCTGCGCCGTGGCGGCCGCCGTGCTGGGGGCGTTCGCGCCGTCCGTGGTCGCCCGGCTCCCGGAGCCGGAGCCCGACCCGGAGCCGCCCGGCTCCGGCCGTGCCCAAGGAGCCCTACGCGGTGATCGCGGCGCGGCCCGGCGCCCGGGTGCGCACCGCGATCTGGTCCGCGGTGGTGGCCGCGCTGATCGGCGCCGTGCTCGGCTGGGACTGGCCGTTGGTCTACCTGGTGCCGCTGACGCCGCTGGGCGTGGTGCTCTCGGTGATCGACTGGCGCACCAAGCTGCTGCCGACCCGGATGCTGATCCCGGCGTATCTCGGTCTTCTCCCGGTGCTCGTCGTGCTGGCGCTGGTCACCTCGGACTGGTCGGCGCTGTGGCTGGCACTGGGCGCCGGTCTGGTCGTCCGGGGCTTCTACTGGCTGTTCTGGCGCTTCACCCGCAGCGGGATGGGGTTCGGCGACGTGCGGTTGGCGGGCCTGATCGGGCTCGCCCTCGGGTTCATCGGCTGGGGGGAGCTGCTGGTCGGCGTCTACGCCGGCTTCCTGCTGGGGGCGCTGGTCGGCGGGGTGCTGGCCGTGGCGAAGGTGCTGGACCGCAAGAGCTACCCGTTCGGGCCGTTCATGCTGGTGGGCGCGGCGATGGGGGTCGTGTTCGGCCCGTGGCTCTCCGTCGTGGCGCCGTACTGACGTCTGGAACACTGGCCGCATGCTGCGCTGGCTCACCGCCGGGGAGTCCCACGGACCCTCGCTCACCGCGATCATCGAGGGACTGCCCGCGCACGTCCGGATCACCTCCGGCGACGTCGCCGACGCCCTCGCCAGGCGTCGGCTCGGCTACGGCCGCGGCGCCCGGATGAAGTTCGAGCAGGACGAGGTCACGCTGTCCGGCGGGGTGCGCCACGGCGAGACGATGGGCGGGCCGGTCGCGATCATCGTGGGCAACACCGAGTGGCCCAAGTGGGACAAGGTGATGTCGGCCGACCCGGTCGACCCCGTGGAGCTCGAGGCGCTGGCCCGCAACGCCGCCCTCACCAGGCCCCGGCCCGGCCACGCCGACCTCGTCGGCATGCAGAAGTACGACTGGGACGAGGCCCGGCCGATCCTGGAGCGCGCGTCGGCCCGCGAGACCGCCGCCCGGGTCGCGCTCGGCGCGGTCGCCTCGGCGTTCCTGGCGCAGGCCGTCGACGCCCGGATCGTGTCCCACGTGGTGCGGATCGGCACGGCGGAGGCGCCGTACGGCTCGGTGCCCACGCCGGACGACGTCACCCGGCTCGACGACGACCCCGTGCGCTGCCTCGACCCCGACGCGGCGAAGGCGATGGTCGCGGAGATCGACCAGGCGCACAAGGACGGCGACACGCTCGGCGGAGTGGTCGAGGTGGTCGTGCACGGGCTGCCGCCCGGTCTCGGGTCCCACGTGCACTGGGACCGTCGGCTCGACGCCAAGCTCGCCGCCGCGCTGATGGGCATCCAGGCGATCAAGGGGGTCGAGGTCGGCGACGGCTTCGGGCTGGCGGCGACGCCGGGATCGCTGGCCCACGACGAGATCGTGTCCACCTCCGAGGGCATCCGCCGCGCCTCCGGGCGCTCCGGTGGCACCGAGGGCGGCATGTCCACCGGCGAGGTGCTGCGGGTCCGGGCCGCGATGAAGCCGATCTCGACGGTGCCCCGAGCGCTGCGGACGATCGACGTCGCCACCGGCGAGGAGGCCGTGGCGCACCACCAGCGCTCCGACGTCTGTGCGGTGCCCGCCGCCGGGATCGTGGCCGAGGCGATGGTCGCCCTGGTGCTGGCCGAGGCGGTGCTGGAGAAGTTCGGCGGAGACTCGGTCGCCGAGACCCGGCGGAATGTCCAGGGGTACCTGGATGCGCTGAGGTTCCGGTGAGGGTGGACGGTCTGAATACCACGTTCACGTGGTAATTCGCTGCTCCGCCATCGAGATCTGCTGGTGAAGCGGGCAATTACCACGTTCACGTGGTATTCGCCGGCACGCGCGGGCCCACCCATGACGGCCCCACGGGTCGTGCTGGTCGGGACCATGGGGGCCGGCAAGACCACGGTCGGGGGACTGCTGGCCGACGCCTGGGGAGTCGGGTTCCGCGACACCGACCAGGACGTCGAGGCGACGGCGGGCAAGTCGGTGCAGGACATCTTCGTGGACGAGGGTGAGTCGGCCTTCCGGGCGCTCGAGCGGGCCGCGGTCGCCGAGGCGCTGGCAGGGCACGAGGGCGTGCTCGCGCTCGGCGGGGGAGCGGTGCTGGTCGAGGAGACCCGCGCGCTGCTGGCCGGGCACCGGGTGGTCTTCCTCCGGGTCGGCATCTCCGACGCCGCCAACCGGGTCGGTCTCGGCGTGGCACGACCGCTGCTGCTCGGCAACGTACGGGGCCGGGTGAAGCAGCTGATCGAGGAGCGCACGCCGGTCTACGAAGGGCTCGCGACCTACGTCGTCGACACCGACGGGCTCAGCCCCGAGGAGGTCGCGGCTGCGGTCGAGGTGGTGATCAGCTCGTGACCACGATCCGGGTCGCAAGTGCGGCGCCGTACGACGTCGTGGTGGGTCGCGGCGTGATCGGCGCCCTCGGCGACCTGCTCGGTGAGGGCGTACGACGCCTCGCAGTGATCCATGCGCCCGAAGCCGAGGAGTTCGTGCCGCGGGACCTGACCGGCGTCGAGATCCTGCCGGTCGTGCTCCCGCGCGGAGAGGCCGCGAAGACCGCAGCGGTCGCGGAGCGTTGCTGGGAGGCGCTCGGAGCCGCCGGCTTCACGCGGTCCGACGCGGTGCTGACCCTCGGCGGCGGCGCCACCACCGACCTGGGTGGCTTCGTGGCCGCGACCTGGCTGCGGGGCGTGCGCGTCGTGCACGTGCCCACCACGCTGCTCGGCATGGTCGACGCGGCAGTAGGCGGCAAGACCGGCATCAACACCGGTGCGGGGAAGAACCTGGTCGGGGCGTTCCACGAGCCCGCCGGCGTGATCTGCGAGCTCGGCTTCCTCGCGTCGCTGCCGCGCGACGAGCTCGTCAGCGGACTGGGCGAGGTGCTGAAGTGCGGCTTCGTCGCCGACCCGGAGATCCTCCGGCTGGTCGAGTCCGACCCGGTTGCCGCGCTGGATCCTGCGTCACCGGTGCTCGAGGAGCTGGTCGAGCGCGCCGTGCGCGTGAAGGCGGAGGTGGTCGCGGGCGACCTGCGCGAGACCGGTGGCGCGGCCGGTCACCCGGGTCGCGAGGTACTCAACTACGGGCACACGATGGCCCACGCGATCGAGCGCTCGACCGACTACGCGGTCCGGCACGGCGAGGCGGTCGCCCTCGGCATGGTCTACGTCGCGGAGCTGGCCAGGCTCGCCGGTCGCCTCGACGACGAGACCGCGGCACGGCACACGTCCA
Organism: uncultured Actinomycetota bacterium; assembly: GCA_963815585.1. Taxonomy (GTDB): domain Bacteria; phylum Actinomycetota; class Actinomycetes; order Propionibacteriales; family Nocardioidaceae; genus Marmoricola. The sequence continues at coordinate 77,022 of CAWFHJ010000005.1, read as the reverse complement.
CGCTCGGGCTGGTCGGGCTGCCCACCCGCTGGCGGGGTGCCCCGTTCGAGGAGCTGCTGGGCACGATGCGCGTCGACAAGAAGTCGCGCGGCGACCTGCTCCGGTTCGTGGTGCTCGACGGACTGGCCCGTCCGGCCGTGCTCGAGGGTCCCGACGAGGCACTGCTGCGCTCGTCGTACGACGCGATGGCAGGCGGTGCGCGATGAAGGTCCTGGTGCTCAACGGCCCCAACCTGGGCCGGCTCGGCCGACGGCAGCCGGAGATCTACGGCGCGACGACGTACGACGAGCTGGTCGGCATGTGCGTCGGCTGGGGCCGCGACCTGGGGCTCGACGTCGAGGTGCGGCAGACCAACCACGAGGGCGAGCTGCTGGACTGGCTCAACCTCGCCGCCGACGACGAGACACCGGTGGTGCTCAACGCGGCCGCCTGGTCGCACTACTCCTACGCACTGCTCGACGCCTGCGCCCAGCTGACCGCGCCGCTGGTCGAGGTGCACATCAGCGACCCCAAGAAGCGGCCGGACGAGTTCCGGCACCACTCCGTCATCACGGCGTACGCCGCGCACGAGGTGGTCGGTCAGGGCGTCGACGGCTACCGCATCGCCCTCGAGCACCTCGCCAGCCGCTAGCCCGTCACCCGCTTGACCGCGTCACGGACCGGCATCCCGCGGCCCTGCTCGCGGAGCGTGTCCCAACGGCCCTCCAGCGCCTCCGCGACGTCGGACTCGACCGGCTTCATCGCCTCGAGCTGGTGCGGCTCTCGGGGCAGGTCGGTGTCCTCGCGCTGGGCTGCGACCGAGCCCAGGATCAGCGCGGCGTCATCGTGGCGGCGCAGCCCGACCAGCACGGTGGCGAAGTCCTCTGCCACCACCGCCGAGGCTTGCGGCTCGGTCTCCCAGAGCACGTCGGGCAGCAGGTCGAGGAACGCTGCGTAGGCCCGCTCGGAGTGGCCCATCATCAGCAGCGTGCAGGCCTTGTTGTTGCGCGCCCACAGGTGCACGTCGTGGTCACCGGCCAGGAAGGCGGTCTCGGCGGCCTCGCTCTCGAGGTCGAGCGCGGTCTCCAGCTCGCCCTCGGTGCTGGCGATCAGGGCCAGGTTCATCTGCGCGTAGGCACGCGCGGTGCCGGGGTCGGGCTGCACGGAGAGCACGGTCTCGAACTCCTGGCGCGCCTTGTCCCGGTCGCCGGTCGCGGCCGCGAGCAGCCCGAGACGGAGCCGCAGCTCTGCCAGCACCGTGTCGGCGTCGGGGCCCGACGCGTCGCTGACCAGGGCGGCGGCGGCCTTGAGCCGCTGCGCCGTCGCCGCGCGGTCGCCATGGGCGCGCTCGACCTCGGAGAGCGCCAGCAGCAGGCCGGCGCGGACGGTCGGGGGAGCGGAGGCACCGAGCTCCAGGGCGCGGTCACCCCACTCGCGGTGCTGCTCGGGGTGGGCGCCGGTGCGCGCGTAGTGCGCGGTGAGCAGGGTCAGGAACCGCAGTCGCGCGACCACCCAGTCCTCTGACTGGTCGTCCCAGCTGGGGCGGTCCAGCACGTCGGTCGTCGCAGCCTCGATCTCGTGGTACGCCGCCGCGAGCCGTTCGGCGTAGGCCAAGCGCTGGATGCTCGGTCCCTTGCGATCCTCGTCGTCGACCAGCGACTGGAGCTTCTCCAGCACCTCGACGGGCGTGTCCCTCGAGGTCTCCCCTGGCATGTCCTGAGCCATGTCACCCTCCTTCGTCCGGCACCAGTGTCACACCCCGTCGCGAATCGGGCACCCCTCGTCGATTCGGAGCGGGCGCGCGGTCCCCGTTAGACTCGACCGGCTCCACCGGTCACCCCGCTCGACATCCACGAACAGGCAGGCTTCCGCGCGCATGGCAACCACGAACGACCTGAAGAACGGCATGGTGCTCAACCTCGACGGCCAGCTCTGGCAGGTCATCTGGTTCCAGCACCACAAGCCCGGCAAGGGCGGTGCCGTCGTGCGCTCCAAGCTGAGGAACATCGAGTCCGGCAAGACCGTGGACAAGACGTTCAACGCCGACGTGAAGGTCGAGGTGGCCAACGTCGACAAGCGCACGATGCAGTACCTCTACAACGACGGCACGTCGTACGTCTTCATGGACACCGGCACCTACGAGCAGCTCGAGGTCGCGCCCGACATCATCGGCGACGCCAAGAACTTCATGCTCGAGAACCAGGACGCGATCGTCGCCACCAACGACGGCCGGGTGCTCTACATCGAGCTGCCCGCCTCCGTCGAGCTCGAGGTGCAGCACACCGACCCGGGTCTGCAGGGCGACCGCTCGACCGGTGGCACCAAGCCGGCCACGCTCGAGACCGGGCACCAGATCAACGTGCCGCTGTTCATCACCACCGGCGAGAAGATCAAGGTCGACACCCGCGACTCGTCGTACCTGGGCCGCGTCAAGTCTTGAGCCTGCGATGAGCGCCCGCACCAAGGCCCGCAAGCGGGCCCTCGACCTGCTGTTCGCCTCCGAGGTGCGCGGCCGCTCCGCGGTCGACGCACTCGACGAGGAGATCAGCGACGCCGTCAGCGAGCCGGGTGGCCGCCCGGTCGCCGACTACACCGGCGTGCTGGTGCGCGGGGTCACCGAGCACCAGGTCCGGATCGACGACCTGCTGACGACGTACTCCCAGGGCTGGACGCTCGCCCGGATGCCCTCCGTCGACCGCAACGTGCTCCGGCTCGGCGTCTTCGAGGTGCTCTACGTCGACGACGTGCCCGACGCGGTCGCCGTCTCCGAGGCGCTGCACCTGGTGCAGGACCTCTCGACCGACGACTCACCCGGCTTCGTCAACGGCGTGCTGGGCAACATCGTGCGTGACAAGGCCACGCTCACCTAGCGAGACCACCGAAGCCTGACAGGCATCATGGCGGGTGTGCGCCCGACAACGGCGGTGTCCGTCATGGTCCTGAGCCTGCTCCTCGCGGGCTGCTCGGACGGCGGCAGCGCGCCCGACGCCGCTCCCACGGTCACGGCGAGCACCGGTGCCGGCAGCGCGACGTCGACGCCGAGCCCTTCCGCGTCGGTGACGGGGTGCCGCCCCTCGCACCGGGTGCGGATCCTCAAGCGGGTGCCGACGGTGCTCTACTCCCTGCGCTTCGAGGTGGCGCCGGGGGAGCGCAAGCACGGTGAGCAGGACGCAACGCTCTACACCTACCCGGACATCGCTCCGGGGGTGTTCGTGACCGAGCCGCGCAACGACCTCCCCAGCCGTCGACTCACGGACGCTGTGCTGGCCGACGTCCCGCAGGGCTCACCGGCGCTCGACGGCTCCCGCGGCCTCGCCTGGGACGTGCGCAACCGGAGCGACACCCGCGGTCGCTACCTTGCGTACGGCGCCGCGGTGGTCTACCGCGGCACCTGGACCGCGACCACCTGCCAGGGCAAGCGCGAACGACTCAGCGGCACCGTGGTCGTGGTCGGCCGGGTGAAGTCCGGAGTGGTCCGCTGCCACGCCCGGCCCACGACGGACCCGGTGCGCCGGGTCGCGGCCAGGACCGCCTGCACGCACGACTCCTCGGACGCGCGACCCTTCCGGATCCCTGATGGGTGAGTCCGAGGGGGGCGCAGCGTGCTCCCCCTCGGACTTGCCCGTCTGCGGCTGTCCGGTCGCACGCCGAGGCGCGCGATCCGGCAGGATGGACCGGTGAGCCAGCCCACCGTCCTCGAGCAGGAACCGCCCGAGCTTCCCGAGGGATGGACCGCACGGATTCCCGAGCTCCACGACCTGCCCGCCCTGGTGGCGCTGCGGATCGCCGACCAGCAGCCGTGGACCGGAGGCACGTCGGTCGACGAGGCCGGGATCGAGTCGGAGATCGCCGGGCCCGCGTCCTGGACCCGTCGCCAGCTGGTCGCCGTCGACGGCGCAGGCGCCGCGCGTGCCTGGATCACCGTGCACGACCGGGCTGCCGGGCGCGCCCTGGTCTGGGGCTACTTCGACCGCACCATCGACGTGGTCGACCGGATCGCCGACGCGTTCTACGTCTGGGCCGAGGAGCAGGCGATGCTGATGGCGCGACTGCGCGGCATCGACTCCACGCGGCTGGACGAGAGCCCGTTCCAGGACGACGTGCAGCAGGTGCGCTGGCTGCGCCGCGCGGGCTACGAGAAACGCCGTACCTGGCTGCACATGTCCCGCCCGGTCACCCCGGACGAGGCGACGGGGCTGCCGGCGCCGCGGGAGGGCGTGACGATCAGCCGGGTCGCGAGCCACGACAACGGGCTGCCCGTCGCGGGCGACCTGCAGACCGTGCACCTGATGCTGGAGGAGTCCTTCGAGGACCACTTCAACTCCTACAAGGAGAGCTTCCCGGAGTTCGTCCAGCGGCTGCGCGAGGACCCCGGGCACCGCTGGGACCACTGGTGGCTGGCGTACGTCGACGTGGACGGTCAGGATGTCCCTGCGGGCGCGCTCGTCTGCTCGGTGCTGACGGCGGACGCGTCGGGTCGGGAGGGCAGCTACGTGGAGTACATCGGAGTCAATCGCGCAGCACGCGGTCGAGGGGTCGCCAAGGGCCTCCTGCACACGGTGATCGCCGACGCGGCGGAGCGCGGCCGCAACCGGGTCGGGCTCGAGGTCGACGACGACTCACCCACGAGCGCCGACCAGCTCTACCTCTCGTTGGGGTGGGAGCCTGAGTACTCCACGGACTCGTGGTTCAAGGACATCCGGCTGGAGCCGGCAACCGGGTCGACAGCAGGAGAGGGAGACGCATGAGCGCGTCGGCACACCAGGCAGGCCGCAAGGCGGAGAACAGCGAGTGGCTCGACCACGCGGTCCGGATCGGCATGGTCGCCTACGGCGTCGTGCACCTGATGATCGCGTTCCTCGCGGTCCAGCTCGGCATCCAGGGCGGCGGCGAGAAGGCCAGCCAGAAGGGCGCCCTCCAGCAGCTCGCCCAGCAGCCCTTCGGCAGGGTGCTGGTCTGGGCGATCGTGGTCGGGATGTTCCTGCTGGTGGTCTGGCGGGTCCTGGACGCGGTCTTCGGGCACCGCGAGAAGGACGGTTCTGACCAGCTCAAGGGCCGGGCGGTGGCAGCGTTCAAGGCGGTGCTGTACGCCGTGCTGGGGGTCAGCGCCCTGAGGGTGGCCACGGGATCCTCCTCGAGCGGCGGCAAGAGCGGTTCGGAGACGATGACCGCGAAGGTGATGAACTGGCCGGGCGGTCAGCTGATCGTGATCGTGATCGGGTTGGCGATCATCGGCTACGGCGGCTACATGGCGTGGCGCGGGTGGACCGAGAAGTTCAAGGAGCACCTCGACGCCGAGGGCAAGAGCGGCGACTCCGGCAAGGCCTACATCGTGTTCGGCCGGGTCGGGTACGTTGCGAAGGGCATCGCGATCGCCACCGTCGGCGGCCTCTTCCTGTACGCCGGCCTCACCCACGACGCCAAGAAGTCGGGTGGCCTCGACCAGGCGCTGCACAAGGTTCTGGAGCAGCCGTTCGGCCAGGTGCTGCTGGTGCTGATCGGACTGGGGCTCGGCTGCTACGGCCTCTTCTGCTTCGCCCGGGCACGACACCTGTCGCGGTGACCCGCCGGCGCGACCGGTTTCGGGGCCGGATCGCCGGGGTGGGCAGCGCCAGCGGTGTGCGGGTGGTCGTCGGACGGTGGGACGCGACCCCTCTGGGCGAGTTCGCCGACGTGATGCTGGCCCAGGCCGACGGACTGCGGGTGCTCCTCGCCCCCACCGAGGAGGTCGCGGAGTTCGTCGCGGCGACGTACACCTTCGACCGGGTCGACATCGGTCCGGTCGTGGTGACCGATCAGGGGAGCCGCTGGCTGGTGTCCGCTCCCGGCCTGGCGCTCTGGCTCGATCGCGGGCGCAGGCTCCCGCTTGGGCGCGCGCTGCGCGTCGTACCCCAGCGGCTGGCGACGGCTCCCGCGTGGGCCGCCGTCACGGACCCGGTTGCCCGGGTGGTGCTGCGCGGGGTGCGCACGCGCGGAACAGCCGGCCACGGTCGGCGGGAGTACTACGGAGCCACCGACCTGCACGCGGTCGACGCGGTCGAGGGCAGCTGGCAGGGCGTCCCCCTGGGTGCGCTGGCGCCCGTCGATCCCGAGCCGGGATTCGGGTTCGGCTCGACCCCGCGTAAGCCATCCGTCACGACGCTGGTCACGACCGTCACCTCCTGAACTGCTTGACTGGCGTCATGGCGACGAACAGCTGCGACGTGGTGGTGATCGGACTCGGGCCGGGCGGGGAGGCGACGGCCACGGCCCTGGCGAAGGCCGGGCTCTCCGTGGTGGGTGTCGACGAACGCCTGGTCGGCGGCGAGTGCCCGTACTTCGGCTGCATCCCCAGCAAGATGGTGATCCGGGCCGCGAACCTGCTCGCCGACGGCCGCCGGATCGGCGGCCGTTCGGGGTCAGCGGAGGTGCACCCCGACTGGGCGCCCGTGCGTGACCGGATCCGCGACGAGGCGACCGACGACTGGGACGACACGGTCGCGGTGAAGCGGCTCGAGGACGCCGGCGTGCGGTTCGTCCGCGGGCACGGCCGGCTGGCCGGAGCACGCACCGTCGAGGTGGACGGCGAGACGTTCGAGGCGGCGAAGGCCGTGGTCCTCAACACCGGCACCCGGCCAGGCGCCCCGCCGATCGACGGGCTGGCGGACACGCCGTACTGGACCAACCGCGACGTGTTCCGGATCGAGACCCTGCCCGCCTCGCTCGGTGTGATCGGCGGCGGCCCGATCGGCGCGGAGCTGGCCCAGGCGCTGGCCCGGTTCGGGGTCCGGGTGACCGTGCTCGAGGCGGGGCCGCACCTGCTCGGCCCGGTCGAGCCGGAGGCGGGCACGCTGCTCGCCGACGTGTTCGGGCAGGAGGGCATCCAGGTGCTCACCGACGCCACGATCACGCAGGCGGCCTACGACGAGGGGCAGTTCACGATCTCCGTCGACGGCCAGGAGCTGACCTTCGACAAGCTGCTGGTCGCCGCCGGCCGCACGCCCAACATCGACGACATCGGCCTGGAGACCGTCGGCCTCGACCCGACCGCTCGCAGCATCGAGGTGGACGAGCGGATGAGCGCGGGCGACGGACTCTGGGCGATCGGCGACATCGTCGGCCACGGTGCCTTCACGCACATGTCGATGTACCAGTCCGCGGTGGCGGTCGCCGGCATCCTCGGCGACGACGGCCCGGTCGCCGACTACCGTGCCGTGCCGCACGTGACCTTCACCGACCCCGAGGTCGGCGGGGTCGGGATGACCGAGAAGCAGGCCCGTGACGCCGGGCTCGACGTGCGGGTCGGGCAGACCGATCTCTCCGCGTCGACGCGCGGCTGGATCGCTCAGTCCCAGGGACTGATCAAGCTGGTCGAGGACGCCGACCGCGGGGTGCTGGTGGGCGCGACGGTCGCCGGCCCGGCCGGCGGCGAGATCCTCGGGATGCTGGTCACCGCCGTGCACGCCGAGGTGCCCACCGCGACCCTGCGCACGATGATCTACGCCTACCCGACGCTGCACCGGGCGCTCGAGACGGCGCTCGGCGACCTCTCCTAGGAGATCCCGGCCAGCACCCGCCGCACGGCCTCGAGACTCCGCGCCACGTCGTCGTCGGTGGTCGACCAGTTGCTGACCGCGACCCGGAGGACGCGCCGATCGTGCCAGGTCGAGCCGGTCATCCAGACGGTGCCGTCCGCCATCAGGCCGTCGATCACGGCGTTGGTGCGGTCGTCGTCGCCGAAGTCCGCACAGACCTGGGTGAACTCGACGTCGTGCCGGATGGTGGCGCCCAGGTCGGCCAGGCCCTCGGCGAAGGTGGTCGCGTGCCGGCACATGCCGTCGACCATCCCGGCGACGCCGGTGCGGCCCAGCGACCGGAGCACCGCCCAGACCGGGAAGGCGCGACCGCGCCGGGAGAGCTCCGGCACCTTGTCGGAAGGCTCCAGCCGGCCGGCGTGCTCGAGGATCAGGTAGGGGCCCTCGACGCCCATCGCGGCGCGCAGGTCGTCAGGGTCGCGCACGGCGACCAGGCCGCAGTCGTAGGGCACGTTGAGGGTCTTGTGCGCATCGGTGGCCCAGGAGTCGGCCGCCTCGTGTCCCGCGACGAGGTGCCGGTGCCGTGGCGAGGCCGCCGCCCACAGTCCGAAGGCGCCGTCGACGTGGACCCACGCGCCGTGCCGGTGCGCCACCTCGATCGCCTCGGCCAGCGGGTCGAAGGCGCCCGAGTGCACGTTGCCGGCCTGGAGCAGCACCATCGTCGGTCCCTCGGCACCCTCCTCGAGGGCCCGCGCCAGCTCGTCCACGAGCAGTCGGCCCTGCTCGTCGGCCGGCACCTGCTCGGGCTCGCCCAGGCCGAGGTAGCGCAGCGCCAGGTCGATCGTGTCGTGGCGTTCGGCGCCGACCAGCACGCGCACCCGCGGACCACCACTGAGCCCGTCGCGGGCGACGTCCCGGCCGGCCCGGCGGAGCACCGCGTCGCGTCCGGCGGCGAGCCCGGTCACGTTGGCGGTGGTGGCGCCGGTGACGAACCCGACGGCGGTGCCGCCCGGGAGGCCGAGCAGGTCGACCAGCCACGAGCCGGCGATGTCCTCCACGGCCGTGTGCGCGGGGGTCAGGCCGCGCAGACCGCAGTTCTGGTCCCAGGCGCTGACCAGCCAGTCGGCGGCGAGCGCGGCCGGGTGCGTGCCGCCGATCACGAACCCGAAGAACCGACCGCCCGGCATCGCGGTCAACCCGGGAGTGCACGCGTCCGCGAGCAGCTGGACCACCGCGGCCGGGTCGCTCGGCCCGTCCGGCAGGTCGGCACCGAGCCCGCGAGCGACGTCGTCGACGGTGGCCCGTGGCGGGACCGGCCGCTCGGCCAGGGAGTCGAGCCACGCGGCTGCCTCCCGGTGGGCGACGTCGAGGGCTGCGGCACGCTCGTCCATGCCTCAGTATGTGCCGTGCGATCGAGCCGCTGCGACTACCCGAGCCGGAGCCGCCGTGCGTGCAGGGCGTCGTACGCCGGGCGGCAGGCGTCGGCGACCGCGGCGTCGTGCCGGGAGAGGTGCACCTCGCGGGAGCGCCACGGCTCGAAGCCGGTGGATCGCTCGACGGCGTCGTACCAGTGCGGCGCCCAGACGCCGTCGCTGTCGCGCGGCCCGGCCGGCCAGTGCAGCATCCGTTCGGTGAACCCGATCCCGAGCCAGTCGCACAGCCAGCGCAGGTGTCCCTCTGGGTCGCGCAGGAAGTCGCCGGCGTCGATCACGGGCGGTGGCTCCGGCAGCGACTCCAGCAGCCGTTGCTGCTGGAGCAGCCCGATGTCGGCCGGCTCGCAGGCCTCCCGCGACCGGACGTAGGACGCCACCACCTCGGCCGGGTCGCGCACCAGCAGCACGTTGCGGAACTCCGGCACCCAGGCCAGGTCGGCGTCGTCGGCGAGGTGGTGCGTCATCTGCTTGGCGTAGTGCACCTCGGCCGCGACCGGCCCCCGCAGTCCGTGGACGACCTCGACCGGGTCGGTCGGCTGCGAGGCGACGACCGCGTCGCGGCCCGGGTGGTCCAGCCCCGTCCGCAGCAGGTACGACGCGTAGAACGGCTCGTCCACCACCACGGTGTCGGGGCGGTTCTCCCAGGCCCGCATCATCGCCGTGCTGATGTTGCGCGGGCCGCTCCACATCGCGACCCGGACCGTCATCGCGCGGCCACGTCCGCCGCCACGTGCTCCTGGTAGAGCCCCTGCAGCCGTTCCACCACCGGGCCGCGCTCGCCGGTGCCGATCGTGCGGCCGTCGACCACCCGCACCGGCACCACTCCGGCGAAGGTGCCGGTCACGAACGCCTCGGCGGCGTTGTAGACGTCGGTCAGGCTGAACGTGGTCTCGCGGGCCGGGATCCCGTTGTCCCGGCAGACCTCGAGCACGTTGCCGCGCGTGATCCCGCCGAGGCAGAACCGACCGTCGGAGGTCCACACCTCACCCGCCCGGGTGACCATGAAGAAGTGCGTGCTGTTGCAGGTCGCGACGAAGCCGTGCGGGTCGAGCATCAGCGCCTCGTCGGCGCCGGCGGTGTAGGCCTGGATGCACGCGGTGATGTCGTTGAGCTTGCTGTGCGCGTTGAGCTTGGGGTCGAGCGTGTCCGGCGTCGCCCGTCGTACGTGCGTGGTGAAGAGCGTGATCCCTTCGGTCACGGTGGCCGGCATCGGCTCCTTGTGCTCGGCGATGACCACCACCGTCGCCGGGCCGACCGTCACCCGCGGGTCCTGGTAGGGCGTGGACTTCACGCCGCGGGTCACCATCAGCCGGACGTGCACGCCGTCGGTCATGTCGTTGGCCCGCAGCGTCGCGTAGATCGCCTCGGCGATCTCGGCGCGGCTCAGGCCGAGGTCGAGCAGGATCGCGCGGGCGCCCTCCTCGAGCCGGTCGAGGTGCTTGTCCAGGAACGCCGGGTGCCCGCCGCTCACCCGGAGCCCCTCCCAGACACCGTCGCCGAGAACGAAGCCGGAGTCGAAGACCGAGACCACCGCGCGGTCGCGGTGGAGCAGGTCGCCGTTGACCCAGACCTGCACGTCCGCGTTGCGAGGGTCGTCGGCATGGTCGTGCGTTCCGTGGGCCATCTCCACACCCTAGTGACGCTGACCCGTCGCAGAAGGCGATGCTCAGAGCGGTGAGCCGACGCAGATGGTCGGGGGTTTGCCGCCATCTGCGTCGGGTCAGCATCGGGTTTGCCGCCATCTGCGCCGGGTCAGCGGAAAGGCGTCAGTAGGGTCGAAGGCGATGAGCGACGACGACCACGGTTCGGGCGGCAGTGAGAGCACGTTCACCGTCATCCTGGCGTTCTTCGCCAACGCCGGGATCGCACTGGCGAAGACGGTGGTGGCGGTGCTGACCGGGTCGGCGTCGATGCTCGCCGAGAGCGCCCACTCGTGGGCCGACACCGGCAACGAGGTGCTGCTGCTGGTCGCCGACAAGCGGTCGCGCCGGCCGGCGGACGACTCACGGCCCCTGGGCTACGGCCGGGAGGCCTACGTCTGGTCGATGTTCGCGGCGATGGGGCTGTTCGTGGCCGGCGCCGTGGTCTCGATCTGGAACGGCGTGAGCAAGCTGTTCGAGACCAGCGAGGACACGTCGTACCTGTGGGCCTACATCGTGCTGGCGGTCGCGTTCGTGCTGGAGGGCATCTCGTTCTCGCAGGCCTACCGGCAGACCCGCCGCGAGGCGCACGGTCTCGACCGGCGGGTCGTCGAGCACGCCCTGGCCACCTCCGACCCGACCCTGCGGGCCGTGTTCGCGGAGGACGCGGCGGCGCTGGTCGGACTCGTGATCGCGACCGTCGGGATCTTCCTGCACCAGGTCACCGGGGAGGCGGCGTACGACGCGGTCGGCTCGATCCTCGTCGGACTCCTGCTCGGTGCCGTCGCCGTGCTGCTGATCAACCGGAACCGCTGGTTCCTGACGGGGCAGGAGAGCAGTCCGGGGATCCGGGCGCGGGTGCTCGACCAGCTCAAGGAGATGCCGGAGATCGCGAAGGTGTCCTACCTGCGGCTGGAGTTCGTCGGCCCGCGGCAGCTGCTGCTGGTGGCCAGCATCGACCTCACCGGCGAGCTCCCCGAGTCACGCGTGGCCTACACGCTGCGCGATCTCGAGCACCGGATCGAGAGCGACCCGAACCTGGTGGACGCCGTGCTGACGCTCGCCACGCCAGAGGATCCTGCCCTCTGATCCGGTCACAGGACCTGTTAGTGTCGGCGCCGATCGACATCCTTTAACGAGCCGTCCTGTGAGGCGGAGAAGGAGGTCCGGCACTGGTGTCTGTGTCCACACCTCAGCCCGCACCCCACGGTTCGACCGATCCGTCAGACGACGGTGGTCGGACCGTTCTCGATTCCGAGGCCATCGGCCGCGCACTGACCCGGATCGCGCACGAGATCCTCGAGCGCAACCGCGGCGGCGAGTCCCTGGTGCTGCTCGGGATCCCGTCCCGCGGCGTGCCGCTCGCCGAGCGGATCGCCGCGAAGATCACCGAGGTCGAGGGCGTCGCCGTCCCGGTCGGGTCGCTCGACGTGACGATGTACCGCGACGACCTCCGGATGCGGCCCGCACGCACGCTGCTGCCGACCCAGATCCCGCCCGGCGGGATCGACGACAAGACGGTCGTGCTGATCGACGACGTGCTCTACTCCGGCCGCACCATCCGGGCCGCGCTCGACGCGATGAACGACGTCGGCCGCCCGCGCTCGGTGCAGCTCGCGGTGCTGGTCGATCGCGGCCACCGGGAGCTGCCGATCAGGGCCGACTTCGTCGGCAAGAACCTGCCCACCTCCCTGGCCGAGAAGGTCGCGGTGCGGCTCGAGGAGCACGACGGAGAGGACGGGGTGATCATCCGATGAAGAAGCACCTGCTGAGCGCGGGGGACCTGAGCCGCGACGACGCCGAGCTGGTCCTGAAGACGGCCGAGGAGATGCGCTCGCTGGCCGACCGGCCGATCAAGAAGCTGCCCGCCCTGCGCGGGCGCACCATCGTCAACCTCTTCTTCGAGGACTCGACGCGCACCCGGATCTCGTTCGAGGCCGCCGCCAAGCGGCTCTCGGCGGACGTCATCAACTTCTCCGGCAAGGGCTCCTCGTTGAGCAAGGGCGAGTCGCTGAAGGACACCGCGCTCACGCTCGAGGCGATGGGCGCCGACGCGGTCGTGGTCCGGCACTGGGCCTCGGGTGCTCCGCACATGCTGGCGCACGCCGGCTGGTCGCGGTCGTCGGTGGTCAACGCCGGCGACGGCACCCACGAGCACCCGACCCAGGCACTGCTCGACGCGTTCACGATGTGGCGGCACCTCGCCCCGGAGAAGGGGCAGAGTCTCGACGGCCGCCGGGTCGCGATCGTCGGTGACGTCCTGCACAGCCGGGTGGCGCGCTCCAACGCCCTGCTGCTCCAGACGCTCGGCGCCGAGGTCACGCTGGTCGCGCCGCCGACGCTGCTGCCCTACGGCGTGGACACGTGGGGCGTCTCCACGTCGTACGACATCGACGCGGTGCTGCCCAAGGCCGACGTGGTGATGATGCTGCGCGTGCAGCGCGAGCGGATGAACGCCGCGTTCTTCCCGACCGTGCGCGAGTACAGCCGCCGCTACGGCCTGGACGGCCGCCGGATGGCGACGCTCCAGGACCACACGATCGTGATGCACCCCGGCCCGATGATCCGCGGCATGGAGATCACGGCCGACGTCGCCGACTCCGACCGCTCGGTGATCGTCGAACAGGTCACCAACGGCGTCGCCGTGCGGATGGCCGTCCTGTACCTGCTGCTCGGTGGGTCCGAGCCCGCCATCGGAGGAGACGAGTGAACAGCTACCTGATCCAGGGCGCCGCGATCCTGGGCGGCGAGCCGACCGACGTGCTGGTGCGCGACGGGGTGATCGCTCATGTCGGGGTCTCGACAAGCTCGACCACCAAGGAACCAGGCTCGACCACCGAGGAACCAGGCTCGACCACCAAGGAACCAGGCTCGACCACCAAGGAACCAGGCTCGACCACCGAGGAACCGGGCTCGACCACCGAGGAACCGGGCTCGACCACCGAGAACGTCATCGACGGCACCGGGATGGTGCTGCTGCCCGGCCTGGTCGACCTGCACACGCACCTGCGCGAGCCGGGGCGGGAGGACGCGGAGACCGTCGAGACCGGCACCATGGCCGCCGCGCTGGGCGGGTTCACCGCGGTGCACGCGATGGCCAACACCGACCCGGTCGCCGACACCGCCGGTGTGGTCGAGCAGGTCTGGCGGCTGGGCCGCGAGGCGGGCCACTGCGACGTCTACCCGGTCGGCGCGGTCACGGTCGGCCTGCAGGGCGAGCGACTTGCCGAGCTCGGTGCGATGGCCGACTCCGCCGCCCGCGTGCGGGTGTTCTCCGACGACGGCAAGTGCGTCTCCGACCCGGTGCTGATGCGCCGCGCGCTGGAGTACGTCAAGGCCTTCGACGGTGTGATCGCCCAGCACGCGCAGGAGCCGCGGCTGACGGAGGACGCCCAGATGAACGAGGGCGAGCTCTCCGGCCGCCTCGGGCTGCTCGGCTGGCCGGCGGTCGCCGAGGAGGCGATCATCGCCCGCGACTGCCTGCTCGCCGCCCACGTCGGCTCCCGGCTGCACGTGTGCCACGTGTCCACCGCCGGCTCGGTCGAGATCGTGCGGTCGGCCAAGGCGAAGGGCTGGAAGGTGACGGCAGAGGCCTGCCCGCACCACCTGCTGCTGACCGACGAGCTGGCGGCGTCGTACGACCCGATCTTCAAGGTCAACCCGCCGCTGCGCACCGCGGAGGACGTCGAGGCACTGCGCGTGGGCCTGGCCGACGGCACCATCGACATCGTGGCCACCGACCACGCGCCGCACCCGCACGAGGACAAGGACTGCGAGTGGCAGGCTGCCGCCTTCGGCATGCTCGGTCTCGAGACCGCGCTGTCCATCGTGCAGGAGGCGATGGTCGACACGGGCCTGCTGAGCTGGGCCGAGGTCGCCGAGCGGATGTCCCACGCGCCGGCCCGGATCGGCCAGCTCACCGGACACGGCCGGCCGATCGCCGAAGGCGAGCCGGCCAACCTGGTCCTCTACGACCCCTCCGTGCGCAGCGTCGTCGACTCCTCCGAGCTCGCGTCGCTCTCGCGCAACACGCCCTACGCCGGCATGGAGCTGCCGGGTCGGGTGGTTGCGACCTTCCTGCGCGGGAAGCCGACCGTGCTCGACGGGAAGCTGGCATGACCACCGCGATCCTGGTGCTCGAGGACGGGCGCACGTTCCGCGGCGAGGCGTACGGCGCCGAGGGGGAGACGTTCGGCGAGGCCGTGTTCTCGACCGGCATGACCGGCTACCAGGAGACCCTCACCGACCCGTCGTACCACCGCCAGGTCGTGGTGATGACGGCCCCGCACATCGGCAACACCGGGATCAACGACGACGACCCCGAGTCGAGCCGGATCTGGGTCAGCGGCTACGTCGTGCGCGACCCGGCCCGGATCCCCTCGAGCTGGCGCTCCGTGCGGTCGCTCGACGACGAGCTCCGCGACCAGGGCGTGGTCGGGATCAGCGGCGTCGACACCCGCGCGCTGACCCGCCACCTCCGCGAGCGCGGCGCGATGCGGGTCGGGATCTCCACGGTCACCGACGACAGTGACGACCTGCTGGAGCGGGTGCTCGCCTCGGCTGAGATGTCCGGGGCCGAGCTGGCGGGCGAGGTGTCCACGGACGCGGCCTACGTCGTGCCCGCGGTGGTCTCGACAAGCTCGACCAACAAGAAGCCGACCAACAAGAAGCCGACCAACAAGAAGCCGACCAACAAGAAGCCGAGCGACCAGAAGCCGCGGTTCACGGTCGCGGCGATCGACCTCGGGATCAAGGCGAACACCCCGCGGATGATGGCCGAGCGCGGCATCGAGGTGCACGTGCTGCCGGCCACCGCGACGCTCGACGACGTGCTCGCCGTCCAGCCCGACGGGTTGTTCTTCTCCAACGGTCCCGGCGACCCGGCCGCGAGCACCGGACAGGTGGAGCTGCTGCGGGGTGCCCTGGAGCGGGGGCTGCCCTACTTCGGGATCTGCTTCGGCAACCAGCTCTTCGGCCGGGCGCTCGGCTTCGGCACCTACAAGCTGACCTACGGCCACCGTGGCATCAACCAGCCGGTGATGGACCGCACCACCGGCAAGGTCGAGGTCACCGCGCACAACCACGGGTTCGCGGTCGACGCCCCGCTCGACGCACCCACCCAGACGCCCTACGGCGTGGCCACGGTGAGCCACGTCTGCCTCAACGACGACGTGGTGGAGGGGCTCGAGCTGCGCGACGCCGACGGTGTCCTGCGCAGCTTCTCGGTGCAGTACCACCCGGAGGCCGCCGCCGGACCACATGACGCGGCCTACCTGTTCGACCGGTTCGCAGATCTGATGGGGGCCTGATGCCGAAGCGTGACGACATCAAGAGTGTGCTGGTGATCGGCTCGGGGCCGATCATCATCGGGCAGGCGTGCGAGTTCGACTACTCCGGCACCCAGGCCTGCCGCGTGCTCCGCGAGGAAGGCATCCGGGTGATCCTGGTGAACTCCAACCCGGCCACGATCATGACCGACCCGGAGTTCGCCGACGCGACGTACATCGAGCCGATCACGCCCGAGTACGTCGAGAAGGTGATCGAGAAGGAACGCCCCGACGCGCTGCTCGCGACACTCGGCGGTCAGACCGCGCTCAACGCGGCGATGGCGCTGGACAAGCTCGGCGTGCTCGAGAAGTACGGCGTGGAGCTGATCGGCGCCAGCATCGAGGCGATCGAGCGCGGCGAGAACCGCGAGTCCTTCAAGAAGATCGTGGAGTCGCTCGGCGGCGAGGTCGCCCGCTCGGTGATCTGCCACTCGCTCGACGACTGCCTCGCCGCGGCCTCCGACCTCGGCTGGCCGATGGTGGTGCGGCCGTCGTTCACGATGGGCGGCACCGGCTCCGGCATGGCCTACGACGAGACCGACCTGCGCCGGATCGCCGGCTCCGGTCTGGCCGCCAGCCCGACCACCGAGGTGCTCCTCGAGGAGTCGATCATCGGCTGGAAGGAGTACGAGCTCGAGGTGATGCGGGACACCGCCGACAACGTGGTGATCGTGTGCTCGATCGAGAACCTCGACCCGATGGGAGTGCACACCGGCGACTCGATCACCGTCGCGCCGGCGATGACGCTGACCGACCGCGAGTACCAGCACCTGCGCGACCTGTCCCTGGGCATCATCCGCGAGGTCGGCGTCGACACCGGCGGCTGCAACATCCAGTTCGCGGTCAACCCTGCCGACGGCCGGGTGGTCGTGATCGAGATGAACCCACGGGTGTCGCGGTCCTCCGCCCTGGCGTCGAAGGCCACCGGGTTCCCGATCGCGAAGATCGCGGCCAAGGTGGCGATCGGCTACACCCTCGACGAGATCCCGAACGACATCACGCGACAGACCCCGGCCAGCTTCGAGCCGACCCTCGACTACGTGGTGGTGAAGGTGCCGCGGTTCGCGTTCGAGAAGTTCCCCGGCGCCGACCCGGTGCTGACCACGCACATGAAGTCGGTCGGCGAGGCGATGGCGATCGGCCGCAACTTCACCGAGGCGCTCCAGAAGGCGCTGCGATCGCTGGAGAGCCCGTCCGCCGTCTTCGACTGGCGACACACGACGGTCGAGCTCGACAAAGAAGCCCTTCTGGAGCAGGTGAAGGTGCCGCACGACGGCCGGCTGCGGCTGGTGATGGACGCGATCCGCGCCGGCGCCAGCGCGGAGGAGGTCTTCGACGCGACCAAGATCGACCCCTGGTTCGTCGACCAGCTGCTGCTGATCAACGAGGTCGCCGTGCAGGTGATCGAGGCGCCCGAGCTCACGCCCGGGCTGCTGCGGCTGGCCAAGCGGCACGGATTCTCCGACGCCCAGCTCGGCCGGATGCGCAACATGCGCGAGGACGTCGTCCGCGGGGTCCGGCACGCACTCGGCGTGCGCCCCGTCTACAAGACGGTCGACACCTGCGCCGCCGAGTTCGCCGCGACCACCCCCTACCACTACTCGTCGTACGACGAGGAGACGGAGGTCGCGCCCCGGACCAAGGAGGCCGTGATCATCCTCGGGTCGGGGCCCAACCGGATCGGGCAGGGCATCGAGTTCGACTACTCGTGCGTGCACGCGTCGCTGGCGCTCGGGTCGGGCGAGGGCGGTGCCGGCTACGAGACGATCATGGTCAACTGCAACCCGGAGACGGTCTCGACCGACTACGACACCTCCGACCGGCTGTACTTCGAGCCGCTCACCCTCGAGGACGTGCTCGAGATCGTGCACGCCGAGCAGGCCGCCGGCCCGTTGGCCGGTGTCATCTGCCAACTGGGGGGCCAGACGCCGCTCGGTCTCGCGCAGGGGCTCGAGGACGTCGGGGTGCCGATCGTGGGCACGTCCCCGGCGGCGATCCACCTGGCGGAGGAGCGCGGAGCCTTCGGCCGGGTGCTGGCCGAGGCCGGGCTGACCGCACCGAAGCACGGGATGGCCACCTCGTTCCCGGAGGCGCAGGCGATCGCAGCCGAGATCGGCTACCCGGTGCTGGTGCGCCCGTCCTACGTGCTGGGCGGACGCGGCATGCAGATCGTCTACGACGACGACGCGCTGGCGTCCTACATCGCGGCGGCGACCGAGATCAGCCCCGACCGGCCAGTGCTGGTCGACCGGTTCATCGACGACGCGGTCGAGATCGACGTCGACGCGATCTTCGACGGCCAGGACCTGTTCCTCGGCGGCGTGATGGAGCACATCGAGGAGGCCGGCATCCACTCCGGCGACTCGTCGTGCGCGTTGCCGCCGATCACGCTGGGCGCCGCCGAGATCGAGCGGATCCGCGAGGCCACGCTGGCGATCGCGCGCGGGGTCGGGGTGATCGGGCTGCTCAACATCCAGTACGCGCTGGGCTCCGACGTGCTCTACGTGCTCGAGGCCAACCCGCGGGCCAGCCGCACGGTGCCGTTCGTCTCCAAGGCCACGGCGACGCCGCTGGCGAAGGCGGCGGCGCGGGTGATGCTGGGGGAGTCGATCGCGTCGCTGCGAGCGGCCGGCGTGCTGCCCGAGGGCCGCGACGGTGGCGACCTGCCCGGCGACGCGCCGATCGCGGTGAAGGAGGCCGTGATGCCGTTCAACCGGTTCCGGCTCCCCGACGGCAGCCACGTCGACACCGTGCTCGGTCCGGAGATGAAGTCGACCGGCGAGGTGATGGGCTTCGACGCCGACTTCGGCAGCGCGTTCGCGAAGGCGCAGACCGCGGCCTTCGGCTCGCTGCCGACCAGCGGCCGGGTGTTCGTGAGCATGGCCAACCGCGACAAGCGCACGATGATCTTCCCGATCAAGGTGCTCGCCGACCGCGGCTTCGAGGTGCTCGCCACCCAGGGCACGGCGGAGGTGCTGCGGCGCAACGGGATCAAGGCGACCGTCGTCCGCAAGCACTTCGAGGGCGAGGGACCGAACGGTGAGCCGACCACGGTGCAGCTGATCCTGGCCGGCGAGATCGACCTGGTGATCAACACCCCGAACGGCTCGACCAAGGGCGGCTCGGTGCGCATCGACGGCTACGAGATCCGCACCGCCGCCGTGCTGGCCAACATCCCGTGCATCACCACCGTGCAGGGGCTCGGTGCCGCGGTGCAGGGAATCGAGGCGCTGCGCGCGGGCGACGTGGGCGTGCGGTCCCTGCAGGACTGGGCCCTGGGCGGAGCGCGACGCTGACCATGACCTCGCCCTACCGGTTCCTGTTCGACCACCTCGCGACCCACACCGACGCCGAGCGGGCGCACCAGGTCGGCTTTCGTGCGATCCGGGCCGGGCGCCCGCTTGCGCGACACACGCTCGGACGCGTCGGCGGGCCGACCGTGCAGCGGATGGGCCTGACCTTCCCCGGGGTGCTCGGGCTGGCGGCCGGGTTCGACAAGAACGCCGTCGGGATCGACGCGCTGGCGGCGCTGGGGTTCGGGTTCGTCGAGGTCGGCACCGTCACCGGGCAGCCGCAGTCGGGCAACCCGACGCCGCGCTTGTTCCGACTGCCGGCCGACCGGGCGATCGTGAACCGGATGGGCTTCAACAACGACGGGGCCGCGGCGGTCGCGGAGCGGCTCGCGCAGCGCCGGAAGCGTCTCGACGAGCGCGACCACCGGGCGGTCGTCGGGATCAACATAGGCAAGACCAAGCTGGTGTCCGAGGCCGACGCGGTCGACGACTACCGATCGAGCACCCGGCTGCTGGCGCCGCACGCCGACTACCTGGTGGTCAACGTGAGCTCGCCGAACACCCCCGGCCTGCGCGACCTCCAGGCGGTGGAGAAGCTCCAGCCCCTGCTGGCCGCCGTACGACGGGAGGCGGTGCTGTCCGCCGACCGGCACGTGCCGCTGCTGGTGAAGATCGCGCCCGACCTCAGCGACGACGACGTGCTCGCGGTGGCCGACCTGGTCGTGGCCGAGCGGCTCGACGGGATCGTCGCGACCAACACCACGATCAGCCGCGACGGCCTGCGCAGCAGCACCGCCGACGTGACGAGCGCCGGTGCCGGAGGGCTGTCCGGTGAGCCGCTGGTGCACCGCTCGCTGGAGGTGCTGCGGCTGCTCCGCTCGCGGATGGGGGAGGAGCCGACCCTGATCGGCGTCGGTGGGATCGCGACGGTCGGCGACGCGGTCGAGCGGTTGGCGGCCGGTGCCGACCTGCTGCAGGCCTACACGGCGTTCGTCTACCAGGGGCCGACCTGGCCGGGCAGGATGAACCGCGCCCTCGCCCGTCGCACGGCGCCGACGCTCCCGGGGAAGGACGCACGATGAAGCAGCACGACCGACCGTTCGGGACGCGGCTCCGAGAGGCGATGGACGACCGCGGGCCGCTGTGCGCCGGGATCGACCCGCACCCCGGGCTGCTGGACGACTGGGGGCTGACCGACTCGGTCACCGGGCTGGAGCGCTTCGCGCTCGTGGCGACCGAGGCGCTGGCTCCGATGGTGGCGGTGGTCAAGCCGCAGTCGGCGTTCTTCGAGCGGTTCGGGTCGGCCGGGATCGCGGTGCTCGAACGCGTCGTCGAGACGGCGCACGAGGCCGGGGCGCTGGTGCTGCTGGACGTGAAGCGGGGGGACATCGGCTCCACCTCGCAGGCCTACGCCGACGCCTACCTCGACCCGCGGTCACCGCTGTTCTGCGACGCGGTCACCGCCTCGCCGTACCTCGGCTTCGGCAGCCTCGACCCGCTGATCGCGGCGGCGCGCAAGCACAACGCGGGGGTCTTCGTGCTGGCGCTGACCTCCAACCCGGAGGCGCCGTCGGTGCAGCACGCGCGGACCGCCGAGGGTCACACCGTCGCAGGGGGAGTGCTCAGCGCGCTCGCGCACGCCAACGCCGGGTCCGACCCGATGGGATCGTTCGGCGCGGTGGTCGGCGCCACGATCGGGGACACCGGTGAAGACCTCGACATGAACGGTCCGCTGCTGGTGCCCGGTGTGGGCGCCCAGGGCGGCTCCCCGGCGACCGTCCGGCAGATCTTCTCCCGGGTGCTGCCCCGTGTGCTCCCTGCGAGCTCGCGGGAGATCCTGGGCGCCGGTCCGTCCGCGGCCGGGCTGCGGGCGGCGGCCGAACAGACCACGCAGTCCTTCGCGGCGCTGCTGGACGAGCCTTCGTGAGCCGGTTCGCCGCCGCGGTCCTGGCTCTCGCGCTGGCCATCACACTGGCCGGCTGCGCCAGCACCGAGGAGAAGTACTGCGATGCGCTCCGCAAGGACCGGGTCACGATCGACGACATGATCAACGGCTCCAGCAGCGACGCACTGCTCCGAGGCCTGCCGCTGTTCCAGGACCTCGCCGACCAGGCGCCCGACGACCTCACCGACGAGTGGCAGACCTTCGTGAACGCGCTCAAGGGCCTCGACGACGCGCTCGCCAAGGCCGACGTGAAGGCCTCGGACTTCAAGGACGGCAAGATTCCGGCGTCGGTCACCGGTGACGATCGGCAGACGATCGTCGCCGCCGCCGACACCCTCAGCTCCGCCGCGGTGGTCAACGCAGTCTCCGGGATCGAGACCCAGGGACGGGACGTGTGCAAGGTGAACCTGGGGTTGTAGCGCCTGGCGGGTTGGCGAATGTTTCGCCAGCACCACGACTCGCGTTGCACCCCCCGCACCCGATGGCTAGATTGCGCCAAGCGGGCCGCACTGTCCGCGCAGACGTTCCCGCACCGAAACGAGGACCCGCAGTCGTGCCCCTGCCGGAGCTGACTCCTGAACAACGCCAGGCTGCGCTCGACAAAGCGGCTGCCTCGCGCCGGGAGCGCGCCGTGGTCAAGAACCGGCTCAAGCACTCAGGCGCCTCCATCTCCGAGGTCCTCGACGAGGGCCAGCACAACGAGGTGATCGGCAAGATGCGCGTCTTCGACCTGCTGCAGTCGATGCCCGGTGTCGGCAAGGTCCGCGCCCGGCAGATCATGGAGCGGCTGCACATCTCCGACAGCCGCCGGGTCCGGGGGCTGGGGGCCAACCAGGCCCAGGCGCTGGTCGCCGAGTTCGGTCGCGGTGAGTGACGAGGTACGACCCTCGCGGCTGACCGTTCTCGCCGGTCCGACGGCGGTCGGCAAGGGCACCCTGGCGGCGTACGTGCGTGAGCACCACCCCGAGGTCTGGATCTCGGTCTCCGCGACCACCCGGACGCGTCGGCCGGGGGAGGTCGACGGCGTGCACTACCACTTCGTCAGCGACGAGGAGTTCGACCGGCTGGTCGGCGACGACGCGCTGCTCGAGTGGGCGGTGGTGCATCGCTCGGCGCGCTACGGCACCCCGCGGGCGCCCGTCGACGAAGCGCTGACCTCGGGTCGGCCGGCGCTGCTGGAGATCGACCTGCAGGGTGCACGGCAGGTGCGCGAACGGATGCCGGACGCGCTGTTCGTGTTCCTGGCGCCCCCGTCGTGGGAGGAGCTGGTCAGCCGGCTGGTCGGCCGCGGCACGGAGGGCGTGGCCGAGCGTGAACGCCGCCTGGAGACCGCGCGGGAGGAGCTGGCCGCCGAGAAGGAGTTCGACGCGGTCGTCGTCAACCGCGAGATTCCCGCTGCGAGCGAACAGTTGGTAGCCTTGATGAGGCGGCCGCGGTAGTTCCGCGCGCCATCTGCCTGTCTTCTAGCAACCCATGTGAGGCGTGACACACGTGCCCGGTCCTTTGCCCATCGCCGAGGGGATCACCAACCCCCCGATCGACGACCTGCTGACCAAGACCGACTCGAAGTACCAGCTGGTCCTCTACAGCGCCAAGCGCGCCCGGCAGATCAACGCGTACTACTCCCAGCTCGGCGAGGGCCTGCTGGAGTACGTCGGCCCGCTCGTCGACACCCACGTCCAGGAGAAGCCGCTCTCGATCGCGCTCCGCGAGATCAACGAGGACATGCTCACCTGCGAGGAGTTCGACCCCGAGGCCGAGGCAGCCGCGGCCGAGGAGTCGGCCTCCGAGTGACCCACGGGTCCGACACGCCTGCGTCCCGTCCTCACGTCGTTCTCGGCGTGAGTGGCGGGATCGCTGCGTACAAGGCCTGCGAGCTGCTCCGGCGGCTCACCGAGTCCGGCCACGACGTGACCGTCGTGCCGACCGCGTCCGCGCTCGAGTTCGTCGGCGCCCCGACCTGGGCGGCGCTGTCCGGCAAGCCGGTCGCCACCGACGTCTGGACCGACGTTCACCAGGTGCCCCACGTGCGGATCGGGCAGACCGCCGACCTGGTCGTGGTCGCGCCGGCCACGGCCGACCTGCTGGCCAGGGCCGCGCACGGCCTCGCCGACGACCTGCTCACGAACACCCTGCTGACCGCGCGCTGCCCGGTCGTGTTCGCTCCCGCCATGCACACCGAGATGTGGGAGCACGCCGCGACGCAGGCCAACGTGGCCACGCTGCGCGAGCGCGGCTGCCACGTGATCGAGCCCGCCGAGGGCCGCCTCACCGGTGCCGACAACGGCAAGGGACGGCTGCCGGAGCCCGACGAGATCTTCGCGGTCCTGGTCGACCTGCTGGCCCGTCGTACGTCGAGCACGCGTGACCTGTCTGGCCGCCGTGTCGTCGTGTCGGCCGGCGGCACCCGCGAGTACCTCGACCCGGTGCGGTTCCTGGGCAACCGGTCCTCCGGGCTCCAGGGCTTCGCGCTCGCCCGCACCGCCGCGGCCCGGGGCGCGGAGGTGACGCTGGTCGCGGCCAACGTCAGCCTCGCCGACCCGGCCGGGGTCAAGGTGGTGCACGTCGAGACCACCGAGGAGCTCCAGCGCGAGGTGGTCGCCGCTGCTTCGGGCGCCGACGCGGTCGTGATGGCGGCGGCGCCGGCCGACTTCCGTCCCCTGACCGAGTCCGGCTCGAAGATCAAGAAGTCCGGCGACGGCACGACGCCCACGATCCAGCTGACCGAGACGCCCGACGTCCTGGTCGGCCTGGTCCGCGACCGCGACGCCCGGGCCGACGCCCAGGTCGTGGTCGGGTTCGCCGCCGAGACCGGTGACGACAACGGTTCGGTGCTCGACCACGCCCGGGCCAAGCTGACCCGCAAGGGCTGCGACCTGCTGGTCGTCAACGACGTCGGAGGCGGTGCCGTGTTCGGCAGCCCCGACAACGAGGCCGTGGTGCTCGCCGCGAGTGGCGAGGCGGTCACCGTGCCTCGCGGATCGAAGGAGTCGCTGGCGCACGTGGTCTGGGACCAGGTGGCCGCGCTGCTCGACGTACCGCTCGACCAGAACCTGACCTGACGCTCACCTGAGACCGTTGTCCGCCTGTGGAGACGCACGGGATAACGTTCTCACTCGAAACCCGACCGATCCGGTCGACCACGTACAAGGGAGAAGTTTGTGGCTGGACGCCTGTTCACCTCGGAGTCCGTGACCGAGGGGCACCCGGACAAGATCGCCGACCAGATCAGTGACTCGGTGCTCGACGCAATGCTCGAGCAGGACCCGCACAGCCGGGTCGCGGTGGAGACCCTGCTGACCACCGGCCTCGTGGTCGTGGCGGGCGAGGTCACCACCACGGGCTACGTCGACATCAAGCAGAAGGTCCGCGAGCGGATCCTCTCGATCGGCTACGACTCCTCCGAGAAGGGCTTCGACGGCGAGTCCTGCGGCGTGATGGTCGCGATCGGCGGCCAGTCCGGCGACATCGCCCAGGGCGTCGACTCCGGCCACGAGAGCCGCACCGGCTCCGTCGACGCGATGGACAAGCAGGGCGCGGGCGACCAGGGCCTGATGTTCGGCTACGCGTGCGACGACACCCCCGAGCTGATGCCGCTGCCGATCACCCTGGCGCACCGGCTCTCGGAGAAGCTGACCGAGGTCCGCAAGAACGGCACCCTCGACTACCTGCGTCCCGACGGCAAGACCCAGGTCACCATCGAGTACG
Organism: uncultured Actinomycetota bacterium; assembly: GCA_963815585.1. Classification (GTDB taxonomy): domain Bacteria; phylum Actinomycetota; class Actinomycetes; order Propionibacteriales; family Nocardioidaceae; genus Marmoricola. The sequence goes on along the minus strand of CAWFHJ010000005.1, from coordinate 52,183 downwards.
ACGACGACGAGCGCCCGGTGCGCGTCGACACCGTGGTCCTCTCGACCCAGCACGCCGAGGGCGTCGACCTGGAGACCCAGCTGCACCCGGACATCCAGAAGCACGTCATCGACCCGGTGCTGGCCGACTTCGACATCCCTTCCGACGGCTACCGGCTGCTGGTCAACCCGACCGGCAAGTTCGTCGTCGGCGGCCCGATGGGCGACGCCGGCCTGACCGGCCGCAAGATCATCGTCGACACCTACGGCGGCATGGCCCGCCACGGTGGCGGCGCGTTCTCCGGCAAGGACCCGTCGAAGGTGGACCGCTCCGCGGCCTATGCGATGCGCTGGGTGGCGAAGAACATCGTCGCCGCCGGCCTGGCCCGCCGCGCCGAGGTGCAGGTCGCCTACGCGATCGGCAAGGCGCAGCCGGTCGGTGTCTTCGTGACCACGTTCGGCACCGAGACCGTCCCGGTCGACGACATCCAGAAGGCCGTGCTCGAGGTGTTCGACCTCCGCCCGGCCGCGATCATCCAGGACCTCGACCTGCTCCGCCCGATCTACGCCAAGACCGCGGCGTACGGCCACTTCGGTCGCGAGCTGCCCGAGTTCACGTGGGAGCTGACCAACCGGGTGGACGAGCTGAAGAAGGCTGCGGGGGTCTGACGGCTGGGAGCGCGACCGAACCCACCCACCTGACACGCTGACCCCATGGACCAGCGGATCAGCTTCGTCACCCTCGCCGTCTCCGACCTCGACGCCGCCCGGCGGTTCTACCTCGACGGGCTCGGCTGGGAGGCGGCGCTCGACGTGCCGAGCGAGGTCCTGATGATCAAGGCCGGCGAGCACCTGGTGCTGTCGCTGTGGGCGGAGGCCGAGTTCGAGGCCGAGGTCGGGCCGATCCGCCGCGGTGAGGGGCTGCTGCCGCTGACGCTCGCGCACAACGTGCCGACCCGCGAGCAGGTCGACGAGGTGCTCGCGACGGCGCGGGCGGCCGGCGCCGACCCGGTGCAGGACGCCGTGGAGCGCGCGTGGGGCGGCTACACCGGCTACTTCGGCGACCCCGACGGGTTCCGCTGGGAGATCGCGTTCAACCCGGGGCCGATCGGGCAGGTCGTGCTGCCGTGAGCGTGGTCTTCCCGCGGCCGCTGCGGCCGGGGGACCGGATCGGGGTGACGGCACCGTCCAGCGGGGTCGAGGAACCGCTCCGGGCGCGGATGCAGGTAGGCGTCGACGCCCTCCGGGCACGGGGGTACGACGTGGTCCTGGGCGACTGCCTGGACGGGACCGGCCCGACCTCGGCACCCAAGGAGCAGCGGGCCGCCGAGCTCACCGCGATGCTGGCCGACCCGGCGATCGCGGCCGTGGTCCCGCCCTGGGGTGGCGTCCTCGCGATCGACCTGCTCGACCAGCTGAACTGGGACGTGCTCGCCGCGGCCGAGCCGACCTGGCTGGTCGGCTACAGCGACCTGAGCACGGTGATGCTGCCGCTCACGCTCCGTCTCGGCTGGGCAACCCTGCACGGCAGCAACTTGATGGACACGGCGTACCTCCCGCCCGACGGCCTCCTCCACTGGACCGACGTCGCGGCGGCCACCGCACCGGTCACGCAGCGCAGCCCGGGGCGGCACCGGGCGGAGGGCTGGGACGACTACCAGAACGATCCGGGCGTCACCGAGATGACGCTCCCCGACGCCGGTCGCTGGACGGTGCTGGACGGGTCCGACGTCGACGTCACCGGACGGCTGGTCGGCGGCTGCATCGAGACCATCTCGCCGCTCACCGGCACGCCGTACGGCGACGTCCCCGGCTTCGGCGAAGCCCATGCCGAGGACGGGCTCATCGCCTACCTCGAGGCCTCCGACGACGACGCGTACACCATCGGCCGGCAGCTGCACGGCCTACGGCTGGCGGGCTGGTTCGAGCATGCCCGCGCCGTCCTGGTCGGCCGCACCCCGGCACCCGACGCACCCGGGCTCACCCAGCACGAGGCCGTGGCCGACGCGCTCGGCGGTCTCGGGATCCCGGTGCTGCTCGACGTCGAGTGCGGCCACGTGCAGCCGTCCCTGCCGCTGGTCAACGGGGCGCTCGCGCACGTGGTGGCTGACGGGAACCGGCAGCAGATCACCCAGACGCTCGTCGGCGCGTGAGGATCAGCGACCTTCGGGCGTGGGCTTGGCAAGGGCGCCGAGCCGAGCGAGCACGTCGGTCCATCCCTGCCGGTAAGCCTGGGGCCCACCGTCGGCATCTCCCATCTCGTGCGACACCACCACCTGCGTGGTGCCGTCCCCCAGGTCGGTGAACGCTACGGTGACCGCGTCTGCCGGCAGCTCGGCACCGCCGTCGAGCCATCTCCAGGTGAACCCCAGCTCCCGGGGCTCGTCGACCCGCTCGAGCTCCCCGTGCACGCCGATCGCGGCCTGCTCGGACCAGATCCGGTAGCTCCCGCCCACGCGCGCGTCCACGGCGTACGTCGTGTCGGGTAGCTGTGGCCACCACCACGCTCGGAGGCCGTCAGCGGTGGTCCACGCCGCCCACACCCGCGCCCGGTCCGTGTCGACGACCTGCTCGACTCGCAACGTGCTCATCCCTGCTCCTTCTCGGTTGTTGTCGACGTGCGCTGCCGTCCACGATCACTTGCCCGTCAAGCCCCCTCGGCTAACGTGCGGCACGTGACCGAGCACCTGGCCGTCGGCGACCGTACCTACCTCCGGGCCGTGACGCACGCGGACGCCGAGGAGTACGTCGCCGCGAGCGTCGCCAGCCGCGACCTGCACCACCCGTGGACCAATCCGGCCCGGAACGCCGACCAGTTCGCGGCGTACGTCGACCGGATCGACGCCGACCCGGCCAAGATCGGGCTGCTGTTCTGCACCCGTGACGACGACCGGATCGCGGGAGCGCTCAACATCAGCAACATCGTGTACGGCGCGTTCCGCTGCGGCGCCCTCGGCTACTCCGTGTTCGCGCACGCGGCCGGGCAGGGCCTGATGGGTGACGCCCTCGACACCGTCGTGCGCTACGCCTTCGGATCGCTCGGGCTGCACCGGCTCGAGGCCAACGTGCAGCCCGGCAACGCCCGCTCGATCGCGCTGGTCGAGCGGCACGGCTTCCGGCTGGAAGGGCTCTCCCCGGACTTCCTCTTCATCGACGGAGCCTGGCGCGACCACGAGCGCTGGGCGATCACGTCCGAGATGACCTGACGCGCCGGCCCCACCTGGCTCGACAGCTACGGACGTCCAGGTCGGCGCGGGCTGGTTGGATCGGACCGTGACCGAGCCCGGCGCCACTCCCGATCCCGCCCAGGAGCAGCTCTCGCTGCCCGGGCTGGCGCGCGCCGAGGCCCGCCGGGCGAAGCCGCCGAAGGTGAAGCCGCCGGTACGCGCGGCCGAGGTCGACCCGGTCGCGCAGGTGCTGGTCGACGTGCCGCTGGCGCACCTCGACCGGCCGTTCGACTACCTGGTGCCGGACACCATGGCCGACGACGTGGTGCCCGGGGTGCGGGTGAAGGTTCGGTTCGCGGGCCAGGACGTCGACGGGTTCGTGCTCGCCCGCGCAGCGGAGTCCGCGCACCCCGGCCGGCTGATGCCGCTCCGGCGGGTGGTCAGCGCCGAGCCGGTGCTGACGCCCGAGATCGCGGCGCTGACCGGCGAGATCGCGGCGCGCTGGGCGGGCACCCGCTCCGACGTGCTCCGGCTCGCGGTACCGCCCCGGCACGCCACTACCGAGAAGAAGCCGCCCCCGCCTGCCGCCGACCTGCCGCAGCAGCGTCCCGGACCCACCCCCTGGGCGTCGTACGACGGGGGAGCGGCGATGCTGGACGCCCTGGCCGCCGGTGGGTCCCCGCGTGCTGTCTGGTCGTGCCTGCCCGGCGACGACTGGGCGCCCCTGCTCGCCGAGGCGGCCGTCGCCACCGCCCGGTCCGGCCGCGGTGCGCTCGTGTGCGTGCCCGACCACCGCGACGTGGCCCGGCTCGACGCCGCGATCACGGACCTGGCCGGCGCGGGACGACATGTCGTGCTGACCGCGGAGGTCGGGCCGGCGAAGCGCTACGCGGCGTTCCTGGCCGTCGAGCGCGGCTCGGCCCGGATCGTGATCGGCACCCGGGCGGCCGCGTTCGCCCCACTCCGCGACCTCGGGCTGGTCGTGGTCTGGGACGACGGCGACGACCTCTACGCGGAGCCGCGCGCGCCCTACTGCCACACCCGGGACGTCCTGCTCCTCCGCTCCCGGCAGACCGGCTGCGCGGCGGTCGTGGGCGGCTACGCGCGCAGCGCCGAGGCCCAGTACCTGCTCCGCACCGGCTGGGCGCAGGAGGTGGCGGCGACCCGCGACACCGTGCGCTCCCGGGTGGCGGTCTCGGTGGCGGGCGCGACCGACTTCGACCTGCAGCGCGACCCGCTGGCGCGCAGCAGCCGGCTGCCGCAGGAGGCACATCAGGCGATCGGCGCCGGGCTCCGCGACGGCCCGGTGCTGGTGCAGACGCCGCGGTCGGGCTACGCGACCCGGCTGGCCTGCGACCGCTGCCGCACGCCCGCCGAGTGCGAGGTGTGTCACGGGCCACTGCGGATCGCCGCCTCCGGCGCGGCCCCGACCTGCGCCTGGTGCGCCACCGCGGCGCCGGGCTGGACCTGCCCGGAGTGCGGCGGACGCGGGTTGCGCGCCCCCGTGGTCGGCGACCGGCGCACCGCGGAGGAGCTCGGACGGGCCTTCCCCGGCACGCCGGTGCGCACCTCGTCCGGCGACCGGGTGCTGGAGCGGGTCGGCGACGCACCCGCGATCGTGGTCTCCACCCCGGGCGCCGAGCCGGTCGCCGACAGCGGTTACGCGACCGTCGCGCTCCTCGACACGTGGCTGCTGCTCGCCCGGTCCGACCTGCGCGCCGACGAGGAGGCCGTGCGCCGCTGGAGCAACGCCGCCGCCCTGGCGCGGCCGACCACCGAGGGTGGCCGGGTGGTCGTCGTCGGCGACCCGGGCGCCGCCGCTGTCCAGGCGATGGTCCGCTGGGACCCGGGTGGCTTCGCCGAACGACTGATCGCCGAGCGGCTCTCCGCCCACCTCCCGCCCGCGTCCCGGGTGGCGACACTGACCGCGACCCCGGCCGTCCTCGAGGAGGCCGAGGCCGCGCTGGTGCTGCCCGGCGGCGCCGAGGTGCTCGGACCCGTGCCGTTGCCACAGGAGGAGATCGACCGGGGGAGCGACGAGGACCTTGCCCGACTGGTGCTCCGGGTGCCTCGCGCGGAAGGTGCAGCACTGTCGTCCGCACTGGCCGACCTGCAGCGTGGCCGCTCGGCGCGCAAGCAGCCCCACGTCCGGGTCGAGGTCGATCCGATCCGGCTCGGCTGACCGCCCCACGGGTCTCCTAGACTCTCTTGGTTCCCCCACCCTCGAACGACAAGGTCCCGCATGTCCGTCCAGCCGATCCGGCTCTTCGGTGACCCGGTGCTGCGTACGGCGGCCGCACCGGTGGTCGACTTCGACAAGGAGATCCGCACCCTCGTCGCGGACCTCACCGAGACCATGCTCGAGGCGCCCGGTGCCGGTCTGGCCGCTCCCCAGATCGGCGTCGGGCTGCGGGTGTTCACCTGGCACATCGACGGCGAGCTCGGACACCTGATCAACCCGGACCTCAGCCTGTCGGAGGAGCTCCAGGACGGTCCGGAGGGCTGCCTGTCGCTGCCCGGGCTGAGCATCGACTGCAAGCGTGCCCTGCACGTGGTCGCGCGCGGCTTCGACCTGCACGGCGAACCGGTCACGATCGAGGGTTCCGAGCTCCTTGCGCGGGCGATCCAGCACGAGACCGACCATCTCGACGGGATCCTCTTCCTCGACCGGCTCGACCGCGAGGCACGGCGCGAGGCGATGCGGATCGTGCGGGAGTCGGAGTGGTTCGGCGCCCCGGCACCGGTCGTGAAGTTCTCCCCGCACTCGACCCGCGGGCTCGGCCTGTGAGGCTGGTCTTCGCAGGCACACCCGAGGTGGCCCTGCCCGCACTGGAGGCGGTCGCCGCCTCCGGCCACGACCTGGTCGGCGTCGTCACGCGTCCCGATGCGCCCTCCGGCCGCGGCCGCCGGATGGTCGCCTCACCGGTGGCGGTCCGAGCCGGGGAGCTCGGGCTGCCCGTGCTCAAGCCCGCGCACCCGCGCGACCCCGAATTCCAGGCCGCCCTCGCCGCGCTGGAGCCGGACTGCGTCCCGGTCGTCGCATACGGTTCGCTGCTGCCGCAGTCGGCGCTCGACATCCCGCCGCGGGGCTGGGTCAACCTGCACTTCTCGGTGCTCCCGAGCTGGCGCGGCGCCGCGCCGGTGCAGCACGCGATCTGGGCCGGCGACGAGGTGACCGGCGCAACCACGTTCCGGATCGTGCGCGAGCTCGACGCGGGTCCGACCTACGGCCTGATGACCCAGACCATCCACCCCACCGACACCGCGGGCGACCTGCTGGCCCGGCTGGCCGAGGGCGGTGCGGGGCTGCTGGTGGCGACCCTGGACGGGATCGCGGACGGGTCGCTCGTGGAGCGCGAGCAGCCGGAGGACGGGATCAGCCTGGCCCCGAAGATCTCGGTCGACGACGCCCGCATCGCGTGGGCCGAGCCCGCCGTCGGGGTGGACCGCCGGGTCCGCGCCTGCACCCCGGCGCCCGGCGCATGGTCGACGTACGACGGCGAACGGGTCAAGCTCGGACCCGTGACGCCCGACTCCTCGGCCGACCGGCTGGCGCCCGGCGCGGTGGCGTTCGGCAAGAACACCGTGCACGTCGGCACCGCGTCCGAACCCGTGCGGCTGGGAGGGGTGCAGGCCACCGGCAAGAAGCAGATGCCTGCCGCCGACTGGGCGCGGGGCCTGCGTGCCGACCGACCGGACGGGTTCGTCTGATGCCGAGGGCGAAGCCGGCCGACGTCGACGAGATCTGCGCGGCACTCCCGGAGACGGAGCTCGGCACCTCCTGGGGCGACCGGCCGACCTGGAAGGTCCCGACCGGCAAGAAGGGCCGCGGCTTCGTGCTGCACCGGGCCGCGCAGAAGAACGTGGTCGACCCGGTGAGTGGCGAGCCCTACGACGACCTGCTCGTGATCTCCGTGCCGGACGACGCCGCGAAGCAGGCCCTGGTCGAGAGCGACGGGCCGTTCTTCACGATCGCGCACTTCGACGGCTACCCCGCGGTCCTCGTGCAGCAGTCCCGCCTCGGCGAGGTCAGCCGGGAGGAGCTGGCCGAGGTGCTCACGGAGGCGTGGGCGGCCGTGGCGCCCAAGCGGCTGGTCAAGGAACACCTTGGCGACTGACCGCGGCTCCGACGCCCGCTACCGGGACCAGCCCCGACTGGCGGCGTACGACGTGATCCGGGCGGTCACGGCGGACGACGCCTACGCCAACCTGGTCCTGCCCCAGCTGCTCCGCGAGCGCGGCCTCACCGGCCGCGACGCCGCCCTGACCACCGAGCTGGTCGGCGGAACGTTGCGCGGCCAGGGCACGTACGACGCCGTGGTGGCTTCGTTGGCCAACCGCGCTGTCGACCCACCGGTGCTGGACGCGCTCCGGCTCGGCACCCACCAGCTGCTGGCGATGCGCGTGCCAGGTCACGCGGCCGTCGCCACCACGGTCGACCTGGTGCGGCACCGGGTCGGGCACCGCCCGGCCGGCTTCGTCAACGCGATCCTGCGCAAGGTCTCGTCGCACGACCTCGACGGCTGGGTGCGCCGGGTCGCGCCGGACCCGGCCGCCGACCCGACCGGTCACCTGGCCGTGGCCACCTCCCACCCGCGCTGGGTGGTCGAGGCGCTCGCCGAGGCTCTCGACCGGCCCGAGGAGCTCGACGCGCTGCTCGCCGCCGACAACGAGCGGCCACGGGTCACCCTGGTCGCCCGTCCGGGGCTCTCCACCGTGGCCGAGCTGGGCGGCACGCCGACCCCCAGTCCGCTGGGCGTCACTCTCGACAGCGGAGACCCCGGCGCGATCCCCGCCGTGCGCGAGGGGAGGGCCGGCGTGCAGGACGCCGGCTCGCAGCTCGTCGCCCTGGCGCTCACCCGTGCACCCGTGGAGGGCGCCGACGAGCTCTGGCTCGACCTGTGTGCCGGCCCGGGCGGCAAGGCTGCCCTGCTGGCGGCGCTCGCGTCCGAGCGCGGTGCCCGGGTGCTGGCCGCCGAGCGCCAGCCGCACCGGGCGCTGCTGGTCCGGCAGGCGCTCCGGGCCTCGACGGGGGGTGTGGCCGGCGTGGTCACCGCCGACGGCACCCGACCGGCCTGGCCACCGGCCCGCTTCGACCGGGTCCTGGTCGACGCTCCCTGCACCGGGCTGGGCGCCCTCCGGCGGCGACCCGAGTCGCGCTGGCGCCGGCACCCGTCAGACGTCACCGCGCTGGTCGGTCTCCAGCGTGCTCTGCTGGACGCCGCCCTGGACAGCACCCGGTCCGGCGGGGTGGTGGCCTACGCGACCTGCTCCCCGGTGCTCGCCGAGACGGTCGAAGTGGTGCGCACAACGCTGGCCGGCCACGACGACGTACGCCTCGAGAACGCCGCGCCCCTGCTGCCCGAGGTCGAGGACGTCGTCTGCGCGGGCCTGCCCGGGGCCGTGCAGCTGTGGCCGCACCGGCACGGCACCGACGCGATGTTCCTGGCAGTTCTGCGCAAGTCCTGAGCCGGACGAACCTGGCGGCTGTCCCGCGCGTCTGGTGGAGTGACGGATCGAACAGGGGGAACGGGTGACCACTGAGGACTACACGGCGTACGTCGAGGGTGCCTGGCAGCGGTTGTTCCGCACCGCCTACGCGCTCACCGGCGACGTACGCCAGGCTGAGGAGCTCCTCCAGAGCACGCTGGTGAAGGTATTCGTGTCCTGGCGCAGGGTCTCGCGAGCCGACTCCCGCGACGCCTACGTGCGCCGGATGATGGTCAACCAGGCGACCTCCGGCTGGCGCAGCCGCCGGCACCGTGCCGAGGTGCTGAGCCCCGAACCCCGGGCGAGCGACGAGGCCATCCCGTCGTTCGACTCCGACCTCGCCGCCAGTGACGAGCTCTGGCAGCTGGTGCAGGCGCTGCCGGCGCGGCAACGGGCCGTCGTGGTCCTGCGCTACTACGAGGACCTGAGCGAGCGCGAGATCGGCAGTGTGCTCGGGATCGCGCCAGGCACCGTCAAGAGCCTGGCCCACTCTGCAATGGGCAAGCTTCGGGCCGAGATCAGCCAGATCAGCACCACGACGGCAGGGGGATTCCGATGAGCACCCACCTCGACGAGCGGCTCCGCGAGAGCCTGGACACGCACGTGCGCGCCGCCGCACCGCCCCCACCCGACGTCGCCGACCTGGTCCGGCGTGGCCGTCGCCGACGCAACCGCCGGGTCGTGCTCGCCAGTGCGCTCACTGCCGGTGGCCTGGCCGCGGTCGCCACGATCGGGATCGGCCTGGCGACCGGGTCCGGGACTGTCGGGAGCCGGCCGGTCCAGGGCGGGGTCGCGACCTCCACCGGCGACGCCACCGGCCCGGCGCCGGTCGACGGTCCGACCGGGCTGTTCGTGACCCGATCGCGGGTCTACCTCGATGGCGCGTCGTACCACGTGAGGCTGCCGTGGGACACCGGAGCGCACGTCGGCAAGCTGGGCGTGGCGTACCCCGCACCCGGCAGCCATCGGCCATCGATGCTGCTTCGCGACGGCACCGTGAAGACCCTGGCCGAGCGGCCGTCGTTCCCCAGCGCGGTCTTCGACGACTGGGTCGCCGCCGACGGCAACGGCACGCTGGTCGCCTGGGCGGAGCAAGACAACGGGGCGGCCGACATCGTCGCGTACGACACGGCCACCGACCGCGTCGTGGGCCGGACCACCATGCGCTGCCACCAGGGCGGTGACGGCGCCGGGACGTTCTGTCCCCGGCCGTACGTCGTCTCCGACGGCACCGTGTTCATCTCCGCCTACGGCGGTGGGCGGGCGTGGCAGCCGTCGGACCCGATCCTGGGACCGCAGCTCGACGGCGACATCGCGCAGGCGCACCACCGGGTGATCAGCACGTTCGAGGACCGCGGCCCGGTCTCCCTCGACCGGATCGGCGCCGGGTGGGAGCAGGCCCACTCGCCGAAGGGCGTCGAGGGGATCCTGTCCTACGACGGCGGCTGGATCCTCGACAACGGCGGCAACCCCAAGGTCGTGAACTGGCGCGACCCGTCCCAGACGATCACGTACCACCCGCCGGGCAAGGTCGCCGCCTCCGTCTTCGACACCGACGGCAGCGTGCTGGTGGTGACCCGGAAGGGCGACCCGGCCGCGATGGACGCCGACGGGGAGACGAACACCGACCTCACCTGGACCGGTTGGGACTGCCCGCTCGAGGGCGCGTGCACGGTCGTCGTACCCGAGCAGAAGCAGGAGATCCGGCTCGTGGCCTGGGATCTGTAGCTCGCTGCTGCTGCAGGTTCACCACGGTATGCAGACGAACATGCGCTCCCCACGACGAGCACTTCGTGGGGAGCGCATGTCGATCATGGGAAGCGCATCCCCTCTGGCCCGTTTGGGCGATACGCCGTTGTTGTTCCTGCATACCGTGGTGGACCCGCGCTCCCCACGACCGCCCTACGCTCAATCCCATGACCCCCGTCGTGGACATCAACCAGAAGCTGGCGCTGTTCTCCGAGCACTGGTCACCGAAGGTGGTGGCGCGGCTCAACGACTACGAGATCAAGCTGGTCAAGCTCAAGGGCGAGTTCGTCTGGCACACGCACCAGGACACCGACGAGCTGTTCCTGGTGGTCGAGGGGTCGCTGACCATCCAGCTGAGAGCAGGGGACGTCACACTCGGTCCCGGCCAGCTGTACGTCGTCCCGCGCGGGGTCGAGCACTGCCCGATCGCCGAGGGCGACGTGAGCGCGATGCTGATCGAGCCGGCCGGGGTGGTCAACACGGGCGACGCCGACACCGACCGCACGGCGTCGTACGACGACTCGCTTCTGGAAGGCTGAGGCGCATGGGCATCCAGATCACGCCGAGCATCCTGAACGCCGACTTCGGCAACCTCGCGGCCGAGGTGGCGCGGATCCCGAGCGCCGACATGGTGCACGTCGACGTGATGGACAACCACTTCGTGCCCAACCTGACCCTCGGCCCGACCATGGTCGAGGCGCTCGCGAAGGCGACCGACCAGCCGCTGGACTGCCACCTGATGATCGACGACCCGGACCGTTGGGCGCCGGCGTACGTCGAGGCCGGCGCGGCCAGCGTCACGTTCCACATCGAGGCCGCCAGCGCGCCGGTGCGGCTGGCCCGCGAGCTCCGTGCGAAGGGTGCGCGCGCCGGCATGGCGCTCAAGCCGGCCACGGCCGTCGACCCCTACGAGGATCTCCTCCGCGAGCTCGACATGCTGCTGGTGATGACCGTCGAGCCCGGGTTCGGCGGCCAGAAGTTCCTCGACCTGTGCCTGCCCAAGATCACCCGCGCCCGTCAGCTCGCCGACAAGCACGGCCTCGACGTGTGGCTCCAGGTCGACGGCGGGGTGTCGCCGGAGACCATCGAACGCGCCGCCGCCGCCGGGGCCGACGTGTTCGTCGCCGGGTCGGCCGTCTACTCCGCCGACGACCCCGACGCGATGGTCGAGGAGCTCCGCGCCCTCGCCGCCAGAGCAGCTGCCGGCTGATCTGTGGCCGGGGTCACCTCCCGGTCGGACGCCGCGCGTGGCATCCTTGGGGCTGACGAGCTAACGCTCGCGTGCAACTGGGGTCGGTGAAATTCCGAGCCGGCGGTGAGAGTCCGCGACCCGGTCACAGCCAGTGACCGGTTGACCAGGTGAAACTCCTGGACCGACGGTCAGAGTCCGGATGGGAAGTCGCACGCGCGGTGGTCGCCGACCCGTTGAGGGCGGGCGACGCCGTACGTCGAGCCCCGGAGGCCTGCGAGCCGGACCGAGAGGGGCACCGATGTTCTCCGCCGCCGAGACACGCGCCATGCGGCGTGCCCTCGAGCTCGCGCGCACCCCGGGCGTCGCGCTCGGACCGAACCCGCGCGTCGGCTGCGTGCTGCTCGCGCCCGACGGCAGCGAGGTGGCCGAGGGCTACCACCGCGGTGCCGGCACCCCGCACGCCGAGGCGGCGGCACTCGCCAACGCCGGCGACGAGGCCAAGGGCGCCACCGCCGTGGTGACCCTGGAGCCGTGCAACCACACCGGCCGCACCGGCCCCTGCGCCCGGGCGCTGTCCGCCGCCGGGGTGCAGCGCGTGGTCTTCGCCCAGCCCGATCCGAACCCGGTCGCGGCCGGAGGCGCGGAGACGCTGAGCGCGGCCGGCGTCGACGTCGACTCAGGTCTGCTCCTCGCCGAGGCCCGTGCCCTGAACCGGGCGTGGACGTTCGCGATGGACCACGGCCGGCCGTTCGTCACCTGGAAGTTCGCGACCACGCTCGACGGCCGCAGCGCGGCGCCAGACGGCACCAGCCGGTGGGTCAGCTCCCGTGCCGCCCGGATCGACACGCACCGGCTGCGTGCCCAGTGCGACGTGATGATGGTCGGCGCGAACACGGTGGCCGTCGACGACCCGGAGCTCACCGTGCGCGACGAGTACGACGAGCCGCTGCCGCACCAGCCCCTCCGCGTGGTGATGGGGGAGCGCGACCTGCCCACGGACCGGCGGATCTTCAACGACCGCGCGGAAACGACGCAACTGCGCACCCACGACCCCCGCGCAGCCCTCGCCGACCTGTTCGCGCGCGACCGGCAGCACGTCTTCCTCGAGGGCGGCCCCCAGCTCGCTGCGGCGTTCCTGCGGGCCGGGCTGGTCGACGAGGTCGTCGGCTACGTCGCCCCCAAGCTGCTGGGCGCCGGCGCCACCGCGGTCGCCGACCTCGGGATCGGCACCATCGCCGACGCGGTCGACCTCCGGATCACCGACGTCACCACGGTCGGCACGGGTGCCGACGCCAACGTGCGGATCACCCTGACCCCCTCCACCGGAAGGCACTGACATGTTCACCGGCATCGTCGAGGAGCTCGGCACCGTCGCCCATCTGGAGGACCAGGGCGACGCGGTCCGGCTCACCATCGACGCTTCCACCGTGCTCGACGACGCCGCGCTCGGCGACTCGATCTCGGTCAACGGCTGCTGCCTCACGGTGGCCACCGTCTCGACAGGCACGACCACCTCGTCGTTCACGGCTGACGTGATGCGCGAGACGCTCGACAAGACCGGCATCGGTGACCTGGCCGCCGGCGACCGGGTGAACCTCGAGCGCGCGGTCACGCCCACGACCCGGCTCGGCGGCCACATCGTCCAGGGCCATGTCGACGGCACCGGGGCGGTACGGCGCCGTACCCCCTCCGCGCACTGGGAGGTGGTCGAGGTCGAGTCACCGGCCGACCTGCTGCGCTACCTGGTGCCGAAGGGCTCGATCACCGTCGACGGCATCTCCCTGACCGTCGTGGACGTCCTCCCGGACGGGTTCACCGTCTCCCTGATCCCCGAGACGCTCGCCCGTACCACCCTCGGCTTCCGGCAGCCCGGCGACCGGGTGAACCTCGAGGCCGACGTCATCGCCAAGCACGTCGAACGACTCCTGCAGCACCGAGAGGAACTGTCATGACCAGCGTCAGGCTCGACAGCATCGATCGCGCGATCGCCGACGTCGCCGCAGGCAAGGCCGTCGTCGTCGTCGACGACGAGGACCGCGAGAACGAGGGCGACATCATCTTCGCTGCCAGCAAGGCGACGCCGGAGCTGATGGCGTTCACGATCCGGCACAGCAGCGGCGTGATCTGCGTGCCGATGCCGGCCGTGATGCTCGACCGGCTCGAGATCCCACTGATGACTCCGCACAACAAGGACAAGCTGCGGACGGCGTACACGATCTCCGTCGACGCCCGCGACGGCGTCAGCACCGGGATCTCGGCGGCCGACCGCGCCCACACCGCGCGGGTGCTCGCCGACTCGGCGACCGAGCCCTGGGAGGTCACGCGTCCCGGTCACGTGTTCCCGCTGCGCTACCGCGAGGGCGGTGTGCTGATCCGGCGCGGCCACACCGAGGCCGCGGTCGACCTGGCCCGGATGGCCGGTCTCACCCCGGCCGGGGTGCTGGTCGAGGTGGTCAACGACGACGGCACCATGAAGCGCGGACCGGAGCTCCGCGCGTTCGCAGACGAGCACGGCCTGGCGCTGATCTCGATCGAGGACCTGGTGCACTACCGCCGGCGCACCGAGAACCACGTCGTGCGCGTGGCCGAGACCCGGCTGCCGACGCGCCACGGCGACTTCCAGGCGTTCGGCTACCGGATCACGATCGACGACTCCGAGCACATGGCGCTGGTGTACGGCGACCCGGCCGAGCTGACCAGCGGGGAACCGGTGCTGACCCGGGTGCACTCGGAGTGCCTCACCGGCGACGTGTTCGGATCCGAGCGCTGCGACTGCGGGCCGCAGCTCGACGAGGCGCTCGAGCTGATCGTGCAGGAGGGCAGGGGAGCGGCGATCTACCTGCGCGGCCACGAGGGCCGCGGGATCGGGCTGCTCGCCAAGCTGCAGGCCTACCAGCTGCAGGACGGAGGGCGGGACACGGTCGACGCCAACCTCGACCTCGGGCTGCCGGCCGACGCGCGTCACTACGGAGCCGCGACCCAGATCCTGCGCGACCTCGGGATCGGCTCGGTCCGGCTGCTGACGAACAACCCGGACAAGATCCAGAGCCTCGAGGCCTACGGCATCACCGTCACCGAGCGGGTGCCGCTGACACCGCGGCCGAACGACCACAACCTCACCTACCTGCGCACCAAGCGCGACCGGATGGGCCACGTGCTGCCCTCCCTCCCGGCGATCGAGCCTGTCGAGACCAGCGCGACCGGAGGCCTTTCGTGAGCGGCGACGGAGCACCCGACACGCGACCCTTCGACTGTCACGACCTGCGAGTCGCGGTGGTCGCGTCGAGCTGGCACGAGGTCGTGATGGACGGCCTGATCGACGGCGCCACCCGGGCGCTCAAGGCGCACCAGGTCGAGGCGCCGGTCGTGGTGCGGGTGCCGGGCTCGTTCGAGCTGCCCGTGGTCGCCTCGGCGCTCGCCGGGCAGGGGTACGACGCGATCGTGGCGCTCGGCGTGATCATCCGCGGCGGCACCCCGCACTTCGAGTTCGTCTGCACCTCGGCCACCGACGGCCTCAGCCGGGTGGCGCTCGACACCGGCGCCGCCATCGGGTTCGGGCTGCTCACCTGCGACTCCGAGGAGCAGGCGCTCGACCGGGCCGGGCTCGACGGGTCACGGGAGGACAAGGGCTACGAGGCCGCGCAGGCGGCGCTTCTCACGGCACAGACCTTGCGCAGGATCAGGCGAAGGCAGACCTTAGGGTGAACGAGTGAAGACGTTCGAGGGGCTCTGGGCCGAGCTGAGCGAGAAGGCGCAGACCCGGCCCGAAGGATCCCGGACCGTGGCGGAGCTCGACGCCGGCGTGCACGAGATCGGCAAGAAGCTGGTCGAGGAGGCCGCTGAGTCCTGGATGGCAGCCGAGCACGAGGGTCATGAGCGGGCGGCCGAGGAGATCAGCCAGCTGCTGTACCACGCACAGGTGCTGATGCTCGCCGCCGGACTCTCCCTCGACGACGTCTACACACACCTCTAGGAACTTCTCATGTCTGTCCCTTCCGAATCCGCACTCCTGCGGATCGCCCTGCCCAACAAGGGCTCCCTGTCCCAGCCGGCTGCCGACATGCTCCGGGAGGCGGGCTACCGGCAGCGCACGGACTCCAAGGAGCTCGCGCTCACCGACGCCGAGAACGGCGTCGAGTTCTTCTTCCTGCGTCCCCGCGACATCGCGCTCTACGTCGGAGAGGGCACGCTCGACCTCGGTATCACCGGCCGCGACCTGCTGCTGGACTCCAAGGCCAAGGCCGAGGAGGTGATGGCGCTCGGCTTCGGGTCGTCGCGGTTCCGCTTCGCGGCCCGTCCCGGCACGGCGTCCAGTCTGGACGACCTGTCCGGCAAGCGGATCGCCACGTCGTACGCCGGTGTGGTGCGCGGCTTCCTCGAGGAGCGCGCGATCGATGCCACCGTGACCCGGCTCGACGGTGCCGTGGAGACCTCGATCCAGCTCGGCGTGGCCGACGTGATCGCCGACGTCGTCGAGACCGGCAGCACCCTGCGGCAGGCCGGCCTGGCCGTCTTCGGCGACGTGATCCTGGCGTCGGAGGCGGTTCTGGTGACCCGCGCCGGCCCGGACCGGCCGGCCGGGGTCGAGGTGTTCCGGCGCCGGATCGAGGGCGTGATGGTCGCCCGGAGCTACGTGATGATGGACTACGACATCCCCACTCCCGTGGTCGGTGCCGCGGTCGAGCTGACGCCGGGGATCGAGAGCCCCACCATCGCGCCGCTTCATCGGGAAGGCTGGAGCGCAGTCCGGGTGATGGTCCCGCGCAACGGCTCCCAGCGGCTGATGGACGTGCTCTACGACCTCGGCGCCCGCGGCATCCTGGTCACCGACATCCATGCCTGCCGACTCTGAACCCCCTCCGGCCGGACCGAATCTGCCGCACACCTGGCGGCCGTTCGGCGTCCGCCTGGTCGGGCTGATCGCCGGACTCGGCCTGCTGGCGGTCTGTGTGGCCGCGTGGATCGCGCTCGGCGAGGACATCCGGAGCCGCTTCACGCCGTTCCAGAAGGGCACCCTGCTCGCGCTCGGGTGCCTCGGCGCCGCGGTCTGGTACGCCCTGCTGCGCTCCCGGCTCAGCGCCAGCGCCGACGACGTCGCCGTGGTCAACGGCTTCCGGGCCCGGCACTACGACTGGCCGCAGATCGTCGCGGTCCGGCTGCGCCGCGGTGCCCCCTGGGCCGAGATGGACCTCTCCGACGGCACCACGATCCCGGTGATGGCGATCCAGGGCTCCGACGGCGAGCGCGCCAAGAAGGCCGTCCGTGAGTTCCGCCGGGCCCTCGCCGACCGGACCCGCACCGACCGCAACGACTGACTGCCTCGGCCGCGGCGGAGGTTTCGAGTGGCTCGCTGGCGCTCGCTCCTCAACCACCGTGGAGGCTCACGCCGTGGCGTGGTCCAGCCGCTGGAGCAGGTCGTGCGCGGCCAGCTCCACGTCCTTGTGCCGCCACTCGGACGCGCGGTAGACGCAGGCGATCAGGGCGGTGCGGTGCACCCGGCGGAGGTCGCCGAAGACGAACGCGTAGCGCGCCTTGGTGTCCTCGTTGGCGCCGTCGGTGAGGCCGAGGTGCCAGGCGGCGTACTCCTCCCAGGAGTGCCGCTCGAGGTAGCCGTTCTGGGCCTCGGCGTCCGGCTGCGCGTCGCCCCAGTCGCTGTCCAGGACGTACTGCCGCTTCTCGATCAGCTCGCGGCAGTGTGCGACCGCGGCGTCGTTGACCAGGTACTTCGCCATGCCTCCATCCTGCGCGAGGGCCCTCGGCTCAGTCGAGACCCCGGATGCCCCAGGTCGCCGTGAACGCCTCGCCCGGCTCCAGTGTCACCAGGCCGTCGCCGCTGTTGAACGCGTCGGGTGGCGCTGTCATCGGCTCGACCGCGAGCGCCGTGCGGGCGGTGTCGCCCTGGTCGTCGCCAGAGTAGGCCTGCAGCCAGCCGAAGCGCTGGTCCGCCCACAGCTCGACGCCGGCGCCGCCGGGGGAGCGCAGGGTCACCCGGGCGCGGCCGTCCGGACCGCGGGTGAGGTCGGTGAACGCGTGGTCCAGCACGGTGTCGCCGATCGGCCGCTCCGCGCGGAAGTCGTACGACGAGCCGGCGACCGGTTCACGTCCGGTGGGGAGCTTGCGCTCGTCGTCGGTGATCAACCGGGTCGCGCCGGGCAGGGTCAGCACGTCGTCGTCGACGCGAGCCGACCCCGTGGTGAGGTACGGGTGCGCACCGCAGGCGTACGGCGCCGCCGTGTCGGCCTGGTTCGTCGCCGACACGCTCACGGCCAGGCCGTCGTCGTCCAGCACGTAGCGGCAGGTGAGGTCCAGGGTCCAGGGGTAGCCGGACTGCGCCATCAACCGGGAGTGCAGCCTGACCGACGACGCGTCCTGCTCCACGGGGGACCACGACACCCAGCGAACCAGGCCGTGGCTGGCGTTGTGCCGGCCCGGCTCGGAGAGCGGGAGCTGCTGGCCGGTGCCGGCGAACCTGTAGGCGCCGTCGCGGATCCGGTTCGGCCACGGGACGAGCACCTGGCCGCGCCCGCCGGACGGCATCCGGTGCTCGGGGAAGCCCTGCACGAGGTCGCGCCCGTCGTACGACAGCGTGCGGAGCGTGGCACCGCTCTGGGTGACGACTGCGCGGTAGCGACCGTGCGTGATCACGTGCTGGTCGCCGCTGGGAGGGGTCACGCCCGCGACGTTAGCGCCTCGCTGCCGCTTCTGTCGTGAGCCCGCTCGTCGGCTCCGGCCAGCCAGAAGAAGACCGCCGGGAGTGCCAGCTCGAGCACTGTGAGCACCAGCTGGAACCAGTGCGGCTGGCCGTGGACGGCCCATGACAGCAGCCGACCGACGCCACCGAGCAGGAACACGCCGGGGGACCTGCGTCACCTATCGTTCGACGGGTGCCGTCCCGCCGACGACTGACCACCGACGCCCGCCGGTCCGAGATCCTCGAGGTCGGCGCTCGGCTGTTCGCCGAGCGGTCCTACGACGACGTCCGGATGGACGAGGCCGCCGAGCGGGCAGGGGTGTCGCGCGCGCTGCTCTACCGCTACTACTCCGGCAAGCGCGACCTGTTCGCCGGCGTCTACCAGCAGGCGGCCGAGCGGCTCCTGGACGTCACCGAGCTCACCCGGGAAGGCTCGCTCACCGAGCAGATCGTGGCCGGTCTCGAGGCCCACATCGACTACTTCGTGGCTCACGGCAACATCGTCCTCGCGGCCAACCGGACCCTGGCCGGTGACCCGGTGATCCAGGCGATCATCACCGACGAGCTCGATGTCCTGCGCCGACGGTTGCTCGACGCGAGCGGTCTCAGCGGGTCGGACCGAGAGGTGGTCTCGACGCTCGTGATGAGCTGGCTGGTCTACGTCCGGG
The DNA here is from genome assembly GCA_963815585.1 of uncultured Actinomycetota bacterium. Classification (GTDB taxonomy): domain Bacteria; phylum Actinomycetota; class Actinomycetes; order Propionibacteriales; family Nocardioidaceae; genus Marmoricola. Next base: position 33,248 of record CAWFHJ010000005.1, on the reverse strand, counting down.
TGCTCTGCGTCGAGTGGCTCGCAGACCCGGTCTTCGACCGGACGACGCTGCGGGACGTGTGCACGGGAGCGCTGATCGGAGCACTCGGATCGGTGCCCGGGTTGGACCTGAGCCGCTTCGCCTGAGCCGGCCACTACCTGGCAGTGGCTACCGTTGACGAGGTGACGATGCAGCGCACCGACCGGCCGTCGCCCACCTGGGTGACGGCCGGCCTGATCAGCCTCGGCTTCGTCGCCGTGCTGTGGGTGCTCGAGATCGTCGACGCCGCCAACAACCACGCCCTCGACGCCTACGGCGTGGAGCCGCGCAGCCGCGACGGCCTGGTCGGGATCGTGTTCGCGCCGCTGCTGCACGGCGGCTGGGGCCACCTGGAGGGCAACACGCTGCCGGTGCTGGTGCTCGGCTTCCTGGTGCTGCTCGGCAGTATCGCCCGCGGACTCGCCGCCACCGCGGTGATCTGGGTGGTGAGCGGGGTCGGCGTCTGGCTGGTGTCGCCGTCCAACTCGATCACGCTCGGCGCGTCCGTGCTGGTCTTCGGCTGGCTGGTGTACCTGATCGTGCGCGGCCTCTTCACCCGGCGCAGCAGCGAGATCGCGACCGGCGTGGTGCTGCTGTTCTTCTTCGGGGGGCTCCTGCTCGGGGTCCTGCCCGGACAGCCGGGCGTCTCCTGGCAGGGCCACCTGTTCGGTGCGATCGGCGGTGGCCTGGCCGCCGCGTGGGTCTCGCGGCGGCCGGGCGACCGAACGCGCCGGCGCTACCCCGACCTCAGGTGATGTCGCGCTTCGAGAGCAGCCAGGAGCCGATCCCGGACAGCGCTGCCGCGTAGCCGAGCAGGATCAGTCCGCACACCCACCAGTCGAAGTACGGGCTGCCGTCGCCGCTGGCGCCGTTCGTCGGGTCGGAGGTGACGAGCATCCCCTGGCTGAGGTTGTTCGGCAGCAGCTTGGGAGCCGTGTCCCAGCCGAGCGCGCTGAACAGGATCTGCAGGATGATCTGCGCGATCAGCGCGATGCCGAGCGCGATGAAGACCGCGGCCAGCTGGTTGCGGATCAGCATGCCGAAGCCGAAGCCGAGCAGCGCCCAGAGCACGAAGACCAGCAGGATCATCAGAAAGGTGCGCCACACCTGGGCGTTGCCGAGGTACGTCGGTTCGCCCTTGATCTGCAGCACCAGCGCGCCGAAGACGGCCGACGAGATCACGCTGACGATGCCGTAGACGACGCCGATCACGACCACCGCGACCGTCTTCGAGACCAGCACCTGCCAGCGCCGGGGCGCGGCCAGGAACGTCGAGGACATCGTCTGGTGCCGGAACTCCTGCGTGATCAGGATGACGCCGAGCGCGAGCGGGATCAGCGGCGCGATCAGCCAGAAGAAGCCGGCTGCGTAGATCAGCTGCGCGGTGCCCAGCGACATCTTGAGAAACGGGTTGTCCGCCGGGTCGGTGCCGGCGTTGGTGGTGCCGACCAGCGAGGCGAACAGGGCCGAGACGCCGCCACCGATCAGGATGACGCCACCGAGCATGCCCCACCACAGCCGGGTGGTGAAGATCTTCCGGATCTCCGAGCGGATCGCGCCTCCCATCACACGCCTCCTTCCGTGGGCACGACATTGCGGTTGGCGTTCTCCGGTGACTCCGTGAGCTGGAAGAACAGTGCCTCGAGGTCGGCGCTCTGGCCGCGGAGCTCGTGCACCGCGATCCCGGCCGCGAGCGCGACCTCGCCGATCTGGCGCAGGTCGCCGGTCAGCACGGTCAGCGCGCCGTCGTCCGCCGGTGAGGCAGCGAGACCCGCCCGCTCCAGCGCCGTACCGAGGGCCGAGGCGTCGGCAGACCGCACCAGCGAGGTCGCCTCGCCGTGCAGCTCGCTGATCGGGCCCTGCTTGATCAGCCGGCCGTTGGCGATGATCACGACGTCGTCGACGGTCTGCTCGACCTCCTGCAGCATGTGGCTGGAGATCAGGATCGTGCGGCCTTCGCTGGACAGGTGCCGCAGGAAGCCGCGCAGCCATCGGATGCCTTCGGGGTCGAGGCCGTTGGCCGGCTCGTCGAGCAGCAGCACCTGCGGGTCTCCCAGCATCGCGGCGGCGAGCCCGAGCCGCTGCCGCATGCCCATCGAATAGCCGCCGGCACGTCGGCGGGCGGCGGCCGGGATGCCGACCAGCTCGAGCATCTCGTCGACCCGCTTGCTGTTCACGCCAGCGGTGTCGGCCAGCACCATCAGGTGGTTGCGGCCGCTGCGTCCGGGGTGGAAGTTCGTGGCCTCCAGTGCCGAGCCCACCACGCGCTGCGGCGAGGGGATCTCGGCGTACCGCTTGCCGCCGATGGTCGCCGTGCCGCTGGTCTGGCGCACCAGCCCGAGCAGCATCCGGAGCGTGGTGGTCTTGCCGGCGCCGTTGGGTCCCAGGAACCCCGTGATCCGTCCCGGTGCGACCGAGAAGCTCAGGTCGTCGACGGCGGTCAGCGTGCCGAACTTCTTGGTGAGCCGGTCGACGACGATCGTGCCGGAGCCGTTGGCTCCCTCGACCGTTGCGTGCGTCATGGTTCTCCTCCCCGTCGGGCACCAGCCAACCAGACGCCGGGGGAGGGCGTGCAACTGCCATATGTCACGGATGCCGGCGAGGGAGGACTACAGCGAGCTCTCGGGAAGCAGTCGCGGAGGGTCGCTGAACGGGTCGTCCGCAGGCGTGTCACCGACGACCTCGAACTGGGCCATCATGTCGTGGTCCTCGTGCGTGAGGTTGTGGCAGTGCATCATGTACCGGCCCGAGCCGCCGTCGAACTTGATGATCACGCGTACCGACTCGTTCTCCCCGAGGTAGACGACGTCCTTGGGGCCGACCTCGTAGGGCAGCGGGGCTCTGCCGTTTCGCGAGCTGATCTTGAAGTCGACGAGGTGGACGTGGGCGGGGTGGTGCCAACCACCTGACGGGTTCCTCAGCTCCCAGACCTCCACGGAGTCCTTGCGGGTCGAGGCGAGCACCCGCGTGAAGTGGCTGGCCACCACGTCCTCCCAGGTGAGTCCGTTGATCGTCCACAGGCCGTTCTTGCGGACGAAGTCCATCCGTCGGGTGATCAGCGCGTCGGACTCCTGGAGCTGCATCGTGGGCTGGTTGGGGTTGAGCTGGTCGGGGATCTCGTTGTCGGTCCCGTCGAAGGGCTCGTCGGTCACCACGAACTGCAGGGCCTTGTCGGTGTTGGTGAAGCTGATCGTGTTCTTGGGAGCGGTGTTGCGCAACGTGATCCGGTCGCCCGGCTGGTGCCCGGCGAAGTCGATGACCACCTCGTACCGCTCGGCCACTCCCTGCCGGAAGCTCTTCACACGGATCGGCGAGGGGACCAGGCCAGCGTCGGTGCCGACGATCGTCATCGTGTCGCGGGAGTCCAGCGACCACGCGTAGGACCTGGCCGGTGAGGCGTTGAGGAACCGGAACCGGTACTTGCGCCGCTTCACCGGCATCACCGGCCACGGCTTGCCGTTGACCAGGATCACGTCCCCGTAGAGACCCTTGTTGTCGTGGTTGTCGAAGTTCACGGAGCCATCGGTGTTGAAGGCGATGTCGGCGATCACCAGGGGGACGTCGAACTCCCCGTGGGGGATGGGTTGGCTCCGCTCGTGCTCGTCGTGGAGCTCGTAGAGCGCGACCAGGCCCATCTGGCAGGTCTCAGCCGTGTGGTGGACGCCGTGGTCGTGGTACCAGAGCGTCCTGGCCTCCTGCTTGTTCTGGTAGCGATAGTCCTTGTACGAGCCCGGATTGGTGATGTCGCTGGCGTACCCGTCGTACTGGGGCAGCGAGGCGTGGCCGTGCAGATGTACCGAGGTCCAGGGCGTGAAGCTGAGCGTCGGGTGGGTCGGCGGCAGGTTGTTGATCTGGCGCATGACGACAGGCCGGTTGCGGTTCGCCATGATCGTGGGGCCCGGGTAGGTGCCGTTGTAGCCCCAGAGCTCGGTCTGGAGCCCGGGCACGATCTCGGCCCGGAACGCGCGCATCTCGAGTCGGTAGACGTCCGCCGCGGCGTCTGGCCGGAAGACCTCGAGCACCGGCGGTTGGACGAAGCCGGTGGTGAACGGTTTCGGCAGTCGGCTCTCGGCGATCCGGTTGGCCGACAGGGAGCCACCTGCGGCCTGCGACAGCGGGAGACCGATCGCGGCTCCTGCAGCAACGGAGAGCTTGAGCGAGTCGCGCCGGGTAAGTGCCATGGTGTCCTCCGACCCCTGGTTCCCCTCTCCGGGACAGTAGGCCGACGACCTTGGGACGTCCTTGTGGTCCGGGTCAGCGGCCGCTCAGCAGCAGGTCTGCCCGGTGCCGCGTGTGCTCGCGGCTGAACAGGGCGTCCTCCTGCACCGACCAGCGGCGCCAGTTCTCGGTCACGCCCACTCCGCCGCGCTCGATCCCGCGGCGGTCGCGTGCGGCCCGCGGGGCCTCCACGAAGGCCAGCGTGGTGACCAGGTCTGCCCAGGCCCGGCCACCCGAGCCGACCCCTTCGACCACCAGGAGCCCTCCGGGGCGGACGGTGTGCCACTCGGCGAACCGCGCGGTGTACCAGTCGTAGCGGTGCCAGTGCCCGTGCTCGCCCCGGGCGAGCGGCCGCAGCAGCCGCTTCATCAGGGCCGGCACCTCGGCCAGCCCACCCCACCCGGGGAACAGGTCGTCGAGGTGGACGACGTGCGCGGCCGTGCGTGCGGCCATCGCCTCGGCGAGCGTGGTCTTGCCGGAACCGGCCGGCCCGTCGACGCAGACCAGACGCCCGGCCCCGAGCGTGGGTGGGCGGGAGAGCGCGTGCTCGACCACCCGTGCAGCAGCAGCCTCAGGCGTCATCCCCGTCTCATCGGCAGGTGGGGGATGCCGTCGTCGAGGAACTCCGGCCCGGTGACGACGTAGCCGAAGCCCTCGTACCAGCCCGCCAGCGGGGACTGTGCGTCCAGCACGGAGGTCCGGTCACCGATCTCCTTGAGGGCGGCGACCATCAGGTGGTCGGCGAGCCCACGCCCCCGGAACTCCCGGGCGAGCAGCACGCGGCCGATCCTCACTGATCCGCTCGAAAGGTCCTCGATCAGCCGCAGGTAGCCGGCCAGCACGCCGCCCACCTCGAGGGTCAGGTGCCGCGTCTCCGGCTCGAGGTCGCGGCCGTCGAGGTCGGCGTACGGGCACTCCTGCTCGACCACGAACACGCCCTGGCGCAGCCGCCACAGCTCGTACGCCGCGCGCGGGTCGAGGTCGGCGAAGGCCCAGGAGCGCACGCTCGCGGTGGTCGTCACCAGGCCAGCCCGAGGCCACGGTAGGTGGGGACGGTGTCGACGATCTCGCCACCGGAGAGCAGGTGCACGACGTTGGTGTGCTCGGCCAGCTCGCCGCCCTTCGCGTGACGGAACCAGACCAGGTCGCCGATCTCGAGGGTCGAGGCACCGGGGCCGGTCAGCGGCGTCTGCACCTCGCCGGCCCCCTCGAGCCCGGTCAGGTGAATGCCGGGGGGTGCCCACGGGAGCGGCAGCCGGTCCTTGCCGGACGGTCCGCTGGCCACGAAGCCACCACCGGCCACGGTGGCGACGCCTTCCGAGGGCCGGCGGCTGACCCGCAGCCCGAAGTACGCCGCCGGGCGGGGGTCGAAGGACTCGTAGTGGTCGAACAGTCCCGGCACCAGCAGCCCCGACCCGGCGGCCACCTCGGTGACGACCGGGTCTGCGGAGGACGACTCGACGCTGCCGGATCCGCCGGCGTTCCAGAACTCCAGGTCAGCCACCTCGCGGAGGCCCGCCGCGATCCGGCCGCGGCGCTCGGTGAGCTGGCTGATCGAGGCGCCCTTGAGCTTGCGGACGATCAGCGACTTCGCCCGCTGGCCCGGTACGTCGTCGGGCAGGCCCGCCACCTGGCCCTCGTAGGTCATCACGCCGACCAGCACGAAACCCGGACGGTCGGTGACCTGCCTGGCCAGGTCCACCACCTGTGCCTCGTCGTACAGGGGAGAGCGCTTGGGGCCGACGTGCGACCCGCCCATCCGGAGCCCTGCGTCGATGTCGATCGCGACGCGCACGGTGGCGTCGCGGCCGGCGCGCACGGCGTCGACGAGGTCGAGATGTGCGGGGTCGTCGACCATCAGGGTGACCGCGGCCAGCGCCCGCTCGTCGCCGAGCAGCCGGTCGAAGGCCCCGCGATCGACGCTGGGGTAGCCGAGCACCGCGTCGTCGGTGACGCCCTCGGCCACGAGCCACAGCGCCTCGCGGAGGGTGTAGGCGAGCACACCGCTGAAACCCGGCACTGCGAGTGCGCGCCGGGACAGGGCGGGGATCCGCACGGACTTCGAGGCCAGCCGCACCGGCTTGGGCGCGGCACGCCGCACCAGGTCGTCGGCGTTGGCGTCGAACGCGTCGAGGTCGACCACCACGAGGGGAGCGGCCGGGTCGTCGAGCCGGCCCGTTGCGGTGGTGAGGCGTCGAGCCAGACGGTGCCGCTCGACGTCGCTGAGGAGGTGGTCCACGGGCTACGAGATCCCGTGCTTCTTCAGGATCGCTGACACGTCGTCGTCGACGAGGCGCTCCCGGCGAGGCGCCTCGACCTGCTTCCGCTCCGCACGAGTCCTGCGTTGGCGGGTGCCCACTCCGCGGCGACGCATCGTCGAGGAGGCGCCGAACAGCACGAGTGAGACCCCGGCGAGCGCGATCCCGAGCCAGGTGGTCGGGTGGAACACGAGGTGGGCGGCCCACGAGGTGACGTCGTCGAGCACGTTGCCGGCCAGCCGCAGGGTGCCGGTCAGCCAGGCCGCGACCGGGACCAGCGTCCACGCCAGGCCGCGCACACCGGCGGCGGCTCCGCGACGGCGCCAGGCGGCGTAGGTGTACGTCGCGCCGGCGGCGGTCAGCAGGAACGCGAGGGCTGCCCAGGTGGTGGAGTCGAGCGACACATGATGAGCCTAGCCATCGCGGGTGGTCGAGCCTGTCGAGACCTACGATCGAAGGGTGCGCACGATTCCTGACCCGGGCTTCGCCGGCGACGACGGTGCGGCTCCGGCCGCTCTGGTCGCTGCCCTGGCGGCGTACGACGAGGACCCCGGTGCGGGCTACCTGCCGGCGCTGGAGGCCCTGGCCGCGACCCGGGTGCTGGTGCCGGTGGTCGCGATCCTCGGGGAGACCGAGGACGACGAGGCAGGGCTCGCGCACGACAAGTCCTCCGACATGGCGGCCGTGCTGATGCAGCGCTCCGACGGCCGGAAGGCGCTGCTCGCGTTCACCAGCACCGAGGCACTCACGGGCTGGAACCCCGAGGGCCGGCCGGTGCCGGTCTCGGCCGCCACCGCCGCCCTGTCTGCCGCCCAGGAGGGCGCGGACGCGCTGCTGGTCGACGTCGCCGGACCGGTGCGGTTCGTGGTGCAGGGGGACGACCTGACCGCGCTGGCGCGGGGCTGGCGCCCGGTGCGGCTCGAGGACGGCTGGGGCTGGCTGACCACCTCGGTCGAGGGTTGACCGTGACCGGATGTGCATTCCCGGGCGTCGCCTTGTAGCCTTGTGCGTGACCGATCGGTGCTTGCCCAGGCCGATCACGCAAGCGGGATCTGCACGTCGGATCCCCACCCGCACCGGCCGCAGCACGATCAGGTCGTCGGGTTCGGGTCCAGCGAGATGCGACGCCGCTCGATGAGCGTCGCACCGCCTTGGCTTCCGCTTGCGAGCGGGAGCCCTTTCTTTTTTCGGAAAGCGCTTCCGGGTCGACCACGTCGTACGACCCAGGAGGACACATCAGCACCGAGCTGCGCATCAACGACCGGATTCGGGTTCCCGAGGTCCGGCTCGTCGGCCCCAATGGCGAGACCGTCGGCATCGTGCCGACCGATCAGGCACTGAAGCTGGCCCAGGAAGCGGATCTCGACCTCGTCGAGATCGCACCGCAGGGCAAGCCCCCCGTCTGCAAGCTCATGGACTACGGGAAGTTCAAGTACGAGAACGCCCAGAAGGCCCGTGAGGCTCGTCGCAACCAGACCAACGTCGTGATCAAGGAGATGAAGCTCCGTCCGAAGATCGACGCCCACGACTACGAGACCAAGAAGGGTCACGTCGTGCGCTTCCTCCGGGCAGGCGACAAGGTCAAGATCACGATCATGTTCCGCGGTCGCGAGCAGCACCGCCCCGAGCTCGGGTTCCGGCTGCTGCAGCGGTTGGCGGAGGACGTCACGGAGCTCGGCTTCGTGGAGTCCGCGCCCAAGCAGGACGGCCGCAACATGATCATGGTGCTGGGGCCGCACCGCAAGAAGTCCGAGGCGAAGGCCGAGGTGAAGCTGGAGCGCCAGGAGCGCGCCGCCGCCCGCCAGGCCGAGAAGGACGAGGAACGCGCCGAGTACAAGGCGGCCCACACCGGGCCCGCCGCCCAGAAGCGGGAGCACGGACGCTCCGAGAACCTGGATCCTGAGATCGAGGCGTGACGAAGTCGCGACTCGATCGAGAGCCGATCAGCACCTGAGAACACCCGGCGTTGGTTGTCGATGACACCGATCACACCGAGCCGCCACCGAGGAAAGAGACAGACAGATGCCGAAGAACAAGTCGCACTCCGGTGCGGGCAAGCGCTTCCGGGTGACCGGGACGGGCAAGATCCGCCGCCAGAAGGCGGGCCTGCGCCACAAGCTGGAGAAGAAGCCCTCCAAGGTGACTCGTCGCCTGTCGGGCACCACGGAGGTCGCGAAGGCCGACGTGCCGCGCGCCAAGAAGCTGCTCGGTCTCTGAGCGACAACCCGACATCAACGTAGAAGCACCAAGGAGTATCTAGTGGCACGCGTCAAGCGGGCGGTCAACGCCCATAAGAAGCGCCGGGTCGTCCTCGAGCGGGCATCCGGCTACCGGGGTCAGCGCTCGCGGCTCTACCGCAAGGCCAAGGAGCAGGTCACCCACTCGCTGGTCTACAGCTACAACGACCGGCGCAAGCGGAAGGGCGACTTCCGCAAGCTCTGGATCCAGCGGATCAACGCCGGCGCCCGCGCCGAGGGTCTGACCTACAACCGACTCATCCAGGGCCTGCGCCTGGCCGGTGTCGAGGTCGACCGCAAGATCATGGCCGACCTCGCGGTCAACGACCTCCCGGCGTTCGTCGCCCTGGTCGAGGTGGCCAAGGCCGCCCTGCCCGAGGACGTCAACGCCCCGGTCAGCGCCTGAGTCACTGAACGACGCCGTGGCGAGTCTCCCCGCGGACGCACCGCTGTCCAAGAGCAGCGGTCGCGTCAAGAACGCGAGGAGGCTCGCCCGTCGTACGTCCCGGGCCGAGCACCGGTTGTTCCTGGCCGAGGGCGCCAAGGCGCTCACCGAGGCCCTCTCCGTTCCCGGCTGCGTCAGCGAGGTCTACGCCACCCCGGAGGCGACCGAGCAGCACCGGGACCTCGGGACCGACGTCCCTTGGCACCTCGTGGACGACGCAGCCCTGGGCTCGCTCGCGGACACGGTCAGCCCGCAGGGGATCGTGGCCGTCTGCCGCTTCCTCGACGTACCCCTCGAGACCGCCGTGCGCGACGCCCGGTTGGTCGCGCTGTGTGCCGACGTACGCGACCCCGGCAACGCCGGCACCGTGATCCGCTGCGCCGACGCGGCCGGTGCGGACGCCGTCGTCCTGGCGGGGCACAGCGTCGACGCCTACAACCCGAAGACGGTGCGCGCCACCGTGGGCAGCCTGTTCCACCTGCCGCTCGCCCTGGCCGACGACCCAGCCGCTGCCGTGGCTGCGCTCCGGTCTGCGGGCCTGCAGGTGCTGGCCGCCGATGGTGCGGGAGAGACCGACCTCGACGACGCCGTCGACGACGGCCTGCTCGCCCGGCCGACCGCCTGGCTCTTCGGCAACGAGGCCTGGGGGCTGCCTGCCGACCTCGCTGCGCTCGCCGACCACCGGCTCCGGATCCCGATCCACGGCCGCGCCGAGAGTCTCAACCTGTCGACCGCCGCCGCGGTCTGCCTCTACGCCTCGGCGCGCGCCCAGAGACGGGCCTGAAGACTATTGCGTGACTCAGTCAGGTAATTAGACTGGGTCCATGCCACGTACCGAGAACCTCCTGGGTGCGCTCGCGCTCACCCTGGTCGACCAGATGGAGCAGGCGACACCGGCCGGCACCACGTCGCCGCACCCGTCCGAGCGCGCGGCCCTCGCCACGCTGCTCGCCCATCCCGGGCACACGGTGTCCTGGCTCGCCGAGGTCCTGGGCGTCACCGGTTCGGGAGCGACTCGGCTGGTCGACCGGATGGAGACCCGAGGGTGGATCCGCCGCACCACGGGCGCGGACGCCCGAAGCCGCGCACTCACCCTCACCCGGTCCGGACGAACGATGGCGACGCGCGTGCTCCAGGCCAGGGAGTCGGTGCTGGACGCCGTGCTGGCACCCCTGTCGACGCCGCAGCGCAGCGAGCTCGAGCGACTCCTGGAGCCGGTCGTCGCCGGCCTGGCCACCCGCAGGAGCGCGGCGCTGCGGACCTGTCGACTGTGCGACCGGTCCGCGTGCGACGCAGCAGGTCGGGACTGCCCGCTCGACCACACGCTCGAGCTCAAGGTGAGCCGTGACTGACATCGTCACCACCGAATCCGGTCCGGACGTACGGAGGACGCTGCTGCCGGGTGTCGCCATGATCGCCGTGACCTTCGGCCTGGCCCGCTACGGCTACGGACTGCTCCTGCCCGAGATGCGTGCGGACCTGGGGATGGGGCCGGGCCTGGCGGGGCTGGTCTCGTCCGGCACCTACCTCGCCTACCTGCTCGCGAACGCCGGCGTCGTCCCGCTGACCGGTCGGTTCGGGCCCCGCGCCGCGATCGGCGCGGCGGCGACGGCGGCGGTCGCCGGGATGTCCCTGATGGCGGTGGCCCACAGCGTCGAGGTCCTGGCCGCCGGCGTGATGGTCGCCGGTGCCGCTTCGGGGCTCGCCTTCCCGCCGTACGCCGAGCTGGTCGCGCGACAGGTTCCCGATCGGAGGCGGGACAGTGTCTGGGCCGCGATCAGCTCCGGGACGGGTTGGGGAGTCGCGCTGGCCGGCCCGCTCGCGATCCTGGCCGGGGACAGGTGGCGCCTGGCGTGGGTGGTCTTCGTCGGCCTCGCCGTGCTGGTGGGAGCGGTCGCCACCCTCGCGGCACCACGCGGACGCAGCACCCTGCGCCGGCCGCAGCTGAGCTGGAGCTGGTTCGTGTGCCCGAGGTCGCGGCCGCTGCTCTTCTCGGCGGTGCTGGTCGGCACCGGGAGCGCTGTCTGGTGGGTGTTCTGCGTCGATGCGCTCCGCGACGCCGGCGTGGGAGCGACCGCGGCCCGGATCGTCTACGCCGGATGCGGGGTGGCCGGGATCGCCGCCTCCTTCAGCGGCTCCGTGTTCTCCCACCTCGGCCTGCGACGCGGTTACCTCGCCTCGACGCTCTCGTTGGCACTCGGCATCGTGCTGCTGCTGCCGGCACGGGGAAGTGTCCCGGTCGCCCTGGTCTCGGCTCTGGTCTTCGGTGTGGCCTACTCGAGCGTGATCGCGGCCCAGGGGATCTGGAGCTCGCGCGTGTTCGCAGACCATCCCTCGGCGGGGCTGGCAGCGGTCAGCACCGCCCTCACCATCGGCACCCTGGTGGGACCGGCACTGGCCGGTCCGGCGGCGGATCGGTGGGGCTACCCGGCGGTGTTCCTCGCCGCCGCAGCGGTCACGGCACTCGCCCTCGGCACCTGCCCGCCGAGCGCTCGGAGGCGAGAAGTCCTCGCCGCCCACACCTGCCGCGCCGCACGACCCACGACTGACCCGGGCAGGACCGCCGGTCGCGCACGTCGTTCTGCACACAACCTTCACGAGTCGAGCGCCACTTCCGACGGCTCCCGCTCCTAACCTCGGAACATGCCCCACCCACGCCGGATCCTGCTGGTCGAGGACGACCCCGTCATCAACCAGACCGTCTCTGACCGGCTGACTGCCGAGGGCTACGACGTGGTGCGGGCGTACGACGGGCCGGGCGCCGTCGCCGCGTGCGCCGACAGCGACCCGGACGCCGTCGTGCTGGACGTGATGCTGCCCGGCTTCGACGGGCTCGAGGTGTGCCGCCGGATCCAGGCCGACCGGCCGGTGCCGGTGCTGATGCTGACCGCGCGCGACGACGAGTCCGACATCCTGGTCGGCCTCGGCGTGGGGGCCGACGACTACCTGACCAAGCCGTTCCGGATGAAGGAGCTGGTGGCCCGGATCTCCGCGCTGCTGCGCCGGGTCGAGCGCGCCGGTGAGCTGGCCCGCGACCCGTCCCCGGAGATGAGCGTCGCGGGGCTGCGGATCGACCCGGGCGCCCGGCGCACCTGGGTGGGCGAGGAGGAGACCCGGCTGACGCCGACCGAGTTCGACCTGCTGGTCTGCCTGGCCCGGTCCGTCGGCCAGGTGCTGACCCGCGAGCACCTGCTGGCCGAGGTGTGGGGCTGGCCGGGTGGCTCCGGGTCGACCCGCACCGTCGACAGCCACGTCAAGGCGCTGCGCTCCAAGATCGGCGGCGAACGGGTCCGCACCGTGCACGGTGTCGGCTATGCCCTCGAGGAGCGCCCATGAGCGCCCCCGCGTCGACGCCGCTGGCGCAGGTCACCTCGATCAAGCTCAAGCTCGGCCTGCTGGTCGCGGTCAGCGTCGTCGTCGCGGCCGTGCTCGGCACCGTGAGCGGCCAGGGTGGCGTGCCCCCGTGGCTGGCGATCCCGGTGACCGTGCTCCTGGCGCTCGGGGTCACCCAGCTGCTGGCGATCGGGATGACCTCGCCCCTGGGCCAGATGACGACTGCGACGCGACGGATGGCCCAGGGCGACTACGCCGTACGCATCGTGACGGAGTCGTCGGACGAGATCGGCCAGCTCGCCCGCGCGTTCAACCGGATGGCGGCCGACCTGGCCACCGTCGACCGGCAGCGCCGCGACCTGGTGGCGACCGTCTCCCACGAGCTGCGGACCCCGCTCGCCGGGCTGATCGGGGTGCTCGAGAACCTCGAGGACGGCGTGGTGCCAGCCGACCCGGCCGGCCTCCGGACCGCGCTCACCCAGGCAGAACGGCTCAGCGCTCTGGTCGGCGACCTGCTCGACCTGTCCCGGGTCGAGGCGGGCGTGAGCGCACTGGCAGACGACGAGATCCGGCTCGACGGCTTCCTCCGGGCCGTGGTCGAGGAGGCAGGCGCACTCGCCCGCCCGGTGACGTACGACGTGCGCGTCGTACCGGACGACCTCACCGTGCGCGCCGACCGCGCCCGGTTGCACCAGCTGGTCGCGAACCTCCTCGACAACGCGTCCCGCCACAGTCCACCCGGGGGAGTGGTGCGGGTGTCCGCCGAGGCCGAGCCGGCCTCGGCGGACCTCCCACGGTGGCGGCTGGAGGTCGCCAACCCCGGCGATGGCATCGCGCCCGCGGACCGGGACCGGGTCTTCGAACGCTTCGGCCGGCCCAGCGACCCGGTCGGCGGTGGCACCGGGCTCGGCCTGGCGATCGCCCGCTGGGTGACGACCCTCCACGGCGGTGAGATCGCGGTCGTCGACCCGGTGCCGGGGGAGTCCGGCACCCGGCTCCGCGCCCGGCTCCCGCTGCACGCTCGCCCCGCCCTGTCCATGACCCAGGAGGTCCCGATGACCCCACCCGCCGCCAGCGCCGCCGCTGCTGCCCCCTCCGTCGCACCTCCCGTGGTGAAGCCGCTGCTGGACGGCGTGACCGGGGTTCGCTGGCCGGACCGCAAGCCGGCCGGCCGGCTCGGGCTGCTCCTGGCGAGCGTCGCGGTCGGGGTGCTCGCGGCGGTGCTGCTGCCGAACCACGGGCTCGGCCTCGGCACCGTGCTGGTGCTGCTCTCCGGCGGGGCCTGTGTCCTCGTGGCGAGCGACGACCGACGCGACCCGTTCACCCTCGGCTGCGCCGGTCTCGCGGCCGCGCTGACCCTGATGATGATGGTGCGCGACGCGCAGTGGGTGACCGTGTTGTGTGCGCTCGCCGCGACGGTGCTCTGCGTGGCCGGCTCGGCGCGTGCCCGCAGCTTCGGCGGGATCCTGCTGGCCGGTCTGCTCTGGCCGGTGTCGGCGATCCACGGTCTGCCGTGGCTGGGCCGCACCGTGCGGCTGCTGGTGCGGGGCGGCCAGTGGACGACGGTGGTGCGCACGGTTCTCTGGTCGGTGCTGGGCGTCGTGGTCTTCGGGTTGCTGTTCGCCTCCGCCGACGCGCTGTTCGCGAGCTGGGTCGACGCGGTGACGCCGAGCCTCCACCTGGACACCGTCGTGCTCCGGGTGTTCGTGGGGGTCGCGGTCTTCGGGCTGGTGCTCGCGACCAGCTACTTCGCGATGACCCCGCCACGTGTCGAGCCGGACGGTCCGCGGGTGCACCGGCCGGTGCAGCGCCGCTACGAGTGGCTGGCACCGGTGCTGCTGGTGGATGCGGTGTTCGCGATGTTCCTGGTCGCCCAGGCCACCGCCACGTTCGGCGGCCACGACTACCTGCGTCGTACGACGGGCCTGACCTACGCCGAGTACGTCCACCAGGGCTTCGGCCAGCTCACCTTCGCGACCCTGCTCACGTTCCTGGTGGTGTGGGCCGCGAGCCGCAAGGCCGCCACCGGGACGGTCGCCGACCGGGCCTGGCTGCGGGGTGCGCTCGGGTTGCTGTGCCTGCTGACGCTGGTGGTGGTCGCCTCGGCGCTGCACCGGATGGACCTGTACCAGCAGGCCTACGGCTTCTCCCGGCTTCGGCTCCTGGTGGACGCGTTCGAGGGCTGGCTGGGGCTGCTGGTGCTCGCGGTGATCGTGGCGGGCGTCTGGCTGAAGGGGGCCTGGCTGCCCCGGACCGCGCTGATCTCCGGAGCCGTGGTGCTGCTCGGACTGGCGGTCAGCAACCCGGACGCCTGGATCGCCCGCCACAACCTCGACCGCTTCGAGAAGACCGGCAAGGTCGACGTCGTCTACCTGCGCGGGCTCTCGTCCGACGCGGTCCCCGAGCTGGTGAAGGCAGGTGCGGCGCTCGGCCCGTGCGCCGTACCAGGGACCCGTGACGACGACTGGCTGGAGTGGAACCTCGGCCGCGCCCGGGCGAGGGACGCGCTCGCCGGGACCGAGCGGGACGGGGACCTCGCCTGTCTGTGAGCCGCGGGGTGGGGTGGAGCCGGGGGATTTACCACGTTCACGTGGTACATCGCCGCTTCACCAGCGAGATCTGGCTGGCGGAGCGGCGAATTCACTGGTGAACGTGGTAATTCGCGACCGCCTCGCCACCGCCTCCCCACCGCCTCCCCACCCGCACCCACCCGCACTAGGGTGACGGCGTGGACTCGGAAACCCTGACGCACGACGCGCTGCCCGACGGGCTGGTCGTGGCCGACGCCGACGGCACCGTGGTCCTCACCAACGACGTGGCCCGCGAGCAGCTCGGGCTGGACGGCGGTGGGGGGCTCGGTCGGCCGCTGCGCGAGGTGCTGCTGCTGCGCGACCGCGACGGCGCGGAGTGGTGGACCACACACCGGCCGTACGACGGGCTGTCCACCCGGGTCTCGTTCACGGAGCAGTCGTGGATCCTGCCGCGCGGCGACGAGGTGCTGGTCACCGGACGGCTGGTGCGCGAGGCGCGCGGCGGACCGGTCACCCGGGTCGGCGTCGTGCTCCGCTCCGCGCGCGGCCGCGAACGGCTGGACCGCGAGCGCTCGGACCTGGTCGCCACGGTCGCCCACGAGCTGCGCTCGCCGCTGACCGGTGTGCGCGGTTTCGTGACCACCCTGATCAACCGCTGGGAGTCGTTCAACGACGAGCAGAAGAAGCTGATGCTGGCCACCGTCAACAACGACGCGGAGCGGCTCGGCCGGCTGATCACCGAGCTCCTCGACGTGGCCCGGCTCGACACCGGCCGGCTGCCGCTCTACCCGCGGCCCGTGGACTTCACGGCCCTGGTCTCCCGGGTGATCGAGAGCAGCCGCATCGGCACCAACCGCGAGTTCGAGGTGTCCGCGCCGGACGACCTTCCGCAGGTCCAGGCAGACCCCGACAAGCTCGTGCAGGTCGTCACCAACCTGGTCGAGAACGCGGTCCGGCACGGCGAGGGCACCACGACCGTGACGCTCGACGAGGACCGGGGCGTCGTGCGCCTCGTGGTCGACGACCAGGGTGAAGGCATCCCCGAGGAGATCCGCAAGCGGGTGTTCACCAAGTTCTGGAAGTCCGGCCAGCGCGGCGGCACCGGGCTCGGCATGTACATCGTCAACGGCCTGGTCGAGGTGCACGGCGGCTCGCTCGAGATCAGCGACGCTCCGGGTGGCGGTGCCCGGATCACGGTGCACTGGCCGTTGGCGACGAGCTACTGAGCGAATCCCGTTCGCTGCCCTTGTCGCCGACTTCCTAGACTTGCTCCGCGGCCCGCCGACCACACGCGTGGCCGCACCTCCACGAAAGGCAGCCATGTCGGGCCCGAACACCGAGTACGACCCCGTCGAGGTCACCCCGCTGCGGGAGGACGAGGTCCTTCGGATGCGCGACGAGGCCCTGGCCGCGATCGCGGCGGCACCCGACCTGGCCGCGCTGAAGCAGGTCCGCGCCGACCACGCCGGCGACCGGTCGCCGCTGGGTCTCGCCAACCGCGAGATCGGAGCGCTGCCCCCGCAGGCCCGCAAGGAGGCCGGCATGCGTGTCGGCCAGGCCCGAGGCACCCTGAACAAGGCGCTCGCGGAGCGCGAGGCCGTGCTCGCCACCGAGCACGAGGAGCGGATGCTGGTCGAGGACACCGTCGACGTCACGCTGCCCTGGGACCGTCGCCAGCGCGGCACCCGGCACCCCGTGACCACGATGTCCGACCGGATCGCCGACGTGTTCGTGGCGATGGGCTGGGAGGTGGCCGAGGGCCCGATCGTGGAGGCCGAGTGGCTGAACTTCGACGCGCTCAACCTCGGTGCCGACCACCCCGCACGCACCATGCAGGACACGTTCTGGACCGATCCCGCCGACAACGCGATCGTGCTGCGCACCCACACCTCGCCCGTGCAGGCCCGCACCATGCTGACCCGCGAGCCACCGATCTACGTCGTCTGCCCGGGCCGGGTGTTCCGCACCGACCCCTTCGACGCGACGCACAGCCCGATGTTCCACCAGGTCGAGGGCCTGGTGATCGACAAGGGCATCACCATGGCCCACCTCCGCGGCTCGATCGACCACATGCTCGAGGCGCTGTTCGGCGAGGGCATCAGCACCCGCTTCCGCCCGTCGTACTTCCCGTTCACCGAGCCGTCGGCCGAGATGGACATGGTCTGCTTCGTCTGCCGCGGCATCGCCCCGGCCGTCGAGACCTGCCGCACCTGCCGTGGCGAGGGCTGGATCGAGCTCGGTGGCTGCGGCGTGGTCAACCCGCGGGTGCTCGTCGCGTGCGGGATCGACCCCGAGGTCTACACCGGATTCGCGTTCGGCTTCGGCATCGACCGGATGTTCATGTTCCGGCACGGCGCGGAGGACCTCCGCGACCTCTTCGAGGGCGACGTCCGCTTCGCCGGCGCCTTCGGAACGGAGGTGTGAGCCGTGCGCGCACCGCTGTCCTGGATCCGTGAGTACGTCGACCTGCCGGCCGATGTCACCGTCGACGACCTCGCCGGCAGGCTGACCGCGCTCGGGCTCAAGCTCGAGGCGCTCGAGCACCCCGGCCACGACATCAGCGGTCCGCTGGTGATCGGTCGGGTGCTGACGATGGAGCCCGAGCCGCAGACGAACGGCAAGACCATCAACTGGTGCACCGTCGACGTCGGTCCGGAACTCAACACAGCCAACGGCACCGGCGAGGCTGGTGACGGAGTGGGCATCGTCTGCGGCGCCCACAACTTCGCGGTCGGCGACCTCGTGGTCGTCGTGCTCCCCGGTGGCGTGCTGCCGGGCGACTTCGAGATCTCAGCGCGCAAGACCTACGGCCACGTCTCCGCCGGCATGATCTGCTCCGCCAAGGAGCTGGGACTGGGCGACGATCACGCAGGCATCATCGTGCTGCCGACCGACGCGGGGGAGCCGGGCGACGACGCGTTCGACTACCTGCACCTGCGCGACGACGTGATCGAGTTCGAGATCAATCCTGACCGCGCCTACGCGCTGTCGCTGCGCGGGATCGCGCGTGAGGCGGCGCTGGCGTACGGCGCGCCGTACACGGATCCCGCGCTGCGCGAGACCCCGGCCCCGAACGACACCGGCTACCCGGTGCGGATCGACGCCCCCGACGGCTGCCCGGTCTTCGTGACCCGCACCGTGACCGGCTTCGACCCGACCGCACCGAGCCCGCGCTGGCTGGCCCGACGGGTCCAGCTGGCCGGGATGCGTCCGATCTCGCTGGCCGTCGACGTCACCAACTACGTGATGCTCGAGCTCGGCAACCCGATCCACGGGTACGACGGAGACCGGCTCCAGGGGCCGATCGTGGTCCGACGTGCGCACGAGGGCGAGACGATCACCACCCTCGACGGTGCGGTCCGCACGCTCTCCACCGAGGACCTGCTGATCACCGACGACTCCGGACCGATCGGCCTCGCCGGCGTGATGGGTGGCGAGAGCACCGAGCTCAACGAGGACACCACCACGGTCGTGATCGAGGCGGCGCACTTCACGCCGGTCGGCATCTTCCGCACCCAGAAGCGGCACAAGCTGCCGACCGAGGGTGCGAAGCGCTGGGAGCGCGGGGTCGACCCGACGCTGCCGGCTGCCGCGGCCGACCGCGTAGCCGAGCTCCTGGTGAGGTACGGCGGGGGCGTGGTCGACGACGGCGTGACCACGGTCGGCGAGGCGCCGGCGATGCCCACCGTGACGGTCGACGCCGACCTCCCGGCCCGGATCACCGGCATCGCGATCGACGCGGACACCACCCTCGCGCACCTGCGCGCCGTGGGCTGCACGGTCGAGGTCGACGGCAACCGGCTCACCGCGACGCCGCCGCCCTGGCGCCCGGACATCACCGACCCCTACGACCTCGTCGAGGAGGTCGCGCGGATCGTCGGCTACGAGGGTGTGCCCTCGGTGCTGCCGGACGCCCCGTCCGGCCATGGGCTGACCCGCGTGCAACGCCTGCGCCGACGGGTCGGCCGGGTGGTCGCCGGCGCCGGCTGCGTGGAGGTGATCTCGTTCCCGTTCGTCGGACCGGCCACCTTCGACGCTCTCGGGCTGCCCGCCGACGACGTGCTCCGTCGCACCGTCCGGCTGGCCAACCCCCTCTCCACCGAGGAGCCGGAGTACACGACCACCTTGGTGCCCGGGCTGCTCAAGGCCGCGGCTCGCAACCTCGGCCGCGGTGCTCAGGGGGTCGCGCTCTACGAGATCGGCACCGTCGCCTTCCCCACCGGGACCGCGGCGCCGATCCTGCCGGTCGACCGACGGCCCACCGATGAGGAGCTCCGCAAGCTCGACGACGCGGTGCCCGCCCAGCCACTGTTCCTGGCTGCCGTCCTGACCGGCGAACGTGATCGGTCCGGCTGGTGGGGCGCGGGCCGCGATGCCGACTGGGCCGACGCGATCGACCTGGTGCGCGAGCTCGGCGCCGAGCTCGGGATCGAGGTCCACGTGGAGTCGGCGCAGCGGATGCCCTGGCACCCCGGACGCTGCGGGCGGCTCACCGTCGGCGGCGCCGAGCTCGACGGTGCCTTTGGTTGGGCGGGCGAGCTGCACCCGAAGGTGAGCGCCGCGTTCGGGCTTCCGGCGCGCACGGCCGTGCTCGAGATCGACCTCGACCTCCTGTTTGCGGCCTCGCCCGACCGGCCCACCGCGCCGGTGCTCTCGAGCTACCCGGTGGCCAAGGAGGACGTCGCCCTCGTGGTGGCGGCCGATGTCCCGGCCGAACACGTCGCGGCGACCCTGCGCGAAGGTGCCGGCGCGCTCTGCGAGTCCGTGCGGCTGTTCGACGTCTACACGGGTGCGCAGGCAGGCGAGGGTCGCAAGTCGTTGGCCTTCGCGCTGCGCTTCCGGGCACCCGACCGCACCCTGACCGAGGCCGAGACAGGCGCCGCTCGCGACGCCGCGGTCGGGCTCGCCGCCCAACGGCACGGAGCCGAGCCCCGCAGGTGACCTCACAGTGACCGGGCCGGCGCTGACGCTGCTTGACGGGGTGCGGTGGCACGGCGAGCCGGTCACCGGCGAGCGCGGTCACGCCCTGCTGGCGGCCCTCGCGCTGGCGGCTCCACGCACGGTCTCGGTGACAGACCTGGTCGACGAGGTGTGGGCCGACGACGAGCCGGATCACCCGGAGAAGGCGCTGCAGGTGCTGGTCTCCCGCACCCGCTCCCGGACTGGTGCCGACGCGGTGGCACTGGCCGGCAACGGCTACCGGCTCGGGCTCCGCGAGGACGAGGTCGACGCGCTGCGGCTGCGTCGGCTGGTGACCGACGCCGGTGAGGCGCGAGCCGCGGGTGACCTCGACGTGGTGCGGCTGGCCTGCCACGAGGCGCTCGAGGTCACGATCGGTTCCGCCCGGCAGAACGGCCCGCTGGGCAGCCTCGTGCTGCGCGCCGAGAGCGACCGGGCCGCTGCCTGTCGGCTGCTCGGGCAGGCGCTGCTGGCACGTGGCGACACGACGGGTGCGCTGCCGCTGCTGCAGTCGGCGTACGACGCGGACCCGTCGGACGAGACCCGGCTGGTCGACCTGCTGCGCGCGGAAGCCGCGGTGCGCGGGGTGCCGGCCGCCCTCGCGCGCTACGCGGTCTACCTCGAGAGCACGCGGGAGACGCTCGGCGCCGAGCCCGGCCCCGGCCTCCGCCGGCTCCACGCGGACCTGCTGGCCCGGGACGCGCCGGTCCGCGAGGGCCTGAAGTACGACGCGGCGCCGATGGTCGGCCGCGACGACGACGTGGCTCGGATCCGGGCGCTCCTGACGACCTCGCGGATGGTCTCCGTGATCGGCCCGGGCGGCCTCGGCAAGACCCGCATGGCGCACCTGGTCGGCCGGCTCGCGGAGCAGCCGGTCGTCCACTTCGTCGAGCTCGCGGGTGTCAACGCGCCCGAGGGCGTGCTCCCGGAGCTGGCCTCGGCGCTCGGGGTGCGCGACTCGGTGACGACGCGGCGCTCCAGCGCGCTCCACGCCGATCTCCGCTCACGGGTGGCCGAGCACCTCTCCGGGCCGCCGACCCTGCTGATCCTCGACAACTGCGAGCACCTGGTCGACGCGGTCGCCGGGCTGGTGGCCTTCCTGGTCGCCACCACCGACGGCACCCGGGTGCTGACCACGTCCCGCGCGCCGCTGGGGATCGCCGCCGAGCAGGTGTACCTGCTGCCTCAGCTCGGCGACGTGGACGCGGCGGACCTGTTCCGGCAGCGGGCGTCGGCCGCGCGCCGCGACGTACGCCTGGAGGCTACGGAGGTCGACGCCCTCGTCGCCCGGCTCGACGGGCTGCCGCTCGCGATCGAGCTGGCCGCGGCCAAGGTGCGGGTGATGTCGGTGGCGGAGATCGGGCGCCGGCTCAGCGACCGGTTCTCGCTGCTGACCGGAGGTGACCGGTCGGCGCCCGAACGGCACCAGACCCTGGAGGCGGTGATCGACTGGAGCTGGAACCTGCTCGGCGACTCCGACCGTGCTGCCCTGCAGGCGCTGGCGGTGTTTCCCGACGGGTTCTCCCTCGACGGCGCCGACGCCGTCCTCGGGCGCGACGCGCTGTCGTCGGTCTCGGAGCTGGTCGACCAGTCCCTGGTGGTCGTGCGCGAGGGCGAGACGGTGCGCTACCGGCTGCTCGAGACGGTCCGGGAGTACGGGCTCAAGCAGCTGTCGGCCGCGTCCGGGACCGCCGAGGTCGAGGCCCGGCTGCGCGCCTGGGCGATCGAGCTGGCGCGGGACCTGGTCTCCCGGTTGTTCACGCCGGACCAGGTCGCCACCATGGGCGCCGTCCGGGCCGAGGCAGGCAACCTGGCGGGCGTGATGAGGTCCGCGCTGCTGGCCGGGGACGCCGGCACGGTGGTTCCACTGGTGGGAGTGCTCGGCGGCTACTGGATGATCGAGGGCGACCACCTGACGGTGCTGGGTCTCGCCGGTCCGGTGCTCGACCTGATCACCTCGCACGAGCCGCCCGACCCGGAGCACGCCGAGGAGTGGCGGGGCGTGCTGGCCGCGATGATCATCAACTCCGCGATCTTCACCGGCGCCCCTCCGGAGCACGCACTGGAGCTGCTCGTGGCTCTCGGTCCGGGTGTCGCGGGCACCCGGGTCGCCGCGATGTGCGAGGTGCTGCTCGCGACGTACGGCGGGGCAGCGGCGGATGCGACCGTGATGGACGAGCTGACCGGCTCACCCGACCCGCAGGTCGCCCGGCTCGCGCTGCAGTGGGCCAGCCAGGTGCGCGAGAACTCCGGTGACGTGGTCGGCGCGCTGGACGCCGGGCGCCAGGCGCTCGAGCGCTGCGACGACTCCGACGGGCCCTGGACGCGGGCCCTCGTCCAGGCCCAGCTGTGCGGCCTTGCGACCCAGGTGGGGGAGTGGGACGAGGCGGTCCGCTGTGCCGAGAGCTCGTTGCCCGTGATGGAGGCGCTCGGCGCGGTGGAGGACGCGGTCCAGCTCCGCAGCGTGCTCGCTCTCGCCGACCTGGGTGCCGGTCGGCTGGACGAGGCCGAGGTGGCCCTGAACCGGATCGCCGTCGACGAGCGCACCGACCAGACCGTTGGCTGGAGCATCGCCGGCCGCACCGGCCAGGCCGAGCTGGCGATCGCGCGCGGTGACGTGGCGCAGGGGCTGCGGCTCTACCGCGACTGCCTGCAGGTGGCGCGCGAGCGGCACATGCCCGGCTTCGAGATCCCGCGGGACCTGAGCCCGTGGGTGATGTTCACCGCGGCGGCCGCGCTGGTCGCGCACGTCGGCAACGGTTCCCGCGCCTCCGGTGCCGACCTGGCCACCGACCTCGGGTCGGCGTTGCGCCGGGTGCTCGACGGGGAGGCGAGGCACGTGGACTACCCGGTGATCGGCGGGGCTCTCGTAGGCATCGGGGTCTGGCGGCTCACCGATCCGGCGGGAGACCCGGCAGGCCGCGACGCAGCCCTGCGGATGATCGCGCTCGGCGACCGGTTCGGCTACCACCGCGCCCTGCCCTCGATGACCTGGCCGAACATCACCCGGATCGTGCACGGAGTCGACGCCACAGCGCCGGACCGGCTCGACGCTCTCGTGGAGGAGTACGGCGGCCGTCCGGCGGTCGAGCTGCGTGACGAGGCGCAGTCGCTGGCGTAGCCCGGCTCGCTACATCGCCCGCCGGTACGCCCGCACCGACAGCGGCGCGAAGATCGCGATCACCGCGACACAGGCGAGCAGCGCCCAGCCGACCTCTGCGGTCACGGCGCCACGGTTCGCGAGGTCACGCACTGCGGAGACCACGTGCGAGACCGGGTTGACCTGCACGAAGGCGCGCAGCCAGCCGGGCAGCGTGTCCTCGGGCACGAACGCGTTGGACAGGAACGTCAGCGGGAACATGATCATCATCGACATGCCCTGCACGGCCTGGGCGCTCTTGCCGATGATCCCCACGAAGGTGAAGATCCAGGCCAGCGACCAGCCGGTCGCGATCGTCAGCAGCGCCGCGGCGAGCACGCCGAGCACACCGCCGCCGGGGCGGTAGCCCATCGCGAAGCCGGTCGCGAAGGTCAGCGTGGTCGCGATCGTGTAGCGCAGCAGGTCGGCGACCATCGGGCCCGCCAGCGGCGCGATCCGGGCGATCGGCAGCACCTTGAAGCGCTCGAACACGCCCTTGTCCATGTCCTCGCGGAGCTGGGTGCCGGTCGCGATGCACGCGGTGAGCGTGGTCTGCGCCAGGATCCCGGGGATCAGCAGCGGCAGGTAGCTCGCCACGTCCCCTGAGATCGCGCCGCCGAAGATGTAGGCGAACATCGCCGTGAACAGCAGCGGTTGCACGATCACGTCGAAGAACTGCTCCGGGTTGCGGCGCATCTTCATGGTGGCCCGCCAGGCCATCGTCATCGTCTGGCTGAACGCGTCGGCGGGGCTCACCCGGTGCCGCGTGGCGGCGGCGGGGTCGATCGTCGTCCCAGAGATTTGGTCGAGCGTGGTCATCGGACGGCCTCCAGCTCCTTCTCGTCGGGGCTCTCGCTCTGTACGGCGGGCTCGCCCGTGTCATGCCCGGTCAGAGCCAGGAACACCTCGTCCAGCGTCGGCTGGGCGACGGACACGGACTCGATGCTGATCTCGTGCTGGCGCAGCGCGATCAGCGCCTCGGCCGCCTGGTCGGCATCGGCCAGCGGCACGTTGAGCGCCCCGGACCCCGGGCTCAGCACCGGCTCGTCGGGCAGCACCCGACGGATCACGTCGGCCGCGGTCTGGAGCTGCTCGGGGTGCGTGAGCCGCAGCTGCAGCGTGGACGACCCGACCGAGGCCTTGAGCTCGGCGGGCGTGCCCTCGGCGACCTTGACCCCGCGGTCGATGACCGCGATCCGGTCGGCGAGCTGGTCGGCCTCGTCGAGGTACTGGGTGGTGAGCAGGATCGTGCACCCGTCGGCGACGAGCTCTCGGATCGTGTTCCACATCTGGCCGCGGGTGCGCGGGTCCAGGCCGGTGGTCGGCTCGTCGAGGAAGATCAGCGGCGGCCGCCGGATCAGGCTGACCGCGAGGTCGAGCCGACGACGCATGCCGCCGGAGAACGTGGCGATCTGCCGGTCGGCGGCGTCCTCGAGGTCGAACTGCGCGAGCAGCGTCTGTGCCCGCACGCGCGCTTCGGCCTTGGACAGGCCGAGCAGCCGGCCGAAGAGCAGCAGGTTCTCGGTGGCGGTCAGGTTCTCGTCCACCGAGGCGTACTGCCCGGTCACGCCGAGCATCTGCCGCACCTCGTGCGGGTTGGTCCGGACGTCGATGCCGAAGATCTCGGCCTCGCCGCCGTCGATGCGCAGCAGGGTGGCCAGCATCGAGAGCATCGTGGTCTTGCCGGCGCCGTTGGGGCCGAGCACGCCGAAGATCTCGCCGCGGCGTACCTCCAGATCGACGCCGTCGACGGCGCGGTTGTCGCCGAAGTCCTTCACCAGGCCGGTGGCGCGCACCGCGAGGGTGGGGTTGGTCTGTGTCATGGCACCAGCCTGGGGGCGACCGGTTTCACCGTGGTTTCGTCGTGGTGGCCCGCCCGGTTTCACGAGCAGGCAGGATGGGCGCGTGAAGTCGCTCCAGGTCGCCACCGCCCTGCTCCTCGTGGTCGCGGCGGCCGGCACCGCCGGCTGGTACGTGCTCTGGCGCGGCCGGCAGCGGCTGGCCCGGATCACGGGCCGCGCGGTGCCGACCTCGCCGCCCACCGGCCTGTTCGTGATCTTCAGCCTGGCGGTGGCGCTGGCGGCGACGCCGCTGGTGATCGCCGTGATCGACCCGGCCGAGAGCATCGACCGGATCGGTGCCGCGGTTCTGCTCGTGGTGATCGCGGTGGCCTGGGGCACGGTGGCCCGGCGCACCCTGCGTCGCGGCACCTGACCGCGTTCGCGCTTGCATGCACTGACCTGTATGATCATGCACATGGCCGAGAAGAAGCGCATCGCCGTCGCCGGCGCCAGTGGCTACGCCGGCGGTGAGGTGCTGCGGCTGCTGCTGGGACATCCCGACGTCGAGATCGGCGCCCTGACCGGTGCCTCCAACGCGGGCCAGCCGCTGGGCGCCCTCCAGCCACACCTGGTGCCGCTGGCCGACCGGGTGCTCGAGGAGACCACGCTCGAGGTGCTCTCCGGCCACGACGTCGTGTTCCTGGCCCTGCCGCACGGTGAGTCAGGCGCGGTCGCAGCCCAGCTCGGCGACGACGTGGTGGTCGTCGACTGCGGCGCGGACTTCCGGCTCACCGACGAAGCGGCGTGGCAGGAGTTCTACGGCACGGCGTACGCCGGTTCGTGGCCCTACGGCCTTCCCGAGCTGCCCGGTCAGCGCGAGCTGCTCACCGGCGCCACCCGGATCGCCGTGCCCGGCTGCTACCCGACGGTCTCCACACTCGCGCTCGCGCCCGCTGTGGCCGCCGGCCTGGTCGACGCATCCGACCTGGTCGTGGTCGCCGCCTCCGGCACCAGCGGTGCAGGCAAGGCCGCGAAGCCGCACCTGCTCGGCAGCGAGATCATCGGCAACGTCAGCGCCTACGGCGTCGGCGGCGGTCACCGGCACACGCCCGAGATCCTGCAGAACCTCTCGGGCCTGGTCTCGACAGGCTCGACCACCGGGAAGGGCGTGCGCGTCAGCTTCACCCCGCTGCTGGTGCCGATGTCGCGCGGCATCCTCGCCACCTGCTCCGCGCCGACCTCCGCCGACGCCGCCGAGGTGCGCGCCACCTACGAGAAGGCGTACGACGCCGAACCGTTCGTGCACCTGCTGCCCGAGGGCCAGTGGCCGCAGACCAAGTCCGTGATCGGCTCCAACGCGGTGCACCTCCAGGTGACCGTCGACCCGGCCGCCGGACGCCTTGTTGCCGTCGGTGCCGTCGACAACCTGGCCAAGGGCACCGGGGGAGCGGCGGTCCAGTGCATGAACCTCGCGCTGGGCCTCCCGGAGACGACCGGGCTGAGCACGGTAGGACTGGCACCATGACCGAAACCCATACCCTCCACCAGTTCCCCGAGAAGCTCGTCGTCGCCCGGCTCGCCCCCGGCGCCGAGGTGCCCGACTGGGCCGAGTCCGCCTCGCTGTTCTCGATCACGGCGACCGCCACCGAGACGTCGCTCGTCTGCGCCGGGCGGAGCGTGCCGAAGAAGGTGCCGCACGCCGGGCCGTTCACGGCGTTCGCCGTCGCCGGCACCCTCGACCTGACCGCCACGGGCATCCTGGCCGGTCTGCTCGCACCGCTCGCCGAGGCGGAGGTGCCGGTGTTCTGCGTGTCGACGTACGACACCGACTGGGTGATGGTGCCGACGGGGAAGGCCGACGACGCGGCCGAGGCGTGGCGACGAGCCGGTCACACCGTCGAGCCCGCCGTCCCCGTCTGACGAAGGATCCCCCATGAGCGTCACCCATCCCGCCGGCTTCCGCGCCGGTGGCGTCGCCGCAGGCCTGAAGTCCAGCGGCGGCCCCGACCTGGCACTGGTCGTCAACGACGGTCCCTCGCACGCGAGCGCCAGCGTCTTCACCGCCAACCGCTGCATCGCCAACCCGGTGATCTGGAGCAAGGAGGTGGTCAAGGACGGCGTGGTCCGCGCAGT
The DNA here is from genome assembly GCA_963815585.1 of uncultured Actinomycetota bacterium. GTDB lineage: Bacteria > Actinomycetota > Actinomycetes > Propionibacteriales > Nocardioidaceae > Marmoricola. The sequence continues at coordinate 6,196 of CAWFHJ010000005.1, read as the reverse complement.
CGTGCTCAACTCCGGTGGCGCCAACTGCTACACCGGCCCCGACGGCTTCCAGACCACCCACGCGGTCGCCGAGCAGGTGGCGCAGGGGCTCGGGATCGGTGCGGGCGACGTGGTGGTCTGCTCGACCGGCCTGATCGGGCTGACCAACCCGCGAGAGCACCTGCTGGCCGGCGTCGACGCCGTGCTGCCCGCCCTCACCGAGGACGGCGGTGACGCGGCTGCGCACGCGATCATGACCACCGACTCGGTGAGCAAGCAGGTCGTGGTTGCGGGCGACGGCTGGAGCATCGGCGGCATGGCCAAGGGCGCCGGCATGCTGGCGCCCCAGCTGGCCACGATGCTGGTCGTGATCACCACCGACGCCGACGTCGACGCGGAGATCTGCGACCACGCGCTGCGCACGGCGACCGCGGTCACCTTCGACCGGCTCGACTCCGACGGCTGCATGTCCACCAACGACACGGTCACGCTGCTCGCCAGCGGGGCCTCCGGCGTACGCCCCTCGTTCGAGGAGTTCTCCGGCGCCCTGGTCCGGGCCTGCTCCGACCTCGCGATGCAGCTGCTCGCCGACGCCGAGGGCGCCGACCACGAGATCGCGATCACCACGGTCAACGCAGCCAGCGAGCACGACGCGATCGCGGTCGGCCGGTCCGTGGCGCGCAGCAACCTGTTCAAGGCCGCCGTCTTCGGCAAGGACCCGAACTGGGGCCGCGTGCTCGCCAGCATCGGCACCACCGACGCGGCGTTCGACCCGGCCGACCTCGACGTCGCGATGAACGGGGTCTGGGTCTGCCGCCGCTCCACGCCCGCCGAGGACCCGAGCGGGGTCGACCTCTCGGACCGCAAGGTCACCGTCACCATCGACCTCAAGGCCGGCGACGCGCTGGCCACGATCTGGACCAACGACCTCACGCACGCCTACGTCCACGAGAACAGCGCGTACTCGTCATGAGCGACCAGACCTCCGAGGCGGAGCAGCACGCCTCCGCACGTGCCCTCCAGGCGGCGCAGGACAAGGCGGCCACGCTCGCCGACGCCCTGCCCTGGCTGGAGAAGTACCACGGCAAGGTGATCGTGGTGAAGTACGGCGGCAACGCCATGACCGACGACGTGCTCAAGAAGGCGTTCGCCGAGGACATCGTGTTCCTGCGCTACGCCGGCTTCAAGCCGGTCGTGGTGCACGGCGGCGGTCCGCAGATCAGCAAGATGCTCGACGCGGCTCGGCATCCACAGCGAGTTCAAGGGCGGCCTGCGCGTCACCACCGACGAGGCGATGGACGTGGTCCGGATGGTGCTGGTCGGCCAGGTCCAGCGCGAGCTGGTCGGACTGGTCAACCAGCACGGCCCCGTCGCGGTCGGGCTGTCCGGTGAGGACGCCGGACTGTTCACCGCACGTCGCACCGGCACCATCGTCGACGGCGAGGAGGTCGACCTCGGCAACGTCGGCGAGGTCGCGCACGTGCGCCCGGAGGCGGTGCTCGACCTCGTCCAGGCGGGCCGGATCCCGGTGATCTCCAGCGTTGCCCCCGACCTCGAGGGCCAGATCCACAACGTCAACGCCGACACGGCTGCGGCCGCACTCGCCATCGCGCTCGGCGCCGAGAAGCTGCTGGTGCTGACCGACGTCGAGGGCCTCTACCGGGACTGGCCCGACAGCGACGACGTGATCGGGGAGATCAGTCCCGAGGCGCTGGCCGAGATCCTGCCCAGCCTGGACGCCGGCATGGTGCCGAAGATGAAGGCCTGCCTGCAGGCGGTCACCTCCGGCGTACCACGGGCCACCGTCGTCGACGGCCGCGAGCCGCACGCCGTGCTGCTCGAGATCTTCACCGACGAGGGCGTCGGCACCCAGGTGCTGCCCGGCGTCACCACCAAGATCCGCACCGCGATCAAGAAGAAGGCGCAGGTGAAGAAGCCATGACCGTCCAACAGACCGTGGGGGACCGCTACACCGAGGCCGTGATGAACACGTTCGGCCCGCCCAAGCTCACGCTGGTGCGTGGCGAGGGCGCGCGGGTCTGGGACGACACCGGCAAGGAGTACCTCGACCTGCTGGGTGGCATCGCCGTCAACGCCCTCGGCCACGGCCACCCCGCGCTGGTCGCGGCCGTGACCCACCAGCTGGAGACCCTCGGGCACGTCTCGAACTTCTTCGCGACCGAGCCGCAGGTGGCGCTCGCCGAACGGTTGCTCGCGCTCGCCGGCCGCCCCGGCAAGGTGTTCTTCACCAACTCCGGCGCCGAGGCCAACGAGGCTGCGCTCAAGGCCACCCGGAAGACCGGCCGCACCCACCTGGTCTCCGCCGAGGACTCGTTCCACGGCCGCACGATGGGCTCGCTCGCGCTGACCTCGAAGGCCGCCTACCGTGAACCGTTCGAGCCGCTGCCCGGCGACGTCACGTTCGTTCCGTACGGCGACGCCGACGCGCTGGCCGCCGCGGTCACCGACGACACCGCGGCCGTCGTGCTCGAGCCGCTGCAGGGGGAGGCCGGTGTCAACGTCGCTCCCGAGGGCTACCTGGCTGCGGCCCGCCGGATCACCCGTGAGCACGGCGCCCTGCTCTGGCTGGACGAGGTGCAGACCGGGATCGGTCGCACCGGCCGCTGGTTCGCCGCGGCCACGGAGGCGGGCGTCGAGCCGGACCTGGTCACCCTGGCGAAGGGGCTGGCCGGCGGCATCCCGATCGGTGCCTGTCTTGCCTTCGGTGACGCCGGCACCCTCCTCGAGCCCGGCAACCACGGCACCACGTTCGGCGGCAACCCGGTCTCGGCCGCGGCGGCGCTCGCGGTGCTGGACACGATCGAGGCCGAGGGGCTGCTCGACCACGTGACCACGCTCGGCGAGCACCTGCGCGACGGTCTCGCGCACGACCACGTCACCGAGGTGCGCGGCGAGGGCTTGCTGATCGGGATCAGCCTCGACAGCGGGGTGGCCGCGGCCGTGGTGCAGGCCGCTCAGGACGTCGGCTTCATCATCAACATGTGCACCCCCGACCGGGTGCGCCTCGCGCCACCACTGGTGCTGACCGAGCAGGATGCGGACGAGTTCCTGGCCGCCTGGCCGGCCATTCTCGCCACCGCCCACGAGGAGTCCTGAGATGAGCACGCCCGCGATCCGACACTTCCTGCGCGACGACGACCTGACCCCGACCGAGCAGGCCGAGGTGCTGGCGCTGGCCGCAGAGCTGAAGGCGGCGCCGTACGACGCCAAGCCGCTGGCCGGCCCGCGCACCGTCGGCATCGTCTTCGACAAGCCGACGCTGCGCACCCAGGCGTCGTTCGTCGCAGGCATCGCCGAGCTCGGCGGCTACCCGATGGTGGTCGACGGCAACCTCGCGAAGATCGGTGTCCGCGAGTCCATCGCCGACGTTGCGCGGGTGCTCGGTCGGCAGACCTCGATGATCGTCTGGCGCACCGGTGACCAGTCCCGGATCGACGAGATGGCGGCGTACGCCGGCGTACCCGTCGTCAACGCCCTCACCGACCAGTTCCACCCCTGCCAGCTCCTCGCCGACCTGCAGACGATCGCTGAGCACAAGGGCACGTTGGCCGGGCTGCGGCTGACGTTCCTCGGTGACTCCGCGTGCAACATGCCGCACTCGTTCCTGCTGGCCGGCACCACCGCCGGGCTGCACGTCACGGTCAGCGGGCCGGAGGGGTTCGAGCCCGACCCGGAGATCCTCTTCCGTGCGCAGCAGATCGCCGAGGAGACCGGCGGCTCCGCGCAGTACGTGCAGGACGCCGTCGAAGCGACCACCGGTGCGGACGTCGTGGTCACCGACACCTGGGTGTCGATGGGCAAGGAGGAGGAGTCGGCCGACCGCTCGGAGGTGTTCCGTGCCTGGCAGCTGAGCTCCGACCTGCTCGCGCACGCCAAGCCCGACGCGATCGTGCTGCACTGCCTGCCGGCCTACCGCGGCAAGGAGATCACCGCCGAGGTGATCGACGGCCCGCAGAGCGTGGTCTGGGACGAGGCCGAGAACCGCCGGCACGCGCAGAAGGCAGTCCTGGCCTGGCTCCTGGAGCACTCGTGACCAGCGCCGCGCTTCCCTCCGGCGGTCGAGCAGCGAGCGCCAGCGAGCGCGTCGAGACCCGGACGCCGCAGGAGACGACATGACCAGTGCTGCGCAGAGCCCGATCACCAAGAACGCGCGCCAGCAGCGGATCGTCGAGCTCCTGGAGAGCACCCCGGTGCGATCGCAGACCGAGCTCGCCGACCTGCTGGCCGACGCCGGGGTCACGGTCACCCAGGCCACACTGTCGCGCGACCTGGTCGACCTCGACGCGGTGAAGGTGCGCATCTCCGGCGGCGCGCTGGTCTACGCCGTACCCGCCGAGGGTGGCGACCGCACCCCGGTCGGTCCTCGCGACTCGGCTGCCGCCGAGAGCCGGCTGGCCAGGCTCGCGACCGACCTGCTGGTCAGCGCGGAGGCCTCCGGCAACCTCGTCGTGCTGCGCACCCCGCCGGGCGCCGCGCAGTTCCTGGCCTCGGCCCTCGACAAGGCCGACCTGGGCAATGTCCTCGGCACCATCGCCGGCGACGACACGATCCTGGTGATCGGCCTTGAGCCCGACGGTGACGCCCTGGCGCGACGTCTGCTCGACCTTGCCAGCCACCACCACCCCGACGTCCTCAAGGAATCACTGTGAGCAAGGTCCTGACCTCCCTCCCCGTCGGCCAGCGCGTCGGCATCGCCTTCTCCGGCGGGCTCGACACGTCCGTCGCCGTCTCCTGGATGCGCGAGAAGGGCGCGATCCCGTGCACCTACACCGCCGACCTCGGGCAGTACGACGAGCCCGACGTCAGCGGCGTCCCCGCCCGCGCCCAGCAGTACGGCGCCGAGATCGCCCGGGTCGTCGACTGCCGACGCACCCTGGTCGAGGAAGGTCTCGCCGCGATGGCCTGCGGCGCCTTCCACATCCGCTCCGGGGGCCGCGCCTACTTCAACACCACGCCGCTCGGTCGTGCCGTCACAGGCACCCTGCTGGTGCGGGCGATGCACGAGGACGGCGTCGACATCTGGGGCGACGGGTCGACGTTCAAGGGCAACGACATCGAGCGCTTCTACCGCTACGGCCTGATCGCCAACCCCGAGCTGCTGATCTACAAGCCGTGGCTGGACGCGGACTTCGTCACCGAGCTCGGCGGCAGGCACGAGATGAGCCAGTGGCTGACCGACCGCGACCTGCCCTACCGCGACAGCCAGGAGAAGGCCTACTCCACGGACGCCAACATCTGGGGCGCCACCCACGAGGCGAAGACCCTGGAGCACCTCGACGTCTCGCTGGAGTCCGTCGAGCCGATCATGGGCGTGAAGTTCTGGGACCCGCTGGTCGAGATCGCCCCCGAGGACGTCACGATCCGCTTCGAGGCCGGACGCCCGGTCGCGATCGGCGACGTCCGCTTCGACGACCCGGTGGCGCTGGTGCACGAGGCGAACGTCGTCGGCGGCCGCCACGGGCTGGGCATGTCCGACCAGATCGAGAACCGCGTGATCGAGGCCAAGTCGCGCGGCATCTACGAGGCGCCGGGCATGGCGCTGCTCTGGCTCGCCTACGAGCGCCTGCTCAATGCGATCCACAACGAGGACACCATCGCCATGTACCACGTCGAGGGTCGCCGGCTCGGCCGGTTGCTCTACGAGGGCCGCTGGCTCGACCCGCAGGCACTGATGCAGCGGGAGGCGATCCAGCGCTGGATCGCCTCGCTGGTCACCGGCGAGGTGACCGTGCGGCTGCGCCGCGGCGAGGACTACTCGATCCTGCGCACCGACGGACCCTCGTTCTCCTACCACCCCGACAAGCTGTCGATGGAGCGCACCGAGTCCGCGGCGTTCGGACCCGTCGACCGGATCGGCCAGCTGACCATGCGCAACCTCGACATCGCCGACTCCCGTTCCAAGCTGGAGCTCTACGCCGCGCAGCCGCTCGACCAGGGCCAGGTGCTGGTCGAGAACGGCGCGCTGCTGGGCGAGCTCGAGACCGGCGGCGGCGACCGGATCTCCCGCAACCCCTCCGCCGAGGGCGACGAGAGCGAGGCCGCCCTGGACCACGCCGCCATGGAGTTCGGGACGGATTGATGAGCACCACCAATCAGGGAAAGCTCTGGGGCGGTCGCTTCGCGGGCGGGCCCAGCCCGGCGCTGGAGGCGCTGTCCCGGTCGACGCACTTCGACTGGCGGCTCGTGCCCTACGACC
>CAWFHJ010000004.1:0-105324 GCA_963815585.1 uncultured Actinomycetota bacterium | reverse complement strand
CTGGGCTCGCAACGTCTCGTGGAGGTGATTGGGGTGTGTCCGTGGCTCTGCTTTGAGCACTGCATTCGCCCCTCGGGTCAACTGGAGGCGCATGGCACCCGCGTTGAGGCCTCCGGATAGACGAGTGAGAAGCACGACCTCTGCCCCGACCACGCTGGCGACGTCGTCCAGGACATTGGCGAGCAGCCCCTTCACCGTCCATGCCGCAAGCGTGACACGCGTCTTGAGAGCACCGCCTGAGCAACCGCTCAGCGGCAACCGCGCGCGGACAGCGCAGATCCGGGCGTCCCGAGGTCTTTTGACCTCCCACAGCCTTCCCAAGAGGATGTTCCGCGTGGAGTCCGTGATCGTGAGGCTGAGGGAGTACCTCAGCGAAGCGAACCCCGGGAACGTGCTGGGCGTGTTCCTCTTCGGCTCGTCGGTGATGGGTGGCCTTCGTCCCGATAGCGACATCGACGTGCTGGTCCTCACCCGACGGTCGCTGTCGGGGGGCGAGCGACGTGACCTCGTCGACTTCCTCCTGCAGTTCTCCGGTCGAAGGGCGACCGTCACGCCGGGGCGTCCGCTTGAGTTGACCTCACTGGTGCTTGAAGACGTCGTTCCGTGGACTTATCCGCCTGTGTGCGACTTCCTGTACGGAGAGTGGCTGCGGGATCAGTACCTTGACGCGGTACCCGAGCGGCACGTCAACCCCGATCTGACCGTGCTGCTGACGACCGTTCAACAACACGCAGAGTGCCTGCATGGCCCGCTGCCTGGGGACCTGCTGAGTCCTGTGCCTGTTGCAGATCTACTCAGGTCGATCCATGACAGCCTCCCCGCGCTCATGTCCGACCTGGTGGGAGACGAACGCAATGTGCTGCTCACCCTGGCTCGCATGGTGCTCACCGTCGAGACGGGCCACATCGTCGCGAAGGACGAAGCCGTCGAATGGATTCTGCCGAGTCTTCCCGAGCCCCACAGGTCGGTGCTGACCTTGGCAGCGATGGGCTACGCAGGGGACCGGAACGACGACTGGACTGGGCGACAGGACGAAGCGCGGAACACCGCTGAGCACCTCGCGGCGCGAATAGGCGGCTCAAGTTCGCATTGAACCGAGGGCATGCGATGCACTGTCATCGGCACGTGGGTGCGCCCGGATAGCGCCGGCATGTGCGTGCGCTATGGCAGTGGCAGCCGACGCCAGACGATCGCGGCGTTGGGTGACTCGCCCGAGGGAGCGGGGTCCGTCCGGATCACCGCAAACCCCTCGCGGTCATAGAACTTGGCCGCGCCAACGTTGCCGGCGAAGTGTTCAACGTCGACGTGATCCACCCCGTCCGGGAGCAGGGCGACCGCGTGACGGAGGAGCTCAACGCCCAGGGAACGCCCCCGGTACTCCGGTGCGAGGTACAACTTCCAGATCACCTGGTCGTGCGCTAATTCACCGGTCTGGCACACCCCCACAACGTTGCCATCCGCGGTGCTGGCGACGTGGAGGCGGCCGGCTTGAACGGCGGGTGACAGGCGTTCTCGTGTCCACCACGCCAACTGCTCGTGAGCGGCTCTCTCACCGAGGATCGGCGTGTAGTACTGCGGAACCACCGCTGAACCGAACGCGACGATCCCGTCAAGGTCGTCAGTAGTAGCCGTCCGAATGGTCACTCCCATGTCTGTACATCCTAGGAAGCCCTCTCATCGGCAGATCCGGTCGTCCGACGGGTCTGGCGTTCAGGTCCGGCTGAAGATGACGCGTCCGTTGGGGATGGTCTTCATCGTGTACTTGGGTGAGTGCGCGTAGGAGTGGTGGCGGGGGCAGAGGAGACGTCCGTCGGCGACGGTGGTTCTGCCGCCTTTGGCCCAGGGCTGGTTGTGGTGGACGTGGCATATGGCGGCTGGCCAGTCGCAGCCCTCGGCGGTGCAGTGCTTGTCGCGGACCCGGATCGCGATCCGTTGGGCGATCTTGTGGAACCGGGAGTTGCGGCCTTGGTCGAGGATCTCGGAGTCGCCACCGAGCACGAGGGGGATGATTGCTGCTTCGCAGGCGAGCTTGCGGGCGAGGTGGGCGGTGATCGGCTCGCCGGTGTCGAGGGTGGCGATCCCGGAGGCGTCGAGTCGTCCTTCGAGCTGGTCGAGGGTCATCGTGACCACGACGGTGGCGTCGACGCCGCCGGCTTTGGGGAGCCGGTCGATGGGGTAGCGGGTGACGTACTCGCTGAACGCGTGCCCGAGACCTTTGGGGGTGCCGGTGTGGTGGCGGTGCTGGGGGTGAGTTGATCGCGAGCACGGCTTGCTTCAACGATGGCGCCCACGGCCGAGGGGAGGGTGAACCGGCCGTGGCACTGGCCGTGGCCGTCGTCGGAGATGGTGAACCGGCAGGCTTCGGCGGCGCGTTCCTCTTCTCGTTCGAGGGCTTCGCGTTCGTGGGCTTCGGCGATCTCGGGGGCGACGGTCCCAGGATCCGTTTGGCGAGGACCTTGAGCTCACCGGCGTCGTGATGTTGCGCGAGCCGGAGCAGCTCGGTCTCGGCCTCGGCCTGCATGGTGGGGAGCTGGTCGACCGCGGTGACGATCACCGCGGCCTGGTCCTCCGCGACCGCACCGGCGGCCAGGGCGGTGCGGGTGGTGCTGCGTGCTGGTCGAGGACGCCGGCCAGCTTGAGCCGGGCTTTGGCGGCGCGTCGGGTCTGCCTCGTCTGGTTGGCCCACCAGATGCCGGTGTCGGCGGCACCGACCTCGGTGCCCAGCGAACGGGTGCTCGGCGGCGTGGGCGGCGGTGAGCTCGAGGGCGTGGATCCGGTTGGCGAGCCGGGTGATCTCGGGCAGCGCTGCTGCGAGCTCGGTGTCGGTCATGGACCAGAGGCGGGGTTCGCCGAGGTCGTCGAGATCGGCGTGGGAACGCGCGACGACGGCCGCGACCGGGTGGGTCTCGCCTTCGTCGAATGCCGTTGCCATACAGGGAATTCTGGCACCCGGCACCGACAGTTCTTGCCCTCGGAACCAGGCCATTTCGGGCGCTGTGGAGAAGTATTTCAAGAAAGTCTCGACAAGCTCGACCACCGGAGTGCAGGGGGTTCGAGATGGTTGCCGAACAACCCCCTCAACCACCGGGCTGGGGCCGAACAACCTCCTCAACCCCGGCACCCGATCGCCGGCCGCACCGTTGTCGGCGAGCGGTCCTATCCTGTCGCGATGGCCTCCGCGGTGATCGTCATCAGCCTGCTCGTGCTGGTCGCGATCTGCTTCCTGCTGCTCTCGGTGCGGCGCGTCCCGCGTGGTACGACGGGCGTGATGGAGCGGCTCGGTCGCTTCCACCGGACGCTCGCTCCCGGCTTGCACCTGGTTCTGCCCGGTGACCGGATCCGTGCGGTCGACCTGTCGGAGAAGCACGCGTACCTGTCCCAGGTCCCGCTGGTGACCGCCGACGCGACGGTGCTCGCCGAGGGCGACATCGGCTACGCAGTGGTGGACGCGCGCGCGGCGACGTACGAGATCGCCGACCACAGCGAGGCGGTCCAGCAGCTGGCTCTCACGACACTTCGCAACCTCACGGGCGAACGCGGCACGGAGGACCTGCTGACCAGCAGCGGCGCCGTGACCGAGCAGCTGCGCGGTGTGCTCGCGGAGATCGTGCCGCGGTGGGGGCTCGAGCTCAAGAGTGTCGAGGTGACCCTGCTGCGGGATCAGCCCCGGTAGTTCTCCACCGTGCCCTCGTCGCGTACGGCGGCGTGGTCGGGGTTGTCGCCGAACTCGCGGCGGGCGTCACGCTGGCGGAGCAGGTCCCAGCACTGGTCGAGCTCGACCTCGGCCCGACGGAGCTGCTGGTGCTCCTCCTCCTTGCTGATCTCGCCCTTCGCCAGGCGGTCGCGCAGATCGCGCTCCTCCGCGATCAGGTCGGTGATGTGCTGCCGGATGTCGAGGTCGGATGCCATGCCGATCACTCTCCACGGGCCAGCCTGACTAGGCAACTGACCCGGAGGAAGCGGACCAATCGGGGCAGCATTCCGGACGTTTCGGACACGGCGCGAACGGGTCATTTCCAATTCGTCCGTAGACCGTCACTATTCACCTGAGCTCGGCACGTGGTGGGGGCCACGTGGGGCTGGCGGGGATGACGGGGGTCGCAAGAAATGTTGCCTGTGATTGCAGCAGGGCTCGTGCTCGTGACACTGGCGCTGGGCACGCGCTACGTCCCCGCCGGCCGCGCCGGCATGGTCGAACGTTCCGGTGCCTACCGACGCACGCTGCGGTTCCGCGTCGGCTTCGTCCTACCGCTGGTCGAGAACGTCCGCCTCGTGGAGCTGATGCCCCGCCAGTTCACCTTGCGAGCCGAGCCTTTCCGGTCGGTCGACGAGGTGCAGCTGCTCGCATCGGCACGGTTGCGGTTCCAGGTCCTCGACCCGGTCCGGGCGTCGTACGCCGTGGAGGACCTGCACCGCAACCTCGAGCACGTCGCGGTGCATGGGCTCCGGGAGATCACCGGGGTGGTCACCGCCGATGAGCTGCTGAGCGGCTCCGACGTGGTGGCCGAGCTGCTCCAGGAGCGGATGCAGCGCCTCCAGGAGGCGTGGGGGGTCCGTGTCGACAACGTCGAGGTCGACATGCGGCTGTTCGTCCGGCTTCCCCGGCAGCAAGCCGGCGAGGCGCAACAGGTCGACGTGCCGACATCTCGCGCGACTGTCAGCCCCGCGAGTCCCTGAGCCGCTCGCCGAAGAACGCGAGCACCCGGTCGACCGCGACCTGCTGCCGGTGGGCGGTGAGGGTGGAGTGCCCGCGCCCCTCGAGCTCGACGCGGACGAAGCCCTCGCCGAGCTCGCGGGTCAGGGTCTCGAACCGGCTGCCGGTCGCCGGGTCCTTGCGGTAGCGCACGCCGAGCACCGGGCAGCCGTCGGCGGCCCGCTGCTTGACCGTGTCGAGGTCGGCCGGGCTCAGGTTGAGATCGGCGCCGCGGGTCCTGCCGATCGCGAACGGCGCGGACGGCTGTGCCACGACCGGTGCGGCAACTGAGTCGTCGACCATCATTGCCAGCGCGAACCCGCCGGTGAAGCACATGCCGAGCGCACCCACGCCGGGTCCGCCGAGCTCCGCGTGCAGCTCACGGGCCAGGCTGCGCAGCCAGGTCGCGACCGGCGCCGTGACGCCCTTGGCCAGCTTGGTGAACTCGTTGCTGACGCAGACCTGCCGGATCGCGTTGCCGACGGAGAGCGGGTTCATCCCGACGCCGGGGGTGCCGAACAGGTGCGGCATCACGACCGTGTAACCGGCGTCGACGAGCTCCTTGGCGAAGGTGATCACGTCGGGCGTGATCCCCGGGATCTCGTGGATCAGGATCACCCCGGGTCCGGTTCCCCTCCGGTACGTCGGATGGGTCACTCCGGACGCTTCGTGCTCGCCGAGGGTCCAGCCGTCGAGAACGGTCATGCCTGCGACACTACGCAGTCCGACAGCACCGGAGATCCGGCGCGCTCGCCGTCGGCGACGGTGGCCTCGACCCGGACCTCGGCGCCATCAGCCCAGGCCCGCACCCGGATCGCCTCGCCGGGGAACACGATGCCGGTGAACCGGGCGTCGACGCGCCGCACCTGGGCGGCGTCACCGTCGAGCAGGCCGTCGACGACGGTGCGGAGCGCGATGCCGTAGGAGCAGAGCCCGTGCAGGATCGGCGCCGGGAAGCCAGCCGCCTTCGCGAACGCCGGCTCGGAGTGCAGCGGGTTGCGGTCGCCGCAGAGCCGGTAGAGCAGCGCCTGCTGGGGTGTGGTGCGGTACGACGCGTCGAGGTCGGGTTCGTGCGCGGGCGCCTCGAGCCTGCTGGAGGGACCCCGGTCACCGCCCCATCCACCCTCGCCCCGCACGAAGATCGACGATCGGGTGGTCCACAGGGCGCTCCCGTCCTCGGCGGTGGCGGTGCCCTCCTGCACGATCACCGCAGCCTTGCCCTTGTCCCAGACGTCGGTGATCCGGGTCGCCACGGTGGCCGCCCCCCTGGTCGGGATCGGGCGGTGCACGTCGATCGACTGGGTGCCGTGCAGCACCTGGGACAGGTTGATGTCACAGCCGGGCAGCTCGAGGGGAGGCGGTTCGGTGAGGTGGAACGTCGGGGAGACGATCCCGAACGAGGGCAGCACCTGGAGCCGGTCTCCCTCGACCGTCCAGCGCAGTGCCTGCTCGGAGACGTTGTCGCCCGGAGCCGCGCCGGCACCGATCGCGAGGTGGTAGAGCAGCACGTCGGACTCGGTCCAGCTGAACGCGATCTCCGGCAGTGCGGCTCCGACGGCGACATCGGGATCGATCGGCATCCATTCCTCCGGGGAGTCGAGGTCCTAGATGGCAACGTAGCCCAGCCCGAGAGCGGGTCCGATCGTGGCGCCGGGGCCGGAGCGGCTCACCGGAGTCCCTCCGCCAGCACCTCGCCGATCGTGCGCAGTCCACGGCGGGTGAAGGCCGGCACGGTCTCGGCGTAGTAGTCGAGACCGACCACGGAGGTGGTGATCGCCCAGCCGCGGCCACGCCGCCAGGTGTGCTCGTCGTACCCCAGGGCGGAGCGGTAGCGATCGCGCCCGTCGGCGTCGAACACCGACCAGGCAGGCGCCACGTCGGCCGCCGGATCTCCGAGCCCGAGGGCGCCGAAGTCGATCACGCCGGTCAGCCGTCCGTCGTGCGCGAGGAGGTTGCCGGCCAGCAGGTCGCCGTGGATCCAGACCGGTGGTGCGTTCCACGGGTCGGCGGCGAGAGCGTCCTCCCAGGCTGCCAGGAGCGCCGGTGCGTCGACCCGGGTCCTCTCCTGCTCGATCGCTGCCCGGGTCTCGGCGTCGCGCCACGCGAGCGGTACGCCGCGGTCCAGGCCCTGCTTGAGCATCCCGCCCGTCGTGTCCTGGGCATGGAGCGCCCGCACGAAGCCGGCGAGGTCGTCGGCCGCCCCGACCTGGTCCAGCGACTCGTGCGTCGGCGGCTGCCCGGACAGCCAGTCGACGACCAGCCACGAGTACGGATAGCCGAGCCCCGGCGTGCCGACGGCCACCGGCTGCGGGACCTGGAGCGGCAGCCGCGGACCGAGCACCGGCATCCAGCGCCGGTCGCTCTCCACCTGGTCGACCGCCCAGTGGATGATCGGCAACCGCGCCACGAGGTCGTCGCCGATCCGGTACAGCGCGTGGTCCGTCCCGAACTCCGTCACCCGGGTCACCCGGAGGTCGGCCCACTGCGGGAACTGCTCGCGCAACAGCGCCCGGACCAGGTCGACCGAGGTGTCCACCTGGTCCTCGTGCATGCGCATCGGACCATTCCACCGGCCAGCCCGCCGTCGGTCCACCGGATTGGGGTCAAGCCCCGGGTAGTCCCGGCCAAACGACATGCCGCAGGGGCCCCGTGAGGTGCGAAATGGCCGGGACTATCCCGACGGCGAGACGCCCTGCCTCGTGACCAGGAAGTACTCGCCGACCATGTCGCCCAGGAGCGCGCCGCCGGAGATGTCGCTGGCGACGTGCCCGGCCATGTAGATCCGCGAGTAGTCCACCTGGTCCTCGGTCGCCCGGTAGTCGGCGGTGCGCGCCGGGTCGAGGTGGCCCAGGTAGGTCCGGCTGGCGGCGCCGGCACTCGCGTGCCGCGACGGGTACGAGCAGGGGCACACCTGGCCCGCGGTGACCGTGTGGTCGGGGCGCAGCCGCGGCTCGAGGACGTACGGCGCGGACTGCTGGAAGCGGGTGCCCAAGGCATCGGCGACGGTCTTGGACATCTTCAACAGGTCCTTGACGTCCTGCTTGCGACGGTCGCCGGCCGAGGTGGTGAGCAGCTCGGCCTGGTCGTGGGCGTACAGCTTCCAGATGTCCTTCTTGCCGAACAGCTCCAGCCAGGAGGCGGCCCGGACCCCGGCCGGCGACCGCTCCCGGTCGAGCCGCTCGACCTCGGTCATCTCGGCCTTGCGCGCCGCGGTGGCCGGTGGCTTGGGAAAGTGCCGCTCCAGCCAGGCGGTGAAGGCGGCGTCATCGCGCATCTGGCCGTGACCGGACCACCACGCGTGCATCATCCGGTGTGCGGTGGCACTGCCCGGGTCGACGAGCGTGTCCACGCGTGAGGCCTGCGCCGTGCTGAACAGGGGCGGTGGCGGCGCGGCGGCGATCCGGTCCTTGGCGGACGGGCTGGCAAGGAGCGGCGCGACGGCACCGGCAGCCACGGACAGCACGGCGACGACGGTGACCGCGAGGTAGCGTGCGCGGGGACGTCTCATGCCGATGCTCCTTCGGTGAGTGCGACGTGGAGCTGGCGACCCAGCATCCGGCGTACGTCGTTGTCGCGCAGCTCGCCGTGCAGCACCGAGGCCGCGGAGACGTACTTGCTGAACCGGCGCGGGCGCACTCCGACGTCGAGCAGCGCCCGGTCTGCCAGACCCGCACGCAGGTGGCCCTTGGTCTCGATCACGAGCACGTCGGGATCGAGCCAGACCCTGCCCGCTCGGCCGTGCGACTCGACGCCGGAGTCGATGGTGACCCGTACCCCGGATCCGAGGTCGGTCAGGGTGGCGCGCTCATAGGTCACCTCGACCGTCGGGTGCAGCAGGTCGCCGACCGGGCCGAGGCGCTGCTCGCGCAGCGTGGCGTCGACGAACGCCGCGCCACCGTCGTCCAGCCGGCCGTAGGCGGTGCTCGCGGTCGGGGAGATCGTCTTCATCGTCATCCCTCGCGCCGAGGTGGTCTTCACCTCCAGCTGGCAGCGCTGGTCCTCGAGGTACAGCCGGCTGCGCACCTTCCACCGGCGTCGTCGGCGCTGGAGGTGGTGCCGGCAGGCCGCGAGGTCGTCGGTGTCGAAGTAGGTGCTCCGGTACGACGTGGTGAGCCGCTCGCCGATCCGCAGGATCCGGTGCGACCCGATCAGCTGCTCCAGGACCGTGGCCGCGTCCGCCCGGGACACCAGGTACTTGCGGTCCATCCGGTGCAGCGCCGCGGCGTGCGCGTTCAGCTCGTCGAGTCCGACCGGGTCGAACCGGTCGAGCCCGAGGTCGGTGACCAGCCGGCAGCCCTCACCGCACATCGCGGGCCTCCAGCTCTTCCTCGAGCGCGGTCTGCTCGGGGCCGGTCCAGGCGCCCTCGACCATCGCCAGCCGCACCGTCACCCGGGTCGTCTCGCGCACCCAGTCGATGCCGTCGATCGCGATCCCGAGCGGCTCGGTGCCGAGCCGGCGGTGCAGCTCCGCGTGCAACGCGTCGGTGTCCGTGAACACCTGCTCCAGGGTCAGCCGCACCAGCCGGGTGGCCTGGGTGCGCTTGGACTCGTCGACCAGCCAGAGTGCGACCAGCACCAGCAGGTCGAGCGCCACCACGGCGGGCAGGTTCCGTCCGGGCAGCCCGTTGACGAGGGCCAGCACCAGGGCCGCGAACGTGTAGGCGATGTCACGCAGCGTGAAGGCCGCGCTCCGCAGCCGGACCAGGCTGAGCAGCCCGAAGAGACCGAACCCGATCCCGGTCGGGAAGTCACCGGTGCCGATCACGGACACCGCCACGAACAGACCCACGTTGAGGGCGGTGAAGACCAGCGTCATCTCGGGCGCGGTGACCCGGCGCCGGTAGAGCACGCCGACGAGAGCGAGAAGGCAGAGCACGTCGAGCCCGGCCCGGCCGGCCAGTCCCAGTGCATCGGAGAGCGTCATGTCCCTCACGGTATGAACAGCGGATGAAGCCCAGATGAAGGCGTGGAGCGATGGTGCACGCTGGGCCCGTGAAGATCCTGGTGGCCGAGGACGACAGCCGACTGTCGGGCGTCCTCGTGCAGACGCTCACCGAGGCCGGCTGGCAGGTGGACGCCGTGCTCGACGGGAGGTCGGCGCTGGAGCAGGCGCTCACCGGCGCCGCGTCGTACGACGCCCTGCTGCTGGACTGGATGCTGCCCGGGATCGACGGGGTGTCGGTCTGCCGGAGGTTGCGGGCGTCGGGCGTGGTGGTCCCGATCCTGATGCTGACCGCGCGCGGACAGGTGCGCGACCGGATCGCCGGCCTGGACGCCGGTGCCGACGACTACCTGCCGAAGCCGTTCGACATCGACGAGCTGCTTGCCCGGCTCCGGGCACTGACCCGGCGGGGCGACGCAGGGGAGGGGCATCCGGTCGTGGTCGGTGACCTGACCGTCGACCCGCGTTCGCGGCGGGTGTTCCGTGGGGACACCGAGATCACCCTGTCCGCCCGCGAGTTCGACATCCTGCACCTGCTGGTGACCCGGGCCGGTCACGTGGTCAGCAGGTACACGATCCTGGACGAGGTCTGGGACGGCGAGCCCGACCTTCGCAGCAACGTGATCGACGTGCACCTGGCCGGCGTGCGCAGCAAGATCGACCGGCCGTTCGGCACCAGCACGATCACCACCCTGCGTGGCGTCGGCTACCGGGTCGAGACCGCGTGAGCGCGCCCGGGCGCCTCGCCAGGCTGCCGCTCCGGACCCGGCTGGTGGCCGGCTTCTCCCTGGCGATGCTGGTGCTGCTCGTCGCGGCCGGGACGTTCGTGTTCTGGCGCGTGCAGTTCGCCCTCGACCGGAGCCTGAACCGTGACGTCGACCGCGCCTCGGCGGCGATCCGGCCGCTGGTGCGCGACGGCCGGGTGCGGGACCAGTCGGCAGTGGAGTCCGCGGGGGTGACGTACCAGGTGCTCACCTCCGACGGCCATCCCCGCAGCGGCAACACGTCCCGGACGCTGGTCACCGCCGACCAGGTGCGCGAAGCCGCGGGCGGGTCGTCCCGGCTCGACGTCGGGTCGATGCTGCCGCCGTCCGACCGACCGCTGCGGGTGCTGCTCACGTCCGTCGACGGCAGCTCCGGTGACGTCCTGCTGGTCGGGGTCCGTCGCGACAAGCGCGACGAGGCGTTGCGCGAGCTGCTGCTGCAGCTGGCCGTCACGGGCGTGGCCACCCTGCTGGTCACGTCGTTCGTCGGTGACCGGCTGGCGCGGGCTGCGCTGGCCCCGGTGGAGCGCTACCGGCGCCAGGCCGCCGACATCGCGGCGGGTGCGACCGGGGTGCGGCTCGAGGTGCCGGGGGAGCGTGACGACGAGGTCACCCGGCTGGGTACGACGCTCAACCAGATGCTGGCGGCACTGGAGAAGGTGGTCGCCGAGGAACGCCGCTTCGTCGACGACGCGAGCCACGAGCTGCGGACCCCGATCACGCTGCTGCGGAGCCGGGTGCAGCTGGCCCGACGCCGGGAGCGGACCGTCGCCGAGCACGAGGCCGTGCTCGTCGACCTCGAGTCCGACATCGACGGACTGGCCGCCCTCGCCGAGCAGCTGCTGGAGCTGGGCGCTTCGGCGGCGCTGCCGGACGACGCGCCCGTGGACGTGGGCCCGCTGCTGCAGCGGCACCTGGAGCTGCGTCGCTACGTCGACCCGGGTCTCACGTTCAGCCTCGGCACGCCGCCGGAGCCGATCCGTGTCCGCGGCGGTCACGACCTGGTGCGGGTGGTCGACAACCTGCTCGACAACGCGGCTCGTCACGGCCGCCCACCGGTGGACCTCGCGCTGACGGCCGATGACGCGTGGGTGCGCCTGGTCGTCGGTGACGCCGGGGACGGGATGGACCCGCAGATGCTGCAGCTCGCCCCGGAGCGGTTCGCGCGCTCGGACGAGGCCCGCAGCCGGCCCGGCTCCGGGCTGGGGCTGTCCCTGGTGCGCACGATCGTGGTCGGTGGCGGAGGTGAGCTGCGGCTGTGCGCGCGGGGCGAGCACCGCTCCTTCGGGCGGTCGGTGCCGTGGCTGTGCGCCCACGCGGACACGATGACGGTCACCGTGCTGCTGCCCCGGCTCTGACGCACTGTCGTCTCGCACCGGGGGGGCACCAGTTCTCGATGGGACGGCAGCCCCGAGAATGGGACGCGTGACCGACCACGCTGGCGACCGCGAGGTGCCGGAGGGCGCCAGACCCGACGCGCGCCTGACCTGGCCCAGCCAGGAGCTGATCGACTCGTGGCTCGGGGACTTCGACTTCGAGCTGCGCCCGGGCGAGCCCAGCCTGCTCGACCGCGACGACGTGCACGCCGTCGAGCGGGCGCGGCTGTTCCGCGCCGTGCTCGGCCGGTTCGCGACCGGTGTCGCCGTGGTCACCGCGATGTCGGGCGGCGAACCGGTGGGCATGACCTGCCAGTCGTTCAGCTCCGTGTCGCTGAGCCCGCCGCTGGTGCTGTTCTGCCCGGCGAAGACCTCGCGGGCCTGGCCGCTGATCGAGCGCGCCGGCTCGTTCTGCGTCAACCTTCTGGCCGACGGTCAGCACGAGCTGTCGAACATCATGGCCAGCAAGGGCGTCGACAAGTTCGAGGGCGTCGGCTGGGAGCCCACCCCGCGCACCGGTTCGCCGCTGCTCAAGGGCGTCCTCGGCTTCGTCGACTGCACGATCCACGCGGTGCACGAGGCCGGCGACCACTACGTGGTGCTCGGCCGGGTGCAGGAGCTCGAGTCGTACGACGAGGTGACCGACCCGCTGCTCTTCTACGAGGGTCGCTACCGGACCGCCGGCGACTGAGCCTCAGGGCAGGTGGTGCGCCGCCGGCGTGATCGGGTTCGCGGACGCGACGTCCGTGAGCGCCTCGATGATGTTGCGCAGGTTGACCAGGAGGGCGCCGTACACCGGCCAGTGCAGCGCGGCCAGCTCGTCGTGGGAGAGGTCCCGGCTCAGCTGGTCGAGGTCGGCGCGGACGTCGCGCAGCTCGTCGGCGTCGGCGTCCATCACGGCCTGGGCGGTACGGCGCACCAGCGCCAGCCAGCGGTCCCGGAAGACCGGGTCCCACGAGGAGGAGGTCTCGATCGAGATGCCCAGGGTGCGGGCCATGCTCCGGATCTCGGCGATCGACTGCTCCAGCCTCCGCAGCACGTCGGCGTACGTCTCCGACTTGCTGGTCCGGCCCCGGAGCCGGCTGCGCAGGTTGAGCCGGGCGCTCTCCGTGGCCTCGTCGACCGCACGCCACGCGTGGTCGAGCTCCTCGTCGAGGTCGCGGGAGCGGGCCACCCAGTCCTCCGCCTCGTCGGCGTCGCAGCCCTCCGCGAGACCCCCGGCGATGTCGCGGAGCAGCTCACCGGCCTTGTCGTCGATCCGGTCGACCTGGCGGGCCGCGGCGCGGTCGTTGACCGGAGGGAGCACGACCAGGTTGACCAGGATGCCCACCGCGATCCCGATGCTGGTGTCGAGCAGCCGCTCGGCCAGCGCCCCGGAGCTGGTGCTGTAGCCGGTGGTGAGCACGATCAGGGCCGTCGTCGACACGGCCAGGCCCTCGTCGCGGAAGAGACGCACCGAGCCGAGAGCGAAGCCGACGACCAGCGTGACCGCGAGCGTTGCCACGTTGACCCCGACGATGCTCCCGACCAGGAACGCGAGCAGCACACCGACCACGGCCGCCCCCACGGACTGCAGTCCACGGGTGAGCGTGCGGTAGACGGTGGCGTGCACGGTGAGCAGCGCGGACCACGGTGCCAGGAACGCCTGCTGGTGGCCCGCGACACGCATCGCGATCAGCCAGGCCACGACGGCGGCGACGACGGTCTTGGCGATCTGGAGCGCGTCGGCCTGGTGCACCGGGTCGCTGACGTGGGCCCGGAACCGCCGGCCCAGGCTCCTCTTCCCCTCCATGACCGCGACGCTACGCGGTGCGCGACGGCTCTCACGCCACACCTTCAGGTGGGGAGCAGCGAGATCTTCGCCCAGATCTTCTGGGAGAGCTCGGCGGTCAGGGTCTCGAGGTCGCTCACCGTGCCGAGGACGACCGGGTCCGACGTGTGCTCGGCGCACAGGGCGGCGGTCTTCGCCACCAGGGACAGCAGCTCGCTGCAGTAGTCGAGGTAGTGGTGCAGCTGCTCCGCGTCGAGGTTGTGCGGCGGGCTCTTCGGGGTCGGGTGGTAGTCGGGCTTGACCTGCTCGGGGTCCTTGTCCAGCTGGTGCATGTCGATCACGTGCGCGAGCGAGCGCAGCTGGTGAAGGAGCGCCAGCACCCGTCGCCGCTGGAGCCGCTCGGGCACCGCCCACAGGAAGAACACCGCGATCGCCGCGAACACCAGGTCGTTGACCAGGCTCTCCACCAGGGGCACCCAGTCGAAGGAGTGCCCCGGTCCGCTGATGACGGCGTCCCGGAGCGCGATCGCCAGGGCGACCAGGACCGACAGCAGGACAACGGCACTGGCGACGCGGGAGATCAGGCGTGCCCGTCGGTCGCGCACCCGCGCGTCGTCGAAGTCCTGCCGGATCTGCGGGACGGTCGAGGCGAGCTCACCGGCGACGTCGCCGAGGTGCCGGTCGGGGAAGCGCGCGTGGATGCGGTCCTGGAGCTTCTCCACGGTGAGCTGCACGTACGCGCTGCCGAGTCGCGTGGAGTGGTAGGTGTCGCTCACGCGGTCAGGCTAGGGCCCTCGTGGGCCACGATGTGGGTGTGACCGACATTCGCGCGCTGTTCGAGCGGCTGCCCCTCGGCTGGTGCGCGGCGTCGTACGACGGGCGGCGGTACGGCGTCACGCGCCAGCTCGGGCAGGACGGCCGCACCCAGAAGATCCTCGCGGAGGAGCTGGGCGGCACCGACCTGGTCAGCGCGAACCTGTACCTGGTCGACGGCGAGCCACGGCTCCGGCCCTGCGAGATGCCGGAGCAGAAGGTGCTGGCGTTCCTGGCCGGGGTCGAGCCCGACCGCTGAGCCTCAGCGCCGGAACCAGCGTCGCTTGCGCTTCGGCTCGGGCGCGGGTGGCTCGGCCGCCGACCAGAGCGCGTCGAGCGAGGCGACGACGTAGACCAGGCCGGAGACCACGTTGCCGGGGATCGGCACCTCGGGCTGGTCGCAGACCGGGACGCAGACGTCCAGCTCGCCGAGCACGTTGCGCACGCGCGCCACGTGGAAGGCCCGGCCGGTCCGGGTGTTGAGCTTGGTGGTGCCGGCCAGCACGGTGCCGGAGAGCCGGGCGTAGGCATGGGGCTCGCCGCCGTTGCCGCTCACGAGCCCGTAGGAGACGAAGGACTCGCTCGACATCCGGATCGGCTCCGGGCGTCGCACGTCCTCGGCGGCGAGCTGGCTGGACGTCGAGGCGGCGTACGCCCTCTCGTCGGTGTGCACCGAGACCTCGATCCCGAACGCGGTCACCGAGGCGGTGCCGGTCACGCTGAAGTCGCCGACGCAACGCCACTGCTCGAGCTCACACGCCATCCGGGTCAGCAGCCCACCGTCCTGGTCGACCACGTCGGCGGCGACCACCTCGTCGGCGAGCAGGCTCAGCCCGGCCACGCGGACGCCCGGTCGCGCGTCGTACGACGGGACCAGATCGGCGATCGCGTCGTCGCGTATCCCGAGCGTCAGGCGCGCACCGGAGTCGTCGGTCCAGCGGCAGGCGACCACGCCGTCGTGCTCGCCGACCGGCACCGTGTCCGGGTAGACGCCGCGCAGCAGGGCCTCGAGGTCGGCCTGGCTCTCGGTGTCGAGGCCGAGGCACCGCAGGTTCGAGCTCACCTGACGAGTATCGGACCAGTCGACACGCAAATCAGACGAATTCGGCAAAACGCACCCGGGACTCAGGCCTGGTCGGACTCCAGTGCGCGGATCGTGTCGTGCATGGTCAGCGTGCGCTGCGCGGACTCGACGTGCAGGTTCTCCACCATCCGGCCGTGGTAGGTGACCACGCCGCTGCCGGCGCCGTCCTCCCACGCCTGCAGGATCCCTCGCGCCTCGTCGACCGCCTGCTCCGACGGCGCGAAGCTGGCGTTGGCGCCCTCGACCTGGCCTGGGTGGATCAGGGTCTTGCCGTCGAAGCCGAGCTCGCGTCCCTGGGCGCACTCCGCGAGGAAGCCGTCGGTGTCCTTCACGTCGTTGTAGACACCGTCGAGGATCGCGGTGCCGGTCGCGCGGGCGGCCAGCAGGCAGAGGCCGAGCCCGGTGAGCAGCGGCTGCCGACCCGGCACGTGCTCGGCGTACAGCTCCTTGGCGAGGTCGTTGGTGCCCATCACCAGCACCGTCAGGCGTTCGGACGCGGCCGCGATCTCCTCGCAGTGCAGCATCGCGTAGGGCGTCTCCACCATCGCCCACAGCTTCGTCCGCTCGGGCGCGTCGTAGCCGGCCATCGCCTCGACCAGGGCCAGGACGGCGTCGGCGGAGCCCACCTTCGGCACCACGATCGCGTCGGGTCCCGCGGCGCACGCCGCCTCCAGGTCGTCGTCGTGCCACTCGGTGTCGGCGCCGTTGACCCGGATCGTGAGCTCGCGGCGGCCGTAGTCGCCGGAGGCCGCCGCGGCGCACGCCGCGTCTCGAGCGGCGGGCTTGGCATCGGGCGCGACCGCGTCCTCGAGGTCGAGGATCAGCCCGTCGACCGGCAGCGTCTTCGCCTTCTCCAGCGCCCGCTCGTTGGAGCTGGGCAGGTAGAGGACGGAGCGGCGGGGACGGAACTCCGCCCGGTGGTCGAGCCTGTCGAGACTCACGACGGCACCTCGATCGCGTCGTACTGCTTCTTCAGCTCGGGGTCGACCTCGGCCAGCTGCTCGGCCAGCCGCACCATCACCAGGCACTGCTTGAGCGAGGCGTCGTCCTCCATCTTGCCGTCGAGCATCACGGCGCCGGTGCCGTCGCCCATCGCGGCGACCACCCGACGGGCATGCGCGACGTCGTCGACCGAGGGGCTGAACACCTTGTTGGCGATCGCGATCTGCTTCGGGTGCAGGCTCCAGGTGCCCACGCAGCCGAGCAGGAACGCGTTGCGGAACTGGTCCTCGCACGCCACCACGTCGGCGATGTCGCCGAACGGCCCGTAGTAGGGGTAGATGCCGTTGCTGACGCAGGCGTCGACCATGCGGGAGATGGTGTAGTGCCAGAGGTCCTGCTGGTACGTCGGTCGGGCGGCGTCGATGTCGCCGTCCACGGGGTCCTGGCGCACCAGGTAGCCGGGGTGGCCGCCACCGACGCGGGTGGTCTTCATCCGGCGATCGGCGGCGAGGTCGGCCGGGCCGAGCGAGAGGCCCTGCATCCGCGGGGACGCGGAGCAGATCTCCTCGACGTTGACCATGCCGCGCGCGGTCTCGAGGATCGCGTGCACCATCAGCGGCTTCTCCAGGCCCGCCTTGGCCTCGAGCTGGGCGAGCAGCCGGTCGACGTAGTGGATGTCCTCGGCGCCCTCGACCTTCGGCACCATGATCACGTCGAGCTTGTCGCCGATCTCGGAGACCAGGGTGGTCAGGTCGTCGAGGCCCCAGGGCGAGTCGAGCGAGTTGACCCGCGTCCAGAGCTGGGTGGGCCCGAAGTCGGTCTCGCGGGCGATGGCGACGAGCCCGTCACGGGCGGCTTCCTTGTTGTCGGCCTTGATCGCGTCCTCGAGGTTGCCGAGCAGGACGTCGACGCTGCCGATCATGTCCGGCACCTTCGCGGCCATCTTCGGGTTCGACGGGTCGAAGAAGTGGATCGCGCGTGACGGACGGGCCGGGATCTCG
Source organism: uncultured Actinomycetota bacterium (assembly GCA_963815585.1). GTDB lineage: Bacteria > Actinomycetota > Actinomycetes > Propionibacteriales > Nocardioidaceae > Marmoricola. The sequence continues at coordinate 87,938 of CAWFHJ010000004.1, read as the reverse complement.
GTCAGGGGAGCAGGTGCGCCGACGGCGAGAGGGCGGAAGAAGTCCTTGGCTGAGCGCATGTGGCGGACGCTAGCAGCGGGGCCGGGTGCTGGCGTATGACGGATCCCACGGTTGGATTTACCACGTTCACCAGTTGTTTCTCCGCTTCGCCAGCCAGATCTGGGTGGTGAAGCGGCGATCTACCACGTGAACGTGGTAAATCGCTGGGACCCATCCCGCACGTCACACGACCGAGCGGGGGATGGGCCGGGCCCAGGTCATCGCGCCCTCGTCGAGCGCGATCTCGGCGTCGGTCTGGTCGGCCGCCTCGGGGTCGTGCGTCGACATCACCACGATCGCGCCGCGCACGGCCTCGGCGCGCAGCGCGGCGATCATCCGCTCGCGGTTGGCGGCGTCGAGGTCGCTGGTCGGCTCGTCCGCGAGCAGGACCGCCGCCTCGGCCGCGAACGCCCGCGCCAGCGCGACCCGCTGCTGCTGCCCGCCGGAGAGCTCCTCGATCAGGTGCCCGCCCGACTCCTCGAGCCCGACCAGCTCCAGCGCCTGCGACGTACGACGGGCAGCATCCGCCGGCGTGACCCCGGCAGCGAGCAGCGGGACCAGGACGTTCTCGTGGGCGGTCAGCGCGTTGGCCAGGGCGTTGCCCTGCGGCACCACCGCGATGCCCAGCCCGGACGCCTGCTCGCGACCGCTGACCGCCGTGTCGCCCAGGTGGACGGTGCCGCCGGCGGGGGAGAGCGCGCCGGCCAGCGCCCAGAGCAGCGATGTCTTGCCGGCGCCGGAGGGCCCGGTCACCGAGACCAGCTGGCCCGGCTCGACCACGAGGTCGATGTCGTGCAGGGCGACGACGGCGCCGTACTCGACGCGTAGCCCGGCCGCTCGAAGCGCGGTCACGTCTCCTCCTCGGTGGCTGTTCCGCGGTGCCGGCCCTGTGTCCGCTCCTGCTCGGTGAGCAGGGTGTAGACACCGTCGACGCCATGGAACCGCACCAGCGTGCCGGGCGGCAGGACATCGAGCGCGTGGAGCGGCAACGGCAGGAACCCGTCAGCCGTGACCACGGCGAACTCCTCACCGCTGCGACCCTCGCCGCCGATGCGGCCGTCACGGATCGTGATCGTGCGAGGCAGCGCCGACGCGACGTCCGGGTCGTGCGTGACCAGGACGACCGTGGTGCCGAAGGTCCGGTTGACGCGGTCGATCGTGCCCAGCACCAGGTCACGGGCGCCGTGGTCGAGCTGGCTGGTCGGTTCGTCCGCGAGCAGCACGCCCGGCTGGGTGGCGACGGCGACCGCCACCGCGGCCAGCTGGAGGTGGCCGGGGGTGAGTGCCGCCAGCGGTTGGTCGGCCTGCTGACCGAGGCCGATCGTCTCCAGCACGTCGTCGGCCGTCGGCAGCTCCTTGCCCGAGTCGCGCGCGGCGAGCTGGGCGAACTCGACGTTCTCCCGCGGCGTGTAGTAGGGCAGCAGGTTGCGGGCTGCGCCCTGCAGCATCAGGGAGATCTCCCGGGCCCGCAGCGCGTCCAGCTCGCGCGGAGCGACCGCCGACAGCTCGTGGTCGCCGATGTGGATCTTGCCGGCACTCGGCCGGAACAGGCCGCCGAGCAGGCTCAGCAGCGTCGACTTGCCGGCGCCGGACGGCCCCAGCAGCCCGATCAGCTCGCCGGCTCCGACGTGCAGGTCGACGCCCGACAGGGCGGCCACGTCATGGCCCTCGGAGTGATAGATGTGCACCAGCCGGCTGGTGAGGATCGGCAGTCCCGTCACAACGTCTCCCGCACGCGCTCGAGGGTGGACCGTCCGGCGATCGCGCGGCCGATCAGCACGCCGGTGACCGTGAGCACGAGCACGGCTCCGAGGAGGGCCACGGCCACCGCTCCCCACGCGGCGGAGAGGTCGAGCGTCGAGACCTGAGGTGAGGTGGCGAACAGGGGGATGGTCGGCAGCGCGAAGTGGGCGCCGACGACCCCGCACACGACCCCGGCAGCGACGGCGAGGCCGATCGCGATCAGCTGCTCGGAGACCGCGATCCGTCGTACCGACCTCCTTCCGACGCCGCTCATCCGGAGCGCGGCGAAGTCGCGCGACCGGAGCCGCCAGGTGGTCACCGCGATCACCAGCAGCACCAGGATCCCCGTCAGCAGGCCGGCGATCCCGACCACCACCGCGAGCTGGAGGCTCCAGGCGGCCGTCGACTCGTCGTACGTGCGGCGGACGTCGGTCAGGGTGTGCGTGTCACCGAGCCGGATGTTCTTCGCCGTCATCGCCTTGGTCACCTGCGCCAGCAACCGCGGGTCCTCGTGTGCGAACCAGAGCATCAGCTGGGCGTCCGGGTCGAGCCCGGTGCCGCGCTGGACCACGTCGAGGTTGACCAGCGCCGTGTCCTGCTGGGCCGCGGGCACCCGCGGCACCCGGCCCACCCGACGGGCGTCCTGCGTGTCACCGGTCAGCGCAGTAGCCGTGAAGTCGTTGCCGTGGCTCCCGGCCGGCAGCCGGCCGGCGACGATCGCGGGCACCCGCGTCGGGAACCAGGCCTGGTGCACGGTCACCGTGTTGACGCCTGACGTGTCGAGCCCGACCCGCATCTGGTCGGAAGTGGTGGAGGTGACGGTCAGCTGTCCGGTGGTCGCGTCGTCGACGGAGTCCCACTGCGTCGCCGGGCCGAGCGTGACCGGCTTGCCTTCGGCGCGGAGGCCCTTGAGGGCGATGGTGCCGAGGAGCGAGCTGCCGGGCGTGGTGGCCACGGTGATCCCCGACAGCTTGCAGGGGCTGGGGCAGTGCAACGGCGCGCTGAAGCGGCGGGCGTGGGTGCCGGTAGCGACCGTGCCCAGCGGCACACCGAGCGTGGAGTTGTGGTCGTCGACCAGGTTCAGGGTGACCGTCGGGGCCACGTCGCCTCCGGGGCCGGTGACCTGCAGCTTCCCGCTCGAGACGCTGCCGGTGAGCCTTTCGCCCCGCACCTCGATCGGGTCCTGCGTGGGCGGGGCGATGTCCTGCCAGCGGATACGCAACGGGTCCTGGCCCGGGAACAGCCCGATGTGCCGGAACTGGTCCGGCACCACCGCCAGCGTCGCCGGCGCTCCGGTGCCGGGCGGGCTCACCTTGACCACGGGGGTGACCGACCTGCCGGCGGGGTCGAGGGACGCGAGGACGCTGCGGACCGTGACCAGGTCGGTGTCGAGGACGGTGGCCACCTGTGGCGCACCGGACTGCTGCTCCGCGGCGTCGGCGCGGTTGCGGGCGCCGACCACGAGGGCGTCGGCGGAGAAGATCAGCAAGGCGGTGGCGACGGTGACGATCGCGACCGTACGACGGGTGGCCGGCGTCCGTGCGGCATCCAGCACCCCGACGCCGAGTCGCACCCGGCCCCGGTGCAGCAGCCGGTGTCCGGCGGCCGCGGCGATCGGCACCGTCACGTGCGCGAGCAGCAGGCCGACCAGCAGCGCCAGCAGCGCGGGTGCCGCCAGCGCGATCGGGCCGCTGAGGCCGCCGGTCACGAAGGCGACCACGGCGGTGCCGGAAGCGGCGGCGACGAGTGTCTCGAGCACGCCGAGGCTCCACCCGCTGGCCCGCGTCGGCACCCGGCGCAGCAGCGTCTCGACCGGCTCCCGCGTCACGCGCCGTACGGCGACAACCGTGAGCAGCGCCAGCACCGCCGCAGCGCCGAGCGTCGCCAGCACCGGGGCCAGCCTGATCTCGAACGGCGCCGAGCCGGGCAGGAACATCGACCGCGCGGCCCAGCCGAGCACCAGCGCCACCACCACACCGGCCGGCACCCCGGCCAGGACGACGGGGAGCAGCTCACGCAGCAGCAGTCGCTGGGCACCCGCGCGACCCCGGCCGCGGAGCAGCGCGAGCGCGACCTCCGGCCGCCGCTGCTCGGTCGCGGCAGCCAGCACCAGCCAGAGCACGACGAGGGCGAGCAGTCCGAGCTGGAGCATCAGCAGCGGGATGGTGATCTGGGACTGGTCGCGCTCCTTGCCCACCGCCGAGGCGAGCTGGGGGAGCCCGGTGTAGGTCGTCGCGTACTGGCCCAGCGAGGCGGCGGTCTGAGCTGCCCGGTCGATGGACTGGAGCCGTGGGCCCAGCAGCAGCAGCTGGTCGATGCCGGTGCGATCCTCGTCGAGCGGGTAGTCGATCGCCGTGCTCGGGTCGGGGAGCGGGGGGATCGTGCCGGTCTCGAAGGTGCTCCTGGACGTGAGCCAGGTGTCGTGCTGCAGGTGCACCGGTGGAGCCCGGTCGACGATCCCGGACCGACCGGTCAGCACCCGGCCGAACCAGTAGCCGCTCGCCTGCTGGCGGTAGATGCCGACCACGTGCAGCGCCCCGGAGGGCGGCGGCTGCCCGTCGTTGCTGTTCGAGACCGCTCCACCGATGCGCAGCCGGCTGCCGACCCGGTAGTCGAACACGCGCGCGTCGGCGCCGCTGACCATGATCTCGCCGATCGCGCGGGGGCAGCGGCCGTCGACCACGGTGACGTGAGCGCAGCTGCCGGTGCGCCAGAGCAGCGGACCGCTGCCGGAGCTCGCCTTGTCCGGCAGCACGGTCGCGGTGGCGCCGTAGCTCTCGATCCTCGGACCGAACTGGCGACGCACGTCTGCGGGCACGAGCGAGTCCAGGCTGGGCAGCTCGAGCATTCCGCTGGCGGCCGTCGCTCCCGAGAAGTTGTTTCCCTCAGCGGGAGAGGACAGCAGGCCGAGTCCGCGCACCTGCTCGGGTACCTGCGCGAGGCGGACGTCGACCAGCGCCTGCTGCGTGGCCCGGTCGTACAGCGGCGCGAACACGGCGCAGGTCGTGATGAGTGCGGCCAGCAGCGCGACGCTCACTGCTTGCAGGCGTCGGTAGCGGATGACCTTCCACATCGCCCCGTGACCCCCCGACCTCGTGCAACCCCGCCAGCCAATGTCGCACCGGTGACGGCCGGATGGGATCACGGAGAGGTATCGATCGTGCTCGCGCACCGGATCGGCGCGGGACTTCGGGCGGGTGTGGCGATTTGCGAGTGCGTCGGTGCCCCCGCTGCGGCAGGCTGCGTGCATGGAGCTGAGGGAGTTCACGGCGGACGACGCCGAGGCGGTGCGGCTCGCGACCGGCATCGAGAACCCGTGCAACGCGGTCGACGCGCCCTGGGAGCTCCCGGTCAGCGAGCACCGGATGGAGCGCAACGTCCGCTACGGCTGGGACGGCGAGCCCGACCGCTACTTCCTCGCCTACGACGGGGAGACGCTGGTCGGTCTCGGTCAGATCGGTGGCAGTGAGTGGGACAACCTCGACCTTGCCTGGCTGGACTTCAAGATCCTCCCCGAGCACCGCCGTCGTGGCCACGGCGCAGCCCTGCTCGACGGACTGCTCGCCGAGGTGACCGCGGCCGGGCGACACCTGGTCGGCGTCGACGCGTGGGAGGGCACCCCCGGCCACGCGTTCGCGCTGGCCCACGGGTTCGCGCACAAGTCCCAGGACATCAAGCGCCGCATGCCCCTGCCGGACGTGCCGCTCGACGAGGTGCGACGGCTGCGCGACGAGGTGCTCGCTGCTGCGGCGCCGTACGAGCTGCTGCGGCTGGCCGGCCGCACGCCCGATGAGCTGCTCGACGCGGTCGTCGAGATGACAGCGGCGATCAACGACGCCCCGATGGACGACCTGGAGTACGAGGACGAGGAGTTCTCGCCCGAGCGGATCCGCACCTACGAGGACGCGGTGGCGGCCGGCGGCTGGCGGTTCTACCGGCTGGTGGCCCGGCACCGCGAGAGCGGTGAGCTGGCCGGGCACACCGTGGTCGCCGTCGACGCGGACTCGCCCGAGCGTGCCGAGCAGCACGACACCAGCGTCGTGGGCGCCCACCGCGGTCACCGGCTGGGTCTTCTGTTGAAGGCGGAGATGGTGCTGTGGCTGGCCGAGATCGAGCCGCAGGTCGAGGTGGTCGACACCTGGAACGCCGAGTCCAACACCCACATGATCGCGGTCAACGAGCGGCTCGGCTACCGGGTGCTGGGCCGCGAGATGCAGTACCAGCGTCGTCTGCCCTGACCCGCCGCGGGTTTCGCGACCTCCCGCGGACGGTAGGTTTGCGGGGACCTGCCGGGGCCCGTCCCGGCAGCAAGCACGGGGAGACACACCTGATGGTGAAGAAGCTGGGTGCAACCGTTGCCGTGGCGCTCCTGCTCGCCACGTCGGCGTGCGGTGGAAGTCGTCCCTCCGCGGACGAGCTGTCCAAGGCGATGCAGAAGGGCGTGAAGACCGACAAGCAGACGGTCAAGCTGACCAAGAAGCAGGCCGACTGCGCTGCCAAGATCTTCGTGAAGTCCGACATCTCGGACGACGCGCTCAAGGCGATCGCCGAGCGCGACGACAAGTACAAGGAGTCGAAGAAGGACCGCGATGCCCTGACCAAGGTCTCGCCCGACCTCGCGAAGTGCGTCTGACGCGTCTTCCAGGGGCGTGTACGCCGCTGGAAGCGCCGGCATTGATTCGGAAGTGCCCGCGCCCGGTCGCTAGCCGCTAAGCCGCGCGCAGCATGAGCCGGCGGATCCGGTGCGCCGTGTAGCCGCCGAGCTCCAGGTCGCCCCAGACCAGGCGGACCATGGCCCACTGCGTGATCTCGCGCAGTCGGTCCTCGCGCCGCTTCTCGCCGAACACGGCGTCGCTCGGGTCCTGACCGGGCGCGAGACCACGGCCGTACCTCATCCGGCCGTCGAACTCGCCGAGGAGCCGGTGCTCGGGCCAGGCGAAGTCCGAGATGCCGATCAGGTGGCCGTCCTCGTCGTACACCTCGAACTGCAGCACGGGCGCGGGAAGCCCGTGCCGCCAGCACAGGAACCGCGACCGGGTCTCCCCGGGTGACTCGGAGCGGCCGTCGGCCAGGCGGACGACGATCCGGAGGTGCTGGGTGCCCGGCCAGCGCTCCAGGCGCGCGAACTGGTCAACGAGCTCGTGACCGCTGCAACGGCCCAGATGGAGCGCTGCATCTGCGGAGACCAACGTGGACTCCATGGAGTGAAGGGTGCCGTGCTCGATGACGGCGCGGGCCGACGACGTCACGACGAGGCCGTCCGACGTGAGGACAAGGTCGGAGCGATCGATCGTGCCCTCGTGGTGGTGGACGCCGGCGTCCGTCCGGCCCATGCCGCCGTCGAGTCGCGTCACGTGCACGACGTCGAGGTTCGCTGCCCAGACAGGCACGTCCTGCATCACGAGTGACGACGTGTGCGAGAGGGCCACGCGAGGGCCCAGCGACCGCATCACCGAGGTGCAGCGCAGCTTGTGACGCGCGACGTCGGTGACCGTGTCCCAGCGATCCGGTGTGGTGTAGGCGCCTTGCCGGACTCGCCGGAGAACGCCGTGTCGCAGGCTGGCTGCGAGCTCCCGGTCGGTGACGCCGAAGCCGATCAGCTCCCGGCGGAGAGCGACGCCCGTCTCGGCGATGAGGTGCATGACCTGATCCATGCGTGCAGCCTGTGGCGACCCGTGGTGCGCCGCGATGCGCGCGCCGGCGTCGGTGGATTCCTTCGCTCGACAAAGGCCTGTGGACGTCGAACGGCAGACGGCGCCCGATCCACTTGCCAGAAACCCTCTATGCCTGGGGAGTTCGTCCCCCCTACGTCTGAGGGCCCTGCTCGCGCACGCGCTGCACCTCGGTCATCGCCTCACGCAGCTTGCCCAGCCACTCCTCGGTGTTCTCGCCGACCAGGCGCACGCACCAGGCCAGGGCGTCGGCGCGGCTGCGGGCGACGCCGGCGTCGACGAGGGTGTCGAGCGTCAGCCGCTCGGGCTGGCGCAGCCGGGTCATCACCGGCACCGCGATGTTGGTGAACACCACCTTCACCGGCCCGCACTCCGTGCCCCACGCCACCTTGCGGCCGAACTTGTGCTCGGCCTCCCGGGCGATGTGGATCCGCTCCTCGCGCGTGTCCTCGCGGAACCGCGAGATCCGGCCCTTCGCCGCAGCAGTCGCCTCGGCGCCGTCCGGCTCGCCCTCCGTGCCCTCGGGTGCGGCCAGGGTGCCGACGACCAGGATCTCCTCGCGGTCGGTGGTCACCTCCGCCGGTCCGGTGAACCAGGCATCGGGCAGTCGTCCCCGGATCCAGCCGGCGATCTCGGTCTCGGTCGTGGTCATCCCTGCCTCCTGAGCGAGTGTGTAATGAAGTAATCATGTAAGCACGACGCCCCGATGACAAGGTCTTGCTGCTCAGGGCAGAACCGCCCACGGCAGAACCGCTGGAATGCCGACGGCCGCGCGGCAACGCTGGCCAGCACCCACGACACCGGAGGTGCCCCATGACCAGCCCGCCGATCCCGACCGGATCACTCGACGACCAGCTCACCGCCCGCCTGCTCCACCAGCGGATCATCGTGCTCGGCCAGGAGGTCGACGACGGGATCGCCAACCGGCTGTGCGCGGAGCTGCTGCTGCTCTCCGCCGAGGACGCGCACCGCGACATCAGCCTCTACATCAACTCACCCGGCGGCTCGGTCTCCGCCGGCCTCGCCATCTACGACACGATGCGGCTGATCCCCAACGACGTCAGCACCCTCGCGATGGGTCTCGCGGCGAGCATGGGTCAGTTCCTGCTCTCGGCCGGTACGCCGGGCAAGCGCTACGCCCTGCCCCACTCGCGGGTGCTCATGCACCAGGGCTCGGCCGGCATCGGCGGCACCGCGGTCGACATCGAGATCCAGGCCGAGAACCTCGAGCACACCAAGAACGTGATGATGCGGCTGATCGCCGAGCACACCGGCCAGTCGCAGGAGAAGGTCGAGGCGGACGCCGTACGCGACCGCTGGTTCACCGCCGACGAGGCCAAGGACTACGGCTTCGTCGACCAGATCCTGACCGACGTCTCCGACGTCACGCCTGCTCGTCTCGCGCAGCCGGTGGGCCTGCGATGAGCAGCTACACGATCCCCAGCGTCGTGGAGAAGACCGTGCGCGGGGAGCGTGCCGTCGACATCTACAGCCGGCTGCTCAGCGACCGGATCATCTACATCGGCACGGAGATCGACGACGGTGTCGCCAACGTGGTGATCGCCCAGCTGCTGCACCTGGAGTCCGAGGCGCCGGCCTCGCCGATCGACCTCTACCTGAACTCCCCGGGCGGATCGGTGACCGCGATGCTCGCCGTCTACGACACGATGCAGTACGTCAGCGCGCCGGTCGCGACCATCTGCGTCGGCCAGGCGGCGTCGTCCGCTGCGGTGCTGCTGGCCGGCGGCGAAGCGGGTCGGCGGCTGCTCCTGCCGCACGCGCGGGTCGTGCTGCACCAGCCCTCCGGTGGTGGCCAGGGGGCGCTGCCGGACCTTGCCGTCCAGGCCAAGGAGATCGTCCGGCTCCGTGCGGAGATGGAACAGATCCTGTCCCGGCACACCGGTCAGACCGTCGAACGGCTGCGCGAGGACACCGGACGCGACCTGGTGCTCAACGCCGAGGAGGCGGTCGGCTACGGACTCGTCGACGCTGTGCTGGACAGCCGCAAGCTGGCTGCCTCCTAGCGGGCGACCTAGACGGCGAGCGCCACGGGACCCGTCGGACGCGTCACCAGGCTGCGGGTCACGCGTGCGGTGAGGTCGACGAGCCGCAGGCCGAGGGCGCCCTGGATCGCGCCGAGCACCTCGGAGCTGGGCTCCTTGCGGCCGCGCTCGACCTCGGAGAGGTACTGCGTCGAGACGCCCGCCTCGGTGGCGACGTCGGCGAGGGTGCGTTCCTGACGGTGCCGCTCCTCGCGCAGCTCTTTGCCGACGACCTCGCGCCAGAGCGGCTCGACGGCCGGCTCGGCCGGGCGTGCGGGCTCCTGCTCCGGAAACGCGATCACGTGACCCATGCACCGACTGTAGGCGCGTCGTACGGCGCCGGGGAGGTGGTCGCACGCGCGTTCACCGAGGGCTGAACGCAGGCCGTCCGGCAGGGGACTGTCGGAGCCGGCGGGCAGACTGCCGCCATGTCACCTCAGTACGGTCCTCACCGCTGGTCGGCGGGCCACCACGACGACGGCACCAACGAGGCCCTGCGCGGCACCACGTTCCTGGTGAAGGACCTCACCGGCACGCGGTTCGTCGACTGCGACCTGACCGGCGCCAAGGTGGTCGACGGCAGCCTGGTCGACGTGGACCTGTCCGGCCACGTCGACGGGCTGGTGGTCAACGGCATCGACGTCACGGCGTACGTCGCCGAGGAGCTCGACCGGCGCCACCCCGAGCGGGTCCAGCTGCGCGAGATCCGGTCCGCTGACGGGTTCCGCGCGATGGGGGACACCCTCGACCGGCTCTGGACGGACAACGTCGCGCGTGCCGAGCGGTTGCCGGAGGCTGCTCGCTCCGAGCGGGTCGACGGTGAGTGGTCGTTCGCCGAGACGCTGCGCCACCTCGTCTTCATCACCGACTCCTGGCTGAGTCGCACCGTGCTCGACGAGCCGGAGCCGTTCCACCCGCTGGGGCTGCCGCAGACCGCCTACGCGCCGGCCGACGCCGCCGGACTCGGCATCGACGTCGAGGCGCGGCCCTCGTGGTCCGAGGTGCTCGAGGCGCACGCCGACCGGAGGGCCGTGCAGCGTCGCGTCCTCGACGGCCTTGCTGACGCCGACCTGGGCCGTGGCTGCACCCGGTCGCCGGCGCCGGGCTACCCGGTGGGGGAGCGAGCGGTCTGGGAGTGCCTCAGCGTGCTGATGGAGGAGGAGGTCGAGCACCACCGGTTCGCGACCCGTGACCTCGCGCTCCTCGAAGGGCGGGATGCCTAGACGTCTGCCAGAGCCACGCCGTCGTCGGAGAGCCGAGCGACGTCGACCCGGGTGCCGACGATGCGGCGCACCTCGTCGATCGCGTCCCAGTCGTTCGCGTGCATCCCGGCCACCACCTCGTCGCCGCGCAGCCACCACGCGGTGAACGCGTAGGTCGCCGGGTCGCCGCGCAGGACGACTCGGTCGAAGCCGTCCGGTCCGGGGTTGCCGACGTACTCGAGGCCGAAGTCGTACTGGTCGGTGAAGAAGTACGGCAGCGCGTCAGCCACCGTGTCGTGACCGAGCACGTTGGCCGCGGCGACCTTGCCGTGCTGGATCGCGGTGTCCCAGTGCTCGACGCGCACCGGACGACCGAGACGTGGATGGTCGACGTTCGCGACGTCGCCGGCCGCCCGGACGTGCGGGTCGCTGGTCAGCAGCCGGGCGTCGGTCCGGATCCCGTTGTCGATCGTGAGCCCGGCCGCGCCCGCGGGCTCGACCACGGGCTCGACGCCGATCCCGACGACCAGCAGGTCGCAAGGGACCGGGTCGCCCTCGCGCAGGTGCACGAGCGCACCGTCGTGGGAGCGCTCGACGCCCTTGATGCCGACGCCGGTGCGCAGGTCGACGCCGTGCTCGCGGTGGAGCCGCGCGAAGATCTCGCCGACCTCGGTTCCGACCACGCGCTGCAGAGGCTGGTCGAGGGTCTCCAGGACGGTCACCTCGGCGTCCGCCTGGCGAGCGGCCGAGGCCACCTCGAGCCCGATCCAGCCGGCGCCGACGATGCCGATCCGGGTGCCCGCGGTCAGCCGCTCCTTGAGCCGGAGGGCGTCCTCCATGGTGCGGAGGTAGGCAACGGGTGCGCCGCTGTCGTCGGCCATCGCCAGCCGGCGCGGGCGCGACCCGGTCGCGAGCAGCAGGTGGTCGTAGCCGTGGGCCTCGCCATCGGCGTGCACCTCACGGGCAGCGAGGTCCAGCGAGGTGACGCGGGTCCCGACCCTCAGGTCGACGTCGTGCTCGTCGTACCAGCCGGCCTCGTGCACCAGCGGGTCGTCCTCGGTCGCCTTGCCGAGCAGCAGGTCCTTGGACAGCGGCGGGCGTTCGTACGGCGCGCGCGCCTCGTCGGTGAACAGCGTGATCGGCCCGTCGTGGCCGCCCTCGCGGAGCTCGGTGACGAAGGTGCCGGCGGCGAGCCCGCCCCCGACGACGACGACCCGGCCGCTCACGACCGGCCCCCGAGCTCGCGGGTCAGCGCCAGGAACTCGGCGCGGGTGGCCGCGTCCTCACGCAGCCGACCGAGCAACCGGGCGGTGACCGTGCGTGCCCCGGCGGCTCGAGCGCCGCGGACGCTCATGCAGGTGTGCTCGGCCTCGATCACGACCCCGACGCCGAGCGGGGACAGGTGCTGCTGGAGGTGGTCGGCGACCTGCGTGGTCAGTCGTTCCTGGGTCTGCACGCCGCGCGCGAAGTGGTCGACGGTGCGGGCCAGCTTGGAGAGCCCGACGATCCGCTCGGCCGGCAGGTAGCCGACGTGGGCGACACCCACGAACGGCAGCAGGTGGTGCTCGCACACCGACCGCAGCGGGATGTCGCGCACCAGCACCAGCTCGTCGTACGCCTCGGTGTTGGGGAAGGTCGTCATCTCGAACGGCTCCGGCGTCAGCAGCTCGGCGTAGGCGTGCACCAGCCGACGCGGGGTCTCGGCCATCTCCTCGCTGTGGATCGGCAGCCCCAGGGCGCTGAGCATGTCGCGCGCTGCGGCCGTCGCGTCGTCGAGCCGCCGGTCGAGGAGGGGAGTGACGGTCTGGCTCATCGGGCGCTCCTGCGTGGACGGGATCTGTAAAAGAGGCTAAACTGCACGTTAGTAACCGGGCGACGCCACGTCAAGGAGCAGGAGCCATGGGCGACTACACGGCAGCGGCGGCGCTGGCCGATCCGGTTCGGCTGCGGCTCTACCGCTACGTGGCCGCGCAGCGCGACGCCGTCGGCCGCGAGGAGGCGGCCGAGGGCGCGGGCGTGCCGCTGCACACCGCGAGGTTCCACCTCGAGCGACTGGTGGCGGAGGGCCTGCTCGAGACCGACTTCCGCCGGCTCTCGGGCCGCACCGGTCCGGGCGCCGGTCGCACCGCGAAGGTCTACCGCCGCACCCCGGTCGAGATCTCGGTGCACCTGCCCGAGCGCAGCTACGACCTGGTCGGATCGGTGCTCGCCACCGCGGTCGCGCGTTCGCTGTCCGGTGAGCCGCTCCAGGCAGCGCTGGCCGCCGAGGCACGCGACCGAGGCCATGCCGCCGGCACGTCGTACGACGGGCAGGGTGGTGCCGTCGACCGAGTGATGGGAGTCCTCGCCGACGAGGGGTTCGAGCCGGCGCACGACGACGACGGCACGGTGATCCTGCGCAACTGCCCGTTCGACCTCGTCGCCAAGGAGCAGCCCGCGCTCGTGTGCGGGATCAGCCGCGACTTCGTCGAAGGCGCGCTCGACGGGCTCGGCTGCCCGGGGCTCGAGGCACGCCTGGACCCCGGGGCCGACCGGTGCTGCGTGCGGATCGGTCAGGACCCGTCGAGCAGAGCGTCCAGCCGGTCGTAGCCCGCCGACAGCCCGGTGGTCATGCCGGACGCGACCCACCCGTCGCGGGTGGCCCTGTCCGGGTAGCGCACGGTCAACGTCATCGCGGTCGTGCCGTCGTCGCGCCCGGTCAGCACCAGCGTGTTGGTGCTGGGGCCCGGGAAGTCGTCGAACTCCTCGATCGAGACCAGGAGGCCGGGGCGCTCGACGTCGCGGAAGGTGCCGCTGACCCCCATCGTGTGGTCGCCGCTCGGGTCGCCGAACACCCACCGGTAGGCGCCGTCGACCCGGACGTCCATCTCGCAGGTGGTGAGCGGGAAGTCCGGCGAGCCGAGCCACTGTCGCAGGTGCTCCGGCTCGGTCATCGCCCGCCAGACCCGATCAGGTGGCGCCGCGAACATGCGGTCCGCGACGATCGAGGTGTCGTCGGGCGTGCTCACCGTGAAGCCGGTGCGCCAAGCTGCGCTCACGGGTCGGTCCCTCCGTCGTCCATCGTGGCCAGGTAGTCGTCGAGCCGGTCGTAGCGCTCGCCCCAGAAGGTGGCGAACTCCTCGGTCCAGGCTGCCACCTGTCGCATCGGTTCGGCCTCGAGCGTGACCGGGCGCGACTGGGCGACGCGTTCCCGGCTGACCAGTCCGGCCCGCTCCAGCACCCGCAGGTGCTTCGAGACGGCCGGGCCGGACATCGCGAACGGCTCGCCGAGCTCGGCGACGGTTGCCGGCCCGTTGCGGAGCCGGGTCAGGATCGACCTGCGGGTCGGGTCCGCCAGCGCCCGGAGCACCAGGCTCAGCGGGTCGCGGGCGGTGCCGTCAGCACCGCCCAGGGCGACGGTCGCGCTCATCAGGCCGGAGGCTCCTGGAAGCCGCCCGCCGGCCACTGCTGGAGCAGCCAGGAGTTGCCGTCCGGGTCCTCGAAGCGGGTGAACAGCACGCCGCCCAGGTCCTGGGTCTCGCCGAGCTCCACCCCGCGTGACGTGAGGGCGGCGCAGGCCTCCTGCATGTCGCCGACGACGAGGTGCAGGCCCTTCTGGACGCCGACCGGCATGTCCGTGATCTCGGGGATGTTGCGGCCGATCAGGATCGCGCAGCCGGAGCCGGGTGGGACGATCTGCACGATGCGCATGTCTCCCATCTGCACGTGGTCGGTGATCAGCTCCCAGCCGCACTGCTGCACGTAGAAGTCGCGGGCGCGGTCGACGTCGCTGACCGGGATGTGGATCAGCTCGAGCCGCATCTCGACGGTCGTGGTGGTGGTCGCGGTCATGGTGGCTCCCTTGTCAAACCGAATGGTTAGATAACTGATTGGTTTCTATCGTGTCGGAGGGATCGACGTCAAGGGGGCAGGCGCGAGCTCTGGCAGGGTGACGGCATGAAACTGGGACTGCAGCTGGGGTACTGGGGCGCACGGCCGCCGGAGGGCGTCGGCGAGCTGGTCGCCGCGGCGGAGGACGCCGGCTTCGACGCGCTCTTCACGGCGGAGGCCTGGGGGAGTGACGCGTTCACGCCGCTGGCGTGGTGGGGACGCGAGACCAGCAGGCTGCGACTGGGGACGTCGATCGTCCAGATGTCCGGCCGCACGCCGACCTCGATCGCGATGCACGCGCTCACGCTCGACCATCTCTCCGGTGGCCGGGTGATCCTGGGGATGGGCGTCTCCGGCCCGCAGGTGGTCGAGGGCTGGTACGGCCAGCCGTTCTCCAAGCCGCTTGCCCGCACCCGCGAGGTGATCGACATCGTGCGCCAGGTGCTGGCCCGCGAGGCGCCGGTGACGAGCGAGGGTCCGCACTACCCGCTGCCGTACGCCGGCGAAGGTGCCGTCGGGCTCGGCAAGCCGCTGAAGTCGATCGTGCACCCGCTGAGGTCCGACATCCCGATCTGGCTGGGTGCCGAGGGGCCGAAGAACGTCGCCCAGACCGCCGAGATCGCCGACGGCTGGATCCCGATCTTCTACTCGCCCGCGTCGTCGGGGATGTACCAGCCGTGGCTGGACGAGGGCTTCGCCCGTGCGGGCGCCCGTCGTACCCGCGCGGACTTCGAGATCGCCAGCACCTGCCACCTCCAGGTGACCGACGACCCGGGCCCGGTGCTCGACGCGCTGCGGCCGAGCCTGTCGCTCTACATGGGCGGCATGGGCGCGAAGGAGCAGAACTTCCACAAGCAGGTCTTCGAGCGGATGGGCTACGCCGAGCTCGCCGACCGGGTGCAGGAGCTGTACCTCGAGGGCCGCAAGGACGAGGCGACCGCGCTGGTGCCCGACGAGCTGGTCGACCAGCTGCACATCGTGGGGGACGCGGCGAAGGTGCGCGACCGGGTGCAGGAGTGGGAGGAGTCCGGCGTGACCACGCTGCTGCTCAGCCTGCGCACGCCGGCCGAGGTGAGCGACGTCGCCGAGCTGCTCGCCTGACCGGGGCTCAGCCAGACGCTCAGCCAGACGCTCAGTCCGACGGCAGCCGCGACCAGCTCTGCATGTCCTCCCGGCGACCGTTCTTCTGGTGCACCGAACGGAGAACGCCCTCCAGCGTGTAGCCGCACACCTCGGCGACCCGGGAGGAGCCGGCGTTCGACACCGCTATCCGGAGCTCGGCGCGAATGATGCCGTCGGCGAACGCCCAGTCGGTGAGCAGGCGCAGCGCCTCCACCGCGTGTCCCCGCCGGCGGGCCCAGGGGGAGATCGCGTAGCCCAGCTCGGCCGTGGCGGACGTGCGGTCGATCGGACCGGTCACCGCGTAGCCGACGAACCCGTCGGCGGCGTCCACGATCGCGAAGTGCACGCGGTCCTGCACGAGAAACTTCTGCCGCCACTCCTCGATCCAGCCGTCGGGGGTCGGGTCGGGCGTGCCGGTGTAGCGGAGCACGAGAGGGTCGCGGAGCGTCACCGCGAACGGCGCGACGTGCTCGTCGGTGAAGGCCACCAGCCGGGTGCTCACAGCCCGACCTGCGGTGCAGTCCGGGCACGCTCGTCGGCGAGCTCGAAGAACTCGCGCAGGCCGAAGCCGAACATGCCCGCGATCAGGTTGGACGGGAACGTCTTCACCCGCGTGTCGTACGCGCGCACATTGCCGTTGTAGAACCGCCGCGCTGCCGCGATCCGGTCCTCGGTGTTGGTGAGCTGGTCCTGCAGGTCCAGGAAGTTCGCACTCGCCTTGAGGTCGGGGTAGGCCTCGACCCGGGCCAGCACCTGCGCCACCGCCGAGCCCAGTCGCGTCTCGTACGCCGTGCGCTGCTGTGGCCCCTCGTCACGGTGCGCTGTCGCCTGCTCGCGTGCCTGCACCAGCGTCTCGAGCACGGCCCGCTCGTGGTCGGCGTAGCCCTTGACCGTCGCCACCAGGTTGGGCACGAGCTCGTGGCGCCGGGTCAGCTCGACGTCGATGTCGTGCCACGACTCGTCGATCAGCGTGCGCTGGCGGACGAACCGGTTGTACATCACGATCGGCGCCACCACGGCGAGCAGCACCAGCAGCGCGACGACCCAGACCAGGACCGGTTCCATGACGTCGACCCTAGGACTCCGGGGCCGGCCGGCCGACAGCACGCCAGACGAACTCCGGCACCCGGTCGACGATCCCGTCGACCGCGGCCAGCTTGGCGTCGACCTCCTGGATCGTGTGGCTGCCCGCTCGCACCGCGACCAGCGAGTCGCCCTCGAGCTCCCAGCCGAGGTCCGGCATCGTCAGCAGGTACTCCATCATCTGCGGGTGCAGCACGTCGGAGGCGAACTTGCGGTCGTCCGCGGTGACGGTGAACGCTCGGTTGAAGTCCTCGGACTCCAGCTCGATGTCGCGGTTGGTGATCCGTCCGACCATTCGGCTGACGAACCCCTCCGGTGCGACAGCGAGGCTCGGGAACCGGACCCCGACGTTGAGCGCCAGCACCGAGAACGGGTGCACGGTCGTGCGCGAGTGGCCCTGGCTGTCCGTGCTGTGCGTGGAGTAGCGGTAGTCGAACGCGACGAAGGTGCGCCCGTCGTACGTCCCGCCGAGGATGTTGAGCGCGCGCCGGTCGCTGCCTCGCCCGAACGGCTGACCCTGGAACCGCTCGCACCACCGGTCGTCCCGCTCGGTGTAGGTCCACTCCCGCTGGTGGGCGACCGCGGCGAACTCCTCGCGGCGGCGCTTCGCGGCCTGCCAGCTGAGCACCGCCGCGAGGATCACGATCACCAGGACGACGACGAACAACACGGCAAGGACTCCCCCGGACATGGCCGAAACAATAAGGCCTGACGCGTCGTGGTCCTCGACTACCGCGGCTTCGGCACCTCAGCCGGCGACCTGCGCCAGGACGTCGACCACCGACGGCACGGGAGGACTACCACGCGGCGATCGGCACGTCGCCGGACGGCGAGGAGGGCTACCGCACGATCATGGGTCCGACCTTCCGCAAACGAGATGTGCGCGCGCGGGATCCTGCCGATCCTGTGGAACCGACCGGTGAGCGTCGCGAAGAAGCTCCGGATGCGGTCGGGCGAACCATCGGCTACGCATGGGTAACCTCCGGCCCCGTGACTCGTTGGGCAGGTGAGCCGACGACCGAGGGAGTGCCGATGACCGAGCAGATGAAGCAGCGGCGAGCACGCAGGTCCGGCCTCCTCCGGCTGCTGATCGTCGTCCTCGGGCTCACCCTCGGCGCCACGGTCTTCGGGCTCTGGCCGTCCACGGCGGCGACTGACCCGTTCCCCAGCGCGCTGGCCAAGCCGACCTGCGGCCCCGGCGCGCTGCGCGAGACCGGCCGCGACGGCCGGGTGCCGACCGCCGACTACGACTCGGGGCGCTACCTCAAGGGCTACCGCTGCAACACCGAGCTGGTCTCCCGGCAGGGCGACGCCGGTGGCTTCAAGGTGGAGAGGTACGTCGACGACGCGGGTCACGTCTGCGCCTTCTACGACTCCACGCTGCTGTTCCCCAAGGACGTGCTGATGCAGGCCGCCAAGGGCCTGGGCGTCGTGGTCCTCGACATGAAGAACCCCGCCAACCCGGTGAAGACCGACCAGCTGGTGTCGCCCGCGATGCTCAGCCCCCACGAGTCGCTGCTGCTGAACACCAAGCGCGGGCTGCTCGGCGCCGAGCTCGGCAACCCGGCGACCAACGCCTCCGTGCTCGACCTGTACGACGTGCACACCGACTGCCGCCACCCGGCGCTCCTGTCGACCACGCCGACCGGTGGCTTCGGCCACGAGAGCGGCTGGGCGCCGGACGGCCGCACCTACTACGTCACCGGCACGGCGGGGAACACCTTCCAGGCGGTCGACGTGAGCAACCCGGCCGCACCGACCGTGATCTACACCGAGTACGGCGTGAACTACCACGGGCTGCGGGTCAGCAACGACGGCCGCCAGCTGTACGTCGCCAACATCGGCAACTCCGGCGACGGACGGTTCGCCAGCGGCGGTCTCCGGATCCTCGACGTCAGCCAGATCCAGGCCCGCGCCGCCGACCCGAAGGTGACCGTGCTGTCCTCGCTGACCTGGCGCGAGATGTCGATCCCGCAGGCCGCGGAGCCGTTCACGCGCAACGGGCGCCACTACCTGATGGAGTTCGACGAGTACGCGAACTACTCGGCCGCCGGCGGCGCCGACCAGTCCGGCTCACCGGTCGGCGCGGCCCGGATCATCGACATCCAGGACCTCCGGCACCCGAAGGTCGTCTCCCACCTCCGGCTCGCCGTGCACCAGCCGGCCGCGCGCAAGACGGAGCAGAAGAACGACCCCGGTGCCGCCAGCCCGGTGCAGGGGTACGCCGCGCACTACTGCTCGATGCCGAAGCGGACCGACCCCAACCTGGTCGCCTGCTCGATGATCCTGTCCGGCCTGCGGATCTTCGACATCCGCGACCCGGCCAACCCGAAGCAGGTCGGCTACTTCAACCAGCCGATCAAGATCGGCGACAAGCCGGCCAACCCGGGCGTCGGCGGCGCCTACGCGATGTCGCAGCCCGCGTGGGACGTCGCCCGGGACTCGATCTGGTACTCCGACGGCAACTCCGGCTTCTTCGACGTCCGGCTGACCAACGGCCTCCAGGACCTGCTCTGAGGTGACTAGACCAGGTCGGACGAAAAGGACGAAATCACCTCGTAGCGACCGCTGAACTTCCTATCGTCGCGCTCACGGGGCAGCAGCACCATCACCAACCCCGGGACGAAGGGGAAACGATGCAGTACCGCGAGGTGGCGTGGTCCGTCGACCATGTGCACTACCCGGAGCTGGTCCAGGACCTGCTCGACCTCGGCCTGCTCGCCGGTGGGTCCATGGTGCTCGACGGCGACACCGACATCACCCCGATCCCGTTGCTCGTGGACCGCGACGCGACCATGGCGGTCGAGATCAGCGACTTCCACCGCACGCCGGCGATGCGGGTGCGCACCGTGCTCAGCAACGGCTTCCTGGTCGAGACCAAGCTCCGCTGGGAGACCCTCCCGAAGTGGCCGGAGCGGATGCAGAAGGCGCGCCGGCTCACCGACGTCGAGACCGAGATGACCGCCCACGCCGCGCGCGGACGGTCGGTCGTGATCGAGACCGGTCCGCCGGAGCGGGTGCTGGCCCGGCATCAGGAGCACGTGCTCGAGGCCACCCGCGAGCAGCTCTCGACCCCGGTCGAGCTGACCACCATGGACGACGCGCTGAACATCTGGAACGCCGCGCTGGCGCACGACGAGCGGGTCGAGCAGAACTGGCAGGAGATGGTCGACCGCGGCCAGCTCGTCGCCTTCGTGGTCGCTGTCGTGCTCGTGATCGCGGGCTGGGCGACCGGCCGCTGGTGGGTGGTCGCGCTGACGCCGCTGCTGGTGACCGCGACCTGGTACGCCTCGCCGTACATCCTGGTGCTGCTCAGCACCTCGCGGCAGAGCCGGCCCGCGTTCGCCTGGAACGCTCCCGGGCGCTCGCGCCCGATCGAGCCCGTCCTTTAGCTGGTCAGCGGTCGCCGACCGCGTCCAGCACCGGCTTCACGTCGATCACCGGCGTGCCGTCGATCGCCTCGAGCGGACTCACGTGGAGCAGGTTGCCGTCGGCGGCAAGGACCGTGACCCGGTGCAGGCCGACCGGGTTGGGACGGTCGGGGGAGCGGGTCGCGAAAACCCCCGTCTCCGGGCGGTCCGTGTCGCCGCGCGGTCGCGTGGTCAGGGTCGACCGGTCGCCCTCGTGCAGCCAGGTGAGCAGCAGCAGACGGTCGCCGACGGCGATCCCGCTCAGGGCAGGGACGACGTCGTCCACGAACTCGAGGTCGGCCGCGGGCGCTCCCTCGTCGCCCTGACGCGGGGCGTCGGAGCGCGAGGCGAGCGGGCTGCGGACGTGTCCGATCACGCGCAGGGTCAGGTCCATGCGGTCGAGGCTAGGGGGTGTCGGTCGCGGCGAACATGAGGCAGCCGTCGCCGATGTTGCGGCTGTCACCTCGCGGCGCGACCCCCGAGGAACGTGAGGTCAGCCCCGACGGCGGACCGCGTCGGCCAGCCCGGCCAGCACGATCACCACGCCGAGCCCCATCAGCACGAAGCCGAACACCTCGGCGGGACCGCGCTCAGCGGCGTACGAGAGCAGCCGACCGAACAGACCGAGCACGATGCCGCCGGTCACGAACGGCACGGTCCGTGAGACCCGGACAGGAGCGTCGGTGCCGGGTGCCAGCGACGGCGGCTTTCCCTCGTGGTCGGGTCGGCCGAGGGTGCCGCCGCACTTGGGACAGACCTTGAGGTACTCCTCGGTGACCGCGTGCCCGTTGCGGCAGGTGCGGGTGTGCGGGTCAGTCGTCGGCATCGGCCGGACCCAGTCTCTTCACGAAGTGGACGTCGGCCTCGCCGGCGTGCGGGATGCCCTCGGATCGGCCGCGCTCGACGTAGCCGTGCCGGCGGTAGAACTCCGGCGCCTGGAAGGTGAACGAGGAGACCAGCACCTGGTGGCAGCCACGGCTGCGTGCCTCGCCCTCCGCGGCCGCCAGCAGCCGGGCACCCCACCCGGAGCCGCGGAGGTCCTCGTGGACCCAGACCAGCTCGATGCCCGCGCAGGTGCCCCAGGTCCAGCCGCTCAGCCCGGCGACCACGTCGCCGGACGCGTCGACGACCTTGACGGTGACCTCGCGCTGGTCGCGGACGCCGGTGACGTCCTCGTTGTACGACGTGAGGGCCGCGCCGAGCTTCTGGTCGAGATCGGCGTCGGCGCCGGCGACGGTGAGGTTCACCATCCGCGCTCGCGCCACTCCGCGACGTGCGGGCGCTCGTCGCCGATCACGGAGTCGTTGCCGTGGCCGGGGTAGAACCAGGTCTCGTCGGGCAGCCGGTCGAAAAGCTTGGCCTCGACGTCGTCGACCAGCCTGGCGAACGCATCGGCGTCGCCGCGGGTGTTGCCGACGCCGCCAGGGAAGAGGCTGTCGCCGGTGAACAGGTGCGGCGTGCCGTCGGGGTCGTCGTAGAGAAGCGCGATCGAGCCCGGCGTGTGGCCGACCAGGTGGATCACGTCGAGGGTGCAAGCGCCGACCGTCACGGTGTCACCGTCGCCGACGCTGCGGGTGACCTCGACGCCGGTCTGCTCGGTGATCGCGGCCGCGTCGTCGACGCCGGCGATCGTCGTGGCACCCGTGGCGGCAACCACGTCGGCCAGCGCCCGGTGGTGGTCCCAGTGCTGGTGGGTGGTCACCACCGTCGCCAGCCCGCCGTCGCCGATCACCTCCATCAGCCGTGGTGCGTCGGCGGCCGCGTCGACCAGCAGCTGCTCGTCGGTGGCGCGGCAGCGCAGGACGTAGCAGTTGTTGGACATCTGGTCGTCGACCGCGACCTTCGTGATCACCAGCTTGGCCAGCTCACGGACGTCGGGGGTGCCGCCGGGCTTCACCCGGCCGGAGTATGTCGCCATGGCGGCCAGCCTAGGCGTGAGCCGGAACCGCCCACAGGGCCGCCACCGCGTCCGCCAGGTCGTCCACGGCGCGCGAGGTCCCGGTGGCGCCCTCGAGCTGGAAGTCGAGCTGCAGTCCCATGAACGTCGCGTCGAGCAGCGTCGCCGCCCGTCGGGCTCGACGGGCCGGGACGCCGGAGGCCCGCAGGTGACCGGCGACGGCGTCCATCCAGACCTCGTTGGCGCGGCTGACGACGGAGGCGTAGGGCTCCACCCCGAGCACCCCGACGGCGGCCGCCTCGACGTAGAGCCGTTGGCAGCGCGCCTGCGACGGCGAGGTCATCGTCGACCAGAGGTCCAGCACGGCGTGTCGCACGTCGAGAGAGGGGGCGAGCGCGCGGATGCCCTTGACCGAGCGGTCGTTCGACGTGGTGAGCACCGTCGCCAGCAGGTCGTCCTTGTCCCGGAAGTGGTAGAGCAGCATCCGGTCGCTGGTCCCGATCGCGGCCGCGAGAGGGCGCAGCGTCAACCCGATCAGCCCGTGCTCGAGGACGTAGTCGGTGGCCGCCTCTGCCAGCTCCTGCCTGCGGTCGGTCATCGTGCTCCAGGTTCTCGGACATCGTTTGGAGGGCAAGTGTAGCGAGTGCTACGTTTGCTGTGTAGCAGTCGCTACAGACGGACGGAAGAGGACGACATGGGACTCGCGATCCCGCTGCTGATGCTGGCGATCGGCGTGGAGGTCGCCGCGACAGCGGCGTTGCCCCGCGCGGACAGCTTTCGCGACCCCTTGTGGACGGTGCTGGTCCTGGGTGGGTACGGCGTCTCGATCTGGCTGCTGGCCCTGGTGGTCGAGCACATGCAGGTGTCGATCGCCTACGCGATCTGGGCCGGCCTCGGCACGGCGCTGATCGCGGTCGTGGGCGTGGTCGCGCTGGGGGAGTCCTGGGACCTGACCAAGGTGCTGGCGCTGTCACTGATCGTGGTCGGCGTCGTGGTGCTCAACCTGCACAGCGCCCACTGACCCAGGTGCGGTGAGCCGCGGACAGGCGTCAGCGACGCGGCGACCGTCGCCAGGGAGCCAGGTCAGGCAGGCGCCCGGCGTCGGTGGTCAGGGCGTCCCCCGCTCCGCGTCCGACCAGCCACCAACCGAGGGCGCTGCCGGTGCCACGCACGGCCGGACCGTCGCCGTCGCCGACGGGCCAGGTGCGGTCGAGGTCGGTGGCGACCAGCGTGAACGGTCCGGACGCGGCCTGGTCGAGCGAAACCGCGTCGAGCACGGCGCCCACGAACGGCTCCGGCCAGTCGGCGTGCGCGTAGCCGGCGTCGAGGTCGGCGTGGTGGATCTCGACCTCGCGGTGCCGCATCGCCAACGTCTCGGTGGCCGGCAGGCTCGGTCCGCCGGGCAGTCGGTCGAGCGTGCCCTGCCAGGCGTCGGGCGGCAGCTGTCGTACGGCGCCGGCGAAGGCGAGCACGCCGGAACGCAGCCGCTCTCGGACCGTCCCCGGATCGCCGGCGGCGAGGGCGTCGATGTCGGCGTCGCGGTCCTCGGGGGACGTGTAGATCGGGGTGGACTCCCCTGCGGCCAGTGCGGACAGCGCCCCACCGAGCCCCTCGGCGTTGAGCGCAAGGTGGGACAGGACATGGGCGCGGGTCCAACCGGGCAGCACCGAGGGCTCGCCGAATGCCGCGTCGGGGAGCGACTCCACGGTCGCCAGCAAGCGGTCCGTGGCTGCCTCGATCGCCTGGAGCCGGGCAGGGACGTCGTCGGGAGAGATCGCGGGAACAACCGGAGTACTCATCTCCTTAGGCCTACCAGCGCCTGCCGACGGCCGCCAGGGTCTGCCCGGAACCGGGCTGTCGGTGCCCCGTGAGAGGCTTGGAATCGTGGGCGTGGTGCGCTTGCGAGGGCGTTGCCGGCGCCCGTTATCATGGGAACACACGTTCGAACAGCCGTCTCTATCCAGAGGACACCGTGGCCGACCAGCTGATCATCCGAGGTGCGCGCGAGCACAACCTCAAGGACGTCTCGATCGACCTGCCCCGCGACTCCCTGATCGTCTTCACGGGACTCTCCGGCTCCGGCAAGTCGTCGCTCGCGTTCGACACCATCTTCGCCGAGGGGCAGCGCCGCTACGTCGAGTCGCTGTCGGCCTACGCGCGCCAGTTCCTCGGCCAGATGGACAAGCCCGACGTCGACTTCATCGAGGGCCTCTCACCCGCGGTGTCGATCGACCAGAAGTCCACCTCGAAGAACCCTCGCTCGACGGTCGGCACGATCACCGAGGTCTACGACTACCTCCGCCTGCTCTACGCCCGCGCCGGGCGCGCGCACTGCCCCGTCTGCGGTTCCGCGATCGAGCGGCAGACGCCGCAGCAGATCGTCGACCGGATCATGACCCACGACGAGGGCACCCGGTTCCAGGTGCTGGCGCCGGTGATCCGCGGTCGCAAGGGGGAGTACGTCGAGCTCTTCCGGCAGCTGCAGACCCAGGGGTTCAGCCGGGCCCGGGTCAACGGCGAGACCCACCAGCTCGACGACCCGCCCAAGCTCGACAAGCAGAAGAAGCACACCATCGAGGTCGTCGTCGACCGGCTCGCGGCCAAGCCGTCGAGCAAGCGCCGACTGACCGACTCGGTCGAGACCGCCCTCCAGCTCGCCGGCGGACTCGTGGTCTTCGACTTCGTCGACCTGCCGGAGAAGGACCCGGCCCGGGAGCAGAAGTTCTCGGAGAAGATGGCCTGCCCCAACGACCACCCGATCGACACCGACGAGCTCGAGCCGCGCTCGTTCTCCTTCAACTCGCCGTTCGGCGCCTGCCCCCAGTGCCACGGGCTCGGCACCCGGATGGAGGTCGACCCGGAGCTGGTGGTCACCGACCCCGGCGGCACCCTCGGTGAGGGCGTGATCCAGCCCTGGAGCGGCGCCCACGTCGCCGACTACTTCAGCCGGCTGCTCGAGGCGCTCGGCGGCGAGCTGGGCTACGAGATGGACACGCCCTGGCAGGACATCCCGGCACAGGCGCAGAAGGCGATCCTCGGCGGCCACCCGACCAAGGTCCACGTGCGCCACCGCAACCGCTACGGCCGCGAGCGCTCCTACTACACCAACTTCGAGGGGGTCATCCCCTACATCGAGCGCCGGCACCGCGAGGCCGAGTCCGACACCAGCCGCGAGCGCTTCGAGGGCTTCATGCGCGAGGTGCCGTGCCCCTCCTGCCAGGGCAGCCGGCTCAAGCCGGTGTCCAGGGCAGTCACGATCGGCGGGCTCAGCATCGCCGAGGTGTGCGCGATGTCGATCAACGAGACCGCCGACTTCCTGCGCGAGGTCGACCTGTCGGCCCGCGAGAAGCAGATCGCGGAGCGGGTGCTCAAGGAGATCCAGGAGCGGCTCCGGTTCCTGCTCGACGTCGGCCTCGACTACCTCTCCCTCGAGCGGCCCTCGGGCTCGCTGTCCGGTGGCGAGGCGCAGCGGATCCGGCTGGCGACGC
Source organism: uncultured Actinomycetota bacterium (assembly GCA_963815585.1). Lineage (GTDB taxonomy): Bacteria > Actinomycetota > Actinomycetes > Propionibacteriales > Nocardioidaceae > Marmoricola. The sequence continues at coordinate 62,370 of CAWFHJ010000004.1, read as the reverse complement.
AGATCGGCGCCGGCCTGGTCGGGGTGCTCTACGTGCTCGACGAGCCGAGCATCGGGCTCCACCAGCGCGACAACCAGCGGCTGATCGAGACCCTGGTCCGGCTCAAGGACCTCGGCAACACGCTGATCGTCGTCGAGCACGACGAGGAGACGATCCGCACCGCCGACTGGGTGGTCGACATCGGCCCGGGCGCCGGCGAGCACGGCGGCCAGGTGGTCCACTCCGGTCCGGTGCAGGGGCTGCTCGACCACCCCGACTCCCCGACCGGGCTCTACCTCTCGGGCCGCAAGCAGATCCCGCTCCCCGGCGTCCGCCGCCCGCGGACCAAGGGTCGCGAGCTGGTCGTGCACGGAGCCAGGGAGAACAACCTCCAGGACATCGACGTGGCGTTCCCGCTCGGGCTGTTCGTCGCGGTCACCGGGGTGTCCGGCTCCGGCAAGTCGACGCTGGTCAACGACATCCTCTACACCGCGCTGGCCAAGCAGATCTACAACGCCCGCACGGTCCCGGGGCGGCACCGCAAGATCAGCGGCTTCGAGCACGTCGACAAGGTGATCCACGTCGACCAGTCGCCGATCGGGCGCACGCCGAGGTCCAACCCGGCGACCTACACCGGCGTGTTCGACCACATCCGCAAGCTGTTCGCGTCGACCCCTGAGGCGAAGATGCGCGGCTACCTGCAGGGACGCTTCTCGTTCAACGTCAAGGGTGGTCGCTGCGAGGCCTGCGCGGGCGACGGCACGATCAAGATCGAGATGAACTTCCTGCCCGACGTCTACGTCCCGTGCGAGGTCTGCCACGGCGCGCGCTACAACCGCGAGACGCTCGAGGTGCACTACAAGGGCAAGACCATCGCCGAGGTGCTGGACATGCCGATCGAGGAGGCGGTGGACTTCTTCGCCGCGATCCCGTCGATCGCTCGCCACATGAAGACGCTGGTCGAGGTCGGCCTCGGCTACGTGCGCCTGGGTCAGCCGGCGACCACGCTGTCCGGCGGCGAGGCGCAGCGCGTGAAGCTGTCCTCCGAGCTCCAGAAGCGGTCCACGGGCCGCACCGTCTACGTGCTCGACGAGCCCACCACCGGCCTCCACTTCGAGGACATCCGCAAGCTGCTGCTGGTGCTCGGCCGGCTGGTCGACCAGGGCAACACGGTGCTGGTGATCGAGCACAACCTCGACGTGATCAAGACCGCCGACTGGCTGGTCGACATGGGTCCCGAGGGTGGCAAGCGCGGCGGCACACTGGTCGCCGAGGGCACGCCCGAGGAGGTGGCGGCCCACGCGACCAGCTACACCGGGCAGTTCCTGGCGCCGCTGTTGGAGGGCCGGAGCCGCACCCCGGCTGCGCGCAAGGCGGCCCGGACAACGGTGAAGAAGTCCGTCCAGAAGGCCGCCAAGGTGCCCGCCAGGAAGCCCGCGTCGAAGAAGACAGCGGCGGCCAGTGGTCGTACGACCAACGGGCAGGCGTCTGCCCGCACGTCCACTGGTGGCACACGCAGGGCCGAGGAAGGATCGTCCGGAAGTTCACAGCGAACTCCCAGCAAGCGGAAGACCGCTCGGTGACCTCCGGGCACTAGCGTCTTCTTCACGGTTCAACCGAAGGAGCCTCGTCCGATGTCTGACCTCGAGCCCCGTCCCACGCGCCGCATCGTCTTCCACGGACTGGGGGCGCTCGGGGTCGCGGTGGCGCTCGCCGGCTGCGGCAGCGACAACACCGGATCGACCGAACCTGCCGCCGACCCGTCCGGTGGGAGCGGGAGCTCCGACAGCGGCTCCGCCGCAGGCAAGGAGCTGGCCACGACCACCGATGTGCCCGTCGACGGCGGTGTCATCCTGCCCGACGACAAGATCGTGATCACCCAGCCGACCAAGGGCACCTTCCTGGCCTTCTCGGCGGTGTGCACCCACCAGGGCTTCACGGTGACCTCGGTCGAGGGCGGCACGATCATGTGCAACCACCACGGCAGCCAGTACGACGCCGCGACCGGTGCCGTGAAGCAGGGGCCGGCCCAGGCCGGCCTGAAGAAGGTCGGCATCGTGGTGAAGGGCACCAAGATCCTCGCGGCCTGACGTCGCCGCAGCCCCGCTCGGCCGGCCAGTGACGGGACGGCCGTCGCCTCGATGCCAACTCGCCACGCGCAACGACGTCGAGTCGGTGGCGCCTCGTAGGGTTGGGGACGTGCCGCACCCGTCGACCTACCGCCCCAGGCCGGGGTCGATTCCCACCCAGCCGGGGGTCTACCGGTTCCGTGACCCGCACGGCGTGGTGATCTACGTCGGCAAGGCGAAGAACCTGCGGGCCCGGCTGTCGTCGTACTTCCAGGACATCACCGGTCTGCACGCCCGCACGGCCACCATGGTCACCACGGCCGGGGCCGTCGACTGGACGGTGGTCAACACCGAGGTCGAGGCGCTGCAGCTGGAGTACTCCTGGATCAAGGAGTACGACCCACGCTTCAACGTGAAGTACCGCGACGACAAGTCCTACCCGTGGCTCGCGGTCACCTACGGCGACGAGTTCCCGCGGGTGATGGTCGGGCGCGGGGCGAAGCGCCGGGGCACCCGCTACTACGGCCCCTACTCGCACGCCTGGGCGATCCGGGAGACCGTCGACCTGCTGCTGCGCGTGTTCCCGATGCGGTCGTGCAGCAACGGCGTCTTCAAGCGGTCGGGGCAGATCGGCCGGCCCTGCCTGCTCGGCTACATCGAGAAGTGCTCCGCCCCCTGCGTGGGCCGGGTCTCCGAGGAGGAGCACCGGGAGATCGTGGACGACTTCTGCGACTTCATGGCCGGCAACACGAGCGCGTTCGTGAAGCGCGTCGAGCGGCAGATGTACGACGCCTCCGCGGCGCAGGACTACGAGAAGGCGGCCCGGCTGCGCGACGACCTGGGCGCCCTCAACCGCGCCCTGGAGAAGCAGCAGGTGGTGCTCGGCGACGGCACCAGCGCCGACGTGCTGGCGCTCTGCGAGGACCCGCTCGAGGTCGCGATGCAGGTGTTCTACGTGCGCAACGGCCGGATCAAGGGCCAGCGCGGCTGGGTGGCCGACCGGGTCGAGGACAGCGACACCGGAGCGCTGGTCGGCGACTTCCTGCTCCAGCTCTACGCCGGTGAGTCCAGCGACGCGATCCCGCGCGAGATCCTGGTGCCGGCGCTGCCGGAGGACGCGTCGACCTACGAGGAGCTGCTCGCCGAGTCCCGCGGCGGCCGGGTGTCGATCCGGGTGCCGCAGCGCGGCGACAAGAAGGCGCTGCAGGAGACGGTCGCGGCCAACGCGAAGCAGTCGCTGGCGCTGCACAAGACCAAGCGCGCGAGCGACCTGACCACCCGCAACCGGGCGCTGGAGGAGATCCGTGACGCTCTCGGTCTGGAGACCGCGCCGCTGCGCGTGGAGTGCTACGACATCTCCAACCTGCAGGGCACCGAGGTGGTGGCCTCGATGGTGGTCTTCGAGGACGGTCTCGCCCGCAAGGGGGAGTACCGCCGCTTCGTGATCCGCAGCGTCGACGGCCAGAACGACGTGGCCTCCATGCACGAGGTGATCACCCGCCGGTTCCGCCGGCTGCTCGACGAGCGCAGCCAGCTGCCCGGGCTCGACGGCGAGCAGGTCGAGGAGGGGGACGACCCGAGCGGCCCGCTGCTGGTCGACCCCGACACCGGCCGGCCCCGCAAGTTCTCCTACGCCCCGGGGCTGCTGGTGGTCGACGGCGGCCCGCCCCAGGTGGCCGCCGCGCAACGCGCCCTGGACGAGCTCGGCATCGACGACGTCCCGGTGGCCGGACTGGCCAAGCGGCTCGAGGAGGTCTGGCTGCCCTCGCAGGAGGACCCGGTGATCATGCCGCGCACCAGCGAGGGGCTCTACCTGCTCCAGCGGATCCGCGACGAGGCCCACCGGTTCGCGATCACGCACCACCGCTCGCGCCGCTCGAAGTCGATGGTGGAGAGCATCCTCGACGACGTGCCCGGCCTCGGCGAGGTCCGCCGCAAGACGCTGATCCGGCACTTCGGGTCGCTGAAGAAGCTCCGCGCGGCCACCGTCGACGAGATCGCCGAGGTGCCCGGCATCGGCTCCCGCACGGCGACCGCGATCGCGGATGCCGTGGCGGCCGCCCCCACGGGACGCAAGACTGTCTCCGTGAACACCGCGACCGGCGAGATCGAGGAGTCCTGATGACGACTCCGAAGTCGGGTCCGCTGGGGGAGCTGGTGGTGGTGACCGGGATGACCGGCGCCGGCCGCAGCACCGCAGCCAAGGAGCTCGAGGACCTCGGCTACTTCGTGGTCGACAACCTGCCGCCCGAGCTGGTCGACGACGTGGTGCAGCTGGTCGACGAGCGCCAGGGCCGCGAGCAGCCGGTCGCGGTGGTGGTCGACGTCCGTGCGGGCTCGTTCTTCGGCTCGTTGCAGGAGCACCTCGCCGTCGGCATCCCGTCCCGTCGCACGACGCTCCTCTTCCTGGAGGCCTCCGACGACATCCTGGTGCGCCGCCAGGAGGCGGCCCGCCGGCCGCACCCGCTGCAGGGCACCGGCCGGCTGCTCGAGGGCATCCACCGCGAGCGCGAGGTGATGGCACCGCTGCGCGGCGACGCCGACCTGGTGATCGACACCACCAGCCTCAACGTGCACCAGCTCAAGGACCGCGTGGGGCAGCGGCTCGGCTCGCCCGAGCACCTGGGCCTCCAGGTCAACGTGGTCAGCTTCGGCTTCAAGTACGGCATCCCGGTCGACGCCGACCTGCTCGCCGACATGCGGTTCCTGCCCAACCCCTACTGGGTGCCCGAGCTCCGCGAGCAGACCGGTCGCGACCCGGAGGTGGCCAGCTACGTGAAGGGCCGGCCCGACGCCCAGCTCTTCCTGGACCGCTACGTGCCGGTGATCGAGACCCTCAGTGACGGCTACCTGCGCGAGGGCAAGCGGTTCATGACGGTGGCGATCGGCTGCACCGGCGGCAAGCACCGCAGCGTCGCGATGACCGAGGAGATCACCAAGCGGCTGATCGCGCTCGGCATGGACGCGCGCGCGACCCACCGCGACCTGGGTCGCGAGTGATGGGGGCGGTTCCCAAGGTCGTCGCGCTCGGCGGCGGCCACGGACTGGCCGCCTCCCTGTCCGCGCTGCGCCACGTCACCACGGAGCTGACCGCGGTGGTCACGGTCGCCGACAACGGAGGGTCGTCCGGCCGGCTCCGGCAGGAGTTCGGTGCGCTGCCGCCCGGCGACCTGCGGATGGCGCTGGCGGCGCTCTGCCGCGACGACGAGTGGGGCCAGACCTGGGCGCACGTGCTCCAGCACCGGTTCGAGTCCGACGGGCCGATGCACGGCCACGCGGTCGGCAACCTGCTGATCGTCGCGCTCTGGGAGCTGTTCGGAGACGGGCCGCAGCCGACCGGCGACGGATTGGTGAGCGGCCTGGACTGGGTCGGACGGCTGCTCGGCGCCGAGGGTCGGGTGCTGCCGATGGCGACCACGCCGCTCGACATCTCCGCCGTGGTGCGGGGGAACCGTCCCGACGCTCCGGACGACCTGACGACGGTGCGCGGCCAGGTCGAGGTCGCGACCACGCCCGGATCGGTGGTCTCGGTGTCCCTGGAGCCCGACTCGCCGGAGGCCTGCCCGGAGGCGGTGGCCGCGATCCGTGACGCCGACTGGGTGGTGATGGGACCGGGGTCCTGGTACTCCAGCGTGATCCCGCACCTGCTGGTTCCGGGGCTCCGTCGGGCCATCGAGGAGACCGACGCCCGGGTTCTGGTCACCCTCAACCTGGTCGCGCAGCCGGGGGAGACGGAGGGACTGACCCAGGCCGACCTGCTCGACCGGCTCGGTAGGCATGCGCCCGGGCTGGACCTCGACATGGTGCTCGCGGACGTCGGCGCGGTGCTCGATGCCGCGAATCTCGAACGCGTGGCGGCGTCGTACGGTGCGGGGCTGGTGGTCGCCGATGTGGCACGCGGAGACGCGATTGGCCAACATGACCACGAGAAACTCCGACGCGCCTATGCGGAGATCATGCTGGCGACATAGGGTGAACCCTCGAACGCCTCTGGTGAACGGGGTGCTTCTCCGGATCGGCGATGGGCAGGGATCGAACGCATGGCAATGACGGCGCAGGTCAAGGCGGAGCTCGCCAACACCAAGGTGACGAAGACCTGCTGCCGCAAGGCCGAGGTCTCGTCGATGCTCCGCTTCGCTGGAGGCCTGCACATCAGTGGCGGCCGGATCGTCGTCGAGGCCGAGCTCGACACCGGAGCCGCGGCCCGGCGCCTGCGCCGTGACATCGCCGAGGTCTTCGGTCACGCCTCCGACGTGGTGCTCGTCCAGGGCAACGGCATTCGCAAGGGCAGCCGCTACGTCGTCCGCGTGGTCAAGGACGGCGAGTCCCTGGCCCGCCAGACCGGCCTGATCGACCAGCGCGGCCGTCCCGTCCGCGGGCTGCCGCCGCAGGTGGTCTCCGGCTCGGGCTGCGACGCGGTCGCCGCCTGGCGCGGCGCCTTCCTGGCGCACGGCTCGCTCACGGAGCCCGGCCGGTCGTCCTCGCTCGAGGTGACCTGCCCCGGCCCCGAGGCCGCGCTGGCCCTGGTCGGCTCCGCCCGCCGGCTCAGCATCGCCTCGAAGGCCCGCGAGGTCCGCGGCGTCGACCGGGTCGTGATCCGTGACGGCGACGCGATCGGTGAGCTGCTCACCCGGCTCGGCGCCCACGAGTCGCTGCTCGCCTGGGAGGAGCGCCGGATGCGCCGCGAGGTGCGCGCGACCGCCAACCGGCTGGCGAACTTCGACGACGCCAACCTCCGCCGCTCGGCCCGCGCCGCGGTTGCCGCCGGCGCCCGGGTCGACCGTGCGCTCGAGGTCCTCGGCGAGGAGATCCCCGACCACCTGCGCCAGGCCGGACAGCTCCGGCTCGAGCACAAGCAGGCGTCGCTGGAGGAGCTCGGTCAGCTGCACGACCCGGTGCTCACCAAGGACGCGATCGCGGGCCGGATCCGGCGGTTGCTGGCGATGGCAGACAAGCGCGCGCAGGACCTCGGCATCCCCGACACCGAGGCATCGCTGACCCCCGAGATGCTGGCCGAGGAAGCCTGAGCTCGCGAAGGCTTCCTGATCGTGGTTGAGCGTGTCGAAACCTGAGGTCTGAGGAGCGATGACGGGTTCCTGGATTGGACCGTTCCAACCAACTCCCTTGTTACCCGTACGTACGCCGGACAACGGTCGCGGTCACGCCCGGACCCCACGATAGGGTCGAGACTCAACGTGACTGCTAGCCAGGAGTGAACTCGTGACCGTGCGCGTAGGCATCAACGGATTCGGCCGCATCGGCCGCAACTTCTTCCGGGCCCTCGTGGCCTCCGGCGCCGACATCCAGATCGTCGCCGTCAACGACCTGACCGACAACCAGACTCTCGCCACGCTGCTGAAGTACGACTCGATCCTCGGCCGGCTCGACGGCGACGTCACCGCGACGGACAGCGACATCACGGCCTCCGGCCAGACCTTCAAGGTCTTCGAGGAGCGCGACCCGGGTGCGCTGCCCTGGGGTGACCTCGGCGCCGACGTGGTGATCGAGTCGACCGGCTTCTTCACCGACGCCGATAAGGCCAAGACGCACATCGCCGGAGGTGCCAAGAAGGTGATCATCTCGGCACCGGCGAAGAACGAGGACGTCACCATCGTGATGGGCGTCAACGAGTCCGACTACGACACCACCAAGCACGCGATCATCTCCAACGCGTCGTGCACGACCAACTGCCTGGCGCCGATGGCCAAGGTGCTCAGTGACGAGTTCGGCATCGTCAAGGGTCTGATGACCACGATCCACGCCTACACCGGGGACCAGAACCTGCTCGACGGTCCCCACAAGGACATGCGTCGCGCCCGCGCCGCTGCGCTCAACATCGTGCCGACCTCCACCGGTGCGGCCAAAGCCATCTCGCTGGTGATGCCCGAGCTCAAGGGCAAGCTCGACGGCTACGCGCTGCGCGTCCCGGTTCCGACCGGCTCGGTCACCGACCTCACGTTCGAGGCCGGGCGCGAGACCACGGTCGAGGAGGTCAACGCGGTGATGAAGGCCGCGGCCGACGGCCGCATCCTCCGCTACAGCGAGGACCCGATCGTCTCCTCGGACATCACCACCGACCCGGCGTCCTGCATCTTCGACGCCCCGCTCACGAAGGTGATCGGCAACCAGGTCAAGGTGGTCGGCTGGTACGACAACGAGTGGGGCTACTCCAACCGGCTCGTGGACCTGGTGGCCTACGTCGGCGAGTCCCTCTGACGTGTCGGGCATCGACAGCCTCGGCGACCTGCGGGGCAAGCGGGTCCTCGTCCGCTCCGACCTCAACGTGCCGCTCGACGGCTCGAGGATCACCGACGACGGCCGGATCCGGGCCAGCGTGCCCACCATCACGGCGCTGGCCGAGGCCGGCGCCAGGGTCGTGGTCACCGCGCACCTCGGCCGGCCGAAGGGCGCACCGGAGGACCGGTACTCGCTGAAGCCGGTCGCCGACCGGCTCGGCGAGCTGCTCGGGTCGTCGGTCGCGTTCGCCACCGACACGGTGGGGGAGAGCGCACAGGAGACCGTGGCCGGCCTGGCCGACGGTGACGTGGCGCTGCTCGAGAACGTCCGCTTCAACCCCGGTGAGACCAGCAAGGACGACGCCGAGCGAGGTGCGTTCGCCGATCAGCTGGCGGGGCTGGCCGACGCGTTCGTCAGCGACGGGTTCGGCGTCGTGCACCGCAAGCAGGCGAGCGTGTACGACGTGGCGCAACGGCTGCCGCACGCGATGGGCGGCCTGGTCGCGAAGGAGATCGCGGTGCTGCGCCGGCTGACCGACGACCCGGAGCGGCCGTTCGTGGTGGTGCTCGGCGGCTCCAAGGTCTCTGACAAGCTGGCCGTGATCGACAACCTGCTCGGCAAGGCCGACAAGCTGCTGGTCGGCGGCGGGATGCTGTTCACGTTCCTCGCGGCCCAGGGCCACCCCGTGGGCAAGAGCCTGCTCGAGGAGGACCAGATCGACGTCTGCAAGGAGTACCTGCAGCGAGCCGCCGACACCGGCGTCGAGCTGCTGCTCCCGACGGACATCGTCGTCGCCTCGACGTTCCCGTCGGCCGACACAGTCAGCGACCCGGCGGTCGACCAGCCAACCGTGGTCCGGGCCGATGCGATCCCCGACGACAAGCTGGGCCTGGACATCGGTCCCGACTCGGCGCAGGCGTTCGCGGCGGCGCTGACGGACGCGAAGACGGTGTTCTGGAACGGCCCGATGGGTGTGTTCGAGTTCCCCGACTTCGCCGCCGGCACCCGTGCCGTCGCTGACGCGCTGACCAAGGTCGACGGGCTGTCCGTCGTCGGTGGTGGTGACTCCGCCGCCGCGGTCCGCCAGCTCGGCTTCGACGAGTCCGCGTTCGGCCACATCTCGACCGGGGGCGGTGCCAGCCTGGAGTACCTCGAGGGCAAGGACCTTCCCGGCATCGACGTCCTGGAGGACTGATGGCAACGAAGCGCGTCCCGCTGATGGCGGGCAACTGGAAGATGAGCCTGAACCACCAGGAGGCAGTCGTCCTGGTGCAGAAGCTCGCCTGGACGCTCGACGACAAGAAGCACGACTACAGCAAGGTCGAGGTGGTCGTCGTGCCGCCGTTCACCGACATCCGGAGCGTGCAGACGCTCGTCGACGGTGACCGGCTCAAGATCAGGTACGGCGCGCAGGACGTGTCCACGCACGAGGGCGGCGCCTACACGGGCGAGATCTCGGCGGCGATGCTGGCCAAGCTCGGCTGCTCCTACGTGGTGGTCGGGCACTCGGAGCGGCGCGGCTACCACGCCGAGGACGACACGGAGGTCAACGCCAAGGCACACGCCGCGGCCAAGGCCGGGATGACCCCGATCGTGTGCGTGGGCGAGGGTCTCGACGTCCGCAAGGAGGGCCGCCACGTCGAGCACACGCTCGAGCAGGTGGACGGCTCGCTGGCCGGCTTCGACGCCAAGCAGGTGGGCGGTCTGGTGATCGCCTACGAACCGGTGTGGGCGATCGGCACCGGTGAGGTGGCGACGCCCGACGACGCGCAGGAGGTGTGCGCGGCGATCCGGGGCCGCCTGGCGGAGACGCACGGCGACGAGGCGGCGGGCGCCGTACGCATCCTGTACGGCGGCTCGGTGAAGGCCAACAACGTGGCCGGGATCATGCAGCAGCCCGATGTCGACGGCGCACTCGTCGGGGGCGCCAGCCTCCAGGCGGACGAGTTCGGCGGAATCTGCCGCTTCTACTCGATGCCGGTCATCTGAACACCAGCACTGGTGGGTTAGGCTCCACGACGTGGTTACGGTCTTCGAAGTCCTGCTGGTGATCTCCAGCTTGCTGCTGATCCTGCTGGTGCTCCTCCACAAGGGGCGCGGCGGCGGGCTCTCCGACATGTTCGGTGGCGGCATGTCCAGCAGCTCGGGCGGATCCTCGGTGGCGGAGCGCAACCTCGACCGGATCACCGTCGGCATCGGCGGGATCTGGATCGCCTGCATCGTTGGTCTCGGTCTGCTTCTCAAGACGGGCGCCTGAGGCGCCCGCAGCGTCGTACGCTTCACTTCGCAACGACCCGTCAGCAACACCGTAGACAGGAGACCTCAGCCGTGGCAGGTGGTGGCAGCGCCATTCGTGGGAGCCGAGTGGGGGCCGGACCCATGGGCGAGGCGGAACGCGGCGAAGCCGCTCCGCGCCAGAACGTCAGCTATTTCTGCTCCCAGGAGCACCGGACGCTGGTGACCTTCTCGGTCGAGGCACAGACGCCGGACGTGTGGGACTGCCCACGATGCGGGTTGCCGGCGAGCCTCGACTCCGAGAACCCGCCGCCGCCCCCGAAGATCGAGCCGTACAAGACGCATCTCGCCTACGTGAAGGAGCGCCGCTCCGACGCCGAGGCGGCCGACATCCTGGACGAGGCGATCAAGTCCCTGCGCGACAAGCGCAAGCGCGGCGAGATCATCTTCTGAGCCTGGCGGTGTCGACGCGCAGCAGCGTCGTACCTCCGAAGTCCGGGATCCAGAGGTCGGTGCCCTCACCCCACAGCACGAACGGGTTGGCGGCTGTGGTGGGCCACGGACCCTCGACCTTCCCGGACGCGATGTCGACGCGGTACAGGTCGCCGTTCTTGCACGGGACCCACACGGCGCCGGCCGTGACGGCGCCGTCCTGCGGGACCGGTCCCAGCTTGACGGTGTCCGTCACCTTGCCGGTGCTGCTGTCGACCTTGGCCAGCTGACCGCTGTCGCCGAGGCTGAACCACACCGCGTCGTCGGTGTACGCCGTCCACGTGGGCTTGCCGGCCAGCGGTGTGCGCACGGTGACCTTCGACGAGGCGGCGTCGATCCGGGCGATCCCGGTCACGCCGAGCGCGACCCACAACCCACCGCCCGACGGCGCGATACCGGTCGGGTTGCCACCGGTCTCGATCACGGTGCGCCGGTTGGTGCGGGCGTCGATGCGGGAGACCGTGCCGTCGGCCCAGTCCGTCACCCACGCCGCCCCGGCCGCGAAGGCCACGTCGTACGGCGACTGGCCGACGTCGATCGTGCGCTGCACCTTGCCGGTGCTCGCATCGACCCGGGTGACCGTGGAGGCGCCGTAGTTCTCGACCCAGATCGAGCCGGCGCCGTACGCCAGGCCGCAGGGGTTGCCGCCGACCCGGATCGGCGCCGTGGCCTTGTTCGTCGCGGTGTCGATGCTCTGGAGCGTGTTGTCGCCGTAGTTGCTGACCCAGACCCGGGACGCAGCCACCACGACGCCGCAGGGAGCGTTGCCGAGCTTGACGCGTGCCGACAGGTACGGCGCGGGAGCTGGGTCGTGGCCGGCGGTGGGGCCCTCGTGTCGCCGGAACCGCACCCGGACACGGCCAGCAGGGACAGGAGCAGCGCTGCGATCGGCCGACGGGTCATCCTGCCAAACTAGTTCACGCGTGAAATACCTGTCGATCACCGTAGGATCACGATGTGCCTGGCGTCGCCCTCACCCGTGGTCCCCTGCTGCTCGTCTATGCGCTGGGCCGGCAGTCCGGTCAGCTGCTGAACCGGTGTTTCGCCGGTGCGCCCCTGACGCCCGACGAGTTCGCGGTCTACAGCGCGCTGCGCCTCGTGCAGCCGACCACGCCCTCGAGCCTGGCCGCCACGCTGGGCATGAAGCAGCCGACCCTGTCGAACCACCTGCAACGGATGGAACGACGCGGACACCTGCGCCGGCGAGCCCACCCGCACGACGGGCGCTCGTCGCTGGTCTCCCTCTCCCCGGTCGGCAAGGAGCTCACCGAGGCCTGCTTCCCCCACTTCCAGGAGGCGATCCTGCCGCTGCTGGAGCGTCTCGGCCCCGAGCGTGACCGGATCCTGGCCGCGATGGAGGAGCTCAGCGCCGCCCTCGATGCCGTGATCACCGAGCTCAGCGACGCCGAACCCGACACCGACGAGGCCTCAGGCTCCTGAGCTATCCGGGGCCGGGGGAGTAGGCCTGGGCGCTGCGGAGGACCGGGGCGAAGCCGAGGGACTGGTAGAGGCGGCTCGGGGGCTCGTCTGCGTCGGCGAGGATCACCAGCCGGTCGCAGCCGCGGGCGTGCGCCCAGTGGGCGGCGACGCCGAGAAGGTGGGAGGCGAGGCCGTGGCGACGGTGGCCGTCGTCGGTGAGCACGGACTGGTAGCGGGCAACTCCTTCACCGCAGTCGACGATGCCGAGGTCCGCGACCAGGTCGTCGCCGGCGAACGCGCCGAACCAGGTGGCGACGCCGGACCGGGCCAGCCGGGCCTTGGCCTGCGAGGACCGGGTCTCGAACGCCGCGGAACCCCCGTCGCCGTCGTACTCGTCGAGGGTGAGCCGGAGCTCCTTCGCCCAGTCGGCATCCGTCTCCAGCGCGCGTACGACGTAGCCGTCCGCGAGCGCGACCGCGGTCGGGCCGGACCCGGCCAGCACGTCCTCGTGCTCGATCGCCAGGCCGAGGGACTCCCAGGTGGTGATGTCGGGCGGGTCGGCGCACAGCCCGATCGCGCGGTGCTGGGCCTCGGGGAACGACGTCCTGAACACCTCCAGCCAGTGCTCGGCGTCACCCACCGCGTCGGGGTCGGTGACCAGCACGAAGTTGCCCCAGTGGAACGTCGGGTTGTCCGGCGTGCGCACCACCCAGTGGTCGGTGCGGCGCTCGACGGTCGACCCGGAGAGCTCGAGCACCGCAACGTCGGTGTGCCAACCCAGCGGGAGTGCGGTCACAGCAGGGAGGCCGCGGCGTCGTCGAGGAACCACCGCGTCGACTCGCGACCGGACACGCCACGCGCGGGCGTCTCGTGCACGTCACCGCTCGACGCGAGCCCCCGGCGTACGGCGTCGGCCTTCTCCTCGCCGGACACCAGGAACCAGACCTCGCGGCTCCGGTTGAGCGCAGCGAAGGTGAGGCTGATCCGCTCCGGCGGCGGCTTCGGGGAGTCGGTGACGCCGAGGGCGACCTGGTCGTCGACGTCCAGCGAGGCGTGACCCGGGAAGAGCGACGCGACGTGCCCGTCGGGGCCGACGCCGAGCATCACGACGTCGAACTCGCCGGCGCCGTGCTCCCGCATCACCTGTGCGTACGACGCCGCGCCCTCGTCGACCGTCGCCGCATCCGCGGTGGACGGCATCTCGTGCGCCTGCGTCGCGCCCACCGCGTCGAGGAACGCCTCGCGCGCCTGGCCCGCGTTGCGGTCCGGGTCGTCAGCCGCGACGAAGCGCTCGTCGCCCCACCAGACGACCACCCGCGACCAGTCGACGCCGGAGTCGGCGGAGAGCCGGGCCACCTCGCGGTGCACCGCGTCGGCGATGGTGCCGCCGGTCAGGGCGATCTGCGGCTCACGGCCCTCGGCCTGCACGCGGGCAAGCTCCTCGAGCAGCCGCGTCGCCACGTCGGCGGCGACGCTGCCCGCGTCCTCGTGCCGGACGACCTCGGCACTCACGTCTTCGCAGCCGTCTTCGCCGAGCGCTTCCGGGCCGGCTGGGCGATCCCGCTGGAGACCAGCTTCTTCGCGGTCGCGGCGTAGACGTCGTCCTCGTCGAGCCGGCGCAGCTCCTCGGCGAGCAGCTCGGGGAGCTCACGCCGCTTCAGGGCCACCGGCCGGTCGGGCTGACCGGGGGAGCGGAACGTCGCCAGCCGGCCGTCGAGCCGCTGGATCTCGATCGGGCCCTCGGCGGTGTCGAGCACCACGTCGGTGATGCCCGGGCCCTTCGAGGAGACCCGCGCGACCTTCACCTTGAGCCGATCGGCCAGCCACGCTGCGAGCAGGTCCGCACTCGGGCTGATCCGCTCGGCGGTGACGGTCGCGGACCGCACCTTCAGGTGCTGCTGGTCCAAGGCCGCGGCGAGCAGCGCGCGCCACGGGGTCAGCCGGGTCCAGGCCAGGTCGGTGGTGCCCGGCGCGTAGGCCGCGCAGAGCCGGTGCAGCGCGGTCGTCCTCCCGCGGCGTACGGCGGCGGCATCGGTGATCCGACGTTGCGCCAGCGCTCCGATCGGATCGGCGGCCGGGTCGTCGGGATGGTCGCTCGCCCACCAGACGACGACCGGGGAGTCGGGCAGCAGCAGTGGCATCACGACCGACTCTGCGTGCTTGACCACCTCGCCGGAGAGCCGGATCAGGGCGACCTCACCCGACCAGCCGTCACCGATCCCGATCTGGGCGTTGACCGTCGGCTTGCCGCGGCCGGAGCCGAGGATCAGGCCGAGCACCCGCGCGGGATGCTCGTGCGAGGCCTTGCGCGCGGAGTCGAGCGCGTCCTTGGCGCCGTCCTCGTCGGCGACGATCACCATCGTCATCACCATGCCCTGCGCGGGGCTGCCGTGCCGCGTGCGCTGCTCGACGAACCCGGCGGCGATCCGCGAGGCGTTGGTGTCCAGGAGCTCCATCATGGGCGGCGCCACGTCCTTCCCTCACGCGCGAGCATCTTGTGTGCGGACTCCGGGCCCCAGGTGCCGGACTCGTAGGCGTCCGGCTTCCCGTGCTCGGCCCAGTAGTCGAGGATCGGGTCGAGGATCTTCCAGGACAGCTCGACCTCCTCGTGCTGCGGGAACAGCGGCGGGTCGCCGAGCAGCACGTCGAGGATCAGCTTCTCGTAGGCCTCGGGGCTGGCCTCGGTGAACGTGCCGCCGTAGGCGAAGTCCATGTTGACGTCGCGGATCTCCATCGCGGTGCCCGGCACCTTGGAGCCGAACCGGATGGTGACGCCCTCGTCGGGCTGCACCCGGATCACCAGCGCGTTGTGGGTGAGGTCCTCGGTCTGGGTGGCACTGAACGGCAGGTGCGGAGCGCGCTTGAACACCACCGCGACCTCGGTCACCCGGCGCCCGAGCCGCTTGCCGGTGCGCAGGTAGAACGGCACACCCGCCCAGCGCCGGGTCTCGACGTGCAGCGTGATCGCGGCGAACGTGTCGGTGTGGGAGCTGCTCGGGATGTCCTGCTCGTCGAGGTAGCCCACGACCTTCTCGCCGCCGGCCCAGCCCGCGGCGTACTGGCCGCGGGACGTGGTGAGGTCGAGCCGCTGGGGGAGTACGACGGAGGAAAGGACCTTCTGCTTCTCGTAGCGCAGCGACTGGGCCTCGAACGACGCCGGCTCCTCCATCGCGACCAGCGCCATCAGCTGCATCAGGTGGTTCTGAATCACGTCGCGGGCGGCACCGATGCCGTCGTAGTAGCCGGCCCGGCTGCCGATGCCGATGTCCTCGGCCATCGTGATCTGCACGTGGTCGACGTAGTTGGCGTTCCAGATCGGCTCGAACAGGTTGTTGGCGAAGCGCATCGCGAGGATGTTCTGCACCGTCTCCTTGCCGAGGTAGTGGTCGATCCGGAACACCGACTCGGGGGAGAACACCCCGTCCAGGATCGTGTTCAGCTCACGCGCGGACGCGAGGTCGTGGCCGAACGGCTTCTCCACGACCACCCGGCGCCAGGCATCGACGTCGGACTTCGCCAGCCCGTGCTCCTTGAGCTGTCCGACGACGTCACCGAAGAACTTCGGCGGGATCGAGAGGTAGAACGCATGGTTGCCGCCGGTGCCGCGGGCGTCGTCGAGCTCCTCGAGGGTGCGGCGCAGCGTCTTGAAAGCGTTGTCGTCGGCGAAGTCGCCGGCCACGAAGCGGAACCCCTCGGCCAGCTGCCGCCAGACCTCCTCGCGGAACTCGGTGCGGGCATGCTCGCGCACCGAGTCGTGCACGATCTGCGCGAAGTCCTCGTCGGCCCAGTCGCGCCGGGCGAAACCGACCAGCGAGAAGCCGGGTGGCAGCAGCCCTCGGTTGGCGAGGTCGTAGATCGCCGGCATCACCTTCTTGCGCGACAGGTCGCCGGTGACCCCGAAGAGCACCATCGAGCACGGCCCCGCGATCCGGGGGAGCCGACGGTCCTGGGGGTCGCGGAGCGGGTTGGTCCACTCGCTCTCGGGCTGGTCAGTCATCAGTGTCGGTGCTCCCGGTAGTACGCGATCAGGGACTGGGTTGACGGGTCCTGCTCGGCCAGCGCGGCGGCGTCACCCGCGACCGCCGGACCGACCTGCTGGGCCAGCTGCTTGCCGAGCTCGACCCCCCACTGGTCGAAGCTGTCGATGCCCCAGACAACCCCCTGGGTGAACGTGATGTGCTCGTAGAGCGCGACCAGCTGGCCGAGCACCGCCGGGCTGAGCTCGGGAGCCATGATCGACGCGGTGGGCCGGTTGCCGGAGAAGACCCGGGCCGGTACGACGGACTCGGCCGTGCCCTCGGCGCGGACCTCGTCGGCGGTCTTGCCGAACGCCAGCGCCCGGGTCTGCGCGAAGAAGTTGGCGAGGAAGAGCTCGTGGACGTCGGTGCCGCCGTCCCGCAACGGATGGGCCGGGTTGGCGACCGCGATGAAGTCGGCCGGAACCAGCCGGGTGCCCTGGTGGATCAGCTGGTAGAACGCGTGCTGGCCGTTGGTGCCGGGCTCGCCCCAGAACACCTCACCGGTCTCGGTGGTGACCGGGGTGCCGTCCCAGCGGACGCCCTTGCCGTTGGACTCCATGGTCAGCTGCTGGAGGTACGCCGGGAACCGGTGCAGCAGCTGCGCATAGGGCAGCACCGCGTGGCTCTCGGCGCCGAGAAAGTTGGTGTACCAGACGTTGAGCAGGCCCATCAGCAACGGCACGTTGCGGGCGGGCTCGGTCGTCCGGAAGTGCTCGTCCATCGCGTGGAAGCCGGACAGGAACTCGGCAAACCGCTCGGGCCCGATGGCCACCACCAGCGACGTGCCGATCGCGGAGTCCAGCGAGTAGCGGCCGCCGACCCAGTCCCAGAAGCCGAAGGCGTTGTCGGGGTCGATCCCGAAGTCCGCGACCTTGTCCAATGCCGTCGACACGGCGACGAAGTGCTTCTTCACGGCGTCGGTCGGGTCGGTGTCGGCGTCGGTCTCGGCCAGCCCGTCCAGCAGCCAGGCTTTGCAGAGCCGTGCGTTGGTCAGCGTCTCGAGGGTGCCGAACGTCTTGCTGGACACGATGAACATCGTGGTCGCCGGGTCGAGTCCGGCGAGCGTGGTGGCCGCGTCGGTCGGGTCGATGTTGCTGATGAACCGGCACTCGAGACCGTCCTGGCGATAGGGCGCGAGCGCCTCGTAGGCCATCACCGGACCGAGGTCGGAGCCGCCGATGCCGATGTTGACGACGGTGCGGATCCGCTCACCGGTCACGCCTGTCCACGCGCCGCTGCGGACGGACTCGGCGAACCTGTAGACGCGCCGCAGTACGTCGTGGACGTCGGCGACCACGTCCTGACCGTCGACCTCCAGCTCGGCCCCGGACGGGAGCCGCAGCGCCGTGTGCAGGACCGCCCGGTCCTCCGTGACGTTGATGTGGTCGCCCCTGAACATCGCGTCCCGCCGGGCGGTGACGCCGATCTGGTCGGCGAGCGCGAGCAGCGAGGCAAGCACGGCGTCGTCGACCAGCGACTTGGACAGGTCGGCGACGAGGTCGGCCGCAGGGAACGTCAGCCGGCCGACCCGGCCCGGGTCGTCGGCGAACCAGCCGCGCAGGTCGGGCTCGAAGTCGGCCGCGAGAGCGGTCAGCTCCGACCAGGCCGCAGTGGAGACCGGATCGACGGGCGAGTCGCTCACGTCGCCGCCGCGTCGAGCTGGCCCTTCACCGTGGCCAGGAGCTCGTTCCAGGACGCCTCGAACTTCTCGACACCCTCACGCTCCAGCACCTCGATCACGTCGTCGTAGTCGATGCCGGCCTCCTTGAGGTCGGCCATCACCTGACCGGCGTCGTCGTAGTTGCCCGTGACCTGGTCGCCGGCCACCTCGCCGTGGTCGCGGACCGCGTCGAGCGTCTTCTCCGGCATCGTGTTCACCGTGTTGGGGACGGCGAGGTCGACGACGTACATGGTGTCCTTGTAGTCGGGGTTCTTCACCCCGGTCGAGGCCCACAGGGGGCGCTGCTTGCGGGCACCCGCTGCCTCGAGGGCCTCCCACCGCTCGCCGGTGAAGAACTCCTCGTAGGCCTTGTAGGCCAGCCGCGCGTTGGCGATGCCCGCCTTGCCGAGCAGCTCGTCGTGCGCGTTGGTGGCGTTGAGCCGCTTGTCGATCTCGGTGTCGACGCGGGAGACGAAGAACGACGCGACGGACTGGATCGTGGACAGGTCGTGGCCGTTGTCACGGGCCAGCTCGAGACCCTTGACGTAGGCCTCCATCACACCCTGGTAGCGCTCGAGACCGAAGATCAGGGTCACGTTGACGCTGATCCCTTCGCCCAGCGTGGTGGTGATGGCCGGGGCCCCTTCGGTGGTGGCGGGAATCTTGATCAGCACGTTGGGCCGGTCGACCGCGTCACGGAGCTGCTTGGCGGACCGCGTGGTCGCATCGGTGTCGTGCGCCAGGTCCGGGGCCACCTCGATCGAGACCCGGCCGTCGACGCCGTTGGTGGCGTCGTACAGCGGGCGCATCACGTCGCAGGCGTCGCGCACGTCCGTGGTGGTGAGCTCGAACACGGTGCGGTCGACGTCGGCACCGTCAGCTGCGAGCTGGCGCACCTGGTCGTCGTAGCGCTCGCCGTCGGCGAGGGCGGCCGCGAAGATCGACGGGTTGGTGGTCACGCCGACGACGTGGCTGTCCTTCATCAGCTCGGCGAGGTTGCCGCTCTCGATCCGTTCGCGGGAGAGGTCGTCGAGCCAGATGGAGACGCCGGCCTCCGAGAGCTCCTGCAGGTGATCAGACATGTGCTTCCTCCTGGATGACAGTGGTGGCCGACCGGGTGCGGTCAGCTGGACACGCGGATGCTGTCCTCGGCCGCGTTGGCGACGGCCTCGGCAGTGACGCCGAACTCCTGGTAGATGCGGGCGTAGTCGGCGGACGCCCCGTAGTGCTCGATGGAGACGCAGCGACCGTGGTCACCGACGATCTCGTGCCAGCCCATCTTGATGCCGGCCTCGACCGAGACCCGCGCCTTCACCGTCGGCGGGATGACGGTCTCGCGGTAGGACGCGTGCTGCTCGTCGAACCACTCACGGCAGGGCATCGACACGACCCGCGCCCGGATGCCCTTCTCCGCCAGCAGGTCACGCGCCCGGACCGCCAGCTGCACCTCGGAGCCCGTGCCGATCAGCACCACGTCGGGCTCGCCGCCGTCGACGTCGAGGAGCACGTAGCCACCGCGCTGCACGTTGGAGGTGTCGGAGTAGCCGTCCTCCCCGCGGGGGAAGACCGGCAGGTCCTGGCGCGAGAGGATCAGGCCGGCCGGGAGGTGGCGCTCGAGGACGGCCTGCCAGCAGGCCGTCGTCTCGTTGGCGTCGGCAGGACGGACCACGTCGAGGCCAGGGATCGCCCGGAGCGCCGCGAGGTGCTCGATCGGCTGGTGGGTCGGGCCGTCCTCGCCGAGCCCGATCGAGTCGTGGGTCCAGACGTAGGTGACCCCCAGCTTCATCAGCGCAGCCAGGCGTACGGCGCCGCGCATGTAGTCGGAGAAGGTGAGGAAGGTGCCGCCGAACACCCGGGTGCCGCCGTGGGCCGCGATGCCGTTCATGATCGCGCCCATGCCGTGCTCGCGGATGCCGAAGTGGAGCACGCGCCCGGCGAGCGGGTCGGCCTTCCACATCTTGGTGGCGCGGTCACCGGGCAGGAACGACGGGACACCCTCGATGGTCGTGTTGTTGGAGCCGGCCAGGTCGGCGGAGCCGCCCCACAGCTCGGGCAGGCTGGCCGCCACCGCGTTGATCACCTTGCCGGACGCGACGCGGGTTGCCATCCCCTTCGAGTCGGCAGGGAACGCGGGCAGCTTCGCCTCCCAGCCCTCGGGAAGGCTGCCGCTCTGCAGCCGGTCGAACAGCGCGGTGTCGGCGGACGGCTTGCGCGCCCAGGTCTCGTAGGCAGTGTCCCAGTCGGCCTGCGCGGCCTTGCCCCGCTCGACGGCAAGCCGGGTGTGCTCGAGCACGCCGGGCGGGACCTCGAAGGTCTGGTCGGGGTCGAAGCCGAGCACCTTCTTGGTGGCGGCGACCTCGTCGGCGCCGAGGGCAGAGCCGTGGGCCTTGCCGGTGTTCTGCGCGTTGGGCGCGGGCCAGGCGATGATCGTGTGCAGCACGATGAAGCTCGGCTTGTCCGTGACCGCCTCCGCCTTCCGGATGGCGTCGTACAGCGCCGGGACGTCCTCGACGTAGCGCTTGCCGCCCTGGGTCCAGTCGACGTGCTGGACGTGCCAGCCGTAGGCCTCGTAGCGGGCGCCGACGTCCTCCACCAGGGCGATGTTGGTGTCGTCCTCGATCGAGATCTGGTTGTGGTCGTAGATCAGGGTGAGGTTGCCGAGCTGCTGGACGCCGGCGATCGCGGAGGCCTCGGCGCTGACGCCCTCCTCGATGTCGCCGTCGGAGCACAGCGCGTAGATCTGGTGGTCGAAGGGGGACGCGCCCATCGCAGCGTTGGGGTCGAGCAGGCCGTGCTCACGGCGGGCGGCCATCGCCATCCCGACCGCGTTGCCGATGCCCTGGCCCAGCGGGCCGGTCGTGGTCTCCACGCCGGCCGTGTGGCCGTACTCCGGGTGACCCGGCGTCTTGCTGCCCCACGTGCGCAGCGTCTTGATGTCCTCGATCTCGAGGCCCCAGCCACCCAGGTACAGCTGCAGGTAGAGGGTCAGGCTCGAGTGCCCGCAGGACAGCACGAACCGGTCACGACCCGGCCAGTGCGGATCTGCGGGGTTGTGTCGCATCACCTTCTGGAACAACAGGTACGCCGCCGGCGCCAGGCTCATCGCGGTGCCGGGGTGGCCGTTGCCGACCTTCTGCACGGCGTCCATCGCGAGCACTCGGGCGGTGTCCACGGCCTTGTCGTCGGTCTCGGTCCAGTCGAGCTTTGCTGCGGCCACGAGAGTGGATCCTCCTGCTGTCGGGGGAGTGCGCTGTCACGGGGGTAACGGTCACGGAGCCGAGGCTCTTCCTCCTCGACCGTTTCGAGCCTACTCAGGTCTCGACCGCTCTACGACCCCCCGAACAGGCGGCGATAGACTCCGGTGGCTGCTCGTCGAGCAGGCACTCGAAGCGATGATTGAGAGGCGTGCGTGACCGCGGTCCACTCCGATGCGCCCCCCACCGGGCAGGATGCCGGACCCGCATCCCTCCGCGACGTGCTGGCCGCCTACGTCGGGCTCACCAAGCCCCGCGTGATCGAGCTGCTGCTGCTCACCACCGTGCCGGTGATGTTCTTCGCCCAGCGCGGGGTGCCGCCGCTCGGGCTGGTGCTGGCGACGGTCGTCGGCGGCACGCTGTCGGCCGGCAGCGCCAACGCGCTCAACTGCGTCTACGACCGCGACATCGACGAGCACATGCGGCGCACTCGCCGCCGGGCTCTCCCGCGCCACCTGGTCAGTCCGCGAGCGGCGCTGGTGTTCGGGCTCGCGCTGGTGGTTGTCTCGACCATCGTCCTCGCTCTCTGGGTGAACTGGCTCTCGGCCGGGCTCGCGCTGGGCGCCAGCGCCTTCTACCTGTTCGGCTACACGATGCTGCTCAAGCGTCGTACGACGCAGAACATCGTGTGGGGCGGCCTCGCCGGGTGCTTCCCGGCACTGATCGGCTGGACCGCCGTCACCGGGGAGCTGGCCTGGCCGCCGGTGGTGCTGTTCCTGGTGGTGTTCTTCTGGACGCCGCCGCACACCTGGGCCCTGGCGATGCGCTACCGCGAGGACTACGCCCGGGTCGCGGTGCCGATGCTGCCGGTGGTCCGCCCGGCCCGCGACGTGGCGGTGCAGATCCTCGGCTACTCCTACCTGATGGTGCTCACCTCGCTGGCCCTCTGGCCGGTGGCCGACACCGGTCTCGTCTACCCGGTCGTGGCCCTCGTGCTGGGCGCCGCGTTCCTGCTCGAGGCGCACCTGATGCACGCCCGCGCGATGCGCTCCGACGACCTTGCCGTGGTGCGCCCGATGCGGCTCTTCCACTGGTCGAACATGTATCTGTCGCTGCTTTTCGTGACCGTAGCGCTCGATCCGTTACTGCATATCCGGGGCTGAACCAAAAAAGATTTCGGGACAGAGTCGGACATACCCGGACAGATGCCTGTGGATGGGCAAACTTGCAGGTCAGACCATGTTTTTCGGACCCTGGGGTCGGGCACACACTAGGCAAGTACACACATGTACAGACCGCGGACAAGGTTGGGGAATCACGTCAGCGGTGCCAGCAGAAGTGCCGGCTGTGGGTACTCGGGGCGACCGGGGGGTTGTTGAGTCATCCCCTGCTCTTCCGAGGATCGCGTCGGCGCATGGGGAAAGGTTCGGAAGAACATCATGTCGCGCAGTCACAACGGATTTGACGGGACGACCCTGGGGGAACGTCTCGCGCCGATTCACGCCGTACGTGCGGTCCCGCCGCTCCCCGTCAGTGTGGTCATTCCGACGCTCAACGAGGCCCGCAACATCGGGCACGTGCTGAAGCTGATGCCCGCGGTCGAGGAGCTGATCATCGTCGACGGGTGCTCGGACGACGGCACGGTCCAGGCAGTCCGCCAGCACCGGCCGGACGCCCGGATCATCCTGCAGAAGCCGGCGGGCAAGGGCACCGCGATGCGAGCCGGCTTCGAGATCGCGACCGCGCCCTACGTCGTCGCGATGGACGCCGACGGCAGCATGGACCCGCGCGAGCTCCCGGCCTACGTCGCGATGTTCGAGCTCGGCTACGACATGGTCAAGGGTTCGCGCTCCGCGGTCGGCGGTGACTCCACCGACCTGACGCTGCTGCGCTGGGCCGGCAACCGCGGCCTGGTCGGGCTCTACAACGCGATGTTCCGCGCCCGGCTCAGTGACCTCTGCTACGGGTTCATCGGTTTCCGCCGCGACAAGCTCGACCTCCTCGCCCTCTACGCGGACGGCTTCGAGATCGAGGCCCAGCTCATCGCCCACGCCCAGCTGGCGGGGTTGAGCATGGCCGAGGTGCCGAGCCGGGAGTCCGACCGGATCCACGGCGAGAGCAACCTGCGCACGTTCAAGGACGGTCACCGCGTGCTCCGGGCGATGCTCCGCACCCGGTTCCAGCCGGGCCGCGAGCTCTGGCGCCACCGCGCCTCCGACCTGCCCACGCACCGGGCGGCCGTCGACGACGTCGCCACGGTCTCGCTCACCGACGAGACCCGGGCTCTTCCCAGCCAGCGACAGGCGCCCGGGCCCCACGCGAAGCCGTGAGCGGCCGCGCGCTCCCGCGGCTCCTGTGGGCCGCCCTTGCCACCGCCGTCCTGGTGACGATCGGTGTGGCAAGCGCGCAGTCGATGTCGTCCCCGCCACGCACGTCCTTCACCGAGATGGCGCCCGACCCCGGGCGCTGGGCGGTCGTCGGCCGGGACGGCACGCTCGCCGCGGGACGTCCCGAGCACCGGGAGCTGGCGCTGCTGATCGCCGACAACGAGAAGCGCCGGATCCTGATCACCGACTTCCAGGGTGACGTGCTCTGGTCCTTTGACAACCCGACGGGCCGGACCAGCCAGTTCTCCGGTCCGCTCGGTGTCCGCTGGACCAAGCCGGGCAAGATCCTGGCCACCTTCGGCACCGGCGAGGTCGGACAGATCGACGTGGCCACCAAGACCTTCGACTGGAAGGTGGACCGCCTCGGCGGTCACTACCTCAAGTCGCCGTACGACGCCCAGGTGCTGCCCGACGGCAAGCTCGCGGTGGTCCTGCGCCGCAACGACGGCGGCATGGTCGCCGTCTACGACCGGCGCACCGGCAAGCAGGTGTGGCGGGTCCGGCTCCACGAGGCGCACACCATGCTCTACCGCAGCCCGTCGGAGTCCTTCCGCACCTCGGCTCCGTCGATCATGATCGGGGCCAAGGGCAAGATCGCCGAGTACACCTACCAGCCCGGGCACCACCCGCGCCTGACGTGGGAGCGGCACAGCCGCTGGTCCCACGACCTCGTCGACGCAGGCGACGGCACCTTCCTGAGCCAGGACGGCACCTACGTGCACAAGTTCCGGCACAGCGGTGGCGACATCTGGCGCGTCGGCTCCCAGTACGTCTGGCGCCGGATCGCGATCGACCCGGCCGACCCCGAGCAGTTCGTCCAGGCCGGTGGCTCGCAGAGCAACGTGCAGGTACGCCGGCTCGAGGACGGCTCCCTGGTCCGCCAGTGGAGCAGGCTCGGCGACGGCACCAGGCTCGAGTGGCCCTACGGCCTGCGGATCATCCCACGCAGCGAGGTGCCCGGTGTCTGACCCGACCCGCGAGCTCACCGCGTCCGTGATCATCTGCTGCTACACCCATGAGCGCTGGGACGACCTGACGGCCGCGATCTCCTCCGCGCTGGCCCAGAGTCCGCCGCCCGAGGAGGTGCTGGTTGTGGTCGACCACAACCAGGGCCTGTTCGAACGGCTCCGCGACGGGTTCCCCGAAGTGACGCTGACCCCCAACGTCGGCTCGCCCGGGCTGTCCGGCGCGCGCAACACCGGGCTCAAGCTGGTCGGCACCGACGTGGTCGCGTTCCTCGACGACGACGCCAGGGCGGAGGCCGGTTGGCTGTCCGCCCACGTCGCGGCGTACGACGACGAGCGCGTGATCGGCGTCGGCGGTCGACTCGACCCGGTCTGGGAGATCGGCCGTCCGGGGTGGTTCCCGCACGACTTCGACTGGGTGGTCGGCTGCACGCACACCGGCGTCCCCACGACGGCCGCGCCGATCCGCAACCCGATCGGGGCGAACATGTCGTTCCGCACCGAGGTGCTGCGTGAGGCCGGCGGGTTCAGCGAGGACCTCGGCCGGGTCGGCACCCGTCCGCTGGGCTGCGAGGAGACCGAGGCCAGCATCCGGGCCGCACAGCGCAACCCGGGCAGCCTGGTCTGGTACGAACCCTCCGCCGTCGTCGAGCACCGGGTGACCGCCGCCCGCTCGACCTGGGCCTACTTCCGGCGCCGCTGCTACGCCGAGGGCCTCTCCAAGGCCACCGTCCGACAGCTCTCGCACGAGCCGCTCGACACCGAGCGCAGCTACGTCACCAAGACGCTGCCGCGCGCCGTCATCTCCGCCCTGCGGCGGGCCGTCGGCGGAGACCGCCAGGGCGTGCCCCGCGCGGCCGCGATCGTGGTTGGCTTCAGTCTCACCTCGTTCGGCTACCTCGCCGGGCTGGTCCACATCCGTCTCGGGAGAAACCGCAAGGAGAACCTCCAGACATGAGTTCGCTGTTCAACCTGCACGGCTACGTCACGATCAGTGTCGAGTCCGGAGCACCCACCGAGCGCCAGCTGCGCGAGATGTTCCGGCCGTTCCTGGTCGACCATCTCGACGGCCCGGCCGACATCGTGGTGGGGGAGCCCGGTCCGCCGCTGACCCGTGCCTCGCACGGCGAGCACGCGTTCCGGTTCACCGACGAGAGCGTCGACGTCCTCGCCGACCGGGTGCGCGTGACCGTGCGCCCCCACGGCTACGAGGTGCGCGGCAAGGGCGAGCTGCTCACGAGCGTGCTGCCGATCGTCGAGCGCGTCGGAGTGGAGCGTGGCGCCGCGATGGTGCACGCCGCCACGATCGCGATCGGCGATGCGGGCGTCTGCCTGCCGGCCTGGGGCGGGGTCGGCAAGACCAGCACCGTGGCCCGGCTGACCAGCCTTCCCGAGGGCCGGTTCATGGGTGACGACTGGGCCTGGGTCGACAAGAACCAGCAGCTCCTCGGCTACGCCAAGCCGATGTTCCTCAAGCCGCACCACCGTGAGCTCTACCCGCACGTGTTCGGGGCCAACAGCAAGCCGCTCGCGCCGTCCGCGATGACCGACACGGTCGCCCGGCTGGCCACCGCGGTGCACCCGGTGATCATCCGCTACCCGCGGCTCGCCGACGTCACCCGTCGCTGGTCGCCGGAGCACATGATGGCGCACCCCGAGGACGTCTTCCCGCCCGAGAAGATCGCGACCAAGGTGCCGCTGAAGCTGAACTGCTTCGTCGAGCGCTACGACGGCACCGACCTCGAGCTGGTCGAGCGGAGCACCAGCTGGATGGTGCGCCGGATGCTCGGCAACTTCCACTCCGAGCTGCCGCGCACCTCGCGTGAGCTGATCACGGCGCTCGGCGCGACCGGCCTGATCGGGCTCGACGACTACTTCGCCGACAAGGCCGCCGTGCTCGAGGAGTCCGTCGCCGGGATCCCGGCGTTCTCCCTGCGGGTGCCGGCCGACTGGTCCGCCCCGCGGGCCTCGACTGCCATCGCCGACCAGGTCCTCGAGCTCCTCGCTCGATGAACCCCCACGTCCCGGCCGACGCCGCTCAGGACGTCGCCGCCACCCAGCGCACCGCAGGTGCCACCACCGAGACCGTCCCGGTCACGGTGGTGGTGCCGGTGCGTGACGGCGCCGACTTCGCGGACGCCTGCCTCGACGCGATCATCGCCAACCGTGCCGACGAGGTGATCGTGGTCGACGGCGGCTCGACCGACGGCACCCTCGACGCCGTACGCCGCCGCGGACTGCGCGTGGTCACGCACGATGGCAGCGGTCCGGCCTCGGCCCGGATGGCCGGCGCCGCCCTGGCCAGCCACGACGTGGTGGTGCTGATCGACGTCGACGTGGTGCTGCCCGACGGCGCCCTCCGCGAGTGGTACGACGAGTTCCGCGCCGGCGACCTGGCCGGGCTGCAGGCGGACCTCGCACCGGAATCCCTCGATCACCGTTACTGGGGCCGGTCACTGGCCGAGCACCAGCGGATCAGCCGAGCCCGCCGATGGTTCACGCTGTGCGCGACCATGCTCCGCCGCGACGTGCTGCTCGACCACGGCATCGACGACTCGTTCGCGTCCGGCGAGGACATCGAGTTCCGGCACCGCCTGCAGCGGGCCGGCCTGCCCGTCGCCGTCAGCCGCACCGTCCAGGTGCGTCACCGCTTCCGCGACGACTTCGTCGACGCCCGGCACCAGTGGGACGACGACGGCACCGGCCTCGCACTGACCGTCCGCAAGCACGGGCTCCGCGACCTGCCGCTGCTCGCGATCCCGGCTGTCGGCTTCGCCCGCGGAGTGGCCCTCACGGTGCTGCGCCGACCCCAGATGCTGGCCTACTGGTGCTGCTACCTCTGGTTCAACTACGTCGCGCTGGTGCGCGGACTGCTGCAGACCGACCCGCACGGGCTCACCGGCAACAGCCGCTCGCTGGCGCTCACCCGCACGCTTCCGATGGGGTTGGGCTTCCTGACCTGGGCCGCAGCAGCGCGCGCGTTCCCCGCCTCCGACGTCGGGCTCGCGGCCGCCGCGTTCTCCGCGGCGACCCTGGTCTCCCACCTGGCCACGTCGGGTCCCGGCAACGCCCTGGTGCTGCTGGTGCCCCGTCGACCCGGGTCAGCGCGCCGGCTGGCCCGCGCGGCCTCCGGGGTCGTGGTCGTCACCTCGCTGCTGGCGGGCGTGCTGATGGCAGTGCTGGCGGGCCGCTTCGCGCCCAGCCTGGCCCGGCTGGTCGACCACCCGGCCGGCTGGCTCGGGTTCCTGGCCCTGGTCGTCGCGATCTCCTGGGCCTACCTCTACGACCACGTCTCGATCGCCGTCCGGCGCTCGGCCGACGCCCTGCGCCGCAGTGTCGTCCAGGCCGGGCTGCTGCTGGTGGTGGTCCTCGTCCTGCTTCCGGCCGCGCCCGACCCCGCGTGGGCGGTGCTGGTCGGTGCCGGCGCGGCGGGGGGCCTGGCGAGCGTGCTGCTCGGGATGGCGCAGGCGCGCCGCCGGCTCCCCGTCGTCGGCCAGGACCCTGCCGACGGAGAGCTGCGGGCGCTGCTCACCACCGGCACGCCCAACCTCGCGCTGACCCTGGTGCAGCGCGGCCCGATGCTGGTGCTGCCGTTCGTGGTCACCGAGGCGCTCTCGCCCGCGGCCAACGCCGCCTGGTACGTCGCCTGGATGCTGGCGCTCGCGATCTGGTTCGTGCCGAACTCGGTCGCCTGGAGCCTGCAGGCACGACTCGCCAGCGATCCCACGATCCACGCCCCGACCGAGGTGCGCAACGCACTACGCACAGCCGTCCTCGCGACCGCCGTCGCCGCTGCCGGGGTCGCCGTCGTCGGTCCGGTGCTGCTGGCCGTGATGGGGCACGACTACGTCGCGGCCCGCACCGCGCTCTGGGTGCTGTGCGTCGCCGCGGTGCCCTCGGTGGCCGCCGAGATCTGGCTGTCCGTACGCCGGGTGGCGGGTCGGCAGGGCCTCCCGATCCTGCTCTTCGGTGCGGTCGGCGCGGCCGTCGTGGTCGGGGCCGGCCTGGTCGCCGGAGGTGGTGACCCGTCCGCGGGCCTGGCCCGGGTGGCCCTGGTCTGGCTCGCCGGCCAGCTTCTGCTCGGCGCGGTCGCGGCGGTGCGGCTTCGTCCTGACGCCCGGATCGGCCACGCTGGGTCGCATCATGTCTGAGCGCCTCCTCGAACGACGGCCGACCCGCCTGTCCGAGCGGTTGACCGCGCGGCTGATGCCCGGCCCCGCAACGGCGGACCAGCCCGGGGCCACCACCGATGACAACCGGGTGGCGGTCGGCCTTGCGCTCGGCGGGCTCGTCGCCTGGCTGATCGCGCTGCCCTCGATCGACCCGCGGCGCTACAGCGACCTCGGGCTGCTGTCCGCCGTGGGACCGTGGTTCTGGCTGGCGATGCTGGTCTCGGTCGCCGGCTTCGTCATCGCGTTGCGCGCCCGCCGTTTCCACTGGCAGGTCGCGCTGCTCGCGCTCGGCGTCATCGTGCTGATCCTCTACGCCACCCCGTCCGTCGTCGAGGGCGCGGCCCGGGTGGAGGCGTCCTACCGCCACCTCGGCGTGAGCGACCACATCGCCCGCACCGGCAAGCTCGAGCGCGGTCTCGACGCGTACTTCAACTGGCCGGGCTTCTTCGCGATGCTGGGCACGCTCCAGCGCGCGTCCGGTGCTCCCGACCTGTTGTTCCTGGCGCGCTGGGCGCCGACGATGGCGGCGTTCGCCTACCTGGCGCCGGTGCTCCTGATCGCCCGGGCCCTCTCGGCGCAGCCGCGCATCGCGTGGCTCAGTGCGGGCGTGTTCACGATGGTGAACTGGACCGGCCAGGACTACCTCTCCCCGCAGACGCTCGGCGTGTGGATGATGCTCTGCATCTCCGGTGTCGTGCTGACCGTGATCCGGCGCAGCGACGACCCGCACTCCGTCGGTCCCTCGGCGCGGATCGTCACCCCGAAGCGGCCCGGGATCAACCAGCCCTGGTCCGGCAACGAGGGCCGACGGGTCCGGCTCGGCACCGCTTCCTGGGCCGTCGTCCACGTGCTGGTCGCACTCGCGATCACCGCCGTCGTCGTGAGTCACCAGCTCACCCCGTTCATGCTGATCCTGATGTTCTTCGGGCTCTGGCTGGTCGGCCGGACGCCGTACTGGCAGCTGTGGGTCGGCACGGCGGTGCTTGCGGGGATCTGGCTCGTGGTCCCGGCCTGGCCGTTCGTGTCGGGACATGTCACCGACATCCTCGGTGGCCTCGGCTCCGGTGGCGCCAGCGCCAACCTCGGCAACCGCGTCTCCAGCGGCAACGCCGACCACAAGCTGGTGGTGACGGTGCGGCTCGTCCAGTCCGCCGTGGTCTGGCTGCTCGCGGCGTTCGGCACGTTCATTCTCGTGGCCCAGCGCCGGCGGGTGCGCGCGGCGGTGGTCCTGGCGCTGGCGCCGTTCCTGCTGCTGCCGCTCCAGGCCTACGGCGGGGAGATGCTGATCCGGGTGTTCCTGTTCGGGCTGCCAGTGGTCGCGTTCCTGGTGGCGGTGTTCCTGTTCTCGGTCGGCGCGGGCCCGCCCTGGCGCGGCATCGTGCTCGGGGCCGTGCTGGTGCTCCTGGCCGCGACCACGGTGCTCACCCGCTACGGCAACGAGCGCGGCGAGCACTTCTCACCCGAGGAGGTCGCGACGTACGCCTGGGTCACGCAGCACACCAAGCCCGGGGCCACGATCGTCACGCTCGACCAGAACACCCCGTGGCGCTGGCAGCGTTACGCCACCGACACCTGGCTCAACATCGAGGACGCCGAGCCCGGGCCGCGCTGGGCTCGGCAGGTGACGCCCGACCGGGTGCTCAAGGAGCTCGAGGACAGCGAAGCCACCGGTCCGGCCTACGTCGTCTACACGCGAGCGCAGCAGGCGATGGCCGAGCTCTCTGGCAACATCAGTGGCGGACAGCTCGACCGCACCGCTGCTGCGCTCGACAACGACCAGCGGTTCGAGGTCGTGCACCGCAACGAGGACGGCGTGGTGTGGCGTGTCCGCTGACCCCCGTCCAGCGGACTCGCGGACCATGCCGTGCTCCGGTGGGTCAGCGCTCGATCGCGCCGATGTCGCTCCCGTTCTTGCCGTCGCCGTTCCCGTCCCTGGCCAGCACGGTGTTGTCGATGTCGACCATGCCCCAGTTCCTCGAGTGCGAGCTGTCGACGGCCGGGCTCTCCTTGCGGAGCGAGAGGTTGCCGTGCGGGGCGTCCACGAACATCGGGTTGGCGACCATGTCCCCGGTCTGCAGCTTGAACTGGCGCTGGCCGCCGCTGTACAGGTTGTAGCCCCCGTCGTACGGACCGTCGGCGTAGCCGGCCTTGAGCACCGCGGTGATCAGGTTGGCCTTCATGATCAGGATGCTCGGGTTGCAGCCGGCATGGCAGATGAAGCCCTGGCTGTGCGCACCGGTCAGCGAGACCGTGTTGTGCGAGAGGTAGGTGTTCTTCACCGGACCCCAGCTGCTGCCGGCGCCGCGGGTGATCAGGAACGTCGCGTCGTCCTGCGCGGTGCTCACGACGTTGTAGCGGTACGTCGTGTCCTTGGTGCGGGAGTTGCCGAGCTCGCTGAACGTGTTGTTGTCGGCGGCGATGTTGTGGTCGACCACGGTGCCCACCGCACCGTAGATCTCGACCGCGGCGCCGTCCATGCCGTAGTCGTAGGACATCGCGTGGTGGCCGCTGATCGTGTTCCAGGAGACCTGGGCGTGGTCGCCG
This sequence comes from uncultured Actinomycetota bacterium, assembly GCA_963815585.1. Classification (GTDB taxonomy): domain Bacteria; phylum Actinomycetota; class Actinomycetes; order Propionibacteriales; family Nocardioidaceae; genus Marmoricola. Next base: position 30,998 of record CAWFHJ010000004.1, on the reverse strand, counting down.
CGCACCAGCACGCCGAAGGCGCCGGAGTCGTCGGTGCCACCCGGGGTGTTCACCGACATCTTGCGGTTGTCGATCACCTGGTTGCGCTTGACCTTGGCGTAGTCGGCCCCGGGGCGCACGTAGATGCCGGCGACGTTGTTGGTGCTGACGCCGTCGTAGGCGCGGTCGTGGTCGCCGGTGATCCCGACGCCCGCCCAGTCGCACTTCTCGGCGCGGAAGAAGGAGATGTCGAGGTAGTTGCCCTCGAGCTGCACGCAGCCACCGGTGAAGGTCGGCAGCGCGCCGGTGCCGTAGGCGGTCATCAGGATGCGGGAGGTGCTGCTGCCGGACGCCTTGATCCGCAGCGTGCCGGCGTAGGTGCCACCGCGCTTGAACAGCACCTGGTCGCCCGGTCGGAGGTCGGCCTTCGACACCCGGTCGACGCTGCGCCACGGGTTCGCCTGCGAGCCAGAGGCGGAGTCCGCGCCGCTGGGGGACACGTAGAAGGTGGTCGCCGAACGCGCCTGGGCGGGACCTGCGACGGTCAGTCCGCCCACGGCCGCCAGTGTCGTCGCCGCGATCAGACCAGCCCGGATCCGGTGTGCTGTACGCATTGCTCGCTCCCCATCAGTCCCAAGAGTTGTGGCCGGTCACGTGACCGGTTGTTTTCGAACGGTAAGCCCGTTTGGGGGGGTTATGGGGCGTTTTGACCGATTTATCACATGGCGACGGGGTCACGCGGCGTGGTTTCATGTTCTGACGCGGGCCGCGTCGGCCGCCTGGCGGCTGTCGGCGGTGCTGGTCCTGAGCCTCGTTGCGCTGCTCGTGGTGCTGGTCGGCGCGCCCGGTTCCGTGGGCGTGTTGCTGGTGGGCGCGTTCATGCTCGTCGCACCCGGACTGCTGCTGGTCGAGCTGGTGCGCCTCGACGACGGACTGCTCTCGACGGTGCTGGCGATGATGGCCGGGCCGGTGCTCTGGGTGCTGTTGCCGACGGTCGAGCTGTTCGTGGGCGCTTGGCGCCCCGAGGCCACGGTCGCCGTGGTCGCGGTCGTGCTGGCGGGGGTCTCCGCGGTTCTGGTGGCCCGCCGTCACCGGGCGCCCGCCGGCCCGCCGGCGGTTCCGCGGCTGCGGATGCCGGAGAGGTCACCCCAGCCCGAGGCCGAGCCCGAGGCCGAGCCTCCGATGCGCCGCAGGACGGACGTCGGACCCTGGCGGTAGCCGATCGCGCATGGGGCGGGACGTCATCCGTTCTGGTCGTCCCAGCAGCCAAGCTGCATGACCTCCCGACCAAGGTCATGCGTCACGGTCGCCACGACAGCCACCGCGTACGACGCCCCCGCAGCGCTCCGCGGTGAACGCCCGGATCTGCGGCGCATGGTGCGCGCGAGGCGCGGGCCCGACTACGCCCGGACCACCAGCAGCAGCCGGGTCACGGCGGCCGACAGGACCGCCGCGCCGAGCATGTGCAGGCCGACCAGCACGATCGGCAGGTCGGTGAAGTACTGGACGAAGCCGACCACACCCTGCAGCACCTCGACCAGCAGCACGGTCTGGGCCGCCCGGATCGCGACCGGGCCGGCGTGGGTGGCCCGCAGCACGAACCAGAGCCCGACGCTCAGCCCGACCAGCAGGAACACCAGGTCGGCATGGAGCTGGCTGGTCTGCAGCGGGTCGAGCCCGTTGCGTGGCGCCTCCACGTCACCCGCGTGCGGCCCGGAGCCGGTGACCACGGTGCCGAGGTAGAGCACCGCCCAGGTCGCAGCGAACGTCGATCGGGCGAGCCACACCCCGGGCGACGGACGTACGACGGGCGCGGCCGGCTGGTCGAGCCGGAACAGGAACAGCACGGCGAGCCCGATCATCGCCAGGGACACCAGCAGGTGGAACGACACCACCCACGGGTTGAGGTCGGTCAGCACCGTGATCCCGCCGACCACGGCCTGGGCCGGGATCCCGAGTGCGAGCAGCACCGAGAGCCGCAGCAGGTCGCGCCGCGACGAGCGCAGCACAGCCAGGAACGTGGCGACCGCGACCGCGACCAGCACGAACGTCAGCATCCGGTTGCCGAACTCGATCGCCGAGTGCACGTCCAGCGCACCGTGCGGCGTGAACGACCGGTCCGTGCACCGTGGCCAGGTCGGGCAGCCGAGCCCGGACCCGGTCAGCCGCACGGCTCCACCGGTGACCACGAGCAGCATGTTGGACAGCAGGGTGGCGATCCCGAGCGGGCGCAGCCAGCGGTCGGTGGCCACGTGCGGGGCGGCCGTGGTCACTCCCACGTGAACGTCCTCGCGGTGAGGACGGCGCCGACGATCGCCCACACGACCAGCACCGCCACGGCGTGCGGGTTGAGGGTGCCGCTGACGAGCGCGCTGCGCAGACCGTTGCCGAGGGCGCCCGAGGGCAGCCACGTGGCGACGTGCCCGAAGGCGCCGTACGACGAGGTGGGCAGGACGACGGCGCCACCGGCCATCAGCAGCAGGTAGACGAGGTTGGCCGCGGCCAGGGTCGCCTCCGCGCGGAGCACGCCCGCCAGGAACAGTCCGAGCCCGGCGAAGGCGGCCGTGCCGAGGGCCACGACCAGCAGCGCCGAGCCGACGGACGCGCCGTCCAGGACCGGGTCCCAACCGAGAGCGAGCCCGACGCCACCGACCACCAGGACCTGGAGCACCTCGACCAGCAGCAGGGCGCCGACCTTGCCGAGCAGCAGTCCGGAGCGGGGGAGCGGTGAGGCGCCGAGGCGCTTGATCACGCCGTAGCGGCGCTCGAAGCCGGTCGCGATCGCCAGCGACGCGAACGAGGTCGACATCACCGCGAGGGCGAGCACGCCGGGCGTGAAGATGTCGACGGCGGGGTGCGCGAAGCTGAGGCCCACGTGCTTCGACCCGGTCACGGCGCCGATCAGCACGATCACCGGGATCACCACGGCGAGCAGCAGCTGCTCGCCGTTGCGGAGCAGGAGCCGGGCCTCCATCCGTGCCTGCGCGACCACCTGGCGGCCGAACGGCGCCGAGCCCGGGAGCGGCGTGAACGTGCTCACGTGACCAGTCCGCGGCCGGTGAGCTCGAGGAACACGTCCTCCAGGTTGCGCTGGCCGAGGTTCAGCGACTCCGGCAGCACGTCGTGCTCCTCGCACCAGCGCGAGACCGTGGCCAGGGTGGAGGAGTCGGCGGGGCCGGAGACCAGCAGGCTGTACTCGTCGATCGGGGTCACCTCGGTGCCGGGGGCCAGCGACGCCCGCAGCGAGGCCGGTGCGCTCGGCGGGTAGGGCTCGGTCACGACCAGCCGGATCGTGGCGTGCGAGCCGCCGCGGGTGAGCTCGCTGGGCGAGCCGGACGCGATCAGGCGGCCGCGGTCGATGATGTGGATCCGGTCGGCGAGGCGCTCGGCCTCCTCCATGTAGTGCGTGGTGAGCACGACGGTCACCCCGTCGTCGCGGAGCTCGGACATCAGCTCCCAGGTCGTACGACGGGCGGCCGGGTCCATGCCGGCCGTCGGCTCGTCGACGAAGACCAGCTCCGGGCGTCCGACCACCGCCATCGCCAGTCCGAGCCGCTGCTGCTGGCCGCCGGACAGCCGCCGGTAGGGAGTCTTCCCGCACTCGCCGAGCCCGAGCCGCTCGGCGAGCATGCCGGTGTCGAGCGGGTGGGCGTGCAACGCCGCGATGTGCCGGAGCATCTCCATCGCCCGGACGCCGGACCAGGCGCCGCCGGCCTGGAGCATCACGCCGATCCGGGGGAGCAGGTCGCGCCGGTCGCGCACCGGGTCGAGCCCGAGCACCTGCACCCGCCCCGACTGCGCCCGCCGGTAGCCCTCGCAGGTCTCCAGGGTGGTGGTCTTGCCGGCACCGTTGGGCCCCAGCACCGCCGTGATCGACCCGCGCTCGACGGTGAGCGAGAGGTGGTCCACGGCCGTCTTCTCGCCGTACCGCATCACCAGGCCGTCGACCAGGACGGCGGGAGCGGGGGTGGGCACGCGCTCAGTCTAGGAAGGCGCAGCAGAGCGAGCGCAGTCAGACCTCGACCGCCTCGGACTCCTCGCCACCACGGGGGAGCCTGGCGAAGGCGGCGGGCGGGTCACGCCAGGGCTCGGGGGCGGTGCCGGCCCGGGCCTGCTGGATCGCGGTCCAGATCCGCTGCGGCGTGCACGGGAGGTCGATGTGCTTCACGCCGAGGTGGCTGACCGCGTCGATCACGGCGTTCTGCACCGCCGGGGTCGACCCGATCGTGCCGGACTCGCCGATGCCCTTGGCGCCGAGCTCGTTGAGGTACGTCGGCGTCTCCGTGTTGGAGGTCTCCAGGGTGATCGTGTCGGCCGCGGTCGGCATCTGGTAGTCCGCGAACGTCGAGGTCAGCGGCTGACCGGCCTCGTCGTACACGAACTCCTCCCAGAGCGCCTGGGACATGCCCTGCACGATGCCGCCGTGCTGCTGGCCGGTCACGATCATCGGGTTCAGGATCCGGCCGCAGTCGTCGACGGCGACGTGGCGCAGCGGCGTCACCTTGCCGGTCTCCACGTCGACCTCCACGATCGCGACGTGCGCACCGAAGGGGAACGTCGCGCCCTTCTGCGGTACGTCGAGGTCGGCCCGCAGCGTGCCCTCGCCCTCGCCCTCGGCCGCACGGGCGGCGAGCTCGGCCCAGCTGATCCGGGCGTCCGGGACGCCGGCGACACCGAGTCCGCCCCAGCCGTCCTCGGCGACCACCTCGATGTCCGCCTCGTCCACCTCCAGCGCCTGGGCCGCCAGCCGGACGCCCTGCTCGTGCACGTCGCGGGCGGCCGCCGAGACCGCGCTGCCGCCGAGCTGGAGCGACCGGGAGCCGCCGGTGCCACCTCCGCTGCGGACGACCGCGGTGTCGGACTGCACGTAGCTGATCTGGTCCATCGGGATGCCGAGCCGGTCGGAGACGATCATCGCGAACGAGGTGGCGTGGCCCTGGCCGTGCGCCGAGGTGCCGGACATCACGGTTGCGGTGCCGTCGGGGTTGATCGCGACGCTGCCGAGCTCGGAGCCGCCGAACCCGGTGATCTCGACGTAGGTGGAGATCCCGATCCCGAGCTGCTTCGGGTCGCCGGACTCGCGGCGCCGCTGCTGCTCGGCGCGCGCCGTTGCCACGTCGCCGACCCGGAGCGCCTCCTCGAGCGCCACGTCGTAGTCGCCGACGTCGTACTGGACGCCGGTGCGCGTGTTGTAGGGGAACGCGTCCTTGGGCAGCAGGTTGCGCCGCCGGATGTCCTCGGGGGTGACGCCGAGCTCGTCGGCAGCGAGGTCGAGCAGCCGCTCCAGCATCGCGGTCGCCTCGGGCCGGCCGGCGCCACGGAAGGCGCCGTTGGGCGCCGTGTTGGTCATCGCGGCGATCGCGTCGTAGCGCAGCTGCGGGATCTCGTAGGGCCCCTGCGCCATCATCCGGGTCGGCCCGACCGCGAGCACGCCGCCGAAGCCGGCGTAGGCACCGCAGTCACCGATGACCTGGGCTCGCAGCCCGACGATGGTGCCGTCGGAGGTGACGCCCAGCTCGCCGAACTGCACCTGGCCGCGCCCGTGCATCGAGATCATCGCCTCGCTGCGGGTCTCGCTCCAGGCCACCGGACGCCCCACCTTCCGGGCGGCCGCGACGATCGCGGCGTGCCCGTAGCCGATGCCGGCCTTGCCGCCGAACGCTCCACCGACGTGGGGTGCGACGACCCGCACCTGCTCCTTCTCCAGCCCGGTGAAGGTCGCGAGCAGGTCGCGCGCCATGTGCGGGTGCTGGGTGGCGACGTGGACCACGATCGAGTCGCCGTGCGGCTCGACCAGGATCGCGTTGCCCTCGATCGGGGCGACCGCGATCCGCTGGTTCTCGATCCGGAGCCGGACCACGGTGTCGGCGCCCTCGAACGGGTCGGACGCGTCTGAGTCACGGACCGACGCCGCGATGTTGCTGCCGATCTCGGGGAACTGCAGGGGCGCGTCCACGGCGAGCGCCGCCTCCATGTCGGCCACCACCGGCAGCTCGTCGTAGTCGACGTCGACCAGCTCGGCGGCGTCGACCGCCTGGGCGCGGGTCTCGGCCACGACGAGGGCCACCGGGTCGCCGGCGTAGCGGGCCACGTCTCCGGTCAGCGGGCCGCGCTCGACCTGCTTGTTGACCTCGGCGAACGGGGGGACCGGGTTGCCGCCCAGGGTCGCCGCCGTGAACACCGCGACGACGCCCGGCGCCGACTCGGCCTCGGACGTGTCGATGCCGACGATCGTGGCGTGCGCGAACGGGCTGCGGACGAAGATCGCCTGCAGCGTGCCGTCCACCCGGAGGTCGTCCACGTAGTCGCCGGCGCCGACGACGAGCTCGGGGTCCTCCACCCGCCGGACGGCGTTGCCGAGGATGGATCCGGTGCGCAGCTGGGTCATGGAATCGAGCCTAGACCCGACCGGACACTGCCTCCGCTTGCAGGTGTCGCGAGCGTCACGCGAACTTAGGTGACCCTTGGTTGAATGTGCTCCCCCATTAACGTCACACTGGTGTTGTGGAAATGGACGAGCACCCGCAGTCGGCCCCCGACGGGCCGACCCGCGAGCGCGTCGCGAGGTCGATCCTGGTCAAGGGTCCCTCGACGACGGCCGCCATCGCGGAGCGGCTCGACCTGACCCCTGCCGCCGTACGCCGCCACCTCGACCAGCTGGTCGAGGAGGGCATCGTGGAGTCGCGCCTGCCGCGGCTCCAGCCGGTCCGCGGACGCGGTCGACCGGCACGCCTGTTCGTGCTCACCGACAGCGGGCGCGACTCGTTCGACCAGCAGTACGACGACCTCGCCGTCCAGGCGCTGCGCTTCCTCTCCGAGACGGGGGGCGACGACGCCGTGCGCGAGTTCGCGCGCCGCCGGGTCGCCTTCGTCGAGGAGCGCTTCGACAAGGTCGTCCAGCAGCGCCCGGGCATCGCGCCGGCCGAGGCGCTGGCCGTCGTCTTCACCGACGAGGGCTACGCCGCATCCGTGCGGTCCGGGCCCGTGGGGGAGCAGCTGTGCCAGCAGCACTGCCCGGTCTCCCACGTCGCCCACGAGTTCCCCCAGCTCTGCGAGGCCGAGACCGAGGCGATCAGCAAGGTCCTCGGCAGCCACGTGCAGCGGCTGGCCACGATCGCCCACGGCGACGGGGTGTGCACCACCTGCATCCCGGCCGCGGTCTCGACAGGCTCGACCACCGGGATCGCCACCAGACACCAGACCACCACAACCCGACACGCCAACGAGAGGAAGGTCGCTCGATGACCACCATCGAAGAGCTGAACCCCGAGCTGAAGGGCATCGGCCGCTACGAGTACGGCTGGGCCGACAAGACCGACGCCGGAGCCGACGCCACGCGTGGTCTCAGTGAAGCGGTCGTCCGCGACATCTCCTCGAAGAAGGACGAGCCGCAGTGGATGCTCGACCTGCGGCTGAAGGGCCTCAAGCTCTTCCACCGCAAGCCGATGCCGACCTGGGGCTCCGACCTCTCGGGCATCGACTTCGACAACATCAAGTACTTCGTGCGCTCCAGCGAGAAGCAGGCGGCGACGTGGGACGACCTCCCCGAGGACATCAAGAACACCTACGACAAGCTCGGCATCCCCGAGGCGGAGAAGCAGCGCCTGGTCTCCGGCGTCGCCGCCCAGTACGAGTCCGAGGTCGTCTACCACTCGATCCGTGCCGACCTCGAGGAGCAGGGTGTCCTCTTCCTGGACACCGACACCGCGCTGCGTGAGCAGCCCGAGCTGTTCCAGGAGTACTTCGGCACCGTGATCCCGGTCGGCGACAACAAGTTCGCCGCGCTGAACACCTCGGTGTGGTCCGGTGGGTCGTTCATCTACGTGCCGAAGGGTGTCCACGTCGACATCCCGCTGCAGGCCTACTTCCGGATCAACACCGAGAACATGGGCCAGTTCGAGCGCACGCTGATCATCGTCGACGAGGACGCCTACGTGCACTACGTCGAGGGCTGCACGGCGCCGATCTACTCCTCCGACTCGCTGCACTCGGCCGTCGTCGAGATCATCGTGAAGAAGGGTGGCCGCTGCCGCTACACGACGATCCAGAACTGGTCGAACAACGTCTACAACCTGGTCACCAAGCGCGCGACCTGCGAGGCCGGCGCGACCATGGAGTGGGTCGACGGCAACATCGGCTCCAAGGTGACCATGAAGTACCCCGCCGTCTACCTGATGGGCGAGCACGCCAAGGGCGAGACGTTGTCGATCGCGTTCGCGGGCGAGGGCCAGCACCAGGACGCCGGGTCGAAGATGGTGCACGCGGCTCCCTACACGTCGTCGTCGATCCTCTCGAAGTCGGTGGCGCGTGGCGGCGGGCGCACGTCCTACCGCGGCCTGGTGCAGATCAACGAGGGCGCGCACCACTCCAAGTCCAACGTGCTGTGCGATGCACTCCTGGTCGACCAGATCAGCCGCTCGGACACCTACCCCTACGTCGACATCCGCGAGGACGACGTGTCCATGGGCCACGAGGCGACCGTCTCGAAGGTGTCCGAGGACCAGCTGTTCTACCTGATGTCGCGAGGCATGGAGCAGGACGAGGCGATGGCGATGATCGTGCGCGGCTTCATCGAGCCGATCGCGAAGGAGCTGCCGATGGAGTACGCACTGGAGCTCAACCGGTTGATCGAGCTGCAGATGGAAGGCGCGGTCGGCTGAGGGTGTTGCTGCCCGGTGGTGGAGGGGTCGGAAGCGACGGCCCCTCCCACAGCGCCGAGCCCCGGTGGTCGAGCAGCGAGCGCCAGCGAGCGGGTGTCGAGACCTTCCGCACGACCTGAACTGTGAAAGAGAGAACTGAGTAGTGACTGTGACCGAGAACCCCGTGGAGCGGGCTGTCGAGACTGTCCCGAGCGGGACGATCTCCAGCCACCTGCACCCGGTGGGGTCGTTCGACGTGGCCGACTTCCCGGTGCCGACCGGGCTGGAGGAGATCTGGCGGTTCACGCCGCTGAAGCGGCTGCGCGGCCTGCACGACGACGCGCCGCTGGACGGCGTCGGCATGGGTGTCTCCGCCGACATCGACGACGCGGCCAGTGCCGAGTGGGTCAGCCGCGACCACCCGCTGCGGGGGTCCTCGGGCATGCTGCCGATCGACCGCGTGAGCGCGCGGGCGTGGCAGGCGGCCACGGGCATGTTCCTGGTCGACGTCCCCGCCGAGGCGGAGGTGACCAAGCCGCTGCTCATCGACGTGACCGGGCTCGGCACGGGCAACGCGATCGCGGGGCACATCGTGGTCAACGTGGGCCGGCACGCGCGGGCGACCGTGGTGCTGCGGTTCGAGGGGTCGGCCGTGCTGGCCGACAACGTCGAGATCGTGGTCGGTGACGGCGCCGAGCTCACCCTGGTCTCGATCCAGGACTGGGCCGACGACGCGGTCTACCACACGAGCCACCACGCGAAGGTCGGGCGCGACGCCAAGCTGAAGCACGTGGCCGTGTCGTTCGGCGGCGACCTGGTGCGGATGGACGCGACCACGGAGTACGCCGGTCCGGGTGGCGAGGTGGAGATGCTGGGGCTGTACTTCGCTGACGCGGGGCAGCACATCGAGCACCGGCTGTTCGTCGACCACAACGAGCCGCGCACCCGCAGCCACGTGACCTACAAGGGCGCGCTCCAGGGTCATGGTGCCCACGCCGTGTGGATCGGCAACGTGCTCATCCGCAAGGAGGCCGAGGGCATCGAGACCTACGAGGAGAACCGCAACCTGGTGCTCACCGACGGCTGCCAGGCCGACTCGGTTCCCAACCTCGAGATCGAGACCGGCGAGATCGAGGGCGCGGGCCACGCGTCCGCGACCGGACGGTTCGACGACGAGCAGCTGTTCTACCTGCGCTCGCGAGGGATCGAGGAGACCGAGGCGCGCCGGCTGGTCGTGCACGGCTTCTTCAACGAGCTCGTGCGCCGCATCGGGGTGCCCGAGATCGCCGAGAGCCTGGTCGCCACCGTCGAGGCTGAGCTCTCCGCGACGGTCGGTGTCGCGAAGGGCGTCACCGCATGAGCTTCCAACGCGCCTGCGCGCTCGCCGACCTGCCCCAGGGGCGACCCCACACGGTGGAGGTCGACGGCCTCGACCTGGCCATCGTGCGTCAGGGCGACGACGTCTTCGCGATCGAGGACGAGTGCTCGCACGCCGCGGTCGCGCTCTCCGAGGGCGACGTGGAGGACTGCACGATCGAGTGCTGGATGCACGGCTCGCGCTTCGACCTCCGCACCGGCAAGCCGACCGGCCCGCCGGCCACCGAACCCGTACCCGTCTACCCCGTCCGCATCGACGGAGACGACGTACTCATCGACCTGGACACACCAATGGGAGACAACTGACATGGCAACGCTCGAGATCAAGGACCTGCACGTCAGCGTCGACACCGAGGACGGCCCCAAGGAGATCCTCAAGGGCGTCGACCTGGTCATCCGCGACGGCGAGACCCACGCGATCATGGGCCCCAACGGCTCCGGCAAGTCGACGCTCGCGTACTCGATCGCCGGACACCCGAAGTACAAGGTCACCAGCGGCTCGGTCACCCTCGACGGAGTCGACGTGCTGGCGATGAGTGTCGACGAGCGGGCGCGCGCCGGGCTGTTCCTGGCGATGCAGTACCCGGTCGAGGTGCCCGGCGTCTCGGTGAGCAACTTCCTCCGCACGGCCAAGACCGCGATCGACGGCGAGGCGCCCAAGCTGCGCACCTGGGTCAAGGACGTCAACGCCGTCATGGAGCGGGTCAAGATGGACCCCGACTTCAGCCAGCGCTCGGTCAACGAGGGCTTCTCCGGCGGCGAGAAGAAGCGCCACGAGATCGTGCAGCTCGAGCTGCTCGACCCCAAGGTCGCCGTGCTCGACGAGACGGACTCCGGGCTCGACATCGACGCGCTGAAGATCGTGTCCGAGGGCGTCAACCGGTTCAAGGAGAAGGGCGACAAGGGTGTCCTGCTGATCACCCACTACACCCGGATCCTGCGCTACATCACGCCCGACTTCGTGCACGTGTTCGTCAACGGCCGGGTCGCCGAGGAGGGCGGCCGGGAGCTGGCCGACCGGCTCGAGGCCGAGGGCTACGACCGCTACACGACGACGAACGCCTGACCATGGTCTTGACAGGCTCGACGTCCGGACTGGCGGGGCTGCTGCCCGGGCTCGAGGTGGTCCGCAAGGACTTCCCGATCCTGCAGCGCACGCTTGCCGGCGGGATGCCGCTGGTGTACCTCGACAGCGCCAACACCTCGCAGAAGCCTCAGGTGGTGATCGACGCGATGGTCGACCACCTCGAGCGGCACAACGCCAACGTCGCCCGCGCCATGCACCAGCTGGGCGCGGAGTCGTCGGAGGCGTTCGAGGCGGCCCGCGACACCGTGGCACGCTTCCTCAACGCGCCCGCGCGCGACGAGGTGATCTTCACCAAGAACGCCTCCGAGGCACTCAACCTGGTCGCCAACACGCTCGCCTGGGCGACCGGCCCGCTCGCGATCGGTGAGGGCGACCGCGTGGTGATCACGGAGATGGAGCACCACTCCAACATCGTGCCGTGGCAGCTGCTGACCGAGCGCAAGGGCGCCGAGCTGCGCTGGTTCGGGCTGACCGACGACGGTCACCTCGACCTGTCGAACATCGACGAGCTGATCACCGAGCGCACCAAGGTGGTCTCGCTGACCTGGGTGTCCAACATGCTGGGCACGATCAACCCGGTCGCCGAGATCGCGCGCCGCGCGCACGAGGTCGGCGCCATCGTGGTCGTCGACGCGTCCCAGGCCGCCCCGCAGCTGCCGGTCGACGTGCAGGCGGCGGGAGCGGACTTCGTGGCGTTCACCGGCCACAAGGTGGTCGGCCCGACCGGCATCGGCGTGCTCTGGGGCCGTCGTGAGCTCCTCGACCAGCTGCCCCCGTTCCTGGGCGGCGGCGAGATGATCGAGACCGTGACCATGGAGCGGTCGACGTACGCGAAGCCGCCGCACAAGTTCGAGGCCGGCACCCCGCCGATCGTCGAGGCGGTCGGTCTCGGGGCCGCGCTGGAGTACCTCACGCACCTGGGCCTGGACGCCATCCACGCGCACGAGCAGGCGGTGACGGGCTACCTGCTCGACGGGCTGGCGACCGTCGGCGGTGTGAGCGTGCTCGGTCCCACCGACCCCGCCCAGCGCGGGGGAGCGGTGTCGTTCGAGCTGGAGGGTGTCCACCCGCACGATGTCGCGCAGCTGCTCGACTCGCGTGGGGTGGCGGTGCGCGCGGGTCACCACTGCGCGAAGCCGGCCCACAAGAGGTACGGCGTGCAGAGCTCCACGCGCGCCTCGTCGTACCTGTACACGACGCCTCAGGAAATCGATGCGCTGATCGAGGCGTTGCACCACACCAAGAGCTACTTCAAGGTGGGTTGAACCAAGAGATGGATGTAGACGCCCTGTACCAGGAGATCATCCTGGACCACTACAAGCACCCCCAGCACCGGGGGCTGCGTGAGCCCTACGAGGCCGAGGTGCACCACGTGAACCCGACCTGCGGCGACGAGGTGACCCTCCGGGTCCACCTCGACGGCGACACCGTGCAGGACGTGTCGTACGACGCGGAGGGCTGCTCGATCAGCCAGGCCGCGGCCTCGGTGATGACCGAGCTGCTGATCGGCAAGAACGTCACCGAGGCGATGTCCGTGCACGACGCGTTCCTGGAGCTGATGCAGGGGCGCGGCCAGGCGGAGCCCGACGAGGACGTCCTGGAGGACGGTGTCGCCTTCGCCGGCGTCGCCAAGTTCCCCGCCCGCATCAAGTGCGCCCTGCTGCCGTGGATGGCCTGGAAGGACGCGACCGCACAAGTCATGGAGGAGACCAGATGAGTGAGCAGACCGACCTGCCCGACGTCGACGTGAGCGGCGGTGGCACCACGACCACGGTGGACGACGTGACCGAGGCGATGAAGGACGTCGTCGACCCCGAGCTGGGGATCAACGTCGTCGACCTCGGCCTGGTGTACGACGTGCACCTCGACGAGGAGACCCGCTGCGTGCTGGACATGACCCTCACGTCCGCGGCCTGCCCGCTGACCGACGTGATCATGGACCAGACCAACGCCGCGCTCGAGGGCATCGTCAACGACGTCACGATCAACTGGGTCTGGATGCCCCCGTGGGGTCCGGACAAGATCACCGAGGACGGCCGCGAGCAGCTGCGCGCACTCGGCTTCAACGTCTGACGGGGTGCCGGTAGGGGGGCAGATGCCCGAGGTGCCGGTGCCGCCGGTGCGGCTGCCGCGCTGGTTGGAGAACTTCGCGTCGTCGCACGGCGCCACCACGTTGAGCACCGTCGACGGCGCCCTCTGCGGCACGGCAGGCGACGGCTCGACGTTCATCGCGCACCTGCCCTTCGGCCGGGGGTACGGCGGACCGCCGGACCTGGACGGGTTCCTGTCCGAGGTGCTGCCGCCCAACCGCTGGGGCGTGCTCCTGGTGCGCAAGGGCGGCTTCGCGGTCGCCCGGCTGGCCGGCGGTGCGACGGTCGAGTCGAAGGTCGGCCAGCGTCACGTGCAGGGCCGCACCAAGGCCGGCGGCCAGAGCCAGCAGCGGTTCGCCCGGCGTCGCGACAACCAGGCCCGGCAGGCCTACGAGGCGGCAACCGAGCACGCCGCCCGGATCCTCGGTCACCGGCTGACGGCACTGGTGACCGGCGGCGACCACGTCGCGGTCGACGCGGTGCTAGGCGACCCACGGCTGGCCGGTTTCCCGGTGGTGGCTCCCTGGCTCGCCGTACCGGACCCGCGGCGTGGCGTGCTGGAACAGGCGGTCCAGGACGCCTGCTCTGTCAGGATGAGAGTGACCAACCGCTGAGCCGACGGGGGATCCGATGACGGCCGACGCCGCCTGGCAGCCCGACCCGGGCTGGGTCTCGGTGCCCGGTGGGCCGGCGAGCACCGGTGTCTGGCTCGCGGAGACCTCGGAGCGGATGGTCGTGGTCAAGCGGCTGACGCCCCCCGGTCCGGACGAACGTGACGCACTGCGGCCCCGCGCGGCGGCGTACTGGCGACGCGAGGCCGACGTCGCCCTCGACGGGCTGCTCGACGGCTCCGCCGGTGTGCGCGCGGCCGAGGTGCTCCGGGTCGAGGAGGACCCGGCCGGGATCACGCTCTGGACGGCCCGCGTGGACGACGCGGCGAACAACGGGCTGTTCCTGGCCCACGCCCTCGGCAGGTTCGCGACGGCCACGCCGGACGACCGACCCTGGCTCGCTCGTGACGTGCTCGCCGGCCGGCTGGACCGTTTCGCCGACCGCGGGGGCTGGCCGACGCTGGCCCGTACGACGCTGGCCGACGTCGCTGACCGGATCTGGCAGCGACGCGGCCACCACCTCGCCACCCTCGACGCGCTGCCGGCGGTGCTCACCCACGGTGACGCCACGCCTCGCAACCTGCTCGGCCGCGACCGGGACGACGTGGTCGCCGTCGACTGGTCGACCCTGGGCATCGGGGCCGTGGGCAGCGACCTCGGCTACCTCGCCCTCTCGGCGCGGGAGGACCTCGACACCCTGCTCGACGCGTACGGCGAGGGGCGGGGTGGCACCTCGGAGGAGGCGCGGACCGGGGCCACCGTCACGTCGGCGTACACCGCGCTCTGCCGGGCCGAGTGGGCGCTGGCGAGAGTCACCGGCGGCCCGGGTGCACTCGCAGGCAAGTACCGGCACCCGTCGGTGGCGCCGTACCTGCGGTCGCTGCAGCGGCTCTTCCCCCAGCTCGAGGCGTTGCTGTAGCCGGCTCAGTCGTAGAAGAGGAAGGCGAGCACCGAGAGGCCGACCGCCAGCGAGGACAGCACCACGAGGACCACCGGCGCGAACCTCGTCACGCGTGACCCGGTCACGGTCGCGGGATGCAGGAAGAGCTCCTCGAGCGACGAGTCGAGCAGCACCGGAGGTGCGGCCGCCTCGATCCGCTCGTGAGCTCCCCCCGGCTGCTCGGGGATCCGGGGCCGATGGACCAGCTCCTCCAGCGGGGGCGCACCGGCGGCCAGAGCCGGGTCGGTGGTGACGGTGAGCGTCACCCGCGGCCAGAACCGGTCGTGGTCGCTCCGCTCGAGAACCACCGGGTCGTCGTAGGCCTCACGGGCAAAGGACAGGGCGGACTCGAACGAACCACCCGTCACGCGCCACGTCGGCGCATGGCCGGCCACCTCGATCCGGTCCTCGATCGCCTCGACCAGCGCGCTGATGCCTCGTGGGAAGGGCATCCGAACCACCTGCTTCCTCCGCAGGGCATCAGCCTAGGTGCGGGAGGGCTGCGGATGAAGCCTCCACACGCCGCCCGCGCGGCGACCCTCGGTCCGAAAATGGACTAGATAGCTCGTTGCGGACCACCGAGTCTCGTTACCGTTGAGACAATTCGCAGCCCCTGGACCCCGGGCGACGTCAGCAACTCTTGGGGAATGGGGCACTCCATGTCGAACTCAACACAAGCACCAGCCACGGATGTCATGTCGCACTTCGGTGCGTTGGCGCCCCTGGGTCTGTTGACTCCGGGTGAAGCGGCGTCGCTGCTGCTCGTCGATGCGAACACCGTCGCCCGCTGGTCGGACAAGGGCCGCTTCCGAAGTGTCCGCACCCCGGGAGGTCACCGGCGCTACTACGCCGCCGATGTCCTCGCGCTCGCGCGGCGTCGCTCGCGCTGACCTCAGTCGTCGACACCGCGGGCGGCGAGGGCCTCGCCGAGCGCGTCGGCGTGCCGCAGCGACCGTACGACGAGCGGCACGGCGAACGCTCGCGGTGACGCCCCGAGCCCGCGGGCGAGCTGCGCCTCGCGAACCTCCTGGGCGAGCCCGACCACGACCGGCACGGACCTGATCCCGAGCGAGAGCAGCAGCCCGACGCGCTCGGGATCGACGCCGAGCGCGCGCAGCGGGCGGCAGACCCGCACCACGACGTCGATCAGCGCGGTGGTGCGCGTGGTCAGGGTGACCAGCGCGGCGAGCAGCACCAGCCCGACCAGCACGCCCACCACGACGTAGGCACGTGCCCACCCGGACACCAGCACGTGGAAGACGCCGAGAAGCAGCAGGATCCACCACAGCGAGCGCACCTGCTGCCAGAGCACGACGGGTGAGAGCTCGGCGAGCAGGTAGAGCACCAGCACCGCGGCCAGCCAGGCCGACACCCAGACCGGGGACCGGAGGAAGACCGAACCGGTGCCGGCCACCACCAGCGCCATCAGCTTCACCCCGGCCGGCAACCGGTGGATGACCGACGTCCCGGGACGGAACAGTCCCAGCGGGTTCATCCGGCCATCAGCTCGCGGTAGTGCGCGACCGCCTCGACGGGCGGTGCGTCGTGCACGATCCGGCCGCGATCGAAGACCAGCACCCGGTCGAAGCCCTCGAGCAGGTCGAGGTGGTGGGTCACCAGCACCACCTGCTGCCGCAGCCCCTCGACCAGCGCGCTGATCCGGCGGGCGTTGGCCAGGTCGAGCAGGGTGGTCGGCTCGTCCATCACCAGCAGGTCAGGATCCGTGACCAGCACGGACGCGATCGCGAGGAGCTGCTTCTGGCCGCCGGAGAGCAGGTGGGCGGGGTGGTCGCGGTGCTCCGCCAGGCCGTACGACGCGAGCGCCCGGTCGACCTTCTCCGCGACCTCGGTCCGGCTCAGGCCGCGCCGGCGCAGCCCGAACGCGATGTCCTCGGCGACCGTGGGCATCACGATCTGCGCGTCCGGGTCGGTGAAGCAGAAGCCCACCCGGCGCCGGACCTGGCGACCCTGCTTGTCCGGGTCGAGGTCGGCCACCCGCACCGAGCCCGACGTCGGCAGTACCAGCCCGTTGAGCATCCGCACGAAGGTCGACTTGCCGGACCCGTTGGCGCCGATCACGCCGATCCGGTGCTCGTCGAAGCGCACGCTGACGTCGCTCAGCACGGATCGTTCGCCGTACCGGTGGGAGACGCCGTCGAAGACGATCAGCGACACGACTCCACCACCATCGCCACGCCCTGGCCGCCCCCGACCGCGATCGCGGCGAGACCGTGTCGGCCGCCGCCGGGACGCATCAGCTGGCTGAACAGGCGCACCGCGAGCACCGCGCCGCTGGCACCCCACGGGTGTCCGAGCGCGATGGCGCCACCCTCGGGACACACCCGCTCGGGATCGAGGCCGAGCACCTCGCAGCAGGCCAGCACCTGCCCGGCGAACGCCTCGTTGAGCTCCACCACGTCGATGTCGTCGAGCGTCAGCCCGGCGAGGTCGAGGGCGGCTCGGGTGGCAGGCACGATGCCGAGGCCCGGCCGGTTCGGGTCCACACCCGCGGAAGCGGTGGCCAGGATCCGGAGTCCGGGCAGGTCGGTGTGACCGGGCACGACGACGACCGCGGCCGCGCCGTCGTTGATGCCGCAGGCGTTGCCGGCGGTCACCGTGCCCTCCGGCCGGAACGTGGGCCGCAGCCGGGCCAGCCGGTCGGCGGTGATCCCGGCCCGCGGCCGTTCGTCGGTCTCGATCCCGGCCACCGGCACGACCTCGGCCCGGAAGGCACCTGCCTGCTGCGCGTGCCACGCGCGCTCGTGCGAACGCGCGGCGTAGGCGTCCTGAGCCGCACGCGTGATGCCGTGCTCGGCGGCGAGCAGGTCGGCGGCCAGACCCATCTCGGGGTCGCCGATGTCGGCGGGTGCGAACGGCGCTCGTTCGAAACGCTCGGGTGCTGCGTCGCCGGTCGGCGGCCAGAACCGCCACGGCGCGGTCGAGGCGGACTCGACGCCGCCGGCGATCACGGGCCGACCGTTGCTGCGCACCAGCGCCGCGGCCACCTCGATCGCAGCCAGCCCGCTGCCGCACTGGCGGTCCACGGTCAGCGCCGGCACGTCGTACGACAGGCCGGCGGCGAGCGTCGCCACGCGGGCCACGTCGCCACCGGGGCCGGTGCAGTTGCCGAGCACCACCTCGGACGGCGCCACCTGCGCGGCGAGCCGGGCCAGGACCGGCGCCGCGAGGGACGCCGCGTCGACGGCCGCCAGCGCGTGGCCCGCCGTGCCGATCGGCGTACGGGCAGCGGCAACGATCAGGGGTGCCGTGGACACGGTCGTTGCCCTCAGCCCTGGCCGCGCAGCAGGTCGAGCTTGCGCTGCTCCCAGCGCTCGCGGAGCTGCTCCATCTCGCCGGTGATGAAGACCATGAACTCGTGGGCCAGCTCGAGCCGGTGCCGTTCGGGCGCGTCGGCGGCGAGCTCCGCGACCACCCGCTCGAGCGCCGCGGTCATCGGTCCGTAGTGCCGGGTGTTGTTGGCCATCATGTCGTGCCAGGCGTCGTCGTCGACCACGTAGACGTCGCGGCGCGAGCCGGGCACCCGTTCGCGTCGGACCATGTTGACCTGGGTCAGGTACTTCACTGCTCCGGACACCCCCGCGGGGCTGATCCCCAGGGCCTCGGACACCTCCGAGGAGGTCATCCGCCCGTCGCCGTCGGCGAGCAGCGCCGAGAACACCCGGGAGGGCAGCCTCGCAAGCCCGGCCCGGGTCAGTGCCGTCGCCATCTCCTCGACGAACCGGTCGCTGGCGCTGGGCATGGCGTCACCGTACTGGCGCGGGACCGGTGATGCAGACAGGGTACGGCCTAACTTTCAGGAATATGTGAAACTTGATAGTACGGTGGGCTGGTGAACAGCACTGGCGACCTCGCGATCGAGGTCCACGACGCGGTCAAGACGTTCGGCGCGGTGCGCGCCCTCGACGGTCTCGACCTCCAGGTCAGGCCCGGGGAGGTGCACGGGTTCCTCGGTCCGAACGGCGCGGGCAAGTCCACGGCGCTCCGAGCCCTCCTCGGGTTGCTGCGCACCGACGCGGGCACCCTCCGGCTGCTCGGCGGTGACCCGTGGCGGGACGCGACCCGGCTGCACCGGCAGCTCGCCTACGTGCCGGGCGACGTGTCGCTGTGGCCCAACCTGAGCGGCGGCGAGGTGATCGACCTGCTGATCCGGCTGCGCGGCGGCGACCCGGCTCGTTCGCACCGTGACCGGCTCCTCGAGCGCTTCGAGCTCGACCCGACCAAGAAGGGGCGTGCCTACTCCAAGGGCAACCGGCAGAAGGTGGCGCTGGTCGCGGCGCTGGCCAGCGAGGTGCCCCTGCTGCTGCTCGACGAGCCGACCTCCGGCCTGGACCCGTTGATGGAGCAGGTGTTCTCCGAGCAGGTCCGGGAGTGGGCTTCCGAGGGGCGCACGGTGCTGCTCTCGAGTCACATCCTCAGCGAGGTGGAGGCGCTGTGCGACCGGGTCACGATCATCCGGGCCGGCCGCGCGGTGGAGACCGGATCGCTGGCCGAGCTCCGGCACCTGCGGCGCACCCGGGTCCGGGCGGAGCTGGTCGGGCCGATGGACGGGATCGCGTCCGTTCCCGGCCTGCACGACGTCGACGTGCGTGACGGCGTGCTCACCTGCACGGCGGACCCCGACGCGATCAACGACCTGCTGCGCCGGCTGGCCGTCATCGGGGTGCACGGCCTGACCTGCTCGCCCCCGTCGCTGGAGGAGCTGTTCCTCGACGTCTACCGGACCCGCCGCATGAGCGCGACCATGGCCGGCACGTCGAGCCTGCTCCGTCTGGCGCTGCGCCGTGACCGGGTGCTGCTGCCGCTCTGGTCGGCGGCCCTGGTGCTCAGCTCGGTCGGCTCGGTCAGGGCGACCGTTGACCTCTACCCGGATGCGGCCTCGCGGACGGAGGCCGCGCGGGGCATCAACGACAACCCGGCCCTGGTCGCGATCTACGGCCCGGTCGCCGACGTCACCTCCGAGGGTGCGCTGGCGACCTTCAAGCTGCTGCTCCTCGGCGGCGTCTTCCTGGCCATGCTGTGCAGCGTGCTGGTGCGCCGGCACACCCGGCTGGAGGAGGAGTCGGGCCGGGCCGAGCTGCTGGCCGCGACCGTGGTGGGGCGTCACGCGCTGCTCGCCGCGGCGGTGGCTCGAGGCCATCGATCGCGGCAGTCCTGACCGGGGTGCTGACCGCGCTCGGCAACACCGCCGCCGGGCTCGACCTGGCCGGGTCGCTGGCGTTCGGCCTGGCCTGGACCGGGCTCGGCCTGGCCGCGACCGGCATCACCGCGATGTGCTGCCAGGTCACCGCGAGCACCCGCACCGCCGGCGGTCTCGTCGCGCTGGTGCTCGGCGTCGGCTACGTGCTGCGTGCGGTCGGCGACCTCTCGGCCGGTTGGCTGCAGCTGGCTGACGCCGTTCGGCTGGGCCTCCCGGGTGGAGCGCGTACGGCGACGAGCGCTGGTGGGTGCTGGTCCTCCCGCTCCTGCTCGCCGCGGCCACGCTCGCCGGTGCCGTCGCCCTGGCCGAGCGCCGCGACGTCGGTGCCGGCCTGCTGCCCGACCGGCCCGGCCCGGCCCACGGGTCGCTGGGCTCGGTCGCAGCGCTGACCCTGCGGCTGCACCGCGGGAGCGCCGTCGCCTGGGGGCTCGGTGTGCTCGCGCTCGGCGCCGTGATGGGCGGGATCGCGCCCGGCATCTCCGACCTGGCCGGCTCGGCCGAGACCCAGGACCTGTTCCGCCGGATGGGCGGGCCCGGCGCGCTGGTGGACGCGTTCCTGGCGACGGAGTTCTCGTTCCTCGCCGTCGGGGTGACCGCGTTCGCGGTCGCGGTCGTCGTACGTGCGTCGGGGGAGGAGGCGGAGGGTCGCACCGAGTCGGTCCTCGCCACCTCCACGTCCCGGGCGTCACTCCTCGCCGCGGTCAGCCTGGTCGCGTTCGTCGGGCCTGTGGTGCTGATGTCGGGGTTCGGGCTCGGCGCCTCGCTGACGTACGGCGGGAACCTGTTCGGCGCGGCACTGGCCCCGCTGCCGGCGGTGTGGCTGGTGACCGGGATCGGTCTGCTGCTCTTCGCCGTCCGGTCCCGGTTCGCGACGCTCGGCTGGGCGGTGCTGGCGCTGTGCCTGCTGCTCGGCCAGGTCGGCGAGCTGCTCGGCCTGCCGCGCTGGGTGGTCGGGCTCTCGCCGTACGGCCACCTGCCGCGGCTTCCCGCCGAGCCGTTCGCGCTCCTCCCGGAGCTGGTGCTGACCGTGATCGCCGCGGCCCTGCTGGCGCTGGCGTTCTGGCGCTACCGCGAGCGCGACATCGGCTGAGAGCCGCCTTGCCGTCGTCAGGTCCGGCACCGTGCCAGGGCCGCGCGGTCGACCTTGCCGGCAGTCGTCAGCGGGATCTCGTCGACGACCAGCCAGACCCGTGGTCGGTGGCTGGCCGGGAGCCGGTCGCGGGCCAGCGCCTTGAGTGCCGGCAGGCTGTCGGCGTCGGTGACGGCGGCGGCCAGCACCTCGCCGACCGACTCGCGGACCGTGCCGAAGCAGGTGACCCGGGAGTCGAGTGCCGCCTCGACGTCGGCCAGCACCACCGTGGCGCCGGCGGTGGTGACAGTGTCCGGCCGACCGGTCACGGCCAGCCGCTGGCCGTCCCAGGTGCCGGTGTCGCCGACGGTCTGCCAGCCGGGCCGGGCGGTGTACGGCGAGCGCACCCAGACCACGTCGTCGCGGACCTCGATCTCGACGCCTGGGAACGCGCCGAGCGACGCCGCGTCTCGTCCGCAGGCCACGAACGACAGCTCTGCCGCGCCGTAGTAGTGGGCGACCGCGAGCCCGGCGGCTTCCGCCCGGTCTGCGAGGGCCGGGGAGAGGGCGTCACCGGCCACGGTCACCCGGGTCGCCGGGGGGAGCGCATCCAGGTGCCGGTCGAGCAGGGCCGGCGTCAGGCAGGCATGGCTGGCCCGGTCCTGCGCCACGAGGCTGGCCCCCACCACGTGCGCGTGCACGGCCGCGAACAGGTTCATGGTGCCGCTCAGCGGGCCGGGCACCCAGACCCGCGAGCCGGCCGTGACCCCGGACAGCTCGGTGTAGGGCGCGAACGACGCCCACCAGGACTCCGTGGTGCGCACGATCGTCCGGGGTGCGCCCGTCGTACCGGAGGTGGCGAGGGTGAGGTCGTGTCCCTGCTCGCGCGCGGCCAGGACGGCCGCGACCGGGTCAGGCGCGGGCGAAGATCCGGGGGCGCGAGGTGCCACCGAGAAGTCCGGGGTAGGCGCGGTGGACGCCGACCGCGACCGAGGCCGCGACCACGGCCTTGACCAGGTCGCCCAGGATGAACCAGAGGTCCGTGGCGACGGCGGCGTCGAGGGACAACCCGAGCCGGATCATCAGCCCGGCCAGCCCGAACACGTGGATCACCAGGATCCCGCCGATCACGTTGATCCCGAAGCCGGTCGAGAAGTCGTAGTGCGAGCGGCGGCGCTCGGACAGGAAGCCGATCACCAGGCTGCCGAAGATCCAGCCGACGAAGTAGCCGACCGACGGGCCGACCAGGATGCCGAGCCCGCCTCGGCCGCCGGCCAGCAGCGGCAGCCCGAGGGCGACCAGCGCCAGGAACAGCAGGACGGCGGCGGTGCCGCGACGGGCCCCGATCAAGGATCCGGCCAGCATCACGCCGAGCGTCTGCAGGGTGATCGGGACGGCGACGCCGGTCGGCAGGTAGCCGGGGACCAGCCCGAGCGCGGCGATCACGCCGGCGAAGGTGGCGACCACGGCGAGGTCGCGGGAGGTGAAGCGGGACATGCCGGGACTCCTGGGGGGTGAACGAGAGATGAGCTCAGAACAGGTTGCAGGCCTTGATCGTGCCGTTCTTCAGGCCCTGGTTGAAGGCCTGCTGCCGTTGCGCCGCCGAGCCGTGCGTCCAGGACTCGGGGTTGACCCGACCGCCGCTGCGCTTCTGGATGCGGTCGTCGCCGACGGCGCTGGCCGAGTCGAGGGCGTCGGCGACGTCCTGCTGGGTGAGATCGCTGATCAGCGGCTGGCCGCCGGCGTCGTCGGTCTCCTGCGCGTGCTTGGACCAGGCGCCGGCCAGGCAGTCGGCCATCAGCTCGAGCTTGACCGAGTCGCTGTTCTCACCCGTGGAGCTGCGGACCTTGCCCATGATGCCGAGCAGGTTCTCGATGTGGTGACCGTACTCGTGGGCGACGACGTACGCCTCGGCGAAGGGTCCGCCCTTGGCCCCGAGCTGACCCTGGAGCATGTCCTTGAAGAAGCTGAGGTCGAGGTAGACCCGTTGGTCGTTGGGGCAGTAGAACGGCCCGACGTCGGAGCTGGCGGTGCCGCAGCCGGTGGTGCTGACCTGGCCGGTGAAGGAGACGGTCTTGATCGGCACGTACTTCTTGCCGGTCTCCTTGGGGAACTCCCCGGCCCAGAACGCCTGCACCGAGTTGGTGACCGCGACCAGCCGGCACTTCTGCGACTTGTTCGCGTCGGCGCCGGTCTTGCACTGCTCGAAGCTGTTGTCGGTGCCGCCGCTTCCGCTGGGCGCACCTCCGCCGCCACCGCCTCCGCCGATCTGCGAGAAGACGATGATCAGGATGACCGTGAGGATCAGCCCGCCGATGCCGCCGCCGACCCGGATGCCGCCCGGGAGACCGCCGCCACCGCCCCCGCCGGGGAAACCGCCGCCACCGCCGCGGCCTTCGACCTGACCGGGGTCAAGTCGTGACTTCGGGTTGAAGCGCATGGGGGTCCTTCCGGTGGGCAGTGCGGCCTTAGACTAGTGCTTCGCGTGAGGCGAGCAGCACCCCCGCAGGTGCGGCGCAGACGCCCTCTCCCTCCGCTCCACCACCTGACCCGACGTCGAAGGCTGCCTCCGTGATCACCGCCCACCAGCTCGAGGTGCGCGCCGGCGCGCGGCTGCTGATGGACGACGTCAGCTTCCGGGTCGGCGCCGGCGACCGGGTCGGCCTCGTCGGCCGCAACGGCGCCGGGAAGACCACGCTGACCCGGATCCTGGCCGGCGAGGGGACGCCGGCAGCCGGGAAGGTCACCTCGACCGGCTCGGTCGGCTACCTGCCCCAGGACCCGCGCACCGGCGACCCCTCGGTGCTCGCGCGCGACCGGATCCTGTCCGCCCGCGGCCTGGACGCCGTGGTCCGCCGGCTGCGTGACGCCGAGACCAAGATGGGCAGCGACGACCCCGCCGTCGCCGAGAAGGCGATGCGTCGGTACACCGCCGCCGACTCCGACCTGCACGCCAACGGTGGTTATGCGGCCGAGTCCGAGGCGGCCCGGATCGCGGCCAGCCTGGGCATCGAGGACCGGCTGCTCGGCCAGCCGCTGAGCACGCTCTCCGGTGGCCAGCGGCGCCGGGTCGAGCTGGCCCGGATCCTGTTCTCCGGCGCCGAGACGCTGCTCCTCGACGAGCCGACCAACCACCTCGACGCCGACTCGATCGGGTGGCTGCGGGAGTTCCTGCGCACCTACAAGGGCGGCCTGGTCGTGATCAGCCACGACGTCGCGCTGCTCGACGCCTGCGTCAACAAGGTGCTCCACCTCGACGCCAACCGGGCCGAGATCGACGTCTACAACATGGGGTGGACGCCGTACCTCCTGCAGCGGGAGACCGACGAGAAGCGCCGCAAGCGCGAGCGGATGAACGCCGAGAACAAGGCGAAGACGCTCACCGACCAGGCGAACAAGATGCGCGCCAAGGCGACCAAGGCGCAGGCCGCGCAGTCGATGCTCAAGCGCGCCGAGAAGCTGCTCGCGGGCATCGAGGGCGAGCGCCAGACCGACAAGGTGGCCCGGATCAAGTTCCCGGCGCCGGCCCCGTGCGGCAAGACCCCGCTGACCGCCGCCGAGCTGTCGAAGTCCTACGGCTCGCTGGAGGTCTTCACCGACGTCGACCTCGCGATCGACAAGGGCAGCCGGGTGGTGATCCTCGGCCTCAACGGCGCCGGCAAGACCACGCTGCTCCGGATCCTGGCAGGAGTCGACGCCCCGGACACCGGAGCCGTCGCACCGGGTCACGGGCTGAAGATCGGCTACTACGCGCAGGAGCACGAGACCCTCGACGTCTCCCGCACCGTGCTGGAGAACCTGCACTCCGCCGCGCCCCAGCTCCAGGACGCGGAGGCGCGCAGCGTGCTCGGCTCGTTCCTGTTCTCCGGCGATGACGCGCACAAGCCGGCCGCCGTGCTGTCCGGCGGTGAGAAGACCCGGTTGGCGCTGGCGATCCTGGTCGTCTCCTCGGCCAACGTGCTGCTCCTCGACGAGCCCACCAACAACCTCGATCCTGCCTCTCGCGAGGAGGTGCTGGCCGCGATCCGCACCTACGCCGGCGCCATCGTGCTGGTCACCCACGACGAGGGCGCGGTCCACGCCCTCGAACCCGACCGCGTCCTGATCCTCCCCGACGGCGTCGAGGACCTCTGGACCCCGGACTACGCCGACCTGGTCGCCCTGGCTTGACGGTGCGCCATGCTGGGACCGTGACCGAACACAACGTCCTCGGCGGCGAGCTCGAAGCCTGCGGCACCGACCCGATGACCGGGTTCTTCCGGGACGGGTGCTGCAACACCGGGCCCGAGGACCTGGGCAGCCACACGATCTGCGCGGTGGTGACCAGCGAGTTCCTCGCCCACCAGCGCAGCATCGGCAACGACCTGACGACGCCGCACCCGGACTACGGCTTCCCGGGCCTGCATCCCGGCGACCGCTGGTGCGTGACCGCCGTCAACTGGGCCCGAGCCGCGCGCGACGGATCCGCGGCACCGGTGGTGCTCGCGTCGACGAACCAGACCGTGCTGGAGATCGTGCCGCTGGAGGCGCTGCGCCAGCACGCCGTCGACGTGCCCGGCGGACCCCGGCTCACTCGCCTGAGCGGCGTGCCGGTCCGTCAGTGACCGAGCAGGGCGCCGGCGTGGGCGGGCAGCGACAGCTCTGGGCCGACCTCGACGCCGGCGCTGGTGCCGAACAGCAGTTCGGAGGCGTCGCCCAGGGCCACGGACACCGGGTCGTCGCCGAAGTTCACCACGATCTCCAGCGCTCCCCGGCGCATCCGGAACAGCCGGGCGTCCTCGTCGACGGTGCAGTCGACGCGGTCGAAGCGCGGATCCGTCAGGTCGGCGTGCGTACGACGGAGCCGGGCCAGCTCGCGGTAGGCGGCGAGCACCCGGGCGTGCCGACCGGCCGCGAGCTCGGACCAGTCGAGCTTGGAGCGGAGGAAGGTGCGCTCGTCCTGCGGATCCGGGACGACGGCCGGGTCCCAGCCCATCGCCTCGAACTCGGCCAGCCGACCCATCGCCGTCGCCCGGCCGAGCTCCGGCTCGGGATGGCTGGTGAAGAACTGGAACGGCGTCGACGCGGCCCACTCCTCGCCCTGGAACAGCATCGGCGTGAACGGCCCGCACAGGGTCAGCATGGCGGCGCACGCGAGCTGGTCGTCGTCGAGCACCTCGGCGATGCGGTCGCCGCGGGCCCGGTTGCCGATCTGGTCGTGGTTCTGGCTGGCCACCACCAGGCGCCAGGTCGGCACCTGGGAGGTCTCGATCGGCACACCGTGCTCGCGGCCGCGGAACGACGACCAGGTGCCGTCGTGGAAGAAGCCGCGCTCGCACACCTTCGCCAGCGCGCCGAGCGGCTCGAAGTCGGCGTAGTAGCCGTCGGTCTCGCGGGTCAGCGCGACGTGCAGCGCATGGTGGAAGTCGTCGCTCCACTGCGCGTCCAGCCCGTAGCCGCCTGCCTCGCGCGGGGTGATCAGCAGCGGGTCGTTGAGATCGGACTCGGCGATCAGGGTCAACGGCCGGCCGACGTGCGCGGAGATCGCGGAGACCTCCAGCGCGAGCTCCTCGAGGAGGTGCACGTCGGAGCTGTCCACGAGTGCGTGCACGGCGTCCAGGCGCAGCGCGTCGACGTGGAAGTCGGTGAACCACATCGCGGCGCTGTCGAGGACGTAGCGGCGCACCTCGGCGCTGCCCTCCCCGTCGAGGTTGACCAGCGAGCCCCAGCTGTTGGCGCCCTCGGCCTTCAGGTAGGGCCCGAACCGCGGCAGGTAGTTGCCGCTCGGGCCGAAGTGGTTGTGGACGACGTCCTGGACGACGCCGAGGCCCGCGGCGTGACATCCGTCGACGAACCGCTGGTACGCCGACGGCCCGCCGTAGCCCTCGTGGACGGCCGACCAGAGCACCCCGTCGTACCCCCAGTTGTGGGTGCCGTTGACGGCGTTGACCGGCAGCAGCTCCACCAGGTCGACGCCGATGTCGCGCAGGTGGTCGAGCCGGTCGAGCGCGGCGTCGAGCGTGCCCTCTGGTGTGAACGTGCCGACGTGCAGCTCGTAGATCACCGCCCCGGCGAGCTGGCGACCCGTCCAGTCGCCATCGGTCCAGGCGAACGCGTCCGCGTCGAAGGTGCGCGAGCGCTCGTGCACGCCGGTCGGCTGCCGACGCGACCGCGGGTCGGGCAGCGGCGTCTCGTCGTCGTCGAGCAGGTAGCCGTAGTCCACCTCGCCGGTCGGCAGATGACCGCCGACCGTCCACCAGCCATCGGACGCCTGCTCCATCGGCAGCACCTCGTCGCCGACGCTCAGCCGCACGCGGCCGGGGTACGGCGCCCAGACGTCGAAGCGGTTCACGGCCGCACCAGCAGCGCGACCGGCGAGTCCGCGAGCACCTCGGCCACCGGGGTCGGGGTGTCGAGCCGGAGGACCGTGTCGCCCCAGCCGCCGCGCGCCGCGAGCCCGACCGGCAGCCGGGTGACGACGGTGACCGCGCCGCCGCGGTCGAACGCCAGCACGTGGTCGGCGGCCGTGCCCTCGGCCCTGACCGGTGTGTACGACGTGAACAGGTCGGGCCGGTCGCGCCGCAACGTGAGTGCCCGCTGTACGACGCGCAGCTTCTCGGCACCCTCGGCGGGCTCTCCGGCGAGCACCCGGCGTCGCAGGTCGGTGTCGACCGGCCGTCGGTTGTCCGGGTCGACCAGGCTGAGGTCCCACAGCTCGGTGCCCTGGTAGACGTCGGGCACGCCCGGCATCGTCAGCGCGACCAGCTTGGCGGCCAGCGCGTTGCTGCGACCCGGGCGGAGCACCACGTCGAGCAGCCCGTCGAGCACCGCGGCCACCGCCGGGTCGTCGTACGACGCGTCGACCGCGCTGTGGACCGCGGACTCGTAGGCCTGGTCCGGCGACAGCCACCCGGTGTGGTCACCGGCCTCCCGCATCGCCTTCTCGGCGTAGGCGTGCAACCGCTCGCGCCCGATCGGCCGGGCACCCAGCGCGGCCTGCCAGAGCAGGTTGCCGAACCCGGGGTCGGGCACCGGCGCGAGGTCGAGCAGCCGGGTCAGCGCCTCGCGCCAGACGTCGGGCACCTCGGCCAGCACCGCCAGCCGGGCGCGCACGTCCTCGCTGCGCTTGGTGTCGTGCGTGGACAGCGTCGTCATCGCGGTCGGCCAGTCGCGCTGACGCACCGCCATCGCCTCGTGGAAGGCGTCGGGGGAGACCGCGAACGTGGCCGGGTCGGCGCCGACCTCGTTGAGCGAGGTGAGTCGCGACCAGCGGTAGAACGACTGGTCCTCGACGCCCTTGGCCATCACCATCCCGCTGGTCTGCTGGACGCGCAGCGCCGGGGGAGCGGTCGGGTCGGCCAGCAGCGGCGCGAGCGCGTCGAGGTCGTCGGCCAGGTCCGGGCGGTGGGCCCGGGCTGCGGCGAGCGCCTGGTCGAGGTGGTCGCGGCCCTCGGGCAGGTAGGACCGGTAGACCGGGAAGCACGCCAGCACCTCGGCGACGGTCTCGACAGGCTCGACCACCGGGGGAGGAGCCGAGACCGCGCCGACCTCGCGCGCGATCCGCTCCACCTCCGGTCTCAGGTCGGTGTCGGCGACGCGGCGCTTCGCGTCGTGCACCGTCGCCGACCAGTCCACCGGACCGCCGCGCAGCGAGGTCTCCAGGTCGTCCAGGGGCACCTCGCCGGCGGGATCGGTGAGGACCCGGTCGACCAGCGCCAGCGCGTCGTACCCCGTGGTGCCGGCGGTCGCCCAATCACGCGGCAGGTCCTCACCGGGCTCGAGGATCTTCTCCACCAGCACGTAGGGGCTGCCGGTCAGGTCCGCGAGGTCGGCGAGGTAGCCGCGCGGGTCACGGAGGCCGTCGGGGTGGTCGATCCGCAGCCCGTCGACCAGTTCGTCGCGGAACCAGCGCGCGACCTCGGTGTGCGTCGCCTCGAACACCACGGGGTCCTCCACCCGCACGCCGGCGAGTGTGCTGACCGTGAAGAACCGGCGGTAGTTGAGGTCGCCGCCGTTGTCCGCGCTCGGCAGCACGAGCCGGCCGTCGCCTGCCGCCCAGTCCACGTCGAAGTACGACGCGTAGGCCGAGTCGGAACCGTGCTCGAGCACGTCGGCCCACCACGGGTTGGCCTCCGGTGTGGCCACGCCGACGTGGTTCGGCACGATGTCGACCAGCACGCCCATCCCGAGCCGGCGCGCCTCGGCGGACACCGCCGCGAGCCCCTCGGCTCCTCCGCGGCTGTCGTCGACGCGCGTCGGGTCCACCACGTCGTAGCCGTGGTCGCTGCCGGGCTCGGCCTGCAGGATCGGCGAGAGGTACACCCAGTCGACACCCAGGTCGTGCAGGTAGGGCAGCAGCCGGGCCGTGGCGAACAGGTCGTTGTCCGCCGTCACCTGCACCCGGTAGGTGCTCGTCGGTGCCCGTCCAGGGGTACGCACGTCAGCGTCCCCTCTTCCTGCCCGTCGCCGTCGGTTCGGTCGGCTGCGCGTAGGCGGCGAGTGACGCGGCGACGGAGTGGTCGGGCTCGGCCTCGGGCTCGGCGTGCTCGCGCAGCACGATCATGCTGCCCTCGCCCAGGGTGAGGGTCGACCCGGGCTTGTGCACGGCGCTCTCGGTCGATGCCCCGGAGGTGTCGAGCACCACGTCCCACGCGGCGGCGTACTCCTCCGGCGGCAGGGTCACGGCGGCGTCCTCGTGGGCGGCGTTGAAGTAGAGGACGAAGTGGTCGTCGACGATCGCCTGGCCGCGTGCGTTGAGGCCGGCGATGCCGTCACCGTTGAGGTACATCCCGATCGCCTGGTTGTCGGCCGTCCAGTCCGCTTCCTCCATCGGGGTGCCGTCCACGTGCAGCCAGACGATGTCGTTGAGCCGCTCGCCGTCGCCGGCGCGCACCGTCTTCCCGGTGAAGAAACGCTTGCGGTGGAAGGTCGGGTGCGCCTTGCGCAGCTTGGCGATGGCGGCGGTGAACTCCACCAGCGGCCGGTCGACGCGGTCCCAGTGCACCCAGCTGATCTCGGAGTCCTGGGCGTAGGTGTTGTTGTTGCCGTCCTGGGTGCGTCCGAGCTCGTCGCCGTGCAGGATCATCGGCACGCCCTGGCTGAGCAGCAGGGTGGCCAGGATGTTGCGCTGGGCGCGGGCCCGTGCCTCCCGGACGTCGGGATCCTTCGTCGGGCCTTCGACGCCGCGGTTCCAGGACCGGTTGTGGCTCTCGCCGTCGTTGTTGTCCTCGCCGTTGGCCTCGTTGTGCTTCTCGTTGTAGGACACCAGGTCGCGAAGCGTGAACCCGTCGTGGGCGGTCACGAAGTTGATGCTCGCGAACGGTCGTCGGCCGGACTGCTCGTAGAGGTCGGACGAGCCCGCGAGTCGGCTCGCGAACTCGCCGAGGGACGGCTCTCCACGCCAGAAGTCGCGCACCGTGTCGCGGTAGGCGCCGTTCCACTCGGTCCACAGCGGCGGGAAGTTGCCGACCTGGTAGCCACCGGGCCCGACGTCCCAGGGCTCGGCGATCAGCTTCACCTGGCTGACCACCGGGTCCTGCTGCACGAGCTCGAAGAACGTCGCGAGCCGGTCGACGTCGTAGAACTCGCGCGCCAGCGCCGCCGCGAGGTCGAAGCGGAAGCCGTCGACGTGCATCTCGGTGACCCAGTAGCGCAGCGAGTCCATGATCAGCTGCAGCGAGTGCGGGTGGCGCACGTTGAGGGAGTTGCCGGTGCCCGTGTAGTCCATGTAGTACTGCTGGTCGTCCTCGACCAGCCGGTAGTACGCCGGGTTGTCGATGCCCTTGAAGCTCAAGGTCGGCCCGAGGTGGTTGCCTTCGGCGGTGTGGTTGTAGACCACGTCGAGGATCACCTCGATCCCCGCCTGGTGCATGGCCTTGACCATGGTCTTGAACTCCTGCACCTGCTGGCCGTTGGTCGGGTTGGCCGAGTAGCCGGCGTGCGGGGCGAAGAAGCCGAGGGTGTTGTAGCCCCAGTAGTTGCGCAGGCCCTTCTCCAACAGGGTGTTGTC
>CAWFHJ010000003.1:0-45044 GCA_963815585.1 uncultured Actinomycetota bacterium | reverse complement strand
CGAGGCTGCTCACTGCTCCCCCTGCAAGGTCGCGATCACGTCGTCGAGGTCGTCGGGTTTGATCAGTACGTCGCGTGCCTTGGAGCCCTCGCTGGGCCCGACCACGCCGCGACTCTCGAGGATGTCCATCAGCCGGCCCGCCTTGGCGAAGCCCACGCGCAGCTTGCGCTGCAGCATCGAGGTCGAGCCGAACTGCGTGGACACCACGAGCTCGACCGCCTGCACCACGAGGTCGAGGTCGTCGCCGATGTCGTCGTCCAGCTCGCGCTTGGCCTGCTGGGGGACGGTGACGTCCTCGCGGTAGGTCGGCTGGAGCTGCGTCGTGCAGTACTTGACGATGCCGTGGACCTCGGCCTCGGTGACCCAGGAGCCCTGCACACGCACGGGCTTGCTCGCACCCATCGGCAGGAACAGGCCGTCACCCTGGCCGACCAGTTTCTCTGCGCCGGGCTGGTCGAGGATCACCCGGCTGTCACCGAGGCTGGACGTGGCGAAGGCCAGTCGCGACGGCACGTTGGCCTTGATCAGGCCGGTCACCACGTCGACGCTCGGCCGCTGCGTCGCGAGCACCAGGTGGATGCCGGCGGCCCGGGCGAGCTGGGTGATCCGGACGATCGAGTCCTCGACGTCGCGCGGGCTGACCATCATCAGGTCGGCGAGCTCGTCGACGATCACCAGCAGGTAGGGGTACGGCGCCAGCTTGCGCTCGCTGCCCGGGGGCACGGTCACCTTGCCGGCCTTCACGGCCTTGTTGAAGTCGTCGATGTGACGGAAGCCGAACGCAGCAAGGTCGTCGTAGCGCATGTCCATCTCGCGGACGACCCACTGGAGCGCCTCGGCGGCCTTCTTCGGGTTCGTGATGATCGGTGTGATCAGGTGTGGGACGCCCTCGTAGGCGTTCAGCTCGACACGCTTCGGGTCGACCATGATCATCCGCACCTCGTCGGGCGTGGAGCGCATCAGGATCGAGGTGATCATCGAGTTGATGAACGACGACTTGCCGGATCCGGTGGCGCCCGCGACCAGCAGGTGGGGCATCTTCGAGAGGTTCGCGCAGACGAACCCGCCCTCGACGTCCTTGCCCAGCCCGACCACCATCGGGTGGTGGTCGTTGCGGGCCGTGCTGGACCGGAGCACGTCGCCGAGGGAGACGATCTCCTTGTCCAGGTTGGGGATCTCGATGCCGATCGCGGACTTGCCGGGGATCGGGCTGAGGATCCGCACGTCGGCGCTGGCGACGGCGTACGCGATGTTCTTGGAGAGCTGGGTGACCCGCTCCACCTTCACGGCAGGGCCGAGCTCGACCTCGTAGCGGGTGACCGTCGGGCCGCGCGTGTAGCCGGTGACCTGCGCGTCGATGCCGAACTCCTCCATCACCTGGGTGAGCCGGCCGACCACGTCGTCGGAAGCCTTGGTGCGGGCCTTGTGCATGCTGCCCGGCTTGAGGCTGTCGCTCGCCGGGAGCGTGTAGGTGATGTCGCCGGAGAGCATCAGCTGCTCCGCGCGCGCCGGCAACGGGTCGTGCGGCGGCGGCTGGAGGTCGACCCTGTCCTCCGGTTCCGCGCTCGGGCTTGTCACGGCTTCTTGCGGCCGCGCTTCGCGATCTCGCGGCCCTCGATGCAACGGGGGTGTCGTACGCCGGGTCGCCCATCGCAGGGTCGATCTCGCCGTCGGCCATCGCGCCCACGCGGCGGCGGGTGCGGCCGCTGCGCTGCATGCCGTCGTGTCCTCCTCGGGCCCGGCCTCCTCGTCGGGGACCGTCGCCCGAGCATCTGGTCGCGGAGCGCCGCGAGCCGGGCCGGCACCTGGTAGACGGGCGTCGCGGTGATCACGAGGATCCCGAAGAGCGACACCAGCACCAGCAGGGCGACCACGACGGGGGGGCTGCCGAGCAGGTCGAGCAGGAGCTTGGAGACCACGAAACCGAGGGCCCCACCCGCCTCCTGGAGCGGACGCGTGTCGCCCAGCACGGGCTTCGGGGAGCCGTTCGCGATGTGCACCGTGCCGAGCACGCCGGCCAGGAACGCTGCCCAGCCGATCGCCTGCCGGCCGGCCGGGCCGTTGTGCTCGGGGTCGCGCAGGTTGCGCCAGGCGACGAAGACCAGCAGCAGCGGCACGAACCACGCCACCAGGCCGACCGATCCGGCGACGACGCCACGGACGCCGTCGAAGAACCCACCGGGCAGCTGCCACCAGACGGCGGCGGCCACCACGACCGCGGCCCCGACCAGGAACAGGCCGGCCCCGTCGCGACGGTGCTCCGGCTCCAGCTCACCTGCCGAGTGGCCGACCCGTCGTACGCCCGAGCCGACGAGGTGGGCGACGCCCAGCCACACGCTCGCGACCGCTCCTCCGAGCGCGGCGAACAGCCGGAACACCGGCGACGGCCCGCTCCGCACCGCCCGCGGCGCCGGCCGCTTCTGTGCGGACTTCCGGGGCGCAGGCTTGCGCCTGCTGGTGGTCTTCTTGCCCGTCGAACGCGATCGCGAGGTCGAGCCCCCCTTCGCAGGGGTGCTCTTGCTGCGCGACGCCGTCGGGGAAGACGTACGGGTCGCCATGGTGGCGAATGTACGGGAAAACCTCACATGCCCC
This sequence comes from uncultured Actinomycetota bacterium, assembly GCA_963815585.1. GTDB lineage: Bacteria > Actinomycetota > Actinomycetes > Propionibacteriales > Nocardioidaceae > Marmoricola. The sequence goes on along the minus strand of CAWFHJ010000003.1, from coordinate 42,452 downwards.
ACGCGTCACACGCCGTGGTGGAGCCTGCGGTGGTTGAGGAGGTTGCGCAGAACCCTCTCGAAACCCCCACGTTCGCGGCCGCAGCAGCGCACGCCATCTGCGGATCCGGTAGGGCCGCAGCGCACGCTGTCTGCGGCTACTTAGAGACTTCACGCAGGATCGGTGTCTGGCCAGACTCGATCCAGGTGTCCGGCGGGACGCTCTCTTCTGCGGCTGCCCACCACTGGTTGGTGTGGCTCACTTCTGGACTGCGCACCGTCGGACACCGTGACGAGGCGTGGCTCAAGAGGGGACTGCCCAGCTCGTAGTAGCACTGCCCACCTCGTCGTCCTATCGGTTCCAACAGGCAGGTGAGGTGATGCAGATGCACGGCGTGATCATCGGGGTCGATCCCCACAAGCTCTCGGCCACGATCGAGGTCCTCGACGCCGGTGAACGGCTTCTCGGTTCGGGCCGGTTCACCACCGACAAGGCCGGATATGCCGCGTTGAGACGCTATGTCAGCCAGTTCCCGGACCGGGTCTGGGCCATCGAGGGCGCCAACGGTGCCGGACGCCCGCTGGCCCAGCGCCTGGTCGAGGCCGGCGAGCAAGTCCTCGACGTGCCGGCCAAGCTCGCGGCGCGGGTGCGGCTCTTCGACACCGGCCACAACCGCAAGACCGACGCGTTGGACGCGCACTCGATCGCGGTCGTCGCGGTCCGCACCCCCAGCCTGCGCGTGGTCGCACCCGATGGTGAGCTCGAAGCGCTGCGGATGCTCGCCGACCGCCGTGACGAGCTGGCACACCTGCGGGTCCAGACCGTGAACCGGCTCCAGCGGCTGCTTTCCGAGCTGATCCCCGGTCAACGCAAGAGAGACCTCTCCGCCCGGCAAGCCAAGGCGATGCTCGCCACCGTCCGGCCACGTGACATCGCCGGAAAGACCCGCCGCCGGATCGCGGTCGAGGAGCTCACCGACCTGGTCGCGGTCGATGCGAAGCTGAAGAAGATCAAGGCCGAACTCACCGCCGCGGTCCTGGCCCGCGGGTCGACGTTGATGCAGATCCCGGGCATCGGTCCCGCCGGCGCGGCCCGGATCCTGGCCGACGTCGGGGACGTCGCGCGGTTCGCGGACCGGAACCGGTTCGCGTCCTGGACCGGCACCGCACCCTTGGACGCCTCGTCGGGAGAGCAGATCCGACACCGGCTCTCCCGGGCCGGGAACCGGCGGATGAACCACGTCCTGCACATCGCCGCCATCGTCCAGATCCGCCACGACACCGAAGGCCGCGCCTACTACCGACGCAAGCGCACCGAAAGCAAGACCGGCATGGAAGCGCTGCGCTGCCTCAAACGCCGGCTCTCCGACGTCATCTACCGCCAGCTCCTCGCCGACGCCCGACGCCAAGAGACCCGCGCCGAGGCGGGCCCGGGAGGGCACTGCGGGGCGACTCAAGAATCCAGCGCGGTCGACCTGCCCCCGCACATCGACACTTCGGATCAGCCACTTCCCGGACCCGCGCACCAGACGCTACGCCCACGCCCCGGACCTCGAAAGACCCAACAGGCAGCAGCCCTCGCAACTGCTCCTTGACACAGAGGGGAGCCAGAACCGGATGGCCGCAGCGCGCACGCTGTCTGCGGCAGATCCGGTAACGGTGCACGCTATCTGCTGCATGACGTGCGCTCTGGCGCCCCCCGGGGAAGCTTAGGGAAGGATGTCTACCGTGGGCCGGGGATACGTCGTTGCGTCAGATGATGCTGGACGCCTCGAGTTTGACCTCCGGAGCGCGTGGTCGGCTCGGATGCGGGACGCGGTTCATGGCATCCGACGCTGACGGGTTAGTCCTCAACTACGCCCGCGGGTTCATTGGCCATGATCTGGAGTTCATCCGCGACCTACCCCTGCGGCGGCTCGACGTCTTGGCGCGAACCATCCGTGACCTAAGTCCGATCTATGGACTGTCAGATTCGCTGGCAGAACTGCGCGTGCAAGCCGCATCGATGTCCCGCATCGACCTCACCCCGCACTCCGGGCCGACTCAGTACCGCCCACCGAAGCCCTGCGCAGCACATGGGTACGACCGACGACGGAGCCGATGAGCAGCGAGTAGGCCAGGTCGAGTCCCACTGAAGCCCAGGTCAGTACGACGGCCCGGCCTTGCGTGGTGACGAAGACGTTGGTGACGAGCACGCCCTGGATCAGGCCTGTGATGCCGCCGACGACATCAAACCTCGACACCACCTGTCCGCCCCGTGTCCCTGGCGCGACGAAGATCTGCTTGCGCGGTGCCTAATCGGTCTTCCCGCAACGCCTCGCGGGCCCCTCAGTGTTCGCTGCTGAAGAACCGTAGCAACAGCGGGCCGACGATCTGTGGGTCGACGACGTGATCCGGCCCCTCGAGGGTCTCCCGTTGAGCGTGGGGTAGGAGGTCTGCAAGCTCGTCGGCTGCGCGGTCGAAGAAGTCCGAGGGCAGGCCTGCCATGTAGGGGACCGTGATCGGTCCTCCGGTGATGACCAGGACCGGTTGGGTGACCGTTGCCAGTCGATCGGCCGGCAACTGGTAGCGGTTGAGGAAGAGGCTGTCGTGGACCAGCGTGGGCGCGAGGGCGACCGAATCCGCCCAATGCGCCGTCTGCTTGCCTGCCGCTTTCCTGGCCGCGATGTTGTCGTCGGAGGCGCCGGTCATGCGCATGAACAGTTCGAGAACCTCCTCGTCTCGCCCGGCGTCGAAGGCGCGTCGGGTGTCCGCGACGTACTCCTCGAATCGCGGGCGTATGTCGTCCCCGACCGCGTACGGCACCTCCCACACGGCGATCGTGTCGATGGCTGACCCGGCCGCGGCGGCTTCCAGCGCCAGAGCGCCACCAGAGGACGCCCCGAACAGGTGTGCCGAGCCGCCCGCCTCCACGATCAACGCATCCAGGTCCTCGATCTCCCTTTCCACGGCGTAGGGCTCGGTGAAGCCGCTCGCGCCGCGTCCCCGACGGGCATAGTTGTAAACCGTGAAGTGCTCGGCGAGAGCAGGTATCAAGGGAGCGTTCTCGGCTCCGTCGTCCTGTGCGCCGCCTACCAGGACGACAGCCGGGCCGCTTCCCTTCCGGTCGTAGGCGATGGTGGTGCCATCGTTTGATGTCACGCGAAAGGCCATCTCGTTCATCTCACATCCGTTCGAGAGGTTTGTCTCAGCGCCTGAGCAGCGCGCCGACGACGGCCTCGGTGCGCGACCACCGCGCCCTTGCGATCACGGCCGCCACGACGAGAAGGGCGAGCGGCAGCCAAGGGCTCTGCTCGAGCACGAACTGATCGGTGATGACAGCACCGGTCAGCAATGCCGCCAACCCCAGACTGGCCAGGCCCGCCAGAGCCGGGATCAGAAGTCCAACCCCTCCCGCGACCTCCAGCGCTCCGACCAGGTACCGGAGCCACTGGCCAGCCCCGATGTCGGCAAACATGTCCACCATGACCGGGTCGCCGGCGAGCTTCGAGATTCCGCCGCCGGCGATGATCGCCGCCAGCACGACTTGCAGAATCCAGACCCCGATACTGCTCGCCCGCCCGGGCGTGTGCGCAACGGTTTCCGAGTTGTTCTTGAGGATGGTGCTCATTCGGCTCTCCTTGCCGTGTCCGGGCCTGGCCGACTAGTCAAGTTTGGTTACTCGGCCAAAGTACGCGAGGAGGAGCATCTAGTCAAGGTTGATTAGGGGACCGTTCGCCACGAACCCGGATCATCGGCCATGGTGTAGGCGCCCTCAGCCAGTCGTTTGCTCAGGCTCTTCGCCCACTCCAGTTCGGTGCGTGCATGTCCCGCCCACAGTTCGGCCTGATCGCGGACGTGTTCGGGAATGTCGGGGTTCGGGTGCTCCCGCCACTTGGCCTGCTCTACGAGCTCCGCTTCCAGGCGCGCGACCCGCTCGTTGACGTGCGCGATGGCATCTGTCCTGGTCAGCATGGGCAACATGGCGATCGACGCGTTGAGCATGGTGGGGTCATGGGTGCGCCGCAGACCGTCGCGGACCAGTTCGACTATCTCATCACGTCCCCGAGCTGTCACGCGGTACAGAACGCGCTCCGGCCCGGAGCTGCCCGGCTCGGCGTGTTCGGTGAGGAGGCCATCAGCCGCCGCCTTCTTCAGCGCGTGATAGATCGAGCCAGGCTTGATCTTGGCCCAAATCTCCGCACGCCAGCTCTGCAGCTCGGACCGCACCTGGTAGCCATGCGCGCCGCCGGAGAGGTGCACGATACCGAGTACCAGGAGCTTCGTCGCCGACATGCGCCCACCTCCGCTCAATCTGCTCGGACTCGCTCCGCTTGCGTCCCGCCAGGGTGGTGTCAACTCCCACCAACCCTAGGGTGCCCTCCTGGTCCGGGTGGTGTCAGCACTGACCTACAAACGGTGCTGGTGGAGACCTCCAAAGCCATCGGGGTGTCCGCTCGAAGTCACGAGCGGATCGCGGCAGATCCGGGAGTTCACCGCGGAGCATCTGCGGGGACGTCGTACGCCTGTGCGCTGTCGTAGGGGTTGGACCGGCAGCCGATCCACGAAGAGCTGGAACGGGTGCGAGCTCGACCTCCAGCAACTGGTGGAGCAGGCGACCACCGCGGACCTACGTCGCCGCACTCACGGGACCCGGTGGACAAACGGACAGATGCTGTGGCACATGGTTTTCGGCTACCTCATCGTGTGGCGACTGCTCCCCGGCGTTCGCCTCTTTGAACGGCTCCCCGACGGATTCAGCCGCCGGTTCGCTGGGGACTTGAACGCGGGCACGTGTCCCCTCCACGTGATCAACTACCTCGGCGGATGCGGCGGCGCGCTCGTCCGTCCATGGCCCCCGACTGACCCGGCTACTCAACCGCACCGTGGAACGCCTGCATCGCCGTCTCGACGCCGAAACCGACGAGTCGCTGAGGAGACGAATGCACTTCCCGGTCGGGTGGGACCCGTTCTTCGGCGAGACGATGACCGTGGCCGAGGTGTACCACTACGGCACCCAGCACTACGACTTCCATCGGGACCAACTGACCCTGGAACTCCGGTCATGAACATTTGACCGCTCATCGGCAGCATGAATCCATCAGTTGGACCACGGCGTTCTCGACTGGTTGGCAGGAGGCCGCTCGGCGTGTCTAGTGCTCCGTGCGCGGCGCGGCCAGGAGTCAGTAGCCGCCACTTCCGTCGAAGCCGCCACCGTCGAAGTGGCCGCTGCTGCCGACGATGCCGTGCCCGAAGTATCCGGTGGTCTCGGGTGCCGCCTCGAAGGCGGCCGGCTGGAGGGCCCACGAGAGTGCCGCTACGCCGGCGAAGTAGCCCTGCGTGTAGGGCAGGAAGGCGCTGCCGGCAGTCCAGTAGGGCATCGTTCGTGCCCCGATCTTCACCGTGCGGACCTCGGGCATCACCTTGTTGGTCACCCGGTCGGCGTCCATCGGGCATGCAGGCACGCGCCGGGCGCCGTGACCGGGTCGGGTCCACAGCACCTCGGTGACGGAGGGTCGTGCAACGGGTTGAAGAAGCACACGACCTGCTGCTCCGGCACGGGTCGCCCGGCTAAGCGGGCCTGTGCACACGCGAGCGCATAGCGCCCGGTGGCGAGAGTCTCGGTGACCTCACGGAACTCCTCGGCGTGCTGACCTGCTCGAGGGTGCGTTGCGCGGACTCACGTGAGGCGAGCGCGGTCTGGTGGGCGACCCGCGTCTCCTCGTCGAGGACCTGTCCTCCGATCTCGCGATCGAGTCGCTGCAGCTGTTCCTGGAGGTACGTGATGTCTTCGCCGGCCAGGCGGCGTACGCCCTCGAGCTCTTCGACCTTCGTGCGTCGCGTGGCCTGCCTGTCGCGCCACCACTTGGCGGCGAACCCGGCACCGCCCGCGGCGACGATGATCCAGAACCACTCCACGTTTCCCCTCAGGATCGTCGCCTCATCGGGCCACTGCCGGCGCGATCGTGTCGTTGACCACCTGGCCGAGGACCTCAGGCGAGAAACCGGAGCCGGGCGCGCGTGAGGGGTCGATCTCCGTGGCCATGACCACCACCAGGTCGCGGTTGGGGACGACCTCTATCAGCTGGCCCCCGAACCCCAAGGCCTGGTACGCCGGCTGCCCGTCGGCCTCGGTGACCCACCACTCGTAGCCGTAGTTACCGGCGGCGCCCTGGACCTGCGCCGACGTGGCGTCTCGGACCCACGAGGCTGGCACCACCTGCTTTCCCCGCCACCTCCCGTGGTCGAGGAAGAACTGGCCCAGTTTGACCAGGTCCAACGGGCGCAGCTTGAGCAGCCCCCAACCGGTGTGAGTTCCACGCGAGTCGGTGGGCCAGGCGAAGTCGGCGGCGGCGTACTTCGCGGCCAGCTCTTCGGCGACCGGCCCGGTCAGGGTAATCCGTCCTTCGAACGCGGGCTCACTCTCGATGCCGAGCGGCGCGAAGAGCCGATCCCGCGCGTACTCCAGGACCGAGGACCCGGTTGCCTCGGCCAGGATCGCGGCGACGATGTGAGCACCTTCGTCGGAGTACCCGAAGCCACCCGGTGCCCCGCGAGAGCCGCGGAGGATCGTGCCGACCAGATCCGGTGATGTCACGTCGGCCAGCAGGTCCGCCTCGGTGCGGGGGAACCCACCGGTCATCGTGAGGACGTCGCGTAGCCTCGTCCGCGCCACCGCCCGCGTCATCTGCCGGGCGTGCGAGGGGAGCAGCTCGGCGAGGGTGGCGTCTACTCCGGAGATCTTCCCGTCGGCGATGGCGATGCCCACCAACGTCGAAAGGAAACTCTTGGTCACCGATGCCGTCTCCCAGTAGGAATCCGAGTCTGGCACCCCCGAAGTACTTCTCGACGACGGCCTGCCGTGGACCCGCACGATCAGTGCTCGGAGAGCGTCGTGGTCGGGGTCACCGGAGAGATCCTGCTGTACGTCGTGCACCAGTTGAGCCGGTCGAGCCGTCCGGAAGCCTGCTCGCTTCCTCCCGAGCAGGCCGTCACGAGCAGCAACAACACAGCCGTCGCTGCGAACACCGCTGGGGAACGCCGCGCCGTTGATCGTGGGCGCGGTGGAGGGCGTCGGACCCGCAGGAGATCAGCGTGGCGGCGATCAGCCACCGCATCGCTAGTGCCGCGACCCGGCGCGCCCTGTCCATGAATCCTCCCTGGGCCGACCCGCCTGCGCGGGAGCGTGCGTCGGTGCCGTCTGCAATCAGAACCACATCCCGCGTTCCCCCCACCGACGCTCAACCTCGGTGTTGATGTCGCCAGGGCTCCTGTTACTGCCCTTGTGCCGGCGGTCGACGAGCCAACCGACGATCAGTGCGGTCAGGATCACCAGTGCTGCGATGGCCCACCCCATGACTCACCTCCCCACGCCACGCAGAAAACGGAACGCCATTCGGTGTCAACCAAGCCCGCCGCTGTCGCTGACGACGGGTGAGCCGCCGACGAGGGGCTGGTGCCGTCCGGTGCGCCGATGTCCACGATCACGATGTTCGCGCGACGGGCAACCCGGGGGTATAGGCAGACGTCCTAAATCACTCGTGCTCGCAGCCCCTCAACCAGACGTCCTCCAGGGCCACCGGCGAGCAGTCCCGCCCGGTGTGCCAGGGCAGCTGCCTGACCGCGGTTGCTCACCTCCAGCTTCGCCAGGATGTTCGACACGTGCACCGAGACGGTCTTCGGGGAGATGAACAGCGTCCGCGCGATCGCGGAGTTCGAGGACCCCTCCGCGACCAGGCGCAGTACGTCGATCTCGCGGCGGGTCAGTCCGAGCGCCGAGACCGGGCGCGGAACGTCGGACACCAGCCGAAGGTGCGACTTCCGCGCAACCGTCAACGCCTCCTCCACCAGCGGAGCCGCGCCCAGCTGCTCACCGATGCTCACCACCTCCCGCAACGCGGCCGCCGCCTCGGGAACCTGACCTGCGGCACGGCAGGCCTCCCCGGCGCGCAGCAGCGCTGAGCCCAGCAGGAACGGTCTCCCACAGTGGCGCCACGCCTCGACCACCGCCATCCACATCGCCGGAGAGTCGGTTCGGTCCCAGCGCGCGAGCTCGGCGCTGATGTGCGCCGCGTAGGCCTGGTCTCGCGGGTTGCGCGGCGGCGCAAGCTCGAGCAGCTGATGGATCCGGTGGACCACCGACGCTCCGTCCCCCGGTGCGACGTCGTCCCCGCGAACCGACAGATCGGCCTCGGTCCTCGCGGCCACCAGCAGGAATGGGAACAGGACTCCGCTGTTGGCGACGATGCGGTCGTCGGCAGCCACGAACCGGACGCGCGCGCGAGCCGCGGTCAGGTCGCCAGAGCGGGCGTCGATGTCTGCGCAGGTGTAGGTATCCGCGAGCCGGTCGTCGAGCGCCGTGTTCTCGTCCAAGGTTCGGTGGACAGGGATGGGAGGGATCTCGTCGCCTCGCGGGAGCATGGCGTCGCCGCGCCAGACCGAGAGGTGGTCGGCGAGGCGGTGGGCCGCCTCCAACACCCACTCGGGCAGGTCCTCGGCCGCGACCAGGTCGAGGACCTGCTGCGCCTCGCCCCACCGGCCGACATCGATCAGGCCCTCGGCGTGGTTCGCCTGCGCCAGACCCCACCGACCTCTCAGCGGGCCCGGCCGGGCGCCGCCGAGGAGGTCCACCAAGCGGACCTCGGTGGCGAGCGGCTCCTCACCCGCCAGCCACTCGATGATCTCCAGCTGAGTCAAGGTGCCGACCTGCGCAAACAGGTCACCGCTCCGCGATGCCAGCGCGACTGCGCGTCGGGCGTCGCGCAGGGCGTCGCCGTACCTGCCCAGCCGAGCACGGGTGATGGCCAGGAGCGCGAGGGCGCGGGCGAGCGTCCTGTCGTCCACCGCTTCGGCGAGCTCGACCGCGCGAGCGGCATAGGTCTCGGCTCGCAAGGGCTCTCCGGACTGCAGCAACGCGTCGGCAGCCTCCAAGCAGGCCAGGACGGCCCGCTCGCTCGGTGGGTCCAGCGTCACGTCCGCGACGACCTCCAACACCTCCGACGTGGAGAGGCGGGCCTCGGGCCCTTCGGTCCACCGCAGGCGATGCCACAGGAGCGTCATCATCGCCCGGTCGTGCACCGAGACGTCCGCCGGCAGCGCCGCGATCGCTGCGTCCACCAGCCGTTGCCCCTCCTTGAGGTCGGTCATCCCCTCGTGCGTGGCCCACGCCGCGCTGCCGAGGATGTCGGAGAGCGTCGTGCCGGTGCGGGCCTCCGCGTCGGGCACGAAGGGCCAGAGGTCGGCGGCCGAGACGAGCAGCTGCTTCTCCTCCGCGTATGCCGAGAGCCGGCGCGAGAGCAGCGACGCCTCGTAGTACGCCTCCAGCGCGCCGCCGAGGTCACCGGCCCCACGGCGATGGTGACCGGCAGCCACTGTCGCCGGCAAGCCCCGCGGAGTGTCCCCCAGGACCGAGCACCAGCCCCGGTGATGGGCCTGCTCGGAGTCAGGCAGCAGCTGGCGAAGTGTCGCCTCACGCAACAGCGCGTGCCGGAACTCGACCTTGCCGTGCCGCCGGACGAGGACACCGCCGAGCGTCGCCTCACGGAACGCCTCGTCGAACTGGCCCTGCGGCAGCGGGGCCGCCTGTGCGAGCTGGCGCGGAGTCGGCTCCAGGACAGCAACCGCCGCCGACTCGACCACGGTGCGGGCCGGTGACGAGAGACGAGCGATCCGGTGCCCGACGAGTGAGTCCGCAAGATCGCCGACGGCGGCGAGGTCGGCGAGACCTGCATCCAGCACCTCCTCGACGAGCAGCGGCACCCCTTCGGTGATGCTCACGACCCTCGCCACATCGGTGTCGGTCGCGGTGCCGGTCGAGCCGGCACGGAGGTCTGCGACCTGGGCCGCCACCTGGTCGGCGCTCAGACGGGGCAGCTCGACCCGGGCGCCATGTCGGAGGCCGGTCAGGTCGGCAACCAGTGTCCGGCAGCTCTCGTAGTCGGGGTCTCCAGTTCGCGCGGTGAGGACCATCATCAGCTGCTCATCACGCAGGGATCGTGCGAGGAAGTGGAGCAGGTCGCGGCTGGTCTCGTCGATCCAGTGGATGTCCTCGACCACGACCAGGATGCGGCGGGCGCGTGCTACGCCCCTGAGCATCCGCGCAACCAGGTCGTACAGCTGCGGCTGAGATCCCACCCACGACTCCGACGTCGACCGACCACCGCAGGCCGCAGCGTCCAGGCTCGCGAACAGGCCGGCCACAGCTTGGCTGTCGACCGAGGCAATGCGATCCAGGCGAGAACCCAACAACCGCGTCAGCCCGTTCACGATCTCCCTGATCGCAGCCAGAGGTAGCTCCCGGGCGGCCCCGGGAGAACAGTTGGCGTGCACGTGGAGGACGGTGTCGTCCGCCAGGAGCGCCGTGAACTCATCCACCAGCCGGGTCTTACCGATGCCGGCCTCGCCCACGACGACAACCACCGAGGGCTTGCCGAGCGCTGTCGCTGCGACGAGCTCCCGCAGCAGCCCCAGCTGCTCATCGCGTCCCTGCATCGCGGCGGACCGCGGCTCGACCATCTACTCATGCTGGCACCGATGCGACCCGACACGCCACGGTCCCCACGCGCAGACACCGCACAACACTCGTCCCAGAGCGCCAGAGAGTGCGCCGTACCCGTGACCGTCACGAGCCCATGGCCGCTGCGCAAACGGCAGCGCATCTGGATTGCGACACCACGCTCCCGAGACAAACTAGGGTCGGGTGCGCGCGTCCTGCGTCCGCTCATCGGCATTATGCCGGTGATCGGTGTTGTGGTTGTTCATGACGCTTCGCCGTTCTTGAGGTCGGTGAGGAGCTGGCCGAAGAGCTCGGCTCGATGGTCTTGTCCCTTGACGGAGGCGTCCTCGTGCTGGGCCTGGAGGGTGGGTCGGAACTCGATGCTGGTCTGGAAGAACGAGCAGGATTCGCAGATCGACTCGAAGGCGCAGTCGAGCTCTGGCGGTCTGGTGCAGTAGCCGTTGCCGAGGTGCCGGTGGTGCTCGCGGCGCAGCTTGGCCATCTTGGGTCCGATCGCATCGGCCGGTAGCGATCTGGCCTGGGCGTAGAGGGCGTCGACCTGGTCGGTGACGGCGAAGTACTCATCAGCGACGGTGCGGTTGGCGATCTTGGCGTAGCGCAGCGTCATGTCGAGGCTGCGATGGCCGAGCATCGCGGCGATCGCCTCGAGCGACATGCCGCGGTTGATGGCCTGTGTGGCCAAGGTGTGTCGCAGCTGGTGGGGGTGGATGTGCCCGATCCCGGCCGTCGTGGCGACCTTGTTCAGGATCCGGGTGACCGCATGCCGGTCCAGGCCGGTGCCGTTCTCCCGGGGCAGCAGCAGCGGATGCCCGGCCGAGACGTGGGCAGCACGGTAGTCGTCGATCAACGTCACCAGGTGTGGATGCAGGGGCAGGTAGCGGTCCTCTCGGAGCTTGCCGACCGGGACGTGCAACCAGGGAGCGGCGCCGATCTGGACAACCGCGTCGGCCCGCAGAGCAGTGAACTCCCCGACCCGCAGCCCGGTGCGCAGCAGCACCTCGACGGTGACCCGGACCAACAGGCGTTTGTCGGCCGCGGCGGTGCGCAACAGCTTCGCAGCCGCTGCGTCGTCGAGTGCCTTGGGCAGCGGATGGTCCTGTCGGGGCAGATCACCAGACAGCATCGGCACCCGCGGCGGCGCCTGGTCCCAGCCCCACTCATCGATGCGGACGAAGAACATCCGCAGCGTCCCGAGGCGGTGCGCGAGCGTCGCGTTGGTCAGGCGCGCCTTGTTCTGACCGGGCCGTTTAGCCAACCACGGCTTGAAGCCCTCGATGTGGCGACGCGTCACCTGGGTGGTCGAGGTGACCTCGGGGCGCTCCTGGACCAAGAACGCGGCGAAGGACCGCAGGGCGAGGTCTGTGCCCTTCACGCTGCCGGGACGGAGCACGAAGGCGATCTGGTCCAGGTAGCGGCGCATCGTTGCCGCGATGTCAGGGACCTGGGCATCCAGCTGGTCCCAGGACGGCAGCGAGGCCATGCCGTTGGCGCCACGCACGCTCACTGGGCTGCTCACTGGGCTGCTCACTGGGCACCACCGGAGTAGAGCTGAGCGTCGAGGACCTCGGCGGCCTTCCGATACTCAGAGGCGAGCCAGTCATCGGCCAGGTGCAGGTAGATCCGGGTGGTCTCGATCGAGGCGTGCCCGGCCTGGGCCTGGAGCGCTTCCAGCGCCATCCCGGCCTCCCGGAACCGGGTCAAACAGGTGTGCCGCAGCTCGTGACAGGTCGCGTGCGCAAGGCCGGCGCGATCTCGGGCTCCGGTGAGGATCTCGTCGAGTCCCTTGGCCGACAAGGGCTTGCCGCGGTTGGGTCCCTTGAGCACGACGAAGACCCGGTCGGTCGGCGCACCGGCTGGTCGTTCGGCCTCGAAGTAGGCCGCGACCGCGGTGAAGAACCGGGCCGAGACCGGGACAAACCTCTGGTGACCGCCCTTGCCCTCGGCGATGAACACCCGCCGCTCGGGGACTCGCAGGTCCTCGATGCGCAGGCCGAGGACCTCACATCGGCGGAGCCCTCCGAGGACCATCGCGGCGACCATCGCCCGGTCGCGGTGAGTGCGCAGCGCTGCGTTCAGGGCGTTGACCTCGGCCGGGGTCAGAACCCGGGGCAGCCTCCGCGAGCGTCGGGTCAGCGGCACTCCACTGCCAGGCCGCAGCCGTTCGCGTCTGGTCGGCAGACCACGCGGGACCGGGTTCGCGGTGATGTCGCCGCGGACCTGCAGATAGGCGAAGAACCCCGAGATGATCGAGAGCCTCCGCGCCACCGTGCTGGTCGAAACACCCTTAGGTTCCTGCACCGGTTGGAGCACGCGCTCGCTGCTGCTCCCCGTGCGCTGGGCGGTGATGAACCCCAGGACATCGGCCGGCACCACCTCGCCCGGAGGCTTCGAGACCACGGTGAAGAACACCCTCAGGTCATATGCCGCAGCCAGCACCGTGTTCGGGCGGCACCGACCTTCGAGGAACTCCAGGTAGTCGTCGACCAGCGGCATGCCGAGCCGCAGCACCGGCTCCCCGGACGGACCTCGAGAACGAATCAGGCACGGGTCGGACAGGGACATCTCGAGGCCTCCAGCTCCATCGACAGGCAGCCACAACGGCTCCTCGAAATGTCCCGATAGATCACCGGCATAACAAGCAGATCCGGTAACCCGCCCAGGTCGATCGACAGGCGGCGAATGGGGCTGGTGCTGGATGAATCGATTTGGCTTCAGCTTGTGAGCCCCCCAGCGGGTCGGCAGGCGCGCGACTGCCCGCGTCTCCCGATCGGTGAACACTCTGAGGGCGGGGAGAGTTGGCCTGCCCCTGCTTCCCGGCGCCTCGGGGTGAGTTCGAGCTCGAAGACCACACCAGGTCGTAGATTAGCTTGAAACTTCTTTTCCACAGCGCCCGGAATGCCCACATTCCGGGGCCGAAGATGTCGGTGCCCGGTGCCAGAATTCCCTGTATGACAACGGGATTCTCGGGCACCGGACCACAACCGGTCACCTCCGCGATCACCGCCGCCAGCAAGCAGCTCACCGACATCGCCGACCTCGGCCTGTTCTCGCTGAGCCCCGAGGAGACCGAGACCAACCTGACCGCGTTGGCGGCGTTGCGCCACCAGGTCCACGAGCTAGAGCTGCGCCACCTCCGGCAGGCCGAGCGGCTCGACGTCGGACCCGAGCGCGGCGCCACCGACACCGCGGTCTGGTGGGCGGACCGGACCCAGCAGCTCAAGCGGACTGCCCACCATCGGAGCGCTCTCGCCGACGCCCTGGACCACCACGAGCCGGTGAGGGAGGCGATGGCTCACGGCCGGATCTCCGAGGAACAGGCGGTCGTGATCGTCCGCGGTGTCGAGGAACTGCCCGCCGAGCACCGGGCCGAGGCCGAGGTGCACCTGGTCGAGCTCGCCGAGCAGCACGACCCGCTCGCCCTCAAGCGGCTCGCGGACCATGTGCTCGAGGTCGTCGCCCCCGGGATCGCGGAAGCCCACGAGCGCGCCGCACTGGAGCGGCAAGACGCACTCGCCGAGGAGGCCTGCCGGTTCACGATGCGCGACCACGCCGACGGCACCACCCGGCTGAGCGGGCGGATCCCCACTCCCGTCGCCGCGATGCTGCGGCAAGCCCTGCTCGCGCACAACGCCCCCAAGCATCGCCGCCACTCCGGCACCCCGAAGGGGCACGGTCACGCGTTCTGCGAGTACGTCACCCGCTACCCGGTCAGCCGGCTCCCCAAGTCCGGCGGGGTCGCCGCCCGGATCGTGGTCCAGATGACCCTCGACCAGCTCCAAGGACGCCTCGACGCCTCCGGCATCGCCACCCTCAACACCGGCGAGAAGATCAGCATCGGCCAAGCAAGGAAGCTCGCCTGCGAGGCCCAGATCATCCCGATGGTCCTCGACGGGAAGTCGGTCCCCCTCGACCTCGGGCTGGGCGCCCGGCTCTACACCGAGCACCAGCGGATCGCGATGGGCATCCGCGACAAAGGCTGCACCGCCGAGGGCTGCGACTGGCCACCAGCCCTGTGCCACGCCCACCACAACACCCCCTGGAGCAAGGGCGGCAAGACCAACATCCACGACGGACGCCTGCTCTGCCCCCGACACCACGCCTACGCCCACTCACCCAAGTACGAGATGAAGACCATCCCCAACGGACGAGTCGTCTTCAGCCGAAGCTGACAGATCGCTCAATATCCGGATCTAGCCGCAGATGGCGTACGTCCCGGCGGGTGTCACGATTCGGCACTCGCCTTCTCAAAAGTCCTGCGGCCGAGGCGTGCCGGGGCTTTACTGGCCCTGAGCAGCCACCGACGCTGACGATCAAGCGTTGCCCAGATCAATGGCTGGCTCGCACCCTGATCGGCCCCGCGCTCACGATTGGCCCATCGTGAGCTCGGGGTCCGGGGCCGAGGGACTCAGCCTGCACGTACGGCAGGGCGCAGGCGGAGAGCAGGATCAAGGGTGCGTCCTCTGTCGACGTCGAAGCCGTTCTTCATCGCCCAGATCACTGCTTGGGAGCGTCGTTCGACGCCGCCCATCTTGCGGTAGGCGGAGCGGATGTAGGACTTGATGGTGTTGATGCTGAGGAAGGCCCGGTCGGCGATCTCCTGGTTGCTCAGTCCCCGCGCGATGAGGGCCACGATCTCGGCCTCGCGCGGACTCAATCCCGCCGACCGACCGGGCCAGTCCCCCGCTCCGTCCACGCTCGTCTCGTCGTCGCCGGCGAGGATGACGATCTCGCCGTTCATGATCCGCTCGAGCGCCGCGACGACGGCAGGCCCGGTCAGCACCTTGGACAGGTATCCACTGGCACCCCCAGCGATCGCCTGATCGATCAGGTCCGCCCGCAGGTTCCAGCTGTAGACCACGACCTTCGCTCCGCTCTCGCGGACGTAGTCCACCAGGTCGATGCCCTTGCCCTCGACCTGCGCGAACGTGTCGTACAGGACGATGTCCACGTCGCTGACGACAGGAAGAGAGGTGCCGGTCTCGACCACGTCGATGCGCTCGACGGCAAGGAACGATGCAACGCCTGCGACCACCACGGCGTAGTCATCGACGATCGCCAGGCGGATGGGGCTGCTCACTTGTGGTCCATGGACGAACCATAGACCGGCGTACCCCAATCAGGCGGGCGCCGATCACTCGGGCCGCGGCAGGCAGGGTCGTCCTCGCGCACCCGGTCGGCGGCACGTCGATTGGGCCCTGGACGGCGCTCAGGCGGGATGGGTAGGGGTCGAGGACGTGGACACCGAGCTCTTCGAGGTATTCCCGACCGACGGCCGGTGAGGCGACTGCGACACACGAACGCACTCTCCTGCCGCTGGCAGCGCACGGCCCCGTGCCGACCTGTGTCTGCGTGCGACCGGCTGCCGGTCAGGTCGTTGCCGAGACCTCGGCAAGATCGAGACTGATGTTGGTGACACCCGCCCGTGCCTGGTTCTCGAGGTTGCCGCGGACATCAGCAGCGAATGCTTCGGCTGATGCGCGATCGGCGAACACGATGAAGGTGTGCGACCGAGGCGGATCCTGGGTCCCGTCAGCCCAGTATCCCGTGACGAACCCCGGCGCATGGCTGACGCCGGCGACGATCCTGTCCAGGGCCTGCCTCTGCATCTCGCGTCGTTCCGGGTCAAGCTCCCAGAGTCCGATGACGACGAACACGGGGTCAGTCCGTCCGCACCCGGTCGGCCGGCAGCGGAAGCCGGGGGACGCCGCCGAGGCGGCGGTGGAAGCGCACGTGTGCGGCGTGGTCACCGAGCACCCGCCAGAGCACCTCGTGGGCCGACCACGGGAGCGGCTCGTCGCCGTTGTGCCAGGTCGCGCCGAAGCCGACCCAGACCGGCGTCCAGGCCTCGGCCATGTCCCACTCGCCACGGTGCTGCATCAGCAGGCGCCGGCGGATCTGGAACGCCTGGCGGGGGCCGTCGTCGCAGATCGGGGCGGTGGCAACCGGCCAGAGCCGGAAGTCCAGTCCCATCAGCTCGAGCTCGAGGTCCTCGAGGGCGCGCGGGTCGACCAGCACGGTCGCGACGTTCTCGTGGGGTGCCCGTCTCACGTTCAGCACGGTATCTCCGGCCACCGACCCTCGTCAGCCACCTGCAGGGACCAGAATGGGTCGATGGCCCTGATCCGCTGCGACTTCTTCTCCGACGTCCTCCAGCTCGGCACCTCGATGTCGGTGCTGCTGCCGCAGGCCTCCGAGGAACAGATCGGCGCCGAGACCACGACCCGCAGCGGCCCTCCCCCGGTGCTGTACCTGCTCCACGGCCTCAGCGACGACGACTCGGCGTGGCTGCGCTACACCTCGATCGACCGCTACGCCTCGGCGCTCGGCCTCGCTGTCGTGATGCCGCAGGTGCACCGCAGCTTCTACACCGACCTCCCCCACGAGGGCGGCCGCTACTGGACGTTCCTCTCCGAGGAGCTGCCCCAGGTGGTCGGCGAGTTCTTCCGGGTCTCCGACCGGCGCGAGGACACGTTCGTTGCCGGACTCTCGATGGGCGGGTACGGCGCGCTGAAGTGGTCGCTGGCGCAGCCCGAACGGTTCGCCGCCGCCGCCAGCATGTCCGGCGCCGTCGACCTGCAGCACCTGATCGACTCCGGTGAGCGCGACGCGCTGTTCGAGAACGTGCTCGGCGGCCGCTCCCTGGCAGAGGTCGGCGGCGACCTGTTCGCGGCGGTCGATGCCGTCGACCCGGGCGCGGCGCCGCGGCTCTTCGTCGCCTGCGGCACCGAGGACGTGCGCCTCGTCGACGGCAACCGCCTGCTCGCGTCGTACGCCGCCGACCGGGGCCTCGACGTCACCACGAGCTTCACGCCCGGCGAGCACGAGTGGGGCTACTGGGACGCGCGCATCCAGGACGTGCTCGCCTGGCTCGACCTCAGCTGAGCGGGCTCCACGCCGGGTCCCGACCGGTCAGCGCGACCAGTCTGTCGAGCGGCGACGCGTCGTCGGCCACCGGCACCGGGTGGCCGAACAACCCGGGCGGCGGCTCCGCACCCGGCTTGGTGACCATGTCCACGAAGGTCCGCGCACCCGCGACCGACGCGTCGTCGATCTCGTAGGACACGCCGAGCGCCCGCGCGACGTCCCAGCCGTGCACCACCAGCTCGTCGAGGCCCGTCGCACCGCAGGCAGCCGCGGGCAGGTCGACGCCTCCCACCGACGTGTGCCCCTCCCACGCACCCGGCTCGCGCCACGCGGCGACGAGGTCTGCCAGACGTTCGGGTATCCGGGTTCGCCAGTCCTCGGTCAACGAGGCAGCGCTGGCCTGCGGCGTCGGGTCGACGCCGTCCGGCAGCGGCTCCTTGCGGGCCGCCACCGCGAACGCCAGGGCCAGCCCGTCCACGTGGTCGAGCATCGCCGCGAGGGGCGTCGCCTCGCAGGGCGTCGGGTGGTCGAGCTGCCGGTCGTCGACGGAGCGCACCAGTCCGGCGAGGGCGTCGGCCGCCGGTCCGAGATCGATGTGAGACATGAACTACCTCCAAGGGTCGTCGGTGCTGACTCGGGCCCGGGGCCGAAGTCATCGGTGACGGCGAACCTCAGGCTTCCAGGACCACCGGGATGATCATCGGCCGGCGCCGGTGCTTGCCCGACACCCAGCGGCCGACGACACGACGGATCGTCTGCTGGAGCTGGTAGTTGTCGTCGACACCGTCGGCGATCGCCTTGGTCAGCGCGTCGACGATCGGCCCGTGGATCTCGGCGAAGGTCTCCTCGTCCTCGGCGAAGCCGCGGGCATGGATCTCCGGCCCGCTGACCACCTTGCCGGTCACGGAGTCGATCACCACGACCACGGAGACGAAGCCCTCCTCGCCGAGGATCCGGCGGTCCTTGAGCGAGGTCTCGGTGATGTCGCCGACGGAGCTGCCGTCGACGAACACGTAGCCGCAGTCGACCTTGCCGGTGATCCGCGCGCGCCCGTCGATGAGGTCGACCACCACACCGTCCTCGGCGATCACGACGTGCTTGCCGGGCACGCCGGAGGCCTTGGCGAGGTCGGCGTTTGCCCGCATGTGGCGGAACTCGCCGTGCACCGGCATCACGTTGCGCGGCCGGATGATGTTGTAGCAGTAGAGGAGCTCGCCGGCGCTGGCGTGGCCGCTGACGTGCACGAGCGCGTTGCCCTTGTGCACGACGTCGGCGCCGAGCCGCACGAGTCCGTTGATCACCCGGAAGACGGCGTTCTCGTTGCCCGGGATCAGCGAGGACGCGAGCACGACGGTGTCGCCGGGCTCGATCGAGACGAAGTTGTGGTTGCGCTGCGCGATCCGGGCCAGCGCGGACAGCGGCTCGCCCTGCGAGCCGGTCGAGAGCATCACCACCTTGTGCGCGGGCATGTCGGCCAGCTCCTTGGCGTCGACCAGCAGGCCTGGCGGCACCGTGAGGTAGCCGAGGTCGCGGGCGATGCCCATGTTGCGCACCATCGAGCGGCCGACGTAGGCCACCTTGCGTCCGTGTGCCGCGGCGGCGTCCATCACCTGCTGCACGCGGTGCACGTGGGAGGCGAAGCAGGCCACGATGATCCGCTGCCTGCTGGTGTGGAACACCCGGTCGAGCACCGGGGCGATGTCCTTCTCGGACGTCGTGAAGCCGGGCACCTCGGCGTTGGTGGAGTCGGTGAGGAAGAGGTCGACGCCCTCCTCCCCCAGCCGGGCGAACGCGCGCAGGTCGGTGATCCGGCCGTCCAGCGGCAGCTGGTCCATCTTGAAGTCGCCGGTGTGCAGCACCAGGCCGGCGGGGGTGCGGATCGCCACCGCGAGCGCGTCGGGGATCGAGTGGTTGACCGCCACGAACTCGAGGTCGAACGGGCCGAACGAGATCCGGTCGCCCTCGGAGACGATGTGCTGCTCCGGGTCCTTGATCCGGTGCTCGCGCAGCTTGGAGCCGAGCAGCGCCAGGGTCAGCTGCGAGCCGACCAGCGGGATGTCACGACGCTCGCGCAGCAGGTACGGCGCCGCGCCGATGTGGTCCTCGTGCCCGTGGGTGAGCACCAGCGCCTCGACCTGGTCGAGCCGGTCACGGATCGCGTCGAAGTCCGGGAGGATCAGGTCGACGCCCGGGTGGTGCTCCTCGGGGAAGAGCACGCCGCAGTCGACGATCAGCAGTCGCCCGTCGTACTCGAAGACGGTCATGTTGCGGCCGACCTCGCCGAGGCCGCCCAGCGCGATCACGCGCAGGCCGCCCTTCTTCAGCTTCGGCGGCGAGGACAGCTCGGGATGGGGATGACTCAAGGCAGGAGGCCAGCACTTTCCAGGGAGGTACGGAGCGCGGAGAGCTCGGTGTCGTCGAGCTCGAGCAGCGGGAGCCGCACGCGCCGGTTGTCGAGGACGCCCACCAGCTGGAGGGCGGCCTTCGCGGTGGTGGCGCCGTAGTTGCCGACGCCCATGATCCCGTCGATGGCGGGAAGAAGTCCGTGGAAGATCTCCTGCGCCCGCACCAGGTCACCGGAGTCGACCGCCTGCACCAGTGCGAGGTTCTGGTCGCCGGAGACGTGGCCGACGACGGAGATCACGCCCACCCCGCCGTGCGCGAGCCAGGCAAGGTTGGCGACGTCGTCGCCGGAGTAGACCGACAGCCCGAGGTCGCGCATCAGCCGCACGCCCTGGCCGAAGTCACCGACGGCCTCCTTGACCGCGACCACGTTGTCGACGGTGGCGGCACGCTGGTAGGTCTCCCACGACAGGCGCAGCCCGGTGCGGCCGGGCACGTCGTAGAGCATCACCGGCAGGTCGGTGGCCGAGGCGACCGCCTCGAAGTGGGCGAGCACGCCGCTCTGCGACGGCTTGGAGTAGTACGGCGTCACGACCATCACGCCGGCCGCGCCCAGCTTGTCGGCCTGCTCGGTGAGCTCGAGCGAGTGGGCGGTGCTGTTGGTGCCGACGCCGGCGACCACGCTGATCCGGTCGCCCACGGCCTCGACGACCGCCCGCAGCAGCTCGCCGTCCTCGGCGACGGAGGTGGTCGGAGACTCCCCCGTCGTGCCGGACACGACGACGCCGTCGTGACCGTGGTCGGCCAGGTAGCTGGCCACCGCCTGGGCGCCGTCGAGGTCCAGCGACCCGTCGGCAGCGAACGGCGTCACCATCGCGGCCATCACCCGGCCGAAGGGGGCGGGAGGAAGACTCATGGCACTCAGGTTATCGGTTCAGCTCAGGATGCCGTGCCGCGCGTTCCACTTCTGCGCGCCTTGGTAGCCGTCGACCATGCCCCAGACCCAGAGCCCGATCGCGAACGGGATCCCGATCAGCACGAAGCTGAGGATCAGTGCGACGAAGTAGCCGACGAGGATGCCGACACCCTTGCCGGTCTCGCCGTTGAGCATCGTGCCCAGCCCGGGGATGAAGAACGAGGCGAGCAGGGAGAGGGCCGGGTTCTTGGGCGCCACCGTGTGGTAGCCGACCGGGGCGTGGCCGTACGGCGCGGGCACCGATGCCGGCACAGGCGGCGGCGCGTGGTGCGCCGTCCACGTCTCGCCGTCCCAGTAGCGCTGGCTTCCGTCTGGCTGCGGGTACCACCCGGCGGGGGCTTGGTTGGACACGTCGGAAGGCTACGTCGCCGAGGCGTGCGGCGACATCGTGATCGCCGGGTCGGCACGGGAGAGCCAGACGAACTCGAACGGCACCGGGGCGTCGAGGTGCGGCTCGCGGCGGGTCTCCGTCCACGCGGCGCGGTCGAGCTCGGGGTAGTGGGTGTCGCCCTCCGGGGACACGTGCACCTCGGTCAGCACCTGCTCCCCGGCGCCAGCCTCGAGCGCCAGCGCGTAGACCTGCGCGCCACCGATCACCATCAGCGGCAGGTCGCCGTGCTCGGAGGCGCTGGCCACCTCCAACGCCGTTGCCATGTCGTGGGCGACGCGCACGTCGTCGCCTTGCCACATCCGGTCGCGGGTGAGCACGATGTTGGTGCAGTCGGGCACCGGGCCGCCCATCTCGTCGTACGTCGTGCGCCCCATCAGGACCGCGTGGCCGTGGACGGTGCGGAGGTAGTGCTCGCTGTCCTCGGGGATGTCCCACGGGACGGCACCGTTGTCGGCGATCACTCCGTTGTCGGCGACCGCGGCGACGAGCACCATCCGCGTGGTCATCGGCGCTCCAGCCAGACCCGCACCCAGGCCGGGTCGACGTCGAGGTGCTCCTCGCGGCGGGTCTCGGTCCACGCGGCGCGGTCGAAGTCCGGGTAGCGCACGTCGCCCTCCGGGCGCAGCTGCACCTCGGTCAGCACCTGGGCGTCGGCGACCGGTAGCGCGGCGGCGTACACCTCGGCACCGCCGACCACCATCACCTCGCCGGACTGCTCCTCGGCCAGCGCAAGGGCCTCGTCGAGCGAGTGCGCGACGAGAACACCGGCGGCGGTCCAGGCGGAGTCGCGGGTGAGCACGACCGTGGTGCGGCCCGGCAGCGGCCGGCCGATGGTGTCGTACGTCGCGCGGCCCATCAGCAGGACGTGTCCCATGGTCAGCGCCTTGAACCCGGCCTGCTCGCCCGGCACGTGCCACGGGATGTCGGGCCCGTCGCCGATCACGCCGTTGTCCGCGACAGCGGCCACCAGCGTCACCCGCTTGCTCATACCGCGATCGGCGCCTTGATCCCCGGGTGCGGGTCGTAGCCGTCGACCCGGATGTGCTCGAGGTCGAACGCGTCGAGGTCGGTCACCGCCGGGTCGAGCCACAGTGTCGGCAGCGGCCGGGGCTCGCGGGTGAGCTGGAGCCGCGCCTGCTCGGTGTGGTTGGAGTACAGGTGCGCGTCGCCGAGGGTGTGCACGAAGTCGCCGACCTCGAGCCCGGTCACCTGGGCCACCATCTGCGTGAGCAGGGCGTAGGACGCGATGTTGAACGGCACGCCCAGGAACACGTCGGCAGAGCGTTGGTAGAGCTGGCAGCTGAGCTTGCCGCCGGCGACGTAGAACTGGAACATCGTGTGGCACGGCGCCAGGGCCATGTCGGGGATGTCGGCGACGTTCCACGCGGAGACGATGTGGCGACGCGAGTCGGGGTCGCGCCGGATCTGGTCGACCACCTGCGCGACCTGGTCGACGTGGCGGCCGTCGGGGGCCGGCCACGAGCGCCACTGGTAGCCGTAGATCGGGCCGAGGTCACCCTGCTCGTCGGCCCACTCGTCCCAGATCGAGACGCCGCGGTCCTGCAGCCACTTCACGTTGGTGTCGCCGCGCAGGAACCACAGGAGCTCGGCGAAGATCGACCGCGTGTGCACCTTCTTCGTGGTGACCAGCGGGAAACCCGCCGCGAGGTCGAACCGCATCTGGTGACCGAAGACGCTGAGCGTGCCGGTGCCGGTGCGGTCGCCCTTCTCGACGCCTTCGTCGAGGATCCGGGTGAGGAGGTCGAGATACTGCTGCACGATCCGAGCCTACCTGCGCACATCGACGGCATGGCGCACGCTTCGCCCGGCCTGGAAGCGTGCCGGGGAGAGAATCGGTGACATGACCCCGTCCGCCGAGATCTCCGCCGACATCGACGTCTCGACCGCTGCCCGGATGTTCGCCGACCGCTCGCGCTCGCGGGTCGTCCAGGCGCTGATGGACGGGCGGGCGCTGCCGGCCAGCCGGCTGGCGGAGGAGGCGGGGGTCTCGGCGCCGACGATCAGCTCGCACCTGTCCCAGCTGCTCGAGGCTGGCTTCGTGACCGTCGAGCAGTCCGGGCGGCACCGCTACTACGCGCTGGCCGGGCCGGAGGTGGCCGGCGCCTTCGAGGCGCTCGGCCGGCTGAGCCGGCACGAGCCGGTCACCTCGCTCCGGGAGGGCACCCGGGCGCAGCGGCTCCGGAGCGCCCGCACCTGCTACGACCACCTGGCCGGGCGGTACGGCGTGGCGGTGACCCAGCACCTGCTCGACCACGACGCCCTGGTCCGCGACGACGCGACGGCGGGGTTGTGCCGTCGTACCGACGACAAGCTCTCCGCCCCCATCAACTCCCACCCCTACGGCCTCGGCCCGCGTGCCGGGGAGGTCCTCGACGCGTGGGGCGTCGACCTCGCCGCGGTCGAGGACGAGCGTCGCGACACGTTGCGGTTCTGCATGGACTGGACCGAGCAGCGGCACCACCTCGCCGGCGCGCTCGGCGCCGCCGTGCTCAGCGCCTTCCGGCACCGTGGCTGGGTAGCGGAGGGCCGTCGGTCGCGGGAGCTGACCGTCACCGAGGCCGGTGAGCGGCTGCTGGCTGGGTAGGGGTGGCAGGCTCTCCCTGTGCTGGTCGGACTGGGATGCGCGTTGGGTGCTGCCCTGCTGTACGGCGCCTCGGCGGTCGGGCAGGCGGTCGCGTCCCGCCGACTGCCCTCCCCCGAGGACGGGGTGCTCCGGCTGACCACCGCCGCGCTCCGCGACCGGCTGATGCTCGCCGTGATCGCGTCGTACGCCGCCGGTGCCGCGCTGCACCTGGTCGCGATCGAGCTCACCCCGCTCTACCTGGCCCAGGCCGGCATCGCGGCCTCGCTCCCGGTGACCGCGGTGGTGGCCGCGCTCACGATCCGTGAGCGGCTGACCCGGCTGGACTGGGCCGCGATCGTCGCCACCGGCGTGGGCATCGCCCTGCTCGCGGTCGACGCCGGCGAGGCCGGCAGCGGCAGCCACGACGCGTCGTTCGTGGTCGCCCTCTACGTCGGCCTGGCCCTGGTCCTGGGGCTCGGCTACCTCGCCTACCGCGCCGACGGCGTGCTGGGCGGTGCCCTGCTGGGCCTGCTGGGCGGCGTCGCCTACAGCGGGACCACGCTGGCCGCCCGCGCCCTCGGCACCCCGGACGGGACCACGCGCACGGTCGCCCTGGTGGTCGTGCTGTGCGTCTTCGGCGTGACCGGCTTCTGGCTCTACTCCTTCGCGATGCAGCGCGTCGCCGTCACGGGTGCGACCGCGCCGCTGATCCTCGCGGAGACCGTGGTGCCGACCGCCGCCGGGATCGCGCTGCTCGGCGACACGGTGCCCTCCGGCTCGTGGCCACTGCTCATCGTCGCGCTGGCGCTGGCCATGGGCGGCGCGGTCTGGCTCTCCGGTTTCGAGGGCCGCGTCGACGGGCGTGTGGCCACCGACGCCCCCACCTGACCCCACCTGACCCGACTGGTTGGATGGCGGCATGAGCTCCCCCCAGGCCGACGTCTCCTGCCGGATCGCCTGGGCCGACGACGCCGAGGCGATCGCCGCTGTCCAGGTGCGGGCCTGGCGCACGTCGTACGACGGGCTGCTGCCGGCAGACGTGCTGGAGTCCCTCGACCGGGACGCCCTCGCCGCCGGCTGGCGCACGTCGCTGGTGCAGCCGGCCGTCGCGCGCGAGCGCGTGCTGGTGGCGCTCGAGCGCAACACGGTGACCGGTTTCGCGCTCACCTCGCCGGCCACCGACCCCGACGCCGACCCGAGCGCCGACGGCGAGATCGCCGACCTCACCGTCGACCCGGAGCGCCGCGGCCAGGGCCATGCCTCACGGTTGATGCAGGCCTGCGTCGACACGCTGGTCGCCGACGGGTTCGGCACCGCGGTCATCTGGGTGAACACCGCCGACGACGACCTGCGCGGCTTCCTGGTCGAGGCCGGCTGGGCGCCTGACGGCGCGCACCGCGAGCTCGACCTCCGCGGTGACGGCGAGGTGACCGTCAAGCAGGTGCGCCTGCACACGGCGATCACGTGAAGCACGGGCGCATCGCGCGCGACGGGATCGCGATCGGCGTCGCCTCGGGTGCCTACGGCATCTCGTTCGGCGCGATCGGCGTGACCTCGGGGTTGGACCTCTGGCAGACCTGCGCGATGTCGCTGCTGGTCTTCACGGGCGCCAGCCAGTTCGCGCTGGTCGGCGTGCTCGGCGCCGGCGGCTCGCCGCTCTCGGGTGCCGCGACCGGGCTGCTGCTCGGCTCCCGCAACACGCTCTACGGGCTGCGGCTGGCGCCGCTCCTCGACTTCAGCGGCGTACGACGCGCGACGGCTGCGCACCTGGTGATCGACGAGTCGACTGCGATGGCGATCACCCGCGACACCCGGGAGACGGCCAGGGCGGGCTTCCTGTGGACCGGCGGCGCCGTGTTCGTGCTCTGGAACCTGGCCACCCTGGTCGGGGCGCTCGCGGGCGACCGGATAGGCGACCCTCGCACCTACGGGCTGGACTCGGCGGTCGGCGGTGCCTTCCTGGCGCTGCTCTGGCCGCGGCTGCGCGACCCGCGCAACCGCGTCGTCGGGGTGCTCGGTGCCGCGCTCGCGCTGTGCCTCGTGCCGCTCACCCCGGCCGGGGTGCCGGTGCTGGCGGCCGGGGTGGTCGCGCTCGGCATGGGACTGCTGACCCGGGATGCGGTCGACGACACCGAGCTGCCGCACGACGGGGACCTCCGGTGATCTGGACGGCGGTCCTGGTCTGCGGGATCGGCTGCTACCTGCTCAAGCTGGCCGGGCTCTCGGTGCCGCCGACGGTGCTGCGGCACCCGGTGGTCGAACGGGTCGCGGACCTGATGCCGGTGGCGCTGCTCGCAGCGCTGATCGGGGTGCAGGTGTTCGCCTCCCCCGGCGACGACGGCCCGCGCCTGGTGGTCGACGCCCGGCTCGCCGGCCTCGGCGTCGCCGTGGTCGCGCTGCTCCTGCGGGCGCCGTTCATCGTGGTGGTGTTCGTCGCCGCAGCGACCGCGGCCCTGCTCCGGCTCCTCTGAGCCGGCGCAGGGCCGCGGTGTGCTGTCGGTCGGTCGGTCAGGCCGGTTGCTGCACCCCGCCGAGGACGGCGAGCACCTCGTCGGCCGTGGTCGCGGCCTCGAGACGTGCGACCTGCTGGGAGTCGAGGAACACCTCGGCGATCTGGCCGAGCAGCTTCAGGTGGTCGTTGCCGCCGGCGGCGATGCCGATGACGAACTTGACCTCCTTGCCCTTCCAGTCGACGCCACCCGGGTAGCGCACGAACGAGATCGCCGTCTTCTTGATCGACGGCTTGGCCTCGTTGGTGCCGTGCGGGATCGCGAGCAGGTTGCCCATGTAGGTGGACACCGACTCCTCCCGCGTGTGCATCGAGTCGACGTACGACGGCTCGACGGACCCGGCAGCCACGAGCAGCTCACCGGCCTTGGTGATCGCCGCGTCCCGGCTGTCACCCGAGCCGTCGAGCACGATCGACTCGCGGTCGAGCAGTCCGGCGCCGACGCCGCCGTCCTCCGCAGCGGCCGGCGACGCGTGGGCCCCGCCCGACTCCGGGCGACCGGTGTTGACCTGCTCGAGCAGCTCGACGATCTCGTCGTACTTCGGGCTGTTCATGAAGTTCTCCACCGACACGTGCACAGCGGAGCCCGTCTTCTGGCGCGCCCGGTCCGTCAGGTCCTGGTGCGAGACGACGAGGTCGTAGGTGTCCGTCAGGCTGGAGATCGCCTTGTTGACCACGGTGACGTCGGTGAAGCCCGCCGCGTGGACCTTCTTGCGAAGCACCGAGGCACCCATCGCCGAGGACCCCATGCCGGCGTCGCACGCGAACACGATGGACCGGATCGGACCGTTGTGCGCCTGGCTGGACGAGCCACCGAGAGCACCGGCGATCGACGACTTCTTGCCCTTGCGGGCCTCCATGTCGGCCGTGGCCGCGCTCAGGTCGCCCTCGTCATCGGCCTTGTCGATCTTGAGCAGGAACGACGCGACCAGGAACGAGACCGTGGCAGCGAGGATCACCGAGGCCGTCACCCCGAGCAGGCTGCTGGGCGGCGCCGCCGTCCAGACCGCGATGATCGACCCGGGCGAAGCGGGAGACCGGAGTCCGGACCCGAACACCAGGTTGGTCGCGATGCCGGTCATGCCACCGAGGATGGTGGCCGCGATCAGCTTCGGCTTCATCAGCACGTAGGGGAAGTAGATCTCGTGGATGCCGCCGATGAACTGGATCAGGATCGCGCCGGGTGCGGACGCCTTGGCGACACCCTTGCCGAAAACCGAGAAGGCGAGCAGCAGGCCCAGGCCGGGGCCGGGGTTGGCCTCGAGCAGGAACAGGATCGACTTGCCCTTGTCGGCCGCCTCGGAGACGCCGAGCGGGGTCAGGATGCCCTGGTTGACCGCGTTGTTCAGGAAGAGCACCTTGGCGGGCTCGATGAAGATCGAGGTCAGCGGGAGCAGGTTGTTGTTGACCAGGCTGTCGATCACGTTGGACGCGACCTTGCTGAACGCACTGACGAACGGCGCCGCGACCACGAACCCGACGAAGGCCAGGATCATGCCCCAGATGCCGGCCGAGAAGTTGTTGACCAGCATCTCGAAGCCGGGCCGGATCTTGTGCGACCAGAGCGCATCGAGCCTCTTGATCGACCAGCCACCGAGCGGGCCCATCACCATGGCGCCGAGGAACATCGGCACCGGGGAGCCGGCGATGGCACCCATGGTCGCGATGGCGCCGACGACACCGCCACGGATGTTGTCGTCGTACATCATCCGGCCGCCGGTGTAGCCGATCAGCAGCGGCAGCAGGTAGGTGATCATCGGACCGACGATGCCGCCGTTGGCGTTGTCGGCGTAGGAGCCCCAGTGGCCGAGCTTCTCGATGATGCCGTAGCCGCCGTCGTAGCCGACCTTGTCACCGACCAGGTGGATCCACCCGGTCTCGATCACGAGCGCGGTGATCAGTCCCCACGCGATGAAGGCGCCGATGTTGGGCAGGACCATGTTCGACAAGAAGGTGCCGAAACGCTGGACGTGGAGCCGCATGCCACCACTGCTGGTGGTCGTTGCTGTTGATGTGGCCATGAAAGACCTTCCTCGAGCGCAGGAGAGTGTGACGCCAGTCACGAATATCTGTGATTGTGTTTATATCGAGCCCAAAGTGGGCGCGTCAAGGACCAAAGCCAACATATTCAAAGAAACTTCCAAGCAAACGGGCGTGTAGGGTGGGCGATAGTCCAGCCGTCGACACCGCATCAGGAGGAGATCATGAAGGCCCTGCGCTTCTACGCCCCGGAGGACGTCCGCCTCGAGGAGGTCCCGGAGCCCACCTGCGGGCCCGACGAGGTCAAGCTGCGCGTGCGCAACTGCTCGACCTGCGGCACGGACGTGAAGATCTTCCACAACGGCCACCAGAACCTCACTCCCCCGCGCACGATCGGGCACGAGATCGCCGGCGAGGTGGTCGAGGTCGGGGCCGACGTCAACGAGACGTACGGCGCGAGCTGGGCGGTCGGCGACCGTGCCCAGGTGATCGCCGCCGTCCCCTGCGGCGACTGCTACGAGTGCAACAAGGGCTGGATGGCGGTCTGCCAGAACCAGACCTCGGTCGGCTACCAGTACGACGGCGGGTTCGCCGAGTACATGATCGTGCCGCGCCAGGTGCTCAAGGTCGACGGCCTGAACCGGATCCCCGACAACGTCGGCTACGACGAGGCCTCGGCCGCGGAGCCGTTCGCCTGCGCGATCAACGCCCAGGAGCTGCTCGGCATCGAGGAAGGCGACACGGTCGTCGTCTTCGGCGCCGGCCCGATCGGTTGCATGCACATCCGGATCGCGCGCGGCGTGCACAAGGCCGGCCGGGTGTTCCTGATCGACGTCAACAACGACCGGCTCAAGATGTCCGCCGACGCGGTCCAGCCCGAGGAGACGATCAACGGCGCCGAGGTCGACGTGGTCGAACGGGTGATGGAGCTGACCGACGGCCGTGGCGCCGACGTGGTCATCACCGCCACCGCGGCCAACGTCACCCAGGAGCAGGCGATCGCGATGGCCGCCCGCAACGGCCGGATCTCGTTCTTCGGCGGTCTGCCCAAGACCGACCCGACGATCACCTGCGACTCCAACGTCGTGCACTACCGCCAGCTGCACATCCACGGCGCCAACGGCTCGGCCCCCGAGCACAACAAGCGCGCGCTGGAGTACATCTCCACCGGCCAGGTGCCGGTCAAGGACCTGATCACCGAGCACATCCCGCTGGAGCGCGCGCTCGAGGCCTTCGACATCGTCAAGAGGGGCGCCGCCATCAAGGTCACCGTCGAGCCCTGATCCGGACGGAGTCCGGAGCAGGGCTCAGGACGGGGAGGTTGAGGAGGCTCGGCTCGGACGGAGCGGAGCGACGGACGAGCGAGCCGTCTCGAAACCCCGTGGACGGAGCCACGTCCAGGGGTCCCGACGCAGGGGGTCCCGACGCAGGGGTCCCGACGCAGGCGTCCCGGCGCAGGTCTCGACAAGCTCGACCACCGGAAACCGGAGGTTTCGAGACGGTTGCAGAGCAACCTCCTCAACCACCGGAGCAGCAAGAAGGCCCGCATCCCGTGAGGGATGCGGGCCTTCTGCGGTCCGGCGAACAAGGGAGCCTCGGGGGAAGGTCACCGTTCGCCTGCGACCGGAGCGAGGAGTCCGTGTGCCCAGCACGGTTTCCTCGTCTCGGCACCTGCGACAGAACGCAGGTGGTCCGGTCAGTTCACGCTGACCGCGCTCCAGGCCGACGCCACGCCGTTGTACTGGGTGCTGCCGGCGCCGTAGAGGTCCCGGGCCGCGTTGAGGGTCGCGGTGCGGGCCTGCGCGTAGGTGGTGCTCGAGGTGAAGTACACCGTGAGCGCGCGGTACCAGATCTTCGCGGCCGCGTCGCGACCGATGCCGGTCACCGTCGAGCCGTTGCAGGTCGGCGAGTTGTGCGCGACCCCGCCGATGGTCTTGGCGCCGGAGCCCTCGGAGACCAGGTAGAAGAAGTGGTTGCCGATGCCCGACGAGTAGTGCACGTCGGCGCTGCCGGCCGCGGCCGAGTAGCAGTTGTACGACGAGCCGTCGGACTGC
Organism: uncultured Actinomycetota bacterium; assembly: GCA_963815585.1. Taxonomy (GTDB): domain Bacteria; phylum Actinomycetota; class Actinomycetes; order Propionibacteriales; family Nocardioidaceae; genus Marmoricola. The sequence continues at coordinate 12,278 of CAWFHJ010000003.1, read as the reverse complement.
GGGTTGTCCATCCGGCGGAAGCCGACGTGCTTCTTGAGGTCGAACTTCTCACCGATCAGGTAGTCACCCGGGTCGTTGGCGTTGGCGGCGTAGAACTCCACCATGGTGCCGAAGATGTCGCTGGTGGACTCGTTGAGGCCGCCGGACTCGCCCGAGTAGGTCAGGCCCGCGGTGTTCTCGGTGACGCCGTGCGACATCTCGTGGCCGGCCACGTCGAGCGAGGTGAGCGGACCGTAGTTGGTGCCGTCGCCGTCGCCGTACGTCATCTTGGTGCCGTCCCAGAACGCGTTGACGTAGTTCTTGCCGTAGTGGACCCGGTTGAACGAGCCCTTGCCGGTGCCGAAGATGCCGTTGCGGCCGTGCACGTTCTTGTAGTAGTCCCAGGTCTCGTTGGTGCCGTACTGCGCGTCGACGCCGGCGGACTCACGGCTGCTGGTGGTGCCGTTGCCGAAGTGAGTGTCCGGGCTGCTGAAGATGGTGCCGGTCTTGCAGCCGCTGCCGAAGTACTGGCAGAGCGCCGAGTCCGAGGCGTTGTTCATGTCGGTCGTGTAGGTGTTGCCGCGCGTCGCGTCCTTCATCTGGTACGACGAGCCCGACAGCGTGAGCTGCAGCGGCACCGTGCCGCTGTACAGGCCCTGACCGTCGCCGCCGACCGTCTCGATCTGCTGCTCCTTGCGGACCACCGCTCCGGAGCGGGCGTCGACGTAGTTCTCGACCTTGCTCGGAGTGCCGTCCTGTCTGGGTGCCGACGGTGGTGACCAGCCAGGTCAGCCGCGGCGCGGACCGGGTGGCGTCGACCACCAGCTTCGGCGTGCCGGCAGTGCGGCCGTCGACCTTGGTCAGCGCGGCGGCGGACGAGAGCGTCGGCGTCACGGAGAGGGTCAGGTCGCGGCTCAGGCTCTGCGAGGTGCCGAGGTAGGCGCCCGAGGCGCTGCGGTGCACGACGAGGTCGCCGCCGAGGACCTTGAGGCCGTGGTAGGACCGGGTCATCCGGACGTGCGTGGCTCCGGTGGAGTCCTGCAGCGCGTTCTTGACCGTCAGCCCCTGGCTGCCTGCGAGCCGGGTGGCCGCGGCGTGGGAGCGGGCCGTGGTGATGGCGGACTCCGCCAGCGCACCGGTCGAGGAGATCAGGTGGGTGGAGGTGACCCGGCCACCGCCGCCCGAGGTCGATGCCCCGGTTGCCTGGGCGGACTGGACACCCGCCGCCGTGGTGGCCAGGGCGGCGAGGATCGCCGAGGTGGCCAGCAGTGCGTTGCTGCGCATGTGTTTCCTTCCGTACGAAAGTGGACGGCCCGAGAAAGGAGCCACCTAGAGGATGTCCGCTCGGCAGTGATCTCAAAACTTCAGGTATGTGCCGTGCAGGAGTGTGCAGAAAAAGGGAACCGGTTCTAGTTCCGGTCCGGCCCGCTCAGTCGAGGTCGAGGAACGACTCGAGCCCCACGGTCAGCCCGGGTGTGTCGGCGATCGCACGCAGCGCCATCAGCACGCCCGGGGTGAAGGAGACACGGTCCAGCGAGTCGTGCCGGATCGTGAGGGTCTCCCCCACGCCACCGAGCACCACCTCCTGGTGCGCGACCAGCCCGCGGACGCGCAGTCCGTGCACGCGGACCCCCTCGACGTCCGCGCCGCGAGCGCCGTCCAGACCGGTGTTCGTGGCGTCGGGCATCGGGCCCAGGCCCGCGTCGCGGCGGGCGGCGGCAATCAGCTGCGCCGTACGACGGGCGGTGCCGGAGGGCGCGTCGACCTTGTCCGGGTGGTGCAGCTCGACGATCTCCGCGGACTCGTAGAACCGCGCCGCCTCGGCCGCGAACCGCATCATCAGGATCGCGCCGATCGAGAAGTTGGGGGCGACCAGGACGCCGGTCGGCCCCTCGCCGAGCCAGCCGCGCAGCTGCTCGAGCCGGTCGTCGTCGAACCCGGTGGTGCCGACGACGGCGTGGATGCCGTGCTCGATGCAGAACTCGAGGTTGTCCATCACGACGCCCGGGTGCGTGAAGTCGACGACCGCCTGCGCCCCGGCGTCGACCAGGGCCGCGATGTCGTCGTCCTGGTCGATCCGGGCGACGAGCTCGAGGTCGTCCGCCGCGTCGACCGCCGTGCAGACCTCGCGACCGACCTTGCCCTGCGCCCCGAGGACGCCGACCCTGAGTGCGCTCACGGGGTCAACCTACCGAGCGCCGACCGCCCACCACGCGACCGCCTCGACCTCGAACGGCGGGTCGGGCAGCAGCGACGCGCAGTGGGCGCGCAGCCGGTCACGGGCGTCCGGCTCGAGCCCGGCGACGTACGCCCCCGCGGGGCCGACGCCGAGCGTGTAGGGCTCCCACCACTCCTCGAACGTCGCGAAGAGACTGGTCACGGCGATCCGGCCGTCTGTCACACCGCGGAGCCCGGCCTCGGTCAACAGGGACGCCAGCTGGCCCTCACGCGTGCCGGCGAGCTGGCTCTCCCCCACGTTCGACGGGTCGAGGTCGTGTACGGCGCCCCAGAAGAGGTTCAGCGGCCCGGTGCCGCCGGCGTAGTCCCAGACGTTCGCGGCGACCCGGCCACCCGGACGCGTCACGCGCGCCATCTCGCGCAGGCCGGCGACAGGGTCGGACATGAAGTGCACGACCAGCTGTGCGACCGCCAGCTCGACGCTGTCGTCGGCGAAGGGCAGGTCCTCCGCCGACGAGAGGCGCACGTCGAGCCCGGGGATCCGCTCACCCACCGCGGACACGAACGACGGTGAGGGATCGGCCGCGGACACGGCGTCGACGCCCAGCCGGTCGACGAGCACCGCGGTCAGGGCGCCGGGCCCGCAGCCGACGTCGAGCGCCCGGGTGCCCGCGGCCACGTCCAAGGCGTCGACGAACTGCACCGCGAGCGGCTCGGAGTACCGCCCCATGAACCGGCCGTACGCGTCGGCCGGGACGTCGAAGGTCACGCCTCCGAGCCTAGACCGGAAGCCGTCCCGACGGTGGTTTGTTCCGGGGCACAACGGCCGAGTCAGCCATCCTCGGCGGGCAGCCAGAGGCGAGTCGCCTCCAGGGCAAGGTGGAGGTGCACCACGTCGCAGGGCCGGTGCAGGTCGCGCCCGGTCAGCCGGGTCACCTTGCCGAGTCGGTAGCGCACGGTGTTGGGGTGGCAGTGCAGCAGCCTCGCGGCCTCGGTGGCCGACCCGTCGGCGGCGTACCAGGCCCGCAACGTGCCGACCAGCAGCGCCCGTTCGCCGTCGCGCTGCTCCAGCACGGCACCCAGCACCTCGTGCGCGAGCCCGATGGCCAGGTCGGGGGCTGCAGCGATCAGGGCCGCGACGCGCGACTCGCCGTAGCGCATCACCTCGTTCTCGCCGGGAGTCGCGGTGTCGCGCGCAACCCGTGCCTGGTTCACCGCCTGCGGCGTGTCGATGACCGACTCGAACGTCTCACTGATCCCGACGCGCCCGATCGCGAGCGAGGTCAGGTAGTCCATCAGCCGATCGACCCGCTGAGCGCGGGGCAGGACGACCAGTCCCGCCTCGCCGTCGGCCTCCGAGCGCCACGCCGAGCGCACACCGAGCGAGGCCAGTGCCCGCTCCGCCGTGGCCGGAGCGCGCTCGTGCTCGGTGGGCCACGAGTCGGACGCGACGACGACGAACCTGCCCACCTTGGGGAGCCTCAGCGTCTCGGCGACGTCTGCGAAGTTCTGACCTGCGGTGCTCGTCCCGCTGAAGAGGGAGGCGAGGGCGGCCTCACGAAGACGCACGTCACGCAGCAGCTGCTCCGTCTCCACGTCGCGGTAGGCGACGGCGAGCTCCTGGCAGTAGACGTCCACCGCGCTCCACAGCGCCGACGCCGAGTCGAGGAGAGCCCGGCTCGAGCTCGGGTCCTCGCCGCACAGGCGGAGCAGCTGGTCCCAGATGTGGAGCGCGGTCAAGCGATAGGCGTGCAGCACCATCGTCAGCGGCACGCGGGCCAGCGCACGCTTGCGACCGGTACGTCGGGGCGCCGCGAGGAGGCTGGTCTCGTTGACCATCACGCTCTCCACCAGCCCGATGATGTTGGGGGTGACGGCGTCCGCCAGCTCCTGGAAGCTCATGATCTCGGCGTAGTTCGGCTCTTCCTTCCGGATGATGTGCGCGGTCGCGCAGGCGAGGTCGTCGATCCCGTCCAGGAGCTTCTCGCAGGCGGCGGTGACGCGAGGGTCGACACGCGCGACCTCGACAGCCACCCCACGACCTCCCTTTGTGACGGCGAACAAACAAACGCCTCTGATGTGAGTGCCATCACTATGGACGCGCGGCGGGTGATCGCACAACGTGGACGTACCGACGAATGCCGATGACCGGAGTCCGCTGCGTGAACCTGGCTGAGAGCCTCGACCGGACCGCCCGGGCCCGCGGACGCTTCGCGGCGCTTGCCCTGGGTGACGAGGTGACCACGTTCGGCGAGGTCGAGCGCTCGAGTCGTCTCGTGGCCGGCTTCCTCGCAGGCAACGGCGTCCACACCGGCGACCGGGTGGGGCTGGTGCTCGCGGACGTGCCGGACTTCGCGGCCCTCTACTACGGGATTCTCCGGCTCGGGGCGGTCGTGGTCCCGATGAGCCCGCTCCTCCCGGAGTGGGGGGTGCACCACCGTCTCGCCGACTCCGGAGCCTGTGCCGTCGTGGTGGGCTCGACGAGCCACGCGTCGGCCTCCCCCGCGGCAGAGTCGTTGGGCATCGCGGCCTGGCTGCTCGAGCCCGGCGGCCTCCCCGACCTGCTGGTGGGCGCCTTCCCCCACGAGGGGATCGTGCCGCGGAATGCGGACGACGTCGCCGTGATCGTCTACACGGCGGGCATCACTGCTGAGCCACGCGGCGCTGCACTCACCCACGGCAACCTGATGCGCAACTGCGAGGTCGTGGTGAACGACCTGCTGCAGCTGACGTCCGAGGACGTCGTCCTCGGCGGGTTCTCGTTGAGCCACCCCTTCGGCCAGACCGTCGGGCTCAACGCGGCCGTCCGCGCCGGCGCCTGCCTGGTCCTGCTCGACCCGTTCGACCCCGGCGCGGCGCCGGCGACGCTGCGCGACCGCGGGATCACGGTGTTGGAGGGGCCGCCCGAGATGTACGGCGCGCTGCTGCGCCACCCACGACCCGACGGCCATGACGACCTGCCGCGACTCCGGATCTGCATCTCGGGCGGTGCTGCCCTGCCGCTGAAGGTCCTCCTCGGGTTCGAGGAGGCCTTCCAGTGCCTGGTCCTCGAGGGCTACGGGCTGGCGGAGACATCCCCCCTGGCCAGCTCCAACCGGGCGGACCGTCGCAGGGTCGGCTCGATCGGCGTCCCCGTGAACGGCGTCGAGCTGCGCGTCGTGGACGACGCGGGCGCCGAGGTCGAGGACGGCGAGTCCGGGGAGATCGTGGTGCGGGGCCACAACGTGATGAGCGGGTACTGGGGCCGTGACGACGAGACCAGCGCGGCCGTCGTCGACGGCTGGCTGCACACCGGCGACCTGGGCGCCAAGGACGAGGACGGCTACTTCTACGTCGTCGACCGGATCCGGGAGCTGATCGTCCGGGACGGCCGGACCGTCTGCCCGCGCGAGGTCGAGGACGTGCTCCACGAGCACCCCGCTGTGGTCGATGCGGCCGTGATCGGGGTCCCGCACCCCGACCTGGGCGAGGAGGTCCACGCGGTGGTGACGCTCCGGCCCGGCGCGACCCCGACCGCTCACGAGCTGCGCGACTTCGTCAAGGGGCGGGTCGCCGCCCACACGTACCCCCGGGAGGTCGACATCGTCGAGCAGATCCCCAAGTCCTCGACCGGCGCGATCCTCAAGCGCGAGATTCGTCTGGAGACCCGAGCATGAGCGACCCGTCCCCCGCTGGTGACCGCCCGATCCTCGAGGTGAGCGACCTCGCCGTGACGTACGGCGGGGTGGTGGAGGCGCTGCGGGGTGTCAGCATCTCCGTCGCCGAAGGCTCCGTCGTTGCCCTGCTCGGCAGCAACGGCGCGGGCAAGACCACCCTGCTCCGTGCGCTGTCCGGCACGCTGCGCCTGCACCGCGGCCGGGTCGAGCGTGGTGAGGTGCTCTACCGCGGCGAGAGCCTCAAGGGACGTGACCCCGCACGCTGCGTCTCCAGCGGCCTGGTGCAGGTGCCCGAAGGGCGTCGCATCTTCACCCGGCTCACCGTGGAGGAGAACCTCAGAGCAGGCGGGCTCGCGGTCCGGGACCGCGGCGGGCTCACCGCAGACTACGAGCGCATCTACGAGATGTTCCCCGTCCTCGCGGACCGCCGAGCCCAGCGAGCCGGGCTCCTCTCCGGTGGCGAGCAGCAGATGCTGGCCATCGGGCGGGGTCTGATGGCGCGGCCCCGGCTGCTGCTCCTCGACGAGCCCTCCCTGGGACTCGCACCACGCATCATCGGCCAGATCGGCGAGGTGATCCGCGCGATCAACGGCCAGGGAACCTCGGTCCTGCTGGTCGAGCAGAACGCGACCATGGCCCTCGGCGTCGCGGACACCGCCTTCGTCCTCGACGTCGGCGCGGTGTCGCTGTCCGGGCCCGCGGCCGAGCTGGCGAAGTCCGACGCCGTACAGCGGCTCTACCTCGGTCACGGCGCCGACGAGTCGTCGGTGACGGCAGGTCAAGGCGTCCCGCACCAGGAAGCTGACGAGGTGGTCGCAGTGAGTGTCACCCCCGAGGTCGACGTTCGCGAGGACGTGGAGACGCTGACGGTCGAGAGCGTCACCGTTGCGTTCGGCGCTGTGAAGGCGCTCTCGGACGTGTCGTTCACGGTGCAGCCCGGCACGGTCCACGCCGTGATCGGCCCGAACGGCGCCGGCAAGTCGACGATGTTCAACGTCCTGTCCGGCGTCTACCGCGCCACAGCCGGGGAGGTGCGCCTGGGCGAGACCGTGCTCAACGGCCTGCGACCCCACCAGATCGCCCGCCTGGGTGTTGCCAGGGCCTTCCAGAACATCGCGCTGTCGAACACCCAGACGGTCGCCGAGAACCTGATGCTCGGGCGGCATGCCCTGACCCACACCGGCTTCCTCGCGGCCGGGCTGCGGCTGCCGACCGCGACCCGGGAGGGGCGCCGGCACGGAGCACGCGTCCGGGAGATCGCCGAGTTCCTCGAGCTCGGCGAGAAGCTCGACGTGCCTGTGGGCGTCCTGTCCTACGGCGACCAGAAGCGGGTGGAGGTTGCTCGCGCGCTGTGCACCGAGCCCCGGCTGCTGCTCCTCGACGAGCCGGTGGCCGGCATGAACGCCGAGGAGACCGAGCGGATGGCGCAGGCCGTGCTCGAGATCCGCGACGCACTCGGCATCTCCATCATCCTGGTCGAGCACGACATGGGGATGGTGATGAGCATCGCTGACCGGGTCACCGTCCTCGACTTCGGCCGCCGCATCGCCGACGGCAGCCCCGCGGAGACCCAGGCCGATCCCGAGGTCATCCGCGCCTACCTCGGATCGGGCGACGAGGTCGCCCCCGGCGCCGCGCACCAGCACGACCCTGAGGAGAGCTCACCATGACGCAGTTCCTGTCCCTCCTGCTGAACGGCCTGTCGCTCGGCGCGATCTACTCGCTGATCGCGCTGGGCTTCGTGATCATCTTCAAGGCCAGCGAGGTCACGAGCTTCATGCAGGGCTCACTCGTGCTGCTCGGCGCCTACCTGATGGCTCGGCTGCACGACTCCCTCGGATTCTGGGGCGCGGTCGCGGTGGGCGTCATCGGCTCGGCCCTCGTGGCGATGGCGGTCGAGCGGGTGCTGATCAACCGCCTCCGCGGAGCACCGGTGATCAGCCTCGCGATCCTGACGATCGGCGTCGACCTGATCATCGTCACCGAGATGACCCGTCGGATCGGCTCGGACATCCTCAACCTCGGTCATCCGTGGGGAGGGCGGTCGATCTCGATCGGCGGTGTCGGCATGACCACGAACCGCGCGCTCGCGATCGTCGTCGCCGGCGTGCTCATCGGCGCGTTCTTCCTCACCTTCAAGTACTCCAGCTGGGGCATCTCGATGCGGGCCGCGGCCGAGGACGGCGAGGCGGCGGCGTTGATGGGCATCCACATGGGACGGGTCTCCATGTTCGCCTGGATGATCGCCGGGATGTTGGCGGCGGTCGCCGGCCTCTTCGTGGTCGGTGCACCGACGCCGGGGGTGACGCCGGCGGTGGCCACCGTCGCCCTGAGCGCCCTGCCGGCCGCCATCCTCGGCGGTCTCGACTCGACCGGTGGGGCCCTGGTCGGCGGGGTGCTGATCGGCGTCGCCGAGGCGATGGCGGCCGGGTACCAGGACCAGATCGCCTTCCTCGGGCGCGGGTTCGGTGACGTCGTGCCGTACGTCGTGATGGTGGCCGTCCTGCTGGTCCGTCCATCCGGCCTGTTCGGCACCAGGGAGATGACCCGTGTCTGAGACCACCACCACCACCGTCCGCGAGCGGCCGGTGCAGGACGAGCGCCCCCGTCGCGACCGGTCCCGCGGCCGCCTGTTCCGGGTGGTAGCGCTGATCGCCCTGATCCTGCTGCTGCTCGTGCTCCCGCTCTACGTCCAGGAGTTCTGGCTCCTCACGGGGTTCGCCGTCTTCGGCGCGATCATCGGGGCGCTCGGCCTCAACCTCCTGGTCGGCACGACCGGACAGCTCTCGCTCGGGCACGCCTTCTTCCTCGCCGTCGGTGCCGTGACCTACACCTACGTCTCCGGCCAGCCCGGCGGCACCGCCAACCCGTACACCGGACTGGGCTGGTCGCCGCTCCTGGGCATGGTCCTGGGCGTGCTGGCCGCCGGGCTCGCCGGCGTGCTGTTCAGCCCGATCGCGGCCCGGCTCCGCGGGATCTACCTCGGCATCGCCTCGCTCGGGCTGGTCTTCATCGGCGAGCACGTGCTCAACACCTGGACCACGGTGACCGGTGGCTTCAACGGCCGCCTGGTGCCGACCTTCTCGATGTTCGGCTTCGGCTTCGGTGGCGACGAGTCGCCGGAGATCACGATCGCGGGTGTGCCCTTCGGGCAGGCCGAGCGGCTCTGGTACCTCGGCCTGGCACTGTGCATCGCCGCCTGCTGGTTCGCCTCGAACCTGATCCGCTCCCGACCCGGCCGCGCCCTCCAGACGCTCCGCGACAGCGAGGTGGCGGCCTCGGTGATGGGGGTCGACGTGCGCGTGTACAAGGCGAAGGCCTTTCTGGTCTCCTCGATGTACGCCGGGCTCGCGGGGGTGCTCTACGCGCTGTCGATCGGCTCGGTGGCCCCGGACTCGTTCGGGCTCACCCTCTCCGTCCAGTTCCTCGCGATGATCGTGCTCGGCGGGCTGGGGTCCGTCGCAGGCTCGGTCCTGGGCGCCGCCTTCGTCAGTGCGCTGCCGCTGGTCTTCCAGCAGTACGCCGGCTCGCTGCCCTTCATCGTGAACCCCGGGGAGCCCGGCATCGTCGCGAGCCAGGCGGCCGCCTTCCTGTACGGACTGGCGATCGTGCTGGTCGTGCTCTTCGAGCCCGGCGGACTCGCCGGCCTCGCGCGCCGCTTGCGGCGCCCCATCCGTGCGCCAGGTACTGCGTCCGCAGCCACGTCAGGTGCCGATCCGGACCAGGCAGCCACGCCGGCTCAAGCCGAGTCGCCAACCGAAGGAGACAAGGAATGAAGAGGAACACGAAGCGAGGAACGATCGCGCTCGTGTCGGTCGCCATGATGCTGGCCGGAGCGGGGTGCGGCACCAAGGGCTCCGACTCGAAGGAGTCCACCCAGGACGGGGTGAAGATCGGTCGCGGGATCGACGGCACCACCATCCACCTCGGCGCCCTGACCGACCTGACCGGCGTCTTCGCGGCGCTGGGCAAGGACATCGTCAACGCCCAGTCGCTGTACTGGAAGACCCAGAACAGCGGCGACAAGATCTGCGGCAAGTACACCGTGGACGAGACCGTGAAGGACCACGGCTACGACACGCAGCGAGGCATCCAGCTGTACAGCTCGATCCACAACGACGTGCTGGCCATCGAGCAGACCATCGGCTCCCCGATCAACACCGGACTGCTGCCGCAGTTCGCCAAGGACCACATGGTCAACATCCCCGCCGCGTGGGCACAGTCGCTGACCGAGAGCCCCGAGATCGCGATCGTCGGGGCGACGTACGAGGTCGAGATGATCAACGTCCTCGACTACCTCCTCAAGGAAGGAAAGCTCAAGGAGGGCGACAAGATCGGTCACATCTACTTCGAGGGCGAGTACGGCGCGGGCGGCCTGGCCGGGTCGAAGTACTTCGCCAAGCAGCACGGCATGACGGTCGTCGAGCGGCAGATCCAGCCGACGGACACGGACATGACCGCCCAGGTCTCCAAGCTGAAGGCCGATGGTGTCAAGGCGATCGCGCTCACGGTGGCGCCGGGGCAGACCGCCTCGGTCGCCGGTGTGGCGTCCGCGCAGGGCCTGAACATCCCGATCGTGGGCAACAACCCGGTCTTCGCCCCCGCCCTGCTGAAGGGTCCCGCGGGAGCGTCGCTGAAGCAGAACCTCTACGTCGCCTCCCCGGTGGCGCCGTTCGACAAGCTGCCGGACCTGCTGAAGTCCTACCAGGCCGCCCACCCGGGCGACCCCACGCTGGGCGTCGTCTTCGGCACCGCCGCTGCCGACGTGATGCGCCAGATCCTGGACAAGGCGTGCGAGAACGGCGACCTGACCCCGGAGGGTGTCTCGAAGGCCAAGGACGAGCTGGGCACCGTGGAGACCGGTGGTCTTGCGGTCCCACTGACCTTCAAGACCGGCACCTCGCCGAGCGACGCGAGCTACATCTTCCGCGCCGCTGACGTCCCCGGTGGCGCGAAGGCGGTGTCCGACAAGTTCGTCGGTGACGACGTGGCCGGGTTCCTCGGCGGGAGCTGACCTGCCGACACTCCAGACGAGGACGAGGGCTCGGACCGGTTGGTCCGGGCCCTCGACCTCAGGAAGGGCCCACCAGAGCGAGGGTCTCGTGGCCGCCGAAGAGGTCGGCGGCGACGGTGTGCACGTCGGCGACGGTGACCCGGTCGATCCGGTCGAGGACCTCGTCGACGCCGAGGATCCGGGCGTGGAACAGCTCGGACTCACCCAGCCGCGACATCCGCGAGCCGGTGTCCTCCAGGCCGAGCACGAGCCCACCACGGAGCTGACCCTTGGCACGGGTCACCTCCTCCTCGGTCAGCCCGTCGCGGGCGACCTTGGCGAGCTCCTCGCGTGACACCGCGAGCACGTCGTCGACCTTCGCCGGGAGGCAGCCGGCGGTGACGCCGACCATGCCGGCGTCGGAGTACGACGACGCGAACGAGTACACGGAGTAGGCCAGACCACGGCGCTCACGCACTTCCTGGAACAACCGGGAGGACGTGCCGCCACCGAGGGCCGCGTTGAGCACGGCCAGCGTGTGCCGGCGCGTGTCGGAGCGGGTGATCCCGCGCATGCCGAGCACCAGGTTGACCTGCTCCGAGGGACGCGACGTGCGCGTCTCGCCCGACCGGAGCGGCCGCGGACGACCGGCCGTGCGGGGCGACTCGGCACGTGCGCCGGTGTCGGCGAGGAAGTCGTGGCGCGCGAACGCCCGCTTCACCCGTCGTACGACGTCCGCGTGGTCGATGTTGCCGGCGATCGCCACCGTGGTGCGCGGCGCCACGTAGCGACTGCGGTAGTAGCGGTTGATCTGCGTGCGCGTGAGCGCCCGGATCGTCTCCGGCCGTCCGGCGATCGGCTTGCCCAGGGGCGTGCCGGACCAGGCGTGCTCGGCGAACAGGTTGTGCACGACGTCCTCGGGGTCGTCGTCGTGCATGGCGATCTCGTCCAGGATCACCTCACGCTCGGCCTCGACGTCGTCGGAGGTCACCAGCGACGAGGTGAGCATGTCGCCCAGCACGTCGACCGCCATCGGCAGGTCGTCGTCGAGCACCCGAGCGTGGTAGCAGGTGTACTCCTTGGCCGTGTAGGCGTTGAACTCGCCGCCGACCGCGTCCAGGGACGCCGAGATCTCCATCGCGGAGCGCTCGGGCGTGCCCTTGAACAGCAGGTGCTCGAGGAAGTGCGAGGCACCGGACAGCGCCGGCGTCTCGTCCCGCGACCCGACGGCCACGAAGATCCCGATGGCCGCCGAGCGCACGCCCGGCAGGTTCTCGGTGATCACGCGCAGCCCGCCGGGCAGGACGGTGCGCCGGACGCGGCTGATCACCGCGCCGGCGTCGTCCTTCGTGCTCAGCAGGGTGCGGGTCGAGCCCGGCTTCTGCTCGTGCGCCGGAAGGACGCTGGTCACTCCCCGGAGTCGTCCGACTCGGTGTCGTCCGACTCGGTGTCGCCCGACTCCTCGGAGCCGC
>CAWFHJ010000002.1:0-41736 GCA_963815585.1 uncultured Actinomycetota bacterium | reverse complement strand
CGCCGCCGCGGACGGGGGTGCGCTCGCCCCTTCCGGTGGTTGAGGAAGGCGCCCTGGCGCCTGTCTCGAAACCCCGGAGGTTTCGAGACGGTTGCTGCGCAACCTCCTCAACCACCGGGGCGACCGCGAGGTCGACGCCGAGGATCGGACGGATCCCGGCCCGCTGGCAGGCCTTGGCGAACCGGACCGCACCGTAGGTGCCGTTGTGGTCGGTCAGCGCGAGGGCGTCCATCTCCTGCTCGGCCGCACGCTCGACCAGCGCCTGCGGGTGGGAGGCGCCGTACTGGAGCGAGAAGCCGGATGCGACGTGGAGGTGGACGAAGCCGTCAGGCAACGTGCCCCTGCCCGTGCCCGTGCCCCTGCCCGTGTCCCTGCCCGTGTCCCTGCAGCTGTCCCTGGCGGGACGTCGGGAGCGCGTCGTGCCGGGTGAGCCCGAGAGAGGACTCGACCAGGGCCAGGAACCGGTCGGCGTCACGGACCAGGTCGTCGGCCTCACGCTCGGTCACCGCCCGGGTGGACCCCGCCTCCGCGGCGGCTCGCTTGCCGGCACCCGCGGCGAAGAACGTCGCCCACTCCGCGAGCTCGGGGGCCACCTCGGCGAGCAGCACCCAGGCGTTCTTCTGCGGTCGGCGCCGGGCACCGGGCACCGGACGGGCACGGGCCGCGAGCAGCCCCGCGGTCGCCCGCAGCGCCGCGACGTGGGCCAGCGCGTAGCGGGCCGGCACCTCGGCGGTCAGCGCCGCCGCGTGCAGCGACTCCGCGGCCCGGTCGAGGTAGGAATGGGTGGCGGCCGGGAGGTAGCCCGGCGCCGTCTGGGTCAGCTGGCTCATCACTCCCCCTCAGTCCACGCAGCCGGTCAGCCGCCAGCCGCCGGTCGACCAGGAGAAGGTGAGGTCGAAGACCCCGAACCCGGGGTCGTCGTGGGCGGCGACCGCCCGTCCGCGGGCCGCCTCCACCCGCCAGACCTCGCGCTCGGCCAGCAGGTCGGGAGACGCCAGCGTGGCCACCGGGCCGGGCTGCTCGTCGTCGGAGCCGACCACTGCCCGCACCCCGGCCGACTGCCACCAGGGTCCGGTCTCGACCCAGTGCGCGACAACGCCGCGCACCTGCCACAACCGCCCGCGCCAGAGGAACTGCTCGGGCTCCTCCTCCCGCCCCTTGCGCACGTCCACGGGATCGTCGTACCGCCGCATGTCGACTCCTTCCCCGGTCTCGACAAGCTCGACCACCGGATTGACTGACCGGACCTCGACCCTTCGAACATGTGTTCGAACATCTCCAGTACACCTCTCCCCGGCCGCGACGTCAAGCCGTCACCGTCACCGGTGCAGACGTCGTCCGGACATGCCGACAGGCCCAGCCGGGGGGAACTGGGCCTGTCGGGGGTTTCTGGGGGGTTGAGCGTAGGGGTGTCTCAGTCGTCGTCCTCCTCACCGGTCGGCTCGATCAGCCCGACCAGGCCGTGCTCGTAGACGTGCTCGTCCACCTCATCGCCGATACCAGCGGCGAAGATCAGGCTGTTCGGGGTGCCGATCACACCGTTGCCGAACTCGATTCCCCAGAGGCCGGGGTTGACCAGCGGCTTGCCCGAGGCGTCCTTCAGGGTGCCCTTGAAGTGACCGCTCCGCCGCCCGAAGGCGTGGATCAGGCCGTCGTCCACGTTGCCGACCAGCAGCCGGCCACCGAACCTGCCCCAGTGCTTGGGCGCGATCGCCATGCCCCACGGGCCGAACAGGTGGTCGTCGGTGACCAGGCGCTTCTTGAACGTGCCGTCGGCCTTGAAGACGCTGATCGCTCCACCCGGGATCCCCGGTCCGGGGGCGTACGCCACGTAGACGCGGTCCTTCAGGAAGGTCACGTTGTACGGCGTGTAGCCCGTCTTGGCGATCTTCGGGTCGACGAAGAGGCTGGGGTCGTCGACCTTCTGGAAGGCTGCGTCGTAGACGTCGACGGCGCCGGTGAGCGTGTCCGCGACCAGGAGCCGGTTGCCGCGGTCACCCTTGCCGGGCACCAGCGCGAGCCCGAACGGCAGCGAGGGGAAGGCGCGCGCGTCGGTCGAGGTGGTGGTGACGGCACCGGGTGCCCATCCCGTGATCCGGCCCTCCGGCGCGCCGCCGGGGCCGTCGAAGAGCTCGGTGAAGATGAACCGGGCGGGTGTCTGCACGCCGGCCTGGGTGATGGTGAAGTCCGTCGTCGGGTTGAACACCATGCCGAACGGCGAGGAGGCGCCGACCTCGAGCGGCACCTTGGCCACGGGGTCGGTCGCACTGGTGGCACCGCGGTAGAGCGTGACCGCCTTCGTCGGGTCGGGGCTGAACTGGTTGTTCACCCACAGCGGGGTCGGGGTGGCCACCGGTCCGAACGCGATGCCCCACGGGTTCTTGACCACCGGGTCGAGGAGCTCCGCCATCCCGGGGATGTCGGAGACCAGGTTGCGCTGGGCATAGCCGCCGTGGTCATCACCGTGGCCATGACGGGCCACAGCGGGGCCACCCGAGGCCACGCCCACCACGAGCACGGCGGCGAACAGCGCCGCGATCCCGACTCTCCTGCTGCGTCGTGCGTCGACCATCGCCATGCTGATCACCCTCCCGGGGCGCCTGTGCATCAAGCGCCGTCCTGCTGGGATCGACGCAACTCCGTTGCGGACCGTGCGTCAATCGGACGAAGGTCTTAGGACCCCCTAGGTGGGGGACGGGCCTCTGCCCCCATGTGGGGGGACGCGGTTTCGCTAGCCTCGGGCCATGACACCGGGTGGGGAGCACGCGAGCATCGGCAGGTTCCGCACGGCGCTGGAGGCCAAGGGCGGCCGGGGCCGGATCGTGACCCTCCCCGACTCCGTCCACACCGCCGCGCTGGCCGCCGAGGCCCTCGGCTGCGAGGTCGGGGCGATCGCGAACAGCCTGCTGTTCGACGCCGGCGGCGAGCCGGTGCTGATCCTCACCTCCGGGTCCCACCGCGTCGACACCGACAAGGTCGCCGCGGAGATCGGCGTGACGTCGCTGAAGCGGGCGAAGCCCGAGTTCGTGCGCGAGCACACCGGCCAGGTGATCGGCGGGGTCTCCCCCATCGCGCACCCCACGCCGGTGCGCACCTGGCTCGACCGATGGCTGCGGCAGTACGCCGAGATCTGGGCCGCGGCAGGTCACCCGGCGGCCGTCTTCTCCACCACGTACGACGAGCTGCTCGCGATGACCGGCGCCACCGAGATCGACGTGGCCTGACCGGTGGAGATCTGGGTCAACCCGGCCTGCTCGAAGTGTCGCTCCGCCCGCGACGCCCTGGACGCGGCCGGCATCACCTACACCGAGCGTCGTTACCTCGACGACCCGCCGACACCCGACGAGCTGGCCACCGTCCTCGACCGGCTCGGGCTCGAGCCGTGGCACCTGGCGCGGGACAAGGAGGCGCGCGAGGAGGGCATCGACCTCCCCCGCGACGCCGGACACCGGGACGCATGGCTCGCGATTCTGGCGTCCCACCCGCGCGTGCTCCAGCGGCCGATCATCACGGCCGACGACGGCACCACGGTCCTCGGCCGCGACGAGGACGCCGTCTCCCGGGTGATCGCCGCGGAGAGCGGCAGCTGAGCAGCGATGACCGCACGCGAGGAACGGATGCGGATCGACGCGCTCCCGACCCCGCTGCTGCGCCGGGCGGCGAACCCGGTGCTGATGCTCTCCGGCACCGCCAACGTGGTGATGCAGCTGGCCCGCCCGGAGGTCGGCCGGGCGGTCAGCACCAGCGACGCACCGTCGGCCCTGTTCAACGACCCGAGCCGACGGCGCCGGACGACGGTCGGCTACCTGGCCGTGGCGACGCACGGGACCGCGGCCGAGCGGGCGGCGTACCGCCGTGGCGTGAACACCTCGCACGCCCCGGTCGCGGGCGCGATGGACCCGGAGCACCAGTGGTGGGTGGCGGCGTGCCTCTACCGCGCCTTCGAGGAGTCGTTCGAGCTGGTGCACGGTCCCGTCGACCGCGAGGCGCTGCTCGCCGAGGGTCGGGTGCTGGGCGGGCTGCTGCAGGTGCCCGAGGTTGCGTGGCCGACCTCGCGGGCGGCGTTCGCCCACGCGTGGCGTGAGGCCGAGGGGCAGATCCGGATCGACGACGACGTGCGTGACTACCTGAGCCGCGTGATCCGGATGCGCTACCTGCCGAAGCCGCCGCACGACTCCCTGATCGACCGTCGCGCGCGGGTGGTGACCGGGTTCCTGCCGCCGGCGTTCCGCGAGGAGATGCGGCTGTCGTGGTCGGCGGCCGACCAGCGATGGTTCGAACGGTTCACCCGCCGGGTCGGCGCGGTCGTACGACGCCTGCCGAGGGCGGGACAGGAGTACCCGTTCCGGTCCTCGATCCGCGAGGTGCGCGAGCGGCTGGCAGCTGGAGAGCCGGCCCTCTGACGGACTGGACGACCTGCCAGGCTGGACGACGGCGGTGGTTCGGACCCACCCCCGTGGTGCCCGAACCACCGCCTGTCGCAGGTATGACTCTTCAGGAGCGGGATCCGTTGCAGCATCCGCGGAAATACTCAGTCGAGGTACTCAGATCGCTCTCGTTCCTAGGATGAGTGCGTGAATCTCGTCCCCCTGGTGTTCTCGACCGGCTGGGCCAGCGGCGTGAACGCCTACCTGGTCGTGCTGGTGCTCGGGATCACCGACCGGTTCGGGCACCTGGCCCAGATCCCCGACCAGCTCGCTCGCACCGACGTCCTGGTGGTGGCGGGGGCGCTGTTCGCGGTGGAGTTCGTCGCCGACAAGGTGCCCTACCTGGACTCGACGTGGGACGCGGTCTCGACCGTCCTGCGACCGGGCGTCGCGGTCGCGCTCGGCGCGCTGGTGGCCGGGCAGGACCCGGAGGCCAACCAGATCGGCTACGCACTGCTGAGCGGTGTCACGGCGTTCGCCAGCCATTCGGTGAAGGCCGGCTCGCGGCTGGCGATCAACACCTCGCCCGAGCCGTTCACCAACATCGGCGCCAGCCTCGGCGAGGACGTGACCGTGCTCGGCGTGGTGGCGCTGGCGATCAACCACCCGTGGCTCGCGCTCGGCGTCAGCGCCACCTTGCTGGTGGTCGGGCTGGTCGCGCTGTTCTTCGCGCTGCGGCTGGTGCGTCGCGGGTGGCGACGTTGGAAGGGTCGGCCACTACCCGCCCGGTAGGTTCCGCACATGGCGCGCGTCGTGGTGGTCGGGGGCGGCTTCGGCGGCATGGCGAGCGCCGCCCGGCTGGCCAAGCTCGGGCACGAGGTCACGCTGCTGGAGGTGTCCGACCGGCTCGGCGGCGCGCTGGGGTACGTCGAGCGGGACGGGTTCCGCTGGGACTCCGGGCCGACGCACATGCTGCTGCCGGCCGTCGTGCGCGACCTGTTCCGCAAGTCCGGCCGGCCGCTGGAGAAGGAGCTCGACCTGGTGCCGGTCGAGCCGATGCGGCAGCACCGGTTCGAGGACGGCACCCGGCTCGACCTGCCCAGCGGCAGCCGCTCGGTGCAGATCGAGGCGATCGACGGCGCGCTCGGTGCGGGGCTCGGCCAGGCGTGGGCGTCGTACACGGCGGAGTTCCCGGAGGCCTGGGAGGCGCTGCGCAAGGACTGGCTGGAGCGTCCCTGGTCGCCGCAGCACGCGAGCAGGAAGGCACGAGAGCTGCTGGGCAGCCGGCTGACCCTGGCGAAGATGACCGGCAAGCTGCTCAAGGACGACCGGCTGCGCGACATCGCGACCCTTCCGGCGCTCCTCGAGGGCCACGACCCGCGCAACGTGCCCGCGTGGACCGGGCTGGTGTCCTACGTCGAGCAGAACTTCGGCAGCTGGACCGTGCCCGGGGGGATGGGCGCGTTGACCACGGCGCTGGTCGAGCGGCTGGCAACGCGTCGGGTGGACGTGCGCACCGGTGTCGAGGCGCGCGACCTCGAGGTGACGTCCGGCCGTGTCTCGGGGGTGCGCACGGACGACGAGGTGCTGCCCGCCGACGTGGTCGTGGTCGCGATCGACCCGCGGCGGCTGCCCGCGCTGGCCCAGCACGTGCGTCGCACGATGCCGGCGATCCCGCCGGTGATCGCGCACCTGGGGTTGGTCGGCGACGTGCCCGAGCTGCCGCACGAGGTGGTGCTGCACGGTGACCCCCTGCTGGTGCTGCGCACGAACGGCACCGCCCCCGACGGGGCGCACGCGTGGACGCTCCTCGGCCGGGGCCGGATCGCCGAGGACATGGTCACCGCGCTGTCACGGCACAAGATCGACGTCCGCGCCCACGTCCAGGTGCGCGTGGACCGGTCGCCACGGGAGCAGGTGGAGTCGTGGCGCGGCTCGCCGTACGGCGTGCTCTGGCAGGGCCGCAGGACGCTGGACCAGCGACTCGGCACCGAGGCCCCGGTGCCGGGCGTCTACTGCGCCGGCGCCCACACGACACCCGGGGCCGGGCTGCCGTGGGTGGGCCTGTCGGCCGCGCTGGTCGCCCAGGCGGTGGGTGCGGCCACCTGACCGGCGGCGCCGTCCAACCTTTTGCTCGCTCGATGCGTCAACAAGGCAGAAGATGGAGCCGACGTCCAGGAGCGACCATGGCGATCCGAAGCCAGGAAGATCTCACGGCCTTCTCGGAGTTCGTCTCGGCCCGCTCGCACGCGCTCTACCGCACGGCGTACGTCGTCGTCGGCGACCACCAGCTCGCCCAGGACCTGTTGCAGGAGGCGCTGGTCAAGGCCTACGTCGCCTGGCCGCGCATCCGGGAGGTGGGCAACGCGGAGGCCTACGTCCGGCGCACCGTGGTGACCACGGCGATCTCGTGGAGCCGCCGACGGTCGTACCACGAGCGCCCCGCCGATCCGCTGCCCGATCTCCCCCAGCCCGACGACACCGAGCGCCTGGTGACCCACCAGCTGCTGTGGGCGCACGTGCGCACCCTTCCGCCACGTCAACGGGCGGCGCTGGTCCTGCGCTACTACGAGGACCTCTCCGAGGCGGAGACGGCGGAGCTCATGGGCTGCACCGTGGGCACCGTGAAGAGCCAGGTGTCCGTTGCGCTCTCCAAGCTCCGGGTGAAGGTCGGCCCCGTGGCCGGCGTCCTCCCCGACGACCAGGCGGTGACCCGATGAGCCCCACCCTTCGCGACGTCCTCGACCGTGAGGCCGACAACACCGGCGCTCCCCGGCTCGACCTCGATGCGCTGGTCGACCTCGGCGAACACCGGCTCCGACGCCGCCGGATGACCGCGGTCCTCGGCAGCGCAGCCGTCGTCCTCCTGGTGGTGGCGCTGACGCTCGGCTTCCTCAACCACGACCCGGTGGGCCGCGGCAACGCTCCGGTCGACCGCCCGGACCGGCCGACGCCGACAGGTGCACAGCCCGTCCGCGAGATCGTCTGGAGCCAGGGCTACACGGGCACGCGCATCCATCTCGGGGCCCGCGTGGTGAGGGCGCCGAGCAGCCACGTGCACCTGGACGTCACCGACGACGGGTTCGTGTTCAGCGAGGACGGCGGTGCGCTGTGGTTCAGCGGCGGCGGCCGGCCGCGGCGTGTGACGACGACCGCCTGCGGCCGGCCAAGCAACTTCGCGACCGACCTGGTGGTGACGCCGAACGCAGGGTCGCTGGCCGTGTGGTTCGACTGCGCGCACCCGCGGCGCCCTGACCTGGTGGTCCTCGACACCGCCTCGCTCGGGGTCGTGGCCCGGCGGACCGTGCCCGGGTGCGCCGATGTGCAGGACACCTTCGTGCTCCAGCGCTGCGGCCTCGTCGCCGTTGTCGGCAATCACGTCTACCTCACCCGCGATCGCACGTGCGACGCCGACCACTGCCGTGCGATCCACCGGTTCCTCGCCTACGACGTCACGACCGGCGAGCTCGACCCCTCGTCACCGCGGGCGTACGCCGACGACCTGCGGTCGCGACCGCGCGCCCTCGTGGTCGGCGAGGACCGGCAGAGCGGTGAGGTCAACGGCGTGCGGCAGAGCTTCCGGGTCGCCGGTCGCCGGCTGGTGCCCGTGCTCGCGCACGCCAACCACGGGGAGGACATCCCGAGCAAGGCGTTCGACACCGCGACGGGCCGCGCGGTGCACCTGCGTCTCCCGACGCGCTACGACCCGGGGCCGGAGCCGGACCTCACGCTGGTCGAGTGGCTGGACGACGACACGGTGGCACTCGCGGGCCACGACATCCTGCGCTGCCGGTTGTCGAGCGGCCAGTGCACCGTGGCCGTCGAGTCGCCCTCCGACAACCCCACGTGGGTGCTGCCCGGCCTCCCGCTGCCCGGCTGATCAGACCCGCTCGTTCAGCCCCGCATAGATCTCACGCGTCGCCTTCGACCGGTTCAGCGTGTAGAAGTGCAGCCCCGGTGCGCCACCCGCGAGAACGGTGTCGCAGAGCTCGGTGGCCAGCTCGATCCCGATCTTGCGCACCTCGGCGGGTTCCGTGACGCCCTCGAAGCGCGCCAGCACCTCGGGTGGCATGTCCCGACCCGAGAGCTCGGTCATCCGCTCGATCGAGCGGAGGTTCGTGATCGGCATGATCCCCGGGATGATCGGGAAGTCGACGCCGTTGGCCGCGCAGCGCTCGACCAGGCCGAAGTAGTCCGAGGACCGGAAGAACATCTCGGTGACCGCGAAGTCGGCGCCGGCATCGTGCTTGCGGCGCATCACCTGCGCGTCGTCCTCGAGCGAGGCCGCGTCGCGGTGGCCCTCGGGGAACGCCGCGACGCCGACGCCGAAGCCGTCGAGCGAGTGCACCAGCTCGACCAGCTCGGACGCGTAGGTGAACCCGCCCTCGGTCACCGGCCAAGGTGTCCCCGGGCCGTCCGGCGGGTCGCCGCGCAGCACCATCACGTTGTGCACGCCACCCTCGGCGTACGACGACAGGATGCCGCGCAGCTCGTCGGCGGTGTGGCCGACGCAGGTCAGGTGCGCCATCGGGGTCAGCGAGGTCTCCCGGGCGATCCGCGAGGTGACCCGGATGGTGCCCTCGCGGGTGGTGCCGCCGGCGCCGTACGTCACCGAGACGAAGGTCGGTCGCAGCGGCTCGAGCTCGCTGATCGACTGCCACAGCACGCGTTCGCCGTCGTCGTCCTTGGGCGGGAAGAACTCGAAGGAGTACGACTTGCCGCCCGCCGAAATCAGGTCTCCGATACGCACAGGGGCCTCAGGCATGCCGAGAAGGATACGGGGACTACGGTGTCCCGGTGACACCGGCGGACACGGCGTGGGACGCGCCCGACCAACCACGTTGGGACGCCGCCGAGTTCCGGGCCGACGTCGAGCGGCAGCTGCTGGGCTTCGTCGACGAGCACGCCGCGTGGCTCGACCGGCTCGGCGAGGACGCCACCCGGCTGGTCGCAGCTGCCCGCACCAGCGTCACCGGAGGCAAGCGGTTCCGGGCCGCCTTCTGCTACTGGGGCCACCACGCCGTCGCCGGCACGATCGCCCCGAGGGACGAGGCCGCGCTGGTGCGCGCCTGCGGGTCGCTGGAGCTGCTGCACGCCAGCGCGCTGGTGCACGACGACTACATGGACGCCTCCGACGTACGACGAGGGCGCCCGGCCACCCACCGCGAGTTCGGTGAGCTGCACGAGCGGTCGGGGTGGCGCGGCGACCCCGAGCAGTACGGCGCCGCCGCCGCGATCCTGCTCGGTGACCTGCTGCTCAGCTGGGCCGACGAGCTGCTGCGCACCTGCGGCCTGCACGGCGAGCGGGTACGGGCCGCGCAGGAGTTCTTCGACCTGACCCGCAGCGAGGTCGTCACCGGCCAGTTCCTCGACGTCAGCGCCCAGGCCCGCGGGGCGAGCGACGTCGACCTGGCGATGAACGTGCTGCGCTACAAGTCCGCCAAGTACTCCATCGAGCGCCCGCTCCACATCGGCGCCGCGCTGGCGGGTGCGTCGAGCGAGACGATCGGCGAGTTGACCAGGTTCGGGCTGCCCCTCGGGGAGGCGTTCCAGCTGCGCGACGACCTGCTCGGTGTGTTCGGTGACCCGGAGACCACCGGCAAGCCGGCCGGCGACGACCTCACCGAGGGCAAGCGCACGGTGCTGGTCGCGCTCGCCCTCGACGCGCTCTCCCCCGCCGACGCCGGCCACCTCGATGCGGCCCTCGGGACCCCGCTCGACGAGGCACAGGTGACCCGGCTGCGCGAGCTGATCGACGGCTCCGGCGCCCGCGCCCAGGTGGAGCACGTGATCGACGAGCTGACCGCGCGCGCGCTCACCTCGCTCGACGCCGCCTCGATCGACGACCGCGCGCGCGGCGTGCTGCGCACCCTGGCCGCCGCGGCGACCCAGCGCGCCGTCTGAGCAGACGGGTCAGGCGTCGCCGACGTCCGGCGCCGGCGTCAGCAGGAAGGTGCCGCTGGCCGTGGCCAGGACTCGGTCCTCGGCGTCGTACAGCTCACCGGCGAGGAACGCGACCCGCGAGCCCCGCTTGAGGATCCGGCCCCTGCCGATGATCGTGCCGATCAACGCCGGCCGGAGATAGCTGATCTTCAGCTCGACGGTCGGTGAGATCTCGCCGGGTTGCAGCGTGGCGACGATCGCGGTGCCGAGGGTGGCGTCGAGCATCGCGGCGAGGAACCCGCCCTGCACGTTGCCGACGGTGTTGCCGAACTCCTCACCGACCGTGAACGACGCCTCGGCGGTGCCGGCCTCCCGGTCGAGCGCGAGCAGCTCGTAGCCGAGCGTGTCCAGCGCGCGGGGCCGGGGCCGGTCGCGGGAACCCTCCCAGACCCGCTGGGCCATCTCAGTCCAGCGACGGGATCGAGATCGAGGGGCCGTCGCCGCGCAGCAGCACGCCGAACGCGGGGGTCTCGCCCGCGCGCTCGATGAACACGTCGAGCGCGACCTTGAACGCCTGCTCGTCCTCACGCGCCAACGGCCCCCAGCCGTCCCAGAGCACGACGGTCGGCTTTGCGACGTCACGCAGGCTGTCGACCATGGCGTCGAAGCTCGACGAGGCGTCGTCGGGGAGGGCGAGCCCGGCGGAGACACCTTCCAGGAACGCGTGCTTGTCCTGGTGCGTCCAGCCGTCGACGTACCCGTACTCCCAGCCGGCATGCTCCACCGCGTGGCGGACCTCCGGCTCCGGCAGGTGGTTGTGCCACTGGTACACGCCCACCGGGTGGTGACCCGCGAGGATCCCGGCAAGTCCGCTCATCTGCTCGTCTTCCCTTCGTCGCCGACAGACGCCAGCCTCGCGCCCGGCCGGGCCGACGTCAACGGGTCAGAACGCGAGCGCCTGGGCCCGCCGCTTGACCTCGGCGCCGCGGTTCTCGCGGAGCGCGTCGATCGGCCGGCCCGGCAGCGACTCGTCCCGCGTGAACAGCCAGACCAGTGCCTCGCGGTCGTCGTAGCCGCCGTCGTGCAGCACGGTCAGCACGCCCCCCACGCCCTTGACCACGACACCGTCCATCACGAGCAGCGCCGGGACCTGCTGCCCGGCGCCCGGTGCGGGGACCGCGCCGGCCAGCTGGTGCTCGCGGATCCAGGTCCGCACCTTGGCCACGGTCACCCCGAGCTCCTCGGCGCAGGTGCTCCAGTCGATCCAGTCGCCGACCAGGGTGCCCAGGTCGTCGGTCGCGGCGCGGGCGGCGGTGTCGTCGTTCACGCCACCAACTCTGCCAGCCGGAGGCCCACGCGGCACAACCCGTCAGCCCAGCCGGCCGTCGTACCCGCCGTCGCCGAGGCGGAACCACGCCGCCACGCCGCCCCGGGATTGGACAATCGGCCCGATCCGAGGCGTGACGCGCCGCCTGTGACGGCTCTCTCCCGCCGCAGAGGTGCGTGCGCGACGACACGCGCCTACGGTGGTTTGCTGACCACCCCAACTAGACTTCGTCCGGCAGCCGGTCTCTTCCCCACCGGACGTGGAGGTCGAACACGTGGAGCGCATGACAGCCGACCGGGTCTCCGACCCTCTCATCGGCCGCCTCCTCGACGACCGCTACCTGGTCGGACCGCGGGTCGCCCGGGGTGGCATGGCCACTGTCTACGAGGCCACCGACACCCGCCTCGACCGCACCGTCGCGGTCAAGGTGATGCACTCCGGCCTCGGTGACGACGACGAGTTCTCCCGCCGGTTCCGGCGCGAGGCGCAGGCCGCGGCCCGGCTCGCGCACCACAACGTGGTCGCGGTCTTCGACCAGGGCGACGACAACGGCACGCTGTTCCTGGTCATGGAGTACGTCCCCGGGATCACGCTCCGCGACCTGATCCGCTCCGACGCCCCGATGTCGCCGGTCAAGGCGCTGACCGTCATCGAGCCGGTGCTGTCCGCGCTCGGCGCGGCCCACCGGGCCGGCATGATCCACCGCGACGTGAAGCCCGAGAACGTCCTGCTCGCCGACGACGGCAGGGTCAAGGTCGCCGACTTCGGGCTCGCCCGCGCGGTCAACTCCGAGACCCAGCACACCAGCACCGGCGTGCTCATCGGCACCGTGTCCTACCTCTCCCCCGAGCTCGTCGTCGACGGTCATGCCGACGCGCGCTCCGACGTCTACGCCGCCGGTGTGCTGATCTACGAGATGCTCACCGGCCAGAAGCCGCACCAGGCCGACTCACCGATCCAGGTCGCCTACAAGCACGTGCACGAGGACATCCCTCCGCCGTCGCGGCTGATGCCCTCGCTCCCGCCGTACGTCGACGCGCTGGTGGCCCGCGCCACCGCCCGCGACACCGCGCTCCGTCCGGCCGACGCCGGCGTGCTCCTCCACCAGCTCCGCCGGGTGCGCAACGCGCTCGAGAACGGCGTGACCGACGACCCGGAGCTGACCGCCGACCTGGCACCGGCCCGCGGCCGCGACCCGTTCGCTGACACCGACGGGCAGCTGCCGCGCGCGATCATCGACCCCTCCCTCGACGACCCGACCGGGGTCGCCGACGACGTCTACGACCAGGAGCGCGAGCCCACCTCGACCTACGCCCGGTCGGCGCTGGCAGCTCCAGGTGACGCGGGTCGCCACCCGCTCGAGCGTCCGTCCGCCGTACAGCCGCTGCCACCGCGTCGACGCCGCTCGCGCGGCCCACTGTGGCTGGTGCTGCTGCTGGTGACCGCGCTCGTGGTGGGGCTGTCCGCCTGGTACTTCGGCTTCGCCCGCTACACGACCACGCCGGGCGTGATCAACATGACCAAGGCGGCTGCCAAGGTCGAGGTGGTGAAGGCCGGACTGACGTTCGACATCACCGGCACCGGCTACTCCGAGACCGTCGCCAAGGGCTCCGTGCTGAGCACCGACCCGGCCCCAGGCTCGCGGATCGCCAAGGACGGCACCGTCGACGCCGTGGTCTCGCTCGGCCCCGAGCGCCACGCCGTGCCCAAGGTCGAGGACAAGACCCTCGACACGGCCCAGGCGATGCTGCAGGACGCCCAGCTCAGCTACGGCCGCGCGATCGGGAAGTACTCCGAGTCCGTCAAGAAGGGCCGCGTGATCAGGGCCAGCCCCGGCGTCGGCACCAGCCTGCGGCGCGACGTCGCGGTCGACCTGGTCGTGAGCAAGGGCCAGAAGCCGATCGAGGTACCCGACTTCACCGGCAAGGACGCCAAGGACGCGGAGAAGGCGTTGGGCAAGCTGGGGCTCGAGGTCGACTCCACCTCGTCGTACGACGACAAGGTGGCCAAGGGCAAGGTGATCTCCCAGGACCCCGCCGACGGCACCCTGTTCAAGGGCGACACCGTCGGGCTGAAGGTCTCCAAGGGGCCGGTGCTGGTCGAGGTGCCGCGGGTCGTGGCGATGGGCCAGGGCGCGGCCGGCAACCTGCTCAAGGAGGCCGGCTTCACGGTGAAGTACCGGCACTCGAGCACCTACCTCGGGCTGCACTACGTGCTCCGCTCCGACCCGAAGGCGGGCTCGATGGTGCCCAAGGGCAGCACGATCACCTTGTTCCTCGTGTAGCCCCTCGTCACACGCACCACTTGACTCACACACGTCACATCCGTCACTGTCGATGACTTCGGGTGTCGAGTTGGTGAGGTGTCGAGCATGCCCAGTGCCGTGCGGGCCGTGGTCCAGCGGGCCGGCCGCACCCTCACGGCGGGTGTCGCCGTCGGTGGGCTGGTGGCCACCGGTCTCGCGCTCGACGGCACGGTGGCGACCGACGACCGCGCCACCCGTCGTACGACGACGCTGGTGCAGCCGGTCGCGGCGACCGTCGCCCCGCACCACCACGCGGGCAAGAAGTGGCCGGGGCACCCGGGTCGACGGGTCATCTCCTACCACGTGAGGAGCGGCGACACCGCGACCCGGATCGCCGTGCGCTTCCACGCCTGGACCGCCGAGCTGCTCGCGATCAACCACAAGACCTCCTCGTCGTTCTGGTTCGTCGGCGAGAAGGTGAAGGTGCCGGTCGTCAGCGCGCGAGCCGGGCACCACGCCGCGAAGAAGAAGCACGCGCCCACGAAGCACCACTCGAAGAAGAAGAAGCAGAAGAAGAAGCACCACACCTCGCACCCGTCGCGGGCGACCGTCCGCGACGAGGTCAAGCGGGTCGCACGTGGCCACGGCGTCAACCAGCACATGGCCCTCGCGATCGCCTGGCAGGAGTCGGGCTGGCAGCAGCACGTGCGCTCGTCCGTCGGCGCGGTCGGCACGATGCAGGTGATGCCCGGCACCGGGCGCTGGGTCTCGACGCTCGTCGGGCGCAAGCTGCACATCACCCGGCTGCACGACAACGTCGTCGCCGGCATCGTGCTCTACAAGCTGCTGCGACGCGACCACACCGTGCGCGGGGCGCTCGCCGGCTACTACCAGGGGCTCGGGTCCGTGCACGCGAACGGCATGTACAAGAGCACCAAGCACTACGTCCGCAACGTCAAGCACCTCAAGCGGATGCTCGACCACGGCTGGCGTCCGCTGCACTGAGAGCCCCTCCTAGGGTGATGCCATGCCGTCCCGGAAGGTGCTCGCGAGCCTCGCCCTGCTCGGGATGGCGGCGGCGTGGGGATCGACGTTCTACCTGATCCACGACCTGCTCGACCGGGTGCCGGTCGCGGACTTCCTCGCCGTGCGCTTCGCGATCGCGTCCGTGGCGATGGTGCTCGTCGCACCCCGCGCGATCCCGCGACTCTCGGCGGAGAAGCGCCGGCACGCGGTCGTGCTCGGCAGCCTGTACGGCGTCGCGCAGATCCTC
Source organism: uncultured Actinomycetota bacterium (assembly GCA_963815585.1). Classification (GTDB taxonomy): domain Bacteria; phylum Actinomycetota; class Actinomycetes; order Propionibacteriales; family Nocardioidaceae; genus Marmoricola. Next base: position 26,641 of record CAWFHJ010000002.1, on the reverse strand, counting down.
CAGACCACCGGGCTGGCGCACACGCCCGCGAGCGTCTCGGGGTTCATCACCGGGCTCTACGTCGTCCTCACGCCTGTGCTGGCAGCGCTGCTCCTGCACACGCGGATCGGCAGGGCCACCTGGGCCGCGGTCGCGCTGGCGGTCGCCGGGATCGGCGTCCTCACCCTGAGCGGCTTCAGCATCGGTTTCGGCGAGGCGATCACGCTGGTCGCCGCCGTCGGCTACGCGCTGCACATCGTCGGCCTCGGCCACTGGTCGACGGCTGCGGACGCGCTCGGGATGTCGATCCTCCAGATCATCGTGATCACGGCGATCTGCGGCGTCGCCGCCGTACCGGGCGGGATCGAGCTGCCCAGCACCGGCGCCGACTGGTTCTCGGTGGCCTACATGGCGCTGATCGCCGGTGCCCTCGCGATGCTCGGCCAGACCTGGGCGCAGTCCCAGCTGGACTCCACCCGCAGCGCGATCATCATGAGCATGGAACCGGTCTTCGCCGCCTTCTTCGCGGTCATCCTCGGCGGCGAGGGCGTCACCTGGCGGATGCTGGTCGGCGGCCCCATGGTGATCGCCGCCATGCTCGTCGTCGAGCTCCTCCCCCGTCGTGCGATCGAGGGCGAGGTCCAGCACATCGCCGTCTGAGTCGGTCCGGTCGGCATAGTCCGTCACGTCTGGCACCGCCGAACAGCGTTTCCAGGTGCCAGACGTGACGGACTATCCAATTACGGCAGCAGGAGGGCCGCGTCGCCGAACTCGTGCCAGAGGTAGTGGCCGGCGACGGCGGCGTCGTAGGCCTGCTGGGTGAGGGTGGTGCCGGCGACGGCTTCGACCAGCAGCAGGTGGGAAGCCTGGGGGTCGTGCCAGCCGGTGACCAGGCCGCTGACGATGCGGGGCGGGTCGGCCGGGGTGACCACGCGCTCGGTCCAGCCACTGCGCGCGACCAGGCGGCCGTCGTCGTCGACCGCGGACTCAAGGGCCCGGGTCACCGTCGTCCCCACGGCGACGACACGGCCGCCTCCGGCCCGGACGGCGTTGACCTGACGGGCTGTGGCATCCGGTACGACGAACCGCTCGGCCTGCGGCGCCTCACCGGCCTCCTGCGAGGACACGCCGGTGTGCAGCGTGATCGGCACGACCGCGACGCCCCGCGAGACCAGCTCGGTCACGATCGCCTGCGTGAACGGCCGGCCGGCCGACGGCATCTCCGCGCTGCCCGGCAGTGCCGAGAACACCGACTGGTAGGCGCTCAGCGGGTAGCGCCGGTCCAGGTAGCCGTAGGCGATCGGCCGCCCCGCCCGCGTCAGGTGCCCCACCAGGTCCCCGTCGACGCGTGCCCGCCAGAGCCGGTTGCCGCGCCCGGTCGGGGAGGAGCCGTCGCGCGGGTACGGCTCGACCAGGGTCAGCCCGACCAGACCCGTCGCGAAGCGCTCCCCCGGCACGCCGTCGAGCACCGCCCGCGCGGCGTCGGGCGCGGTCCGGATCTCGACCACCCAGGTGCCGTCGTCCAGCGGGGTCGCCACGTGCAGCACGACCGGCCCGCGGGTGTCTCCGGCCGCGTCGACCTCGCCCGCGATCGTCGCCGAGTTGTTCACGACGACCACGTCACCGGCGCGCAGCTGGTCGGGCAGCTCGCGGAACCGCGCGTGGGTGATTCCGGCCGCCCGCGCGACCAGCAGCCTTACCGCATCGCGGTCGACACCTCGCTGCTCGGCCGGGGCCGGCGCGAACTCCGGCGCCTCGAAGACGGTGGAGGGGTGCTCGTCCAGCATCCGCATCTCAGGCATCCACCTTCACGGCGATGTCCGCGGCCCGGTAGCGGCCCGACGGCGGTCGCTGCCCGAGCAGCTCGAGGAGGTGGGGTACGACGGTGCGCGGCAGCGGCCGGTCGGAGATGTCCTCGTCCGGGAACGCGTCCTGGTGCATCCCGGTACGCATGTCGCCGGGGTCGACTGCGTAGCCGGTGATGCCCTCCTCGGCGGCCCAGGTGAGCGTGAGGTGGTCGAGAGCGGCCTTCGAGGCGCCGTACGCACCCCAGGTCTCGTAGTGCTCCACCGCCGCGTCCGACGACAGCGAGACGAGGACGCCGTCCGCTGCCTTCAGGTGCCCCAGCAGGAGCTGGGTCAGGGCGAGCGGTGCCTCGGTGTTGACCGCCCAGGTCTCGTACAGGTCGCGCGGCGAGAGCTCGCGCAGCGGACGCATCGGCAGCGGGCCGAGCGTGCTCGCGTTGTGCACGAGCAGGTCGAGCCGGCCCAGCCGGTCGACCTCGGCAGCGAGCGCGGCGCGGTGGCCGGCCTCGGCGACGTCTCCGTCGACGGTGATCACGTTCTCGGCGTCCATCTCCGCGAGCAGCGCGTGGTCGCGGCCGTCGGTGACGACCGTCCAGCCCCGCTCGGCGAGAGATCGGACGAGCACCCGGCCCAGTCCGGCAGAACCGCCGGTGATCAGTGCGACTGACATGGTCTTCTCCTTGTTCGATGTGCTTCTGCATGACAGTCTTCAAGTTGAAGTGAACTTGAAGTCAAGGAGGTGCTCATGGACACCCACGACGTCCTCACCGTCAGCGACGTCGCGTCGCGCAGCGGCTTCGCGGCGTCGGCGCTGCGGTACTACGAGAGCCAAGGGCTGATCGAGGCGACGCGCAGCGGCGGTGGCCAGCGCCGCTACCAGCGCGGTGTGCTGCGCCAGCTCGCGTTCATCCGGGCGGCCAGCAACGTGGGGCTCACGCTCGAGGAGATCCGTGACGAGCTGGATCGGCTCCCCCGCGGCCGCACGCCGACCAAGGCGGACTGGCAGCGGATCACGCGGCACTGGCGCACCCGGCTCAACGACCAGATCGCGGCGCTGGAGAAGCTCCGCGACGGACTCGACTCGTGCATCGGCTGCGGCTGCCTGTCGCTCCAGCGCTGCGCGATCTCCAATCCCTTCGACGTCGCCGCGATGTCCAGGGACGCCCCCGGGGCGGCGTACCTCCCCGCCGTGCTGCGGCGTCCGCACACGACCCGCTGACCCGCAACGGCGCTCCTGCCGGTCCGCATCCTGACCAGCAGGTCCGCGATCCGGACGGCACGGCCTACGCTGTGAGCGTGCACCGCACCTGGACGTATCTCTTTACCACCGAGCCCGGGGTCCCCGAGCAGGCGTAACGAGTCGCGCGTCCGCACACATCCACCGCCCCTGGCCCACCAGCCCAGGGGCGTTCGTGTGTACGACGCCGGGCAGTGGGCCGCCACCCGAGAGGAACACCATCATGGTCGTGGTCATGGCACCCGACGCCACCGACGAGCAGATCGAGCACGTCACCGAGCGGGTCGCGAGCGTCGGCGGCGAGGCCTTCGTCAGCCGCGGCGTCGTCCGCACCATCATCGGGCTGGTCGGCGACATCGACTCCTTCCACGGGCTCAACCTGCGCAGCCTGCCCGGCGTCGCCGACGTGCACCGGATCTCCGACCCGTTCAAGCTGGTCAGCCGGCAGCACCACTCGGAGCGTTCGACGGTCTGGGTCGGCCAGCCGCACCACCAGGTGCCGATCGGACCGGAGACCTTCACGTTCCTAGCCGGACCGTGTGCCGTGGAGACCGCCCAGCAGACGCTCGACGCGGCCGAGATGGCGAAGGCCGCGGGCGCCACGATCCTGCGCGGTGGCGCGTTCAAGCCCCGCACCTCGCCGTACGCGTTCCAGGGCCTCGGCGTGAAGGGTCTCGAGATCCTGGCCGAGGTGCGCGACCTCACCGGGCTCCCGGTCGTCACCGAGGTGGTCGACGCCCGCGACGTGCCGGTGGTCGCCGAGCACGCCGACATGCTCCAGATCGGCACCCGCAACATGGCGAACTTCGGGCTCCTCCAGGCGGCCGGCGAGTCCGGCAAGCCGGTGCTGCTCAAGCGCGGGATGACCGCCACCATCGAGGAGTGGCTGATGGCCGCCGAGTACGTCGCGCAGCGCGGCAACCTCGACGTGGTGCTCTGCGAGCGCGGCATCCGCACCTTCGAGCCGGCCACCCGCAACACGCTCGACATCTCCGCGGTGCCGGTGGTGCAGTCGATCAGCCACCTGCCGATCATCGTCGACCCGTCGCACGCCGCAGGTCGCAAGGACCTCGTCGTGCCGCTCTCCCGCGCCGCGATCGCAGTCGGAGCCGACGGCGTGATCGTCGACGTGCACCCCAACCCTGAGGAGGCGCTGTGCGACGGCCCGCAGGCCCTGCTCGGCAGCGACCTGCGCGCGCTGGCCAAGGCCGTGCGCCAGCTGCCGCCGGTGGTGGGCCGGGTGGACGCGAGCACGCGCGTGCGGGCTCCGCAGTAGCTAGAGCAGCGAGCCCAGCACCTTCGCGGCTCGCTCGGCGTCGTCGCGGCTGACGTCGAGGTGCGTGAGCAGTCGCACCCGGCGCGGCCCGACGGCGCCGACGCGCACACCCTGCTCGGCCGCGGCGGCGACCACGTCGGGTGCGGACGGTACGTCGACCACCACGATGTTCGTGTCCACGCTGGCTGGATCGACGCCGCAGGCCTCGGCGATCAGCCGCGCGTGCTCGTGGTCCTCGGCCATCCGCTCGAGGTGGTGCTCGAGCGCGTGCAGCCCGGCGGCCGCCAGCACGCCGACCTGCCGCATCCCGCCGCCCATCCGCTTGCGCAGCACGCGGGCCTGGTCGATCTGGTCCTGGGTGCCGACGAACAGCGAGCCGACGGGGGCGCCGAGACCTTTGGAGAGGCAGACCGCCAGCGCGTCCGTGAGCGCGCCGTACTCGTGGAGCGGCGTGCCGGTCGCGACGTGGGCGTTCCAGATGCGCGCGCCGTCCATGTGCAGGGCGCAGCCGACCCCGTCGGCCCACGCGCGCAGCGCCCGCAGGTCCTCGATCGGCAGCACCGCTCCCCCGGCGAAGTTGTGGGTGTTCTCGACCGACACAGCCGTCGTGCGCACGAAGAACGGGCCCATGTCGGGCGCGTACATCTCCTCGATCGCGGGCAGGTCGACCTGCCCGCGCGGGTGCGACCAGGTGCGGCTGGTCAGACCGGTGAACGCGCCGTGCGCTCCGAGCTCGGCACGCAGGATGTGCGCGCGGGCCTCGCAGAGCACCTCCTGGCCAGGTCCGACCAGCGACGCCAGGGCCAGCACGTTGGCCATCGACCCGGTGGGCGCGAACAGCGCCGCCTCCTTGCCGAACAGCCCGGCGACGCGCTCCTGGAGCGCGTGGACCGTCGGGTCCTCGTCGTACACGTCGTCGCCGACCTCGGCTTCTGCCATCGCCCTCCGCATCTCGGGCGTGGGCCGGGTCAGCGTGTCGGAGCGCAGGTCGATCATGTCTCCACCGTAGGGCCGGTGCGCACGCGGGTCGCGGGCCGGCTCCCGCGAAGAGCCTGCGGAAAGGTCAGGCCTTGCGGAGCATCGCTGCGACCAGGAAGGCCAGCTCGAGGGACTGCACGCGGTTCAGACGCGGGTCGCAGACCGACTCGTAGCGGTTGCCGAGGTCGATCTCGGCCAGCTCCTCGCCACCACCGACGCACTCGGTGACGTCGTCACCGGTGAGCTCGACGTGCACGCCACCGGGCCAGGTGCCGACCGCGCGGTGAACGTCGAAGAAGCCCTGCACCTCGGCGATCACGTCGTCGAACGCCCGGGTCTTGTAGCCCGAGGAGGCCTCGAACGTGTTGCCGTGCATCGGGTCGCAGACCCAGGCCACGTCGACGCCGGCCGCGGTCACCTTCTCCACCAGCGGCGGCAAGGCGTCACGGATCTTGCCCGCGCCCATCCGGGTGATGAAGGTGAGCCGCCCCGGCTCGTTGCCGGGGTTGAGCCGACCGGCGAGCGCGATCGCGTCGTCCGGGCTGGTGGTCGGGCCGAGCTTGGCGCCGATCGGGTTGCGGATCCGGCTGAACAGCTCGACGTGAGCGCCGTCCAGCTGACGGGTGCGCTCGCCGATCCACACGAAGTGGCTGCTCACGTCGTACGGCGTGAGGGTGCGCGAGTCGATCCGGGTCATCGCGTGCTCGTACTCGAGCACCAGGCCCTCGTGGCTGGAGTGGAAGTCGACCCGGTGGAACTCGTCGGGGTCGGCGCCGATCGCCGACATGAAGCTCATCGCCCGGTCGATCTCCTGGGCGAGGTTCTCGTAGCGGGCGCCCACGGCGGAGTCGCGGACGAAGTCGGTGTTCCAGGTGTGCACCTGGCGCAGGTCGGCATAACCGCCGGTGACGAACGCGCGCACCAGGTTCAGCGTGGCGGCGGAGGAGTGGTAGACCTCGATCAGCCGGGCCGGGTCGTGCCGCCGCGCCTCGGGGGTGAACGGGTAGCCGTTGACCGCGTCGCCGCGGTAGGCCGGCAGCGTGACGCCCTCGCGGGTCTCGTCGTCCGACGAGCGCGGCTTGGCGTACTGGCCAGCGAGCCGGCCGAGCTTCACCACCGGCACCGAGGCGGCGTAGGTCAGCACGACGGCCATCTGCAGCAGCACGCGCAGCTTGTTGCGCACGTTGTCGGCGGTGACGCCGTCGAAGGTCTCCGCGCAGTCTCCGCCCTGGAGCAGGAACGCTTCGCCTCGCGCGACCGCGGCCAGCTTGTCCTTGAGCTCGTCGCACTCCCCCGCGAACACCAGCGGCGGCATCTTCCGCAGCCGGGCGACGGCGGCGTCGACCATCTCCGGGTCGGCGTACGTCGGCTGCTGCGCGGCCCCGCGCGCATGGAGCTCACGCAGGGACGGGATCTGCTGCTCGGTCACCGATCCAGCGTACTGGCGAGGGTGCCCACGCTCGGCAGTCAGTCCCGGTGCGGGTCGACCAGGGGCCAACCGCCCGCGACCAGCCGCGAGCCCACCCGGGCGACGTCGTCCGGGTGCGGGAGCTCGTTGGTGACCTTGGTGATCAGCGCGCCGATGTCGATCGGGCTGATCGGGCCACCGTCGTGCTCCGTGGCCAGGGCCGCCGCGACCTCACGCACCTCGTCGTCGGTGAGCTGCTGACGGCGCAGCAGCGCGATCAGCGGGAAGACGTCTTTCGGCGGCACGCCCTCGGGGTAGCCCGCACGCAGCCAGTCGAGGACCTTGCCGACCGGGTTGGACATCAGTCGCGCTCCCTCAGGACTTGTGCATGATCAGGTAGATGCCGAAGACGATCGAGGCGGCCACCACGGCGAAGCAGACGACCGCGACAGCGATCATCGCCGGGTTGCGCGTCACCACGAACCCGCTGTTGTACGGCGCCGTACCCGTGCCGCTCTCGTCGGCGGGCGACAGCGCGCGGAGGCCGGCGGCGAACACCAGCGGCAACCCGGCGCCGAGCAGCAGGCCGGCCGCGATCACCTGGCCGACCACCTTGAGGTCGATGTAGTCAGACACGGGAGCCTCCTGCGCTTCCGGCGAGGACGGGGGTCGGCCGAGCGAGCTCGCCGGCCCACTCCTCGTTGACGTTGTCGCTGGTGACGGGTGCCTGGCGCGCGCGGGTCCACATGAAGCCGGCCGTGGCCAGCATCAGCACGAACACCGCGAGGATCCCGGCGAGTCCGCCGATCGCGTCGGCGACCAGGAACGTGCCGGCACCGACGAGGCCGGCGGCCGGCAGCGTCACCAGCCAGGCGGCGACCATCCGGCCGGCGACCGCCCACCGGACCTGCGCACCGCGGCGGCCGACGCCCGACCCGAGGATCGAGCCGGTGGCGACGTGGGTGGTGGACAGCGAGAGACCGAAGTGGCTCGAGGCCAGGATCACGGCGGCGGAGGAAGCCTCGGCTGCCATCCCCTGCGGGGACTCGATCTCCACCAGGCCCTTGCCGAGGGTGCGGATGATCCGCCAGCCACCGATGTAGGTGCCCAACGCGATCGCGGCGGCGCACGACACGATCACCCAGAACGGCACGTCGCCGCCGGGGGCGACACTGCCGTAGGCGATCAGCGCCAGCAGGATCACGCCCATCGTCTTCTGGGCGTCGTTGGTGCCGTGGGCCAGCGAGACCAGCGAGGCCGAGGCCACCTGGCCCCAGCGGAACCCTTGGTCACGGTTGCCCTGCGGCACGCGGCGCGTGGAGCGGTAGACCAGCCAGGTGCCGATACCGGCGACCACGGCGGCGATCACCGGAGCCATCAGCGCCGGGATCACCACCTTGCTGGCCACGCCGGTCCAGAGCACACCGTTGGTGCCGACGCCCGCGATCATGGCGCCGACGATGCCGCCGATCAGCGCGTGGGACGAGCTCGAGGGCAGCCCCAGCAGCCAGGTCAGGAGGTTCCAGGTGATGCCTCCGACCAGGCCGCAGAAGAGCAGCGGCAGCGTGATCACGCTCTGGTCGACGAGGTCCTTCGCGATCGCGGCGGCGACCGCCAGCGAGAGGAAGGCTCCGACCAGGTTGAGCACGGCCGACAGGGCGACAGCCACCTTGGGCTTGAGGGCGCCGGTGGCGATCGAGGTCGCCATGGCGTTTCCGGTGTCGTGGAACCCGTTGGTGAAGTCGAAGGCCAGGGCCGTCGTCACCACGAGCACGAGAATGATCAGCTCGGTCACGTACACCAGCGTGGGGGCACGTGAGCGGCCCAGCTGACCACCCACGCGGGGCGTTCACCTGTTGTTCACCATCGGGACCGCGAGTGTTCCGCTGCGGTGGGGTCCGACGGGCACGACCACCGGTTTCCCGGCTACTCCAGGTGGTCGACGTCGCGGAAACCGGTCGCCTGCGAGCGCACCGCGCGGTTGGTGAACCAGGTGACCGCCCAGAGCACCACACCGACCACGAGCAGGCCGAGCGCGATCTTGTACTGCGCCTGGTTCTCCTCGCTGCGCGCCCACGGGCCGGCCAGGAAGGCACAGGTCAGCGCGCCCACGACCGGCAGCCAGGTCGGCGTCCGGAAGTGCTTGTGGTCGACCTTGTCCTTCCGCAGGATCAGCAGCGCGACGTTGACGACGGTGAACACCAGCAGCAGGAGCAGCGCGGTGGTGCCGCCGAGCAGGGCGACGTTGGCGGTGCCGTCCGTGCTGGCGTTGGCGCGCACGACGTAGACGATCAGGCCGACCGCGATCGCGGTGGTGACGATGATCGAGACCCACGGCGTACGACGGGTCTTGTGCACCCTGCCGAACACCCGCGGGAGCACGTCCTGGTTGGCCATGCCGTAGAGCAGGCGGCTCGCCATCAGCATGTTGATCAGCGCCGAGTTGGCCACCGCGAACATGCCGATGAAGGGGAAGATCGTGTCGAACGGCAGGTTGGGCGCCCCCGCCTGCACCACCTGGGTCAGCGCCTGGCCCTTGTCGGTGTCGGTCAGGTCACCGACCGGCACCAGCGCCACCGCGGTGATCGCGACCAGCACGTAGATCACTCCGGTCAGGCCGAGCCCGGTGAGCATCATCTTCGGGAAGTCACGGCCCGGGTTCTGGCACTCCTCGGCCATGTTGACGGAGTCCTCGAAGCCGACCATCGCGAAGAACGCGAGCGCGGTCGCCGTGGCCACCGCGATGAACGTGCCCTTGCCCTCGGCCGACTCGAACACCACGACGCGGTTGAAGTCGGCGTTGCCCTGGGTGATCGCGTAGAACCCGATGAAGATCACCAGCAGCAGCCCGGACAGCTCGACCATCGTGAGCACCACGTTGAGCTTGACCGACTCCCCGACACCGCGGAAGTTCACCGCCGCCACGCCCAGCATGAAGGCGATCGAGATCAGCATCAGGCCGCCGCCTCCCGTGGGCAGGTCGAGCTTGAAGCCGTCGTTGAGGAAGCTCGCGAAGGCGTACGACGCCGTCGACGCGGACGTGATGCCCGAGGACATCACCGCGAACGCCACCAGGAACGTCACGAAGTGCACGCCGAACGCCTTGTGCGTGTAGAGCGCGGCCCCGGCGGCCTGCGGGTACTTGGTGACCAGCTCGAGGTAGGAGCACGCGGTGACCGTGGCGACCGCGAACGCGACCAGGAACGGCGCCCAGGAGGCACCGCCGACCTCGCCGGCGACCGCACCGGTGAGGGCGTAGACGCCGGTGCCGAGGATGTCTCCGACGATGAACAGGAGGAGGAGCTTCGGCCCCATCACCCGGTTGAGATCCGGCTCTGGTCCGTTGACGTCCTCGGTGACAGTGCCTGCGGTGTCGCTCATGGGGGTGCCCCTTCCCGGATGGTGACCTGGGCCACAGTTTCTCATATGGCGGCCGGCGGGCGGGGTGCGCAAACCCCTGACGACCGGGGCGTGGCGGGCTTTGATGGGGGCCCGCATCGCGGTGGGCTAGCCGAAGAAGACCTCAGCCTCGCCGTACTGCTCCGGCGTGACCAGCTTGAGCTCGCCGGTGCCCTCGATCAGCGGCACCCGGACGATGTCGGTGCCACGCAGCGCCATCATCGTGCCGAAGTCACCGTCGGCGACGGCCGCGATCGCGTGCAGCCCGAAGCGGGTCGCGAGCCAGCGGTCGAACGCGGACGGCGTGCCGCCGCGCTGCACGTGGCCGAGCACCACCGCACGCGACTCCTTGCCGGTGCGGTCCTCGATCTCCCTGGCCAGCCGGTCTCCGATGCCGCCGAGCCGCACGTGGCCGAACGCGTCCTTCTCGCCGGAGACCAGGCTCATGTCTCCACCCTCGATCGGGAAGGCGCCCTCGGAGACCACGATGATCGGCGAGTAGTGGCTCTTGAAGCGTTCCTCGACGTGGGCGCAGACCTTCTCGATGTCGAAGGGCTGCTCCGGGATCAGCACCACGTTGGCGCCGCCCGCGATGCCGGCGTGGAGCGCGATCCAGCCGGCGTGCCGGCCCATCACCTCGACCACGAGCACCCGGTGGTGCGACTCGGCGGTGGTGTGCAGCCGGTCGATCGCCTCCATCGCGATGTTGACCGCGGTGTCGAAGCCGAACGTGAAGTCGGTGGCGTTGAGGTCGTTGTCGATCGTCTTCGGCACCCCGACCACGTTGACGCCGAGGTCGGCCAGCTTGGTGGCCACCCCCAGCGTGTCCTCGCCGCCGATCGCGACCAGGGCGTCGATGCCGAGCTCGGCGAGGTTGGTCTGGATCTTCTCCACGCCGCCCTCGATCTTGAAGGGGTTGGTGCGCGAGGAGCCGAGGATGGTGCCACCGCGCGGCAGGATGCCGCGCACCTGCGGGATGCCGAGCTCGCTGGTCACACCTTCGAGCGGGCCCCGCCAGCCGTCGCGGAATCCGACGAACTCGTAGCCGAACTCCTTGACGCCACGACGGACGACGGCACGGATCACGGCGTTCAGGCCGGGACAGTCACCGCCTCCGGTGAGCACTCCGACGCGCATGACTCCTCCTGCATTGGATCGTTCAAGTCCGACCATCACCCTAACCACATCGGTCCCCCGGCGGAACCGTCCGGTCCGAGCTGCGGTCGCGGGCGGGTGCTCAGGCCTCGGAGGGCACCTGCACCGCGTTGGTCACGTGCTGCGCCGCCAGCGGCATCAGCCGGCGGAGCGGGAAGCAGCAGGCGGCACCGAACAGTGCCAGCGTGGAGAGCACCGCCCATGCGGGGAGGTGGCCCTGGTGCAGCAGCCACAGGTAGAGCACCGGCGCCACGGCGGACGCGGCGTTCCACGAGAGCTGGTAGACCGCGAGGTAGCGCCCGCGCAGGTGCGGGGGCGGCGACTCGGCCGCCAGGGCCGCGAGCACCGGTCCGCCGGCCATCTCGCCGAGCGTGTAGACCACGGCGGCGAGCATCACGACGGCGATCGCGAGGTTCATGGTGAGCTCACCGGCGCCGTACATCATCAGGAAGGCGGTGATCATCAAGCCGGCCGCGAGCACCACGATCCGCCACCGCGCCGACCCGGTCATCTGCCGCACGATCAGTCCCTGGCCGACCCCGATCAGCACGGTGTTGATCACGTAGACAGAGCCGGAGACCCAGCCTGGCAGGTGCAGCATCTGCACGATGTAGACGGGCATCACCACGTTGAGCGCCAGGCACCCCATCGCGTAGCCGAAGTTGGCGCCGACCAGCCACCGGTAGCCGGGGTCGCGGACGACCTCGGACCAACCACCACCCTGGCGCTGCAGCATGCCGTCGCGATGCACGCCGTGCACCTCGACACGCACCATCAGCACGAACGCCAGCACGTAGCTCGCGGCGTTGAGGAGGGCGACGGCGTGGAACGCGCTGTCCGTGCCGATCGTGATCGCGGCGGCCGCCATCAGGCCGCCGACGGCGAACCCGCAGTTGCGCAGGGCGCCGAGGAACCCGAACCACTTCTCCCGCTCGCCCGTCTCGGAGACCGCCGCGACCATCGGCGAGTAGGAGCCCCAGAACGCGGTGCGGCCCATCGCCGCGATCGCGACCACGAGCGTGACGGTCACCACCGAGTGCGCCAAGGGGTACGCCGCGAACCCGATCGCCTGGAGCACGTTGCCCGCCTGGAGCACGCCCTTGGCGCCGTACCTGTCGACCACGGCACCGATCACCAGGGCCAGCGGGAAGGACAGCGTGGCGGCGATCGAGAGGGCCGCACCGACGTGCACGAGGCTCAGGTCGGTGACGCGGATGAAGTAGAGGACGGACAGCGGCATCCAGACACCGCTGCCGAGCGCGTCGATCCCGATCGCCGTCACGAACAGCCGGTGCCGGCCGATCGCAGGGAAGCCGAGACGGGAGAGCACCCGCACATCTTGCGGTCCTGAGGCCAGCGTCACAACTGTTTGTGCGTCCGTGGCGTGACAGAGTTGTGCAGTGCGGATACCTGCGGTTCATCGGCAGCATTCTTTTTGGACGCTTTTCGACTGGGCGCTCACCGGAGCGGAGGCCGTCACCGACGGCGCCGACGTGGCCGTGGTGGTCGACGTGCTGTCGTTCACGACCACCGTCAGCGTGGCGCTGGACGCCGGCGCGCGGGTGCTCCCGTACGCCTGGCGGGACGAGTCCGCGGCCGCGTTCGCCGAGCGTCACGGTGCTGTGGTGGCGGTCGGCCGCTCGCGCGCGGGCGAGGGCTTGCTGACCCTCTCGCCCGCCGGGATGCGGGCAGCCGCCCCCGCCGGAGGGGCCGTCGTGCTGCCGTCCCCCAACGGGTCGACGATCGCGCACCGGCTCGCCTCGGGCACGACGACCTGCGTCGCGGGCTCGCTGCGCAACGCCGGCGCGGTGGCTGCCTGGGTGCAGCAGACCTTCCCCGCGCCGGCCAGGGTCGCGGTGGTGGCAGCCGGAGAGCGGTGGCCCGACGACTCGTTGCGGCCCGCGGTCGAGGACCTCTGGGGCGCCGGTGCGGTGCTCTCCGCGCTGGCGGCGCTGGGCAGGACCGGCTTCTCCCCGGAGGCCCGGGCCGCCCGGGCGGCGTACGACGCGCTCGACGGTGACGTGGCGGCGGCACTCCACGCGTGCGCCGGCGGCCAGGAGCTCGACGCGATCGGCTTCGGCGACGACGTCGACGTGGCCGCCGAGGTCGACACCAGCACCGTGGTGCCGGTGCTCCGGGACGACGCGTTCGTCGACGCGGCATCTGCCTCTAGGTTGAGCCCATGACGTTCTCGATCGTGGGCCGGTCCGCCGATGGTGAGTCCTGGGGCGTCGCCGTCGCCTCCAAGTTCCTGGCTGTCGGCTCCGCGGTGCCCGCGGCTGTCGCCGGGATCGGCGCGATCGCCACCCAGGCCTCGGCCAACACGGCCTACAAGGGCCTCGCGCTCTCCCACCTCGACGAGGGCGCCACCGCCGAGGTGGCCCTCCAGCGGCTGCTGGAGGAGGACGAGGGCCGCGAGGACCGGCAGGTCGGCCTGGTCGACATGGACGGCGGCGCCGCCACGTTCACCGGCTCCGACTGCCTGGACTGGGCGGGCGGGGTCACCGACCGCGACGTCGCGATCCAGGGCAACATCCTGGTCGGGCCCGAGGTGGTGGAGGCGATGAAGAGCGCGTGGGACGGCTCCGTCGACGAGCCGCTCGAGCGCCGGCTGCTCGGCGCGCTGGCTGCGGGCGACCACGCCGGCGGTGACCGGCGCGGGCGGCAGAGCGCCGCGTTGCTCGTCGTACGCGACGAGGCCGGCTATGCCGGCTTCGACGACGTCGCGGTCGACCTCCGGGTCGACGACCACGCCGACCCGGTCACCGAGCTCGGCCGGCTGCTCGACCTCAACGACCTGTACCTGACCGCGTCCACCGACGAGGAGCGGGTGCCGGTCACGCCCGAGCTCGCGGCCGAGCTCGACGAGCGGGCGCGCGCGCTCGGCAGCGACGGCTTCGTGGCCTGGGTCGGCACCGAGAACTACGAGATGCGCGTCGACGAGGGCCATCAGCCGACCTGGATCGACAGGATGGTGCTGGCGATCATCCGCGAGGAGCGCTCGTGACCATCCTGGCCATCGACGCCGGTACGACGGGCGTCACGGCGCTCGTGGTCACCGCCGACGGTCGCATCGCGGCCAAGGGCTACGAGGAGTTCCGCCAGCACTTCCCCCAGCCGGGCTGGGTCGAGCACGCGCCCGAGGAGATCTGGCAGGCCACCCTCGAGGCGACCCGCGCGGTGCTGAAGGCGTGGGACGGCGACGCCTCCGACCTCAAGGGCATCGGGATCACCAACCAGCGCGAGACGGTGCTGCTCTGGGACCGCGAGACACTCGGCTCCCCGCGGCGCGCGATCGTCTGGCAGGACCGTCGCACCGCCGCGATCTGCAGCCGGCTCCGTGACGAGGGCCACGAGGAGCGGGTCACCGAGCTGACCGGGCTGCGGCTCGACCCGTACTTCTCCGGCACCAAGCTGGTCTGGCTGGCGGAGAACGAGCCCAACACCTGGGCGCTGGTGGAGTCCGGCCGCTACGCGATCGGCACCGTCGACTCCTACCTGATCGCGCGGATGACCCGCGGCACCTGGCACGTCACCGACGTCTCCAACGCCTGCCGCACGCTGCTGTTCGACCTCGAGCGGGGCGACTGGTCCGACGAGCTGTGCGACCTGTTCGGCGTTCCCCGCGACGCGCTGCCGGAGCTGGTGCCCAACTGGGGCGACCTGGCGACGACGGACCCGAAGGCGTTCCTCGACCTCGAGCTCCCGATCGCGGGCATCGCCGGCGACCAGCAGGCCGCGCTCTTCGGCCAGACCTGCTTCGACGAGGGCGACTCCAAGTGCACCTACGGCACCGGGTCGTTCATCCTCACCAACACCGGCACGTCGATCGTCCGCTCCGACGCCGGCCTGCTGTCGACGGCGGCCTGGCGCACTCCCGACGACGACCTGGTCTACGCGACCGAGGGCGCGATCTTCGTGACCGGCGCCGCGGTGCAGTGGCTGCGCGACGGTCTCCAGATCGTCGGGTCGGCCGCCGAGACCGAGGCGATCGCGGCCACGGTGCAGGACACCGAGGGCGTGGTGTTCGTGCCCGCCCTGACCGGGCTCGGCGCCCCGCACTGGGACCCGCACGCACGCGGCACGATCCTCGGGATCACCCGCGGCACGACGCGCGGTCACATCGTGCGCGCCACCCTCGAGGCGATCGCGTTCGAGGTGCGCGACGTGATCGAGGCCGACGGCTCGGGCCCGTCGCTGTCGTCGCTGCGGGTCGACGGCGGCGCGTCCGCCAACGACCTGCTCTGCCAGATCCAGGCCGACCAGCTCGGGGTCCCGGTCGAACGACCGGAGATCGTGGAGACGACGGCCCTCGGCGCCGCGTTCATGGCGGGTCTCGGCACCGGCGTCTGGTCGTCGTACGACGAGCTGCGCGACACGTGGAGCCTCGACCGGAAGTTCGAGCCCACCGGCGACCGCGCCGACCTGGACGCGAAGTGGGCGAAGTGGAAGGACGCCGTCGAACGCTCCAAGGCCTGGGCCGAGTAGCCCGTCAGTCGAGCTTGTCCAGCGCCTTCTGGGCGGCGTCGCGGCCGGACTCGGCCTCGCTCACCGCCTCGACCGCGTCCTCGTGGTCCTGCTCGGCGACCTCGATGTCGTCGTCGATCCCCTCGATCCGGTCCTCGAGGGCGCCGATCCTGCGCTGGAGCTCGTCGATCTCGCTGCGCAGCTGGAACCGCTTGCCCTGCAGGTCGCTGACCGCCTTCTCGGCCTTGGTCGCGGCCTTGGTCGCCGCCTTCACCTCGTCCTCGGCCTCGGCCAGCTTCTCCTCGGCCGACTCGCGCAGCAGCCGCTTGTTCTCCGGTACGACGTGCAGCGCCGGCCCGGACGGCGCAGCCGTCGGCGCGACCCGGGTGCCGAGCGCACCCGGCACGGCCACCGCGGCCTCCCAGGTCTGCTCGTCGACCCCGGTGGCACTGAGGGTGGTCACCAGCAACCCGGTGCGCACCGCCTCGGCGGCACCGGCGTCCAGCATCGCGGCGTTGAGCGTGCCCTCCACCTGGTCGGCCACGGCCTGCGTCAGCCGGGTGCCGTGCTCGAGCGCCAGCTGCCGGGCGCGGGTGGTCAGCGCACTGGTGAGCTGACGGCGCTGCTTGGTCAACGCCCGCAGCTCGGCACCGTCGAGCGCCTCGGCAGCAGCGCGCAGCGACTCGGCCAGGTTCAGCACCTGGTCGATCTGCCCGGTCTCACGGCGCACCAGCAGGTTGACCGCCCAGGCTCCGACCGACGGCCGCTTCAGCGCCTTCACCGCGGCGGCCAGCTCCTTGTCGCCGTCTGCCTTCGCCGCCTTCTCGGCCGCAGTGCGGTCGGGGGTGAACTCGGCCGGCAGCCCGCCGTACAGCTCGCCGGCCAGGCTCAGAAGTCGTTCGTCGGCCCCCATGAGGGGAGCATTTCACGAGCCGGTCTCAGCGCAGGAGGGTCGTGCGCAGCAGGTCGAGCGCCAGCAGGCAGGTCTGCGCCCGGATCGCGGCCCGGTCACCGTCGAGCGCGAGGCCCGCGACAGTGACCCCGCCCGGCCCGGCGATGCCGACGAACACGGTGCCGACCGGCTGCCCGTCCTGCTCGGTCGGCCCGGCGACTCCCGTCGTGGAGACCGCCCAGGTGGCTCCCATCAGGTCGCGCGCCCCGGTCGCCATCGCGCCCGCGCACTCCTCGCTGACCACGCCGTACAGCTCGACCAGGTGGGCGGGCACACCGAGCACGGCGACCTTCACCGAGGTGGCATAGCTGACCACTCCCCCGACGTACGACGCGGACGCGCCGGCTGTGCCGCTGAGCAGGTCGGCGAGACCACCACCGGTCAGCGACTCGGCCGAGGCGATCGTCGCGCCGCGCTCCTCGAGCAGGGCGTGCAGGTCGGCGGCGAGGGTGACGGCGTCCATGCCCGCCAGCCTGCCACCCGGGTCGCGGTCAGTCCCGGTCGAACTCGGACAGCGCGCCGACGCCGAGCTCCGGGTCGTCGAGCTCCTCGGTCTCGGGCGCGACAGCGGCACCGCCCTGCACCACGGCGCCAGGCACCGGCGCCAGCCGCGAGAGCGTGCCGAAGGACCGCGTCGGGATCGGCGGGCTCGCCTTGGGCGAGTGCCAGACCCGCCGGAAGCCGTGGAAGTACGCCGTGACCACCCGGTGTCCGTGCAGCCGGAGCAGCAGGTCGTCGCTGTGGACACCGAGCCCGGTGAAGTTCATCGACCCGGTCCACACGAGCTCGCGACCGCGATGCTGGTAGGTCCCGCTCACGGCGACGTACTTGCTGTGGTCGTAGTCAACGATCTCGCCCGTCGCCGGGTCGGTGCGCACGACGCGGCGCATCGGGATCCGGCCACGACCGGTCGGGTTGTAGAGCACCTTCTTCACCGTCTTGTTGAGCACCGAGTACTCGACCTTGACGCTGCAGCCCTCGTTCCACTTGCGCCGCACCTCGCGCGCCAGGTAGTTGCCGCGGTCGTCGAACCAGGCGTACATGCCGATCCGGATCATCGTGCGTCGCGTGATCGGCTTCGGCGCGTGCTTCTTCGGGTGCGACTTCTTCGTGGGCTTCCTGGTGGGCTGCGGGTGACCCACCGGGATCCCGGTGTGGGGCGTGGCCTGGCAGCTGATGCCCCGCAGCACCCGCACCATCGGGTCGCGGCTCGGGTCGGCCAGCGGGTGCGGGAACGCCCAGAACACGGCGGCCTTCGTCTGGAACTTCCAGATCGGGTGCTTCGGCACCCCGTCTGCCTTCATCTGGTTGAACAGCATGCCCAGGCGCACGTACGTCGCCTTGCCGATCACCGTGTCCAGGTGGTTCCACTGGCCGGTGGACGCCATCGTGGTGAGGTTCGCCGAGCCGACCAGGCTCACCCAGCTCGTGTGCCCCACCTTGCTGAACAGGAAGATCTTCGAGTGCAGGTTGCCGCCCGGTCCGCGGCACGAGCGCAGGCACGAGCGGGCGAAGCTGACGTCCGAGGCCGACTGCCCCCGGTGTGGCTTGCGCCGGTCTCCCAGCGCCCTCTGCAGCTTGTCGTAGGGCCTGCCCAGCCGTTTGCCGTCGCGGTTCACCAGCAGCTGCACGCTGACGCCGCGCTTGTGCGCCCGGATCAGGGCCCTCGACATCTTGGCGTCGTAGTAGCTGAAGGTGGCCAGCCGGATCCGCGAGCCCCTGGCGGCGTACTTGATCGCCTTGAGCACGCGGTGCCGGATCGCGTCCCGCTCGCGGACGCTGGCAAACGGGTAGTTGAACGTGGTGGCCGGGCCGGGGCTCCAGACAGGCTTGGGCTTCGGCTTCGCACATGCCTTGGGGTGCGTCTTCGCGTAGTGCTTGTCGGCGCACTTCTTCGGCCGCGCTGCGGCGTCCGCAGCCGCGATCAGGGTGAGCGACAGCACCACCGCAAGGCCGCATGCGACCAGCGGCGCCAGCAGGGGGAAGTGCACGCGGCGCAAAGATGTCACGAGGCAAGGATGTTAGTGCCCGAATCGTCCGCTCGCCTCCGGGACACGCCTGCGCGGCGACGGCGGACGCCCGCCGTCTGGCCGCGACGCGCGGGATAGCCTCGCGCCATGGCGCTGCCGATCGAGGACTACGCGGCTCTCGGCGACGGCAACACGGCGGCGCTGGTGGGCAAGGACGGATCGATCGACTGGCTGTGCCTCCCCCGCTTCGACTCCCCGGCGTGCTTCGCGGCGCTGCTCGGCGACCCCTCCAACGGCCGGTGGCTGATCGGCCCGACGGGCCGGCACAGCGTGACCCGTCGCTACATCGGCGACACCGGGGTGCTGGAGACGACGTACACCTGCCGGCAGGGCACCGTCGTGGTCACCGACCTGATGCCGGTCAACGACAAGCGGGCCGACCTGGTGCGCCGGGTCACCGGTGTCCAGGGCAGCCTGCGGATGGTCCACGAGTGGACGGTCCGGCCCGACTACGGGCGGATCCGGCCGTGGGTGCACCGGGAGCGGCGCGGCGACCGGGAGCTGATCGTGGCGATCGCCGGCCCCGACAAGCTGGTCCTGCGCGGGCCCCGGCTGCCGGTCGCGGTCGACGGCCACCACCGCGACGAGTTCGTTGTCAACGAGGGCGACGTCCTGACCTTCTCGACCACCTGGATCCCCTCGCACCTGCCGGTGCCGCGGCTGCTCGAGTTCGACGGCCGGATCCAGGAGACGATCGACGAGCACCAGGCGTGGGCCGATGAGTGCGACTACGACGGGCCGTGGCGCAAGGAGGTCGTGCGCAGCCTGGTCACGCTGCGCGGGCTCACGCACGCGCAGACCGGCGGCATCGTGGCCGCGCCGACCACGAGCCTGCCCGAGGACTTCGGCGGCGAGCGCAACTGGGACTACCGGTACTGCTGGCTGCGCGACGCCTCACTCACCCTCGACGCGCTGCTGGCCGCCGGACGCTCGGAGGTCGCGAAGCTGTGGCGCGGCTGGCTGCTGCGCGCGGTCGCCGGCGACTCCGAGGACCTCCAGATCATGTACACCGTCGACGGCGGGAGGCACCTGCCCGAGCGCGAGCTGGAGCACCTCGCCGGCTACGAGGGCAGCCGCCCGGTCCGGATCGGCAACGGCGCGGTCGACCAGCGCCAGACCGACGTGCTCGGCGAGGTGATGCACGCCCTCGACCTCGCCCGGGCCGCCGGTCTGATGGAGACCGAGGACAGCTGGTCGCTCCAGCGCACGCTGGTCAACCAGCTCGCGGACACCTGGGACCAGCCCGACAACGGGCTCTGGGAGATCCGTGGAGAGCGTCGCAAGTTCACCCACAGCCGGGTGATGGTCTGGGTCGCGTTCGACCGCGCCGTACGAGCGGTCGAGCAGCACGGGCTCGAGGGTCCCGCCGACCGCTGGCGCAAGCTCCGTGACGAGGTGCGGGACGAGGTGATGGCCGAGGGCTTCGACGAGGAGCGCAACACGTTCACGCAGCACTACGACACCGACGAGGTCGACGCCTCGTTGCTGGTGCTGCCGCAAGTCGGGTTCGTGGCGGGCGACGACCCCCGGATGCTGGGCACGATCGTGGCGATCGAGCAGGACCTGATGCGAGACGGCCTGCTGCTGCGCTACCGCACCTCCTCCGGCGTGGACGGCCTGGCCGGCGACGAGCACCCGTTCGTGGCGTGCTCGTTCTGGCTGGTGTCGGCCTACGCGATGGCCGGCCGGCTCGAGGACGCCCGCCGCCTGATGCGGCACCTCCTGAGTCTCGCCAACGACGTCGGCCTCTTCAGCGAGGAGTACGACGTGGCGGGCGACCGGATGGCCGGCAACTTCCCGCAGGCGTTCTCCCACCTCACCCTGGTCGGCGCGGCGATGGCGCTGCGTGACGCCGAGCAGGGCATCGGGAGTCCGGATCCGCCGCGCTGAACCACGGCAGAACGTCATGCGTCCTGGTCTTCCGCACGTCCAACGTGCATGCGGACTCGGTCGGCGGACGGCAAGCCTGCGAGAGCGGGATCCCTCGCGCGGTCGGACGACAGCGAGCGCTTCGGACCGGGACGACCCGTAGACGCGGCCTCTCGTGGCGCCCTACGCTCGCGTCCAGGAGTGGCAGCCGGTGCCCGCGAGTGAGAGAACGTCGGTGAGCACGTGGTCGGAAGGGTCGCCGCGAGCATGCGGGCCTCCGAGGGGCGGGGTCACGCAGCGGGGCAGGAGCTGCACCACGCCACGCTCGGACCCGGACCTGCCGTCGAGGGGGAATGGCTCGCCGCGGGCCTGGCGCTCCCTGACCTGACGGCGATGCGCGAGTACCGGATCGGACGCGTGCGCTCCCAGCTGCTCGAGATGGGGTACGACGGCGCGATCCTGCGCGACCCCATGAACATCCGCTACGCCACCGACAGCACCAACATGCAAGTCTGGGTGATGCACAACCCCGCGCGCTACGTGTGGGTGGGCGCCGACGAGTCGGTCATCTTGTGGGAGTTCGCCGGGTGCGAGTTCCTCAGTGGGCACAACCCCGTCGTGCAAGAGGTCCGGCCCGCGATCAGCTCGTTCTACTTCCTGGCTGGTCCGCGCTACCAGGAGAAGGCCCGCGATTGGACTGCGGAGATACTCGACGTGCTGCGCTCCCACGCCGGTCCTCGCCCCCGGATCGCGGTCGACACGGCTCGTCCGCTCGAAGTGCAGCTGCTGCTCGACGCCGGCGTACGGCTCGAGGACGGCACAGAGCTGATGGAACTCGCCCGCTCCGTCAAGGGGGTGGAGGAGATCCGCGCCATGCGCTGCGCGATCGCCGCGTGCGAGTCCACGATGGGTGAGATGCGGGCCACCCTGAAGCCGGGGATGACGGAGCGCGACCTGTGGTCAGTCCTGCACGCCGGCAACATCAGGCGCGGCGGTGAGTGGATCGAGACCCAGATCCTGTCGTCCGGTCCACGCACGAACCCCTGGATGCAGGAGGCCAGCAGCCGAGTGATCAACGAGGGCGAGCTGCTCGCCTACGACACGGACCTGGTCGGTTCCTACGGAATGATGTGCGACATCTCGCGCACCTGGCTCATCGGCGACAAGCGACCGACCACAGCCCAGCTGCGGGTCTTCGAGCTGGCCCGGGAGCAGATCGAGCGGAATCACCAGCTGTTGATGCCGGGACGCACCTTTCGTGAGGTCTGCGAGGCGACCTGGATGCCCCCCGTCGAGGACTACCGGCACTACTCGGTCGGCGCCCACGGGGTCGGCCAGTGCGACGAGTACCCCGAGATCGTGCTGCCGCACCAGTGGGAGTCCATCGGCTACGACGGAGTGCTGCAGCCCGGCATGGTGCTCACGACCGAGGCGTACGTCGGCGCCCGGTCAGGGGGCGAGGGCGTCAAGCTGGAGGAGCAGTACCTGATCACCGAGGCCGGCCCGGAGAGGCTGTCGAACTACCCGCTCGATCTCGTCTGAGCCCTCGACGCCCTCGGTCCCCTCAGCCCAGCCGGTGGGAGCATGGAGCCATGAGCAAGACCTACGAGCGGATCGACGGGCGGCTGCACGACTGGCTGCTCGCACAGCCGGTGTTCGTGGTGGCGACAGCGCCCGGCGCGGGCGGCCACGTCAACGCCTCCCCCAAGGGCATGGCGGGCACGTTCGTGATCATCGACGAGACCACCGTCGCCTACCTCGACTACACGGGCAGCGGCGCGGAGACGATCGCCCACCTGCGCGACAACGGCCGGATCACATTGATGTTCATGGCGCTCGAAGGTCCGCCCAACATCGTGCGCCTGCAGGGCACCGGCCGGGTCGTGATGCACGACGAGCCCGAGTTCGCCGACCTGCGTCCGCTGTTCAGCAAGCCCCGCGAGATCGGGCAGCGCTCGATCGTGGTCGTCACCTGCGACCGGATCGCCGACTCCTGCGGCTACGCGGTGCCGCTGATGGACTACGTCGGCGATCGCGACCTGCTCGACCGCAGCCAGGAGCGTCGCGACGACGCGTACTACGACCGCTACTGGGCGGAGAAGAACGCGACCAGCATCGACGGGCTGCCGGCCCTCAGTGCACGGCCCGTGCCGCACGCCTCTGCTTGATCGCGTCGCGGGCGAACTCGAGCCCGGAGGTGATCGTCAGCACCAGCGCGACCGCCATCAGGACCGCCGCCGCCCACCACACCAGGTCGCCGACAGTGTCCCAGCCGCCGGTGAGCTCGGTCGCCGGTCCGTGCCCCTTGAACGGCCCGATGAACCCGCCCAGCGCGAACACCTGGGTCAGCGTCTTCAGCTTGCCGCTCTGGCTGGCCGCGATCACCACGTGCTTGGCGATCGAGAGCCGCGCGACCGTCACCGCCCACTCGCGGATCAGCACGACGACGGTGATCCACCACCACAGCTCACCGATCACCGAGAGCCCGATGAAGGCCATGCCGGTCATCGCCTTGTCGGCGATCGGGTCGGCGATCTTGCCGAAGTTCGTGATCAGGTTGTGCTTGCGGGCCAGGTCTCCGTCGATCTTGTCGGTGATCATGGCGACCACGAACAGCACGTAGGCCACCCAGCGCCAGCCGTTGGAGTCGCCGCCGTCGTGCAGCAGCGCCCAGCCGAAGAACGGCACCATCACGATGCGCAGGGTGGTCAGCGCGTTGGGCACGTTCCAGTTGCTGACGGCCTGCTCTTCATCCGCGGGGGTGTCGCTCATCCGAGGGCCTTCGCGACCAGGTCGACGCCGTCCGTGCCGACGACCTCGGCCCGCACCAGGTCACCGACCGACGCAGGCGCCCGGAGGTACGTCGCACCGTCGACCTCGGGGCCCTGGTGTGCGGCCCGGCCGACGGTCTCGCCGTCCTCGACCGACTCGACGAGCACCAGAACCTCCTCGCCGATCCGGTCCTCGGCCCGCTGGGAGGTCAGCTCGTCGACCAGCCGGGTGACGTGCTCCACGCGGTCGCGGACCTCGTCGTCGTCCAGCTTCCCGTCGTACGACGCGGCCTCCGTGCCGTCCTCGTCGGAGTAGCCGAAGACGCCGATCGCGTCGAGCCTGGCCCCCTCGAGGAACGAGCAGAGGGTCGCGAGGTCGTCCTCGGTCTCGCCGGGGAAACCGACGATGAAGTTCGAGCGCACGCCGGCCTCGGGGGCCTGGCTGCGGATCTGCTCCAGCAGCACGAGAAAGCTCTCCGCGTCGCCGAAGCGGCGCATCCGTCGCAGCAGCGGACCGGAGGCGTGCTGGAAGGACAGGTCGAAGTACGGCGCCACGCCGGGCGTGCTCGCGATCGCCGTGACCAGGCCGGGCCGGGTCTCCGCAGGCTGGAGGTAGGACACGCG
The DNA here is from genome assembly GCA_963815585.1 of uncultured Actinomycetota bacterium. GTDB lineage: Bacteria > Actinomycetota > Actinomycetes > Propionibacteriales > Nocardioidaceae > Marmoricola. The sequence continues at coordinate 2,691 of CAWFHJ010000002.1, read as the reverse complement.
CACCCGCTCCACCGTGTCGATCTCGGCGAGCTCGGGCAGCAGCCGCTCGAGCAGCCGCAGGTCACCGAGGTCCTTGCCGTAGGAGGTGGAGTTCTCGCTGACCAGGAACAGCTCCTTGACTCCCTGCTCCCCCAGCCAGCGTGCCTCGTTGACGACGTCGGTCGGCCGGCGCGAGACGAACGACCCGCGGAAGCTCGGGATCGCGCAGAACGAGCAGCGCCGGTCACAGCCGCTGGCCAGCTTGAGCGGAGCCATCGGGCCGCCGTCGAGCCGGCGCCGGACGGTGCGCGGGCCGGAGGCGGGCGCGCCTGCACCGATGCTCTCGACAGGCTCGACCACCGGAGCATGCCCCGGCACGACCACGCCGGCGGTCGAGCGCTCGGCGGGCGAGATCGGGAGCAGCTTGCGGCGGTCCTGCGGCGTGTGCGGGTGGTGCGCCTCGCCGGCCAGGATGCCGCGCAGCCGGTCGGCGATGTCGGGGTAGTCGTCGAAGCCGAGCACCGCGTCGGCCTCGGGCAGTGACGCCGCGAGCTGGTCGCCGTACCGCTCCGCGAGGCAGCCGACCGCGACCACGGCCTGGGTGCCCGACGTGCCCTTCAGGTCGGCGGCCGCCAGCAGCGTGTCGACGCTGTCCTTCTTGGCCTGCTCGACGAAGCCGCAGGTGTTGACCACCACGGTCTGCGCGTCGGACGGGTCGTCGACCAGCGCGAACCCGCCGGCCTCCAGCCGCCCCGCGAGCTCCTCGGAGTCGACCTCGTTGCGCGCGCAGCCGAGTGTGACCAGCGCGACGGTCGTGGGGGCAGTCATCTGACCGAGTATCCCGTACGGCGGGCGCCGTCCCCGAATCGGCCCTGAGCCCGTGTCAGCGGAAGGTACGACGCGCGGCCCGGTCGCCGTCACCGACCACGCCCCGGGCCTTGCCAGCGACCCAGACGTCGACCGCGGCGGGGTGCACCGCCCGGACCGTGAACGGACCGGTGCCGAACAGCTGCTTGTGGCCGCCCTTGACCAGGTGACCGGCCCACAGGATCGCGCCACTGTGGTCGCGCACCAGCACGTCGGACGGCCCGCGGACCGCCTTGACGGTCATCTTCACGGGTGTGCCCAACGAGGACGTGATCGGCTCCTGGTCGGAGGCCAGACCGGCCGACCCGTTGAGCACCGGGCTCTGGGCGGTGACCTGCTCCGGAGTGTCGGTGAACAGCCGCGCGACCCCCCAGGCGAGGACCAGGGCCAGCACGACTCCCATCATCAGCCCCCAGCGGGGACCGCCGATCGAGGTCTTGATCCCGCCGGACATGCCGGTCGCGAGCTCTGCCTCGAACACCCGGCGGGCGTTGATCGGCGCCGAGGAGTAGCGCTCGTCGAACTCGGCGACCAGCTCCTCGCCCGGCAGTCCGAGCACGGTGGCCAGCGTGCGCAGATGGCCGCGGGCGTAGAAGTCGCCGCCGCAGGGCTCGAAGTCGTCGACCTCGATCGCCTCCAGCACGTGTGGCCGGATCCGGGTGCGGGTGCTCAGCGTGTCGATGCCGAAGCCGAGCCGGGTGCGCGCCTGCTCGATCCGCGGGCCGATCACCGGCGCCAGGGCCGGCTCGGTGGCGAAGTCGTCGATCACCAGCGGCGCGACCGCGTGACCGGGGCGGGCGATCGGGACCACTCCCTGGCTCTCCCACAGCTCGTCGCGGCGGCGGAGCTCGTCGTCCTCGGGCAGTCCGCGGCGCATGTCATCGCCGTCGGCGTCGTAGCGGAGCTTCGGCGCGGCGCTGGTCATCAGTGCCGGCTGGTCGAGGCGCACCTCGATGCGCGCAGCCGGGCGTGCGTCGCGGAGCAGTGCCGCCGGCGGGTAGGACGGCGCAGCCGGCTCCTCGTCGTGGAGGGCCGTGGCGGGCTCGTGGTGCGGCTGGTCGGCGTCGACGTCGTGGGCGCGGCCGTGGCCGATCCGGGACACGAAGGTGCCGAGGCCACCGAGCACGCGAGCGGTGCGTGGGTCGTGGCCCTCGATCTGGGTGTCCCCGCCGACGGCGTGCGCCTCGGTGACCCGGTGCCCCTCGCGGATCCGCTCGCGGCGGCTCACGGTGGCCGGGGAGTCCGGCAGCACGGGCTGGGCGACGTACCCGGCGATCTCGACGACCGCCGCGCGGCCGTGGGACAGCACCGCGAGGTCGGTGACGAGGTCGTCGGTCGAGACCCGGGTGGTCATCCCCAGCGGCACCACCAGCGGGGCGGCGTACAGCGACTGGTTGACCGCGACCTGGCGCCTGGCCTTGCCGTCGAGGCCCTCGAGCGCACGGTTCAGGTGCCGCGGTGCGACCACCAGCCGTCCGTCGTGGATCAGCGAGGTGCGCGGCTCGACGACGACCTGCTCGAGGGAGTCCCAGGGCAGGCCGCGCCACTCACGGCCGAGCCGGAGCCGGATGCCGAACCCGTCGGCGACCAGCAGCGGCGTGCGGGAGTCCACCAGGGACACCAGCTGGGAGATGCCGAGGCCGCCGAGGACGACCGCGAAGCCCCAGTCCAGCACTCCCCCGGTCGAGGCGGCGCGGGCGACGTAGGCGATCGCCAGCGTGGACGCCGCGCGCCCACGAGCGCGGCGACACCGGCGTTGCGGCGCACCTCCAGCTCGAGCGGCGGCCTCGGCTCGGCGACGTCGTCGTGCTCGTGCTGCTCGTCGTGCTGGCCGTGGTGCTGGGC
>CAWFHJ010000001.1:0-10530 GCA_963815585.1 uncultured Actinomycetota bacterium | reverse complement strand
AGGAGACGGCCTACTCCTGGCCGACGAGCAGACAGAACGGGTGCCCTGCCGGGTCGGCCAGGACGTAGAGCGGCTCCCGCTCGGAGCCCGTGCGGTCCAGCAGCAGCGTGGCGCCGAGCTCCTCGGCACGCAGCCGGCTGCGCTCCAGCGCCCCGACATCGGGCAGCCGGTAGTCGTGGTGCATCTGCTTGGGCACCTCCTCCGACGCCGGCCACGTCGGGCGCTCCAGCGCGTCGACCTGGTTGAACGCCAGCACGCGGACGCCGTCGGGGTCGAGCAGCACCAGCCAGTCCGCGTCGTCGGTGCCGTCGGTCGGCGGCTCGTCCCCCGGGCGGTAGTGCAGCCCGAGCAGCTCGCGGTAGAACTCGGCGAGCCCCCGGACGTCGGTGGCGTCCAGCGCGGTGTGCATCAGCACGGGGTGGTCGGACACGTGCTCCTCCGGTCGTCGTCGATCCGCACGGGCTCCAGCTCCGGGCGCTTGGCCGAGCGGCCGGCGCCCGGGCCACGGCCGAGCAGCTGCCGGGTCAGGAAGGGTACGACGAACGTGGCCGTCCACCACGCGTCCCGTCGTACGGCGCCGAGCAGGCTGGTGCCGGACGGCGCGGACTCACGCCAGGCCGGGTCGCTGCCCGGCAGCCCCATCACCTCGGCCATGCCTGCCGCGATCCGGGCATGACCCTCGCTGCTGCCGTGGATCCGGTCGTGGCTCCACATCGCGGGGTCGCCGCACATCGCGAGCGGGAACAGGTCGAGCACTGTCACGTCGTGGCGCTCCGCAGCGGCGACGAGGCGACGGTGGAGCTCCACCTCCCGGGGCCGCAGCCAGGCCATCACCGGCAGCATCCGGCCGATGTCGGGGAAGGTCATCGTGACCACCCGGCAGCCGGTCGCGGTGAGCGCGGCGAACGTCTCCTCGACGTCGCGCACCGTCGCGTCCACGTCGTAGTCGTGACGCAGCAGGTCGTTCATGCCGACCACGACGCTGGCCAGGTCGGGCCGCAGCGCGAGCGCGGCGTCGAGCTGGCCGTGCCGCACGTGGCGGGCCCGGCAGCCGCGGACCGCGAGGTTCGCGTAGTGGAGGCCGGGACTCGTGCTCGTCGCCAGCGCCTCGGCCAGCCGGTCGGCCCAGCCGCGGATCCCGGTGGCGTCGTCGCCGTCGTTAAGACCCTCGGTCTGGCTGTCCCCGAGGGCGACGTAGCGCGCGTACGACACGGACTCCGGCATGAGCCGAACGTACCCACGTGCCGCCATTCGCCCACGCACGGCCCTACCATCGGAACCCATCGGGTCAACGGCAACACCGAGTGCAAGGGAGCACAGCCATGGGAGTCGGAGTAGGCGTCGTCCTGCTGGTCGTGGGCGCGATCCTCTACTGGGCTGTCGAGATCGACATCCCCGGGGTCACCGACGACACGCTCGGCATCATCTTGATGGTCGTCGGCGTGATCGCGATCATCCTGGCGCTGGTCACGAACCAGCAGCGCAGCCGCACCAAGGTCGTCGAGGAGCGTCGCGACATCCAGCGCTGATCGGCACCGGTCACCGACGTGTCGTCGTGGTCAGGCGGCGTCGGGTTGCTCGGTGGTGCTCGCGTGTCGCTAGGGTGCGCGCCATGACCGATCGGGAACGTCTGCTCGCCCTGCTGGACGTGTTCGAGTCCGCCCGGAACGACTTCACCGGGCTGGTCGGCGAGCTCGACGAGAGCGAGTGGGAGCTGCCCACCGACCTGCCCGGCTGGAGCGTGCACGACCTGGTCAGCCACACCGCGCACCTCGAGGCGGTGATCGCGGGCGCACCCGAGGAGACGGTCACCGTGCCGCAGGGTCTCCCCCACGTGACCAGCCTGATGGGCTTCTACACCGAGCAGGGCGTGATCGCCCGCAAGGACCGCAGCCGCGACGACCTGCTCGCGGAGATCGCGGCGGTGACCGGCCGCCGACTGAGCGAGACCCGCGTCAACCCGCCGGACGACGGCGCCGGGAGTCCCCCGAAGACACCCGGCGACATCGGCTGGAACTGGCACACCCTGCTCTCCAACCGTCCGCTCGACGTGTGGATGCACGAGCAGGACATCCGGCGCGCCACCGACCGGCCCGACCACCTCGACTCCGTGGCCGCGCGGCACGTGGTCGGGGTCTTCGCGCACGGGCTCGGCTTCGTCTGGGGCAAGAAGGTCGGGGCCGCACCCGGCCAGTCCGCGGCGGTCGAGCTGACCGACAGCGGACACCGGTTCGCGGTGACCGTCGGCGAGGACGGCCGCGGTGCCGCCGCCCCGGAGGACACCGAGGTCGACACCACCCTGCGGCTCGACACCGGCACGTTCGTGGTGCTCTGCGGCGGACGGCGAGCACCCGAGACCCAGCACGTCGAGGTGGTCGGCGACGAGGACCTCGGTCAGCGGCTCCGTGCGAGCCTGTCGATGACCCCGTGAGCTGGACCCCGGCCGACATCCCCGACCAGACCGGTCGCCGGATCCTGGTCACCGGCGTGACCGCCGGGATCGGCACCCAGACCGCACTCGAGCTCGCACGTGCTGGCGCGGAGGTGGTGCTCGCGGCCCGCTCGCAGGACAAGCTGACCCGCACCCGCTCACAGCTCGAGGGCGAGGTGCCCGGTGCCCGGCTCCGCGAGCTGATCGTCGACGTCTCCGACCTGGGGTCCGTACGACGGGCAGCCGAGCAGGCGCAGGACCTCGGCCCGATCGACGTGCTGGTCAACAACGCCGGCGTGATGGCGCCGCCGTACAAGCGCACCGGCGACGGCTTCGAGCTCCAGCTCGCGACCAACCACTTCGGGCCGTTCCTGCTGACCGGGCTGCTGCTGCCGCGGCTCGTCGAGAGCGGAGCCGGCCGGGTCGTCGCCGTCGCCTCCCAGGCGCACAGGCTGGCCCGCCGGGCACCTCTGAAGGACCCGCGCCGCAAGCCCGTGCGCTACTCCCGCTGGGGGTCCTACGCCCAGTCCAAGCTGGCCGACCTGCTCTTCAGCTACGAGCTCGACCGGCGACTGCGCGCCAAGGGGCTGCCCGTGATCGCGCTCGCGGCGCACCCGGGCTACAGCGCGACCGAGCTGATGGGCAGCGGTCGCCGGGCCGGCGGCGAGCGACGCGCCGACATCCTGCAGGGCTTCTTCGAGCTGGTCGGCCAGCCGGCCCACATGGGCGCCTGGCCGAGCCTGATGGCGGCGACGGCACCCCTGCCCGGGTCGACCTACGTCGGACCCGAGCACTTCGGCCAGCTCGCCGGGCCGCCCCAGGTGGTGCGGTCCAACCGGCTCTCCCGCGACCCCGAGGCGCAGCGCCGGCTGTGGGAGCTCAGCGAGGAGGCCACCGGGATCCGCTACCCCTGAGAGCGAGGGGCCGGAACCTCACGAAGTGGAGTCGATCCTCGCCGGGTCCGGACAGGAGCCGGGGCACTGAGCGAGACTGCTCGGCATGCGTGCGCTGCCGGCCGCGATCGTCGTGATCGCACTCCTGGTCTCCGGCTGTGGCGGGGAACCTGCGCCGACCACCGCGCCCAAGGCGACACCACCGGCCACCTCCGCGGTCGTCCCTCCCCCGCCCGACGTGCCCGGTCCCTACGGCGACGCCGCGTCCTCGGTGCGCGAGGACAGCGTCTACCCCGACATCGGCGAGCCCGACGTCGACGCCCTCCACTACGGCCTGGAGATCCGCTGGGGTATCGACAAGCTCGACCACCGGTGGACGCTGTCCGGCACCGCCGCGATCCGCTTCCGCGCCACCGCAACCACCGACCGGGTCAGGCTCGACCTGGCCCGCCAGCTCAAGCCGTCCCGGGTGCGGCTCGACGGCGCGAAGGTCTCGTTCACCCACCCGGGCAAGGACCTGCTGGTCTCGGCACCGGTGGTCAAGGACCGGCTCTACACGCTCGACGTCACGTACGCCGGCACGCCCAAACCGGCCAAGGCGCCGACCAGCCGGGGCGACACCCCCGGTCTCGGCTGGACCACGCTGCCCGACGGCGAGGTGCGGACGATGCAGGAGCCGTACGGCGCGTTCACCTGGTACCCGGTCAACGACCAGCCCGCCGACAAGGCGTTCTACGACGTGAAGGTCGACGTCCCGGGCCGCTGGGTCGGCGTCTCCAACGGACAGCTGCTGACCCGCAGCACGAAGGCCGGACGCACCCGCACCGCCTGGCGGCTCACGCACCCGGCCGCGTCGTACCTGGTGACGATCGCGATCGGCCCCTACCAGCGCTACGACGACAAGGGTCCGCACGGGCTGCCGATCAGCTACTGGGTGCGGCCGCGGGACAAGGCGCTGCTGCGCGTCGTGCGCGTCGCGCCGGAGGCGATCGGCTGGCTCGAGGACCGGCTCGGGCCGCTGCCGTCGGACCGGATGGGTTTCCTGATCGTGCCGCAGGCCAGCGGCATGGAGACCCAGGACATGATCACGCTCGGCCGCGAGTCGATCCAGGAGGACGACGGCGGTCAGGTCGTCGCACACGAGCTGGCGCACCAGTGGTACGGAGACGCGGTCACACCCGCGGACTGGCGTGACGTCTGGATGAACGAGGGCATGGCGACGTACCTCCAGGCGGAGTGGACCGTCACCCACGGCACACAGACCTGGGACGGCTGGGAGTCGCAGTTCCGCTCGGCCGACAACGTCCTGCGCTCCCGCTTCGGCCCACCCGGCGCGTTCAAGAAGGACCAGTTCGCGCAGGGCAACGTGTACTACTGCGCGGCCCTGATGTGGCGGGTGCTGCACGACAAGCTCGGTGACGCGACCTTCTCCCAGCTGCGCAAGGACTGGATCCGGGACCACCTGTACGCCAACGAGGACCGCGACCAGCTCGTCTCCTGGTGGAGCAAGGAGTCCGGTCAGGATCTGGCCGACTTCTTCACGACCTGGCTGCTCGCGGAGGAGACTCCGTCCTGATCACCGACGACACCGCCGGTCCGGCCTGATCAGCCGGCGAGCAGCCGCTCCATGGTGTTGATCTCGGAGCGCTGCCCCTTCTCGATCGAGCGCGCGAGGGACACGGCCGCGGGGAACTTCCCGTCCGTCTGCTCGACCCGTGCCATCGCGACCGCACCCTCGTGGTGGCGGATCATCATCTGCAGGAACATCCGCTGGAAGGCCGTCCCGGTGGCCGACTTCAGGTCGGCCATCTCCTGGTCGCTCATCATCCCGGGCATGTCCATCGTGTGCTCGTCCATGCCCTCCATGCTGTGGCCGCGGCCCGTCTCGGGGACCTTCTTGCCCCAGCCCTCCAGCCAGCCGGCCATGGTCTCGATCTCGGGCGTCTGGGCGGAGCGGATGTCCTCGATCAGCTGCATCACCTCGGGTTCGAGGCGGCGGCCGACGGTGAGGTCGATCATCGACAGCGCCTGGGCGTGGTGCGGGAGCATGTCGGTCGCGAACGCGACGTCGGCCTCGTCGTACGGCTTGGCGCTGGAGGGCTCGTCCGTGCCACCGTCGCCGCAGCCGGAGAGGGTGAGGCCGAGGACGACGAGCAGGGTGATCAGGGTCGTGCGCATGGTGTTCTCCTGGAGGTCGGTGTGGTGAGGGCGTGCCGGAGTCCCCGACCGCGTGTCGCGGACGGGCAGGGCTCCTCAGCAGCGACGCACCGACAGGAGCTCGAAGGGAGGGGGTGCGCGCTCGACCGCGGACCCGGTGCGTCCCAGCGCGCACGGCTGGCTCGGTACGGCAGCCAACGGCTCCCCACGGCCGTCTCGTCGGCGAAGTCCGAGGAGCAGCAGCCCGAGGAAGGCCAGGCAGCCTCCGGTCATCCCCGCCATCGCGGACGGCTGCGCTGAGGTGACCCCGGCATCGGCGTGCGGTGCGGCCGACCCGGCGAGGTGCGCCATCACGTGCGGCTCGTCGGCTCCATGGTCGCCGAGCCCGTGCAGGGCGAACAGCCCGGCCAGCACGGCACCGAGAAGCACCAGCCGACGTACCGGACTCACCATGCCCCCACGGTAACGGGGCACCCCGAGCGCGGGACGGCTCCGGCGTGAGAGGTTCGGGAGATGAGCGACACGTGGAAGGTCGTCGCCATCGTGGTGGTGGTGCTCCTGCTGGCCGCGTGGCGCGCCCGGGCGTGGGTGCGCAAGGCCCGCGTGCTCACCCGGGTCGGGCTGGACCTGGCCGACCCGGACCACCGACGAGACTACGATCCGCCGGATGAGCCGCCTGAGCGCGCATGAGCTGATCGACCTGGTCCTCGACGAGGGGTCCTGGACGTCGTGGGACGAGCCCGGCGAGGAGTCGGTGCTGACCGGGGAGGGCCTCCTCCGCGGCCGACGGGTGGCGGTGCTGGTCAGCGAGTTCGGCCACCAGGCGGGGTCGATCGGTGCCGGGGCAGCGTCGCGGCTGGTGACCGCCGTCGAGCGGGCGACCCGTGAGCGGCTCCCCCTGCTGGCGGCGACGGCCAGCGGTGGCACGCGCATGCAGGAGGGCACGCCGGCGTTCATCGAGATGATCCGGATCACTGCAGCAATCGCCCGCCACAAGGCCGCCGGCCTGCCGTACCTCGTCTACCTGCGGCACCCCACCACCGGTGGCGTGATGGCCTCGTGGGGATCGCTCGGGCACGTGACCGTCGCGGAGCCCGGCGCGCTGGTGGGGTTCCTCGGCCCGCGGGTCTACGAGGCGCTCTACGGGCACCCGTTCCCGGAGGGCGTGCAGACCTCGGAGAACCTCTACGCGCACGGCCTGGTCGACGCGGTGCTGCCGCCGGACCAGATCGGCGACATCCTGCACCGGGCGGTGGAGATCCTGGTGTCGCGGCCGGTCCCGCACGAGGCGCCCGAGCCGGCCGACGACCCGATCCCGGAGATCGACGCCTGGGATGCGATCACCCGGTCGAGGCGCCCGGAGCGGCCCGGCGTACGACGGTTGCTGCGGTACGCCGCCACCGACGTGATCCCGCTCAACGGCACCGGCCAGGGCGAGAGCGACCCGGGCCTGCTGATCGCGCTCGCCCGCTTCGGCGACGCGCCCTGCGTGTTCCTCGGTCAGGACCGGCGCGGCCAGACGACCGCGCACCCGCTCGGCCCCGGCGCCCTCCGGGAGGCACGGCGCGGGATGCGGCTCGCGGTCGAGCTCGGGCTGCCGCTGATGACCGTGATCGACACCCCGGGCGCCGCCCTGTCACCCGAGGCCGAGGAGGGCGGGCTGGCCGGCGAGATCGCGCGCTGCCTGTCCGACCTGGTCACGCTGCGGGCGCCGACGCTGTGCCTGATGCTCGGCGAGGGCAACGGAGGCGGCGCGCTCGCGCTGCTGCCGGCCGACCGGGTGATCGCCGCACAGCACGCCTGGCTGTCGCCGCTGCCACCCGAGGGGGCGAGCGCGATCGTGCACCGCGACGTCGACCACGCGCCCGCCATGGCGCGCGAGCAGCAGGTGCGCTCGACCGACCTGCGCGACGTCGGCATGGTGGACCGGATCGTCGCCGAGAAGCCGGACGCGGCCGACGAGCCCGAGGAGTTCTGCCGTCGCGTGGGCGAGGTGCTCCGCTGGGAGCTCGGTCGGCTGTGGGGCAGCGACCCGGACGAGCTGGTGCGGCACCGGACCGACCGGTTCTCTAGAGCGCGCGCCACATGAGGACGTGCGGCCCGATCTCCGGGTCGACCCACTCGTCGCCGCGCGTGACCAGCCCGGCCCGCTCGTAGAAGGACCGCGCCGGGGTGCGCGCGTTGCACCAGAGCACACCGCCGCCGTGCTCGATCGCGTGGGCGACCAGGGCGTCAAGCACGAGCGCGCCCGCACCCCGGCCCCGGCGCGACGGGTCGGTGGCCATCCCGCGCACCCGCCAGCCCGGCTCGTCCGGCGCCCACGCCGCCCGCTCCTCGCGCACGTTGCCGGTCGCGACCAGGTGCTCCCCGTCGTACACCCCGACGTGGTGGGCCGGGGACTCGTCGCCGGGGAGGGGCACGTCGCGGCCGCCACGGAGCACCTCGCGGCGCAGGTCGGCGCTGTGGGCCGGCGTGATCTCGCGGACGTCCATCAGTGCGCCAGCCAGTCGACGGCACCGAGGATCACCAGGAACCGCAGGAAGCGGCCAGTGACGCACATGGTCACGAAGAGCCAGATGTTCACGCGCAGCTGCCCGGCCAGCACCGCGATCACCAGCAGCGGCGGGAAGCCCAGCGACGCCGACGCGAACAGCAGCGCCGCGGTCTGGCCGGGGTGCTCGGCGATCCGGACCTGCCAGCGGGCGTACGACGCCTGCCACTTGGGCTTCGCCATCTTCCTCCGGATCCACGGCAGGTTCATCGCCCACTCGGCGGCGTAGTACAGCACCACCTTGCCGATGGTCTGCCCGACCGCCGCGGCGGCGGAGACGGCGACCACCATCGGCGTCGTACTCGTGACGGCTGCGCCGAGCGCGCCCAGGTAGGCCTCGATGTTGATGAGCGGCAGCACGGCCGACCCGAACCCGACCAGGATCGTGGTCAGGACCAGCTTCACGCGCGACCCGTGGTCACCGGCGCGTCGGTGCCTGCCTCGGCTTCGTTCGGCAGCTCGCCGGTCGGCACCGGGATGCCCAGCCGCATCATCCAGACCAGCGAGACCGACTTCATCGTGAACAGCCCGATCGCGATCACGAGGCCGAGCCACATGCCCCAGGCGTAGTCGCGGGTGAGCAGCAGCATCACCGCGAACAGCCCGGAGTTGACCGTCTTGCCCGCCCGCGACCAGTTGAACAGCCAGATCCGGCGGTCGACGACGTAGAAGTAGTTGGGGCTGGTGATCGGCCAGGCCAGGAACGACAGCGACAAGAAGCAGTCGATCACCATGAACTCGGCCAGGTAGACGAAGATCGCCGGCCCCAGGTGCGGCAGCGTCCAGGCCAGCCCGACGTAGAACGCCGCCGCGCAGAACCGGTCGCTCAGGATGTCGAGCGCCGCGCCGGTGCGCGTCTCGCAGTCGCGGATGCGGGCCACGATCCCGTCGAGGGAGTCACCGACCCAGTAGACGACCAGGGACACGACCAGCAGCGTCAGGTTCTCGTGGTAGGCCGCCCACACCGCGAGCGCGACCGCGATCACCGTGCGGATCCCGGTGATCACCGTCGCCGACGTGCCGACCCGTTCCCGAGCCGCGTCCGCGTGGATCCGTGCAGGTGACCCCATGGTGGCCAGCGTATCTGCCGGTGCGCCTGCTCCTGCGTGCGCCACGGGGTCGTGGGTGCGGGGTCGAGCGGTGAGGTTTCACCACGGTATGCAGACGAACATGCACTCCCCACGATGGGCTCGTCGTGGGAGGCGCAGGTTGCCCTGCATACCGTGGTGAACCTGCAGCACGCTCAGAACAGCAGGGCGGTCCCGGGGTCGGCCATGATCCCGGCGACGTCGGCGAGGAAGCGGGAGCCCTTCTCGCCGTCGACGTGGCGGTGGTCGAAGGACAGCGCGAGGGTGCACACGTCGCGGATCTCGATCGACTCGGTGTCCTCTCCACCGGAGGTCGAGCCTGTCGAGACCACCCACGGCTGGCGTTTGGTGGCGCCGAAGCACAGGATCGCGGACTCGCCCGGGTTGATGATCGGAGTGCCGGCGTCGACGCCGAACGGGCCGACGTTGGTGATCGTGAACGTGCCGCCCGCCATGTCGGCGGGCTGGGTCTTGCCCTCGCGCGCGACCGCGGTCAGGTCGCCCAGCGCGCCGGCCAGCTCGACCAGGGACAGCGACTCGGCGTCCTTCACGTTGGGTACGACGAGCCCGCGCGGGGTCGCGGCGGCGATGCCGAGGTTCACGTAGCGCTTGAACACGACCTCCTGGGCCGCCTCGTCCCACCACGAGTTGATCTCCGGCGTGCGCCGCATCGCCAGCATCGAGGCACGGGCCAGCACCAGCAGGGGCGAGACGCGCACGCCCTTGAACTCGCGGTGCGCCTTGAGCCGCGACACCAGCTCCATCGTGGGGGTGACGTCGACGGTGACCCACTCGGTGACGTGCGGCAGCGTGAACGCCGACTGCACCATTGCCTGGCCCATCACCTTGCGGACGCCCTTGATCGGCTCGCGGTACTCGCGCTCGCCGGACGCACCCGCGTGGCGCGGACCCGCGGGCTGGGCCGTCGGCGACGGCGCCGCCGTCGCACCCTCGACGTCGGCGCGCGTGATCGAGCCGTTCGGCCCGGTCGCGGTCAGGGTGGCCAGGTCGACCCCGAGGTCCTTGGCCAGCTTGCGCACCGGCGGCTTCGCCAGCGCCCGCACGTCACGGGTCTCGTCAGGCTCGACCACCGAGGAGCTCTGCGAGGTGACCGGCACCGGCTCCTCGTCGGCCTCGAACACGTCGGCCGTCTCCGCGCCACCCTGCCCGAACGCACCCTGCAGCTGGAGCTGCGTGTTGGCGCCGGCCTCGGTCGACGGCGTCGCAGCGCCCTTGCGGGCCCTGCGCTGCGGGCCACGCTCGGCCTTGTTGCGGCCGACCAGGCTCTCGCCCTCACCGCCACCGCTGGCGGCCGGGTTGGACAGGTCCATGTCGCTCAGGTCCGGCAGCTCCGCCGCAGGGACGGGCGTCGTGGGTGCCGCCTCAGCGGCGGCGGCCTCGGCCTCCGAG